>NZ_MUNS01000031.1 GCF_002002705.1 Polaromonas sp. C04 | reverse complement strand
CGCTCGATGAGCCGCAGGAACTTGAGCCACTCGCCGTGGCGGTGCCGCGGCTGGCACATCGAGATCACGCTGCCGTCCAGCGTGTTGAGGGCTGCAAACAACGTGGTCGTGCCGTGGCGCTTGTAGTCGTGGGTGACGGTGCCGGCACGCCCGCGCTTCATCGGCAGTCCCGGCTGCGTGCGGTTCAAGGCCTGGATCTGACTCTTCTCGTCGCAACTGAGCACCAGCGCATGCTCGGGCGGGTTCATGTACAGGCCCACCACGTCCAGCAACTTGTCCTGGAAGCGGGGATCACTCGACAGCTTGAAGCCGCGGCTCAGGTGCGGCTTGAGGCCATGGCTGTGCCAAACGCGGCGGATGGTCGTGGCACCCGTTCCAAGATGCTCGGCCAGTGTGCGGGTGCTCCAGTGGGTGGCGTTGACTGGTCTCTCATGCAACGTGGCATGCACGATGCGCGACTCCATCTGCGCCGTGACCGTGGCGGGCCGACCTGCGCGCGGAGCATCCTTGCGAAGCGCATCGATGCCGCCGTCCAGAAAACGTTGACGCCACAGCGCCACTTGCCGGCGATCGAGCCCCGCCTCGACCGCGATGTCCTTGTTCTGCAGGCCCGCAGCGGCCATCAGGACCACGACCGCTCTCTGCTGAAGCCGAGCCTGCACTCGCCGGCCCTTGGCCAACACACGAAGCTCCCGCTCGGTGTGCTCGTCCAGTTCAATCGTCTTGGCAATCCGCATCGCTCCAACCTCCTGAGCGATTGGAGTATGCCGACTCACATAAGTTTTATTACTTCACGCGCACTACACTAGTTGGGTGCCTCGGGGTTGAAGCGGCGCTGCACCAGATCAGGCGCCACGGGCAGGTTGTGCCGGCTGTCGGTGGTTACCACGAACTTGCGCTTCGTTCTGGCACGAATGCCATGCTGGCTCATCAGGCGGCGAACGCGTTCTTTGCCCACCCGAATACCGCGGGCCAGCAGTTCCTTGTGCATGCGTGGCCAGCCATACTCACCCTTGACCTCGGCATGAATGGCACGCATGTAGGCCAGCAGGGCTTCGTCGCTGTAGCGCCCAACAGGGCCCGGGCGGACTCAGTCACGTCGTCGTTGCCAACTGAAGTACCCACTGGCACTGACCTCCAGCACCTCGCAGGCCAGGCTGACCGGATAAACCTTTCTCATTTGGTAAATCCAGGCGTACCTCGCAGCGTGTCCTGCGCGAAGTACGCCGCGGCCTTTTTTGCAATGTCGCGCTCCATTCGTAGGCGCGCGTTCTCGGCCCGCAGGCGGGCAAGCTCCATTTGCTCGGGCGTCACAGTGGTGGCTGTAGTGTCCCCTGCGCCGGTGAGTTCGCCTTTGGCCGCATGCCGCACCCAATTGCCTAAGGTGGCCTTGGGTATACCGAGCACCTTGGCGACAATCGACATCGCCTGTCCAGCCTTGACCTGCCGAACCGCCTCCAGTTTGTATTCCAGCGTGTACTGCGCACGCACTTGCTTTCCTGACATTTCTTGACTCCTTGGTCGCGTTTTGAACAAGGTTCAAGAACTCCACTTTTCGGGGGCGATGTCATGCGCAGCACCCGGGCAACGCCGATCGGCTGGCGCCCGACTCGCCCGTTCGTGGGATACAGAGGTTCGATCACGCCCATCAGGCACGCCCACGGCACGACGCGTTCCATCTTGGCGAGAAAGTTCTCGCGCCGCGCGCGCTTCTTCTTCATCGCAGACTCGGCGCTAGCAAAACTGCGTTGGCTCATTTTTCCTCGCTCGTCGTAGGGGCTCGACCCTCAACGCTTGGTCACCTCGTCGCTATGACCTTGCCGCGTATAAATCAGCGTCTCCCTAAGCATCGCGTTATCCCCTACAAAGATTTTTTGAAATGTCCTTGTGTTTTTAAAATTAATTGATATTATTGTCATCAGTGCTGATTTATTTGTCAGTAAATATCAACCCAATGAGGAGACAACACTATGGCAAAGCAGATGCATTTGAACGCGTTCACCCAGTGCTGCGTCAACCACCACTCCAAAGGGCAGTGGAAGAACCCGTTGACTCGCTCTACGGATGGTTATCGCAATGTGCACTACTGGACGGAACTGGCACGTACCCTTGAGCGAGGCCTCTTCGACAGCCTGTTTCTGGCCGACGTCCACGGCACCTACAGCGTGTACAAAGGTTCCGCCAGGACCGCGATCGAACAGGCGGTCCAGATTCCCGGCGGCGACCCCACGCTAATCATCTCGGCGATGGCTGCGGCGACGCAGCATCTGGGATTTGCGTGCACTTTCAGCACGAGCTATTTCCCGCCATACCACACGGCCAAACTGTTCTCGACGCTTGATCATCTGACGGGAGGCCGGGTCGGCTGGAACGTGGTGACTTCCTATTTGGCCGATGCACTCGCCAATTTTGGCCTCAAGGACGAGCTCACCCATGACCAGCGCTACGATCGGGCCGACGAATACATGTCGGTCGTCTACAAGCTCTGGGAACACTCCTGGGAGGACAACGCGATTGTTCGGGATCGCGTTCGCGATATCTACACGGACCCCGATCGCGTACACAAGATCGATCACGAAGGCGCCTGGTTCAATGTGCCTGGCCCGCACATGTGCGAGCCGTCGCCTCAGCGGACTCCGGTCATTTATCAGGCCGGGGCGTCCGGCCGCGGCAATGCGTTCGCAGCACGGCATGCCGAGGCCATCTTCTGCATTCACCCCCACATCGCGGCCGCGGCGAAGGATGTGAAGAAGGTGCGCGAAGCGGTCGTTCAAGCGGGACGTTCGCCGGGCGACATCAAGATCATCCAGGGGGTGGCAGTGATCGTCGCACCGACCGACGAGGAGGCGCGATTGAAGGAACAGACCTTCCGAAGCTTCTCCAACGCCGAAGGCGTTCTTGCGCTGTTCTGTGGATGGGCGGGGATCGACATTTCCGCCCTTCCACCCGGAACGCGTCTTGAAGATTGCGAATGGAAGGCCATCCAGGGTTTGCGCGGCTTCTTCAGCAACGTGGACCCCGATCGCGATTGGACACTGGAGGCGATCAGCGACTTCATGGCCATCGGCAGCATCTTTCCAAAGATCGTGGGCAGTCCCCAGGCAGTGGCGGACGAGCTGGAGCGCTGGATCGACGAGGCCGATGTGGATGGCTTCAACATTCATGCCGTGACTCAACCCACCGGGTTCTCTGACTTCGTGGACCTGGTTGTGCCGGAACTCCAGCGCCGCGGGCGGATGCGGACAAGCTATGAAGGTTCGACGTTGCGGGAGAGCTACTTTGGCGCCGGCAACCAGCGCCTAAGCAAGACGCACCCTGCATATCAGGCTCTGCCACCGTGGAAGTTTGGGCCGCTTCATTCATGAATGATCTCGCATCTGACGAACCGCTTATCATGTGTAGGACAAACTACATGAAGAGGGCGGATGACAGTCAGCAAGATACAGCGTCGGCTTCCACCGGAAGAGCGTCGGGCGCAAATGGTTCGAGCAGCGGTGAAGGTGGCTGCAGCCAAGGGGTTGGGGCGCGTCGTACATGCGGATGTAGCACGCGCGTCCGGCGTGTCCGTCCCAACCGCCTTTTTGTATTTTCAGGATCGCGAGACCCTGCTGAAATCGATTGTCGAGGAGGTCGATCGACACTACAGAGCAATGGCGAGGGAGAGTCACGATTCCGGTCACCCCGGCTTGCAAAGCATTCGCGATCACTTCCAGGTCTTCGGCAACTCGATCGACATGGATCCCACTTACGCCACCGTCTGGCTGGAATGGAGCACCATGTTTCGCAACGAATACGGGTTGTGGGACGCATTCCTGAATTTCCAAGAATACATTATCTCGACGGTGGCGCGGTCCATCCGAAAAGGCCAGAAGGAGGGGGTTGTCGCGGCAACCATTTCAGCTTCGGACAGCGCGCGCTTGATCGTCGCCGGCGCCTACGCGCTCACCCAGCTCAAATTCATGAAGCGCAGCAATGCAATGGTGAAGCGTTACGTCGAGCAGATGCTACAGATGGCCTTGAGGGATCACTAGCTCCCAATGAATTTACGGGGACAAGGTCCGCGCCGCAGACCTCACGCCTCGCGACGGGATCCGCATCATGGCATCCGTGACTGCGCGCACATCGGCGCCATCCCGCGCAAGGCCGTGGCGGATTCTGCCGGTGATCGTGCTTGCGCAATTCGCCGCCACATCACTGTGGTTCGCGGGTAACGCGGTCCTCACCGATCTACAAACTCTCTGGAACCTGCAGCCCGCTTCGCTCGGCCTGATCACCTCGGCCGTCCAGATCGGTTTCGTGGCGGGCACTCTCTTCTTCGCGATCCTCGCGGTCTCCGACCGCTTCTCCGCGGCGAGCGTCTTTCTGTGCTGCTCAATCCTGGGGGCGTTGTGCAACCTGTCCATTCTTCTGGTCGGCCAGGGCCTGTGGTCGCTTGTACTACTGCGCCTCCTTACCGGATTTTTCCTTGCCGGGATCTACCCAGTAGGCATGAAGATCGCGGCATCGTGGTGCGAGCGCGGATTGGGCCGCGCATTGGGCTACTTGGTCGGCGCACTGGTGCTGGGTACCGCATTCCCGCATCTGCTGCGCGGCCTGGGAACAACCTTCGAGTGGGGAACAGTTCTGGCCAGCGTCTCGGCATTTGCCGTTCTTGGCGGCATCGCCATTTACCTCATGGTGCCAGCAGGTCCATACCTCCCCGCGAAATCATCTTTTGATGTTCGCGCAATCCCCCGGATATTCGCTTCGCCGGATCTGCGTGCAGCAGCATGGGGTTACTTTGGTCACATGTGGGAGTTGTACGCGCTGTGGGCATTTACTCCATCGATCCTTCGACGCTACGCCGATCGATTCGGTCTCGACGGCCTGAACGTGTCGCTGTGGTCGTTCTACGTCATTGCGGCCGGTGCCATTGGGTGCATTGCCGGCGGGTTGATCGCGTCCCGCGCCGGTAGCGCCCGGGTTGCCAGTGCCCAGCTCGGTGCCTCGGGCGTAGCTTGCCTCCTGTCTCCCCTCATGTTTCACGCATCGCCACTTGTCTTCTTCGCTTTCATGCTGTTCTGGGGAGTCACTGTAGCTGGCGACTCGCCACAGTTTTCAACGCTGATCGCGAATGCGGCCCCTCGTGAGTATGTGGGCAGCGCCCTTACGGTGGTGAACTGTATCGGCTTCGCCATCACTGCCGTCAGCATCCAGCTGATCAGCGACTTGAGCCAGGCAGTGAACGCGGATTTCCTATTTCTCGTCTTGGCGCCGGGTCCGCTGATCGGCCTGCTCGCGAGCAGGCGCCTCATGAAGCCCGCAATGTCGCGGCATAACAGGCCGTACTGAAGAGTTCCGCCGCTTGCCGTGGGTAGTTTTTTCTCTTCTTTCTGATAATTGTGTCATTAGCCAACTGTTTTTTTCCAAACTAAAGAATCGTCATTTCAGTTTTTAAGTGCCATTTCCATCAACACCGCGCTGAATCGCGCCTACCTGGAGATCTTGATGAGTATCCCTAACACCCTCCCACTCGGAACCGATACCCCGAAGCCGCAGGCGGCAACTCAGCCCCTGGATCCTGCAAATCTGCGCCAATTTGCCGGCCAATTCCCCACGGGAGTAGCCGTCGTCACGGCGTATGACGGCACGGACAGACTCCACGGGCTGACCCTGAATGCTGTGACCAGCGTGTCGTTGAACCCACCTCTCTACCTGGTCTGCCTGAGCAACACCAGCAACACTCTGAACGCCATTATGGAAAACCGGATGTTCGGGATCAATTTCCTCAGCGAGGGCCAGCAAGCGGTCTCGCGCGTGTTTGCCAGCAAGAGCGACAACAAGTTCGACTCCATCCCTTACCTGCGAGGTCATGAACGAGTCCCGCTGCTTCAGGATGCGGTGGCGACGGCAGTCTGCCGGGTCGAGGACGTCTTCCCGGGCGGCGATCACCAGATCGTCGTCGGGCGTCTCGAATCCTACGACATTGCAGGCGGCCACCCGCTTATGTTTCACAAAGGTCAATACCTCGACCGGCGAGATTCTTTGCCGTCGGATGGCATCCGCTGACGGTCCGCGAAAAGCCAGGAGTCGCGTTATAGAGTCCGCTTGCACAACCGAGGCCCGTTGGCGATCAGCGCGAAGCTGATGAAATCAACGAACATCACGCCGAGCTTCTCGAGGCGAGGGAAGATTCGGGGGAAGCGCTAGAGTTGCCCTAACAGTCGCTCCGTCTCACCGCTCTAGATCCGCACACCGGAAACGCACATGGCTCATTCGCGCTTCACAGTGCCCTCGCAACTCTTTTTTTCCACGCCGGAGCAACGCCTGGCCTTGGCACGCGAGCTCTTCTTCGACGAAGGGGAACGGCCTTCGGGGCTGGTCAGCGAAGCGGTCCTCCAGTCCTGGTACCGCTGCGTGCGGTCGGGCCAGCGCACGAGGGACCGTCTTTCGGTGGAAACCGTCAGCAAGTTGCGCATTAGTTCGGCGCTTCGCTTCAGCCAGCAGTTGAGGGAAGCCTCGGCCAGTGGACTGGATCGGCTGGAAGCGACCATTGCCGGCACGCCGTGCCAGGTCATCCTGACCAATCCCGAAGGCATGGTCATCTATGCCAGCCGGCGTGCGCAGGACCACGGAGAGTTGCTCATGCAGGACATCGCGCGCGTCGGCGTCGATCTCTCGGAGCACACCGTTGGCACCAATGCGCCGGGCATCGTGGTCCAGACTGGCCAAGGTTGCATTGTGCATGGCGGCGAACATTTCAATAACGCGATCCGGGCGGTGCATTGCGCAGCCGCGCCCATACGTGACATCCATGGGCAATTGGCGGGGGTGCTTGATATTTCCATCGAGAGGCGTGCCTTTGGCTTTGATGCCTTTGCCTTGATCGGCACCTACGCAACTATGATCGAAAACAACCTGATAGCCAGGCAGTCGCAAGACATGCTGCTGCTGGCCTTCCAGGTGGATCCGCAACTGCTGGGCACGCCGCAGGCAGGATTTGCCGCTATCTACGAGGACGGACAACTGAAATGGCTGAACGATACGGCGGTGCGGCTGACTGGGGGCGCCGTCGGTCAATCCATCGAAGACGTGCTGGGCCATTCGCTGATGGTTCTGCTGGGCCTGATTCGCAAGCGGCAGCCGCAATGCGTGTGTCTGCCCAATGGACTCCGTGTCTGGATACAGGCTCAACTCCGGACGGGCGATCGTGCGGGCGTCCTCTGGTCCGCGGAGCCGTTTCAGCGTGCAGATACGGTACTGCCGCCACCGGTAAGCGAAGAGTCCTGGGATGCCATGCGCCCCTCGGAAACACCTGGCGAGTCTGTGGTCGAGGCCAGTCCCCAGCAAAGTCCCATTCTGCCAATACCGTCGACCCTGCAGGACAGTCAGGCCGAACAGATCGCGCGGGCGCTGCAGGCGTGCGGTGGCAAGGTGGCGCGCGCCGCTCGGGTGCTGGGCGTGTCGCGCGGCCTGATCTATCGCTATCTGAACAAGCTCAAGGCCTGATCGTGCGAGGACGGCCTGACCCTTGCCGAGTGTCTCGGAGGAGAACACTTTTCACTAAGGGAAAGTCCTCATCTCGAAGCCTTGGAGGGTGACTCCTAAACTGCCTCGCTGCTGCTGGCATGCGGCTGCTCCGGCGCATATCGCGTCCGGGAAATTTTCTGAAACAAAGGCAAAAGATGAATCTCTCCGACATCCAACATTTTCTCTCGGACAGGGCTGCGGCCTTCCTAAAGCGTGACAGGCACGCACTGCTGATCGATGGCCAATGGGTGCCCGCTGCAGGCGAAGGCACGTTCGTGACCCGCAACCCGGCCACGGGAAAAGTGATCGGGCGGATCGCCGCCGCTGGCGCCGAAGACGTTGACCGCGCCGTGCGTGCCGCGCGCCAGGCCTTCGACGCAGGTCCCTGGTCCAAGATGCGTCCCGTGGAGCGCCAGCGCCTGATACTGAAGCTGGCCGACCTGGTGGAAGAGCATGCGCAGGCGCTGGCGGAGATCGAGTCAGTGGACAACGGCAAGTCCGCCGGAATCGCGCGTGCGGTGGACGTGGCGCTCACCGTGGACTTTTTGCGCTACATGGCCGGCTGGGCCACCAAGATCGAGGGCATCACGCACGAGGCGTCGGTACCCTACGCCCTGCAGGCCGAATTCGTCACTTACACGCGGCGCGAGGCCGTGGGCGTGGTCGGGGCCATCGTGCCTTGGAACTTTCCGCTGCTGGTGGCGACCTGGAAGTTGGGTCCGGCGCTGGCCGCCGGCTGCACGGTGGTGCTCAAGCCCGCCGAGCAGACGCCGCTGACGGCGCTTTACCTGGGCGAGCTGATTGGCGAGGCCGGATTCCCGCCGGGTGTTGTCAACATCGTGACTGGCGACGGCCCCGGCGCAGGCGCACCGCTGGCCCGTCACCCGCGGGTCGACAAGATCAGCTTTACCGGCTCCACCGAGGTCGGCAAGCTGATCGGGCACGCGTCGGTGGAGAACATGACACGCTTCACGCTCGAACTGGGCGGCAAGTCGCCGGTGATCGTGCTCGACGACTGCGATCCCGAGGTTGCCGCAGCCGGGGCGGCGAATGCCATCTTCTTCAACCAGGGCCAGGTGTGCTGCGCCGGCTCGCGGCTGTATGTGCAGAAAAAGATGTTTGACCGCGTGGTCGGCGAGATCGGCAAGATCGCCGACGGCATGACGCTGGGCCACGGTTTTGACGCGGCGGCGCAAATGGGGCCACTGGTGTCTCAGGAGCAGATGGATCGCGTGTGCGGCTACATCGACATCGGGCGCTCGCAGGGTGCCGAAGTCGTGGCCGGGGGCGGCCGGCAGCCGGGCGAGGGGTACTTCGTGCGGCCGACCGTCATGGTCAACGTCGACCACGGCAAGCGCGTGGTCCAGGAGGAAATCTTCGGCCCCGTGCTGACCGCCATGCCCTACGATACCATTGAGGAAGTCGCGGCCTGGGCCAACGATTCGCCCTATGGTCTGGGCGCCAGCATCTGGTCCAACAACCTGTCCAAGGTGCATCGGCTGATCCCCAAGATCAGGGCCGGCACGGTCTGGGTCAACTGCCACAGCGCGCTCGAACCCGCGATGCCTTTCGGCGGCTACAAGCAGTCGGGCGTCGGCCGCGACATGGGGCGCGCCGCCCTCGACGCCTACCTGGAGACCAAGTCCGTGTTCATCGCCGTCTGAGCGCAGTTTCCCAGCGCCTTCGCGGCACACGGCGCCGCGGAGGTTTTTCGACTTCGGATGGAGAAGAACACGAATGGTGCCGGACTTCGGGCGTTCAAGCAGGCAAGGCAGTTCTTGCTCGATCACCGCGAGGACTACGACACGGCCTATGCGGGATTCGCTTGCCTCATGCTGGGGTCCCCTCGTTTTCAGTGCAATAACTGGCGATACGCAAAGCGAGCACTGGCGTGGGGGTGGTATTCGTAGATCGTTGATTTCATTGGATTTCCCGTTCACTTTCAAATCCGATATTTGTGGCGTCAAGGCGTGATCGGTTTTAGCCATTGGTGCCAGTTATCGGCGCCCCCTGCGGGGGTAGGATTTGATCGACGTAGCGGTCAACAGGGAAGCGAAACACACCCCGCAAGTTGATGCTCTCCAGCCTGGTCGGCGCAATTTTGCCGATTAATTCCGGCGGAATGACTTGGCGGCGGTTCGACCAACGATCCAGGACGGCCTAAGCCCCACTTGGTGCCGAAAAAGCGTGCCTGCTCCGCGGCGTAGTCTCCAGCCTATGAAATCCACGCGAGAGTCGCTGTCGCGCGTGTAGAACGAAGAGAAGTTGCCCTGCTCGCAATTAAGCACCGGCATGCCGTGCGGTTCTAGGTGTCTTCGATGCCCGCTGACACTCTGAAAAACCGTAACGCCGAAGCGAGTTTGACCCTCCCTGAGGTCTCCGCTTCTTCCGTATCTGCGATCTTTGATGACATTGGTAGAAACACTTATGCCGTTTAATGAAATATTTATTGAAATTAATTGAATGTTTGATTAATATCAATGAATCAACTACGCCATTTATTGAAACGAATACTTCGAAATCTAAAGCCATGAACACGATCACCATGAAGAAACCAGTCGCAAGTCGCGCACGCGCATCGGCTCGTCCCGAGCGTGACGATGGTGCCGCGGTGATCGGCTCCCTGTCCCGCGGACTGCAGGTTCTCGATGTGCTTCGACAGGCCAATGGCTACCTCTCGCTGTCCGACATTGCTGCAGAAACCGGGCTCGATGCGAGCACGGCGCACCGTCTCGTGCAGACCCTGACGGAGAACGGCTATGCCGTTCGCGACGACGTTCAAAAGCGTTACCTGCCTGGCCCGCGCGCGCTGTCGCCACTGTCCCTGTTTCATCCACTCACGCAATTGCGGCGCGAAGCGAGCTCGACCCTCCATTCGCTGCAGAAGGAGACTGGGTATACGACCGCGTTGGCGCTATTTGTGGGCAAGGAGCGCATGGTGGTGGACTTTGTTCAGGGGGGCCATCCGCTCTCGCCGTACTACGAAAGCTGGCTCAAGAGTCCACTGCACGGATCCGCCTCCGGAAGGCTCTTGCTCGCCTGGATGCCCGAATCGGAGCGCGAGCAACTGCTGGGCGCCGGCCCTTATGAGGCTTATACGCCGAAAACCATCACCGACCCGTCGGCCCTGTCGCGCGAGTTCGGCCGGGTTCGCATGCGGGGCTATGCGGTGGCCCGCGACGACTACAACCACGGGCTGTTGGCCATCGGCGTTCCCCTGATCCATCAAGCCGAATCGCAACCGCTCGGCTGCTTGATGCTGACTTCCCCCAGCGGCTCGGTGCCGGTCGAGGCCGAAGAGGTGCTGGCCGACCAGTTGAAGGCTGCATCGAAGCTCCTGATGAACAGCGCACCCTCCCTGCAGACCTTCAAGCAATGGAGTGTCCGTGGCGCCGCCCGCCGAAACCCGGCCAACTTGGCCATTGCATGATGACTCTCACCTAAGGAAGACCCTATGACACGCAACGCCGCCCAGTGGGCAGGTCCGCCCCGACTCCCCGAGGACCACTACGTCAACTCACGGATCTATACGGACCCCGAGGTGTTCGCCCAGGAGCGCGGGAAAATCTTCGCCCGCACCTGGAAGTTCGCCTGCCACGAGAGCGAACTCCCGTTGCCCGGCGACTTCCGTACGCTGGAACATGCCGGCATTCCCGTTGTTGTGGTACGCGGGCCCGATGGCACCGTGCGCGCCTTCCTCAATGCCTGCTCGCACCGCGGCGCCCAACTGGTGACGGAGCCGCGTGGCAACTCCAAGCACTTCACCTGCTTCTTCCACCTCTGGTCCTACGACACCAAGGGCCGTTGCATCGAGATCACGCGTGAGGAGGGCTACAAGCAGTGCAAGCTGACCAAGGACGATTGCGGGCTGCGCAGCGTGCGAACGGCCGAGAAGCTCGGGATGATCTTCATCAATCTCGACGACGACGCGCAGGACTTCGACAGCTACGCCGGCGACGCCCTGGACGATCTGATCGATCCCATGGGGACGCATCCGATGGAGGTTTTCCATTACCACCGCGTGCTGATGAAGGCCAACTGGAAGCAGTGGCATGAGACCAACATGGAACTGTATCACGAGTGGGGCCATGTGGTGAACCGGACCACCAGCGTCGCGGCCGGTGGCTACCACGAACGCAAGTGGAAGATCCATCCCAATGGGCACGGCTCGCTCGACCCGCTGAAGGTCGAGTACGACAAGTACAAGGGCTGGGACGGACGCCAGGACCTGATGTTGCCCGGACTGTCGCCCGGCGAGTTTCGTGTCGTCGACATCTTCCCCAACACGACCGTCATCGTGCGAGGGACCAACATCCGTCTCGATACCAGCATTCCGATTGCGCCCGGCCTCACGCTCCTGGAGCAGCGCGGCCTGGGCGTCAAGGGTGAGTCCGCGGAGGATCGCGCCTTGCGCCAGGAGCACCACAACCAATTCTGGGGCCCGTTCGGGCGCAACCTGGCGGAAGACGTGGTCTTCGTCGAGGCCGTCGAGCGAACCAATCGCCACGGCGCATCGCGTTACGGGATCATCGCGCGCCACGAGGACCTGATGTCCCAGGATGACGAAATCATGCGCGCCTACTACCGCGTCTGGGGCAAGTACATGGGCACCAGCGCCGCCAACCCGCTCAACAAGGCCGCGCGCCGTGAAGCGCACATGGAGGTGGCTTAAATGGAAACGATCAACATAAGCAACGAAGAGATCAACCGCCTGATCTACACCTCGGCACTCAAGCTCGACGCCGAGGACTTCAAGGGCTTTCTGCGCCAGTGTGGCGAGAGTTTTCGCTACACCATCAAGGCCTACAGTCCGGAACTCGGCAAGGAGATGACCTGGCTGGACCACGGGCGCAAGGGCATGCAGGATCTGTTCGGGATGCTGCCCCAGCACGTGCGCATGAAGGGGCGCTTCAAGCGGCACGTGAGCGTCTATTCGGTCGACCGGCAAGAAGACGGCCGGGCCAAAGCGCACTCCAGCTTTCTGCTCATCCACACGGATCCCGAGGGGAATTCCAAGCTTTTCGCGGCCGGCCAGTATTTCGATGTGATTGACGTGAGCGGTGATGCGCCGCGCCTCGTCGAGCGGGTAGTGCAGCTCGAAACACGAGAGCTTGGGCCCGGCATGCACATCCCCGTGTGACGATAGAAAACAATAAGAAGCCAGCACATGGCTCCAGCCTTTCCATCCCCGATCGACATGAGACCCATTGGAGAAGACATGATCAAACTTAAATTTTTACGTACCGCGCTGCTCACCCTCGCAACGCTGGCAAGCACTGTCGTGATGGCGCAGACCGCGCCCGTTAGCGGCGAGACGGTGCGCATCCAGAAGTACCCTGGCGTCGTCAGCCTGCTGGCCATAGTCGCTGCTGAGCGAGGCTATTGCACCAAGTACGGAATCAATTGTGTGCTCACGACGATCCCATCTTCTGTGGTGGGGTTGCAGGCCATGCTGTCGAGCAGTCTTGACGTCGCCACTCCGGCCGTGGAGGCGGCCTTGCAATTGGCCGCCAAGGGAACGCCGATCCGTTTCGTTGGCAATATCTCGCGCAACGGCCTCTATATGTTCGCGGTGGGCGATCAGGTGTCCGGCCCTAACCAGAAAAAGGGCTTTCCGGCGCTGATGCATGACTTCAAGAACAAGAAAATTGGTGTGACCACGCGCGGTGCCGGGCCTGAATATGCCTTGAAAAGCATGCTCGCCGCCGCCGGAATGAAGGACAGCGATGTGACCATTGTCGCGGTCGGGGGGCCGGATACAGCCTACTCTGCGCTCGTGAACAAGCAGGTCGACGCCGTCGTCAGCTTCGAACCCATGGGAGCATTCTGCGAAGTGCTGAAGACCTGCCGCGTCGATGTGTGGCTCTCGCGGGGAGAGGGACCGAAGGAGTTGACCCTTCTTGCCGGCGCGTATGCACCCATGGTGGTGCGCGCGGAGTATGCGGAGAAGAACCCCAAGGTGATCGCGGCGCTGCGCAGCGCACTCAAAGACGCCGAAACATTCATTCACACCAGTTCCAACTTCGACGAGTTGCTACGCATTACTGCGAAGCACTTCAAGATGGAGCATCCTCAGGCCGATGCGCTGATCGCGGCCATGGTGCGTAACACGCTCCCGAACCTTTACTACGAGATCGATCCGAAGGGAGTACAAGCTGCCATGGACTATATGGTTCGTACTGGCCAGCTCGATAAGCCTTTCGACATTTCCGGGCTCGTGCTGCGATGAGCAACGTTGCGACCATCGTGCGCAAGAGCGCACGAAGCGAGCCCTTGAGCCCCCGGCCATCGAATCTCGCTGAGCCAGCCGCGATCACTATCGACGGCCTGACACTCGAGTTTCAGCCGGGCCGCCCGGTGCTCGACAAGATCTCGCTGTCCATCCCGCATGGTCAGTTCGTGTCGATCGTGGGTCCCAGCGGGTGCGGCAAGACGACCGTCCTGAATTTGCTCGCAGGATTGATCAACGTTCCCTATTCCGGGGATATCCAGCTGCTCCAGCATCCGCCCCGGCTCGGATCGCACAATGTGGCGTACATGCTGGCCCGCGACTGCATGCTGCCATGGCGTGATGCACTCGGCAACGCAAGCTTCGGGATGGAAGTGCGGGGCATATCGAAGCAGGAATGCCAGGCGCGCGCCGCCAGGCTGCTTGCGCGGGTGGGGCTTGCCGGCTTCGAGCAGGCCTATCCCAAACAACTCTCACACGGCATGCGCCAGCGTTGCGCGCTCGCGCGCACCTTTGCGCTGGACTCCAGCGTGCTGTTGATGGACGAGCCATTCGGGGCGCTGGATGCGCAGACCAAGCTCCAGCTCGAGGAGCTGTTAGTTGACCTCTGGCAGGCGGAGCGCCGCACGGTGGTGTTCATTACGCACGACATTGGTGAAGCGATCGCGGTATCCGATCGAGTCATCGTGATGAGCGGGCGTCCTGGGCGAATCGTCTCCGATACGCTCATTTCCCTCCCCCGGCCACGCTCCGTGCGAGAGCTTCAAAAGAGCGCCGAGTTCCACCAGATCTACGCGCACATTTGGGAAAAGCTGGAAGGCGATTGGAGAGCAAGCGATGCCAAATAATTCAAAACCCCATACGTTTTCGTTTGGTATGGTAGGCGCACACCTCGTGTTTTTGTCGATTTTCCTCGGCCTGTGGCAGTTTGCCGTGGCGCGAGGCTGGATCGATCAAACCTTCTTCGGCAGCCCGCTCGGCATCGTGATGTTCCTGTTTGACGGTTTTCTCCGCGGAACAAAGCTATGGTGGGAAATGGCGTGGTCACTAGGCGGGACGGTTTCCGCGTTCCTGCTTGGGAGCGTTGCCGCAATTCTTGCGGCGCTGGTCTTCATCAACTATCCCCGCGTCGAGAAATTCGCGGACCCCTATCTATCGGCATTGAACTCGATGCCGCGCATTGCCCTGGTGCCGCTGTTTATTCTGTGGTTCGGGCTTGGGCTGGCATCCAAGATCGCCATGGGGTTCACGCTCACCTTCTTCATCGTACTGTCGAGTGCCATTGCCGGGATTCGCGGCGTGAATCAGGATCACCTCACGCTGATGTCCACCCTGGGTGCCCGCCCGCGTCAGACCTTTTCCCTGGTGACCTTGCCGAACGCCGTGCCGGTGATCTTCTCCGGTTTGCGGCTCGGTCTGGTCTACGCCCTGCTGGGAGTCATAGGCTCCGAAATCATTGCTTCCGAGCACGGACTGGGACAGCAGATTTCCTACCTCGCATCGACGTTCAACATGAATGGTGTGCTGGGTCTACTGCTTGTACTGGCCATCGTAGCGACGCTTATCAACTACGGAATGTCGCGGCTGGAGTTTTATCTGTTGCGCTGGCAGTAGTCGATAAAGAAAGCGCATTGAAGAACCAGCCCGCGAGCCCTGTCGAGCTGACGCGAACCGACATGCACCTAACACTGAATAGAAAGAGAGATTTGATGACCACACCTCCCAAGCGCATTCCCGTTGCCATTCTGGGCTCCGGAAACATCGGCACCGACCTTATGTACAAGATCCGCCGCAATCCCCTGTTCGACCTGCGCCTGGTCTCGGGCATCGATGCCGCGTCTGAGGGTCTGGCCCGCGCGCGCGAGTTGGGTTGCACCACTTCGAACGACGGGGTCGAGGCAATTCTCGAGCGCGGCGACATCCGCATTGTCTTTGAAGCGACCTCGGCACGCGCCCACAAGTTAAATGCGCCGCGCTTCAAGGAAGCGGGGATCTTCGCGATCGATCTCACGCCCGCCAAAGTCGGCCCCAGCGTTGTGCCGTGCGTGAACATGAAGGACATTTTCGACGCAATGAACGTGAACCTGATCTCCTGCGCGGCGCAGGCAACCATTCCCATGGTGCACGGCGTGAGCCGCGTGGCGAAGGTGAAGTACGCCGAGATCGTCGCGACCGTCGCGAGCAAGAGCGTCGGGCCGGGTACACGGGAAAATATAGAGGAATTCACGCTCACCACGCAAAAGGCGCTGGCTGAGGTCGGCGGGGCCGGGCGCGGCAAGGCCCTTGTGGTGATCAATCCGGCCGATCCGCCGCTCATCATGCGCAACACCATCTACACCATCGTGGACGACGATGTGGACGAGCAGGCCGTGAAGGACTCCGTGCTGGACATGGTGAAGCAGGTTCAGCGCTACGTCCCCGGCTATCGCCTCACCGTTGAACCCTTTCGACGCGGCGATCACTTCATGATCGGCGTCGAGGTCGAGGGGGCGGGCGACTTCCTGCCGCCCTATGCGGGCAATCTGGACATCATCAACGCGGCCGCCGTGGCCGTGGCCGAGCGCTACGGCGCGACACTGAACTAGGAGAAACCTGTGGCCAAAATTACTTTCGTCGACGTCACCTTGCGTGACGGCAATCACACCTTCCGCCATCAGTTCACGCCGGAGATCGTGCAGGCGACTGCCGCGGCCCTCGACGCCGCCGGGGTCGACATCATTGAGGTCGGTCATGGCGACGGACTGGGCGGCAGTTGCGTGCATGTCGGTCGTGCACCGGCCACCGACCGCCAACTGCTCGAAGCCGCATGCAAGGTCACCAAGCGCGCGAAAGTCGGCATCCTGTTGGTGCCAGGCTTCGGACTGTTCGCCGACCTGGAGATGGCGGCCGAAGTCGGTGTGGGCGTGGCACGTATCGCGACGCATTGCACCGAGGCCGACGTGACCGAGCAGCATCTGCGGCGCGCCAAGGATCTCGGCATGTTCACCGTCGGCTATCTGATCTCGGCGGGCATGGCCAGCCCTGAGCAACTGGCGGAACAAGCGCGCAAACTCGAATCCTACGGCGCGGACTATGTGAATCTCGCCGAATCGCAGGGGCATCTGGTCCCGAGGGAAGTGGCCGCCCGGATTCGCGCGGTGCGCCAGGCCGTGAACATTCCGATCGGCTTTCATCCCCACAACAATCTGGGTCTGGCCATCGGCAATATCCTTGCCGCCGTGGACGAGGGCGCGACCTTCATTGACGGCAGTCTCAAGGGCTTTGGCGGCGGTGCGGGCAATGCCCAGACCGAAGTGGCAGTCACGGCGCTCAAGCGCGCCGGTCACGAGGTGGGCACTGATCTGTTCGGCATCATGGATGCGGCCGATGTCTTCGCGCGCCAGGTAGCCCCGCAACCCATGCCCGTCATTGACAACGATTCCCTCCTCATGGGCTACGCCAATGTTTATGGCGGATACATCAATCCTGTAAGGCACGCTGCCGAGCAGTATGGCTGCGACGCGCGCGCGCTGGTGCTACGCCTTGGCGAGCGCAAGGTGGTCGCCGCCCAGGAAGATGTGGTGATCGAAGAGGCCCAGAAACTGTCCCGTGCCATGCGCCTGGCAGCCTGAGTCGAGAGCCAGGAGAGCCGAATTGGACGCCATCATCGAAGTGCGAAGCGCAGAAGAGTGCCACAGCTTCGCCTGCGCGCCGGGCGAGCGTCTGCTTCACGCCGGCCTGCGCGGGGGCGTGAGCCTCCCTTACGGCTGTGCCACGGGTACCTGCGGTGATTGCCGTGCCAAGGTAGTGTCCGGAAACGTTGAGTCGCTGTGGCCGGATGCACCTGGGGCGCGCGCATTGCGCGATCCCGCTGAGATACTATTGTGCCAGTCGCACGCGCGCGGCGCCTGTGTCATCGAAGCAAAGCCCGACGCGCACACGCATGCGCGCGCACTGCCTCAACGCTACGAGGGCATGCTCGCGCGCGTGGTTCCGAATGACGACGGCCTGACCTGGGTAGAGCTGGAACTGGATAGGCCGATTCGCTTTCTTGCCGGCCAGTTCGTGCTGGTGGCTGTGCCAGGCGTCGAAGGCTACCGCGCCTATTCGCCGGCACACGACGGGCAAGAGGTGTCGCGCCTGTCGCTGGTCGTGCGCAACAAGGCCGAAGGCGCGCTTTCGCCACTGCTGTGCTCGCCTGATTCGGTAGGTTCTCACGTGCAGGTGTTTGGCCCCTTGGGCGCGGCGCATGTGCGGCCGGATGAGGACGGTGACTTTGCCGTGGTCGTCGGAGGGTCCGGCGCGGCGGTAGCCTTGTCGATACTCGACTGGGCGGTCGCTTCGGGCCACCTGGAATGGCATCGCCTCGATCTCGTGTGCGGACTGCGCACCTCGCGCTGTCCCGCTGTCATAGACCGCCTGGCCGCAGCGGCCGCACGCTTCCCGGAGAGCCTGAGGATCGTCGTGGCGCTGTCCGACGAAGACAGCGCTGATGTTGCGCTGCCCGGCGCCGGCGCCCACCTGCAGGTCGAGTCGGGCATGGCGCACGAGGTTGCGGCACATTGCCTGGAGGGCCTGTGGAAGGACCGTGCGGTGTTCGTTGCCGGGCCGCCGCCCATGGTTCGGGGCACGCTGCGGATGTTGATCACCAAGGCGCGCCTGAACCCTACGGGCATACGCTACGACAGCTTTTCCTGAGGCGGCGAGTGCCGCAAACCTGGATTAGCGGAGGAACCGTGCTATGGATACCAAGATGCAACAGAACGAACAATGGGAAGCCGCCTGCGATGCCGCGGATTTTGATGGCGAGGAGATGATGGAGTGTCGCGCCGGCGAACGCGATGTTCTGCTGGTGCGCCTGGGTGATCGCATCGTCGCCTGCCCGGCGCTCTGCCCGCATCTGGATGAGCGGCTCGCCTTTGGCTTTGCCGATGGCAATGTGTTGACCTGTTCCAAGCACCTTTGGCAGTGGGACCTCGAAACGGGCGATCCTCTTGGAATTGCGGAGAAACGTCTCGCGGTGGCACCGGTACGCATCGAGAACGGAAAAATCCTGGTGGACACTGGGCCGCTTGCGTGCGGTGACGATTAGCCCTTGTCTCCGTGGCTGAGCCTTCCAGCGGTTGTGTAGACGGCGTTCCTGGCATCAGAAGGGAAACCGTATCCATCGAAAGCCGCTACAGCTGGTGGGTTGCCGCCATGACGCTGGTGATCGCGTCTCTCGGTTTTGGCGCTGTCACGTCCGTTCCGATACTGCTAAAGCCGCTTGCCCGCTACTGGGAGACGGGAGCGAGCACCATTGCCCTCGTGCACACCTCGGCGATGTTCGGCGCGGCCATCGGCAGTCTCGTGCTGGGTCGAATGCTGGACCGATTCGGGTTCTTTCGCATTGCGATGCTGGCCGCGACCGCCACCGGCCTGGGCCTGCTGCTCGCGGCCTCGGCCCAGAATTTGCTCACTTTGTATCTGGCCTATGGGGTGCTCATTGGCGGCATCGGGCAGGGCGCGTTTTTCAGCCCGCTCACGGCTGCCGTCAGTCAATGGTTCGATCGGCATCGGGCGCTGGCGATCGCCATCGCCGCCAGCGGGCAGAGCGTGGGCGGATTGACGCTGCCGCCCCTGATGCGATGGGGTGCGGGTGCGTTCGGATGGCGGGCGACGCTAGTGGCCTACGGGCTTGTTGCAGGCCTCGCACTTGTGGCATGCGCGTTCGCGTTCCGGCGTGCGCCTCCGCCACACGCCGCTCCGCCCGATCTTTCCGGCACTGGCGAAGCGGGCCTATCTGAGGCACGCGGCGGCTTCCTCATGCTGGGCCTTTGCATGGCCCTGTCCAATCATGCGAGCTTCATGGTGATCGGACACCTGACGGCTTTCGGCGAGGAGCAAGGGTTTGCGCCGGCCGCCGCCGCGGCCCTGGTTTCGGCGCTGCTTGGCGTGACGCTCGTTCCGCGCTTGTTCGCCGGACAGTTGTCGCACAGATTAGGGCGCTACCGCACGCTGCTGGCGATGTCCGTGCTGCTTGTGTTCGGGATGGCCTGGCTGGCGACGGCGCAGGGGCCCGTTGCGATCACGGTGGGCGTCGTACTGATCGGGTTGGGCTTTGGCGGCTACATGCCCGGTTACGCGATCCTTGTGCGGGAAATGTTTCCTGCCGCGCAGGCGGGGCGCCGAATCGCCGAGATCTACTCCTTCGGATTCGTCGCGGCCGGAATCGGGAGTTGGACCAGTGGCTGGCTGCGCGACCTGACGGGTGGATACGCGATACCCTTTCTGGTCGCGGCCTGCTCGGCCGGCTTGGGCGCCGCCGGGCTGCTGCGGCTGCGCGAGCACCTACGTTCGATCTGAACTTGCGCGAACCTGCCGCTGCGCGCCGCGCGGGGTCCAGTGCCTGAGAACCTGCAAGCTCGGCGAACTGTTTATGAGCAGCGCTGCAGCAGCCTTCAAGCTGCTCACGATGTCGGCCTCGGCGTCTTCGGGCAGCAATTGGCTGGTACAGGTGACCACCAGGCACCCCATGGGCCGGCTGTGAGTTGGCATCATCAGTGGCACGCCGATGGCTACCAGGTTTTGATAGGCGTCGTCGCGCGCCACTGCATAGCCTTGACGGCAGATTTCCTCGAGCCGATCTTTGAAGATCACCGGATCCGTCACCGTCTTTGGGGTGTGCGCCATATAGGGGCCCGCTCCCAGCAATTGCTCCCGCTCTGCATCGGAAAGCCATGCCAACAGAATCTTTCCGGATGCCGAACCATGCAGCGGGCTCTTGAGCCATGTGTCGTAGTACGGCGAAAGCGGCTGCCTGCCGCGGATGAAGTCGACCACGAGGCGTTCGTTGCCCAGGAACAGAACCAGCGCGCAAGTTTCCCCCGTGTTTTGCTGCAGCGATCTCAGGACCTGTTCCGCTTCTCGGCGAAACAGGGTGAGCGGGTGGAACAGCGACAGCGGAGAGAGTGCGCGAGGTCCTGCCATATAGCGTTTGGCGGAGTCATCCCGTACGACATACCCATGCTCGCTGAGTGCGTGAAGCAACCGAAGTGTGGTGCTGGCGTCGAGACCCGTCAGCGCGGCAACTTCGGACAGCGTAAGACAGCCCTGGGCAGACGTAAGGACGTCGACGATCTGCAGCCCACGTGACAGCGATCCGACGGCTGCCGGCTCCCCACTGGCCGAGGCCTTCGTCTTCCGCGAAAGTATGGGGTCTTTCCGCGTTTTCGCGCTCTGCTGCACCATGTTTTGAAGCCCTTGTCAGATCAATATGAAGGCGGACTATCGGCCACCGATTCTCGGCGCCATTGTATTTCACTATTTCGCAAGATTTTTTCACTTTTGGAGTCAGGTGCCCCGCCGTCTCTTCTGCCGTGGCGTCTCAAGGCAGACGCCGTCCAAGCGAGCGGCTCACCGATCAAACCGTGGCGGAAGGCGCTGACGCAAACGACAAAGATGGCTCTGATGATGACCTGCACCTGCGAGCCGACGCGGTCGGCAAGGAAGTTCTGCAGCCTGAGCACCGCCAATGCGCCCGGCACTGGCCCGGTGAAGGTGCCCATGCCGCCGAGCAAGGTCATCAGCACGACCTCGCCCGACAGCGACCAGTGCACATCCGACAACGTGGCGAAGCCGAGCACCACGGTCTTCAAGCGTGGACTCAGCAGCATTGCGCTTGTCGTTCGTGACAGATGATGGTCGCTGGGCGAGCCGATCAGCTTCGCCCGGAAATTGCGGCGAAGACGAAGGTCCGCTGCCGACTCACGCAGCAGTTTGCATCGGGTCGTCAAGCCGGTCATGAACGACCGTTGACTGGAATTCAATTGGGTTCCGGTAAGCCGACACCGATGATTGGCCGCTTTCGCCTGCAGATCGGCCCGGCGCGCCTCAAGCCACCCTATGCCGGTAGCCTCTCCAGTGGGCTGACGACCTCACGCAGGACCTCGGTGGCCACGTGCGTGAAATCGATGTCGTCTCCAGCTTCTTGTGTCCCAGCATCACCTGGATCACACGGATGTCCACCTTTTGCTCCAGCAGGTGCGTGGCGAAGCTGTGGCGCAGCGTGTGCATGGAGACACGCTTGTCGATCCTGGCCGCCTCGGCGGCGTCGTGAACCGCGCCGTTGAGCTGGCGTGCCGTCAAAGGATCCACCGGGTTCATGCCCGGGAACAGCCAACCGCCCGGCAGCATCTTGCCGTGTGCATGTGCGAATCGCCACCAGGCGCGCAGCCGCTCCAGCAGCACCGGCGAGAGCATGGCGTAGCGATCCTTGCGGCCTTTGCCCTGCTCGACGCGCAAGGTCATGCGCTGGCTGTCGATGTCGCCCACCTTCAGCGCAACAATCTCACTGACCCACAGTCCCGTGCCGTAGGCGATAGACAGTGCCGTGTGGTACTTCAGGTTGGAGGCCGCAGCGATCAGACGCGCCACCTTCTCGCGACTCAGCACCACCGGCAGCTTCTAGGCCACACACACGTAGCTCATCCTGGCCATCAGCTCGCCTCGGTCGAGCGTGACATCGAAGAAGAACTTCAAGCCGGTGATGGTGGCATTGAGGGCGATCGGCGAGACGCCGCGATCGACCAGGTGCAACTGGAAGCGCCGCAGATCTTCCACTGTGGCTGTGTCGGGAGGGCGCTGGAGAAAGCTGGCGTGGATGCCGCGCAGCCCGCCAGGGGACCGAGGGGCTATTCAGCGGAAAGGCCGGGCGGCGTTCGCGAACCGGCGGGGGCGCGACGCAGCGCCGCAAGCACACGGGCGGGGTCCGAGGCCTCCTGCTCCAGTTGCGCCTTCAGGCACTGAATGAATGTTGGCAACACGGGATTCAGATTGTCCTTGCGCCAGGCACATAGCGTGCTGAGTCCGGACTTCTGCGTGACAAAGGGACGGACTGACATCAAGTCGGCCGAGTATGCCTGCGCCAGGTGGTGCGCGTAGGAAGTAGGGAAAATCGTCACTCCAAGATCGGCTATCACCAGCCAGAAAATCGCCTCGGGCGTGGGCGCTTCCTGAGAGATCCGCGGCAGCACGCCGCAACGATCAAATTCCGAGAAGATGGCCCGGCGGTAGACACTCCACTGATTTTCCGTACCGACCACCAGCTTGACCTTGTGCAGATCCGACGCAGTGATGGCGTCTTTTTCCGCAAGCACGTGGTCCCGCGGCATCACGACACTCAGCGGTTCTTCGCGGATCTTGCAAGTCAGGACTCCGGGAATCGAGATCGGGCCAAGCATCAGTGCTGCATCCACCGAGGCGTTCAACAGGGCAGGCAATTGCAGTTCTGTCGGATTATTGTTCAGCTCGATCCGCACGTTCGGCTTCAATACGCTGAACTGCCGCAGCAGCGGTGCCAGCGGGTCGGCCACCACAAAGGCCGTGTAGCCGATATTCAACTGCCCGGTTTGCCCAAGCGCCATTTCACGCCCAAGGCGCTCTGTGCGCAACGCCTGCGTCAGGGTCTTGCGGGCCTCTTCCAGGACAAGCTGCCCGATTGCCGTCAGGCGCACGTTGCGCGTGTCGCGACTCAGAAGCGGCGCGCCCAGACGATCCTCCAGCTGATTGATGGTGCGGGTCAGTGCGGGCTGCGCCATGTTCAGACTCGCAGCCGCCCGGGTGAAGTTCAAATGGTCTGCCACCGCGACGAAGCAGCGCAGCGATTGAAGGTTGAGCATCTATATCTTTTGTGTTAATTATTCATATAAAAACAGTATTGGGAAGAATCTTCATCGCCCATTACGATCTGCTTCAAGCACAGGTTGGAACCAGTTGGAACCATGGACTGTATCCTTGTGATCATACGTAGCACGTTGATTATGAAGATCCATGAATAAAATTGTAAATACCTGTGTGATACGTGAGGCCATACGTGAGATGGCCTAAAAAATATTGTTATGAATGTCTTGCATCAGTGTTAGCGTGCCCCGTTCTGATGCAGTTTCCGGAGGAAAGAGATGACTAGAAACCACAATTCCGATCAAGATTGTGTCATTGAGGCAGGTTGGGCCCTGGTGGAGCGCAACGGAAAGCAAGTGCTCGAAAAAGATGTGTCGATCGTGATCCGCGACTCGGAGATCGTCGACATCCGCCCAGGCAAGGTGCAGGGCTGGCAAGCGCGCGTCGACGCCAGCGACTGCCTGGTTCTGCCGGGCTTCATTTCCGGACACACGCACACCTGCATCAGCAGCCCGGCGCGTGGCCTGATCGAAAGCGGACGCTTCATGGACCGCCCCTGCGCCATGGTGGAAAACTTCAGCGACGAGGAACTGGACGCGCTGACCGCCTACAACATGGCCGAGATAGTCAAATCGGGCTGCACCACATTCGTCGAGATGAGCGGCTCGGTTCGCTATGCCAAGTCGTTCGTGCGGGTGGCGCGCGCCTGGGGCGTGCGTGCTTATGTCAGCGTCATCGTACCGAACAGCGACCGGCTGATGAAAATCTGGTATCGCACCGACGATCGGGTCCTGCTGGATTCTGTCCCAGAAACCCTGCGTGATATCGAGGAAGCGCTGCAATTCGGACTCGAAATCAACCAGTCGGACGATGATCTCGTGCGTGCCCAGATGGCGATCCATGCCGCCGACACGCATACGCCAGAAACACTGGCAGCAGTCAAGGCGGCCGCTGCCAAACTGGGCAATGGCGTTCACATTCACCTGGCCCAGCGCATCCGCGAAGTGGAAGCATGCGAGCGCATGTGGGGCATGCGCCCGGTTGCCTGGCTGGAAAGCCTGGGATTCTTTGACCAGCAGGTCATCGCCGCCCACCTGTACAAGATGGACATGGAGAAGGATCCGGCCATCCTGAAACGCCATGGCGTGAATTATGTACATTGCGCCTGCATGGCAAGCATGTTGCACCAGGCCTCGCAGCCATTGCCCGAAGCCCTGGCAGGAGGTCTGAACATCTCGCTGGGAATCGACCAGATCGGCAACGACTACATGGAAAACATCAAACTGGCCACCCTGAACGGCCAGCTGCGCATGAGTCTGCTGGAAAAGGACAGCAAGGCCAAGATGCAGCGTCCACTGATTGCCGACACAATTCGCGCGGCAACCGTTGGCGGGGCAAACATGCTGCGTCGTGGTGATCTCGGGCGGCTGGCCCCCGGTGCCAAGGCCGATCTGTGCGTGGTGGATGTGACCAAGCCACTGGGTGGCGTGGGCGCCCTGCCCCCCGAGCCGCTGCATCATCTGCTGTACTCCAGCGGCAGGAACGTGCGCCATGTCATGATCAACGGCCGCATGCAGGTCCACGACGGCAAGCTCGTGGCCGCCGACGAAGGCCGCGTGGTCTCCGAGGGCGGTGAGGCCAGCAAGCGGATTTGGGAAGGGTTGCAGAAGGAAGGTTGGTTCGACGCCCCGCCGCCGCCCAATTCCAGGGGTTGAACTGCGGCTCACAACAGCTCACGGAGGGCCTGGCCCCCTTGAGCCACCGAGACACCATTCAACAAGCAGCTTCAAACGTGCCGGCTTGACCCCGGGTCAGGATGAACAGGCCGGACTCATCACCAGACGGCTGCCCACCGGCAATAAAAGGAGAAACGAAGAAAGAAGTCATCAAGCAGTCGGCCCAAGACCTGACCCATAACTAAACATTGAGCGCAACTGACGTTCAGTTGCACAAGACAAAAGGAGACGTTGAAATGAAAGTGATCCAATCTGAACGCGCGAGGAAACCAACCAGGCAACGCAGCCACGCCCTGAGCCTCGCGCTTGCGGGTGTCTTTGTCGCAGCCATGGCCACTGGCCTGCCACACATCTCGCAGGCAGCGCCTTCGAACGACCTGTTCACAATCGGCGCGGGTACCGAACCAGACACGCTGGACGTCCAGGGACAGGGCAGCACGGCGGTCATGAATTACATGGAATTCGTGGTGGAGCCTTTGGTGCGCCTGGAGCCTGACGGTTCCCTGTCGCCCGCGCTGGCCGAGAGTTGGGAGACCAGCGAAGACGGCCTTCAGGTGACCTTTCATCTGCGAAAGAACGTGAAGTTCCAGGATGGCTCGCCGTTCAATGCAGAGGCTGTGAAATTCAATTTCGACCGCGTGCTGGACAAGAAGATCCGCGTACCGCTGCGCGGCTATTTTGAGACCGTGGACAAGGTCAAGGCGCTTGACGATCATACCGTGCGCATTACGCTAACGGCACCCACCCCCGCTTTCGTGGGTTCCCTGGTCACGGGGCCAGCGGCCATGATGTCTCCGGCCAGCATCAACAAGCATGGCAACAGTTACGAGAAAATCGTCTATCCCGTGGGGACAGGCCCTTTCAAGTTCCGCGAATACGTAGGGGGCGATCACCTCACGTTCGATCGATGGGATTCATACTGGGGGAAAAAGCCTTATTACAAGACGATCAAGATCCTGATCATGCCCGAACCAGCCTCGCGCGAAGCGGCTGTGCTGTCCGGCCAGGCCGACATGATCATGCAGCCGCCCAGCGTCGATATAGACAAGCTCAAGAAAAACCCGAAGATCAAGGTCATCATTGGCCCGACGACACGCGTCGTCTACATGGCGATGAACAACCAATCAACCGCGTTTTCGGATGTGCGCGTCAGGCAAGCGCTGAACTATGCAGTGGACAAGCAATCGATCATCAAGAACATCTTGTTCGGGGCAGCCACACCGACCCACTCGCCGCTTTCCAATTTGATGGCCAGCTATTGTGATACCGGTTTTTACAAGTACGACCCTGAAAAGGCGCGGAAGCTGTTGAGCGAAGCAGGGGCTACGGATCTGACCGTCAAGCTGATTGCACCCAATGGTCATTACATCCAGGACAGGCAGGCAACCCAGGCAATCGCCGCTTATTTTCAGCAAGTGGGCGTGAAGTCGACGGTCCGAACCACCGACTGGGCCACCTACCTGGCCTGGGTCGCCGAACCATCGGCCAAACAGGGTGCACAGATCAATATGTTCGGCTATGCTGGCTCCACTCCAGCGGCCGCCACCCCGGGCTTTGCGCTGTTCGCTGCGGGTTCTTCAGCATTCCCGCCCAATGGATACAACACCGCCTTCTACCAGAATGAAAAATTCGACAAATTGTGGAAGGAGGCCGGCAAGGAACCGGACAAGCAAAAGCGCGACGACCTGTACTGCCAGGCCCAGAAAATCATGTGGGCGGACGCTCCTTGGGTATTTTTGTGGAATCAGGGAATCCCGATCGTGACGAGCGCCAACATCACCGGTGTCGAGACGCTGCCCAACGAGATGTATCGGGCGTATGACGCACGGCCTCTGAACTCCAACTGAAGCAACTTGAATACCGGTCGCGCCAGGTGGCATGTGCCGCTGCCTCGCGCGAGGTACGGACACCTGCCTGCGCGACCGATTGGTTCGCAAAGTGACCCTATGAGGCTGCAGAATGCGTGAATTAGTAATTCGTCGATTGATTGGATCGCTGGCGACGCTGTTCGGCGTCTGTGTACTGGTATTTGGCATGGTGCAGGCCTTGCCGGGCGATCCCGCCCGGGTCATCGCCGGACTGAATGCGTCGCCACAGGACGTCCAACGCATCCGCGAGGAGCTGAAACTGGACCAGAGCCTGCCTGCTCAGTTCAGTTTCTACCTGAAGGGGGTGGCCGTTGGGGATCTGGGTGTCTCGGCGCGGTCTGGCCGCTCCGTGACTATGGAAATTGTGGACCGACTGCCTGCCACCGTCGGCCTGGCCATTGCTGCAGTGCTGACCGCCACCGTGGCAGGCATCCTGCTGGGCATCCTGGCCGCGCTGCGCCCCAATTCGCCGCTGGATTACGGCGTATCAGCGATGGCCATCGGTGCCAGCTCGATGCCGACTTTCTGGCTCGGACTGCTGCTGATATTGCTTTTTTCGGTGCACTTCCAGCTCTTGCCTTCTGCAGGCATGCTGACCTGGAAAAGCTGGATATTGCCCACGCTGACGCTGGCCTCATTCAGCCTTGCCCTGATTGCCCGGGTGACGCGCGCCGCGATGCTAGAGGTCCTGAAGCAGGATTACATCAGAACGGCCCGCGCCAAGGGGGTCGAGGACTGGCTGGTCATCAGCAGGCACGGCTTGCGCAATGCCATGCTGCCCGTGATTACAGTGATTGGCCTTCAATTCGGGCAGCTGATGGGGGGTGCCGTGCTGACAGAAGTCGTGTTCAGCTGGCCCGGGATCGGCAGGCTGCTGGTGGACTCCATTTTTGCGCGCGACTTTCCCATCGTTCAGGGGGTGATCCTGGTGTATGGCGCGCTGATCATCGTCATCAACCTGCTGGTCGATTTGTCCTATGCCGTATTCGATCCGCGGATCCGTAACTAATTAGTCTGGAACTCCACCATGATTCATGAATCCACAAAATGGCGGCGATTCACTGCGAACAAGGCGGCCTTCGCCTCGCTCTTGATATTGATCATTCTGGTAGGTGTTGCAATCGTATTGCCCTGGGCCGTCAACCTGGGTGACCCCAACCGGATGGACCTCGCAAAGGTGCTGGCCGGGCCGTCGTGGAGCCACCCATTCGGCACCGATCAGCTGGGGCGCGATATGGCAGTGCGCATCGTCTACGGCGCCCGGGTATCGCTGCTGTACGGGATTGGCGCCGCGGCGTTCGGCGTTGCCGTTGCCCTGCCCATCGGCCTGGTGACCAGCTACATCGGCGGAAGAACCGACATGACCACCCAGCGCGTGGTCGATGTGCTGTTTGCCTTCCCGCCCTTTCTGCTGGCACTGGCCTTTGTGGCCGTCCTGGGAACGGGCCTGGTCAACGTGATCATTGCCGTGGGTGCCAGCACCGTGCCGCCGATGGTTCGCCTGATCCGCAGCGGGGTGCTGGCCGTCAAGGGCGAGGAGTACATCAGCAGTGCCCGCGCGGTCGGTTGCAGCAATATGCGCATCATCGTGCGACACATCATGCCGAACATCATCGGGCCCATCATCGTTCAGGGCACCCTGTATATCGGGCTGACCATCATTGCGGCCGCAGGCCTCGGGTTTCTGGGGCTGGGAATTCAACCGCCAGCGGCCGAGTGGGGGACCATGCTCGGAGAAAGCCGTGACTATATCTTCAACGCACCGCATCTGTTGGCAATCCCGGGGCTGGCCATATTCATCGTCGTCCTGGCGTTCAACTACGTCGGCGACGGCCTGCGGGACATGCTGGATCCAAGGGTGACTTTCTGAATCCGTGAAGAACTTTCTGAATGCTGAAGCGATTCCCTGAACCCTGAAGCAATTGCCGGACTTCAGGACCGCGGAATTCGAAAGCACAGCTGGGGAACGAGTGAGACAAAATGAAAATGAACATCAAGCAACATGAAGGACCGGACGCACCGGACAAGCAAGCCTTGCTATCCATCAAGGAGCTGTCCGTAAAGTTCGGAGAGGCAGATTCTGCCGTGCTGGCAGTCAACAAGGTTTCGTTTGATGTGTCCAAAGGCGAAACGCTTGGCATTGTTGGCGAGTCCGGTTCGGGCAAAAGCGTGACCCTGCTGGCCGCGCTTGGGCTTTTGCCATCACCACCGGCCCATATAGCGGGCGGCACAGTGGTCTTTGAAGGTCGGGATTTGCTGAAAGAAGAGCGATCCTGCCTGAGAAACATACGCGGCAAGGAGATAGGCTACATCTTCCAGGACCCGCAATCGTCTCTGAATCCCGTCATGAAGATCGGTGATCAAATCGCCGAGACCCTGCTCTGCCATCATACGAACCTTGGCAAGGCGCAGGTGCGCGAACGCGTGCTGGAGCTGCTGACTCTGGTGAACATGGCGGATCCGGCACGGCTCATGGGGCAATATCCGCATCAACTGTCGGGCGGCATGCGACAACGCATCATGATTGCGATCGCGATCGCGAACAATCCGAAGCTGCTCATCGCGGACGAACCTACAACTGCGCTGGACGTCACCATACAGGCGCAAGTTCTTGATCTGATGAAAAAGGCGCAGAAGGAAACCGGCGCTTCCCTGATCCTCGTCAGCCACGATCTGGGGGTGATTTCCCAGATGGCCAGCAAAGTCATTGTGATGTATGCAGGAGAAGTCATCGAGTCCGGCAGCGTCTCGGACGTGCTGGACAAACCGCTGCATCCGTATACCTATGGCCTGATTGACAGCGCCCCGACACTGGATACCACCATCGAGGGCATCCACCCCATTCCCGGCCAGGCACCCAACCCGGCGGACATGCCATCCGGCTGCCACTTTCACCCCAGATGCAAGTATCGGCGGGATATCTGTCGCACCAGGAAGCCCGACTATCGCGAGATCAGCGACGGCCGCCATGTGGCCTGTCATTTTGCCGGGGAGATCCTATTCGGCGATCAGGCGTTTGAAGACCAGTGGCAAGACAGCCCCCGGGCTGGTGAAACTGCCGAAGAGGCACAGGCTACCGCGGTGGAGGTCGGTCGATGAATAAGCAAGAGAAGCAGGAAAGGCGGGAAATTCTGCGCATCGAGAAGCTGGAAGTGCATTTCCCGATCGTCGGGGGTGTCTTGCGTCACGTCATTGGCAGGGTTCGGGCCGTGGACGGGGTCTCGCTGAGCATGGCCGAGGGCGAGACGCTGGCGATTGTCGGGGAATCGGGTTCTGGAAAAACCACCATGGGCCATGCCACGGCCCGGCTGTTGCGCCCCACAGGCGGCAAGATCCTGTTCGAGGGCAAGGACATCACCGCCCTGGGCGGCAGGAGCCTGCGAGAGATCAGGCGCGACATCCAGGTCGTGTTTCAGAACCCGAACAGTTCCTTGAGTCCGCGCATGCGCATCGGGGATTTGCTGGCAGAACCGCTGGTGGTGCAAGGGGTATCGAAATCTGAATGCAGATCCCGGGTGCTGGAGTTGCTCGAGGCGGTCGGCTTGTCCAGGAAGTACGTGGACAGATACCCACACGAATTTTCCGGCGGCCAAAAGCAGAGAATTGCCATTGGGCGCGCCCTGGCGATCCGCCCCAAGCTGGTGGTCTTTGACGAGCCGGTGTCCGCTCTGGATGTCTCGGTGCAGGCGCAGATCATCCGATTGCTGGCGGCCATCCAGAAAGAAAGCAGGCTGACTTCCATCTTCATCACTCACGATCTGTCGGTTGTACGGGCCGTTGCCAATCACGTGATGGTGATGTATCTGGGCAAAGTCATGGAGTCCGGCCCGGTCCTGGAGGTTCTGGGCAAGCCGTCCCACCCCTACACGCTGGCGCTCATGTCTGCGGTTCCAAGCATGGACCCCGTCAAAAGGCGGGGTAATGACCGCATCATTCTGAGCGGTGATATCCCCAATCCAGCCAATCCGCCATCAGGGTGTCCATTCCGTACAAGGTGCTGGAAAGCACAGTCCATCTGTGCACAGCAAATGCCCGAGCTCAACGTGGATGCACATGGCCACGCGACCGCATGCCATTTTCCCTGCGGACCCGATGAATACGCGGGTCTGGTACGGCCACGGGTGGTCGCAAGACCCGTCCCTGAAAGGAGGCTGGCATGGCACAGGTGATTGCAGCAAAGTATGTATTGGGAATGGACGGAGAGCGTCAGAGTCTGCTCCAGGATCACTATGTCTACATCGAGGGTTCAAACATCGAGGCGGTCACGCAAGATGCGCCCGCCGCCACCGACGATGTTCTGCGGTATGAGCATGGTCTGGTGACACCCGGATTCGTCAATATCCATTCACATTGCCTCAATGGCGCCCTGTTCAGGGGCATTCCAGACGACCTGACGCTGGACCCCTGGATACCGGAGCTGATTTACAAAATCCTGATGCCATTGGGGAAAATCGCTTCAGATGAGCTGTCCGCTGCCGAGCTTCGCAGCGTCATCGCGCTGGGCCTGATCGATGTGCTCAAGGGTGGGTGCACGACCGTGATGGACATGTGGCACCACGGGCAGGAAGTCTTTTTCGACATGGCCCGTGAGCTTGGGAATCGGGTCGTGGGCGCCCCCAACATCCTGTCCGCGACAAAAGTCGGGTTCAATGCCAAAGGCGACATCGACTATGCGTATGGTGGAGACGGGCTGGGGCAGCTGGCCCGTTCGGTGGAACTCTTTCACGCCCATGATGAAGGTCGGGATGGGCGGATCCAGGTGGCGCTGGGTCCCCACGCCATGGACACCTGCGAGCCGGACTTGCTGCGAGAAATCCGCAAAACGGCCGATCAGCTGGGATGCGTGATCACCACGCACCTGGCGCAGACACCAGAAGAAGTCGCGCTTCTGTGGCGTCGGTATGGGAAGGAGCCCGTGGCGTATGCGCAGGACTGCGGCATGCTCGGGGACGACGTTACCCTGGCGCATTGCGTGCATGTCACCGATGATGAGCTGGCAGTTCTGGCGCGTACCGGCACCCATGTGGCGAATTGCGTGATCAGCTTTGCACGTGCGGGCATCAATGTTCCGTACGCGCGGTTTGCGGATGCGGGCGTGCGCACCGGCATCGGCACCGACTCTCATGGCATGAATTTCGTCAATGAATTGCGCACCGCCGGCTTTTTTTCCAAACTTCATTTCAATAAAGGTCATGTGGCATCGGCCCACCAGCTCATGGCTGCCGGGACACTCGCAGGCGCTGACGCGCTGAACCGCCCCGATCTGGGCAGGCTTGCCGCGGGCGCCAAGGCGGATCTGCTGGTCTTCGACCTCTTCAAGCCCCATCTGCAGCCGGTGTGGGATCCTGTCAAGAATCTCATCTGGAAGGGGTCGGCAGCAGACATTGTCCTGATCATGGTGCATGGCAAACCCGTGGTGCGCAATGGAGAGCTGTTGACAGCGAATGAAGGCGAGATCATCCGTGACGCAGCAAAAGCAGCCCGCAAGATTTGGGAGATCGGGGCCAGGCAGGGCGTGCTTCCGGAAACCGCCCTTTGATGCGCGACAGGGTCCGGTTTCAAGCATCAGCCATGCAAGTCGTGGCCTTGCGTGATGCGGCCCGAACTCAACGAGGTTTTACATGCGGATGAGCGATCTGGCCAGGCACCGAGTCATAGGCACTTATCTGACATTGTCGATGGGCTGCTTCGGCCTCTATACCCTGATGCTCTCATTGACGCCGATCATCGGGATGAGCAATGGTCTGAGCTCTTTGCATGTTGGCTTGTTGACGGCGGTGCTGACGGGGCTCGGGCTCTTTACCGATCTTCCGCTGGCGCACATTGCGCGTCAGCGGGGTACCCGCTTCATCATTCTAAGCGGCACATTGTGCCTCTCAATCTCCTGCTGCCTGCTTTACGCGTCCGCGGTCGGCGTGAACACGCGCATGAACATTTTGCTGCTGGTGGTGGCGACCGCCGTGGCGGCCTTCGGGTTTTCCTGTCTGATCGCGCCCCTTCTGGGAGGGATTGCCACACAGGCAAAAGGCGCCCAGGTTCCCGTTCAGGTGGTGAACGCTATCGTGCAGAGAATCGGCGCCTTCGCCGCCTCTCTGTTCATTGGATACCTGTTTTATACCAACGAACTCTGGATGGGGGCGTGCGTTGCCCTGCTCATCAGCATCATGATGATTTTCCTGACCCGCAGCCTGCCGCTTGTGCTGGTCCAGCCTTCTGGAAATTCGGCGAACGCCAGGCAGCAATTTGCCTCGATCAGGGGCAGCATATCGAATGGAGTCAAGAAGTCCATTTATGCCAGCGCGAGCGTTCAAGCCTATCTGGTTGCCGGGTATGCTTTTTTCCCGACCGTGATGAGCGCCAATGGCCTGGAGGGCTCGGTGGGATCTGCCCTGACGGTCAGAGAAGTGGTGTCCATTTCCTCTGTGATCCTGGTTGGTACGATTTTTTCCAGGGATTCGCTATCAAAATACTGGGTCGCATCCGCCTGGGTCGGTGCCCTGACCCTGGTCGCCGCACCCTTCATGACGGACCCCCTGACCGCAATCGTGCTTTTTTCCATTCACGGGGCTGCCCTGGGGATCGGGATCGTGCTGGGTAATGTCCACGCATATTTTGGCACAACGCTGGAAACGCGGGCGTATGGCTTTGCAAGCGTGGTGATGTCCACCCGGCTGACCGGTGTCATTCTTCCAATTGTCCTGGGTGCTGCACTCGAGGTCTCGGTGCGTGCCTTTTCGATGACCGTTCTTTTGTACCTTATGGCGTCGGCTGCGCTGTATTCCGCCGTAAGAATCATGCCTGCAGAGGCAAAGCCGGAATGAATCGGCCCAGGCCTGAATCGGTCTGAACCTGGATGGGCCTGAGAAGGTCCGTTTTTTCAAGCAGCCCGTCTTGCTCTGTCAATCCAGACCGAGCAAGGGCGCGGTAGTCCCCCATTTTCAGGAGTAGGTTTCGGTAGAATGTGTTAACGGAAGGGGGCTTCGTTTCTGAACGGGAGTCAATCCACCCGAAGATTTATGGAGCCGTTCGTTTTTGTGGATCCAGAGCCATTCAGTGGCGCCTCCTGGACCTCATCCAGGCTGCCATACTTCGGAATGAAGTCCGCTGCAATCACTGCGACGCTCACCTGCAGGCGGGCTTCGCAAGTGGCCCGGGTGGGGACCGCCTTGGGATCGACCCATTCTCCCCAGGCGGCGTTCATGCCCGCAAAGTCGCGATCGATATCGCGCAGCCAGTTTTGTGCCGTTAGCAAGCGGGATTTGTCGCTGCCCACTTGCGTCAACCGGCTGGTCGTCGCGGTCTGGAGGCACGGCACAGAAGTGGGATGCACTGCCGATGTAGATGCCGGCGGCGTTGGGGTGGGTGATCGTGAGGGCGGCTCGGGACTTGGTCGGTTTGAGGGGAATTTTGCGATTGCGTTGCACCATGGTTTGCTCCATCATTGCACTTGGAATGTGGTGCCGCATCGGGTACGTCGTCTTGCTCACTCTCTCAAACGGGATATCGGCGTGGCGGCTGCGAACCACCAAGCCGATTCACCAATGTCGATGACGTCACCCAGGACCACGCTAACCCGCGGGCAATTTGCACCATTGCTACATCGGTCTTCCGCAGCACCGCATTCCACCTTGCCACAAACACGACAACACGTGCTTCTTCGGCGCGATTTGCGGCAGTAGGCCGATTACTTCGCTAACCCGGTTTCCCGCAGATTTGTAGTCCGGCCACCGCGCCTATTGACTTGCTCGCCATTCGCCGTCCTTGCCGTAGTTCGTTGAGCCGTCGTAGCCTGCGGCCTGGCACATCAGGTCGTAGGTCGGCCGCATGCCCTTGCCGATGGAGGTGTCGGCGTTAATGACGATTTCCGGCTGAAGTACGTCTTTGCGGTCGAACGCTTTAATGCTGTAGCCCCACCCGGGGCCCATATCGGAGGGGCCGACGAACACTGCCTGGTCTGCGCTCACAAGCGAGACGAACACCGCAATCTCCTGTCCGACATCAGTGGAATGCGCAGAATCGCGCATAAGCTGGTTGTACATTTCGGCCAGCGCCACCACGCCATTGAACGTAGTGGGTCGAGCCTGCGGCGGCAATGGTACGACGTGCCGTATCAAGATCTCAAAGCGCTCGGCACTGATTTCTCGTGCCCCCACGACCCGGTTCAGGTAGCGAATCTCGCCATGGCTTAAACCAAACCCTTGCCTGATCATGGCGCGCAGTGGCTCGCGCAGATCGATGGCCTCCAGCAGGCGGTCGGTGCACGCTCCGCGATGACATACGGCGTGTGCCATCCAGGCGGGCTCGAGACGCAGCGCTGCGCAGCGGGTGACTCGGTAAATCTTGGTCGCGCACAGCCAGTTGTAAACCGCGATGGAACGCGAACCGGCTGAGCGCAGCAAGTGGACAGCGTGCGGATCGGCGTAGACGGCGTGTGCCGCCAGGATCTGGGCCATCGCCAGGTGGATGCCGCGCGCCTGCCAGCGGGTCAGCAGGGCTTTGAGACGGGGAGCCCCGTGCGTGGCTTGCAAAGCCCGAGCCCACTGCCGGTCCAGATGCTGGCGCAGCAGCCGCTGGTCGGCGCTGCCAAGCGGCCCGGCCTGCTCCATCAGCGACGCTTCAAGCAGATTCTAGTCGGGCCACGGGTCTGCGCCCATGGGGCCAGGGCTTGAGAAAATCAAGAACTCGCCGGTCCATTGAATGCCGACTACGACTTGGGCGACGTGATGGCCGGGAAATGCCGAGATGGCCTTGAACGCGCCGTGCCGAAACACCTGCAGCCAAGCCAAGGGGCACTGAAGACGACCCAACTACTGCGCACCGACACGCTGGAGTGAACGGGCCGGTACGAAGTGGCTCAAGATACCGGCAAGGGTCCAAACGGTGCGGGTGCCGGCGGCACCGATGGCCGTGGCATTGCCAAGCCTGCCAGCTGGGGCGATAGGTGGGAGTTTCATTGTTGAAAGCCTTTACGGGCTGTGTGCCGACCCCCCACGGGGCCCAATGTGGGCCTGTGGAAGTGTTGGTGATGGAGGGGCTACAGAACCGACTTGAGCGCGTTCTGCTCGAACAGCCCGAGGCCTCTGATGTAGCACCGTACCATGTGCTCGGACTTGTGGCCAGTTTGGCGTTGGATGGCCCAGGTAGGCACACCCGCCTTGGCGGCGCTGGTGACGAAATCCACGCGGGTATGTGCGTGACATGCACTCAGCCCCGCGCGCTGCGGACTTGGTCTTTGAGAATCCGGCATTCCAGTGGGCGTGCGTGGTTGACGTGTGAGGGACGCTGAACGAGCTTGGTCGTCCAGCCGGGGGAGGGCGCGAGACTGGCGGCGCGGGTGCTGAGTCTGATACGAAGGCAAGCCCCCAAGGGCCCACCGCGCTAATACAACGAGAGGCCGATGGAGCGTCGAGTAAAGAGCGAGCCCCTTGTCAAGGACCTCGGTCATCAGTTGTGTGAGTCTTGCGACGAAACGTCGGCCCGTTGGGACGGGTGTTCGCCACGGTACTCAACCACCATACGGAAGGTGCGTTCGCTCACCTCGGGTGAGAGCTGGTTTGGCTTCCCCATCGTTCCATCTTCTCGAGGCTTGGAGCCACCTCAAGCCCCGGGGCGGCCCAGGGCCACCTTCAAAAGGAATAAAACATCTGGCTAGACGGATTTCCACCAACTCATTTGCAGGAGACCCATGTCTAATTTTCCCAACAACCCCCTCCAATCCTTGCTTGACTCGCGACCCGAAAACGACAGCGGTTTTCGCCCCGAGGTCTCGCAGGAGGCGCTCAATCGCGCACTCCAAAGTGCCGGACTGCCTGCTGGCGTGCCCCCCGAGCACGGAGCCTTCTTGCCGGCGCTGGTGGGTGACATGCGAGACCAGGCGGCTGCACAATCCGGCGGCCTGGCCTTGTTTGCGCTGTCGGGCCGCGACCTGCCGGGGCTCATTCCGCCCTGTTTGAGCGACTATGTGGTCTGGTACTTCACTCTGCCAGCGCAGATGAAACACGCCATTGCCGAGTTGCTGACTGCGACCTTGGATTGCTTTGGGAACTTGACCGGGGACCCCTGGAGGAATGCCGTCTTCCTGGGACTGGTCACGCAAACCCAGCTGTCGCAGGGGTATTCACAGGACGGTACCAGCCCGCCGTCCCTGTGTTTCACCCAGGAGGGCACCTCCTTGTCCCGGGCGTGCAGGCAGGGCTGCGTTTTGCTGGTGTTCGACTGCGCCGGAGCGTTGCATTTGCGGGGCATCCCCATGGGCGAGAACATGATTCTCGGCCTGCAAGGGTGCGAGGGGAGCTCGTTTCAGCGGCCCATGCGGATGTATGCCTGGAAATATCTCCAGGAGCGCACGCGGGCGGTGGAGGAAACCGGTCACGACCCCGAGGGCCCGCCCGCCGGCGGTAACCACATCGTGACGGTGTATTCGCCAACGCAGGGCCAGGGCGCTGTGCGCCAGGCGTTGCCCGCGCATGTCATGCATCGGATGCCCCGCATCCGATGGTGTGGCATCGAAGCTGCTGCCATCGGTCGGCTGAGGAAGGTCACCCACTTCCTGGAGGGCGCTCAGAGAGACGACGACCGCCTGTACCTGAAAAATACGGTGGTACGGGAATTCCATGATGCCCTGGAATCTGAGCCACTCGGCGCACGGGTCGAGCAGGTGGCCTTGCGTGCGGACAGTAACAAGTCGTGCTATGTGCTGGTGCTGCAAGTCGGCTCCCAGGTGTGCGTGGTTGCGATGGACGTGACGGACGAGCGGTTTCAGCAGGCGTACCGAATCTGGGCCGAAAAGGGGGTCTGCCCGCTGGCACTGGAAAACCTCAGGAACGGCCGTATCGTGACCCGCGAAGTCGCCTGGCCTTCGGATTTCACCGGCAAGAGCGCCGCCGTCGGAAGCACGCATCCCGAAGCACGCCTGCCGGGCCGCCACTTGTCCGGCGACGCGGCCGTGTGGGCGCTGGTCGAGACGATTGGTGCTGCCGATGGGGAGCGCCTGGTTTGCCATAGCTGCGATGCAGTGGATGAGCACGATTGGGCCAATGCATCGTAGAGCGCCTTGAAGGTTCGGATTCCCCCCGAACCGCCCGCAGGACTGGCCCCTCGCGGGCCTTTCTTGCTGGGGCGTCACTCTTTTGCGCAAACCGGAGCCCCGGCGGCTTCGCCAGGACAGATTCCTGGCGACAGCAAAAAAGGCTAAACACAGGGCCTATATCAATGTCCAACCAACTTTTTGAAAGCTTTGTGCGCATTCCATTGATGGCGGACACCCTGCGCTGGTGTCCTGAGTGACAGTGGCAATCGTATCCCAACTGTCCGCGATGAATGTGGAATGGGCTGATTGCGGGGCGGCTTAAGCGGCCTTGGCCAGCTTTCGCATGGACTCACCTTTGAGCGCCATCTTGTGCGAGCCGTGCACGATGCGGTCCAAGATGGCATCGGCCAGGGTGGGCTCATCGAGCCAGGCATGCCAGGCTGTTACCGGCAACTGGCTGGTGATGAGCGTGGAGCGGCTGCCCACCCGGTCATCCAACAATTCCAGCAAATCATTGCGCTCATGCGCGGCAATGGGTGCGATGGCGGAGTCATCGAGTATCAGCAGGTCCAGCTTGGCTAACTGGCCCAGCCTGCGCGCAAAGCTGCCATCGCCATGCGCCACATGCAACTCCTCCAGCAAGCGAGGGGCGCGGGCGTAGAGCACCGAGAAACCCAAGCGGGCTGCCTGCTGGCCCAGAGCACACGCCAGCCAGGTCTTGCCGTAACCGGTGGCACCGGTCAGCGGCACATTGTGGCCATGGCGCAGTCAGTCGCCGCCGGCCAGGGCGCCAATGACTTCGCGGCTGATGCCGCGGTTGCTTCTCCAGTCAATGTCCTCCAGGCAAGCCGAGGAGACCTTCAGCCGGGCGGCCTTCAACAGGCGCTCCAGACGCTTGCTGTCGCGCCAATCAACCTCCCGTTGCACCAGCAGAGCCAGGCGTTGTTCAAAGGGCAATTCAGCGGCAGCGATTTGGTTTGCCGGGTTGGTCAAGGCGGCAGCCATGCCATCCAGGCGCAGGGTTCAGAGTTGGTGCAGGGTGCCCGCCAAACACCGCCACCAGTTCGGCCACCTTGCCCCGCGCACCGATGTTTGATGCCATCGAGCGGTGGGCATACACGGTGTGCAGCGTGGCCCCGGCATACAGGCGTCGCGCCGTGGGGGTGTCGTGGTTCGACACCACTACAGGGATGCCCTGCTCGGCCAGTTCGCGGGCCAGGCTTGCCAGCTTCTCTTGCTGTGCCATGCCAAAGCGGTTCTTGCTGTAAGCAGTGAAGCTGGCAGACGCGTTGCCTTGCGCATCTTCTCGGTCTACATATGGTGGGTCGCAATAGACCACGTCACCGGGCCTCGCCTGCGCCATGGTGTCCTCGAAGCTTGTGCATAGCAGCTGGGCTTGCCCCAACTTCGTGGCAAAGCGCTCAGTGGCCTCCGTTGGAAACGCCGGCAATTTGTCATGGTGGGCAAAGGGCACATTCATCTGGCCCCGCTTGTTAACCCGGTATAGCCCGTTAAAGGCAAATTTATTCAGGTAAATGAACAGGGCCGCCCGTTCAGGTTCAGGCGTCGCCGGGTCGTTAAACCTGCTACGCAGAGCGTTGTAAGCCTCTGGGCTGCGGTTGCCCTCGACAAACAGGGCCTGGGCTTGGCTGACCAATGCAGCGGGGTCAGTTTGGAGTTGGGCATACACAGCCATCAGCACTGCATTGGTGTCGGCCAGCAGGTACTGCTCAAAGCGGCTAGCCATGAAGACACTGCCGGCCCCGACAAAGGGCTCAATCAGGCGCTGACCTTGGGGCAACAGGGGTAGCAATTGGGACAACAGGCGGCGTTTGCTCCCGGCCCATTTAAGGAACGGAGCGCCTGAGCTGGAACTGATGCCAGCGGCGCTTGGGTTTGCGAAGGTGCTGGCGAGTGAGGATGACTGACCAGCGGCGGCTTGAGTTGGGAATGAATAGTTCATTCCGCGTCAAGCAATCGGTTTTAGCCTCCGCTCGGATTAGCCCCGAACCGCCAGCAGGACAGGCCCCTCGCGGGCCTTCCTTGCTCGCACTTGGGCGTGAAAAGCCGCGCAGAGCGTCCATTTCGCGCGCACTCATGACCTGTGGGACGGCTGAACCAGAGCGGCGCCCGTGTCGCCCTGCAGGGGGTCAGCTTGAACACGCTGCCCCGCCCGTGCTGGGACCTCATGGACAAGCCATGGCCGGGCCGCCTTGCAGTCTGAGTGCAAAGCTAAACCGCCCGGGCAGGCTGCGGCGTACTCGCGTGGGGGATTTCAGCAGCCTGTTAAGGCGGTGGTCGACCCCTTCTCAATTTCGCTTACGACTACGGCTGCCCAGTCAAGGCGTCGGCGCTCAGCCCTGCGAAATCACCTGACTCGTTACGGCCTCGTACACGTCCTGAATAAGCTGCACCGCTTGCGGACCCGCGCACTCCAAGCGATGGCTGCGCACGTGGTCGTACATGGCAAGGATGGCTCGAGCGGGCATGGCGTGGCCGGCCAGCCAGGTAGCGCTACTGAGTTCATACACCATTCCCATGGCTGCGTCCACACAGCCTCGCAGCATCTCAACGTCACAGTAGTCGACAGTGTTCTGAGCCTGGTTTGCTACGTTCTCCGCCAGCGCGCCAAGGCGAAGGAAGAATTCCCCGGCGACGGTAGTCATCAGCTGCCATTTCGCCTGGTTGGGCGCGACGGCGGTCCGTGACACGGTTTGCGACTGGAAGAGTCTGTCGAGCACTTCAGCGACTCCGGCAATCATTTCGCAGGCATCCGCGTCGTCTGCCACCGAGCAACGAGGTGTGCTGCCTTCGTGGGCCGACTTGGAGTCGCCGGCAGCCCAGAAGAGCATCTCAAGGGCTGCCTCGGCGCAGTGCCCGACCGTGCGAACCACCTCGACAGGAACACAGCCGTCATTGGAGTTCTTGTCCTGATGCTCCAGGAACAGGTCGAGCCTGTAGATAAACTCCGCCGCGACACTGTAGGTCAGCTGACTCTTGCTGTCGTCCGCCGGATTGGGAAAGCTGTAGTTGCTCATTGCATCTCCATAAGTTCAAAAAACGAGGGCCGTTGTGTCCTCGCTCTGGTTTAGCGGATGTGTTTAGCCTTTTGCTCTGCGGCACAGCGGCCTTTCTGACCTGCATCGCTGGCCCGGGTCGCTGGATTTCAGGCCTGCGTCGAGGATGGGTCACTTGACCCTTGAGTATGCAATGTTCAATCGACCGCGCCGGTGTCAATGCACCGCTGTGGCCGCTGCGGCACCCAAGGGTGCCGGTCGCTTCATTGAGTGGCTAGGCATCTCAGCATTGAGCCGCCCGGCGAAGCGCAATCCAGGCATAAATTGCGACGTTGATGCCAACGACTACAGCCGCGAGTATGAACTGGACCTCGCGCGTCAGCCCGGATGGATAAATGACCTCGATAAGGTAGTGCTCGACGAAGCCTCCCGTGTAGCCTGATTGCCCTGCTCGGATGCGAAGGTGGTCCTCAAGGTCGGTGAGCGGGCAGATGCGGCCCGTCAGCTCGACAAAGACTGCCCGGGCCGCCGCTGGGAGATGAACATCTGGCATCCAGCGGCGCCAGGCGGCGAGTGCGCCGCCAAAAATTGCAAACAGGATGAATCCCAAGTGGAACAGGAGGACGCCGTCAGCCACAATACGAAAATACATAAGGATATCGACAAGAGGGTTCATGCCAAACGAGCACGAGGCAAGCGTGACCGATTTGGGCCGATTCCTGCCTGAGGGGTTGCATTGTCCCCACTTTGCCTCGCCTACTCGTGAACGCCTGGCGCTGGTGGAAAGTCTGCCCACTGCGGGTCAAGAGGGCCGGTATGTGTGCCCGTTCTTTGAGCATTAACGGCATGCCCATGAGGGACGCCACCTTCGCCAGTGGTGCATACCTTTATCCACAGCCTAGACCACCGTCTACATGGGTGACTTTTGATGCGACAGTCCGCTTGCGTCCCGCTTTATGAGCCCAAGACGCGTCTCGAGACGCGTATGGTTCATCCAATCGCCAGACCTATTGCGTTCGAAACGGTTTTGATAAGTGCTGCCTGAATGGTCGTCTACGACTGTTCAGCCTTCAGTGTCGTCGTCGCACTCAACGTCAGACGGATAGACCTGTGGGAGGTCAAGGTGCGGCCAGTCTTGCTTCAAGTCACGAAGGAGTTGCTGCGTCTCGCGAATTGATTCGAAATACAAATGGTATCGATACTCGCTGGGGTCGTCGGGTTCAACGCAGATATAGCATCGTATCGCGTCCTCCAACGCGTCTACCATTTCGTCCAGGTACCAAGTCAATACTTCGATGACTTTTTCGCAGCTCTGAACGCTTTGACGCGGGACAGTCGCAATGCGACCATTAAGAGCTCGTTTCAGGTAATTCTGCTGCGCGCACTCCGACTGCGCAGGGCTATTGGGGTTTTCAAGTGAACTCATGGTGACTCCTGTTGATTTGAGCGTCAATAGGAATAGGCACTACGTTTATATTTCCGTTCACGGCTCGTGACTTCACCCTGGATGCAGCCACAGGAGAGAAGGCATTCGTCTGCGGCCTGAAGCAAACGCCGAGAGCCTGTCCTGAACTTCGTGTGCGAGGCATAGCAGGACGACAAGTGGCATCTATGCCAAGCAACACGAAGAAGAATGCGGCGATTGCCGCACATCCCCAAGGAGCCGATTGACCAGTTTGTGAGCGGCCCGTTGACCGGCGAGGCCGTCAATGCGGTACTTTCAGTGACCCGCATTGAGGGCGGGCACAGCCACAACGTATTGCCGGCGGAAGTTCAGATTACCGGCACTGTGCGCAGTTTTGATGCCACCGCGCAAGACTGCATTGAAGCCGCCCTGCGCGACACGGCCCGGGGAGTGGCACTGGCCAATGGCACGGATGTGCAGGTGAAATACCAGCGTTACTACCCAGCCACAACCAATACCGCTGCCGAGGTCACACTGGCGCTGGAGGCCGCGCAGGCTGTGGGTCTGCAGGCACAGGGGGCTCCGCATGCAGCTTTCACCTCAGAAGACTTCGCTTTCATGCTGCAGCGCAAGCGTTGTGCCTACCTGTGGCTGGGCCAGGGGCGAGCAGAGCCCGGCCCAGACGGTGACCGCGCCTTGCACCACCCTTGCTACGACTTCAATGATGAGGCACTCCCTTTGGGGGTGCGCTGGTTTTGCGAGGTGGCTGCTTGCGCTCTAGTTGCAAATTAGTGGCGAATTCCACATCAGCACTCACTGCTGATTTGGAAACAGGCGCTCGATCGGGCAGTGTGTTTTGATGAAGGGCGACTTGATGACGATGTAGCTGAAGTATTTGGCAATGCCAATATTGCGCTCCAGCAGGTCTTCCATGACCTCCTGGTAGTGGTTTACGCCACGGGTCAGGAATCGCAGCAGGTAATCGTAGCCGCCACTCACCAGATGGCACTCCAGCACCTCGTCAACGCCACGCAGCACCACTTCAAAGCGGGTAAAGTCTTCGCGTCGGTGGTCTGACAGGGTGATCTCGGTGAACACCGTCAGGGTGTCCCCCAACTTTTCCAGGCGCAGGTGCGCCCCGTAGCCCGCGATATAGCCTGCCTGCTCCAACCGTTTGACGCGGATGAGGCAGGGGCTTGGCGACAAGCCCACCGCATCAGCCAAGTCCACATTGGTCATGCGGCCGCTCTTTTGCAGCTGCGCCAGAATGCGCAAATCCAGTCGGTCGATTTTCAGTGCTTCATTCGTCATTTTGGGCGGTGCGTAAAAGAGGACAGATCCTATTGTGACGTGATAGCAGGGGCAGCGCGAGCGGGATTACACCTGCTCAGTCTTTCAGGGCGGCACGCACATCGGCGTGGGCCAATACGTCATCCAGTGTTTTCCTCACCCGCTCGAACATCAGGCCAAAGTCGGACGTGGTGAAAGTGAGTGCAGGTGCGAAGCCCAGAATGTTGTCGCCAAACGCACGGAAGACGATGCCGTTGCGATATGCCGCGGCCGAGATGCGGCTGGGCAGGTCCAGCGCAGGGGCGAAGCCGGCCTTGGTGGATTTGCTGCTGACCAGCTCCAGCGCGCCCAGCAGGCCGCGATGGCGCGAATCCCCCACCAGTGGATGGGCCAGCAAATCATCCAAGCCTAGGGCAAACACCGGTGCCACACGCTGCCCGTTGGCCAACACGCCGCCTTCTTCGTACAAACGCAGCACCTCCAGTGCCACGGCCGCGCTGACCGGGTGGGCCGAGTAGGTGGCACCGTGGCCGATGGGGGCACCTTTGGGGGCACCATCGGCAATGGCCGAGTACACGTTGTCGCTCATCAGCGTGGCACCCATGGGCACATAGCCCGAGGTCAATCCCTTGGCCACAGTCATCAGGTCGGGTTCCACGCCTTCGGCCAGGCAGGCAAACATGGGGCCGGTGCGGCCAAAGCCGGTGATGACCTCGTCCACCACGAACAGGATGTCGAGTGCGCGGGCAGTCTCGCGCATAGCCTTGAGCCAGCCTTGGGGCGGTACGATGACGCCGCCCGAGCCCTGGATGGGCTCACAGAAGAAAGCGGCTACATTCTCCGCGCCCAGCTCGGCAACCTTGGCCTTCAGGGCCGCCACCGAGGCGCCGATGATGGCCTGGCTGTCAGCGGGATTAGCCGCGCGGTAGGGGTTGGGCGAGGGGATGTAATGCTGCGTGGGCAGCGGCAGGTCAAACCCGCGATGGAACACGGGCAGCGCCGTCAGCCCCGCGCCGGTGGACGAGGAGCCGTGGTAGCCGCGCTCCAGCGCGATGAAATGTTTTTTGCTCGGCTTGCCGATAGCGTTGTAGTACTGCACGATGAAGCGCACGGCCGCATCGACGGACTCCGACCCTCCCAGCGTGAGGTACACGTGCTGCAGAGATGCGGGCGTGATCTGCACCAGCTTGTCGGCCAGGCGGATGGCGGGCTCGCTACTGAAGTGGAAGTACCCAGTGGCGTAGGGCAGCTTGCGCATCTGCTCGGTAGCGGCCTGCACCACGCTCTCCTGCCCGTAGCCCACGTTCACGCACCACAGGCCTGCAAAGGCATCCAGCAACTGGTGGCCCCGGCCGTCCGTGAGCCAGACGCCTTGCGCGGCCGTGAGGATATTGGGACCGCGCGCCTCATGCGTGCGCCAGGGGACTACGGGGTGGATGAGATGGGCGCGGTCCAGTGCGTCCAGTGCGGCGATCTGAGGAAGGGCTTCGGAGTGGGTCATGGCGGCATCCGTGGGTGACTGGGGGAAAGGGCACGAGGGGCGGTACGAACTGCATCGCAACACCTCGCAAGGTGCTCATAGGTTAGAGGGATTGCCAGCCAAGGTGATGCTGCTTTGAGTGGGTTGCACGCAGTAGCGTGCGGTTGTTGGGGTCTGGACAGCACATCGTTTGGCTGTGGCCGTCCGGGAGCTTTCGTGCCGCGCGATGTGCATTTGTCGCTCGAACCGGTGTGGCAAAAAATGCCAGACACCCTGCGCATTGACAACGAATCTGCCTGGGGTCGGGTGCGATATGGCATCTCCTGAATGGGAGGTATCCATAGAATTATTCCGTCTCAACGCAGCGGATCAACCCATGATTTTCAAACCCAAATTCATTAGCTTCGATTGCTACGGCACTCTCATCAACTTCGAGATGGGTACGACGGCAAAGGTACTGTTCAAGGACCGCGTGCCGGTCGACCGGATGCCAGCGTTCCTGGACAGTTTCCGGGCCTATCGCCTCGACGAGGTGCTCGGCGACTGGAAACCCTTTTACGACGTGTTGGAGAACTCCATCCAGCGAGCCTGCAAGGCGCATGGCATCGAATGCCTGGCCTCTGACGCGGTCGCTCTGTACGCTGCGGTGTCGACCTTTCAGCCGCACCCTAACGTGGTGGAGGTGCTGGAAGCTATCGCGCCGCACGTGCCGCTGGTGATTTTGTCGAATTCGATGGTCGACCTCATCCCCCACAGCGTTGCGCACCTCAAGGCTCATTTTCACGCTGTCTACACTGCAGAAGAAGCGCGCGCCTACAAACCGCGCATGCAGACCTTCGAGTACATGTTCGACCAGCTCGGCTGCGGACCCGAACAGATGATGCATGTCTCGTCGAGCTTTCGGTACGACCTGATGACGGCGTCTGACTTGGGCTTCATGGCCAAGGCCTTCATCGACCGCGGTCACGAGCCCACGTCAACCAACTACGGGGTGAACCGCGTGACCGACGTTCGTCAGCTTCCCGCGCTGCTAGGCCTCTGATGTTCAGCTCCGACGCACACCGTGGGCAGCCCGAGGCTGTGCCGCCGCAAAGCCCAAACGAGGCTGCGGAGCTGAGCACTGCGGCGCCCAACCTGGCGCCGGCCGAGGTGCAGGCACTGGTGGCACGCCTCTACGGCATCGACGGCAGCACCATCGAGCCGTTGGCTGGCGAGCGTGACCAGAACTGTGCCGTAGAGACGGCCGATGGCACTCGCTACGTGTTCAAGATCAGTAACCCCAGCGAGCCGGTGCCGCTGGTCGATTTTCAGGTTGCCGCCCTTGAGCACATCGCCCGCACGTCGCCCAGGCAGCCCGTTCCCCGCGTGGTGCGCACGGTGGATGGCCGAACGCGTGACACTGTGGTGCTCGCCGATGGCGCCCGCACTTCGGTGCGCATGCTGACTTACCTGGAAGGCACCCAGATCAGGAATACGCCGCGCACCGCTGCGCAGCGCATGGCGATGGGCCGAGGTATGGCCGAACTGAACCTCGCCCTGCAAGGCTTCACGCACCCCGCAGCTGCGCACGACCTGCTGTGGAACGTGTCTGCCGCGCATCAGCTCAAGGTGCAGTTGCACAGCCTTACCGAAGGGCCACGGCGCACGCTTGCGCAGTCGTTCATGACACGCTTTACGGAGCATGTGCTGCCCCGCCTGGGTTCGCTGCGAGCGCAGGTGATCCACAACGATTACCACCTCTACAACGTATTGGTTGCGCCCGAGGACCAGGCGCGCATCACCGGCATCATCGATTTCGGCGACATGCTCCATGCGCCACTGGTCGGCGAGGTGGCCACAGCGGCCGCCTTCCACATGACCGGTAACGCCGATCCGTTCGAGGGGCCGGCGCAGTTCGTCGGTGCCTACCAGGCCGTGCTGCCGCTGACAGCGGCGGAGCAGGACATCGTCGCTGACCTCATGGCCACGCGCCACCTCATCACAGCCCTGATCTCGGAATGGCGCGCCTTGCGCTACCCCGAAAACCGGGCATATATCATGCGCCACAACCCTGCAGCCTGGGAGGCGCTGTCGCAGATGGCGGACCTCTCACGCCACGAAGCGCGCGACCGCTTGCTGACTCCCACACACCAAGGAACTGCCACATGAAAACCATCGCCGACTTCAACATGGTCAACGCCTACATTCCCGGGCGCGCCAAGGTCGAGCCCGCCACAGAGGCCATGATTGCGCGGCGCAATGCGCTGCTTGGCCCGGCCTACCGGCTAATGTACGAACACCCGTTGCACATCGTGCGCGGCGAAGGCGCGTGGCTGATCGACCCCGAAGGCCGTCGCTATCTGGATGCCTACAACAACGTCACTTCGCTCGGGCATTGCCACCCTGCGGTGGCCGAAGCCATCTGTCGCCAGGTGCAGACGCTCGCGACCAATACACGCTACCTGCATGACACCATCCTCCAGTTGGCCGAGCGCCTGCTTGCCAGTGTGCCCGGTACCGGCCTGGCCCACCTGATGCTAACCTGCACCGGCAGCGAGGCTAACGACCTGGCCTATCGCATCGCCAAGGTGCGCACGGGGGGCACGGGAGTGATCGTCACCGACACCGCCTACCACGGCATCACTGACGCCGTGTCGCAGTTCTCGCCGTCGCTGGGCGTGACGGTGGATCTGGGCCCACACGTTCGGTTGGTGCCTGCGCCCCGCCTGTACCACGCCGAGGGCGCAGACCTTGGCGAGCGCTTCACGCGTGACGTCGAAGCGGCCATCGCGGACCTGCAGCGCCACGGCATCAAGCCGGCGGCCCTGATCGTTGATTCGCTTTTCACCAGCGACGGCATCCTGCCCGAGCCTGCAGGATTCCTGAAAGGAGCCGTCGAGGCCATCAAGCGCACTGGCGGCCTATTCATCGCCGACGAGGTGCAACCCGGCTTTGGTCGTACCGGCGGGCACATGTGGGGCTTCCAGCGCCACGGCCTCGTTCCCGACATTGTCACGCTGGGCAAACCGATGGGCAACGGCCAGCCCATCGCCGGACTGCTCGCGACCGCCGACGCCTTGGCGGAGTTCGGCGAGTACTCGCGGTATTTCAATACCTTTGCCGGCAACACTGTCTCATGTGCAGCGGCGCTGGCGGTGCTGGAGACCATCGAACGGGAACAGCTGATGCCCCACGCCGCCAAGGTCGGCAAGAAGCTGCTCGATGGCATCGCCGGGCTCGCTGCAAAGCACGATGCCATTGGCGATGTGCGGGGGGCAGGGCTCTTCGTAGGTGTCGAACTTGTATCGAACCGCACGACGCGGGCGGCGGACCGCAGCTTAGCCAGCCGGGTGGTCAACCTGATGCGCGACAAAGGCGTGCTGCTCAGCGCCTGCGCCCAAGGTCACAACGTACTCAAGATTCGTCCGCCACTCGTGTTGTCGGAGGAGCAAGCCGCCATCGTGATCGATGTACTGGACCAATCGTTGGCCCAGGCGCAAATCACAGCGCCCAAGTCGACTTGACGGTACGATGGCGCCATGAGTTCCGTGGTTTCGTTTGACCGGTTTGACCTCAAGATACTGGTGCATCTTCAGCGCGAAGGGCGCTGCTCGAACGTGGACCTCGCAAATCACGTGGGCCTCAGTCCCAGCCCATGCTTGCTGCGCACCAAGCGGATGCAAGAGGTTGGACTTATTCGCAGCTACGGCGCCGACATCGCACTGGAAAAACTGGGTGAGCACGTTGTTGTGTTCTCCGAGGTCACCATCAACAGTCATACTCCCCATGACTTTCGCAAGTTCGAGGAGGCTGTCGGGAAGTACCAGGAGATTGCCGAGTGCTACAACGTCAGCGGCGGCTATGACTACCTGTTGAAGATCGTGGCGCCGGGCATCGGCTATTTCCAGGCGCTGATGGACAAGATGTTGGCAGAGGAAATTGGCATCGAACGTTTCGCCAGCCGGATCGTCCTGCGTCAGCCGCTGAACCGACGTGAATACCCTCTGAGCATCATCGCGACCCGCAAGCGCTGGGAGTAATGCTCGTTGGGAACGAGACTTCCGCTGACTGCTCCTCGCCCTCGCGTACTCGATTGAGAGACCGAATGAGAAGCACCGGATCCCGATACAGCCAGAATCTGCACCAAGGTCTGTCATGTATTAGGGCTGGGGATGGCGCATGGTCAGGGGGTTGTCCGTTGGCAATGGTACGGACGAGCTTGGAGGCGCCGGCGCTGCACCGTCGCAAATCGTCGATCGTTTGCTAATGCTACTCAATCACCGGCGAAGGCCTCGGCGAGCTGACAAAGGTCCCAGTTTCCCCCTGTCAGAACCACGCAGACTTTTTCGTCCGGTCTGACTTTCACATTGCCGGCGAGCAGGGCGCCGATGCCGATGGAGGCCGCCGGTTCTGCGGTCAGCTTCGCCTCCTTGGCCAGCGCACGCATGTGCGTGGGGGCTCGGGTCGTGAACTCTTCAGTTCACGCGAAAGAAAAATGCTATTTGTAGATATCGGCCAAGTCGCACAGGTCCCAGTTTCCACCGCTCAGCACCAAGCAGACTTTTTCGTCGGACCTGAGCTTCACGCTGCCAGCCAGCAGGGCGCCAAGGCCGATGGAGGCCGCCGGTTCCGCGATCAGCTTCGCATCCTTGGCCAGCGCGCGCATGCCCGCGATGATGTGTTCGTCCTCCACCAGAACGATCTCATCCACGTACTTCTCAATGATGGGATAGGGGTTCTGCCCCGGCACGCTGATTCGCACCCCATCGGCAATGGTATTTTTCAGGGGAAGCGACGTGCGCTGCTGGTTGATGCGGCTTTGGTAGTACTTGGGCGTCAAGGCGGGCTCCGCGCCGATGACCCGCACCGACGGCTTCGTTTCCTTGATGGCGGTGGCAATGCCCGAGATCAGGCCCCCGCCGCCCAGGGGAACGATGACGGTGTCCACCCCCTCCAGATCCTCCAGGATCTCGCATCCGATGGTCCCTTGGCCGGCCATGACCAGCGGGTCTTCGAAACCGTGAACCGCCGTGTAATTGTTCTCTGCGGCGATCTCGCACACCTTTTTCCATCGGGCGGCGGTGTCGCCGTCGAAAAGAATCACCTCCGCCCCCAGGGCTTGGGTGTTCTCGATCTTGATCCTGGGTGTCGTCACCGGAACGACGATGGTCGCCTTGACACCCAGCATCCTGGCGGCATAGGCAATCCCCTGGGCGTGGTTGCCCGAAGAGGTCGCAATGAGACCGCTGCCGATTTCTTCTTTGGAGAGAGACAGTGCCTTGTTCAGAGCGCCTCGGATCTTGAAGGCGCCCGTGACTTGCAGGGTTTCAGGCTTCAGATAAAGCTGGCAACCCACGGTCTTCTCGATTTTTTCCGCACGCAATATCGGCGTGCGCTTAATGTGGGGCTTCAGCCGCTCGCGGGCCTGGTGGATGTCCTGGAGGGTGGGATGTTCGAGCAGGGGAATCATGATGGAATGAACTCAAAGGCCGTGCCGACCTGGCCGGCGATGGCATTGCGGTAGATGCGTGCTGCGGTGGTGTTGTCCTGGATGGCCATGCCGGTGGAGTCAAAGATCGTGATCTCGTTGTCGGTCTCGCGCCCCGGCTTCTTGCCCAGCAGGATTTCCCCTAGCTCCGCGTGAATGTCTTCGCGGCGGATGATTTGCCGGTTCAGCGGGTGCCAGGTTTCCCCCTTTTCGACGCACTGCACGATCGAGTCGTTGACGATCTTGGCGCCCCTGAAAATCTCGGGCTCAAATTCCTGCTTGCCATAGGTGTCGGTGCCGATGGCGACGATGTGCGTCCCCGGCTGCACCCAGGCCGCCTCCACCAGCGAGCCTTTGCCGCGTGTGGTGGTTACGATGATGTCGGCCTGCTCCACCGCCGCCTGCTTGGAGCGTGCCGCCACCACAGGGATGCCGAACTCGCGTTCGATGTCGACCTGGTACTGGGCCAGGGTCTCGGGGTGGTGGTCCCAGGCATGGATGGTCTCAATCTGCATCACCTCGCGGATCGCGCGGATCTGCATCCGCGCCTGGTTGCCGGTGCCGATGGAAGCGACGGTCTTTGCGTTCTTTCGGGCGAGCGCCTTGACCGACACCGCACCGGCCGCCCCGGTGCGCAGGCCGGTGAGCAGGCTGCCATCCATTGCGCAGATGAGCGCGCAGGTCCGCGCGTCAAACAGCAGGACCGTGCCCATGCCGCTGGGAACTCCATACTCCGTGGGGTTGTTCGGGAATCCGCCGGACGAGGCCTTCATCGAGATGATCTCGTTGGCTTCGCAGTGGCTGAGCTTGAAGTCGATCTCGCCCCGGGGCGGGGGCAGGTGGATGCAGGTGTAGGGCGGTTGCGTCACCTGGCCGCTGTTGAAGGCCTTGTAGGCCTCCTCCACCGTCTCGATGACTTCTCTCATGTGGATCAGGCGACCCACGTCTTCTTTGTTGAGCAGTAGTGTTTTCATGGGGGTTTTCTTCTGATGGTTGTTTGGGATGGGCTGGGCCTCAGTAGCCCCGCGCCCGGTCCACCAGCCCGATCATCGGCAGGCCTTGCCGGTAGCGGCGCAGGTTGTCGATCACGGCATCAACCGCAGTTTCGGGCTGCGTCATGCTGGCGATATGCGGTGTGAGCACCACCTTGGGATGGCTCCAGAAAGGGTGCTCCGGTGGCAGTGGTTCCGGGTCACACACGTCCAGCACGGCACTGGAAAGCTGTCCGGCATCCAGCGCCCGCAACAGATCGTCCTGTACCAGGTGGCCGCCTCGTCCCACGTTGATCACGGTGGCGCCGTGTGGCAACTGGTCGAAGAGCCGCTTGCGGAGGATGCCCCGCGTGCTGTCGGTCAGTGGCAGCAGGCAGATCAGAATCTCGGTGCGTGCCAGCAGTGCCTGCAGGCCGGCGGGTCCGTGGTGGCATTCCACGTCGTAGATCTGTTGCGGCGATCGACTCCAGCCCGCGCACGAAAAACCGAAGGCATGCAGGCGGTCCAATACGGCGCGGCCCAGGTTGCCCAGGCCCAGCACGCCCACGCGGCGCGACGATGCCGGGCGCACGGGATGCGCCTGCCAGGTGCCGGCGCGCTGCTGGTCCTGGTAGGTGCGCCAGTCGCGGTGTTGGGACAGCACGGCCAGCGTCACGTACTCGACCATGCCCTGGACAATGCCGGACTCAACCATGCGCACCACCGGCAGTGTGGGCGGGATGGCGGCAAAGTCGAACTGGTCGGTGCCGGCGCCGGTGGAGAACAGGATTTCCAGGTTGGGGAACTGCGTGGTCAGGTCCAGCGGTGGCTGCCACGTGGCCAGAATACGCACCTCCTTTGGGTTCCCGATATCGGGCCAGATCCGAAACGGCAACTCCGGCATCTCGCGGGCCAGGAGTTTTTTCCATGTCGCGCCTCTGTTCGGATCGGCTTTATAGAGAAATGTCATGTGAGCCTGCGATGGCACTGAAAACAATTGGCCCTGCTTATTTGGGCCGGTAAATGACGTACACCTTTGCGACGTCTTCGCGGCTGTCCCAGGTGCAACTTGCACCTTGTTCGACGAGGAAGATGGCGCCTTTCGAAAAGGTGGCGCCGCGCCCGGTTTCATCTACGAAGTCCACGCTGCCTTTGAGCAGGTACATCAGTTCATAGTGGCGGTAGAACAGGGGCCGGCGCGCATAGGGCGTGGAATCCCAGGTGCCGCACATGAACTCGCCGTCTGCGGACAGGTAGTCGGTGAAGTTGCGGCAGGAAGGCGAGGGCGTGGTCAGCAGGTCCACGGGCGGCGTGCCCGAAGGCTTGAGTTCGGGCGATTGCTGGATGGGCACGATGACGCCACTGCCCGGCTGGCTGAGGTTGTAGCGCGTGAAGATGAGCGATACCGGAGTCGATGCCAACCAGGTGAACGCCGCCCCGCGTGGGATCACGGCGCTCTGGCCCGGCTCCAGGGTCAGGGGGAGGTCCTGCTTCTCGCCTTGTTGCGCCAGGGTCAGGCGGCCTTCATGGACGAGGATGAATTCATCGGCCGGCAGGGCTTGCACTTCGCCACTGCCGGCGTCGAGCGTGATGACGCCCGCCGTCACCGGGCCCGGCGTCCAGTCCAGCGCGTGGCGGTGGGCAAGAAAAGGATCGTCTCCCGCGGAAGACGCCACGGCAACGCCCTGGCGGGGGTCGCGTGCAAATGCGCGCAGGTCGATGAAGGAAGGCGCAGAGGCTGGATGGGCCGCACGGGCCAAGGCAGGCTGCAGGTTGGACATGCTGGTTTTCAATGGAAGGAGGAAGAAGGAGCGATGTCGCCGGCGAGTGCGGCGGCCATCTCCCCGTCGATCAAGATGCGCACGCGGGCGCGGGCCTGCTCTGCCAGACGGACAAATCGTTGGCTCATGTCTTGTCTCATGTTGCTTGTCGTTGTTCGGGCAGGTTGCTGGAATCAGCGGGCCTTCAGCACAGCGCCTGCGTCACGATGGCGAACAACCGGGGCGCGCCGACGGGGTGCTGAAGCGGTGCGCCGCGTACCATCGTGGTGGGGGCCTCCACGCGCAGCAGGCCAATGCCCTCCAGCCACTCGGTCAGCCCAGAGTCGAAGTCGATATCGATGCGGGTGAAGCGCCCGGCGTTCATGCCGGCCAGGTGGGCGATCAGCGCCTTGGCGCTTTCAGGGTCGGGTGCAACCACGGGACCGATGGCGTGGCCGCGGCCAAACCGGCGCAGGATAGCAAAGCCCTTTGGAGTGCCGTCGTGGTCCAGCACCACGCAGGCATCGGCCTGGGCGAGCAGATCGTCGATGAGTGCGGGCCGTGGCATGCCGCGCGCGTCTTCATCCAGCCGGTACAGGACGGCGGCTTCGTTCAGTCCGGCGGGGCGCAGGCGCCAGCCGGCAGGCAGAGCGATCAGCGGGGTGGGTTGCGCCATGCCCTGGTGCTGGCGGATTTCGCCGGTGCGCACAAAACCCAGCCGCTCGTAAAGGCCACGGCCCTCGGCCGTGGCCTGCAGCAGTAAGGTGCGGTCGTCCATGCCGTCCAGCAGCGCGCTCATCAGCCGGTGGCCGATTCGCCGGCCCTGGCACGCGGGCGACACGATCACGAGGCCGATGGTGGCGTGGTGGTCGCCCCAGAGCCAGCGCTGCGCCGTAGCCACAACCTTGCCGTCACGCTCGGCCACCAGGCCTTCGCTGTGTGCGAATACCTGCTCCCAGTCCACCGGGCGGTGGGGCCAGCGCTGCTCGGCCGACAGGGCGTACGCCTGGAGCAGGTCGTCGGCGGTCATGGGGCGCAGCACCACTCCGTCATCGGCGACGGACGAGAGCGAGACACCGGGCTTCAACGACATGGAAAGCACCTCACGGCAATGGAAATTGGTGCCTATCATGGACGACATCGCGGCGTTGCACCAGTGCCGAATTGGGGTTTGCCCGCAACTTGCAAGCATCGTCTGCGGGGCTTTGCGGATTTGCAATTTACTGCGGCCTGAGGAGCTTTTACGGACACAAATGCCGGGCCTTGGTGCCTAGCATCAACCATCCTTTTCCACCTCCCGCCCAGACCCCTGCGGGCGATCCTTTGCCATGCTACTTTTCGACCCCCAATCCATTGCGGCACCATCCGGCCATTACATCGGCGGCCAGTTGGTTTCCGCCGCAGCGCGTCGCACGGTGCTGCGCCCCTCCGACGGGCAGGTGCATGGTGAATTGCCCGTGGCCGACGCAACCACCGTGGCTGCCGCGGTGCAGGATGCGTGGCGCGCCTGGTGCACGTCCGACTGGGCGCGCTGCGCACCCCGCGAGCGTGCCCGTGTGCTGCGCCGCTGCGCTGATCTGATTGAGGTCGACGCGCCGCAGATGGCGCCGCTGGAGGCTGTGTGCTCCACCCGGCCCGTGCGAGACGCCACCGGGATCTGTTGCGGTAAGCGTCAGCGGCAATGTGCCCCATGCCCGATTTCCGCCAAAGTCTGATCAGCAGCACGCTGCGAAAAGTCCTGAAGCGACTGCATTACCCGCTTGATGTGATGCTGACCTGCGTGCGCTGGTATGTGGCCTACCCGCTGAGCCTGCGCCACATTGAGGAGATGATGCAGGAACGCGGTGTGGTCGTTGATCACGTCACAGTTCATCGCTGGGCGATCAAGATCCTGCCGGTGCTGGCCGGCGTGTTACGTCGGCGCAAAAGGCCCGTGGGCCCAAGCTGGCGCATGGATGAGACCTACATCAAGATTTCGGGCGAATGGAAATACCTGTACCGTGCGGTCGACAAAGTTGGCGACACGGTAGATTTTTTGCTCACTGCCAAGCGAGATCTTGCGGCGGCTCGGCGTTTTCTGGAACGCGCGATTGGCCTTCACGATGTCCCAGAGACGATCACCATCGACAAAAGCGGCGCCAACACGGCGGCTATAGAGAGGAGAGCGTCAAGGCCGACGCCTGCGTCGACATCTTGATGAGCCAGAGCAAATATCTCAACAACATCGTCGAACAGGACCACCGGGCCATCAAGCGGATCACCCGACCGATGTTGGGCTTGAAGTCGTTTTTGAGCGCCAGGATCCTCATCGCCGGAATCGAGACCATGCACATGATCAAGAAGGGGCAGTTGGACTGCCCCGGCGGCCAAGCCATGTCGGCAGCCAACCAGTTCTACAGTCTTGCAGCTTGATCAACAGGCCGGCAGCGCAACCCTTTTCGGCTCTTCGCCCCGGTGCCACTTGGGACGCGCAAACCACGCTTTCACCCATCATCTCTGCGCCGCAGGCCGCGCGCATCCTCGACATAGTGGAGCGGGCGCGCACTGCGGGCGCCCAGGTGCGCTGCGGTGGTGGCCTGTTCGAAGGGGGCCCGGGTGGCGCCTACTTCCAGCCCACGCTGCTGCGAGGCGTGTTGGCCGACAACCCGGCAGTGCAGGAAGACACCTTCGACACGGAAGACGAAGGCCTGGCGCTGGCGGCACACGCCCACTGCGGTTTGGCTGCGGGCGTGCACACGGCGGACATAGGTCGGGCACTGCGCTGCATGCGCGGCATATCTGCCGGCACGGTGTGGATCAACCGCTATGGGTGCAGCGCGGACTTCGTCATACCCACTGGCGGCTACCACCAATCGGGGCATTGGCAAGGATTTGGGAGGCCAGACGGTGGAAGCCAATCTGGGTTTCAAAAGCGTGCTGGTCGATTTTTCTGCCGCACATTAAGGGTGCGGTTTTGCACCCACGATGGGCATGCCACACGACGTGCTAAATGTACCCATGCAATGCGCAACTTTATCGCTTGCAAGGGGCCCATTTCCCAATACGTTTCGCGTTATTACGTGTTCCAATTTCTTCGACATCACTTGTCGCAAACAGTAATTTAGAGATGCGACCCGCGACAGTCGGCAACCGAACCTCAAAGGAACAAAGACCATGACTTTCCGTCCCAAGTATGTGACTTTCGACTGCTACGGCACGCTCACCCGCTTCCGCATGGGTGAGATGACCCGCGAACTGTTTGCCGACCGCATTCGGCCCGAGCAGATGGAGCAGTTCATCGCCGACTTCTCGGCCTATCGCTTCGACGAAGTGCTGGGTGACTGGCAGCCGTATGACGTGGTGCTGAAGAACGCCGTGCGCCGCCTGTGCAAGAAGTGGAAGATCCAGTACTTCGACACCGACGGTCAGGCGTACTACAACGCCGTGCCCACGTGGGATCCGCACGCAGACGTGCCGGCCGGTCTGGCCAAGGTGGCCAAGGAGATCCCGTTGGTCATTCTGTCCAATGCCGACGACGCACAGATCCAGAAGAACGTGGCCATGTTGGGTGCGCCGTTCCACCGCGTGTACACCGCACAACAGGCCCAGGCCTACAAGCCGCGCCTCAAGGCTTTTGAGTACATGTTTGACTGCCTTGGCTGCAACCCCGAGGACGTGCTGCATGTGTCCTCCAGCCTACGCTACGACCTCATGTCGGCCGACGACCTCGGCATCAAGCACAAGGTATTCGTGAACCGCGGCCATGGCCCGGGCAACCCCGCCTACGGCTACACCGAAATCAAGGACATCGGCGGTCTGCCCGGCGTCGTCGGCCTCTGATCCGATCCACCCACCGCACCCCACGCATCGCCATGAAGCTCGACTCCTACTGGAACGACTCGGTGCCCCCGCTGGCCCTGGCCGCGCACGACCTGCCGCAGCAGGTGGACGTGGCCGTCGTCGGCGGTGGATTCACGGGTCTGTCGGCCGCCCTGGCCCTGGCCCGGCGCGGTGCCCGCGTGGCGGTGCTGGAGGCCGGCGAGACCGTGGCGCCCGAAGCATCGGGTCGCAACGGTGGGCACGTGAATAACGGCCTGGCGGTGGACTATGCCGAGGTGGCCGCCAAGGTCGGCATCGACCGTGCCCGCAGCTGGTACCGCGCCTACGATGACGCCGTCGACACCGTGGAGCGCATCGTGCGCACCGAAGGCATCGACTGCGACTTCCTGCGCAACGGCAAGCTCAAGCTGGCCACCAAGGCCTATCAGATGGAGGCCCTGCAGCGCAGCGTGGAACGGCTGATCGCCGACGACGTGGATACCGACGTGGAGATCGTTGGCGCGAGCCGCGTGCACAGCGAGGTGCAGAGTGAGCGTTTCGTCGGCGGCATGCTCTACAAGCGCAGCGCGCAGATGCACATGGGCCGTTTTGCCCAAGGCCTGGCGCAGGCCGCGCAGCGCCAGGGCGCGCAGATACACACCGGCACCAGCGTGCAGCGCATGGAGCGGGTGAACGGACACGCACACCGCCTGCACACGGCGCGTGGCATGGTTCAGGCACAGCAGGTGCTGCTCGCCACGGGGGCTTCGCGCCACGGCGGGTACGGCAGCTTTGGCTGGTTGCGCCGGCGCATCGTGCCCATCGGCAGCTTCATCGTGGTGACCGAGCCTCTGGGGGCCGAGCGGGCAAAAGCCTTGCTGGCCCATCGCCGCACCTACACCACCATCGCCAACATCCACCACTACTTCCGCCTCACCGAAGACCACCGGTTGGTGTTTGGTGGGCGTGCGCGCTTCGCCATTTCCAGCCCCACGTCCGATGCGGCGAGCGGCGAAGTGCTGCGTGAAGGCCTGGCGGCCACATTCCCACAACTGGGCCGCGTCCGGCTGGACTACTGCTGGGGCGGGCTGGTGGACGTGACGCAGGACCGCTTGCCCCATGCGGGCGAACGCGACGGCCTGTTCTATTCCATGGGCTACAGCGGCCATGGCACGCAGATGTCGGTGCACATGGGCCAGCGAATGGCCGATGTGATGGCGGGCGATGCCAGTGCCAACCCCTGGAAGGACCGCAACTGGCCTGCCATTCCAGGCCACTTCGGGCCACCTTGGTTCTTGCCCGCTGTGGGCTTGTACTTCCGGCTCAAGGACCGTCTGGCCTGAAGGCGCGAACGCCTTCCCCGCCTGCCTTCCTTGATTTGCCATCTTTGTTTTTTTGACGACCCGCGATCCCTTTCATATTTATAACCAGGAGCACCACCATGAGCGATAGCCACAACCAGTTCCAGCAACTTGTCGGTCCCAGTGAGAGCCTTCATGTGATGGACTCGCTCAAGCGCGGTGCCACGCGCCGCGACGTACTTGCCATGCTCACAGCCGGCGGCATGCAGGCCACGCTGGCGGGCGGTTTGGCCGGCATGGCCGTGTCCGCCCATGCGCAGACGCCTCGCCGCGGCGGCCGCATCCGGGTGGCGGTCGCCACTGCCGCAGTATCTGACACGCTTGATCCGGCCAAGCAATCGAACCAGAATGATTATGTTCGCTGCAACATGGTCTATAACGGACTCACGTCGCTCGTCGACAAAAACCTCACGCCCCAGCCCGCGCTGGCAGAGTCGTTCACTACCACCGATGCCAAGACTTGGGTGTTCACGCTGCGCAAGGGCGTGAGCTTTCACGATGGCAAGGCGCTGTCGCCAGCCGACGTGGTCTTTTCCATCATGCGCCATAAGGATCCTGCCACGGCCTCCAAAGCCAAGGTGCTGGCCGACCAGATTGACGCCGTGAAGGTGAGCGGCCCGAATGAGGTGACCGTTGTCCTCGCCGCCCCGAACGCCGACCTGCCGGTGATCCTGGGGACGTATTACTTTCTCATCGTCAAAAATGGGACCACCGATTTCACCACCGGTATCGGCACCGGTCCCTTCAAGATCAAGGAGTTCAAGCCGGGCGTGCGCACCGTGGTGGTGCGCAACGACGGGTACTGGAAGCCAGGAAAGCCCTACCTGGATGAGATCGAACTCGTCGGTATTGGCGACACCAGTGCCCGTGTCAATGCGTTGCTGTCAGGCGGCATGGACCTCGTGGCCGCGGTCGATCCGCGCGCTGTGGCGCAAGTCCAGGCAACTCCCGGCTATGCGATCTTCCCCACGCAGTCGGGCCAGTACACAGACCTGATCATGCGCAAGGACATGGCGCCCGGTGCTAGTCCTGACTTCATTCTGGCCATGAAGTACCTGTTCGACCGCGAGCAGATGAAGAAGACGATTGCGCTGAATTACGCCGTATTGGGCAATGACCAGCCGATCGATCCAACAAACCGCTTTTACTTCAAGGACTTGCCCCAGCGTCCGTTCGATTTGGAAAAGGCCAAGTTCCACCTGCAAAAGTCGGGGGTGACGGGCAAAATCCCCGTGGTGGTGTCGCCCGCTGCGAAGTATTCCGTGGAGATCGCGCTGCTGCTGCAACAGTCGGCCCAGCGCATCGGGCTCGACCTTGACATCAAGCGCATGCCGGCCGATGGCTACTGGTCCAACCACTGGCTCAATAGTCCAGTGGGTTTTGGCAACGTCGACCCCCGCCCCAGTCCCGACACTATCCTCACGCAGTTCTTCAAGTCTGACGCTACATGGAATGAGTCGCGCTGGAAGAGTGCGCAGTTTGACCAGCTGCTGTTGTCCTCGCGTGCCGAGACCGATTTGCCCAAGCGCAAGCAGATGTACGCCGACATGCAGACCCTGATTCATAACGAGGCAGGCATTGGTATTCCGCTGTTCCTGGCCAGCATCGACGGGCATTCGACCAAGCTCAAGGGCCTGTCGCCCGTTCCACTGGGCACCATGATGGGGTACTCTTTCGCAGAGTACGTGTGGCTGGAATCCTGACCAGGGCCTGCCCGTTACATCCGAATGCATCACCATGAATCTCCTGATCCTCAAACTTTTGACCCGGCGCGTGCTGTGGGCGCTGCTCTCGCTGCTGGCGGTGTCATTGGTCGTCTTTTCGATCACTGCTGTGTTGCCCGGCGACGCCGCCCAGGAGCAGCTTGGCCAGGAGGCCACGCCCGAAGCTGTGGCGGCTCTGCGTAAGCAGATGGGTCTGGATGTACCGGCACCCACGCGCTACCTGCACTGGCTGGGGGGGATTGCCCGGGGCGATCTGGGCCAGTCGACCACCACGCAAATGCCTGTGCGTGAGTTGGTGGCCAGCCGCCTGCCCAACTCGCTGCTGCTGGCGCTGGTCACGACGCTGTTTTCGGTGCCGATCGCACTTTGTCTTGGCATTGCCTCCGCGGTGTGGAGCGGCTCGTGGTTCGACCGCTTTGCCTCCAGCGTATCTGTGGCCGTCGTGTCTGTGCCCGAGTTTCTGGTGGCCACGCTGGCCGTGCTGGTGTTTGCGGTGAAACTTCACTGGTTGCCCGCGTTATCGTATGTCAATCACGTTGAATCGGTGGGGCAGTTGTTGCGCGCCTTTGCGTTGCCGGTGCTGTGCCTGTGCTTCGGGGTTGTGGCGCAGATGATGCGCATGACCCGCGCGGCCGTGATTGACCAGTTGGAGGCGCCCTACATCGAGATGGTGCAGCTCAAGGGCGCCTCGCCCATGCGCATGGTGCTGGCGCATGCGCTGCCCAATGCGGTGGGTCCCATTGCGAATGCCGTGGCACTGTCCTTGTCGGGCCTGTTGGGCGGTGTGATCATCATTGAGATCATCTTCAACTACCCCGGCATCTCCAAGCTTATGGTGGATGCAGTCACGCAGCGTGACATGCCTCTGGTGCAAACCTGCGCCATGATTTTCTGCGCCGGATACCTAGTGCTGGTGACCGCAGCCGACGTGTGCGGCATTCTTGCAAACCCGCGCTTGCGTCACCGCTGATTTTCGAAGGAATTGAGCCATGGAGTCATACTCTCCCCCCAGCGGGGCCCCTGCAGATCCGACGGCGCAGCATGGGCCGGTGCGCCGCTGGTTTTCCCGTATGGGGTTCTCCGGCATTACCGGCTTGGTGATTCTCGTGTTCTGGCTCTTGGCTGCTTTGTTCGGACCATCGCTGTTGCCCGCGTATCTTGTGGACCAGCAAGCCTCTGAGGTGTATGGTGCCATCAGCCGTTCGCACTGGCTGGGTACGGACTACTTGGGCCGCGACATGCTGGTGCGGGTGATTTTGGGTGCCCGCTACACCGTGGGCGTTGCGCTGGTTGCCACATTGTTTGCCAGCGGCACTGGTACGGTACTCGCACTGCTCGCTGCATCGAGTGGCTACGTAATGGACGCTATTTTGAGCCGTGTGCTGGATACGCTTACCTCCATTCCCAGCAAGATGTTTGCCTTGGTACTGGTGGCTGGGTTCGGTTCCTCTGTGCCCATGCTGGTGTTCACGGCGGCGCTCATTTATGTGCCTGGTGCCTACCGCATTGGGCGTTCGCTCGCCGTTAATATCAATGCACTCGATTACGTGGTGGTAGCGCGCACGCGAGGCGAGGGCAAGCTCTATCTCATGCTGCAGGAAATATTGCCTAACATTCTCGGTCCCGTGCTGGCCGATTTGGGTCTGCGCTTCGTGTATGTGGTGCTGCTGCTGGCCAGCCTGAGTTTTCTGGGGCTGGGCATTCAGCCCCCGGCGGCAGACTGGGGATCGCTGGTGCGTGAAAATATTGGTGCGCTTCCGTATGCAGGGGCATCGTTAATTGCACCCGCCCTGGCGATTGCCACCCTCACTATTTCCGTCAATCTTTTGATTGACAACCTGCGAGGCCGTGCGGCCCGCGCACGCGGAGAACGCTGACATGGGTGCTTCTGTTCTGGTCAATGGCCTGCACATCACTGCGGGAGAGCAAATCCTGGTCGACCATCTGAGTTTTGCCATCGAGCCGGGCGAGGTGCTGGCGCTGATTGGGGAGTCGGGCTCAGGGAAAACCACCACGGCGCTAGCGCTCATGGGCTATGCGCGCCGAGGTTGCCGCATTGCAAGCGGCAGCGTGCGAATTGGTGACATCGATGTGCTGAACCTGTCGCCGGCCGGGCAGCGTGCCTTGCGTGGCCGCACCGTGTCCTATATTGCGCAAAGCGCCGCGGCATCCTTCGACCCCTCGCGCACCATCATGGACCAAGTGGTGGAGCCTACCCGAATCCACGGCACCATGACCCGCGCCGAAGCAGAGGCCACGGCCGTGCAGTTGTTTCACGAACTGGCCTTGCCTGACCCCGAGACCATTGGACAGCGTTATCCGCACCAGGTGTCGGGCGGGCAATTGCAGCGGCTTATGGCCGCCATGGCCTTGATTACTGACCCGGATCTCGTCATCCTGGACGAGCCGACGACCGCGCTGGACGTGACCACCCAGATTGAAGTGCTGCGCGCCTTTCGCCGCGTGGTGCGGGAGCGCCGCGCCACGGCGGTGTATGTGAGCCATGACCTGGCGGTGGTGGCTCAGATGGCTGACCACATTCTGGTGTTGCGCGGCGGGCAGATGCAGGAACTGAACCCCACTGCGCACATACTGGCCGCGCCAGACCACGATTACACCAGGAGCCTCCTGGCTGCTGCCTCTCCCGCGCCGCGTGCGCCCGAGCATTGCCACGGCGGGGGCGAGTTGCTGCTGGAGGTGCGCGAGCTGTCCGCTGGTTACGGCCCGGTGGGCGCCAAAGGCCAGCCTGCCGCGCTGATCTTGCAGGACATCAACTTCAAGCTCTACAGGGGGCAGTCCATTGGCGTGATTGGTGAATCAGGCTCTGGAAAAACCACACTTGCGCGGGTTATAGCGGGGCTGATTGCACCGTGCCAAGGGGCCATAGTATTCAAGGATCGCACACTCAAGCATGATTTGGATAGTCGCCGCAAGGAAGAACTGCAGCAGATCCAGATTGTCTTCCAGATGGCTGATACGGCGCTCAACCCTTCCCACACCATTGAGCGCATCCTGGCCCGGCCGCTGCAGTTTTACAAAGGGCTCAGGGGTGAAGCGTTGCAGCGACGCATTCGCGAGCTGCTGGACCTGGTGCGGCTGCCGCACAGCGTCGCCCGACGCTTGCCGGGGGGCCTGTCCGGCGGGCAAAAGCAGAGGGTTAACCTGGCCCGTGCGCTGGCAGCCGACCCGGACCTGATCCTGTGCGACGAGGTGACATCGGCCCTCGATACCGTGGTGGGCGCGGCGGTGCTGGACCTGATGGCGCAACTGCGGCGCGAGCTCGGCGTGTCATACCTGTTCATCAGCCACGACCTGCACACCGTGCGTTCGGTGTGCGACGAGATCATCGTTATGCAGTACGGCCGCAAGCTCGCCCAGGTGGCGCGCGCCGACTTCGAGCGCGGGCCGCACCATCCATATTACGAGTTGCTGGCGCGATCCGTGCCCGAGCTGCGCCAGGGCTGGCTGGACGAGATGGACCGCACTGCAGCACCTTCCACCTGAAAAGGACAAACATGACCCCTACGTTTCGCATTGCAATCATCCCCGGCGACGGTATCGGCAAGGAAGTCATCCCCGAGGGACTGCGCGCCATCCAGGCCGCGGCTCAGCGCTTTGGTTTCGAACTCGAATGCCACTCCTTCGAATGGGCCAGTTGCGACTACTACGCCCAGCACGGCCAGATGATGCCCGACGACTGGAAAGACCAGCTTAAGGGAGTGGACGCCATCTTCTTCGGCGCCGTGGGCTGGCCGGCCATCGTACCCGACCATGTTTCTTTGTGGGGATCGCTGCTCAAGTTCCGCCGCGAGTTCGACCAGTACATCAACCTGCGCCCGGTGCGCCTGTTCGAGGGGGTACCGTGTCCCCTGGCGGGCAGGAAGTCCGGTGATATCGATTACTTCGTAGTGCGCGAGAACACCGAGGGTGAATACACCTCGCTCGGCGGTGTGATGTACCAAGGCACCGAGCGCGAGATCGTGATCCAGGAATCCGTCTTCTCGCGCCACGGCACCGACCGAGTGCTGAAGTACGCCTACGAGCTCGCCCAGGCGCGCAAGCGAAAGCACCTGACGGTGGCCACCAAGAGCAACGGCATCGCGATCAGCATGCCCTGGTGGGACGGCCGCGCCGATGCCATCGGCCGTGACTACCCCGAGGTGACGGTCGACAAGCAGCACATCGACATCCTGTCGGCGCGCTTCGTGCTGCAGCCCACACGCTTTGACGTGGTGGTGGCGAGCAACCTGTTCGGCGACATCCTGTCCGACCTCGGCCCCGCGACCACTGGCACCATCGGCCTGGCGCCCTCGGCCAACCTCAATCCGGAGCGCAAGTTCCCGTCGCTGTTCGAGCCGGTGCACGGCTCGGCGCCCGACATCTACGGCCAGAACATCGCCAACCCCATCGCCATGATCTGGTCGGGCGCGCTGATGCTGGACTTCCTGACCCAGGGCCAAGGGGTGGGCCGGGCAGCGCACGATGCCATCCTGGCGGCCATAGAGGCTACGCTCAAGGAAGGGCCGCGCACGCGGGACCTGGGGGGCCGGGCCAGCACGACCGAGATCGGGCAGGCCATTGCCGCGCGCATTGCGGCAGCCTGAGATTCTGGCCGCCGGCACATTCATCTCTTTTCAGTCGTCTTTTCCAATCCTCCAACCTCATGCCCATGCCCATGCCCATGCCTCTGACCCTCACCCGCCCCGAGCTGCAGCGCAGCGCCTATTTCATAGCCGGCCAGTGGCGGCCCGCCGCGGCCTCCGGTGCCACCCTGGCGGTGACCGACCCCGCCACCGGCGTTGTCATTACCCATGTACCCGATTGCGGCCCCCCCGAGGCGCTAGCGGCCCTGGATGCCGCGCACGCCGCCTTCCCTGGCTGGAAGAAGGTGCCTGCCAAGCAGCGCGCCCAGATCATCAAGCGCTGGAACGATCTGGTACTGGCCCACCAGGATGACCTGGGCAAGCTCATCTCCCGCGAGCAGGGCAAGCCCCTTGCCGAGGGCAAGGGTGAGGTGGCCTATGCGGCCAGCTACATCGAGTGGTTTGCCGAGGAGGCCACGCGCATGAATGGCGAGGTGATTCCGGCCCCGGTGCCAGGGCGGCGCATGTTTGCCCTGAAGGAGCCCGTGGGGGTGGTGGCGGCGATCACGCCCTGGAACTTTCCGGCGGCGATGATCGCGCGCAAGATCGCCCCGGCCCTGGCTGCTGGCTGCACGGTGGTGTGCAAGCCTGCAGAGGATACGCCTCTGACCTCCCTGGCCCTGGTGCTGCTGGCCCAAGAGGCGGGGGTGCCCGATGGCGTGCTGAACATCGTGACCGCCTCGCGCGAGAAGACCCCCGAGGTGGTGGACGTGTGGCTCGATGATGCGCGGGTGCGCAAGATCACCTTCACTGGCTCCACGCCGGTGGGCAAGCATCTGGCGCAGCGCAGTGCCGATACGCTCAAAAAACTGTCGCTGGAGCTGGGGGGCAATGCGCCTTTCATCGTGTTCGAAGATGCCGACATCGACGCCGCCGTCGAAGGCCTGATGTCGGCTAAGTTCCGGAACGGCGGCCAGACCTGCGTGAGTCCTAACCGCGTGTTCGTGCACGGCCAGGTGCATGACGAATTCGCCAGCAAGCTCAGCACCCGCGTGGCGGCGCTGAAGGTGGGGCCGGCCAGCGACCCCGCCTCACAGATCGGCCCAATGATCAATGACCGAGCGGTGGAGAAGATCGAGCGCCATGTTCAGGATGCTGTGGCCCGGGGGGCCAAAGTTCTCGCCGGCGGAAGGCGTCTTTCAGATCTAGGCCCGAACTATTACGCGCCCACGGTGCTGGTGAACGCTGATGCCACCATGGCCTGCAGCTGCGAGGAGACCTTTGGGCCGGTGGTGCCGATCACGCGCTTCAACAGCGAAGCCGAAGTTATTGCGGCGGCCAACGACACGCCCTTCGGCTTGGCGGCGTATTTCTACTCGACCGATGTCCGCCGGATCTGGCGCGTGGCCGAGGTGCTGGAGACAGGTATCGTCGGCATCAACGAAGGCGCATTGGCGGCCGAGGCTGCGCCATTCGGCGGCGTCAAGGCCTCAGGCTACGGCCGCGAGGGCTCGGTGCATGGCCTCGATGACTATCTGCACATCAAGTACCTGTGCCAGGGACAGCTGTAGCAGCGCTAGGGCGCGGCCTGGAATGCTGATGCGCCCCCGCGCCTGTACGAGCGGTCAACCATGAACAGCTTTTTGCCCAAACATCGAGTCGTCGTTGTCGGTGGCGGCGCCGGCGGTTTGGAACTGGCCACGCGCTTGGGCGATACGCTTGGCAAGCGCGGCGTGGCGGAGGTCACGTTGATTGACAAGCACCGCACCCACGTGTGGAAGCCCAAGCTGCATGAGATCGCGGCGGGCAGCATGGACATGAGCGCGCACGAGGTCGACTACCTGGCGCAGGCCCACTGGCACCGCTTCCGCTTCCGGCTCGGCGAGCTGACGGGTATCGACCGTGAGCGGCGCGAGGTGCAGGTGGCTTCCTACATGGACGATGAAGGCCGCTTGGTCACGCCCGCGCGCTCGTTTGCTTATGACACGCTGGTAGTGGCCATCGGTAGCCTCAGCAACGACTTCGGCACGCCCGGCGTGAGCGAGCATGCGCTGCGCCTCGAGTCGAAAGCGGATGCCCAGCGATTTCACCAGCGCATGGTCAACGCCTGCATCCGCGCGCACGCGCAGACGACACCGCTTCGGCCAGAGCAGCTGCACGTCACCATCATCGGCGCCGGCGCCACCGGCGTGGAACTGGCAGCGGAGCTGCACCGCACTACGCGCGAGGTCATTGCCTATGGGCTGGACCGGGTGGATGCCGAGAAGGGCATCCAAGTCAGCCTGATCGAGGCCGCCGACCGCGTGCTGCCTGCGCTGCCGCCGCGGATGTCTACCGCCACCGAGGCGCTCCTGCGCAAGCTGGGCGTGGACGTCCACACGTCGGCCAAGGTGGCGGAGGTGCTGCCTGAGGGCGTGCGCCTGGCCGACGGTCGCACGCTGCCGGCCGAGTTGGTGGTGTGGGCCGCGGGTGTGAAGGCGGCCGATTTCATGAAGGACATCTCGGGGCTGGAGACCAACTGCAGCAACCAGCTCGCGGTGTTGCCGACCCTGCAAACCACGCGCGACGCGGACATCTTTGCCATCGGCGACTGCGCGGCCTGCGACTGGCCCGAGGCCAACGGCGGGAAGGGAGGCCTGGTGCCGCCGCGCGCGCAGGCAGCCCACCAGCAGGCCTCGCACGTCGTGGCGCAGATCCGCCGGCGCATGGCGGGCAACGCGCTCAAGCCCTACCGCTATCGCGACTTCGGCTCGCTGGTGTCGCTCGGCGAATTCAGCACCGTGGGCAACATGATGGGCGGCCTGATCGGCGGCAGTTTGATGATCGAAGGGCTGTTCGCCCGGCTCATGTACATGTCGCTCTACAAGATGCACGAGCTGGCGCTGCACGGCGTCGTCAAGGTTTCGCTCGACACGCTCGCCCGCCTTATCACGCGGCGCACCGAACCGCACGTCAAGCTGCATTGAGGCGTTGCATGAGAGAGTCGAAGACGCAGCCTGCCAATCGGTTGGCGGCTCGTGCGACTCCGCGAGCGGGTGGGGGCAGGGGATCAACGAAAGAGGCCACCATGAAAATATCGTGCAGGCGGACGCGGTTCTGCGCAGCTTGCGCTGCCAACGCGAATCCGGGGTCGTTCAAACAGGGTGCGACCACGACCATACGTGGCGCGCAGCGAGGCAATCTCGGGAGCGTCGATGCCCAGTTCGTTGCCAAGGTGCCACCACAACCCCGGCGGCACCACCCGCACGGCGTCCAGCAGCCGACCACCCATGCGCAGGAATCCGATGTGCAGTGCAAGACCCAACTTGAGGGCGTCGCCGTGGCGCGCCTGAATCAGCTCATGCTCGGCGCGGCTGAAGGTGAAGAACGCCTGCAACTCGAAGGCGCTGAGGTCGTGAGGCAGCTCGCGCAGGCCCAGGAATGTCGTATGCCAGCCTTGCATCGTGCGCTCCTTGAAAGGGCCGGGAACGATACCCCTGGCGAAAGCGAACAGCAATCTCGACCAAATCAAGGACTTGCGGACCGACCCCCGCGCCAGCGTTGATGCTGCGTACCGTCAGTCTGTGCACCGAAAACGAGTCGACCCCAAAAAGCGCCCCAGCGCCCGTTCTAGCGAGCCTGACGGTCCGTTTGACCCCGAAGGCCTGCGAGGTCCGCAAGGATGCGGATCCATGGGCCCGCAGGGCGCACACGGAGCGCACCGGCAGCTAGCCGTCTATCTCGTTCGTGAGCGAAGTGGAGGGGAGCGGTAGGCAAGACAGCGTCGCCAGCGCATCGTTGATCTTGGGGCGACACGTGCGCGCTTCCAAGCATCGGCAACGGTCTTCAACGCGGCTCGATCACCAAGACCGGCAATGCACACGCCAGGCGGCTGATGCACGGTGGTACCAATCCACGGATATCAGTCTGATCCATTGGTCGCAGCAGCAGCTTTTGTGCCGCATCACCGGCGCCCGCTTGCCAATGAACATCAACTTGACGAGAGCGACCTATCAGTCCCTGTACGTGACGGACAGCTGGCGGCACACCTTGCTGTCGAAGGTTGCCACAACGGCACTTTGCTTGGAGCCAGTCCTCCTATTTGAAACCGAAGTGCGTGGCATCGATGCTGTAATCAGCGGCATGAAACATTCCAAGGCTTCTGCCTTGCCCGGCTCCGCCCAGTTCGACGCGATCTCGCACTGCTTATTCATTGGTAGCGCCTGGGTGGAACCGATCGGCCGCATCTAATCCCATTTCTCGAAAGTCACTGATGAATGAATTGAACCCCCGCCTGGAGAGCGACTTCCTCGGCTCAAAGCATATTCCGGCGCTTGCCTACTGGGGCGTGCACACGGCCCGCGCCGTGGACAACTTCCCGATCACGGGCCAAACCGTCTCCCAGATGCCGGAATTGGTTCGGGCATTGGCGCATGTCAAGAAAGCTGCTGCTGCCGCTAACGCCCGGCTCGGCGTCATTGATGCGTCCAGGGCCGCGGCCATAAACGACGCCTGCGAAGATCTAATAGCCGGTCAGCTGCACGACCAGTTCATCGTTGACGTGATCCAGGGTGGAGCGGGCACATCGACCAACATGAATGCCAACGAGGTGATCGCGAACCGCGCTCTTGAGCATATGGGCGCGGATCCGGGCTCCTACGATCTGATTCATCCCAACGATCATGTAAATGCGTCGCAAAGCACAAACGACGTGTATCCAACGGCGCTGCGACTGGCCGCTTGGAACGGTATCGAGCAACTTCTCGCCGCAATGGCCAACCTGCGTGCGTCGTTCGAGCGCAAGGCCGAGGAGTTTCGCGCGGTACTCAAGATTGGCCGAACCCAGTTGCAGGACGCCGTTCCGATGACGCTGGGCCAAGAATTCGCGACCTTCGCGATCATGATCGGCGAAGACGAGGCTCGGCTGCGCGAAGCTAGGGAGTTGATCACTGAGGTCAACCTGGGCGCCACCGCGATCGGCACGGGTATCAATGCCCCGGCGGGCTACAGCGAAATCGTCATTCCCCTGCTGGCCGAGTTCAGCGGCATTCCGGTCGTGCGCGCGGCCAACTTGGTCGAGGCGACGCAGGACACCGGTGCGTTTGTCCAGTTGTCAGGGGTGCTCAAGCGCGTCGCCTGCAAGTTGTCAAAGGTATGCAACGATCTGCGCCTGCTGTCGTCTGGCCCGCAAGCCGGCTTCGGCGACATACTCCTGCCGGCGCGCCAGGCCGGCTCGTCGATCATGCCTGGCAAGGTCAACCCGGTTATTCCCGAAGTGGTGAACCAGGTCGCGTTCGAGGTCATTGGCAACGACCTGATGATCACGATGGCATCCGAGGCCGGTCAACTACAACTTAACGCGTTCGAGCCGATCATGGGTTGGGCGCTGTTCAAAAGTACCAAGCATCTCGCAAACGCCTGCAAGACGCTCCAGGTCAACTGCGTGGAGGGCATCCAAGCCAACCATATGATTCTGTCTAAGCGGGTGGCAGAGTCGGTGACCCTCGTCACAGCCCTGAATCCAATTATCGGCTACGAGAAGGCCGCCAGGATCGCCAAGTCGGCACTGACCACCGGCAACACTATCGCCGCCACGGCCGAGCATCTGGGCATCATGAGCTCCGCGGAAATGACCGCATTGCTCGTCCCGGAGAACCTGACGCAGCCAATTCGGCTTGTGACCCTGACCGTTGAGAAAGCCGGCGTGGCCCTTGTTGGAGATCCGCCCTGCAATGGCATATCGCTCGAAGAAGGGCGGTAAGTCAGGAGTACGGAGCACTGCTGTCCGGTTAAACGTTGAACAAATTCAACTGGTTAGCTGCGTCGGGCAGATCCGAAAGAGGCAGATCAGCTTGCAAGGCGCGTGAAAGCTCGGTTTTCTCGAAGACCGAGACCGACAAGATCTGTAGACAAGTGTAGAGAAAGGTATCAAGTTGAAGCTCCTTCTTGACGATGGCGATGAGCACGTAGGTGGCGACGGCGCACCAGACTTGCGTCTTCACCGCGTTCTCGCTGTTGCCCATGAAATGCTTGATACGCTGGTGCTGCTTGGTCCATTTGAAGAGCAGCTCGACCTGCCATCGGCTCTTGTAGAGCGCAGCGATCGTCAAGGCCGGCAACGCCATATGGTTGGTCAGGAAGATCAGCGTCTTTCCCGACTCGGGGTCCTTGAATCGGATGCGGCGCATGTGCTGGGGATACTTCTTGGCCAAGTAGTGCCCATTGAGCATCACCTGCTGATCGCTGATGACGCCGGTGCTGCGATCGGTGGCGGCCGAATAGATACGTCTGGCGTCCATCGGCGACTTGGCGCGCGTGACAAAGACGGCGCCAGCCTGATTCAATGCGTACAGCCTCGCGAAGTCGACGTAGCCGCGGTCCATCACATAAAACGCACCCGCTTCGAAGACCAGCATGTCCAGCACGTTCACGTCGTGCAGCTTGCCGTCGCTGATGTGGATAAACGCGGGGATGGCCCCGCGCAGGTCCAGCAGTGTGTGCAGCTTGATAGCGGCCTTCGTGGATCGAAATGGGGCCCAGCAAAACAGGCTCAGGCACAGGTCGATGGTGCTGGAGTCCAACGCGTAGACCCGGTTGTCCAGATCGCCCCAAATGTCCCGTCGCAGGCATCGACGGCGTCATCGACAACGGACGGCTTACCTGGCGGGCTGGCCCCGACACGGGATCGCGCGCCGTCCACGTGTTCACGAGCATCCCATCTTTGGCGTGCCTAGTCCGCACATAACGCATGCGCTCCCCGACACCCGCCGTGCGTGCCGATACCCACCTGCGTCGCGCGCCCTGGTTTGACGCGCTCAACCCCGTACAACAGGAGCAGGTGCTGGCCACATCGCGCCTACGCGTCGTGCCCAAAGGCACGCTGCTGGCGCATCATGGTGAAGTACCCTGCAACTGGTTGGGAGTCGTGCACGGGGCTCTCAAGGCCAGCACGTTCGCAGCCGATGGGCGCATCTCCAGCCGCCTGCTTGTCACAACCTCTGAATGGGCCGAGGGCCATGAACTGGTGCAGGGTGTGGCGCGCCGTCACGATGTGGTCGCTATCCGCGACACCGTGGTTGTGCTGTTGCCGGCGTCGGTGTTTCGCCAGTTACTGGCGCGCAGCGCGGACTTTTGCGGTTTTGTGCTCATGCAAATCAGTCGCCAGCACGCCCAGCAGTTGACCCGCATCGAGAACGCGCGAGCCCTGTCCAAGGCTGATCTCGTTGCGCAGACCGTCTTCGAGTTGGCAACGCAACTCGACGGGGCGCAAAACGGTTTCGTGGCGATGAAACAGGAAGACATCGCCGAGTTCACCGGCATCTCGCGCCAGACAGTCAATCAGGCGCTCAAGGCGCTGGAGGGGCGCGGCCTGCTGCGCACGCTATATGGCCGCGTGGAGGTGCGTGACCTGGCCGCGCTGTCGGACTATGCGCGCCTCGAACTCCTGAGCGCGTGACGCACAGCGGCAACACAAGCCGCCAATTGTCAAGGCGCCGACAAATTCGGCACTCACCCCATCCTAGCATCGAGTGCGTCCCTAGAGCGAAAAAGACGCTGCGGGACAGACTTTCAATAAATCACTCATGTCATCCTATCCGGAAAGAATCAAATGAAAAAAACTTTGCTAATCGCCGCTATGGCTTGCACGGCGGCGGCGGCTCAGGCTCAGTCGTCCGTGACGTTGTTCGGCGTGATTGACACAGCGTACGAACACCTCAGCGGCAACGCACTGGCGGGCAGCACCAACAGGCTGATCAGCAGCGGCAACAACTCCAGCCGTCTTGGCTTCAAAGGGGTTGAAGACCTCGGCGGGGGCCTGAATGCCAGCTTCTGGCTGGAAGCCGGTATCAACTCCCAGAACGGTACGGGTAGCACGACCACTACGAACAACCAAGTTGGCGGCGCTGGCAGTGGCGGCCTGACCTTCAACCGTCGTTCCACCGTCAGTCTGGCTGGCAATTTTGGCGAAATACGGCTGGGCCGTGACTTCGCGCCTACGTATTTGAACTTGAGTAACTTTGATCCGTTTGGTAACGATGGTGCTGGCGCGGAAAGCAACGAGAGCCAGGCTCTGGCTAGCCTGAATGGCGTTCAGACCGCTACGCGTGTTTCCAACGGCATCGGGTACTTGCTGCCTAGCAATCTGGGTGGCTTCTACGGCCAGATGACGTACGCCCTGGGTGGCAATAGTTCCAATACTGTTAATGGTGCTGGGCAAAACACCAGCTTGGATGGCAACTACGTGGGTGGGGTTTTTGGCTACCAGAATGGTCCTGTGAACGTGGCCATCGCCTACGGTCAAACCAAGATTGCGGCGATCGGTAACTATGACCAAGGCAATATCGGTGGTTCCTACAACTTCGGCCCGGCGACAGTGATGGCCCAATACGACCAGGAAAAAGTGGGTTCAGGTGGCGCACTGGGCATTCAGAAAAACAACATCTACATGCTGGGTGTTGACGTGCCCGTTGGTCCAGGTGACGTCCTAGCTACTTATACGCACGACAAGGCGGACAACAACGCCGTCAAGGCGAACCAATATGCGGTGGGTTATGTGTACCACTTATCCAAGCGCACCGCCATCTACGGCACATACGCGCACATCAGCAACAACGGCACAGGTGCTAACGTCGCCACCAACACCTCGGCGGCGAGTGGTACTGGGTTCGTTCAAGGCGGCAGCTCGAACGGTATCGACATCGGCCTGCGCACTAGCTTCTAATCACGTGCCGGCCTTGTGCCAGTGCTGATTCAACAGCCAAAAACCAAAAGCCACCGGGCTAGGCATTTGCTTGACTTGTTGAAAACCGCTCGGCAAACACTGTGATTTGAAAGTTGCAACCTGACCGTTGCAACTTTTCACTTCCATGGGCAACTATGCGAAGCACATAGTAAAAAAGTTCTTCAAGCACAATGACAGCGGACAGGGCGTAAGTGGTGCGCATCGAGCGCACAGACTTGGCCTGTCGGTGCGGGTGTTCGCCAGTTGCTGGCGTGCAGCGAGCACGTTTGCGGCTTTTTGCTCATCTGCAAGTTAGCCAACAGCATGCGCAGTAGCTGGCTCGCAGCGAGAACGCATCCTGTCCGTGGCCGAGCTCGTTGCTCAGACTTCTTCGAACTGGCAGCGCTGTCGGACTACGCGGGAGCCGAACAACTCAGCGCGTGCCGCACAGCGGCAACACAAGTCGCCAATTGTCAAGGCACCGACAAAGCCTGCATCCACCCCGCCCTAGAATCGACTGCACCCCTAAAGCGTCAAGCTGCAGGCAGCATAGTCTCTCCAAGTTCGTGGGTACGTCGCTTGCGGCGTACCCACTTTTTTTGAAGACGTCGCTGCGTGAAGCAGCGCACTTGCAACGAAATGCCATCCTTGAGTTGCGAAGTCCTTGAGGGTCGTTTTGGTGGCGTCTGAGCACTGTGGCAACGTGATCAGTAAAGCTTTTGCCGCAGCGCAGCCGAGATGCCGCTCGCATTTAGCGGTCGGTGCGCAACAAGAGCGACTCCTTGAGGTCTTCCATCACCACATAGCTGTTGGACTGCGCGGTGACCGGCAGCTTCTTGGATGTCCCCCTGCAGGCTGCGGTATTCGTCTATGCCGCCCAGTCGTGCCTTCACAAGACAGTCGAAGGTGCCCGAGACGAGGTGGCACTCCTGCACGTCGGGAACATGCAGCAGTTCCTTGCCCACCTTGTCGAACACCTCGCCGGATTTGGCGGCCAACGTGATCTCGACGAACACCAGAAGGTTCTTGCCCTGCGCCGTGGGTGCTACTCGTGCGTGGTATCCCCTGATCACGCCCTCGCGCTCCACGCGCTTGACCCGCTCCGAGCGGGGTGAGGTGGACAGTTCGATCTGCTGGGCGAGTTCGGTCGTCGCGACGAGGATGTTTCGCTGAAGGATGTCCAGGATTTTGCGGTTGGTCCGGTCGAGTTCGGGCGTTTCACTTCACGCGAGTGCGTTTGGGAGAACGTGGTAGTGATATTCACTGCAATTGGCCTGAAGATCAATCAAATTTTCTGATGCAGTGCGAATATATTTGATGAATCACTTGACCACTACTCGATTTACCATGAAAGTCATTGTCCTGGGCGGCGGCGTCATCGGAACGAGCACCGCGTACTACCTCGCCAAGTCAGGCGCCAAGGTCACGCTGCTGGACCGCCAACCCGGGCCGGCGCTCGAGACCAGCTTCGCCAATGCGGGTCAGGTGTCACCGGGCTACTCCACGCCGTGGGCCGCGCCGGGCATTCCGCTGAAGGCAATCAAGTGGATGTTTCAGAAGCACTCACCGTTGGCGATCCGGCTCGATGGCAGCCTGTTTCAGCTGCAGTGGATGGCCAAGATGCTGCGCAATTGCTCGCCCGAACGGTACGCGGTCAACAAGGAACGCATGATGCGTGTCGCCGAATACAGCCGCGCGTGCCTGCAGCAGCTGCGCGCAGAGACGGGTATCGAGTACGAGCAGCGCACCGGAGGAACGCTGCAGCTGTTCCGCACCCAGGCGCAGCTCGACGCGGTCCAGCGCGATATCGCCGTGCTGGAGGAATGCAACGTAGCGTACGAACTTCTCAACGCGGACCAGCTCGCCTTGATCGAGCCCAGTCTGGCCCAAGCGCGTGAAAGACTCGCCGGCGGGCTGCGCCTGCCCAAAGACGAAACCGGTGATTGCCACCGTTTCACCAACGCGCTGTGCACGCGCGCGCGTGCGCTCGGAGTCGATTTTCGGTTCGATCAGGCGGTGGATGGTCTCGTGACAGAAGGCGGGCGGGTCATCGGTGTCCGGGCCGGTGGCGAGCTGTTGAAGGCCGATCGCTTCGTGCTCGCCTTCGGCAGCTACTCGCGCAGCTTCCTGCATCCTCTCGGCCTGGACCTGCCGGTTTACCCGGTGAAGGGCTACTCGCTCACTGTGCCGGTGGTCGACCCGGCCTTCGCGCCTAAGTCGACGGTGCTCGACGAGACCTACAAGATCGCGGTTACACGCTTGGATGATCGCATCCGGGTCGGCGGCATGGCGGAACTCGGCGGCTTCGATCTGCGGCTCGACCCGCGCCGTCGCGCAACGCTTGAACTGGTCGTCAACGATCTGTTCCCAGGCGGTGATTTGGCCCGCGCCACTTTCTGGACAGGTCTTCGACCGATGACACCGGACAGTACGCCGGTGATCGGGGCGACGAAGTACCCGAACCTCTACCTGAATACTGGACACGGCACGCTTGGTTGGACCATGGCCTGTGGCTCGGCCACGCTGATTTCGGACATGGTGTTGGGCCAGCGCACGGAAATCAGCGCCATCGGGCTAGGCATCGATCGCTACACGGCGAGCGCCGCGCGTGGTCGCTTGACACGGCCCGCCGGCGCAATCAAATGACACGACCATCGCGCGCCCGCGTCGACCTGGACGCGCTGCGTCACAACTATTCATTGGCACGACGGATGCACGGCGGACGCGCACTTGCCGTGATCAAGGCCAATGCTTACGGCCATGGCGCCGTGCGCTGCGCCGAGGCGCTTCAGGACCACGCCGACGGTTTCGCCGTGGCTTTTCTTGAGGAAGCGGTGGCATTGCGGGCGGGGGGGATTGAAGGTCCCATTCTGGTACTCGAGGGGTTGTTCGACGCCGCCGAACTGAAGGCAGCACGAACTCTGAATCTATGGATCGTCGTGCACCAAGAAGCCCAGCTTCGCATGATCGAGAACGACCGCGTTTTCGACCATCTGGAGGTCTGGCTGAAAGCCGACTCTGGCATGGGTAGGGCGGGGTTTGCACTCGCCGACATGCCGAGCGCCTATGCTCGACTGCAAGCGACCGGCAAGGTGTCGAACATCACGCTCATGACGCATTTCGCCAGGGCCGACGAGCCAGGCAGCGATGCGACATCCCGGCAAGTGGCGGCGTTCAATGCCGCAACGGCAGCGTTGCTAGGGGATCGCAGTCTGAGCAATTCGGCCGGCATCCTCCAATGGCCCTCGGCCCGGCGCGACTGGTCCCGGCCTGGCATCCTGTTGTACGGTGCAGATCCCGTGCCGCAGCGAGGGGCAGGGGAGGGTGGCGATGAGCAATTGCGCCCCGTGATGACTCTCGAGAGCGAAGTCTTCGCAGTTCGCACGCTCCAATCGGGCGACGCCCTGGGATACGGCGGAGGCTTCGTCGCGACGGAACCGACTAGGATCGGGCTGATAGCCATCGGCTATGCCGATGGCTATCCACGCCTTGCGACTACTGGTACGCCCGTAGCAGTCGACGGCACGATCACCCGCGTGGTCGGCCGCGCCTCGATGGACATGCTTACCATTGATCTGAGCCGCCATCCTGGATCCGGGATCGGAAGCCGCGTCGAACTGTGGGGCCGGCACGTGCCCGTCAATGAAGTGGCCCGTTGTGCAGGCACGATCTCCTATGAGTTGCTCTGCAACGTGAAACGAGTGTCCATCATCGATGAGACGGGCATAGACAAGGCATGGGACCGTTGCGCTGCCAAAGAAGATGTCGGTAACGCGCCAATAACGAAACGCCGTGCCGCAGCATAGGCCCAATTCGGTACCGACCTGCGAGGGGGCGCACTTATGCTCAAGTTCACCCTCATGTGTTATTTCCGGAGCTTTTGGATGTCCGTGCTGGATTTCAAGGACTTCATCGTTGGCACGCTGATCGATTTCGAGGGCGACATGCTCGCCTGCCTGCGCTCAGCCGTGCCTAAGGCTGGCGAAACGGACGAGTACTTCCGCGCCGCCTACCGCCATTCGCGTGCCGATGGCGACGATGTGCGTGCCGGGCCGAACCCAGTCAGCTTCCACCAGCGAGCCTTTGCCGCGGGTGGTGGTGACGAGGATGTTCGCCTGTTCCACAGCGTCTTGTTTGGAGCGGGTCATCACCACCGAGATGCCGACTCGCGCTCGATGTCGGCCTTGTTCTGGGCGAGTATCTGGGGGTGGTGGCTCCAGGCATGGATGGCTTCGATCGTCATCACCTCCCGGATCTCGCGGATCTGCATCCGGGCCTGATTGCCAGTTCCGATGGAGGTGATGGTCTTCGCGTTCTTGCGCGCCAGCGCCTTCACCGAAACGGCTCCGGCGGCGCCGGTTCTCAAGCCGGTGATGAGGCTGCCATCCATCACGCAAATGAGCGCACAGGTTCTGGCGTCGAACAGGAGGATGGTTCCCATGCCGCTGGGCACGCCGTGCTCGGTGGGATTGTTCGGGAATCCCCCGGATGAGGCCTTCATCGAGATGACCTCGTTGGCCTCGCAGTACCCCAATTTGAAGTCGATTTCGCCCCGGGGTGGCGGAAGGTGGATGCATGTATAGGCCGGTTGAATCACCTGGCCGCTGTTGAAGGCCTTGTACGCCTCCTCCACCGTCCCGATGACTTCCTTCATGGAAATCAGACTTCCTACATCCTCTTTATTCAGCAACAGTGTCTGCATCGGTGTGATTTCTCCATGAATCAAGGGCTCGGGGTAGACCATCGGCGTGCCGGCAAACCTAGAAGTCAGCAACCTTGCCCCACGCCGAGCCGCTGAACCGTGCGGGGTTGAAAGGCGCAGGATCGAAGATCGGCTTTGCCCCGGACACCAGGTCGGCGATCAGGTGGCCTGCGCCGGGGCCGATGCCGAAGCCGTGGCCGGAGAAGCCCGCGGCCAGGATGAGGCCAGGCACCTGCGGCAGCTCTCCGATGCCCGGCACGCCATCGGGCGTGCTGTCGATGTAGCCTGCCCAGGTATTGGCGATGCGGGCTTCGCGCAGCGCGGGCAACAAGTCGACGGCACGGCGGTGGATTTCGCGGACACCCGCAGGGTCGGGCTTCGGGTCGAGGATGCGCGCCCGTTCCATCGGTGTGGGAGCGTCCAGCTTCCATCGAGCACGGGTTTCGTGACCCCAGCGGATGCCTTCCAGGCCGCCGGGAAACACGTTGCGCCAGCGCTTGGCAAACATCGGGATGAACTGCGGCGCGAAGCGCACCAGCTGTGCCGTGGGGTCGGCGCGCCCTCGCCCGCTGATGGCCAGGACGTAGTGGCCGTCCGGGCGGCGCGTGATGGCGACGCGCGGGCTGGTCAAGGCGGCCGGCAGGCTCTGATCCACCGGCGCCAGTCGCACGATCGATTGGCGAATCGTGGCGAGCGGAAACTGCACGCCGAGCTGGTTGCAAAACGAGGACGCCCACGCACCGCCTGCGAGCACGGCGGTGCGGGTCTTGATGGTCCCCGCTTCGGTCACCACGCCGCTGAGCCGGCCGCCCGCCATCTCGATGCCACGCGCGGCGCAGTTCTGGTGCACCGTGCCGCCGAGTTTCATGAGCGCGGCTGCAACGGCGGGCGCTGCCTTGGCCGGATCGCCCGTGCCGTCGCTGGGTGAGAAGACACCGCCTTTCCACGCGCGGCCGGTCGCCTGGCCGCGCTCCGAGGCCTCGCGGCCGCTCAGCATGTGCGTAGTCACGCCAACCGTCGTCGCGAACTCGCGCCACTTGGCCCAGCCGGCAATCTGGGCTTCGTCGTTGCTGAGGTACAGCAAGCCGCAGCGCTCGAAGCCCGTGTCTTCGCCGCTGTCGGCGGCAAACTGATCCCACAGCTCCAGGCTCCGGGTGGACATGGGCAGTTCACGCGCGTCGCGATTCTGCTGCCGGCACCAGCCCCAGTTGCGGCTCGATTGTTCGGCGCCGATCCGGCCCTTTTCGACCACGGCGACCGACAGCCCGCGCCGGGCCAGGTAGTAGGCGGTGAAGACACCAATGATCCCGCCGCCGATCACGACGACGTCGGCGCTGGCGGGTGGGTTGGGCGAAGTTTCGATGAGACGCAAGGGCTGGGACATGATGGATCTCGGCGTCGATTCAGGCGACGTTTTGCACAACGTAGAACTTCGCAACGCGATCGCTGCTTTCCCAGCCGATCGGCGCGCCCTGGGGCACGAAGAGCGCATCGCCGGCGCTTGCCGACAGCATGCTGCCATCCGGGCTGGCGAACTGCACACTGCCGGCCAGCAGGTGCATGAACTCGTTGAGACGATGCGGGCGAACGACCCGGTGATAGGGTGTCGAGTCCCAGGTGCCGGCGCGGTACTGCGTCTGCTCGTCGGTGAAGACATTGTCACTGCGGCATTGCGGCGCCGGGCCCAGCAGCGCCTCTGCCGGTGGCGCTGCGGACGGCTTGAAGTCGGCGTCGGCGCGCAGCGGGGTGATGCCGGGACTCGTCGGTCCATTGCATGCGGCCGCGCAGGAAACGAATCGGATGCGCGATCGGGCCTGGATGCGAACCGCCGTGCCGCGTCCGATGACGACGCCCGCCTGGGGGCCGATCACCAGCGGGGCTGCGCCCGGCACCGTGAGGCTCAACTCTCCCTCCACGACGACGAGGGTCTCGATGTGAGGAAAGCTCGCGACATCGAGTTCACCGCTGAAGTCGACCCGAGCGGCGATCATCGAATCCGGTCCTTCCCAGGCGATTTCGCGTTCTCGCGCGAAGGGATCGTCCTTGCCGAAGGCCGCCCTCCGGAAGGGGGTCGAAAGCGGTGTACCGTCGGCGTGGTGCAGCATCAGGGTCGTCGTCATGCTTGTTTCTCCTCCATGTATCCCAAGATGGCTTTGGTTTCCAGGTACTCCTGGACGCCTTCCACCCCATATTCCCGGCCATTGCCGGAGCGTTTGTAGCCACCGAACGGGGCATGGGGATCCCATGCCGGGTTGTTGATATGCACCTGGCCGGACCGGATCCGCGCGGCGACCGCGCGTGCTGCGCCGAGGTCCTGACTCTGGACATGGGCGCCCAGGCCGTAGACCGTCCCGTTGGCGATCTCAACCGCCTCATCCACGCTGTCGTAGGGAATGACAGCAAGCACCGGCCCGAAGATCTCTTCCTGAGCGATGCGCATCTGCGGATGCACGTCGGAAAAGATCGTGGGGCGAACGAAAAGGCCGCGCTCGAGGCCCTGCGGCCGCCCGAGGCCGCCGCAGACCAGCCGCGCACCTTCGGCGATACCGGCGCCGATCATTTCTTGTACCCGGTTGAACTGCGCGCGGTTCGCCACGGGGCCATGCGTAGTCTGCGGCGACCGCGGATCGTCCACCACGATGCCCGATACAGCATCGCATGCGATCCGCTCGATGTCCGCGAGGCGCTCGCGCGGCACGATCATGCGGGTCGGTGCGCTGCACGACTGTCCGACGTTGCGGAAGGCGGCCGCCACTCCCGCCGGTACGGCACGTGCGAGATCCGCATCCGGCAGGATGACATTGGGTGATTTGCCACCGAGTTCCTGGGCCACGCGCTTGACCGTGACGGCCGCGGCCTGCGCGACGAGAATCCCCGCCCGGGTCGAGCCCGTGATGGAGATCATGTCCACATCGGGGTGCATCGCCATTGCGGCGCCGACTTCCGGTCCGTCGCCGTTCACGAGGTTGAACACACCCGTGGGCACGCCTGCGTCGCGCATCAGCTCTGCGAAGAGCAAAGCGCTCAGGGGCGACAGCTCGCTGGGCTTCAGAACGATGGTGCATCCCGCCGCCAAGGCGGGACCGACCTTGGCGGTGATCTGGTAGAGCGGCCAGTTCCACGGTGTGATCAGGCAGCACACCCCGATGGCTTCTCGCATGATGGCCGTGTTGCCCCGATGGGTGAGGAAGGGATAGCTGCCCGCAATGTCCCGGGCCACGCGGATGTGCTCCGCCGCAATGGGCACTTGAGCGCTGCGCGCCATGCCGATTGCCGCGCCCATCTCCAGCGAGATGGCCTGGGCAAACAACTCCGCCCGCTCGAGTATCAGGCTGTGCACGCGATCGAGAAGCGAGGCCCTGCTTTGAGGAGAGCTCACGGACCAGGTCACGAAGGCGCGCCGGGCTGCGGCCACAGCCGCGGTCACGTCTTGCGCGCTTCCCAGCGCAACCTCCGCAACAGGTTCCTCAGTCGACGGGTCGATGACGGAGGTTCGGGCTTGCCCCGCAGGCAACACCCACTCGCCGTCGATGAATATGCGATCCAGATGGCCGGCGCTTGTGAGGCGCTCGATGATGGAGGAGTTCATGGGTGTCGATCCTTTGGTGCGGCGCAGAAGCTTTTTGAGCTGACTTCCTGGCGGAAAGTATGGGGAGCAACGTTGTCGAAGTGGTTAACGATCTGGAAAGTTATGGTTAATGCAGGCATTGATGGCTGGGCGCCGGTGAAATCGGAAGAAATGCGTGCGAGGTCCATCTGGCCTCGGTCTGTATCCGGCCACTGCGGACATCCGGTGGCAAGCAGCCGCTTGATAGTCGGCAGCATGCTAGCCACACCTGCCAAGTGCTCGGGCTGGACTCCCCTGAGCAAGTTCGCGGGCAACCACGGCGGCAAACCACTGAATGCCCAACGGCAACGCATCGTCGTTGAAATCGTAGCCAGGGTGGTGCAGCGGCCGGTCGACGTCCGCTCGCCCGCGCGCCTGGCCCAGCCACAGGTAGGCGCCCGGCCGGGCGCGCAGCATGAACGCGAAATCCTCCGAGGTGAAAGCGGGGAGCGCCGCCACGCTGGTCGAGAGCCCTGCATCCGCCGCCGCGGCCAGGGCCAACTCGGCCTCGGGCGCACTGTTGACGGTGGCCGGGTAGTAGCGTGTGTACCGCACATCGACCTCGATGCCACCGGCAAGCGCCACGCCCTGTGCTGTGGCGCGCAGCGCGGCCTCGATGAGGTCCTGCGACGCCGCATCGAAACTGCGGACCGTGCCGGTGACCTGAACCTCGGCCGGCAGCACGTTGTGCGAATGACCGCCTTCGATGCGCGTGACCGATAGCACCGCCGATTCGCCCGGGTCGATGCGGCGCGCGACGATGGTGTTGAGTTGCGCTACGAGCTGGCTCGCGGCCAGGATCGCGTCGGGAGTGCGATGCGGCTGCGCCGCATGGCCGCCGCGGCCGCGCAACGTGATGTCGAAGCGGTCGGCCGCCGCCATGATCGGACCGGGCCGCGTCTGTGCACTGCCCAGTGGCAGGTCCGGCCAGTTGTGCAACGCGTAGACGGCGTCGCACGGAAAGCGATCGAATAGACCGTCCGCGATCATCGCGTGGGCGCCGCCGCGGCCTTCCTCGGCGGGCTGGAAGATGAAGACCACCGTGCCGTCGAAGCGCCGCGTACGCACCAGGTGGCGCGCCGCACCCAGCAGCATGCTGATGTGGCCGTCGTGGCCGCAGCCGTGGTGCACGCCCGGCACGGTGCTGCGGTGGCTCGCGTCACTGCGCTCGGTGAGCGGCAATGCGTCCATGTCGGCACGCAGGCCGATGCTGCGTGAGCCGGAGCCGACGCGCAGCACGCCGACGACGCCGGTCCCGCCGATCCCTTCATGGACCTCAAGGTCGAGCTCACGCAGTGCGGTCGCCACGAGGCTGGCGGTGCGATGCTCGGTGAACGCGAGTTCCGGGTGCGCATGCAGGTCTTGGCGTAGTGCGGTCAGCGCTGGCAGCAGGTCGGCGATCTCGTCCAGGAGTGGCGCGTCCATCAGCGGCTCGCGTCGACCGCGACGTCGATGTCGTGGCACTGACTTTGCGCGACGTGCACGTTGTCGCCGCGCATGTAGACGCGGCTGCTTAGGGGGCCGCGTGCGAACGCGAACAACTGCGGGTCGGGCTTCTCGCACAGCGCTTCGTCGGCCAAGCTCGTGCCAGGCACGGAACGGTGCAGGTAGGCGAGCATCCCGCCCTCGAAGTCGATCCGCGTGCTGACGACGTCGAAGTTGTGGACTTTGAAGTTCTGCGAGGGCATGGTGGTTCCGTCAAAGGTGGGGGGTTGATGAAGCGGCCGACCGGGCCTGGTACTGCCCCGGCGTTATGCCGCACAGCCGCTTGAAGCGGCGCGACAGGTGGCTCTGGTCGCAAAAGCCGGACTCGCTTGCGGCACTGGCCAGCGCCGCGCCCTCGCGCAGCAAGGCTTGCGCATAGCGCACGCGCTGCAGGCTCACGTAACGGTGCGGCGCCATGCCGATGCGCTCGCGGAACACAGTCGCGAAGCGCCACACGCTCAGGCCGCTGATCGCGGCGAGGTCGTCGAGCGGCAGCGGTTCGTCGAGGTTGGCGGCGATATGGGCCAGCACCGCTGCAAGTGAGCGCGCGTCGCCGCCCTGGCTGATCGTGGTCATCATGGGCTTCAGTTTAAGAGAGGGGCCTGCAGTTTTGGCACTGTAAACGGCGTGCCCCGCGACAGCGAATTGCGTTGTGCGGCGCCCGCTGAGCAGATCATGCGTTGGGAAGAGAGCGTCCTGTCCGCAGGATCGGCGTGTCTATAGGCGTCATCCCGGACCCATTCCGTCCTGTCCTGTCCCGCAAATGATGGGCATTAGTCTTCACATTTGAGGCCGCCCGGCTAAATGCTGGCATTTGAGGGTTGAACTTGATACAGTAATGCAGTGCGCGTGAAGTTATAGAACTTAATGATGCCAGCACACTCAGACGTTCCAGGAGGCTGGAACGATGAGGGTTGCCGAGAGGATTGAACTGGATGAGCACACCGAGCACGAGTTGCGTGTGCTCGCCAAACGCCGAACGGTTGAGGCCCGGCTGCAGCAGCGAGCGCTCGTGGTGCTGCTGGCCGCCGAGGGCCGGCCGAACAAAGATATTGCCGTTGAGGCTGGCCTGGATCGGCGCCAAGTTGCGCTGTGGCGCCAGCGCTTCCTGGCTGGCGGCATAGATGCGTTGCGCAAGGACGCACCGCGCAGTGGCCGGCCCACCACGATTACTGCCCAGATCGAGTCGCGAATCGTGCAGGCCACGCTGCATGACAAGCCGATCAACGCCACGCACTGGAGTACCCGAACGCTGGCCGAACACTTGGGCGTTGGTGCGACGACCATCCGCCGCGTTTGGCACAGCAACGGCTTGAAGCCGCACTTGAGCCGGACCTTCAAGCTTTCGCGCGACCCGCGCTTCGAGGACAAGTTGCTGGACGTGGTGGGCCTGTACATGAATCCGCCTGAGCACGCTCTGGTGCTCAGTTGCGACGAGAAAAGCCAGATCCAGGCGCCGAACCGCACGCAGCCGGGCCTGCCGATGAAGCGTGGTCGCGCCGGCACCGTCACCCACGACTACAAGCGCCACGGCACGACCACGTTGTTTGCCGCCCTCAACACGCTGGACGCCAGCGTGATCTCGATGTGCCAGCCACGGCACCGGCACAGCGAATGGCTGAAGTTCCTGCGGCTCATCGAGCGGCGCACGCCCAAGCATCTGAGCCTGCATCTGATCGTGGACAACTACGCCACGCACAGCCACCCCGAGGTGCAGAAGTGGCTGGCGCGGCACCCGCGCTTCGTCATGCACTTCACACCCACCAGCGCGTCGTGGCTGAACATGGTCGAGCGCTTCTTTCGCGACATCACCGACAAGCGCATCCGGCGCGACAGTTTCACCAGCGTGGCGGAATTGGAGATGGCCATCGATTTGTATGTCGCCCATCACAACATCGATCCCAAGCCCTTCATCTGGACAGCCAGTGCCAACGACATTCTGGCCAAAGTTACTCGGGCAAAGGCGGCCTTGACTGCCGCCGCGGGATAAGTACAGAACAGAGTGGTGCACTGCACTAGTGATGACGATCTGTTGGTGTTGCATCCCTGGCAGGGTATTCAAATTCTGACGCCAGCGGCACTTCTGCAGCGGAGGGGCGATGAGTCTGCGAGCGCGGGGCGGTCCGAATTTTCGTGATTAAGGCGCTGCGGCTCAACTGCTTCGTGGCAGCTTCCTGAACACGTGACATCACGATTTTAGCCGGGGTGCGATCTTTTCAAATGAGGTTCGGGCGTAGGCGGCTGAACTGCGCCTGAAGCCACTCTGCGAGTTCAAGCTCCACACCTTGCAGTTCGCTCGACCCCAACCAGATCAACCCGTACTGACTGCCGTCAGGGTCAAAGCCAGCAGGTGCTGCCAGGCTTCCTCGTTCCACATCGTCAACGGCGAGTACGAGTGGACTCAGGGCTACACCCAGCCCCGCAGCCGCAGCTTCGACAATCAGGGAGTGATGGTCGTAGTAGCGGATCTCCGTGGGTCGAAGCGCCGACGGATGGGTCTTCAACCATTTCGCCCACGCGTCCGGTCGAGTCTTCGAACCGAGAGCGAGATAGTCGCCGTGTTCAAAATTTGGCACCAATTCCGGTCTCATGACAGGACCAACCCTTTCGGCGAAAAGGGTCCGGACGTTCCACGCCTCCGGCACAGCGAAGTCCAGCCGTCGAATGGCGAGATCGACGTGATTCTTGCGAAAGTCCACAAGCCCTCCACCGACGGAGAGATGGAGGGCAATGTTCGGATGCGCCACTTGGACCCCCCCCAGCCGTGGAATGAGCCAACGCATGGCAACCGAAGGCTCGCAGGAGAGCACCAAGGCAGTCTTCCCAGCTCTGGTAGCGCGCAGGCTTTGCACTGTGGCGGCCAACTCGCCGAAAAACCTGCTGAGGGTGAGGTTGAGTGTCTCGCCGGCCGGTGTGAGCCGCAGGCCTCGCCCATTCTTTTCAAACAACTTGACCCCGATGTCATTGGCGAGTTTGGTTATCCGGCGGCTGACGGCGCCGTGCGTCAGCGCAAGCGAGTCTGCTGCAAGCCGGACCGAGCCCAGCCGCGCTGTGGCCTCGAATGCTCTCAGGTCGTCGAGTGAAGGAATGTCTGAGCGATTCATCGGTGACAATATATCACCGGTATCTCTCAGAAACTATCGCTTTTCATAGTCCGTCGAGGTTTTGATAATTGATGCATGCACACCAATCTTCAGCCCAGCATAGCGGTCCTCGCCGATGACCTGACCAGCGCGGCAGATGGCGCAGCACCTTTCGTCGCCCGCGGCCTGACTGCGTGGATCGGAAGAGGCCAGATTCCGCGCCAAGCGGCAGCGGCAGCGGTGGTCGCAGTCGACAGCGGTTCGCGGTCTGCGACTTCGTCGCAAGCATTCGAAAGTGTCGCTCGATTGACCGACCGGCTTGCCAGCCGTGCAGTGCTCTACAAAACGGTGGACTCCACGCTGCGCGGCCACATCGCGGAGGAGCTTGAAGCATGCTTTGCGGCGAGCGGCCGCAAGTCACTGGTGTTTGCACCGGCGTTCCCCCAAGGCGGGCGTACGACGGTGCGGGGCATTCAGCTCGTTGATGGCATCCCAGTTTCGGAGAGTGCGTATGGCCATGACCCCGTGCACCCAGCGCGTTATTCCGCGCTGGTCGATCTGGTCCCGAAATGCATCAAGAATGTCACGCTGCTCGATGCAGTAACGCAGGAAGAACTCGACTCGCGCATTGCTTCCATCGAGGATCCAGAGTCGGTCCTGTGGGTTGGCTCTCCTGGGATGGCTGCAGCCCTGTCGCAGCGTTTTGTGCCTGCGAAGACCCTACCGTCATTGATTGAGGGCATCAACAACGCCGTTTTGGTCGCAATTGGGAGCGCGAATCTGCGCAGTCACATACAGGCCGATCAACTTCGGGAGGCCAGTGGCCTCATGCTGCTGCGCGGACCCAGGGCGCGCGAGCGGGACCCGGCCGCGGTGCTGCGCCGCATTGCACAAGACGCAGCGCGACAGCTTCAAGACCCAGGCTTCGGCGCGTTGATCGCGACCGGTGGCGACACGATGGAAGCCATCCTGGACCTTCTCAACGTCCACGAGTTCGAAATTCTGCAAGAACTCGATCCCGGATTCCCACTGGCTCGCGCCAGGCTTGGCGATGGCCGCTCGCTCCTGCTCGCCATGAAGGCCGGTGGCTTTGGCAGCGACGACGCTCTGGAGCGCGCTGTCGCGCGCATACGCGGAACAACTCAAATTTTAGGAACGGATTCACTGTGAAGAACATTTCCCCCCCGCTTGCCCTAACCATGGGTGATGCATCCGGCATTGGGCCGGAGATCGTGGCGAAGGTACTTGCGAAGGGCGGCGAACGCGTCGTCGTGTTCGGCAGCGATGGCGTCATGCAGGACATCGTGCGCCGGCTTGGGTTGGACATTGAGGTGCGGCGGATCCATGCACCCGATGCGGCTCAGTTCCAGCCGCGGACCATTGAAGTCATCGAAACCACCCGCATTACTGAGCTTCCGCCCATCGGGCAGATCAGCGCGATCTCCGGTCAGGCGGCCTTCGATGCCATCGTTGCAGCGATCGCGGCAGCCAAGTCCGGAGCAGTGAGCGGCATCGTCACGGCGCCGATCAACAAAGAGGCAATGGCCAGCGCGGGCATCCGCTACCCCGGCCATACGGAAATCCTGGCCGAATACGGCGGCGCCGAGCGCGTGGCGATGATGCTTGCGAACGACGACATCCGCACGGTACTCGTCACGATCCACACGTCGCTGCGCAAAGCGATCGAACAAGGCGATTTCGACGCCCAGATGTCCGCCATCAGGCTTGCCCACGAGGGTGGAAAGGCGCTCGGCTTCGAGGCCCCGCGTGTCGCGGTGGCGGGTCTTAACCCGCACGCGGGGGAAGGGGGCCTCTTCGGGGACGAGGAGATCAGGATCATCCGGCCCGCAATCGACGCGGCCCGAGCAGAGGGCATCGATGCCAGCGGCCCGTATCCGGGCGATACGGTCTTCATGCAGGCGCGCCAGGGCCGATTCGACGTTGTCGTGGCCCAGTACCACGACCAGGGGCTGATCCCCGTGAAGTACCTCGGACTGGAAAAAGGCGTGAACATCACGCTGGGCCTGCCTTTCGTCCGTACCAGCCCGGATCACGGCACGGCGTTCGACATCGCGGGCAACGGTGTTGCAGACCACGCAAGCCTGGAAACGGCGCTTGCCTACGCCAAGCGCCTCGTCGCCGCGCAAACCAAGCCGAACTAATTCAAAAAGGAGTCACCATCATGGGTTTACGTTTCATCTTCATGCTTACTCGCAACGACCGCACGGTTCCGGACGCGTCGCAGCAACTCCAGACTGCGCTCAGCCTCGGCATACGGCACATTGGGTTCAAGGACATTGGCTTGCCGGTCGAGCAGCTCAAGGGACTCAATGCGGCCATCAAGGCCGGCGGTGCAACGTCCTATCTGGAAGTCGTGTCGCTCGACCGCGAAAGTGAAATCGTTTCGGCAAAGGCCGCTGCCGACATCGGCGTTGACGTACTTCTTGGCGGCACGCGCGTCGATGACGTGCTGCCGGTCATCAAGGGCACTGGCATCCGATATTTCCCGTTTCCAGGCCGGATCACCGGTCACCCGAGTGTGCTCGAAGGCAGCATCGAGGAAATTGTCGAAAGCGCCAAGGCGATCGCAGGGCGCGATGGCGTGCATGGCCTGGACTTGTTGGCATACCGATCGGCGCAGAACGTGCCCGCGTTGATGAAGGCCGTCTGCGCCGCAGTCACGAAGCCTGTCTATATCGCTGGCTCGATCGACACCCCGGAACGGATTGCAGTCGTCCAGGCTGCCGGCGCGGCTGGTTTCACAATTGGGACGGCGGCTCTGGATGGCAAATACCCGGCCGATGGCAGTGACGTGCCCAGCCAGCTCGGCGCCATCATCCGTGACCTCGCGGCCCTGAATAAACACCTCTCGTCCATTCGCAAAAGGAACCTGTCAACCGCGTTTGCCGGGCTGCGTGCACCTGGCGCGTCCCAGGTGGAGGCGCAGGTCAACAACTTGCAAGTTAAAGTCGCCGTGTTCGAGGGGGCGTCCAGCTGGTCATTTCGACAACACGACGATGAACTGTTCTTTGTTCATCGAGGGCGCCTTCTCATGAAGTTTCGTGATCGTGAAGAAACGATTGAACCGGGCGAGTTCATCGTTGTACCGCATGGCGTCGAGCACAGTGTGGTGGCCTTGGGCGGCCAGATCTGTGAGGTGATGCTGGCCACCACGGCAGCGCCACCTGTCTGCCCAACTGCGGGAAATGGCGTTGCTCACACCGAGCCATCCCGATCGACGGCTTAGTTCGCGCCAGAGCGGGGGGGTCGGTGGCATCGGAACGCCGATCCATGCGGCAAAACCCAGGTTTCGGTAGTTTGATACATTGGCGATATGAACTTTCGCCAGATTGAATGCTTCCGCGCCGTGATGCACACAGGCTCCATGACGCTTGCCGCGGCGCAGCTGCACACGTCGCAGCCGAACGTGAGCCGCGCCATTGCGCTGCTGCAGCGCGAGACGCAGCTGCAGCTGTTCGCACGTGTCGGGCTGCGCGTGGTTCCTACGCCTGAAGCCTACGCGTTGCTGAAGGAGGTCGACCGCACCTATGTGGGACTGCAGACCGTCCGCGAGGCGGCGGACCGCATCCGCACGCTCGGCGTCGAAGGCTTGCGCATTGCCGTGTCGCCCGCGATCGGCATCAGCCTAGTGCCGCGCATCCTGCAGATCTTTCGCGGACTCCGGCCGCGCGTGACGGTGGTTGTCCACACGACCGATTCCGCGACCATCTGCAAGTGGGTTTCATCGGGCTACTGCGAGCTCGGCTTGGCCTCTTATGTTGCCCTTCCCCAGGAAGTCGACAGCGAGCTCGTGTATTCTGACCGCGCCGTCTGCATCGTACCCCGGGGGCACCGGCTGGGGCGCAAGCGTAAGGTCGTTCCTTCGGACCTGGCAGGTGAGTCCTTTATATCGCTAGCGCCTCCGGACATAGCGCGGGCGGCCATTGACCGTGTCTTCGATCCTGAGGTGCGCAGGCTGGAAATCGAGACTTCGCTGGCCACCACGGTCTGCGCGATGGTGGCGAGGGGCCTGGGCGTCAGCATCGTGGAACCTCTGGTGCTCAGCGAGCTCGGGCTCTCGGGCGTGCATTCTCTGGCCTTCGAGCCAGAGATCTACTTCAAGTACCACCTGGTGCGTGCGCGTCAACAGCCGGCACAAGCGCTCGTCGCCGACTTCCTCGAGGCCATGCGCATGGTGGTGCGCGTCTCATAGCCCGCCGAGCGCAAGAAAGTCAGCCGATCGCCTGGGTAACCAGCGCCCAGCCGCCATAGGCTGGCCCGCGCTCCGGCATCCGGCCCAGGACCATCACGGACACGTCGCCGGTGCGCAGCAGCCCCAGGCTCTCCAGCCAAGATGGCAAGCCGCTCGTTGCGTCCACGTCGACGCGCAGGAACCCTTCGGTGTGACGACAGAAATCGGCGATCAGCAGGCGGGCCGCATCGACATCGGGCGCCGCCACCGGACCGACCACATGGCCGTGGCCGTAGCGGCGAAGAACGGCGAAGCCGGCGACCCGGCCGCCACGCTCAAGGACGACCGTCTTCCCCTGGGCGAACAACCGGCGAAGCAGCTCGGCACGGGGCATGCCCGCCCCGCGGGCGTCTATCGCGATCAGAGATTCGACGTCAGCATCTCTTAGCGGCCGCAGACGGTCGCCCTCGCGCCCCGCCACCGTCGGCAGGGTCCCGAGCATGCCCTGGTGCTGCACGATCTCGCCCGTGGTGACGAATCCCAGGCGCTCATACAGGCCGCGCCCCGCCACCGTCGCGTGCAGCAGCACATTTCGCGCTTCCAGGCGATCGAGCAACGCCGACATCATGCGGTTGCCGATGCGCTGACCCTGCAGCTCGGGCGCGACGATCACCAGACCGATGGTGGCGTAGTTCGCCCCAAATTGCCACGACAGTGCGGTGCCCAATACTTTTCCGTTGCGTTCGGCGACCACGCCTTGCCCGAGCGACAGCGCGAACTGCCAGTCTTCGATCCGATGGGGCCACTTCAAGGCGCTGGACATTGCGTGCGCCGCCGGCAGGTCGCCTGGCTCGAACGGGCGCAGGCAGACGGCATTAACTGCGGTGCCCGCGGGATCGGGTGTGATTGAGGTCGAGGCGAGGTTCATGCGGTTTCTTTCTTGCGTCGCACGGCGACGGCGTCAATTTCGATGAGATAGCCGTAGTGCAGCGCTGGCACCGGAACCACGGCGCGCGCCGGCCGGGCCTGTCCCATGACTTCGGCGTAGACCTTGTTCAGGCCCGGCCAGTTGCCTACGTCCACAATATAGGCAGTCACCTTCAGAACGTCCTGCGGACCCGAGCCAGCGGCTTCGAGCACGGCGAGCACGTTCTGCAGCGCCTGCCGCGCCTGCACTTCGAATTCGCAGTCCGCGGTGTGGGAACCGTCTTGCCGGATCCCAAGTTGGCCGGAAACGAAGAGCAGGTCGCCGTAGCCCACGCCGTGGCTGTAGTGACCGCCAGGCGCCCCTGCCTCGGGCGGTTCGACGACGTAAATATCCTTTGCCATGCCTGTCATCCTTTCCGACGGCTGCCCGAGCCGACGATGTTATTTGTTGCTGAACCTATCGCGACGCAGAACCGTCTGCTACGAGTATCGGCATGCGGACCCATGCAGTCCAATACAAGTTCACTGGTTGTCCATTCACGATTGATATGTATACCGCCGCAGCGATGCGGCAAGGACATCGAGCATGTGTGCATCACCGGACGGAAGACTCGGGTTGCGTATGTTCATATCAATATGGAATGAATATGGCAAAAACTTGTATTTGACTGCATGGATTGGCGCTTCGATACTGCGAGCATCAAGTCATTCCGACGCTTCCCACTAACTTGACTTCCCGACTCATGACCACTTTTGAGCAATTGACCACTCCTGCAGCCCTGGTGGATGTCGCGCAGATGCAGCGCAATATCGACCGCATGCAGTCGCGCATGAACGAGCTGGGCGTCAAATTCCGGCCCCACGTCAAAACCACCAAGTGCCTCGAGGTCATTCGGGCACAGACCGCGGCGGGTGCACAAGGCATCACGGTTTCGACGCTGAAAGAGGCGGAACAATTCTTTGCGGCGGGAATCACCGACATTCTGTATGCCGTTGGCATAGTACCGAACAAGTTCGCCCAAGCGCTGGCGCTGCGGCAGCAGGGCTGCGACCTGAAGCTGATCACCGACAACGTTGACATGGCGCTCGCGCTCGGCCGCTTCGGCAAGGAGCACGGGCACCAATTCGAGCTGTGGATTGAGATCGATTGCGACGGTCACCGCTCAGGCATCCCACCCGAAGCAAAGTTGCTGATCGAGGTGGGTAGCGCCGTGCTCGAAGGCGGCAGCGTGCTGGGCGGCGTGATGACGCACGCGGGTTCCAGCTATGACCTCGACACGCATGAGGCGCATGTCGCCATGGCCGAACAGGAGCGGGCCGGCTGCGTGCGCGCGGCGGAGCGCCTGCGTGCCCAAGGCTGGGCCTGTCCAGTGGTGAGTGTCGGCTCCACACCCACCGCCTTGGCGGCGAGTGTTCTGCCCGGCGTGACGGAAGTGCGGGCCGGCGTGTACGTCTTTTTCGATCTCGTCATGTCCAACATCACCGTGTGCCAGCCCCAGGATATTGCTCTGTCCGTGTTGACGACGGTCATTGGCCACCAAGCAGAGAAGGGCTGGGCGATCGTCGACGCTGGCTGGATGGCCATGAGCCGCGACCGCGGCACCCAGCGCCAGAAGCACGATTACGGCTACGGCCAGGTGTGCAGCATCGATGGCGAACTGCTGGACGGCTATGTGCTCAGCGGCGCGAACCAGGAGCACGGCATCTTGTCGCGCGTGGGCGAGCCTGATCCGCAGATCACGCAGCGTTTTCCGGTGGGCATGCAACTGCGCATCCTGCCGAACCATGCTTGCGCCACGGGTGCGCAGTTTCCCCGCTACGAAGCGCTGGCACCCGATGGCACGCTGCGCACGTGGCCCCGCTTTTACGGATGGCAATGAACCGCTACGCAGTTTCCAAAGGACCTACTCCATGAACTCCTCCATCGTCGAATGCCTCAGGAGCGCTGGCCGTCTGGACCGCATGTTCGTTGACGGCGAGTGGGTTCTGCCCCACGGGCAAGCTCGAACCTCTGTCATCGACCCGTCCACCGAGGAGCCTGTCACAGAGATCGCACTGGGAAATGCGCAAGACGTCGCTACGGCGGTGGCCGCAGCGCGGCGTGCTTTCGCCGCCTGGTCCGTGAGCTCCGCCCAGAGTAGGGCCGTCCTTCTCGACCGCGTCCACACACTGATCCTGGAGCGAGCAGAACTGTTCGCCCAGGCGATATCACTGGAGATGGGCGCTGCCATCGGCTTTGCGCGCAGCACACAAGTGCCGGTAGCGGCGGAGCACATCCGCGTGGCCCGGGACAATTTGGCCAGCTATCCGTTCCTCACCCATCGGGGAGACGTGGCCATCATGCGCGAGGCCATCGGCGTGTGCGGCCTGATTACCCCCTGGAACTGGCCGCTCTACCAGATCACGGCCAAAGTCGGCCCTGCGTTGGCGGCGGGATGTACGGTTGTCCTTAAGCCCAGCGAGCTGTCGCCGCTGAGCGCCTTGCTCTTTGCCGAGGTGATGCACGACGCCGGGATCCCGCCAGGTGTGTTCAACCTGGTGAGCGGCAATGGGCCGGAGGTCGGCGCCGCCCTGTCGGCGCATCCGGACGTGGACATGATCTCGATTACCGGTTCGACAAGGGCCGGCGTACTCGTTGCCCAAGCGGCCGCTCCCACTGTGAAGCGTGTGGCCCAGGAACTCGGCGGGAAGTCACCGAATGTGATCTTGCCCGATGCGGATCTGGCGCGTGCCGTGCCAGCAGGCGTGGCCTCCGGCTTGCGCAACGTCGGCCAATCCTGCAGCGCGCCGACGCGCATGATCGTTCCCCGCGCGCGGCTCCAGGAGGTGGAACGGATCGCGCTCGAAGCGGTAGCTAGCCTCGTGGTGGGCGATCCACGATCGACGCAGACCACACATGGCCCGGTGGCGAACCGCGCGCAGTTCAATCGCGTGCAGGAAATGATAGGCATCGGCATCACCGAAGGAGCGAAGCTCATTTGTGGCGGCCTCGGACGGCCAGAAGACTTGAGCCGCGGCTTCTACTGCCGCCCGACCATCTTCACCGCGGTGCAGCCTCACATGCAGATCGCGCAGGAGGAAATTTTCGGGCCGGTGCTCGTGCTGATCCCCTACGACAGCATGGACGAGGCGGTGGAGATCGCCAACGGCACCGTCTATGGTCTGGGCGCTCATGTGCAGGGCAAGGATCTGGGCGCGGCGCGCGCCGTCGCAGCGCGCATCCGGTCCGGGCAGGTGCATATCAATTACCCGGCCTGGAGCCCCCATGCCCCATTCGGCGGCTACAAGCGGTCTGGAAATGGCCGCGAATACGGAATCGAAGGCATCGAGGAATACCTGGAAACCAAGGCCATTCTTGGCTTCCAGGATGCCCCGACGCTCGCAACGACAGTTCAATCATCGCGCAACGCGCAGGAGCAATCATGACCTTGGCAATAGTGCTGCATCGCGCCGACGGCGCACCCGTTTCAACTTCGTTCCGCCGGGCTGCGTTCGGCAAGGACGACCCCTTTGCGCGTCACCGCGAAATCGCATGGGAAGGGCCCGAATCCATGATCGTGGGCCGAATCAGCTTCATCGGTGAGCTGGATGTCGCAAGCTTTCCCCACATCGAAACCATTGTCGTTGCGGAAGGCGAGCTGACTCTGACAGCGAGCGGCGCGGCCCCGCTGGTGCTCGGTCCACAGACAGGTGCTGTCATCGGATGCGGTACCTCACTTCGCATCCAGGCCGGATCCCGCGTCCGGTTTTCTTTTTGCGCGGCCGCTTGCGACAAACCGACAAAGCACAGCGTGACCCCGCTTCGCGCCGACGCCGACTTCAAGCCGGCCCGTTCGCTACCCCCGGAAGCGCTGCTCGGCCCGGCACCGGAGTGCCGCAGCGAAAATGTCTTCACCGAGGAAGGCGTGGGGTACAGCGCGGGTACCTGGGACTCCACCCCCTATCACCGGATTGTCCGCCCGCATCGCCAGAATGAGTTCATGCATCTGCTGGACGGGAGTGTCCGGTTCGCCGCGCCCGATGGTAGTGTGTTGTCTGCACAGGCGGGTGATGCGCTTTTCGTGCCTAAAGGCACATCGGTCGGATGGGAAAGCGGCGACCGCGTGGCGAAGTTCTTCGTGGTCCAGGCCGTCCAGGCATGAACGGGCGAACAGATTCATCATGTCCCCTCCGCTGAAGCAAATTCAAACTTCCCCCACGCCGCCGGCCTCGGCGGACGTCGTAGTGATCGGGGGCGGCATCGTCGGTGTCTTCGCCGCCTACTACCTGGCTCAGCGCGGCCTGTCAGTGGCCTTGGTCGAAAAGGGCAGGATCGGTGCCGAGCAGTCGAGCCGCAACTGGGGCTGGTGCCGGCAGCAGAACCGCGACGCTCGCGAATTGCCCATGGCGAGCAAGAGCCTGGACCTGTGGGAACAATTTGCCGCCGAGAGCGGCGAAGACACAGGCTTCCGTCGCTGCGGGCTGTTGTTTCTCAGTAACGACGAGGCAGAATTGTCCGGTTGGGCCAACTGGCGTGATTTTGCGAAAACCTCAGGCGTCACGAGTCACATGCTGAGCAGTCGAGAGGCCGCCGAGCGCGGGCAGGCGACCGGTCGCCCCTGGAAGGGCGGCGTCTATTCGCCCAACGACGGCACGGCAGATCCTGCCAAGGCCGCGCCGGCCGTGGCCGCTGCGCTCATCAAGCTCGGGGGCAGCGTCCACCAGAATTGCGCCGCCCGCGGCATCGAGACCGAAGGCGGGCGTGTCAGCGGTGTCGTCACCGAAGCCGGCGTCATCAAGACCAGGACGGCCGTGCTCGCCGGCGGCGCCTGGGCATCTGCATTCTGCCGCCAGCTGGGCATCCGTTTTCCCCAGGCCTCGATCCGCCAATCCATCCTCAGCGTGTCCCCTGTGGCGCATCGCCTGCCGGATGCCTTGGTGATGTCGGGCGTGTCCGCCACTCGCCGCGACGACGGACGCTACGCACTGGCCATCAGCGGCCGCGCGCGTGTGGACGTGACAGGTCAGTTCCTGCGCTTCGCCCCGCAATTCGTGCCCATGTTCGCCAAGCGCTGGCGCAGCCTTCTGCCGGGAGGCCTGCAAGGCATCCGGGGCGGCCACGAAACTCTGGCGCGGTGGCGGCTCGATGCGCCGACGCCCATGGAGCGGGTGCGCATCCTCGATCCGAAGCCCTGTTCGACCACGATCAAAGAGACCCACCGGCGCGCCGTCGAACTGCTGCCCCAACTTCGCGACGCCAAGATCACGCATGCGTGGGCCGGCTTCGTCGACAGCACGCCGGACGGTGTTCCGGGCATTGGCGAAGTGCCTGGCATGCCGGGTTTCATTCTGGCCGCGGGCTTCTCCGGACACGGCTTCGGCACCGGGCCCGGCGCCGGCCACCTGATCGCGGACCTGGCCACCGGCGCTGAACCGATCGTGGATCCCACACCATTTCGACCTGGTCGATTCAACAGTTCCGCATGGGGCAAGGTCGCTGATTTCTAGGCCTCGCGCGCCCAACCCATCCACTTAACCCCGCAACCCCTATCCAGGAGACAACCATGAATGATCACAGCAGCGAACTGAAAGGTATAAACATGAAGCGGACAAACAATATCGGCGATGCCGCCATGGGCAATCTGACTCGGCGCAACGCCATCTTTGCAGGCGCAGCCTCCTTTGCCCTGGATTCCCTGGGTCTGGGGGAGAATGCCCACGCCGCCGCGCCGCCCACGAAGCCGACGGGGCAGGCCATCCTCGGTTTCTCGCAGGAAGTTACCGTTCTTCATCCGCTGATGACCGCCAACGAGGTGGACCAGGGGGTCTGGTGGAACCTGTTCAGTCCGTTGTGGATGATCGATGCGGACGGGAAATTCGTGCCCCAGTTGGCGAAGGCGGTTCCGACCGTGGAGAACGGCGGCATCTCGCCCGATGGCCTGACTTGGCGTGTCGAGTTGCGCCACGACGTGAAGTGGCATGACGGCAAGCCGATGACGGCAGAGGACGTCAAGTTTTCTATCGGCCTGATGAAGAACCCGGCCTTTCGCGCCCGCAACCGCACCGCCTTCGAATACATTGCGTCCGTGGGCGTCGAAGGTGACAACGTCATCACCTGGAAGTTGAAGGAGCCGTATGCACCACTGGCATCTGTGCTGAGCTGGACCTTCATCGTCCCAGCGCACATTCTTTCGCAAAACTCGGACCCGAACTCGCCGCAGTTCGCCGCCGCTCCCGTCGGCACGGGGCCGTTCCGGTTCGTCAGCCGCGAGACCGGCAACTACGTGATCCTCGAAGCCAACACTAACTACTTCGGCAAGCCTCCGTTCCTGAACCGGCTCATCTTCAAGTACGTGCCGGACCTGAACGCGATGTACACGCAGTTCAAAACCGGAGAGATCGACTTCATCGGGCTGCAAGGCATCCCCGCCAACTTCTACAAGGAAGCGAAGGCGTTGCGCAACCGCCGCGTCTACGCCTCGACCCGCGGCGCGGTGGAGAACCTGACGCTCAACCTCGCGCACCCGGCGCTTGCGGACAAGGCGGTGCGCAAGGCACTGAACATCGCGATCGACCGGCAGTCGATCTGCGACCTCGTTTACTACGGCGTGCCAAAGCCCGCGAACAACTACCTCGTCCCGACACACTGGGCTGCCAACCCCAACTTGCCCAAACCCGAGTACGACCCGAAAAAAGCCGCCGCGATGCTGGACCAGGCGGGCTGGGTGCGCGGTGCGGATGGCATCCGCGCCAAGAACGGCGTGCGGCTGTCCTTCACGAGTTCCACGGTCACGGGCAACCAGTTGCGTGCGCAGACGCAGCAGCTCATTGCCGACGACTTCAAGAAGATCGGCGTCGAGATGCCGATCAAGAACATGGTGGCGGCGGTGCTGTGGGCCGATTTCTGGAGGAACTCCGAGTTCGACAGCCTGATGACCGCGCCGACCTACACGATTGCCTCCGACCCGGACGTCACGCATCGCTTCGGCTCCGGCGCGATCCCGAAACTCACAGGCTCGGGCTCCAACGTGAGCCAATACAAGAACGTCGCGGTGGATGCGCTGCTCGCTCGGGGCCGTCAGGAATACAACCATGCCAAGCGGAAGGAGATCTACGCCAAGGTCCAGGAGTTGATCATGGACGACCTGCCGTTCCTGCCGCTGTTCTACGAAGTGCAGATCGAGGGCACGAAGGGTGGCCTGGACGGCTACGTGAACAACGTGAATGCACTGGCCAACAGCTGGAACGCTGCCAGCTGGCGCTGGACGGCCTGACGCATCATGGGCCGCTATCTTCTGCGCCGCCTGTTGCAGTCTCTGCTGCTGCTGGTGCTGGTCTCGATGATCGCCTTCGCGATCTTGCATCTTGCACCCGGGGGGCCGCTGGCCCAGTTCCTGGCCACTGGCAATCTCGGCCCGGAAGACGTCGCTCGGCTCATGGCGCAGTACGGGTTGAACCGGCCCTTGCCGATCCAGTACCTCGAATGGGCTCGCAACCTGCTCATGGGCGACTGGGGCAGATCGTACCGGGATCAGCTGCCGGTGCTGGCGAAGATCGGCGTGCACATCATGCCCACGTTGGAACTCATGATCGCCTCGACGCTGCTGGCGATGTTCATCGGCGGCATGATCGGCATCCTGGGTGCAGTGCGGCGCTACTCGTTCTTCGACAATCTGGCCACGGTCGGGGCGATGGTCGCGCTGTCGATTCCCACGTTCTGGTTCGGCCTGGCGGTCATCTATGTGTTCTCCGTGAACCTGGGTTGGCTTCCGGCGGGCAACCGCGAGAACATCGGAGACGGCTCCTTCGTCGACCAGCTGCGGCATCTGGTGCTGCCGTGCATCGTGCTGGCGCTGGTCTCCACCGCAGTGTGGAGCCGCTACATGCGCTCTTCGATGCTCGACGTGGTGAACCAGGACTACATCCGTACCGCCAAGTCCAAGGGTGTCCCCGCCATGCGGATCCTGCTGCACCACGCACTGCGCAACGCACTGCTGCCCATGATCACGATCACCGGTCTGCACGTGTCCACGCTGCTGAGCGGCGCGCTGGTGACGGAGACCGTCTTCACCTGGCCGGGGATGGGCCGTCTCTTTCTCGACAGCGTGAGCAATCGCGACTATCCCGTGGTGATGGGAGTGCTGATGTTCACGGCCTGCATGGTCCTGCTGGGCAGCCTGCTGGCGGACCTTCTCTACTCAGTCGCTGATCCGCGCATCAAAGGAGCGTCGAAATGAGCACCGTGCCGACCGCATTGCCTGTTCCGCCGCGTCGTAGCCTCGCCGAGCGTTATCCTGCCCTCAGGCGCTTCCTGCGCCACCGGCTGGCGCTCCTGGGCCTGAGCGTCGTGCTGTTCATGACGCTCGCAAGCTTCGTGGGCCCCTGGCTGATCCCCTTCAACGACACCGATACCGACATACTTGCACGGCTGACAGAGCCGTTCGCCGGCCCGCACTTGCTCGGAACCGATCCGCTGGGTCGCGACATCCTGGCACGTCTCATGTATGCCGGTCGCATTTCCCTGTCGATCGGCTTCGCGGCCACGGCGCTGTCGGTGGCAGTGGGTGTGCTGGTCGGTGTCGTGGCGGGCTACTACCGCGGAGCAATCGGGGCTGCACTGATGCGGTTCGTGGACGCCATGCTCTGCTTCCCGACCATCTTCCTGCTACTGGCGGTTGCGGCCCTGATAGAGCCCTCCGTCACCTCCATCGTGGTACTGATCGCCGTGGCCAGCTGGATGGAATTGGCGCGCGTAGTGGAAGGACAGATCCGCTCGCTGCGCGAACGCGATTTCGCGCTGGCCGCGGAATCGCTCGGCGCCAGCGACAGCCGCATCATGTTCCGTGAGCTCCTGCCCAACGCCGTCGCGCCCATCGTGGTCGCTGCGACGCTGAACATCGCGCAAGCCATCCTGGCCGAGTCGTACATCAGTTTTCTGGGCTACGGCATCCAGCCGCCGACGCCGAGCTGGGGCAACATGCTGGAGAACGCGCAGAGCTACCTGACCAATGCGCCCTGGCTCGCGATCGTGCCGGGGCTGGCCATCACGCTGACCGTCACGAGCTTCAACTTCATTGGCGACGGCCTGCGTGATGCGCTGGACGCGAAACTGGATAGATGAGAGGTGATGGACATGAACCTTTACGAACCGATCCACATTCCTCAGGCCCAAGCCGCCGCTGAAGCGGAGAACATCCTGGACGTGCGCGGTCTCAACGTTTCCTTCCGAACGGCGGCCGGAACGGTGCATGTCGTGCGCGACGTCAGCTTCTCCGTGCGCCGCGGCGAGACATTGGCGCTAGTAGGGGAAACCAGTTCCGGCAAGAGCGTGACCTGCCTGGGCCTGCTCGGGCTCACTGCGCCCGCGCCCTACTGCACGATCGCCGGGTCGGCCCGGCTTGCGGCGCGTGACGGCAAGACCTACGAGCTGGTCGGCACGCCCGAGCGCGTGATGCGCAAGGTTCGCGGGGGTGTCGCTTCAATGATCTTCCAGGAACCGATGACGTCGCTGAATCCGGTGCACAACGTCGGGGCGCAGATCAGCGAGAGCTTGCGCATCCACCTCGGCATGAGCGCACGCGCTGCGACGGACCGCGCTGCCGAGCTCTTGAACCAGGTAGGCATCTCGGATCCCAAGCGCCGTCTCAAGAACTACCCGCACGAACTCTCCGGCGGCATGCGACAGCGGGTGATGATCGCCATGGCGATTGCCTGCGAACCCTCGCTGCTGATCGCCGACGAGCCGACGACCGCGCTGGACGTCACCATCCAGGCGCAGATCCTCGAGCTGCTACAGAAGCTGCAGTCGGAGACTAGCATGGCTATGGTCTACATCACCCACAACCTGGGCACGGTGGCGGAGATTGCCGACCGCGTGTTGGTCATGTATGCGGGCCGGATCGTCGAGCAGGCCGATGTCGTGACGCTGTTCACGGAGCCGCGGCATCCCTACAGCCGCGGCCTGATCCAATCGGTTCCGCGGCTGCATTCGAATCGCGCCCGCAAGACCCCACTGTTCGCCATTCCGGGCAACGTGCCCGATCCGGCCGCTCACCCGCCGGGTTGCACCTTCGGGCCGCGCTGCGGTCACTTTGTGCCGGGTCGCTGCGATGCCGCGGTGCCGGAGTTGGAGAACGCCCATCCGGGTCATCTGGTGCGATGCGCCCGTTGGCCGGAAATCAAAGGAGCCGCATGATGCTGCAGCAAGAACAACCACCCGCTTCCGTCCTGATGCAAGTCGAGCGCTTGCGCAAGTGGTATCCGCTGGATGGTGGCTGGTTCGGCAAACCGGCGCAGAGCGTCAAGGCCGTCGACGGTGTGAGTTTCGAGATCCACCGGGGCGAGGTACTGAGCCTGGTGGGCGAGAGCGGCTCCGGCAAAAGCACGATCGGCCGCGCCGTCCTGAACCTGGACCCGCCGACGGCTGGGCAGGTGCACTTCGACGGCAAACCCCTGGTGGGCCTCACGCGGCGCCAGATGCGGCCGCTGCGGCGGGCGATGCAGATGGTGTTTCAGGACCCGTATTCGTCCCTCAACCCGAAACACACGGTCGAGGAACTGCTTTCGGCCCCGCTGGAAATCCACGTGCCCGAAATGACGGTGCAGGAACGGCGCGAACGCATCGATGCCGTGCTGAAAACGGTCGGGCTCAACGCGGCGCACCGATCGCGCTATCCGCACGAGTTCTCGGGCGGGCAGCGCCAACGCATCGGCATCGCCCGTGCGCTCATGACCCAGCCACAACTGCTGGTGGCCGACGAACCGGTGTCTTCCCTCGACGTGTCGGTGCAGGCCCAGGTGATCAACCTGCTCCTCGAGCTGAAGCAGCGGCTCGGCCTCACGATGCTCTTCATCAGCCACGACCTCGCGGTGGTGGGCCACATCTCGGACCGGATCGCCGTGATGTATCTGGGCCGCCTGGTTGAGATCGCCGACGCCGAATCGTTGCTGAACAATCCGCGGCATCCCTACACGCGTGCCCTGATGGCCGCCGTGCCGAACATCGATCCGCGGCAGCGGGGCCCGCGCGAACTGCTCAAGGGCGACATCCCCAGCCCGCTGTCTCCCCCGTCGGGCTGCGCGTTCCGCACGCGCTGCCCACATGCCCAGCCCGCGTGCGCCCACGGCGTGCCCGAACTCAGATCCATAGAGCGGAATCATGCGACCGCGTGCATCCGCGACGACATCTAACGCAGGCCCATGTCCCCACCTATTCTTCGCATCCGCAGCGACGACAAGCGGCCCGAACAAGCCGACGCAGTGGTGATCGGCGGCGGCATCGTCGGCGTTTCCACGGGCTATTTCCTGGCCAAGCGCGGCCTCTCAGTCGCGATTCTTGAAAAGGGTTACATCGGTGGCGAGCAGTCCAGTCGCAACTGGGGCTGGTGCCGCCAGCAGAACCGCGATGCACGCGAGCTGCCTCTCTCGGCGCTGGCGCTTCGCCTCTGGGACGAGACGACGCGCGATATCGGGCGCGACCTCGGTTTCCGTCGATGCGGCCTGTACTACGCAAGCGACAACGCCAAGCAAATCGCCACCTGGGAAGACTGGGGAAGCAAGCACGGGCGGCCTTTCGGTGTTCGCACACGCATGCTCAGTGCGGCAGAGGCCGCGAGCGTCATGAAAGGCAGCGCCAATCGCAAGTGGCTGGGCGGCGTGCTCTCGATGGACGACGGCACGGCGGACCCTGCACTCGCCGCCCCTGTGATCGCGGAAGGGGCACGGGCTTTGGGCGCCACGATCCACCAGGACTGCGCAGCGCGTGGCCTCGACATCACCAACGGCGCGGTCAGCGGCGTCATCACCGAACGCGGCGTGATCCGAACGGGCGCTGTCGTGTGTTCCGGCGGCGCCTGGGCGTCCGCGTTCTGCCGTCGGCACGGCATTTCCTTCCCGCAGGCGAGCGTGCGCGCGTCCGTGCTGCGCACCCGTCCGCTCGAGGGTTTGCCGCCGGCGCTGTCGACGCCGGAATGCACGCTGACGCGCCGCCTCGATGGCAGCTACATCGTGGCGATCAGCGGCAGGGGGACGCTCGAGTTCACCCCCCAGGCACTGCGGTATGCACGCGAGTTCATGCCGATGTTCATGAAGCGGATCAAGGCAGTGGAGTTCGGCATCGGGCGTTCGTTCTTTCGCGGGCCTGAAGCACTCGGCAGCTGGGATTTTGACAAGGAGTCGCCGTTCGAGCAGATCCGCGTTCTCGACCCGGCGCCGGATCAAGGCGCGGTCCGCCGTCTGCTCGGCTGCGTCAAGCAGCTCTATCCCGTGATGAAGGACGTAACAGTGTCAGACGCATGGGGGGCGTACATCGATAGCACGCCCGACGCCGTGCCGGTCATTTCGGCGATCGATCGAATCAAGGGCTTGGTACTTGCCGCTGGGTTCAGCGGCCACGGTTTTGGCACAGGCCCTGGCGCGGGGCACCTTGCCGCGAGCCTGGTCACCGGCGAGCAGCCAGCGGTCGATCCCACACCCTTTCGCTTCTCGCGTTTTGGCGATGGCTCGAAGGTCACAGTCGGTGCCATCTGACGATCTCTCGACTGCGGCCTGATTCTTCTCGGTTCTTCTAAAAAGATCATTTCTCATGAGCAATCTCACCTTCTTCAAGTTTGACGACCTGGGCCCCTCGCGCGACAGGGCACCGCTGCCGGAGCGCCTCATGGAAGGCAACCCGCAATTCAAGAGTTGGGAAGTCGAACGATCTTCCGACGACAAGGTGCTCACCGGTATTTGGGAGACGACGCCGGGCACCTTCCGGTCAATCAAGGGCGGCACCCTGGAGTTCTGCTACATCCTCTCGGGCGTGTCGGAAGTGACGGAGGACGGAAAGCCGCCGGTGCGAGTAGAGGCAGGCGACGCGTTCGTGATGAAGCCCGACTTCACCGGCGTGTGGCGTTGCATCGAGACGACCCGCAAGATATGGGTTGTGTACGAGTGAACTCCATGTCATTCCTGTACAAGGCCGACCCGGTGCGCGGAGCGGAGTGGGCGCGGCTGTTCGCCATCAAGGCGCCGGACATCCCGTTTCACATCTGGCCCGACACCCGACGCGCGGACGGTGTGCGTTATGTTGCCGCATGGCTGCCGCCGCAAGACATCGCACGGCAGTTTCCCAACCTGCAACTCTTCTTTTCCACGGGCGCGGGGATCGACCAGTTCGACCTTGCCGCGCTGCCACCGGAATTGCCGGTGGTGCGCCTGGCGGAGCCCGGCGTCGTCGCGGGCATGGTGGAATACGCCACGATGGCCGTCCTTGCGCTTCACCGGGACCTGCCGGCCTACATCCGGCAGCAGCGCGAGGGCCGTTGGGCTGCGCACCGCGTCTATCCCGCATCGAAGCGGCGTGTGAGCGTCCTCGGCCTGGGCGTGCTTGGATGCGCTGTGTTGAACCAGCTGCGCACACTCGGCTTCCAGCTCGCCGGCTGGAGCCGAACGCGCCGCCAGCTCGAAGGCGTGGCGTGCTACGCGGGCCAGGAGGAACTGCCTGCGATGCTGGCCGGCACGGACATCCTCGTATGCCTGCTGCCGCTTACCCAAGAGACGCGCGGCATTCTCGACTCCACGCTGTTTCAGCATCTGCCGCGAGGGGCATCGCTGGTGCATGTTGGCCGCGGGGCGCACCTAGACCACCAGGCGCTGCTCGATGCGCTGGATACGGGCTGGCTGTCGGGCGCGGTCGTCGATGTCACCGATCCAGAGCCGCTGCCGGCGGACCACCCCTTCTGGGTGCACCCAAAGATCCTGCTCACGCCGCACATCGCGAGCATGACGCAGCCGGAGACGGCCGTGGAGCAGGTGCTCGATAACATCCGCCGCCACGAGGCGGGCGCGCCGTTGATCGGGCTGGTCGATCGTTCGCGAGGGTATTGAGAGCCATGAACAAAGACATTGAAGACTTGCTGCCAGCTCTGGTCGCTTTGCGGCGCGACCTGCACGCGCACCCCGAGCTGGCGTTCGAGGAGCGTCGCACTTCCAGCGTGGTCGTTGCTGCGCTGCGCGATTGCGGCCTGGAGGTGCACGAGGGAATCGGCGGGACCGGCGTGGTGGGCGTTCTGCGCAGGGGCAATTCGACGCGCATGGTGGGCTTGCGTGCAGACATGGACGCACTTCCGATGCGGGAGGACGCCGGGCGTCCGTACGTCAGCCGCCACCCAGGTGTTCACCACGGTTGCGGCCACGACGGCCACACAGCCATGCTGTTAGGGGCGGCCCAGCAGTTGGCGCGAGCCGGTAGCTTCGATGGAAGCATTGCCTTTATCTTCCAGCCCGCCGAAGAGGGACGGGGAGGTGCACGCGAGATGGTGCGGCAAGGTTTGTTCGACCGCTTTCCATGCCAATCCGTGTTCGCCCTGCACAACTGGCCCGACCTGCCTGCAGGCACGGTAGCGACAAGGCCGGGGCCGATCATGGCCGCGGCGGATCGCTTCGACATCGTCGTGCGTGGCCAGGGCGGCCACGCGGCGCAGCCGCATCGGACAGCCGACGTCGTGCTTGCCGCGAGCCACCTCGTCGCGCAGATGCACACCATCGTGTCGCGGCGAATCCCTCCTACGCAGAACGCCGTCTTGTCGGTGACGCGCATCAGCGGAGGTCAATCGCACAACGTCCTGCCGGCAGCCGTGGAGCTGACCGGCACCGTGCGCAGTTTCGACCCCGGCGTGCAGGACGCGATCGAGCAGGCGGTCCGCGACGTCGCGGCGGGTGTCGCGTGCGGGAGCGGCACAAGGATCGATGTTGAGTACACGCGTTACTACCCCGCGACGGTCAATAGCCCTGAGCACGCGCAGCTCGCACTCGAGGCAGCCCGGAGCGCCGGCCTTGAAGCGCAGGTGGCAGCCGCGCCGGCTTTCACCTCGGAAGACTTTGCATTCATGCTCGAGCAGCGGCCAGGGGCTTACCTGTGGCTCGGCCAGCGAGGCGCAGACCATGCGGTGCCGCTGCACCACCCATCGTACGACTTCAATGACGACGTTCTCGCGTGTGGCGTGCTTTGGTTCGTGGCCGTCGCGCAAATGGCCCTATGTTGAACGGAATCCTCGTCAAAAAATGAAACCAACGATGCTGTACTTGTCCACCCGCGGCCATCCCGACCGCAAGCGCTTTTGCGAAATCCTGCTGGAGGGCCTGGCGCCCGACGGCGGCTTGTATCTGCCGGAGCAATACCCGCAGGTCACACCCGAGCAGTTGTCCAAGTGGCGCGATCTGCCGTATGCAGAACTCGCCTTTGAAGTCCTCTCGCTCTACATCGACGACATTCCGGCAAAGGACCTGCGAGCGATCTGCCGCAAGACCTATACCGAAGAGGTGTTTGGCACGAAGGAGATCGTGCCGCTCCAGCCGTTGGAAGACGGCGTGTGGCTCCAAGCCCTGTCCAACGGGCCCACGCTGGCCTTCAAGGACATGGCCATGCAACTGCTGGGCAACCTGTTCGAATACGAGCTGGCCCACCGCGGCGAGGAGCTGAACATCCTGGGCGCGACCTCCGGCGACACCGGCAGCGCTGCGGAATACGCGATGAAGGGCAAAAAGGGTGTGCGCGTCTTCATGACCTCGCCGCATGGTCGCATGAGCCCGTTCCAGCAGGCACAGATGTTCAGCCTCCAGGACGCCAACATCCACAACCTCGCGATCGAGGGTGTGTTCGACGACTGCCAGGACATCGTCAAGACCGTGTCGAACGACCTCGAGTTCAAGCGTAAGTACAAGATCGGCACGGTCAACTCGATCAACTGGGCGCGCCTCATGGCGCAGGTGGTGTACTACTTCGCTGGCTACTTCCAGGCGACGAAGAGCAACGCCGAGAAGGTGAGCTTCACCGTCCCGTCGGGCAACTTCGGCAACATCTGCGCGGGCCATGTGGCGCGCATGATGGGCCTGCCCATCGACAAGCTCGTACTCGCCACGAACGAGAACGACGTGCTTGACGAGTTCTTCCGCACCGGCATCTACCGCGTGCGTGGCAGCGCCGACACCTACGAGACCTCCAGTCCGTCGATGGACATTTCCAAGGCCAGCAACTTCGAGCGTTTCGTGTTCGACCTGCTGGGCCGCGATGCGGGCACGGTCAAGTGCCTGTTTGGCGAGGAGCTTGCGAAGAACCGCCGCTTCGATTTAAGCGTGAACCCGGTGTTCGCGCTGGCCCGCGCGCGTTACGGCTTCCTCAGCGGCAAGAGCACGCACGCCGACCGCCTGACGACGATCCGCGACACGCACCAGCGCTTTGGCGTGACGATAGACACCCACACGGCCGACGGCCTGAAGGTGGCGCGCCACTTCGTGCAGCCCAGTGTGCCGATGATCGTGCTGGAGACGGCGCTGCCGATCAAGTTTGCCGCGACCATCGTCGAAGCCTTGGGTCACGAGCCTGACCGGCCCGCGCAATTCCAGGGCATCGAAGACTTGCCCAAGCGCGTGACGGTGCTTGCGGCCGACGCGTCGCAGGTCAAGGCATTCGTTGCCGCACACCTGTCCTGATCACAGCATGGCTGTCTTCACTGAAGTTCCGTTCGAAGAGGCTGCCGCCTTCTTGCGCCGGTTTGAGCTTGGCGAGCTGCGGGCCATGGCGGCCTGCCATGGCGGGATCGAGAACACCAACTACTTCGTCGACACGGATCGCGGCCAGTACGTGTTGACGCTCTTCGAGCGCCTGGTGTCGGAACAATTGCCGTTCTATCTGCACTTAATGCAGCATCTGGCCAATCGCGGCGTGCCGGTCCCCAGGCCGGCGCCGGATGCCGAAGGCCACATCCTGCACCGGCTGAAGGACAGGCCGGCCGCAGTGGTCGGCAGGCTGCGCGGCAGAAGCGAACTGGCTCCCAGTGCGCAGCATTGCAGCGCGGTGGGGGCGATGTTGGCGCGCATGCACGTGGCCGGCAGCGACTATGCCCTGCATCAGCCCAACCTGCGCGGGTTGCCGTGGTGGAAGGAAACCGTGCCGGTTCTGCTGCCTTACGTGGGCAAGGACCAGCGCACGTTGCTGCTGGACGAGTTGGCTTTCCAGACGCGCATCGCTGCATCGCCCGACTACACAGCCCTGCCGTGCGGGCCGGTACATGCCGACCTGTTTCGCGACAATGTGATGTTCGAGGGCGGCAGCCTGAGCGGCTTCCTCGATTTCTACTTCGCGGGTTGCGACACCTTCCTGTTCGACATCGGGGTCTGTCTCAACGACTGGTGCGTGGATCTGGACAGCGGAAGCGCCGACGCCGTGCGAGGGGCAGCGTTCCTGACAGCTTACGAGTCGGTGCGCCCGCTCATGGCCGAAGAGCGTCGTCTGTTGCCGGCGCTTCAGCGATCTGCAGCTTTGCGTTTCTGGGTGTCGCGCCTCTTGGACTACCACATGCCCCGCGACGCCGCCGTTCTGAAACTTCATGACCCCAGCCACTTCGAAAGCGTTCTGCGCCGACGCGTGAGCGATGCCGCCGACGAGGACATTTTCTAGAAAGGAACTATGAGAACCACCACAGATTTCTACGCCTCCCTGAGGGGTGAACTCGAGGAAATACAGGCCGCTGGCCTGCTCAAGCTTGAACGCCCGATCCGATCCCCGCAAGGAAGCCAGATCGCAACCACCGATGGGCTGAAAGTGATCAATCTCTGCGCGAACAACTATTTGGGCCTGTCATCTCACCCCGGCGTGATCGAGGCCGCCCATGGCGCCCTGGCTGCGCGCGGATTCGGTCTGAGTTCCGTCCGGTTCATTTGCGGAACGCAGGATGTCCACAAAAGGCTCGAAGTGCGGCTCTCACAGTTTGTCGGCACGGAGGACACCATCCTGTATGGGTCGGCATTCGATGCCAATGGCGGGCTGTTCGAGACACTGCTCGGGCCCGACGATGCCGTGATTAGCGACGAGCTTAATCATGCCTCCATCATCGATGGCATCCGCTTGTGCAAAGCCAGGCGCTATCGTTACCGGCACAACGACGTGATGGATCTGCGCGCACAACTGAAATCCGCTGATGAAGGGGGAGCCCGGTATAAGCTGGTGTTCACCGACGGGGTCTTCTCGATGGACGGGACCATCGCCCGCCTGGACGAAATCCGGAATATCTGCGACGAGTTCGGGGCATTGCTGGGCGTTGACGACTCACACGCCACCGGTTTTCTGGGCAAGCGAGGGCGCGGCACCCATGAATACCGGGGTGTCTTCGGCAAGGTCGACATCATCACGGGCACCCTCGGCAAGGCGCTCGGCGGTGCATCCGGCGGGTTCACGAGCGCTAGGGCAGAGGTCGTTCAGTTACTGCGCCAGCGCTCGCGGCCCTATCTGTTCTCGAACAGCCTAGCACCGGTGATCGTCGGCGCGACCTTGAAGGTGCTCGACCTCCTGGAAGCCGACACGAATCTTCGCGATAGCCTGGAGGACAACACGCGGTACTTCCGCGCCGGACTCGCGGCACGCGGTTTCGAGATGAAGCCAGGTGAACACCCGATCATCCCGGTGATGCTCTATGACGCGGAGCTTTCCCAGAGATTGGCCCGCCGGCTGCTGGAACTGGGGGTCTACGTGACAGGATTCTTCTACCCGGTCGTGCCCAAGGGGCAAGCTCGCATTCGTGTTCAGATCAGTGCGCAACATACCCGCGCCCAGCTTGACGCTGCATTGAGCGCCTTCGCGCAGGCCGGTAAAGAGCTGGGGGTGATCGCATGACCGGATCACCTCGCATTCTGGTCATCGGGGCCAACGGGCAGTTGGGCACCGAACTCTCGGCCGCGCTTGCGGATCGCTATGGCGCGGACAACGTGGTGGCCAGCGATCGCGTGGAGACGGGCCCCCACGCCGGGCCGCGCTACGAGATGCTCGATGTCACGGACGCCGGGCGCCTCGCTGAATTGGTTCAGAAACATCGCATCACCCAGGTCTACCATCTCGCAGCCGCCTTGTCGGCGACGGGCGAGACTGCACCAGAGTGGGCGTGGAGACTCAACATGGGCGGCCTGTTGAACGTCCTGGAGGTCGCGCGGCAACACAAGCTGGACAAGGTATTCTGGCCGAGCTCCATCGCTGCCTTTGGTCCGACGACACCCGCCGATGCCACGCCTCAGCGCACGGTCATGGAGCCCAGCACCGTCTACGGCATTTCGAAGCTGGCCGGCGAGGGCTGGTGCCGCTGGTACTTCGAGAACCATGGCGTGGATGTTCGCGGCCTGCGCTATCCGGGACTCATTTCCTACAAGGCGAGCCCCGGCGGTGGAACGACCGACTACGCGATCGACATCTTTCACGCGGCCCTCAAAGGGGAACGTTACACCTGCTTCCTCGCCGAGGATGAACCGCTGCCCATGCTCTACATGGACGATGCGGTGCGCGGGACCCTGGAGTTGATGGAAGCCACCAATTCGGCCATCACCGAACGCGGCAGCTACAACCTTGCAGGCGTGAGTTTCACGCCTCGCGAGATCGCGCAGGAGATACGCAAGCACCTGCCGGACTTCGAGATCGTGTATGAGCCCGATTTCCGTCAGGCGATCGCCAGCGGGTGGCCCGATTCGATCGATGACAGTTGCGCGCGGCGCGACTGGGGCTGGGCTCCGAGGTACGACCTTGCGGCGACTGTTCGCGACATGCTGAACAATCTGTCTCGTAGGTTGAACCCGCGCTCCACAGTGACTGCGTGAAGTCGCTGTGCGAATTGAAGGCAAGCGACGTGGTACGCATTGAGGTCGACAACATTGGCTTCATTAAGAACAGGATCAACTGATATGAAAACGCTGCATTACATGGCTCTCTTCACCGAAGTTCCATTCGAAGAGGCTGCCGCGTTTTTGCGCCCGTTGGGGCTTGGCGATCTGCGAGCTCAGCCGGTGACACCAATAACTCCTGAAACCAGAGCGGCTGACGCTTTATAGATAAGCGCTGGCGGCCATTTTTGTTTAAATTCCATCTTTCAATTCCATGTCCCTGACCCTCACCCTCACCCGCCCTGACCTGCTCCGTAACGCCAACTTCATCAACGGCTTGTGGAGCCCTGGCGCCGGTGGTTTGCTAGACGTGACCGACCCCGCTACCGGTGCCGTCATCACCTCCGTGCCGGACTCCGGCGCAGCCGAGGCTCTGGCGGCCCTGGACGCGGCCCATGCCGCATTCCCTGTATGGCGCAAGGTGCCTGCCAAGCAGCGTGCTGCCATCATCAAACGCTGGAACGACCTGGTGCTGGCCCACCAGGATGACCTGGGCAAGCTCATCTCCCGCGAACAGGGCAAGCCCCTTGCCGAGGGCAAGGGCGAAGTGACCTACGCTGCCAGCTACATCGAATGGTTTGGTGAAGAAGCCACGCGCATGAATGGCGACGTCATTCCGGCCCCTGTGCCGGGCCGACGCATGTTTGCGCTTAAGGAAGCCGTGGGCGTGGTCGCTGCCATCACGCCCTGGAACTTTCCGGCTGCCATGATCGCACGCAAGATCGCCCCCGCCTTGGCCGCGGGCTGCACCGTGGTGTGCAAGCCGGCGGAAGACACGCCGCTTACCTCGCTGGCCCTGGTCTTTCTGGCCCACGAGGCCGGCGTCCCTCCGGGTGTGCTCAACATCGTCACCGCCTCGCGTGATAACACGCCTGCCGTGGTGGACGTGTGGCTGGACGACCCGCGTGTGCGCAAGATCACCTTCACTGGTTCCACCCCGGTCGGCAAGCACCTGGCGCGTCGCAGTGCCGACACGCTCAAGAAGCTGTCGCTGGAGCTGGGTGGCAATGCGCCCTTCATTGTGTTTGACGACGCCGATGTGGACGCGGCTGTAGACGGTTTCATGGCCGCCAAATTCCGCAACGGCGGCCAGACCTGCGTGAGCCCCAACCGGGTATTTGTGCATCGGAACGTGTTTGATGCGTTTGCCACCAAACTCACGGGTCGCGTGGCAGCGCTCAAAGTGGGACCGGCAAGCGACCTGGCTTCACAGATTGGCCCCATGATCAACGACCGTGCCGTGGAGAAGATCGAGCGCCACGTGAATGACGCTGTGGTCCATGGCGCCCGGGTGCTCATCGGCGGAAAGCGCCTCGCGGAACTGGGGCCTAACTACTACGCACCCACCGTGCTCACTGGTGCAGATGCGACCATGGCCTGCGCCTGCGAGGAAACCTTCGGTCCTGTGGCGCCGCTAACAGTATTTGACGACGAGGCCGAGGTGATCACCGCCGCCAACGGCACGCCCTACGGTCTGGCCGCCTACTTCTTCTCATCGGACTTGCGACGAATCTGGCGCGTGGCTGAGGCGCTGGAGTCCGGGCTGGTCGGAATCAACGAAGGCGCGCTCGCCGCCGAGGCGGCGCCGTTCGGCGGTGTGAAGCAATCCGGCTACGGCCGCGAGGGCTCGGTGCACGGGCTCGACGACTACATGGTCGTGAAATACGTCTGCCAGGGCAACCTGCTCTAGCAGAGGGCGTACACCCCACCCGCAGCTCCAAAAGGATAGTCCCCTATGGAGATCATCGTAACTGCTCCCGTCAGGAAAGCAGAGACATAAATGAAGATCACCGATATTGACCCCAAATGGCCCGTCGCAGGCGTCGACGGCGTCATCGACAACGGACGGCTTACCTGGCGGGCTGGCGCCGACACGGGATCGCGCGCCGTCCACGTGTTCACGAGCATCCCATCTTTGGCGTGCCTAGTCCGCACATAACGCATGCGCTCCCCGACACCCGCCGTGCGTGCCGATACCCACCTGCGTCGCGCGCCCTGGTTTGACGCGCTCAACCCCGTACAACAGGAGCAGGTGCTGGCCACATCGCGCCTGCGCGTCGTGCCCAAAGGCACGCTGCTGGCGCATCATGGTGAAGTACCCTGCAACTGGTTGGGAGTCGTGCACGGGGCGCTCAAGGCCAGCACGTTCGCAGCCGATGGGCGCATCTCTGCCCGCCTGCTTGTCACGACCGCTGAATGGGCCGACGGCGAGGAACTGGTGCAGGGTGTGGCGCGCCGTCACGATGTGGTCGCCATCCGCGACACTGTGGTTGTGCTGCTTCCGGCGCCGGTATTTCGCGAGTTATTGGCGCGCAGCGCGGACTTTTGCCGTTTTGTGCTCATGCAGGTCAGCCGCCAGCATGCCCAGCAGTTGACCCGCATCGAGAACGCGCGCACCATGTCCAAGGTTGATCTCGTGGCCCAGACCGTCTTCGAGTTGGCAACGCAACTTGACGGGGCGCAAAACGGTTTCGTGGCGTTGAGACAGGAAGACATTGCCGAGTTCACCGGCATCTCGCGCCAGACAGTCAATCAGGCGCTCAAGGCGCTGGAGGGGCGCGGCCTGCTGCGCACGCTATATGGCCGCGTGGAGGTGCGTGACCTGGCCGCGCTGTCGGACTATGCGCGCCTCGAACTCCTGAGCGCGTGACGCACAGCCGCAACACAAGCCGCCAATTGTCAAGGTGCCGACAGAGTCGGCGCTCACCCCATCCTAGAATCGACTGCACCCCTAAAGCGTCAAGCTGCAGGCGGCATAGTCTCTCCAAGTTCGTGGGTATGTCGCTTGCGGCGTACCCACTTTTTTTGAAGACATCGCCGCGTGAAGACCCGCAAAGACTCTATGCGGTGCTGGGATCTGCCGTACTCGGCGCCATCTAGTCCCGACCACGTTCCGTCGAATCCCCTTTCAGTCCGTTCCAGATTCACATTGAGTACAGCTCGGAGTTTGATTTCCTCGTTGTACAACTGTGGTTGGATGTGAAGGGCGCCATTCTCCGATGTCCAAAATAATAGCTTCGGTTTTAGTTCGATAGAGTTCCCCGCATCGGTGTTGGCTTGGGCGAGGATAGCGAAGCGGGGCAATTGGAGCCCCCCAGCTGTGGATCGTGAGGGAACATGCAGCTCGGGTAACCAACCCTAGAGGCGGCAATCGTTGCATCCCCCAAGCGATTGAATGATCGACGTCCTCAACCGCCGCCGCTGCCTACCGCGGCTTGGATCAACCCGCCACCAAAGGAGGTATTCAACCCCCAAGAACCACAGCCCTGCACAGTAAATGTATGAAGCCGCGGTGTAGCAAAGTCATCGACACGTTCCGCAGCGCCTGGGCATGCCCGCGTCAACCCCTCGCGGACTGCTGCAGGAAATCGACGAAGCGATCTAGCGCCGGACGACGACCTTGCCCCGGCGCCAAGATGCCGATCTCGTGGATGGGAAGGCGCTCTGACCAAGCGATCTCGACAAGTTGGCCTGATTCAACAAGACGCGCAACGATACTCAACGGCAGCAGTGCTAAAAGGGGCTCTTGTGTCAGCAGATTCCAAACCATGACCGGCGAGGCGGTGAGGACGTTGTATTTGCGTACGCTGCTCGGAGCCAGAGCGAAAAAGGCGTCGAACACCGCCCGCGAGGAGATCGAGGTTGGCGTCACCAGCCAGGTTGCGCTAAGAAGTTCGTCCATGCCAATTCGTCGCTTGCGAATAAACGGGTGGGCTGGCCCGGCGATGATGGCGAAACGGTCTTTCCAAACGGGAGTAAAGCACCAACCGTCCGGAAGGACCGCCGGCACGCGGCAGACTGCGCAGTCGACGTCGGCATCGGCGACCAGGGCCGCCTGACGGGCAGCGTCGGCCTCCTGAAGCTGGACTAACACGTCTGGATACTTTCGAACGAATTCCGGGACAGCTCGGCCCAAGGGGCCTCCTATCGCCGCGGAGATGGCCGCGACGCGTACCACCATGTTGGAGCCTTGAATGAGCGCAGCAGCCTGGGTCGCCGTGTCATCGATCAGACCGAGTGACCGGCGGGCCAGCGGCAAGAGCGCCGCACCGACAACGGTCAGGCTCATGCCCCGGGAGTGGCGCAGAAACAGCGGAGCTTCCAGCAATTGCTCAAGGTCCGCCAGCGCCTGGGTTGCCGTCGGCTGGCTGATACCTACAGCGTCGGATGCCCGCTTGACGGTTTGCAGTTCAGCAACCTTGACGAAAACGTGCAAGTGCCGCAGGCGCGCTCGATTCAACAGGCGGTTGCGCAAGGTGGTGGCGGTAGTTTCCATGGTCCAAGCCTTTAAACGTCAGCAATGGCGTGATATCGGTATTGTCTATTGCAAGCCGCCTTTTTTAATTGGACGTCAATACATGATGCCATCAGACTTGGTGGATTCCCAAAAGCACAAGGAGACCTCCATGCACAGTCCCACCCTCCAGCGCCGCCTATTGATCGCCTTGGCGATCGCTGCCCTGGCTCCGGCCGCGTTGAGCCAGACCTATCCGGACAAGCCGATCACGCTGGTAGTGCCCTATCCACCAGGCGCAGCAGTGGATCGGATGGGCCGCGCTCTGGCACTCGAACTTGCCAAACGATTGGGCAAGTCGGTCATTGTCGAGAATATCGGCGGCGCGTCGGGCACGATCGGGGCGATGAGGGTGAAGCGGTCGCCGCCCGATGGCTATACCCTGCTGCTTGGGTCCGTCAATGAACTACTGGTGGCTCCTGCTGTATTCAAGTCTGGGTATTCCTTCAAGGACTTCACGCCCATCGCCAAAAGTGCCCTCAACAGCACGGTGTTGGTGGCCAATCCGCGCTTGCAGGCCAACGACGTCGATCAATTGACTGATCTGGTCAAACATACCAAGGAGCCATTGCTGTGCGGTGCGACCGGCTCCGCGATGATGCAGACAATCGGTGGCGAGGCTATCGCCGGTGCCGCAGGCTTCAAGATAGAGAACATCGTCTACAAGGGGGGAGGCCCGTTGCTCAATGACCTGCTCGGCGGTCAGGTGATGGTCGGGACGATCGCGTTGACTTCCGCCCTGCCGATGATCCGGGACGGCAGGCTCAAGGCCCTGGGAATCATCTCGGAGCACCGTGACCCAACCGCGCCGCAGATTCCCACCGTCAACGAAGGCAAGGCGGTGAAGGGGGTATCTGCCGACCTCTGGTCTGGGCTGTTTGGCCCGGCCAATTTGCCGGCTCCCATCACCGCGCGCCTAGCGTCGGTAATGCGCGAAGTCCTCGCCGATCCCGCTTACCGGGAAGGCGAATTCAAGGCGGGTAGCGTCGTTGTAGACGCAGGCGATCCAAAAAGTTTCGCGACGTTCGTGCGGCAGGAGGCTGCTCGGCTGCAGCCCCTGCTGGCCAAGGTCAAGGCAGACTGATGGCACGCTTTGAACAGTTGGCGCTTCAGCGCACAGTAATCGCCGGCACAAACGAGATCCACTACGCCCAAGCAGGCGATGGACCGCCACTGGTTTTCGTTCACGGAGGAATGGGGGATTGGACATCGTGGGCCCCCCAATGGGAAGCATTTACCTCCCGCTTCCAATGTTTCACGTACAGCCGCCGCTATAGCAGCCCTAACAGGAATGAGATCAACAGTACCAGTCATTCGGTGCTTAACGAAGCCCAGGACCTGGCCGACTTGCTCGAAAGTTGGCTTGCCGAACCTGCGGTCCTCGTGGGTACTTCCTATGGCGCTTACACAGCGCTCCAGGTGGCACTGGCTTGGCCGCATAAGGTGAGAGCACTCGTCCTGACCGAGCCGCCCATCCTTCCGTTTGCCGACCGGGTTCCCGGGGGACGTGAGGCCCGTGTGCGCTTTGAGCGTGAGGTGCTCCAGCCATCCGACAGGTCATTCGCGGCGGGAATGCCCGAGGACGCGGTCCGGATCCTCACGGACGGAATCAACGGTAGCGCGGCGGGTGAAGCATCCACACCAGCGGGGCGCGCGCGACGCCTGCGCAATTCCGAGGCCATGCGCGCGCTCGCATTGTCCTCCAACGCCTACCCCGCACTTGACGAGACAGCGATGCACGCGTTGCGGGTGCCTACGCTCCTGCTTCAGGGTGACAGGACGTTGGACGTGCACCGTGCTACGACCGCCGCAGTGGCCGAACTGATGCCGAACGCCGAGTTCATGCAGGTGGCGGACAGTGGGCACGGCGTGCATCGTGACAACCCCGAAGAATTCAATCGAGTCGTACTGGGATTCCTTTCGAAGGAACTCCAATCGTAAGTTGACGAGGTTTCGTAGGGCACTCGAAGGCGCCTCGGGCTCATCCGGGCGCAGCCACCCACAGGCCTGAAGTTCACTACGCCTATCATCATGCTTGGGATGTCGGTTCCATTGAAGCAGCAGGTTGTCTTTCGTGTTGTGGCGCCTCTAGCGCTTCTCGTCACAACCAGATTGCTTGCTTGGGGCGCAGGATAGGCTTGGGACTGGCCCCCAATCACGCCGCCAACTGGGTCCCTTTTACCCCGCCATTCACTGAAGTTGTTTGCTGATGAAAAGTCGACATGACTGGCTTCGACTTTCCCCAGGTTGCCTTTGCGTTAACACGCCGACTGAGGTTGGCGCAGACTGTCGGCGTGTCGGCCACGAAAGCCCCGAAGATGCTCAACACCCCTTAGCAAATAGTCGCTGCTAAAAATCACTTCCAGGCCAATTGGCTCTTACGTTTTGGTTTTTCCCGTGCTCCACTGTTGCGCACGACGTCGACGCCAAATTGCTGACGATCAAGGCGTCGAGGTCAATGTCCGGTATGGAGCGACCAGTTCTGAAACCTCTACAGCCGCAGTCAGTCTTGAGCGGATCCTCTGCCGCGCATGTTGGCCGTCTGCTCCCGGTCGCCTCCCGCACGTCAGGCAAGCGCAAAGCGTCGATGTTAAGCAACAAAACGGTGGTCGCTCGGTCTTCCCTGTTCAAATTGTCCGCGCATGCCGGCCGACCCGTGTGCCCCCTGTGACGGATCTGATCTCCTGCTGATAGTGACTTGGCCCAAAGGCATATCCTCGCGGGACGGCCCGGATGCAGCAGATGATCCGCCGGCCAAATGGACCACGCATATCAGCCTGGGCCTCTTCTCGCAAACGATTCATCGGTACAAATTCATTATCCGGTATGGCTTTGGTATGGTGAGGTAGGTCATCGCAACGTATTGCTCAATGCCAAGACATCGGTCTCCAAGGCCCATTTCATACACTTCCGGGTCATCAGCAATATCAATCTCTTCACCCGTTTCAGGGTCTACAACTGCAAGCTTGATGGCGTCGAGATTATCGATAGGAACAATTTCCTTGAATGCTTCAAAAGCGCATCGCGCGGCCATGCTATCTTCTAAGTCGTCCGGCACGAATACTTGATAGAGGCCCGGGACGAGCAAGTCTTCTGGGTCCGCTCCAGCAATGTCCGAGGAGTTAATTGTGGCGTGTACGTATAAGTAGCGTCCGTCCGTGGGCACTGCATGCTTGGCATTGATGTCTCTTGCCGCATCGAGGAAAGACTTGGTTTTATCGTGCAATGTTGAATAAATGTTCATGTAAAGAAAGATTTGAAAGAATTGAATATCTATCGGTTGGCCAACTGATATTTCCATTTTCAGGTCTTTCCTCGAGGTCCGCAATCCAAAGAATGTGTTCTTTGGAGGAAATCTAAAAACATATTTTTGAAAGCATTAAAACCGGCCGGAGAACAAATTCTTTAGCTGTTTTTTTGCAACGCATATAGATTGATTCCATTGCCTTGGGATGCTTACGACGATTCGGATCGTGGAAAGTTGGGGGCCGGCCGCTGTGCGCTGCGACAAGTAGGTGTCTGCCGTCACAGTAAAGTAATTACAAGCGCGTGGGCGGCGCAACGACGCCAAGGCGCTAGGTTCAGCTCTCCATCATGGTGGGCAGCATCACGTCCGCCCAAAGATTGCCATCGCTGGTCGCATTTGTAATCGCGATGCTGGCCGTCCTTTTCATGAAATGAACCTGACTACGTCCATGGAACGAGTCATCGCCGCGATGCTCAAGGACCCCGAAGAGAGTTCGCCAAGGTGCCCAACCAGCATACGGAAGGCGCGTTCGCTCCTCGGGTGAAGGCTGGCTTGAACTGCCCCCTCGTTCCATCTTCTCAAGGCTTGACGCCACCTCAAGCCCCGGGGCGGTCCAGGGCCACTTTCAAAAGGAATAAAACTTCTACCTAGACCGGTTTCCACTTACTCATTTGCAGGAAACCCATGTCTAATTTTTCCAACAACCCCCTCCAATCCTTGCTTGACACCCGACCCGAAAACGACAGCGGCTTTCGCTCCGAGGTCTCGCAGGAGGCGCTCAATCGCGCACTGCAAAGTGCCGGACTGCCTGCTGGCGTGCCCCCCGAGCACGGAGCCTTCTTGCCGGCGCTGGTGGGGGACATGCGAGACCAGGCGGCAGCACAATCCGGCGGCCTGGCCTTGTTTGCGCTGTCGGGCAGCGACCTGCCGGGGCTCATTCCGCCGGGTTTGAGCGACTATGTGGTCTGGTACTTCACTCTGCCGTCGCAGATGAAAGACGCCATTGCCGAGTTGCTGACGGCGACCTTGGATTGCTTTGGGAACTTGACTGGGGACCCCTGGAGGAATGCCGTCTTCTTGGGACTGGTCACGCAAACGCAGCTGTCGCAGGGGTATCGACAGGACGGTACCAAGCCGCCGTCCCTGTGTTTCACCCAGGAGGGCACCTCCTTGTCCCGGGCGTGCAGGCAGGGCTGCGTTCTGGTGGTGTTCGACTGCGCCGGAGCGTTGCATCTGCGGGGCATTCCCATGGGCGAGAACATGATTCTCGGCCTGCAAGGATGCGAGGGGAGCTCCTTTCAGCGGCCCAGCAGGATTTATGCCTGGAAATATCTCCAGGAGCGCACGCGGGCGGTGGAGGAAACCGGTCACGACCCCGAGGGCCCGCCCGCCGGCGGTAACCACATCGTGACGGTGTATTCGCCAACGCAGGGCCAGGGCGCTGTGCGCCAGGCGTTGCCCGCGCATGTCATGCAACGTATGCCCCGTATCCGATGGTGTGGCATCGAGGATGCTGCCATCGGTCGGCTGAGGAAGGTCACCCACTTCCTGGAGGGCGCTCAGAGAGACGACGACCGCGTATACCTGAAAAATACCGTGGTACGGGAATTCCATGATGCCCTGGAATCTGAGCCCCTTGGCGCATGGGTCGAGCAGGTGGCCTTGCGCGAGGACAGCAGCAAGTCGTGCTATGTGCTGGTGCTGCAAGTCGGCTCCCAAGTGTGCGTGGTTGCGATGGACGTGGCGGACGAGCGGTTTCAGCAAGCGTATCGAATCTGGGCCGAAAAAGGGGCCTGCCCGCTGGCACTGGAAAATCTGAGGAACGGACGCATCGTGACCCGCGAAGTCGCCTGGCCTTCGGATTTCACCGGCAAGAGCGCCGCCGTCGGAAGCACGCATCCCCAAGCACGCCTGCCGGGCCGCGACCTGTCCGGCGACCCGGCCGTGTGGGCGCTGGTCGAGACGATTGGTGCTGCCGATGGGGAGCGCCTGGTTTGCTATAGCTGCGATGCAGTGGATGAGCACGATTGGGCCAATGCGTCCTAGAGCCGCTTGAAGGTTCGGCTTCCCCCGAACCGCCCGCAGGACAGGCCCATCGCGGACGGTGTTCCGGGCGATGGCGGACACCCTGCGCTAGCGTCCTGAGTGACGGTGGCAATCGAATCCCAACTGTCCGCGATGGCGCTGGACTGAAGCGATTCGGCATGGGTTAAACGGCGTTGGCGAGCTTTCTCATAGACTCGCCTTTGAGGGCCATCTTGTGTTTTCCGTACACACGGAAGTCAAGACGCTGCGCAAGCATTACTTCCAGCCGCGCGCTGCGAAGCAGGCAGCTACGCTCGCTGGAAAGGCCTCGGGGAGGAACATCCGAGTGTAGTGGTTGCCGAAGGGGGCCTTCCATATAAACAGCCTCTATATACGAGACTTCCCAACTATGAAGGACCTGAAATGGACACCGTGTGCCGCCGCATCGAAGTCAGCGATATCGTCAAACGAACCTTGCTCGATGTATTCACCACCCGCATTGCTCACCTCATTGCGGACGCCACTCCCGAGCACGCGAGGGACGGGAGCCTGTATGCAAGCAAGGAGAACGTTGTTTTTGCGTTAATACACAAGCATGTTATGGAGTTCTGCGCCGAATGGATGCTGGAGGAGGAAAGCGGCCTTGACCTGCTGGATGAGTGCGTTCCCAGGCTTTTTGGAGTGGCGGACAAACTCGGCCCCCACATGAAAGAACCTCGGCAGGCGCTGGAAGCCGCGTGGACAGGCGCAATGAACGCAGCGCGCGACGCCCTTGCCGATGCGGCTGGCGGCGCTGGGATGTGACCGAAGGCTAAACATTTCTCCCTAGACCAATCGCGGGCATCCCGTCCGCGATTGCGACTCCAAGGAGAAAGAAGTGTTCGAAAACAGTATTTCCAAGACAGCCGAGCATTCGGTCTACCTTACTGCGGCCGATGTCGCCCATCTTCTGCGTATCAGCTTGCGCACGCTGCACTCCCACGTCAAGCACAGGCGCGTGCCCAGCCCTATCTGGCTTGGGGGGAAGCGGCTTTGGGCGGCACAGGTCATTCACGACTTCCTCGGGGCGGCAAGGAATCACAAGCGCCGTTGAACTCGTGCACATGCCGTCAAGTGAGTGCGTAATTCCTCTAACCAATCAGCAGCAATTTGTCATGCATTCCGTCTCCGCCGACCTCACCCCCACCAGTTGAGTCTTGCTGGTATAGCGCCCCCTCATCTGAGGTTCTCCTGGAAATTGTTTCGTCCCAACTGGAGGATGCGCTCGATCTCCTTGGGATGGCGCTGGAAACGTATATTCTTGACGACGACGGCTGTGACGAAGCGAGGGAAGCAAACCCCTCTGGTCCGGCGGAGCCATGCCTTGCAGGTCCTCCTCCGCGCCCGCAACGCTCGCGCCACGCTGCGCTTGACCCCAAGCAATGCACATGCGGACGGCGTCCACGCGTGATGCGGAGCATCCAGATTCCGGCGTCCGCGCGCGGCCAAGACCCGGTCCCAGCCTTGGGGGCGAAACGAAAGTAGAGGGTCGGTGCAGTAGGTGGCTTTGGGGGCCACCAAGGCAGCCGCTCAGACGACTGCCGCAGGAGTAACGTGAAGCGCCTTCGCTGCCGCTTCCGACCCCACCAACACGGCCACGTGCTTCCTGGCCGCCGTGAACGACGGCAAATTCAACGAGCACAAAGCCGGAAGGCCCGGAACCACTTGCGATGCATGGGTGAACCAAGCCCGCGCAGAGGCAGCCGTGGTCGCCTTATCCTTGTACCTGCACAGGGTCTGGAACAGCAACCGTTCTTCGAGGGGAAGCGTGACGTTCCTGTAGACCAGGTCGATGCGGCCTTGGCTGCGAGCAAGGTCGAGCAACTTGCGAGTCGAGCCGTCACGCAGATTGAACAGGAAATACAAGGCAACGCCGCCAACAAGTAGCGCCAAGCCTCCGGTCGGAGTGGCGGAGCTCCCTGAGAGAACGAAGTCCATCCAGTCCGTTTCGGATGTGCCCAGACATGACCCTTCGAACAAGGTGGGAAGCGCGACCAAGACCCGGTGACGACCTGCGGTGTGGAGGGGCGACACGGGCTCACTGGTGAGGAGGCCCACGGTTAGCTCCACGTTGGCGGAGAAAGGAAGCGCGAAGATATGTGCTGACACGATGAACTCCTGAAAAGTAAAAGGAAGGGAATAAGGTGTAGCCCACGAGGTTTATCCGTCGGCGAACACCGGTGAACGCAGAGGAGGGCGCCGGGCACCCTGCTCTCATTCGTCTAGGTAGCTTGGCAGTTTAGGAAGGGCCGCAATTTCGTACGCACGGGCCGCCTGCGCGGCTACCAATGCTTCGTCGAACTTATTTGGAGGCACTGGCTCTTGCATTGAGTCAAGCACTGATTTCGAATAGTCGTAGCGGCCGCGCAATTGGTTAAAGTCAGCCACTTCCGCTTCGTCATGATCGTACGAACCATCCTGTCTCACCTGGCTAGTGCGGTACACCTCGACCAACGCCAGAGTCATCGCATCATGGGCGGTGTCGTAGGCTGCAATTTCCTCAGGACTAGAGTATTTCTTTGTGGTCATGTTGATATTTGCCCCGGGCCGGTGGATTGCGATGCGCAAAGTGGCAACCGCTGCGTCATGTGAGTAGTCCATTTAGACTCATCAAGTTTTCAAATCACCGTGAGTCGTACTTCCTGTGAAGAGACCGGCTCATTTGACAGCCCGAATTGTTGCGGGCAAGTCAGCGACATCGTCTAAATTCACCGCAATCGGCGGAAGCCAGCGAAGTTCGAATTTTCTGTCACGCGTGGCGATTTCACTCCCATCCTCCCGCTTCAATGGACCTGACAGAAAACCGTGCCAGTGTGCACGGCGGATATGGCCGCGCAGCCCATTGCGGGGCTCGCCATGTCCGGAACTGGCCACCTGATTGGCTTTGCGAAGCGCAGCACCTAAGCGAACGCCTACGTCCCAAGTCGTCACCCGGTTGGGGGGGAACAGTCGCCAACCACCGCCCTTGACTCGCGTTGGAGCCGGATGACTGGGCGTTCGCAAGCGGTCACCAATCTCTGATGCCTGGCTACACACGTAGAGCACGAGCGAAAGCAACTGCTCATGAATGGCTACCAATTGCGGCATATCGTCTGACATGTCGAATTTGGGTAGGCCATGCCGTTGTGATTCTGCGAAAACCCTTTCGATGGCTTCCTTGAGAGGCCATTGGCCCAGATGCAAAATGATGGGAGAGAGATAATCATCAGCGTCGGTCAACATACGCAATTCATGTCGACCGTCGTTCATGTCATACTCGAGATGCACCCACACACCGTGCAGTTGATCGCCTCCCCAAGCTAGGCCCGGCGTCTCAATATAAATGCACCATTCGGGCAAGTGATAAAGAACATCGCAAGGAATATCGCGTTCCACCGGGGTGTCTTTTACGGCATCGAAGACCGTAGGGTCGAACCGGTAGATACCTTGGGTGACCCGCCATGCGCCGAGAGCGCCCAGGCGTGACACGTCGCCCACCTTATCGAGTCCAAGCGGAATCATGCTCCCCTTACTGACTATGGCGTAGGTTCCGGCGAGGGGAAAAAAGCACCAATCAGGCCAGGTGGGCAGGCCCTTACCTCGGTCAGCGCGGAATTCGTCTATTTGCTTCCAGGCATCGGGATATTCCCGCGCAATTGCAACTAACGCGTTGCGAGGACGACAGGCGTTGCTATCAAGCTTGGTCATTTTTGAAAACTTTCAATTACAGAAGTGAGGAAATCAGTAACCCGGGTATCTTGAAGCTGACTGGGTTTGTTTGCACGAGGCGTCATCTAAAGCCTTTCATACTGTCGCTTTTTTCATCATCACTTCCAGTATCTATTTAAGATACCCAAGTAATGAACTTGAGTACGGGATATTTCGAGCGTTTAGCAGTATCAAGTAATCTCAATGTTGCTGATTATCTCATGTGTTGATTTACCAAAGTCAACAGATTTATGCGTCCGTCTGATGTCGACTCCAGATTGAGAGGAATCCAATATCGCGCCAGCATTTAATAATATTATTAATATCTTTTAAAAAATTACGGACAATAAGTAATCAAAATAATGAAGTTTCAAAGAATTACATTGGCACTGCTTTGGCGTAGTGGCCTTGCCGGTGGTGGCAGTGGTCTGCTGGGTATGCCAGGCCATGAATTGAGCCAAATTCCGTTGGCACCGCTGTGGTATGAAGGCCGTTTTGGGCACTACATCGTTACGGTTTCGAGAGTCTGGTAAGCGTACCGGCGCCCAGAACTTTCAACGTTGAAAGTTCTGGCGTGGAGCGTCCGGGTGCATCTTGCGGCGCCTCAGCCAAATGACCGGCACCGACTTTCAGCGCTGAAAGTTTTTGCTGCGCCATCGATACGTTACATGCAGTTACGCATCAGTGCAATGTCGGACGTTGACTTTGAACGCTGAAAGTCGTCAGGGGGCCTTCCACGGAACGGATACGCGTTCTCGATGACACCGACGCAGAAGTCAATGATTTTGGCGCTCGTGCTTGTTTTAAGCTCCAAGCTGACGGAGCCGCGACGATGGAAGGCCAGGTCGTGGGCGTGACTGCTAATGACGCGGTGGCATGGTGACGCCCCTGATTGCAGCCAAGGCTCGGCACAAAATTCGCCTGACGGGTATCGGCGCGCCAAAAAAGAAGCACAACCCTTCGGTCAGCGGCCAGCCGTCAAAGGATAATCTGTCGACCCGGGTGTTTGGCAAGTAGCCTTGGCCGACCCGCAAACTTATAACCTATCTGGCCCCAGCCTTGACAAGCACCGTGCACTAGTCCGGCTTCGACTGGACCGAGAATAGGGCGCGTTCGCAACTGGACAGGCAGACGCTGCCGAGCCGCTTGCTACTAGGGATGAATCAAGTCCACTAGTACTGAAACTGCATGAATCGCGCCAACGCTCCCTATAATGAATGACTTTGAGCGTGCAGGCGGACGGAGCGTCATTGGAAAGACGCTTTGGGCTCGACGAATGCCGGGATAGCCGAACCTCAGGATTACCTCAATAGGGCTGACTGCAGCAGCCCCTTCGTCAACTACTGCGCCGACGCCCTTCTGAATCGAGCGGGCAGCGCCATTCTGTCCATCAACCGCGCGAGAGCGACATCGAGTCTTGGTCTCGTGGCCTCGGCGTCGAACGACCTTGCCCTCGCCAACCGGTTTGTAGCCACCTCGAAAGAGATTGCGACGCCCAACAGCATGCTCGCAAGCTCGCTGAAGGCTTGAGCCTAGGTTTATCTGAAGGCACTCCCCTGCTTTGCCGACATTTAAACACACATGACTCACGACTCGTGAGTTCTGTCTCTTTAGACCGTTGAATAGGTTTTAGGCCATCTCATGGATTTTAGAAATCTGCCACCATTGAGAATTGCGATTGACCATTGACCGGCCAACTGTGTTGATTTTGCCGAAATCGCAGAAGTTTCTATCGCTGTTTGTGAATGGAATCACATTTTCGACCAAATAGGGCATTGCGCCATATGCGATTCAAGGTTCAAATTGCGCTTGCTTCTGCAGGAGCACCAATTTATCTAAACTAAATTCGCCTCAAGGCGATATTTTTAGATTCGATAATGATTTTAGATTTTAAAGGATTTTTATGTATACTTCACAAAGTAACGCTAATCGGGTGCCTGACAGTAGCGCGACTCAATTCAGCCTGACGATTAATGGAGCCGAGCTCCACATTCATTGCTGCCAGCCAAGTGAGTGGGCAATTGGCCAGTACCGACGAGCGCTTGCCCAATTTGCCTTGTTGGAACGGGAAGGAGTGGCGTATTTTCTCAGCAACTTCGGCGACATTGGGTGGATGGAGGCACCGTTTCACGCGGCCATCAATCCCCAACAGGTGGCCGGTGTACCTCCTGAGTTTGTTGCGGGGCGCCATCATATCGGTCTCCTTGTGAAACTGCGGGACTCAAATTCGCATGCCAGCTACGGGGGGCGCTTCGTGACTCTCAGCAAGCCGCTGTCTGCGCGACTGGTTGACGTCGCCAAAGAGCAATTGGCGACGCCGATAAGTACGCATGAGTATGAAATGCGTATTCAGCGCGCGTTTTCGCTGTTGACGCCGTCGCAAATGGCCAGTATGGCAACGCTGCAGTGACAGGGAGGGGAGGGCGAACCGGCTGCCAATGAGCCCTCGATGCAGGAAGTGAAGGGAGCAGATGACGTTGGACAACGGGCTGCGGTCCAAGCCTTTGAACATATCTCCCGTCTCAGCGGGCACACGTCCAGCCAACGCGCAGATTCAGTCACGCCAGGAGCAAGAGAGCTCAGTCGACATCTGATTGCGGACGCCCAAGCAACCGGGTGGAGTGAACTTAGGCTGCAAGGCACGCGGTATCCGGTTCACCCCAAGATTGAGGGCAGCAACTTGACGTGCCGGCTTTACCTGCCCTGCCGCATCGGGGAGAGAGCAAAGACTGCCATCCTAATTGCTGTCGCGCTCGATGCAGTCAAAGGGCAGAGCTGCTGGACTGACGTTCACGCCGCGGTCGGCGCACTGACCACCGCGACGAGTGCCAACCGGCCGCCATCGCAACCCTGGATTGCGGCTATGCCGATGTTCGATGAGTTCCTTCCGGGAATCCAAGAACGTAGGTTTGCGGAGCTGTTGAAGATGATGCGGTGGGCCGGAGGGTTTGAACGCTGCCTTGGCTTCGGGTTCGCAGATTGGTTTGTGGGCAATTAGCCAAGCGAGAGAACGCGGTCGGGTCAAACTCAGGTGTTGCGCGTCGTGATGCAATATGTCGCCAGAACCTGCTCGCAACCCCTTACTTGAACCATGCTTTCGAAGGAATCGGTGTTATTCACGAAGACTTCACGAGCGAAGGGGCGCGGCAATCGTGACGGTGGATAGAACTTTCGGCGCTGAAAGTTCACGGAATGGGCACCGAATCGGGCGGCTATGCATGCGCCATGACGCTCCCCCAAAAACGAATATTGCTGGCCCTCGCTCTTTGCCTCAGCGCCGGGCTGACAGTCGCCTCAACCATTGAGGGCCGCGTTGTGGGCGTGGCAGATGGCGACACCGTGACCGTGCTGGATGCAGGCAAGGTGGTGCAGCACAAAGTCCATCTGACGGGAATTGACGCCTCAGAAAAGGCGCGGCCGTTCGGCCGACGCGCCAAGCAGAATTTGTCAAACTGGGTGTTTGGCAAGCAGTTGCAGGTCGAAACGAACAAGAGCGACCTGTATGGGCGCGCGCTTGGCAACGTGATGGCCGGATGTAATTGACGCCAATTTGGAGCATGTCAAGGCAGGATTCGCGTAGCACTTCATGCCCGAGGCCTTGGCGGCGGTGTTTCCGGCCACCACGCTGCAGACCTGTATCGTGCATCTGATTCGCAACTCCCTGGCCTATGCCAGCTGGAAGGACCGCAAGCTGCTGGCCGCGGCGATCCGGCCGATCTACACGGCCACCAATGCCGAAGCGGCGCAGGCCGAGCTCGATGCCTTCGAGGCTGGCCCCTGGGGCCAGAAGTTCCCCACCGTGGTGGCCGCCTGGCGCCGGGCCTGGAGCCATGTGCTCCCGTTCTTCGTGTTTCCGCCCCAAATCAGACGAGTGATCTACACGACCAACGCGATCGAGAGCGTCAATGCGAGGCTGCGCAAGATCATCAAGACAAGAGGCCACTTCCCCAGCGACGATGCGGCCTCCAAGCTGATCTGGCTGGCCCTGCGAAACATCACGGCCGATTGGGGCCGTGCGGCCAAAGACTGGAAGGAGGCGATGAACCAATTTGCGATCCTCTATGAAGATCGTTTCACGAAGGTTGCCGCTTAAGATGTGGCACCGACTTGCCCACCGCGGCGTGCGTTCGTCGCAAGCGACGCCCGCCGCCGTGGACAAGTCTACTCAGCGCCTTGAACACAAAAATTCGGACAGCCCCGGGCGCAGCCGACTTCTTCACAGCACAACACAAATTCTTCTTGCTATCCGGGAGGCATCCATATAAGACCTCCATGCACCGCACCACCCTCCAGCGACGTCGCCTATTGATTGGGTTGGCGATCGCTGCCCTGGCTCCCGCCGCGTTGAGTCAGACTTATCCGGACAAGCCGATCACGCTGGTAGCGCCCTATCCACCAGGCGCAGCAGTGGATCGGATGGGCCGCGCTCTGGCACTCGAACTTGCCAAACGCTTGGGCAAGTCGGTCATTGTCGAGAATATCGGCGGCGCTTCGGGCACGATCGGGGCGATGAGGGTCAAGCGGTCGCCGCCCGATGGCTATACCCTGCTGCTCGGGTCCGTCAATGAACTACTGGTGGCTCCTGCTGTATTCAAGTCTGGGTATTCCTTCAAGGACTTCACGCCCATCGCCAAAAGTGCCCTCAACAGCACGTTATTGGTGGCCAACGGGCGCAATGACTGTCGAAATCGACGCCACTTTGCTGACGGGCAGGGACTGAGGTGAATGTCGGGTATCGAGCGAGCGTTTCGGGAAATCCTATGTCAACTAACCCTGCGATGCAGACGACAGCGGTATTTTGGACCGCTTCTCGATGCCGCCTTAGTTGACCGTGAGGTCTTCCGGCGTCTTGCATAAGCATTCACTAAACCACCCTGGCGTAGGCTGCGGTAGACACTCAATGCATACCACAGCCGATGTCTGATATGACGTCAAATTACCGCAGTATCCCTGCGAAGAATGCAGCCAATTCGTCAAAGCCATCCAATGGCAAGACGTGCGCGACATACTGATCGGGGCGAACCACCACCATACAGCCCTTGTCTCGGTTGACCCCACGCATGTCGAAAATATCTCCGGCACCTTTGTGGTCGACGCAGAATGCCTTTTCATGGTCTTGCAAACCGAGTTTGCCGGTTTTTGGCTTAAGCAGGGAAGGCATGCTTTCGTAGGCCAACTGATCAAAGGTTTGCTGGAACACTGCGCGAAAGTCGATTACAGCGTCAATGTCTTCGTCTTTGCGGGTGTGCCTGACAATCGGGGAACTTGCGTTGGTTTCCAGCCAGTCAGCGAGCCTGTGTATCGATGAGCCCGAGTTTGAACTGTCGGCCTTGCCAGCGAAAGCATAGATTCGCCAGCGCGCGTCTGCCTCGGCGGCATGGCCAAGCTGCATTTGTTTGGCATCCGACAAACGCACCACCGGCGCCGAGTGGAAGCGCCGGCCAATCGCCTCCCCGGTGGCAAGCGCCTGATGCGTACCGCCGCCGAAAAGCGTTGACTGGTCATATTTCACCGCGATGCCACCAGTGAACTCCAGATTCTTTTTGAACTGGCGAATGATGCGCGGTTCTTCGGTGCCATCCCGCTCGGCCTGGGTGGTCGGTGCCGACATAATCCGTGCCCACTCGTGGTCAGTCTCAACCAGTCTTTTGGCCTCGGTCAGCCGTTCCTTAGAGTAACTGCGCAGCAGGCTGGCGTCAGCCCTGCCCTGGAGCACGTGCACCAGCTTCCAGCCAAGGTTGAAGGTATCTTGCATCGAAACGTTCATCCCCTGACCCGCTTTGGGAGAGTGGGTGTGACAGGCATCTCCTGCAGTAAATACGCGGGGATTGCGGTCTTCGCCTTCCGGTACGTCGTCAAATTTATCGGTTATGCTGTGCCCGATATCGTAGATAGACCACCAGACCACCTCCTTCACCTCGATGGTGTAGGGACGAATAATGCGGTTCGCGGCGGCAATCATGTCCTCTTGGGTGAACTTGCGATGGGCTGCTTTTTCATCCGGTTTGAGCTTGTCGAGTTCGACATACATCCGAAATATATAGCCACCCTCGCGAGGCAGAATCAGCACATTGCCTTCATTGGCGGAAGAGATCAGACACTTCTGCCGCACATCGGGAAAATCGGTATTGGCCAGGATGTCCATCACACCCCAGGCTTGATGCGCGGCATCCCCGTGCAGTTCCCCTCCAATGGCCTTACGGACCGCTGAGTGTGCGCCATCGCAACCGACCACATACTTTGCCCGTACAGTTCGCGTTGCCCACCAGTTCACGCCGCTCGCGTCTTTCAATGTCACCGTTACGGGGTAATCGTCCGTCGTGGAGTCGATCGTCAAACCCACAATTTCCCAGCTGTAATCCGGCTCAAGCCGCGACGGTGAATTCCGCATGACTTCCAGAAACAGCTCGTGAAGCCGCGCCTGATTAATCAGGATGTGCGGCATTTCCGAGCTGTCGTCGGCCACGTCTTGCACTCGGCCAACCCGGTTGATGTGCTCAGGGTTAACTGGATCTGGCATCCAGAAATTAGTCTGGTTTACCCAGTACGTCTCGCGTTTGACCTTATCGGCAAATCCGAAGGCCTGAAACATCTCCATGGTGCGCGTGTTAATGCCGTCCGCCTTGCCCTTGATGATATTGCTGGGCATGCGCTCAACAATCATCGTCTTGATCTCAGGGAACTGCGACAACTGCGCTGCCAGGCACAGACCGGCCGGTCCGGTGCCGGCAATGAGCACGTCGACTTTCTCTGGCAGCGGTTCGTTGGGGCCTCGGTTACGCCGGTTCGGCGCTGCTTCTTTGATGTCAGGGTTACCGCCCCTGAAGCCATTTTTATAAAACTGCATCACTTGTCTCCAAAAATTAAAAACAGCACCTGAAATTCGACCAATGATAACTAGTAACTGTACTTATTAGTCTTTATCAAGATAGTAAATATGATCGACGCTTCATGACATGGATCAGTGCTTTTCCCCTTGTAATTACGTAAGCTTGTGAGTTGCTAAAAGAGGAGCACTCCAACATGCCAAATCTTGAATGGTCTGACGCCCTGGCGCTCGACCTGCCCGCCATGGACGACACACACCGCGAATTTGTCGATCTGCTAGCCCTGGTCGAAGCCGCCCACGACGAGACGCTGCTGGCGCACTGGCGCACGCTGGTAGACCATACCGGCGAGCACTTCGGCCGCGAAGACCAGTGGATGCAAGCGACGCGATTTTCCTCCTCCAACTGCCACAGCGTGCAGCATCGGGTGGTGCTGCAGGTGATGCGCGAAGGCATCAGCCGCGCCGAGGCTGGCGATCCGGGCGCCGTGCGCCAGATGGCGCGCGAACTCGCCATCTGGTTTCCTCGACACGCCCAGTCCATGGACGCTGCACTGGCCCTGCATCTGCGCAACATTGGTTATGACCCCGCGACCGGCGCAGTCACCTTGCCCGACGCTCTGCCGCAGGCCATCATCCATGGCTGCGGCGGCGCTACCTGCTCCGACAGCGAACGCATTGAATCCGCGGTCCAGGCGGCATGAACACCACCCCGGCAAACGTCATGGATCCGGCTCACGCGGACGCCGCAACGCACCACCGCTGGTACGAAGACATCCAGGCGCTGCTCGCCGGCACCCTGTTTGTCGCCTTGGGCGTGGTGATGTTCGGTCAGGCCGGGCTGTTGACCGGAGGCACGGCCGGTATCGCCTTCTTGATCCACTACGCCACGGGCGTAAGCTTCAGCCTGGTATTTTTTGTGATCAACCTGCCCTTTTATGTTTTCGCATGGAAACGCATGGGCGCCGCATTTGCAGTCAAGACCTTTGCCGCCGTGGGCCTGTTGTCACTCTTTACCCATTTCCTGCCGCAGGGGCTGACCTTTGACTATCTGTCACCCTTTCTGGCGACGGTTCTGGGCGGGCTGCTTTGCGGCACCGGCATGCTCATCCTGTTTCGCCATCGCGCCAGCCTGGGAGGCCTGAACGTGCTGGTGCTGTACCTTCAGGAGCGAATGGGCTGGCGCGCCGGCAAGGTACAGATGGCGATGGACGGGTTGATCGTGCTCGGCGCGCTGATGGTGGCCGACGGCGAACGCGTGGCACTGTCCGTGCTGGGCGCCGTGGTGCTGAATATGACGCTCGCCATCAACCACCGCCCCGGCCGCTACATGGCACTTTAAACCTCACGATCGGCATCAACGCGGCATAATTTGCTATGAAGGTGATAGCCTCTTACGCTGATAATGGGTTTCATTTCTACGGCGATCTTTGCTTCATTTGCAACACTCCTTCTGTTCAAACAGTTTTAGCGTGTTGCATCGACCGGTTGGATCCGCCCTGCAGTCCTGTCGACCGGGGCCTTGCGCTGACCGGCTGGAGGAGACTGATTGCGGTTGTAGAGGTTTCAGAACTGGTCGCTCCATACCGGACATTGACCTCGACGCCTTGATCGGCAGCAATTTGGCGTCGACTACGTGCGCAACTTTGGGGCACGGGAAAAGCCACAACGTAAGTGCCAATTTGCCTGGAAGTGATTTCTAGGGGCGGCTATTTGCAAACGGGGTGGAGCATCTTCGGGACTTTCGTGGCCGCCACGCTGACAGTCTGCGCCAAGCTCAGACGGAGTGGTAACGCAAAGGCAACCTGGGCAAAATCGAAGCCAATCAATGTCGACTTTTCATCAGCAAACAACTTCAGTGAATGGCGGCGTAAAAGGGACCCAGTGGGCGGCGTGATTGGGGGCCAGTCCCAAGCGTATCCTGCGCCCCAAGAATGCGGCCTAGTGCAGTGCGCCACTCTGTTCTGTACTTATCCCGCGGCGGCAGTCAAGGCCGCCTTTGCCCGAGTAACTTTGGCCAGGATGTCGCAGGCGCTGGCGGTCCAGATGAACGGTTTGGGATCGATGTTGTGGTGGGCGACATACAAATCGATGGCCATCTCCAATTCCGCCACGCTGGTGAAACTGTCGCGCCGGATGCGCTTGTCGGTAATGTCGCGAAAGAAGCGCTCGACCATGTTCAGCCACGACGCGCTGGTGGGTGTGAAGTGCATGACGAAGCGCGGGTGCCGCGCCAGCCACTGCTGCACATCGGGGTGGCTGTGCGTGGCGTAGTTGTCCACGATCAGATGCAGGCTCAGATGCTTGGGCGTGCGGCGCTCGATGAGCCGCAGGAACTTGAGCCACTCGCCGTGGCGGTGCCGCGGCTGGCACATCGAGATCACGCTGCCGTCCAGCGTGTTGAGGGCTGCAAACAACGTGGTCGTGCCGTGGCGCTTGTAGTCGTGGGTGACGGTGCCAGCACGCCCGCGCTTCATCGGCAGTCCCGGCTGCGTGCGGTTCAAGGCCTGGATCTGACTCTTCTCGTCGCAGCTGAGCACCAGCGCATGCTCGGGCGGGTTCATGTACAGGCCCACCACGTCCAGCAACTTGTCCTGGAAGCGAGGATCGCTCGACAGCTTGAAGCCGCGACTCAGGTGCGGCTTGAGGCCATGGCTGTGCCAAACGCGGCGGATGGTCGTGGCACCCGTTCCAAGATGCTCGGCCAGTGTGCGGGTGCTCCAGTGGGTGGCGTTGACTGGTCTCTCATGCAACGTGGCATGCACGATGCGCGACTCCATCTGCGCCGTGACCGTGGCGGGCCGACCTGCGCGCGGAGCATCCTTGCGAAGCGCATCGATGCCGCCGTCCAGAAAGCGCTGGCGCCACAGCGCCACTTGCCGGCGATCGAGCCCCGCCTCGACCGCGATGTCCTTGTTCTGCCAGCCCTGGGCGGCCAGCAAGACCACGAGCGCGCGCTGCTGAAGCCGGGCCTCCACTCGCCGGCGTTTGGCCAACACACGAAGCTCCCGCTCGGTGCGCTCATCCAGTTCAATTGTCTTGGCAATCCGCATCGCTCCAACCTCCTGAGCGATTGGAGTATGCCGACTCAAATAGGTTCTATTACTTCACGCGCACTGCACTAGTTATGACGAGATGCGCTGGAGGCGCCATAACACGAAAGATCACCTACTGCTTCAATGGAACCGACATTCCACGCATGACGATTGGCGTAGTGCGCTTCGGGCCTGTGCGTGACCGCGCCCGCATGGGCCGGGGGCGCCTTCGAGTGCCCTACGTAAGCTCGTCAACTTGCGAGTCTAGTTCCGTCGAAAGGAATCGCAGTACGACTCGATTGAATTCGTCGGGGTTGTCGCGATGCACGCCATGCCCACTGTCCGCTACCTGCATTAACTCGGCGTACGGCATCAGTTTGGCCACCGCGGCGGTCGTAGCGCGGTGCATATCTAACGTCCTGTCACCCTGCAGCAGGAGCGTAGGCACCCGCAACGCATGCATCGCTGTCTCGTCAAGTGCGGGATAGGCATTCGAGGACAACGCGAGCGCGCGCATGGCCTTGGAATTGCGCAGACGTCGCTCGCGCCCCGCTGGTGGCCTCCTCAACGAGACTGACAAGTGGACCGTTCTCGGACAGGATTGCTCGCTCGCCCGAACCCAGGTGGGCGTCTACGCGGCCAGCGGGGTGCCGCCTATTCTGAAGGACCCCGACTCGTATCCCGGCATGCGCGACTGGATCGAGCCTCGGCGTGTGTTCGATTTCATCGATGCGGGTACGGCAGGGGCCGCACAAGAACGCAAGCTCGGTCGGCCCGTCTTTGCCCAGAATGCGCGCCACATCTCGCAACTGCTCGAAGATCGTCTTCAGGCGCTCGAGACTACTGGAACCAAGAGCGCCCAGGCCACGATCCATGTGATTTGCGGACTGGCCGGCGGCACGGGCAGCGGCTTCGTTGCCGATACCATCGCCCAGCTTCACAGGCTACGTCCGCGAACTACCGCATCCTGGTGTACGCGCTGGTGCCGGACGAGGGCTCGACTTGGGCCAAGTCCGTGGCTGGATTCGGGACCTACTACGCCAACGGATCTGCCGCTCTGTCTGAGCTCAACGCGATGGCCGCGCGGCGGTATCGCCCCGTCTACGTGCCTCGATGGATCTCGGCTGGAGGCGTCCAAGTTCTTCAATGGTTGGAGAGGATGCCGACGTCTTTGCTCCGTCGCAGCGCCTGGAACGTTCGGATCATCTTTACACGATGGCCAACCACGTACTTTGGCAGGGAGGTCGAGCAGAACGCATACCAAGTCGTCCCCAAAAAGCGCGCTCAAAAAACTACCCCCGTCAGTGGGCCTTTTCTCTCGATCTCAAGAAAAGTTGTGTTCATGGCGCCCGCGCAGCCCTACATGGATTAATAGCCGCTTCATCATCGTCCCACTTCGGAGCGAGGGACCGGCTGAACCACAAGGAACTGACCGCACCATGAAATTTGACGATGAAAAGCTTGCCGCGCAATTTACCAGCGTCTTCACTAGCCTTGGAACCAAGAGTTGGCACACGATGCTTCACCAAGGCGGAAAGTTCGAACTCGATTTTGTGACCCGCTCAGCGAGGCTCTTCCCGGGTCAGACGCTCCCAAGGCCGCAGGTCATGCAAGATATGGCAACTAACGCCACCGTCAGGATTGCGATTCCTATCGGCCTGGATGACTCCGATGTCGCTCGATTGGACGGCTCCGACGTCGCAATCATTCGCGAACGCTTCCAAGCCGAAGTCGGTGCCTGGATTCGAGTCATTCGCTATATCGAGAAGGACTTGGCCAAGCAAAAGCCGGCCAAGTACGTCATTTGTATGCCACGACGGGTGGCGGAAGAGATTCAAAGCCAACTTATGCGAGGCGAGCGTCGTATGCCGTATTGAGGCGACCAAACGACGCGGTAACGAGACGAAAGGCCTCGCACGAGAGGCCTTTGCTCGGCTCGCTGTGCCGCGAAAACTACACCGCGGGTTGAGGCTAAGCCGGATTCGTCGACTCGCACTGCTACGGCACGACGATGTAGAGGGAATCCAGGCCGCGATGTGAACGATCCACATGAACTGGAAGCCCTGTGCCAAGAGCACGGCGCGCAACCAAAGCGTCTCGCACCAGTGCATCGGGGGCATTGCGACAAACCGTACGCGATTAGCCGAATTGCTCGCGCTGGCGATGTTCAGACGGCGATACTGGGAGATGGTCTGCAAATAAGTCCAAGAAGAATACGCTCTGTGCAAACGACAACGTTCATTCCGAGATGGATCGGACCATCCGATGTTCAATCGCACCAAACACACTCCGCCCCATTACATCGAATACCTCGAAGCGCAACACGTCGCCAAACTTGAGAAACGGCGTACTGGCATCACCGTGACTGATCATTTCCGCTGCGCGGCGTTCGGCCAAGCACGCCGAACCGACCTGACGGTAGCCCTTGTTCGAAACCGTACCCGATCCCAGAATTGTGCCGGCCCCCAATCGCCTGCTGTACGCAAGATGAGCGATCAGCTCGCCGAAGCAGAAATCCATCTCGCGTCCGTTGGGATGACCAAACCAAGCGCCGTTGCGAGATACGCGCAGATCCAGATGAATGCGCCCGTGGCTCCAAGCCGGCCCGAGCTCGTCAGGGGTGACGGCCACGGGCGCAAAAGCCGTCGCCGGCTTGGCTTGTATGAATCCGAAACCCATGCCGAGCTCCCTGAGCATGTGAGCGCGCATGCTGACGTCGTTGAGCAGCGTGACCAGCTTGATGTGTTGCTGGGCATCGTCTGACCTCGTACCCATCGGAACGTCGCCAAGAATGGCCGCGAACTCGCCCTCGAAATCCGGATCATCGCTTTCACTGGGAATGGGATAGTCGTCATGGGGGCCAAGGAATGCGTCGCCTTGCCTCTGCACCAGGATGGGAACCCCCGGAATCTTCTTTACGGTCACCTTGTAGGCTTCTTCCAGAATGTCTCCGTGGTTCAGGAACGCAGAAGCGTCGACAAACTGATAGGCGCGTGGCAAGGGGGCCATGCAGTTCACCGGGTCAAAGGCGAAGGCCCCGGCTTCCTGACCTGCGTTCAGGCGCTCGGAGATGACGTTCAGCTGAGGCCCTGCAACCGACCAGCGCTCCAGCGCCGCTTGCAAGGTTGGCGCAACTTGCGTGGCAGCCACGGCGGTCGTCAGGTCACTCGAGACCACAACCAGTTTCCCGTCTCGGGTTGAGTTCTTGATGGAGGCTAATTTCATGTGTTTTTGCTGGGTCGCGGTGCCCGTGAGGACGGCTGATTGCTACAGGTCAAGGACGAGAACAGGCGTCTTGGATCGCGAGACACACGGAACAACGTGGCGGTACGACGTCCGATCGGACGCGGACAGAACATCGTCGCGGTGATCAGGGACGCCGTCCAACACGCCAGTGATGCAGGTTCCGCAGATGCCAGATTCGCAGGAAGTCGGTATTCCGACGCCCTCCTTGGCGAGCGCGGCAACGATGGTTTCGCTCGGGCCGACGTCTACAGATCGACCCGTTCGCGCAAGGCGGACCGTGAACGCCCCGGCAGCCACCGTGCTGACAGGAAGCGCGCCGAAGTGCTCGACATAAATATTGTCCTCGGGCCAGCCCTGCGTGTGCGCCACCCCCCTTGCCGCCTCGATGAACGGCCGCGGTCCGCAGATGTACAGGTCGCAGCGGTCCGAGCCATCCGCCAGGATCCGGCCCAGCTGCAATCCAGTCGCCTCGGCGTCTAGGCTCAAGTGCAGCGTCGTCAAGTCCCTGAAAAATGGTGCGCCCAGCAAGTCGGCGAAGGTGGCATGGGCATACGAACGCGCAAAGTAGTGCAGATGAAAATCTTCCTGTGTGGCGACCAACTGACGGGCCATCGCCAGCAGTGGGGTGATGCCAATCCCTGCCGCTAAGAGGAGATGCCGGCCAGCACCTGCACGCAGTGGGAAGTTGTTGCGCGGCGCGCTGATGCGCAGCAGGTCCCCCTCGCGGAGCGCGTCGTGCACGTACCGAGATCCGCCGCGTGAGCTCTCCTCCAGCTTGACCGCGATTGTGTACTGGCTGCTGTCGGACACCTCGCCGCAAAGCGAGTACTGGCGCACGATCCCGGACGGCAGGTGCACATCAATGTGCGCGCCGGGCGTGAAGCGGGGCAACGGACTGCCGTCGGTCGCGGCGAGTGTCAGCACACGCACATCGAGCGCTGCGGGATCCAACTGCCGGACGCGGACACCGAGCATGCCAGCTGCCGCCTTCTCGCCCGCCCGCGTCGCGGCCGTGAGGGTCTCGTCGTTCATACTGAGCCACCTCGTCTCAGTTCGTCCCCCAGAGAGGCGGCCGCCTTGCCGAACAGCGTCGCATCGTTGCTCACCAAGACAAATGAGAAACCACGCGCCGCGGAACGCAGCGCCGCAGCAGCATCCTGCGCTGCTGCGCCGCAGGGAATCTGGCGGACGCGGCATGCCGACAGCAACCGGTCGACCAAAGCTTGCAGTTCACTGTGCGACGCGGGAAGTCCTGAAGTGAGCTGCAGGTCTCCCATACCGAGAAATGCGGCGTTGACGCCTTCGACATCGAGTACCGCCTCCACCTCCTCGAGGACGGAGCGGTCCTCGAGTTGCACGCAGCGCAGCACGCGTTCGTTTCCGTCTTCCAGGTATTCATCGAGGGGTTTCAGCCCCCATCGTCCGGCGCGCGACGTGATCCCCAGTCCCCGTTGGCCGCCCGGGCTGAACAACATGCGACTGACAGCATGGCGCGCCTCGGGCGCGCTACGCACGCGTGGCACGAGCAGCCCGTCGGCGCCGCTGTCGAGCAGACGCTGGATGTCGTTGCTCGCCTGATCAGGTGTTCTCACCAAGGCGGACATGCCCAGGCCCTGCGCATGCGCGATCAGCTTGTAGGTCGACTCGAGTGACAGCGGAGCGTGCTCCGTGTCGATGGTGACGAAATCGAATCCAGCATTCGCAAGGAGCTCCAAGGTTTCAAGCGTCGGCAGCTTGACCCAAGTTCCGAAGAGGCACCGCTGCGCGGTCTTCAATCGTTGCAAAAAGGCAGGTGTGCTCATTTGCGGTCCTTGGAAGGCAAGGGTTTGCGATGGCCCCACGGGCGACCCGTGCGCAGGAAGCGATCGCTGGCCCAGGTGTCCTCTGCGATGAACCGGGTACCTGTCGCCAATTCGAACTCGAAGCCATCGGGCGTGGCCACATAGAACGAGACCACCCCGTCGAGCGGGTGTGACCCCAGGTCGCGTGAGAGCGTGATGCCCGCATTCAGCAGTCGGTCGCGCACTTCGCCCAGGCTGTCCAAATTGGCGATGTCGGCCATGACGTGCACCGTGCCGGGAGGACGTTGTGCCATCTGCGCGAACGCAAAGCTGTGGTGTCGGGCGTTGCAACGCAAAAAGTAGACGCGGGAATGCCCCTCCATCCATGCCGCGTCGCTCAGCCGCAACCCCAGGCCCTGGATGTAGTAGTCGAGCGTCGACTGGGAGTCGGCCACATTCACGGTGACATGGCCGTTGCCGCAGGCGCCGGACTCGAACGAGGTTCCCGTCGGCGATTGAAACGGGATGCGCAACGCCGTGTTCGGCCCCCAGTAGATCTCGTTGCACAAACCATCCGGATCGACCGCGACGATCATGTCCTCGACCTTGCGCGCGGTCTTCTCTTCGAAAGATGCGTCGCGCACGCCGCTGCCGAGCACGCGCAGGCGCTCGCCTACTGTCGCCAGCTCGCGCGGTCCCGCGACTTCCCAGCCAACGGCCGACAGGCCCGTGACAGGCGCCGCATGCACGGCGATCCGGTAGTCGCGCTCGGCATCGGTGCGCAACTGCAGTTCGCCTGCGGGGGCGTCCGACACTTGCCCGAAGCCGACGAGGGCGGCGAAATTCTGCCACCAGTCGAGCGCCCGCACGCCGAGCCGGAAGTAGCCAAGCTGGAGGATTTCAGGCGCAGGATTCGTCATGGACAGATGTCTCTTGGAATGGATAGTCGGCTTCGTTGCACAGCCAGCCCGGCTTCTCCACGAAGTCGGGACGCGGCGGCGAGAAGATGTCGACCAGTTGGACCCACCCTTCGCCAACATCCTGCGTCGTGTGGAGGACCTGGGCAGGCATCACGATGACTGAGGGACTGCCCACTGCGTGATGCTCGTCGGTGCGCCATTGGGTCATGTCGGTCGACCAGGGATAGCGCAGGTGGTGCACGAAGTGCCCTTGCAGCGCGAGTGACGCTTGGTCGAAGTCGTCGTGCGCATGTGGGGTCATCTTGCGCGTGTCGCGACGGAAATCACGCGGCACAAACGCGTTGACCAGTAGATTGGTCGAGCGGAACGGCCGCGCTGGACTGTCGGGCTTCTTGTACTGCTCAAGCGGATAGTGCCGCAGCTTGAAGCCGCCAGGGGGCGGCGGCGGTGGGGCATCGGGCGCCTGGACGGGATAGCTCTCCGCGTTGCTAGCCAAAGCCGCGAGATCCGCCGCCCGGTGCGAAAAAACGCGGGTGACCCATCCACTGCCGTGAACCGTGATTGCGCTCTCGCCTGGAGGCACGATCGTCAACGTGTCGCCTTGGCCATCGGATGCGACGGTTTTGCCGCCGGCCTCGATGCTAACCTCGAGTCCGCCAGGGACCAGAAGCATGTATTCGTCGGGATGGTGGGTGCGCTCCAGACGAACGCCAGCCGTAACGCGGGAGATCGCTACAACAAAGGTGCGACCTCGTGTCAACCATGTCTGCATTCCGTCAGATCCGGTGATTTGCGGCGGGGTTTCGCCGGGCTCGCAGACGCTCGCTTTTGGAATGGGTGTTTGCATTATGGTGTGGGCCTTGAAGGGGTTATTCGGGTTTGAAGCCCGACGCTTTGATGATGGGTTCCCAGTACTGCATCTCCGCTTCTTGGACGTGCGCCAATTCGGCGGCATTGCGGAATGTCGGAATGTCGTTCAGGCGGCTCGCCATGGCCTCCTTGACATCCGGCATTTCAAGAACTTTCCGGACGGCATCCTGCATGCGGTCGATCTGCGCCTTCGGCGTCTTGGCCGGTGCCCACATGGCCTGCCAGGCCTCGCTCTGCACGTTGGGAAAGCCCTGCTCGGCGAACGTGGGAATGTCCGGCGTCAGGGGCGAGCGTTTCGCGCTGAACACGCCGATCACACGCAGCCTACCGGCACGGTGGAATTTGAGCATGTCGTCCATAAGACCGATGGCCGCCGGCACCTGTCCGGCAAGGAGGTCGGTCACCATAGGCGTCACTCCCTTGTACGGGACGACCTGTAGATCGATCCCAGCGGCTTTCGCGAACTGCATGCCCAGAAAATGCGTCTGACCACCCAACCCCGTACTCCCGAATGTGGCCTTCTCAGGGTTGGCCTTTACCCATTTGAGGTATTCAGGAACACTACTGACACCGATCGAGACCGGAACCGCAAATCCAAGAGCGTAGGTCGTGAGACCCGCAACCGGCGCAAAGTCACGCTGGTAGTTCCACTTGATCTGGTTGGCAAACACCAGTGACTGGAATGTGAGTACGGCATTGTTTGCCACCATGAAGGTGTTGCCATCGGGTGCCGCAGCCACAAGGGCGTTCGCCGCACGGACACCGCCAGCACCGGGCAGGTTTTCGACGATCACCGGTTGGCCCAGCACTCCCGGCAACTTGTTCGCAATCAAGCGAGCCACGGCATCGGTGCCGCCTCCCGGCGTGAAGCCGACGAGCAGCTTGATGGCTTGTCTATGGGACTGGCCATGGGCGAGGCCCGCGGCAAGCAAGGCGGCCGCTGCTAGCAGTCCGCGACGGTTCAGGTGAAACATGTCAAACATCCTCATTTAGGGTCGAGCCATTGATGGCGCGATGAGTTCAGCAACCCACACCACCAGTGGTGTGCAGGCACAAAGAAGAGAAGGCAAGCGTTCAGGCGCCGTCGCCGGTGCCAGCGCTTCCGTAGAGGTCGCGATCCTCAAGCAAGGTGCGCCAAGTCTCGTCGGCACCATAGACCCCGCCAAACGAGACGATGTCGCTGTACTTAAGGTCACTGCCGCGCGCCAGCTTCGGCGGCTCGCCTGCCATGAACTCCTGCACTGCCTGCAGCACCTGGTTGCGCATCAGAACCAACGCCCGGTCAGAGGAGCAAAGCTGCTCGCGCGTGCGGTCCATTCGCGGCCCCTGGCTCATGAAGATGGCGAAGTCCTCGGTCGCGAAATGCTGAGGAAACCCGGAAAAGAAGCCGCGCTTCATCACTGAACGGCTCTGGCCCCAGTTGTTAGTCGCGTCGCCGGGAGGAAGCGGCGGAAAGTTCATCGGATCCGGCGTTACGGAAAGCTGAGTGATGCCGATCGGGGCATGCAGGTTAAAGTGCACGAACCACGCGCGATGGTGGGTGTCGTCCACCGGCACCGAGAAGAATGCAGTGGCGGGCCCCTTCTCCTCGGGGGCCGTGATGAAGCCGTACCAGGGCATGACAAAGTTGTTGACGCGGGCGTAGTTCCGGCCATCGCCGAGCGCGCGAACGGCGGCATAGCGAAACCCATACGGGCGTTCCTCGAATTCGAACGTTGGCTTCGAACTCTTCGCGAGGTTCACGCGCTCGTTGCCGCCACTTGCTAGCGCGACAAACGACTGATGCAAGGCGCCGGCATGGGTAGTGTCTACCGTTGCCTCGACGCCCTGCAGCCAGTTGCTGGGCACAAGTTGCGTCGTGATTGCGAGGTGGGAGTCCGGAAGGCGCGTGAAAGGAAAGTCCGGGAACACCGGTGACTCACCCTGGCCGAACCATGCCCAGAGGATGCCGCCCGCCTCGCGAACGGCGTACTGATTGCTGCGAATCGATTTGCAGAACGTTTCCTCGTTACCTGCATGATTCGGCGCCTCGATAACTTCGCCCTGAACGTTGAGCTTCCAGCCGTGGAAGATGCAACGCAGCCCGTCGTGTTCGTTCATGGCCAGAGCCATCGATGCTCCGCGATGGGGGCATTGCTCATCAAAGACGCCGGCCTTTCCGTTGCCGGCGCGGAACGCAACGTAGTCGCTTCCATTGAGCCGAACGCGCATGGGAGCACCACCAGCCTCGAGCACGACAGACGGCAGAACGGGGAACCAGTAGTGCTGCCTCAGCATTTCGCCGAGCGGAGCCCCGTTCTCCACAAGGGTGATAAGGTCGTTTCTTTCTTTGGTCAGCGCCATTCGGTCTCCTTGTCAATGATGTCGATATAGTAGGCGCGGGCGCTGCCTTGGCATAGTGCTCTCGAACTGCATTCCGCCTGCCGGAAAACCTTCAGATATGCACGACTGTTCTTGTACCGTCCGCCGACACTGAGGGTCTCTTACACAGCAGGATCCTTGTTATGCCAATCCACATCGCAGAGGCCCCGGGCCGTCCGTTTCGCCTTGCCGCCAGCGAGATGTCCGGGGTCCAAATCGATCTCGTACAGCGCATCCTTTCGGGCCCGCGCAAGGACCTGCCGATCAATATGGAGATCTGGCTGCACAGCCCCCACTTCGCTGAGGTGGCCAACAGCTTTGCCGAGTACGTCGGCCACCGCGCGCCGATGAGCAAGCGAATCAAGGAAATCACGATCCTCGTCGTGGCTGCCTATTGGGGCTCGCGGTTCGAGTGGTTCTGGCACGAGCGATTGGCGCGTCAGCTCGGAATCGACGAGAGCCAGATAGCACAACTGAAGGAACGTCAGGCGGCGGGGTTCGAGGATCCTGCCGAACAGACGGCCTACGATGTTGCGTTCGCCATGATGGAGCGGCGCGACGTTGACGACGAGTTGCATGCGCGCGCTATCCGCGATCTAGGACATGCGGCGGTGGCCGACCTCACCGGCCTGATTGGCCTGTACTCGATGGTCGCCTTTACGCTTGATTTTTACCGTGTACCGTTGCCTGACGTCGAAAACTAGCCAACTTGCCGCTGGCCTTGGTCACTGGCAAAGGCTTCGGCGATCTCCGCGGCGGTGCTCTTGAGCACGGGAAGGAACTGCTCGACCATTTTCCGGGAAATCAACCTGCCAAACACCGTCATGCCGAGGGAAGCGATGGCTTCTCCCTCGATGCAGATCGGCACCGCAACCGTGGCAGATTCGCTGCCCCGACCAGGGCGGCGCACTGCAAAACCGTCATGCCGGACCTGTGAAAGTGTTCCGCGAATCTCCTCCATCCTTGCTTGACGCGGCGCATCAAGCGAAAGCTCGAAGAGGTCCAGGAGGCTGTTGCGCTCGGCGGCGCTGCAATGCGCCAAGTACACCTGCCCCATCGCGCTCTCGGTCAGGCTGAGACGGTGGCCGATCGTGGTGCTGTGCACCGCCAGAGGGCTGTACGGCATGGTGCTGTGGGCCACCACCATCGCCTCCCCATCGCGGACCCCGATTGCCAGTGGCCACTTGATTTCACGCGTTACACGCAGGGCGATCGGCGCCCCGGCCGTCACCACCTTGGCTTGTTCCGAGTATCCGGCAGACAACTCACGCACCTTGGCGCTGAGCGCATATTGCCCACGTGCAGGATCAACTTGGACGTAACCTTCTTGTTGCAGCGTAGCAAGAATTCGGAATATGGTCGATTTCGGCAGGCGCGTCTGCCCGTGCAGTTCATGGATCGTCCATCGCTGCGCAGTGTTCATCAGACGCAGCACTACGAATGCACGCGCAACCGCTCGAATCAGATTGTCGTCCATGATGCGACGAGCTTATCAGTGCGCGGTCGAGCGCCTGCGGGCACAACGGAACAATTCTGCCGACCGCGGATTACCAGCTTCAGAAATACAGGAAGCGCTTGCCGCCGCATACCGCAGCTATGAAGTCGTTCGCTGCGATCTCCCTCGGATAGGTTTGGCGTGGGCACGCGCCTTCGCCCATCAGTGGCTCAAGAAATCCAGCACCATCCGGTTGAACTTGTCCGCATGCTCCCACTGCGCCCAGTGGCCGCACTGATTGAAGATGTGCATCTCGGCGTTCGGAATGCCCCAGATCACGCGCAACCCCACGTCCATTGGCACGAAACGGTCATCGCGTCCCCAGATCACCAGCGTCTGCGCCTGGATTTCGGACAAGCGGTGACCGTAGTCGGTGAACTGCTTCGGATTGATCTGCAGGCTCTTGACGCTCCCTTTCTCTTGCGCCGCTGCAGTGCCGGAGTGTGGACGTGTGATCTTGACTGCGCGCACCTGATTACCCATGTGCACGCCACTGTGGCCGATGTTCATGAAGCGATGTGGACGCGGGGCATTCACGATGCCACGCGCGAAAAAGACCTGCTGCTGGCAGCGCATTTTGTCGATGCGGCTTATGTGTCGGCCGAGCTGCTCATGGGCAGCCGAGCTGATTACGGCGTCGACCTGGTCGGGCCGCCGCGCGCCAATCCCACCTGGCAAACCAAGGTCGAGGGCGCCGATACCAAGGAGCAATTCAAGATCGATTGATGAGGAGGGCAAGCTGTATCACCGGGTCCACTTTCCAAAGCGCGCGTGCGGCGCTTGTCGCGCTCGGGCGCCTTGCACCAAAGCCAAATGGGCGCCACGTCTACTTTCGCTGCATCCGCAGGCGCAGCATGAAGCGCTGTCTGCGGCCCGGCAACGCCTGGGCAGCGAGGAAGGGTGGCGGTTATACGCGCGCCGCGTCGGAATCGAGGGCACCTTGTCGCAAGCAGTTCGCGCATGCGGATTGCGCCACACGCGTTACCGGGGATTGGCGAAAGCGGGCCTGCAGCATGTAGCGACGGCAGCCGCCATGGATGTCGAGCGGGTCACAGCGTGGCTGAGCGGCCAGCCTCAGGCCAAGACACGAACATCGCGTTTCGCTCGGCTGGCGACATGAATTGAACAATTCGCCAGCAGTATCCTCCCGTTAGTCGGTCTGAAGGTATACTTTGCGCAACAGACTTGTCAGGGTTTTGCGCTCGGTCAGGCCCAAGCGCGAGGTGGCATCGATTTCAATGGCATAGGCCGTCTGCTCTGCCAATGGGAGCGTGGCTTTACCCGTTTCGGTGAGGTGCAGGCCTTGTGCGCGGCGGTCAGTCGGGTGATCGCGTTTTTCCAGCATGCCGAGTTTTTCCATGTGCTGGATTATGCCGACCAGGTTGGGCGGCAGGATGTCCAGGGTGGCGCACAACTGGCGCGAAGTGATTCCAGGGTTGTGGCCGATGAGCGTGAGTACCGAAAACTCGACCGGACGCAGGCTGAACTGCGCCATTCGCGGCAGGAATTCTGCAATCACCACGAGCGCAGCGCGGCGGGCGTTGTAGCCGATCAGGGTTTCTAGAAAAGATGTGTCCACCCGACCGACCGCCTTGCCGGGCGGAACTGGCACCTTCGTTGCCGGCGCCGATTGGCGGGCTCTGGTCTGGTTGCGCAGTGTTTGGGTAATCGATTTTTCGGCCATGGTGCTTGACAAATAAGGCCGGGTGAGGGTAGAACCGTCATCATAGCCGGGGCGGTTCATACCTTGAGCGCCTCCAGGACCATGCCGCGGCGCATGGCCAACTCGGGCCATACCCACCGGATGAACGCTTGGCCACCGTTCCCAGGCGCACCGGCCGCTTCCAGGCGGGTCCAGGCCCAAGCCATCAATGCAATGGCCGTTGCGCGCAAAAAGTCACTGGCAACGGAGTAAAGCTTTTCCGGCGCAGCGGCATCGCAGGACTCGATGGCGGCCAAAAGATCACGCAACAGGGAAAAACCTTCTTGCGTGCGTTGAGCCGATGCCGAGTTGCAGCCATGCAGGTCGGCTTGCAGTCCATTGAGGATGGTAGCGAGGCCCCTGCCCTGGTCGGTCAACACCTTGCGAAACAGCAGATCTTGCGCCTGGATCTCGTTGGTGCCTTCATAAATCATGGCCACGCGCGAGTCGCGCACAATTTGCTCAATCCCCCATTCGCGCACATAGCCATGACCGCCAAAGACCTGCAGGCAATCGCTGCTGCCATGAAAGGCCTGGTCGGTCCAACTGGCCTTGAGCACCGGGGTGACCAGGGCGCACCACTGGCCGGCCTGCTGGCGACGGGCACTGTCCGGGTGGTGTTTGGCCACATCGAGCTCAATGGCTGTCTGGTACGCCAGCACGCGTCCGGCATCAACCCAGGCGCGCTGGGTATCGAGCAGGCGCTGCACGGCCGGGTGCCGGGTGATGAGGTCGGCGGCTTGCGACGTGTCGCGCGGACCCGGCGCACGCATCTGGCGGCGCTCTTGCGCATAGGCGTTGGCCTTTTGCCAGGCGGCATCGAGCAGGCCGACCCCCTGCAGGGCCACATGTAGGCGCGCTGCGTTCATCATCAGGAACATAGCGTTCAGCCCCTTGCCATGCTCGCCCACCAGCCAGGCGGTGGCTTGGTCAAAGCGCATCACGCAGGTCGGGCTACCGTGCAGGCCCATTTTTTCTTCAATTCGCTCGCAAAACACCGCGCTGCGGCTACCGTCCTGGTAGAACTTGGGCACCAGGAACAGCGACAGGCCCTTGGGCCCGGGCGGGCTGTCAGGCAGGCGGGCCAGCACCAGATGCACGATGTTGTCGCTCAGGTCATGTTCGCCGCCCGAGATGAAGATCTTGGTGCCGCTGATCTGGAAGCTACCGTCTGGCTGCGGCAAGGCCCTGGTGCTGACCAGTCCCAGGTCGCTGCCGGCGTGGGGTTCGGTCAGGCACATGGTGGTCAGCCATTCGCCGGTAGCGACCTTTTCCAGGTAACACGCCTTGAGTTCATCAGAGGCGTGGTGCTTGATGCACTCGTAGGCGCCATGCAGCAGGCCGGGCGCCATGGTCCAGCCGTGGTTGGCGGCACTGAGCCATTCGTAGAGCACCATTTCCAGCACAACCGGCAGGCCCTGGCCGCCATCTTGTAGCGCGCCGGACAAGCCTGGCCATCCTGCCTGCCAGAACGCCTGGTAGGCGGCCCGAAACCCTGGCGGCATGGTCACGGCGCCGTCATTGAAGCGGGCGCCGATTTCGTCGCCGTCTCGGTTCAGGGGCGCCACCACTTCGCCCACGAACTTGCCGGCTTCTTCCAGCACTTGGCGCATCAGGTCGGTGTCTGCAGATTCGACCAGGACCGGCAACTGGGCCAGTGTGTCTTGGGCGCGGAGCACATCGAACAGCATGAACGATGCGGCGGCGGCGGAAGGTTGGTAGGAGTTCATGGCGACGGCAGTTGCAAGCGAGTGATGAGGTCAGCGCAGCGAAGGCATTGCGCTGGCTGGGTTGAAGCAAAACCCAGCCAGCCCCTGGGGCATGACAGGGCGGCGGGGCATCAGGAATCGGCCGAGAAGCCGATTTCCTTGACAATGCCGCGTCATTGTTCGGCATCTGCCTTGGCGTCGGTCAGCCAACTGGTCGGGCGTGGAAGATTGCACGTCCATGCCGACCTGGACTAGGCTGTCTATCACGTCTTTGTGCGCCAGCGCGGGCTGCAGATAGGCTGCTGCGCGGCGGCGGGCTTCCGGCGTGGCCTTGGCTGGCAAGAAGAAACCGTATCCTCGCGGCGCATCGTGGGTTGGTCCATGAGTGAGACCATGTAGGCCAAGATGGTCAGCGATGCGCTGTTGATGGCGCGGGCGCCGGAGTACACCACGCGACATCTGGGCGTGGCTCAAGCCGGAACCGGACATCGAACCGGGCATCAAGTTCCAAACAGAATTCAACACACTACACGAGGTCCTCGGAGCCTGCCTCTAGGAACCCGGTTGGAATCGTTGCAAGGAATTCCGAGAAGCCGCTCGAACCCGCTGGAACATGCAACAGCATTGCCTGGGCGGCTAGAGCTTCATCACCTTCCTGAATCGCGCGGGCAATTTTTAGGTGGTCTTGCAAGGACTTGCTGATTTGCGATTTGCTATGAAAGTCCCGGACACGGTAGCGCTGAATCAGTCGACGTGAATTTCGGATCAGTTCCGCCAAGTACTCGTTTCGACTTCCTGTGTAGATGACTTCATGGAACAAAGTATTGGCTACGGCGTACTCTGCCGCTCCATCATGAACCGCCGCTTCCTGACAACTGGCAATAGCGCTATCCAGTTCCCGCTTGAGTTTTTCATCTACCCGGCGAGCAGCAAGCTTCGCACAAAGTGATTCGAGTTCTCCCACTGATTCCATGATTGCCCGGACTTTGCTGACAGAGAGCCGGGCAACGCTAACCCCTTGCCTTGGTGCATTTTTGACCAGTTCTCTCGCAGCCAGTTGTTGCAGAGCTTCGCGTACGGGAGTGCGAGACACTTTGAATCGTGCGGCGAGTGCCCGTTCATCCAGCGGGGTTCCTGGCGGAAGACGGCCGCTCTCGATCTCTTCCTGCAGCGCAGAGCGAATCTCGCTGGCGCGGCCACCTCGTGGACGTCGGGCGTCCAATGCATTGGGCAGGTCGCTAGTGGGCATGGCTTGCTTGCCAAGTGATTGGTCCATATTACTACTCTTAATGTATTCAGAATTGTTTTTTTGGCATTCAAATATTGATCTCTACGAATGCTAACGATGGTTTTTGCGCCTCAGAAGTTACCTGATTTAAGCACATGGCTTCGCCAAGTGATAGCGCATTTTGCATCTTCGGTAGACCGGGGGCGGGATCTATTCCGACAACAAGTCGCTTTTCGGCGTTGTTGCTCGAAGCTAGCGGGGTTGTCATGGCTTGACGGACTTCGCTTTCAGCCTGCGCGTTGCCGTAGGGGTTGACGCCGATACCCCGCTTGACGATGACTTCAGGCTTCTGCCGCGCAGACTAGGAGCGGGTTTTCGTTTCCCCAGCACCACCAGAGTCAGGTGAGGGGTCATGTGCCAACGGTGGGGCGTGGCCTGTCGCCCATGCGTTGCCTGCATAAAAGCCATCGCGGGAGGGTGCACTGCCGGCTGGACGGGTTGATTTGGGCTCGGGCGGTTGGTTCTTGGGATCACTCGAAGACACCTGAACTTCATTATTTGGATATAAACAACACTAATGGTTATCCCTCATATTGTAATTTGTGTCCAAAGTATAAAGTTTGGTATTCAACAATATGAATTTTGTATTTAAATTTGGAGCGACTCATGAAAAATTGGAAGTTTTTGCCGGTCCCGTTCTTGCTGGCGGTGCCAATGATGGCGGGGGCGCAGTCGAGCGTGACTCTGTATGGTCTAGTTGATGTGGCCGTATCGGTACAAAACTTGGGCAAGGGCAACGTCAACAGCATGCAAGGGGGGAGTTACCCCAGTCGATTGGGGGTTAAAGGTACTGAGGATTTGGGCGGCGGACTTAGCGCTACATTTCAGCAAGAGGGTGACCTGAATGTTGACGCAGGAACTGGCAATGCAACTGGAGGCGGGTTCACTTTCTCCCGCATATCCCTTGTAGGCCTCAAAGGCAGCTTGGGCCAACTTGAAATGGGCCGAAGCTACACTCCAGCCTTTTTGGGGGCGCTCAATCATGACTATTCAGCCTACGGCTTTTACAACAGTCTGCTGACCTTCACGGCAATTCCGGGCGGCATAACGACCCGCTACAGCAACGGATTGTTCTATACGAGTCCTGATCTGTCGGGAGTGACGATGCGCGCAGCGGCGAGTCTCGGTGAGCGCAGCACGGCTCCGAAGACTGTTGGAAATGCATTCGGGCTATCCGCAGTATACAAAAAGGATAATTTTGGCCTAGATGCCTACTATCAAGTGGATCAGGTCGGGCTGCCCATTGGGGCTGCTACGCCGCTTTCTGCCGCCGGAAAGGTCCAAGCCGGTTTGGGAGGTCAATACACTGTGAGTGGCGTACGTCTTCTCGCCGGCTATGGACAGGTCAAGACGAACGGCTTGTCGGACAAGGTCACGGCTACAAACGTTGGCGTAGTTATTCCAGTCGGCGTTGGTCAGATCCTCGGGCAGATTATGAGGATCAACGGTTCTGCCGCGACAGGAGCGGCGCCGTCTGCGGTGGCTTGGGGTGCTGCATATCGCTATTTCATGTCCAAGCGCACGTCACTCTACGTTACCGCAGGGCAAACTAGGAACAACGCAACAGCGACCTATGCCTTGTTCAGTACTGTTCCCAATGTGCCCAGTGCGGCGGGCATTTCCCCAAGAGGGTTCGCCGTAGGCATTCAACACAGTTTCTAAGGACGGTTTTACGTGGGCATCTTCCGTAAAGCATGCTTTTGGGGAAACATCCGGATTTTGCGTAAAGAGGCCGGGTATGTGGCCTCCTTGGATTGAGCCGGAGCGCGCTCCAACCATTTGCGGGGGGCGTGTCGGTGAACTACCACGCGCTCAATGACTTTCGTGCTGGCAACGAAGCGCTGATGCACGAATTGCTCACGGACAACGTGGCCGCATTGGCCGCCATGGGTGCGATCAGTCTGGATCGGGTGGCGCAGGACGGGATGCGCGTGCGCGCCGACGCTGGTGCGGCCTGCTGCGAATGCCAGTGCGCGGCTTGGTCAAGGTCCGATCTGTGGTGGGCCTGTTCGTGCTGGCGCACAACCTGTTGCGTACGGCCGTGCTCGCGCCGCAACTCATTGGTTGGGTGTTGTGCGCCGAAAGTCATAGAAATGGAATAAGAATTATGGAGCTTCGTTGAATCTACTGTGATTTTTCAAGCCATCGCCAAGTTCAGCTTTCCACAATGAAACAGAATTCGTGCTCGGTAGTTGGTGAAGTTACGAAATCCACGGGCATTGGCTTTGATGAGTTGTATTGCACTATTGAAGCCTTCTGCACAGGCGTTGCTGATTCTGTGCTGACTGAAGTTGAGCAGCCCTTCTTCGTGGCGCCTGAGCATCTTGACGACCTTCTTGACTGGCTCCAACTTGCTGCGCATCGCGTTGTTCGACCATGCCTTGAAGAAGCGTTTGGCAGCACCCTTGTAGCTGTAGCTCCAGAACTGGGTGAAGTTCTCCTTGATGCACCAGGCCCTACTGGTTTTCAGATTGAGCTGGTTCAAGGCCGGGCTTGTCTGAATTTTTGTGTTCGAGGCGCTGGGTAGACTTGTCCACGGCGGCGGGCGTCGCTTGCGACGAACGACCGACGCGGTGGGCAAGTCGGTGCCACATCTTAAGCGGCCACCTTCGTGAAACGATCTTCATAGAGGATCGCAAATTGGTTCATCGCCTCCTTCCAATCCTTGGCCGCGCGACCCCAGTCCGCGGTGATGTTTCGCAGGGCCAGCCAGATCAGCTTGGAGGCCGCATCGTCGCTCGGGAAGTGCCCGCGGGTCTTGATGATTTTGCGCAGGCGCGCGTTGATGCTCTCGATGGCATTGGTCGTGTAGATCACCCGGCGGATTTGCGGCGGAAACACGAAGAACGGGATCACATGGCTCCAGGCCCGGCGCCAGGCGGCCACCACGGTAGGAAACTTCTGGCCCCAGGGGCCTTGCTCGAAGGCATCGAGTTCAGCCTGGGCCGCTTCGGCATTGGCAGCCGTGTAGATCGGCCGGATCGCCGCGGCCAGCAGCTTGCGGTCCTTCCAGCTGGCATAGGCCAGGGAGTTGCGAATCAGATGCACGATACAGGTCTGCAGCGTGGTGGCCGGAAACACCGCCGCCAAGGCCTCGGGCATGCCCTTCAAGCCATCGGTGACGGCGATCAGTATGTCACCCACGCCGCGGGTCTTGAGGTCGTTGAAGACTTTCATCCAGAACTTGGCGCCCTCGGTGCCCTCGATCCACAGCCCCAGGATGTCGCGCGTACCGTCGGGCAGCACCCCCAGGGCCAGGTAGATGGCCTTGTTGCGCACCACCGCGTCTTCCTTGATCTTCACGCGCAGCGCATCGAAGAACACCACCGGGTACAGCGGCTCCAGTGGCCGCGCCTGCCAGGCGGTGACCTCAAGCATCACAGCCTCGGTCACGCTGCTGATGAATTCGGCAGAAACGTCGGTGCCGTAGGACTCCAGCAGGAACCCCTGGATCTCGCGCATGGTCATGCCGCGCGCGTACATGGCGATGATGTGCTCGTCAAAGCCGGTGAAGCGCCGCTCGTGCTTGGGGATCAGGATCGGCTCGAAGCTGCCGTCGCGGTCGCGCGGCACCTCGATGCGCACCGGCCCTTCGCCGGTGAGCACGGTCTTGGCGCTCCTGCCGTTGCGTTGGTTCGCCGCAGGTTCGGGTTTGGCTGCGCCGGCAGCGTAGCCCAGGTGCTGGCCCAGCTCGGCGCCCATCACGCGCTCGATCAGGGCCTTCTTGAAGGCCATGGAGGCCGCATTCACGGCCTCCCCGGTCATCGGACCAGTGACAAACTGGTCAATCAGTTCCTTGGGTATCTTCGGCAGCGCCGCACTCCTGGCGGCGACGGCCGCATTCTTCAACTTCGTCTTGCTTGGCATAAATGGTCCTGTAGGTCATGTTTATGCCTCAAACACAAAATTCAGGACAGGCTCTCAAGGCCCGAAACGAAATGGCCTCAGCGCTACGGCCATCGGGATACTTCCTCAACCAAGCCCATTTGCTGCCCGTCAATGGCGACGTGCCTGCTTGGGAGAAGCTTCGGTGCTCCTTCTTTCTCACCGCATCCACTGCCTCGCCAAGGTACTTGGAGATATGAAACTTGTCATGCACGATGTCCGCTTGCGGCACGCATTGTCTGGCTGCACTCATGTACGCCGGCCACATGTCCATGGCCACCGCCTTGACCGACATGCGTTGTGCCGACGTGAGCGTTTCCAGCAAGCACACAGCCGCTTCAAGCTTTCGCTCTGGCACCAACTCCAGTACCCGCGAGCGGTCGATGTCCGTCAAGATGCTGGCGTAGGTGTGTCCCCTCTCGGAACCCTTCTCATCGATGCCAAGGTACGCAATCTCTTCCTCGGTACGCCGCAGCATGCCGCGCTCCACAGCGCTGACCATGATGGCGTTGACCGTGCTCCAGGACAGTCTGGTGAGCGTGCATACGGCCTGGGTGGTGGGACAGGCCTCAAGCAGTTTGATGACGAAGCCGGCCATCATGGTGGTGACCCGGCTGTAGCGTTCCGCCCAGGGGACCATCAACTCTTCGACGGTGCCGTCGCTGTATTTGAGTTGGGGAACGCGGGCTTTGATGATGGTCTCAAACTGGCAGGTGTCAAGGTGACGCCATTGGCGCTCGCTCCAGCCATTGATGTGTGCTCTCTTGGTCGCGTCTGTGGGGTCCGCCCAGACCTGCCCATTCTTCAACACGACTTCAACCACCACACGCTGGTCCGCCAAAGAAAGGTCTACCTTCTTGACCGACCAAGGCGTCTTCAATCCGAGAAGCTGTTCATACAGCGCCGTGTCTTTCATGTTGATTCTGATAACTTTGAAAAACTGAATTCTCTCGCACCGAGCAAAAAATCACAGTGGAATTGACGGAGAACCAGAATTATTAAAGCAATCCACAGTAGGCTCCGCCGTCGAGTTGCAAGCTTTGTCCGGTGATGAAACCGGATTTGGCGCTGCAAAAATAGGCACAAGCTGCGCCAAATTCAAAAGGGCTTCCAAACCTTTTTGCCGGTAGCGTATCAACTATTTGCTGCCGCGCCTGGTCCCGTGAAATTCCGTTTTCTCGCATCAGGCGCTGGGCCATGAACTCCTGACGAGGAGTATCAAACCTCTCGGGGAGGAGGTTGTTGATAGTCACGTTGTCGATGACGCATTCGCGCGAGAGCGCCTTGGACAATGCCGTCAGTCCTGCCCGCGCCGCCGTGGACAGCCCCATCGCCGGATGCGGCGACTTGACCATGGCCGAGGTGATGTTGATGATGCGTCCGAATTGACGTGCGCGCATGCCGGGAATCACGGCACGCATCAGCAGCGCCGCGGCCAGTAGGTTGCTCTCCAACGCGCCGATCCAGGCGGTATGGTCCCAGTCGGCCAACTGGCCGGGCGGTGGCCCGGCGTTGTTGTTGACCAAAATGTCCGGGTCTGGGCAGGCCGCCAGCAGGTCTTCGCGGCCCGCCTCGGTGTTGATGTCGGCCAAAACTGGCGCCACCGCGGCGCCGGTCAGGCGCCTCAATTCGGCCGCGGCCGCGAGCAGGCGCACTTCTGAGCGTCCATTGATGACGACGCTGCAGCCTTCGCTGGCCAGCGCCAGCGCACACGCGTAACCCAGCCCCTGCGAAGAGGCGCAGACGATGGCCGAGCGGCCCTGAATGCCAAGATCCATGCGGACGGCCTCTGATCGGGCTCAGGCGCCCGTCTGCAAGTCGGCAAAACACTTGCCTTCGCGAACCAGCTTTTCCAGCAGCGGTGCCGGCTGCCACCAGAAGCCGTCCTGCTTGTGGAAGCGTTGAATGTCGGCATAGACTTTGGCCAGCCCGATGCGGTCGGCCAGGTACATCGGGCCGCCATGGTGGGCCGGAAAGCCGTAGCCTGTGAGGTAGGTGATGTCGATGTCGCTGGGCCGCAGCGCAATGCCTTGCTCCAGCAGCTTGGCGCCTTCGTTGATCATGCCGTACAGACAACGCTTGAGAATTTCATCTTCTGACTTGGCTTGTCGCTTGATACCCATTCGGGCGGATTCTTGCACGATGAAGTCTTCAACCTCAGAATCGCGCTGCGCGGCGCGGTTGCCCTTTTCATAGCGGTACCAACCTTTGCCCACCTTCTGGCCGAGGCGGCCCAGATCGCACAGCTTCATAATCAAGTCATTCCAACGACGGTCATTAGGTCGTGTGGCCATTTGCGCCTTGCGGGTCTGGTAGCCCACATCGTTGCCCGCCATGTCGTGCACCGCAAAGATGCCCATGGCGTACCCAAACTTGGTTAGCACCTGATCCACTTCGTGTGGCAGTGCGCCGTCTTCGACGAGGAAATGTGCCTCGCGCGTGTAGTTGCGGAACAGCGCATTGCCGATGAAACCGGGGTAGATGCGTGCCAGCACGGCAATCTTGCCCATGCGCCGGCCCAGGTCCATCAGCGTGGCGATCACGTCGGGCGCAGTCTTGGTGGTGCGCACCACTTCCAGCAGCTTCATGATGTGCGCGGGGCTGAAGAAGTGCGCGCCCACCACGTCTTCGGGGCGCTGGGTAACAGCTGCGATTTTGTCCACGTCCAGGCCTGAGGTGTTGGTGGCCAGGATGGCGCCGGGCTTGGCCAGAGCGTCGAGCTGGCGGAAGATGTCCTGCTTCAGATCCATGTCCTCGAACACGGCCTCTATCACCATGTCGGCATCCTTCACGTCGACCATCTGCAGCGAGCCTGTGATGAGGGCCAAGCGCTGATCCATGTCGGCCTGTGCCAGCTTGCCGCGCTTGACGCTAGTGGCGTAGTTGTCCTTTACGCGTTCCAGGCCGCGTTCCAGCCCTTGCGCACTGGCGTCGATCAGCGTGACCGGGACGCCGATGTTGGCCAGCGACATGGCAATGCCGCCGCCCATGGTGCCGGCGCCGATCACTGCCACCTTGTGGATGGGGCGCAGGCGGAGCCCGGCGGGCAGGTCGGGAATCTTGGCGGCCTCGGCCGCGGCGAACTTGGCGTGAGCGAGAGCGCGTTCGCGCTCGGCATCGCTGACGGTGAACAGGTCGATGTTGTTCATGGTGTTTTCGCCTTATACCTTGGGGGCCTGAAGGGGCTTGGCGTTGCCTTCAACGAAGTCGCGCAGGCGCTGCTCCACTTCAGGCGGGCGCGCCATGGCCGAGTTGAGCTGCTCTACAAACAGGCCGTCATCGTGCGACATGTCGTTGATGCGGGGCAGCACGTTGATGATCTTCCAATTGGTCTCGACGGTATTCTGGGCAATGCGGTTGGCCAGTTCCTTGGCCTTGGCCAGGGCTTCACCGGCGGGGGTCACATAGCGCACCACGTGTTCTTGTAGGCCCTCGGCGGGCGAGAGCAGGCGGCCCGTGAGCATCATGTCCATCATTACGGTCGTGCCGACCACGCGCTGGATACGCACTGTGCCGCCACCGCCCACGAAGATGCCTCGCTGGCCTTCGGGGAGGCCGAAGAAGGCGGTGTCGTCGCACACGCGCAGGTGCGCTGCCGTGGCCAGTTCCAGTCCGCCACCGACCACGGCGCCGTGCAGCGCGGCCACAAACGGGATCGGACCGCGGGCGATCTGGTCGAACACCTCATGCCAGTTGTGGCGACGGCGCTTGCGCGACGGCTGCACCTTGCCGGTGGCGCGGGCCAGCGCTTCGGCCAGGTCCAGGCCGGCGCAGAAATTGCTGCCGTGGCCAAACAAGATCGCCACATTGGCCTCTTCATGGGCGTGCAGCACGGCGGTGCGCAGTTCGTCCACCAGGACGTCGTTGATGGCATTGCGTTTGCCGGGGCGGTTCAGGCCGATCAGGGCGACAGCGCCGTCCAGTTGGTAGGTGATCAGGGAGTCGCTCATAGTTGTTTTCTGTAAATGAAAAAATGGAAACAAGGGTTAAAGGTCGAGGATCAGCTTGGCACTCTTGGCACCCGAGCAGCAGATCATCATGCGGTTGTTGGCGGCTTTTTCGGCATTGCTGAGCACCAGGTCGCGGTGATCCGGCGTGCCTTCGAGCACACGCACCTCACAGGTTCCGCATACGCCCTCCTGGCAGGAGTACGGGGGCTCGATGCCGATATCCAGCAGGCTGTCCAGGATGGTTTGCCCGGCTCGCACGGCGACGCTCTTGCCCGAGCGTGCCAGCTCCACTATGAAGCCGCCTTCGGCGGCGGCACTTTCCTTGGCGGCGAAATACTCAAGATGCACCTGTGCCGGCGGCAGGCCGGCTGCCGCCAACTCGAAAGCGGTCAGCATGGGCAGCGGGCCGCAGCAATAGACATGCGCCTCTGGCGGCAATGTTTTCATGATCGCGGCCAGGTCCATGCGCTGGCCATCGGGCTCCTGGTCAAATGTGAAGCTCAATTCAACGTTGGGATCGTTGTGGTAGCCATGCAGGGCGTCCAGGAACGCCGCGTTGCGGCGGCTGCGGGCGGCGTAATACAGTTTCCAAGGCCGACCCAACTGCTGCGTGCGCGCAATCATGCTCATCATCGGTGTGATGCCAATGCCGCCGGCGATGAACACATTCATCGGGGCCTGCTCGTCGAGCGGAAAGTTGTTGCGCGGCGCGCCGATGGTCAGCGTGTCGCCCGCGCGCAGCACTTCATGCAAGTAACGCGAACCGCCTCGGCTCTGCGCGTCCTTGTTCACGCCGATTAGATAGTGGTGGCGCTCTTGTGGGTTGTTAAGCAGCGAGTAGCTGCGAATCAGCCCGTTGGGCAGGTGCAGGTCGATATGGGCGCCTGCCGTGAAGGCCGGCAACGCCTTGAGCGGGGGCATGGGCACCAGCTCAAAGCTCAGGATGCCATCGGCTTCGTAGGTCACAGCTCGGAAGCGGACCTGAAGGGTGTCGGTGGTGTTCACACGGTTTCTTTCGACAATGGGAATAGCTTAGAGATCGAGCACATTCATCCGTTGGATCTTTACACCCGTGGCGGCCTCATGGGCCTGCTGGACCCACTCGGGCTGGCCGACGTGAAAGATGAAGTGGTTGAGCAGCCGGCTCCACTTGGGATGGCGCTGGTAGTCGTGCAGCGGCAGTCCGTGCAGGAAAAAATCCCGCGAGTCGCTGGGCAGGCCAACTTGTTGGTTGGCTTGTGCATTGCGCAGTACGCCCTTGGGGTCGCGACCGCCACGCACGGCATCGATGTCCTCGAACAGCTGGCGGCGCAGCATGGCCACACCCCTGTCACTGGCACCCAGGTTTTCTTGCGTGCGGTCGGTGATGCGGCCCTGGCCCACCCAGGCGATGATGTCTTGGTTGATTACATGGCTGGTGATCCACCGCCCGGTTTCCGGATCCTTAATCGGGCTGACCCAAGTCGGGATGCTGGTTTGCACGAAGGGCTCGGCCTCACGCGGTACTCGGATGAAGGACCAGGTCACGCTCAGCGTGTTTTCGTCATCGACCGGCACGCGCCATTCAAAATGGTCGCCCAGGAAGAAGCCGTTCGGCCATAAGCAGACACGGCCGATGGTCCACAGGGGGTGTGTTGCGTCGGTGTCTTCGCTGATGCGCTTGTAGACAAAGCCATGCTCGATTTCCTCGAAATCCAGCTGCAGGTGCCTGGGGGCATAGCCCTCGGTGTGCCCGCGCAGGCGCCGGCTCCAGTTGGCATGCATCCATTCAAAATGCACCGGGTCAATCGAGTTCTCCTGGGTCTGCAGCCAGTTGCAGGGCACGTCCGAAAATACCGCCTGCACAAAGCCGTTGGCCCAGCTGAAAGCCTCCCAGTCGGGCAGTTCAGGCGCGGGTTCCGGCCCCATGTAGGCCCACAGCAGGCCGGCCTTGGGCTGCACACGGTAGGCTTTGAGGCGCACCTTGCACCTTTGCCGGGCCTGCGGGTCGGCCACTTCTTCATATGGTTGCTGGATGCAGCGTCCGGCATTGTCATACTGCCATCCGTGGTAGTTGCAGCGAATGCCGGTTTCCTCGACGTAGCCATAAGACAGGTCGGCGCGGCGATGGGCGCAGTGGCGGTCCACCAGGCCGTAGTCGCCGCCCAGATCCTTGAACAGCACCAGGTCTTCGCCCATCAGTCGCAAGGGTTTGACCGGATGACGCTCAAGGTCGTCGATCCCGGCCACCGGATGCCAGTGGCGTCGCAACACCTCGCCCATCGGCGTACCGGGGCCGACCTGAGTGAGTTGACGGTTTTTTTCTTCGCTCAACATGGGGAGGCTCCGCTTTGCAATAGCCTTTGTTGGCTTATTCCGGTTTGAAACCGGAAGCCTTGACGATGGGCTCCCAGGTGGCGAGTTCATCACGCTGGGCCTTGGCCATTTCCTGGGCGTTGCGGTAATGCGGCATTACCGCCAGGCGCGTCATCAGGTCGTCCTTGACCTGCGGATTGGCCAGGATTTTCTGCAGGGCCTGCTGTATGCGCGCAATCTCGGCCGGTGGTGTCTTGGCAGGTGCCCACATGGCGGTCCAGCCGTCGCCCGACGACACCTTGTAGCCCTGTTCGGCAAAGGTCGGAATGTCCGGCATCAGCTCGGAGCGCTTGTCGCTGAAGATCCCGAGCACGCGCAACTTGCCCGCGCGGTGCTGCTGGAGCAGATCGTCCATCAAGGTCACTGCGGCGGGCACTTGGCCACCGAGCAGATCAGTGATTAGCGGTGGCGTACCCTTATAGGGGATGACGGGTAACTGGATGCCAGCAGCCCTGGCGAATTGCACCCCCAGAAAATGGGTTTGGCCACCCAGACCGGGTGTGCCGAAGCACGCCTGCTTGGGGTGGGCTTTGACCCATTCCACAAACTCGCGCGCGTTGGTGGCACCAGTGTCCAAGCTGACACCCATGCCTAGTGGATAGGACACCAGGCCGGCCACCGGCGCGAAGTCGCGCCAGATGTTCCACTTGAGTTGAGAACCGAACACCAGCGTCTGGAAGGTCGGTGTGGCGTTTGGCGCTATCATATAAGTTAGGCCGTTGGGCGCGGCCTTCATCAAGGCATCAGCGGCCAGCCGCCCCCCCACACCAGGACGACTTTCAATGATCACGGGCTGGCCCAGCTCCTCACTCAACCTGTTGGCGATATAGCGCGCGATGGCGTCGGTGCCGCCACCGGGCGGCAGACCCAGCAGGATGCGGATCAAGGGCTTGTCCCGAGATTGCGCCCGTACCATGGGGGCCGCCATCACCAGCCCGGAGGCTAATAGCCAGCTTCTCCGGTTTAGCTTCATGTTTTTCTCCATCGTGTTTTGCGGAGGACGACAATGGCTTTACGCCGCGTCGGCCAGGCTGCGCCAGTCGCTGCCCGCCGGCAGCACGCCGCCGACCGACTTTACTTTTGTGTAGTCCAACTCTTGGCTGTCCGCTAAGGTGGGGGTCTTGCCGGCCATGAATTCGCGGGCCGCCTTCAGCAGCAGCTGACGGACCCGAACTACCGCCCCGTCAGCTGAGCACAGCTGCTCGTCGGTCCGGTCATGAATTGACCCCTGGCTCAGGAACATGGCGAAATCTTCGGTCCCCAAGTGCTGGGGAAAGCCGGTGGCGTGGCCACGCTTCATGATGTCCCGGTTCTGCCCCCAGTTGTCGTTGGGACTGCCGGGCGGCAGTGGCGGGAAATTCCACACATCGGGCGAGGCCGACATCACGGTCATGCCCAGCGGGCGGTTCGGATTGAAGTGCACGAACCAGGCGCGGTGCGTCACGTCGTCCACCGGGGTGGAAAAGAAAACTGTGGTCGGACCGTTGGTGTCCGGCGGGCAAATGACGCCGTACCAGGGCATGACGAAGTTGTTGACCCGGGCGTAAATCTTGTCGTCGGGCAACGCGCGAAGGGCGGCATAACGATAACCGTAGGGGCGCTCTTCAAATTCCAGCTTTGGTGCTAGCGCCTTCGTCATGTGCATGCGCTCATTGCCGCCGCCAGCGGTGATTTGGGTGGTGGATTCGTGCAATACGCCTACATGAGACGAATCCACTGTCGCTTCCACACCCTGTACCCAATTGGTAGGCACTTCGACGCAGGTGACCGAGCGCTGATGGGACGGTAGATTGACAAACGGCAAGTCGGGAAACTTAGGCGCAGAGTTGCCCTTGCCTAGCCAGACCCAGATGATGCCCCCACGATCCACTGCGGTGTAACGGTTCACGCGCACATGCGAGCAAAACTGCTCTTGGTCACCTGCGTGGTTGGGGGCTTCCACCACTTCGCCTTTAACGTTGAATTTCCAGCCATGGTAGAGGCAACGCAGGCCATTTTCTTCATTGCGGGCCAGCGCCAGTGAAGCCTTGCGGTGCGGGCACTGTTCGTCAAGAACGCCCACGCTGCCGTCGGTGGCCCGGAAGGCGACATAGTTGCCGCCCAGCAGGCGCACCCGCACTGGGGCTCCGTCAGCTTCGAGCTTGACCGACGGCACGGCCGGCAGCCAGTAATGCTGGCGAATCATTTCGCCCATCGGTGCGCCGTTCTCGACGCGGGTCAACAGTTCGTTGTCTTCTTTGCTCATGGACATGGCGGTCTCCTTATCGTGTGAAATGTGAAATTCGAAGCGGTTGGCTCAGCAGTCTTCGTCTTTGCGGAAGGCGAGCGGATAGACGCGGCGGCAATTGCATTCAAAAATGTTCTTGCGCTGCTTTTCGGTGAGCCACTCGATGCTGTCGATCACTGGTTTCATGTCGTCGTAGTCGCGGCCGCTGATCGGGTCACGCGAACTGCCGGTGCCAGGTTTTTCGGTGCCGAACAGCACGTTGTCGGTTCCTGCGACCTTGAGCAGCAGCTCGATCGCTTCCTTGCTGTAGTTGCAGGTGTCAAAGTAGAGATTCTTGAGCTGCTCGTCAAAGGTTTCCTTCTCGCCCTTGCGCACGTTCCAGGAGCGAAAGCGCCCCATCTGGTAAGGAATGGCGCCGCCGCCATGGGCGACCACGATTTTCAGGTCGGGGAAGGTGTCAAAGGTCTTGGCGCCCAGCAATGAAATGATGGCAATGCTTTCCTCGTTGATGAACTTCAGCGTGTACGACTCGCGGGCGCTGCAGCTGCCGGCCGAGTGGATCAGGCCGGGCACGTTGAGCTCGGTCATGGCCTGGTACAGCGGGTGCCAGAATGCATCACCCAGGCCCGGAGGATCGCCCAGACCTTCGGTCGGGTCCGGGTTGATCAGGCAGCCGACGAAGCCGAGTTCGTTGACGCAGCGCTTGAGTTCGGGAATGACGCGCAACTCCAGTGCCTCGTCCATGTACTGCGGCAGACCGGCCACGCCGCGGAAGCGGTCGGGGAACATGGCGACGACGCGCGAGATAAGGTCATTGCAGTGGGTGGTCCAGAGTTCGGTCACGCGACCGGGCTTGACCGAATGCATCTGCAGGTAGGGGCGCGGCGAGATGAATTGCACGTCGGTGCCGACGTTGTCCATGCTCTTGACCAGCTCCTCGGCCACCTTGCGCAGTGAGGTATCGGGAATCTTGGGCAGGGTGTTCGGGTTGGCGCGGCCGCCGATCAGTTCCGCCATGAAGCGAAAGCTCTCAGGCGGCATGACGATGTGGGCGTGTGAGTCGATGATCATTAGGTCTCCTTGACATTGTTGAGAGAGGGACGGGTGTTTTACTGGATGACGGCCATGGCTTCGAGTTGCAGCCACATGCCGTGCTGCAGGTCATAAACCAGGGTGTGGCGCGCCGGGCGGTCATGCGGGTCGGGAAAGCAGGCCAGCCATTCGGCATTGACGGCTTCGCGCACCGAGTTGTCCTTGATGTACACGGTGAGCTTGACCACGTCGGACAAGGCGCTGCCGCCAGCCTGGAGCAAGGTTCTCAGATTGGTAAAAGCCAGCTGGGCTTGCACGGCCGCATCAGGGGGTAGCAGACCGGTGGTGGCGTCCTTGCCCGAAATGGCGGATGAGCACAGCACGTTGCCCACGCGGGCGCCGGCCGGGATGGGAGCGTTGTGCGAGGCGCCGGGAACGTCAAGAGAGCGGGAAGAAGACATGCGTGGGTCCTGTGGGATGAAAGGTCTTATTGGTCTGAGTGTTCGTTGTCGAAAAAACTCATGGGCATGCGGGCCAGAAACTCCGAAAAGCCGGTAGAGCCTGCTGGCACATGCAGCAGCATGGCTTGCGCTGCCAGGGCTTCGTCACCGTCCTGTATGGCGCGGGCGACCTTGAGGTGGTCCTGCAGCGACTTGCTAATCTGTGCCTTGCTGTGAAAGTCCTTGATGCGGTAGCGCTGAATCAGCCGGCGCGCATTGCGAATCAGTTCGGCCAGATAGTCGTTGCGGCTGCCGGCGTAGATGGTTTCGTGAAAAAAGTGGTTGGCCAGGGCGTATTCGGCCGACCCACTCTGAACGGCAGCTTCCTGGCATTGCGAGATGGCATCGTCCAGATTGCGTTTGAGCTGGTCATCGACACGGCGTGCCGCCAGCTTGGCGCACAAGGATTCCAGCTCACCCGTAGTTTCCATGATGCAACGAATCTGGTTGATCGTCAGGCGCGCCACGCTGATGCCTTGACGCGACACTACGCGAACCAAGTCAAGTGCTGCCAATTGCACCAGGGCTTCACGAACCGGTGTGCGTGAAACCTGAAATCGGGCTGCTAGAGTGCGCTCGTCCAGCGGAGCACCGGGCGGCAGCTTGCCACTCTCGATTTCGTCCTGAAGTGCGGTACGAATCTCATTGGCGCGCCCGCCGCGTGGGCGCAACTCGTCCACGGTACCTAGCAGTTCAGCTTCAAAGGCAGATGAGGTATTTTCCATAAGCGTTGTTGAGTATACCAAAAAAATCATCATGGCATACAATGAATTTATATTTGTATTTAAGAAGCAAGATTCCGAATCTGGTCCATAGGGATTTCCATGCTTGCATCTGAGGCGGGCCATGTGGAGGTGATGCTGGGGCAAGCGGTTTGACCTTGTTTCGCTACATTTCAGTGCTTTAAATTTAGATTTTTGATAAATAAACACCAAAAAAAATAATTGGAGTATTGAAAGTACCATATTTGTATGCCACAATCAAATTGCATGATGCAAACTTGGGTTTTGGTCGGCATGCGATAGATAAATACCCCCTACAAAGGATTGACCCACATGAATCCGGCCCCAGAGAGTCCAGTGTTAGTTGTTTTGCCCATTGATCGCATTTTGACGCCGCGTTCAATAGCGATTGTTGGCGCCTCTGCGGACCCGCGCTCGTTTGGCGGTTTTGTTCTTGCCAATTTGGACCGCTTTGGCTATCACGGAGCGGTTCACCTGGTCAGCCGCAGTAGCGCTGAAATCAATGGGCGGCCTTGTGTCAAGACCGTCGCTGACCTGCCCGAGGGAATTGATTTGGCGGTGCTGGCAATTCCTGAGGGTGGTGTGCTGGAAGCGGTGCATCAGTTGGCGGCGCGCAAAACTGGGGCGGCCGTTCTCTTCGCTTCTGGCTACGCCGAGGCTGGCGAGGAGGGGCAGGCGAAGCAGCAGGCTTTGGCTCTTGCCTCGCGCGAGTCGGGCATTCTGTTGGTGGGGCCTAATTGCATGGGCTTCACCAATTATGCCGACGGCGTCCCTGTGACATTCGAGCCGATAGAGCCGTATGCGAAGGTCGGCCAACCGGGTGTTAGCGTCGTAGCGCAAAGCGGCTTCATGGCGGCGAATCTGCGCGATGGCCTGATCGGGCGCGGTCTGCCGATCGGTGCCATTTTTTCCACGGGCAATGAGGCGTCCGTAGGCGTCGAAGATGTGCTGGCTCACTACATTGGTGATCCGAAAACCCGTGTGATCTCGGTCTATGTGGAACAAATCCGTCGACCCAAGCTGTTCCTTCAATTGGCGGCTCAGGCGCGCGAAGCTGGCAAGCCCATCGTTCTCTTGATGCCGGGCCGCAGTGCCCGGGCGCGCGAAGCAGCTCAGTCGCACACCGGGGCGCTGGTGGGCGACCACGCCACAGCCACCACGCTGCTGCAGCGCGAAGCTGTGGTGATGGTCGGGTCGCTCGACGAACTGTTCGATACCATCGCCATCCTTCTGCGTTACCCCGCACCGCCCACGGGCGGCGTGGCTTTCATGACCGGCTCGGGCGCCATGAAAAACATTGCGTTGGATTTTGCTGACGACATAGGCCTGCACTTGCCTCGCCTAACCGAAGCCACCACGCAGCGCTTGAAAGACATGCTGCCCAGCTATGCAGTCGCAGAGAACCCCTTGGACTACACCACGATCGGCGTGCGCCAGCCCGGGCTGATTGGCGAAATCCTTGAAACCATCCTTGCCGATGAGCCCGTTGGCAGCATCGTACTCAGCATTCCAGCCGGCCCGGCCATGGCACAGCGCGACAAGGCAGAACATATTGTGCCCGCGCTCGCCCGAGCTACTAAGCCGGCCGTACTGGTGATCACAGGTGACGGTGGCCCAATGGAGTCTTTTTTTCTTGAGGCGATTCGGTCAAGCGGTGTGCCTTTCTTTCGCTCCACTGACCGCGCGTTGCGGGCCTTGGGTCGGGTGGCAGGGTATACAGAAGCGCTACAGCGAGCGGCCCGCGCGACACGCGACACCCCCGCTGCGCTGTCGCTGCCGGGCTTTGTACCAGCTTCAGGTGTGTTCGCAGAATACCAGGGGAAGTCCTGGTTGGCGCAAGCCGGACTCGCGATCCCGAAAGGAGCGCTTGCGCGCAGTGCCGATGACGCCGTGCGGATTGCAAATGATATTGGCTACCCGGTGGTGATCAAGGCGCAGGCCAGTGAACTGCCGCACAAGAGCGATGTTGGGGGGGTGATCGTAGGCCTGGCAGACGAAGCTGACCTGCGAGAAGGATGGCAGCGACTACATGCCAATGTCACTCGACACAAGCCGGACCTGCAACTCGACGGTGCGTTGGTCGAAGCGATGGGCCCTCGAGGCCTGGAGCTGGTGGTTGGCGCGAAGCGGGACGCCGAGTGGGGGCCGGTGGTGTTGGTTGGGCTGGGCGGTATCTGGATCGAGGCGCTCAAGGACGTGCGCCTGCTTCCTGCCGACATGGCCGAGGACGACATTGTGGTTGAACTGGGCCGCCTGAAAGCTGCCGTTGTGCTGCAAGGCATTCGGGGCGCAGCCGCAGTTGATTTGCGTGCCATTGCCCGCGTGGTGGCACTGGTCGGTGCGCAAATGCGCGCCAATCCGCAGATCACCGAAATCGATATCAATCCACTGGTGGCTTACCCGGTGGGCTCTACCCAACCGGTGTTGGCGCTGGACGCACTTGTCGTCGTCGCACCCGCTTGAGGAATTTTCCGATGCAATTGCAGTTTTCCTCCGCCGACGAATCCTTCCGCCTGGAAGTGCGCGAATTCGTCAAGACCCACCTGCCTGCTGACATTCGGCGCAAGGTCGAACTCGGCTTGCGCCTTGAGCACGCCGATTACGTGACCTGGTTTCGCATCCTTGAACAGCGTGGCTGGATCACACCCGGTTGGCCGGTCGAGCATGGCGGGCCAGGCTGGAACCATGTGCAGCGCTACATCTTTGATGAAGAAACGCTGCTTGGCGGTGCGCCCCGAATCATTGCCAGTGGCATACAGATGCTGGGTCCGGTGCTGATTGCGTTTGGCACTCCTGAGCAAAAAAATAAATACTTGCCGGATATTCGCCGCAGCAACACGTGGTGGGCGCAGGGCTTTTCCGAGCCGGGTGCAGGGTCTGATCTGGCGGCGGTACGGACCACGGCGGTCCTCGAGCCCGATGGCAAGCACTTCATGGTCAATGGCCACAAGGTGTGGACCTCTTATGCGCAATGGTGCTCCATGATGTTCGCGTTGGTGCGCACCGATCCCAGCGCCAAGCCCCAAGAGGGCATATCCTTCTTGCTGATTGACATGGCGTCGCCCGGTGTCGAAGTGCGGCCAATCCGCATGCTCGAGGGCGGTACCGATCTCAATGAGGTGTATCTGGACAACGTCCGTGTACCGGCCGAAAACCTGGTGGGTGAACTGAATAAGGGCTGGTCGTATGGCAAGTACCTGCTGGGACATGAACGCACCGGGATTGCCGGCATCGGTTCATGCAAGCAGCAACTGGCCCGCGCGCGCACGCTGGCCCGACAACAGGGTCTCGGTGACGACGTCGTGATCCAGGCGCGGCTGGCGCAGTTCGAAGTGGAACTGATGGCGCTCGAATTCACGGCATTGCGCTTGTTGAGCGCTAACCAGCAAAGCCGGATTCCAGCGGTGGAGGCCTCCATGCTCAAGGTCCGGGGAACTGAATTGCGTCAGGCCATCTACGAAGTGCTGGTGGATATTGCCGGCCCGCAGGCTGTGCCGTTCTCCGTGGAAGCCCAGTTTCTGGAGCATTTGAGCGAAGCCTCAACGCCTGCTGAGATGGTGTCACTTGCCGCGAATTGTCTCGATTCGCGCAAGCTGACGATTTATGGCGGAGCCAATGAAGTCCAGCGCAATCTGATTGCCCGAGCAGCTCTAGAAGCCTGACGCACGGCGAAGAAACTCAAGGATTAGAGATGGATTTTTCCCTTAACGATGATCACCTGGCACTGCGTGATGCCGTGCGTCGATTCTGTGACGGCGAGTACCCTTTACAACATCGCGGCAGCCCGGAAACCCCAGTGCTGGCGGCGCAGCGCTGGGCAGGTATGGCGGAAATGGGCCTATTGGGTCTGCCGTTCGATGCCGAGTGGGGAGGTAGCGCCCAAGGGGCGGTGGAGCTGATGTTGGTGGCGCAGGAGTTGGGTCGCTGCCTGGGCGGGGCGGGCTATGTATCTACCGTGGTGCTGGCTGGCCAGTTGCTGGCGCGTACCGGTAAGCCTGAACAAGTGCGCCAATGGTTGCCGCGTGTGGCGTCTGGGCAATTGCAGCTAGCGTTGGCGCTGCACGAGGAGGGTGTGCGGTATGACTGGGTGGATGCACAAACCCGTGCCGTTCCCACGGCAGGGGGTTATGTGTTGAACGGCCGTAAGACACTGGTGTTGCATGGTGACACGGCCGGTCTATTGCTGGCCGTGGTGCGCACATCAGGCGGTCGCGCTGACCGCGAGGGGCTCACTCTCTTCGCCGTCGAGGCGGATACGCCAGGCATGCAGATCCGCGGCTTTGATACGCTGGATGGCCGCCGGGCCGCGCACGTGGAGTTCAAGGATGCCCAGGTGACTACCGATTGCGTGCTGGGCGATGTCGGCAAGGCGCATGCCGTGGTCGATGCCGCCCTAGACGGCGCAATCGCTGTGCTTTGCGCCGAAGCCGTGGGTGCGCTGGATGCGCTGATTGAGCTTACCACCGAGCATCTGCGGACCCGCAAGCAGTTTGGCGCGCCACTGGCCAAGTTTCAGGTGCTGCAGCACCGCGTGGCCGACATGGTCATCGCGCTGGAGCAGACCAAATCAATGGCTTGTGTGGCGGCCATGGCGGTCGTTGACGGCAATGTGACTCAGCGCAAAAGATTGGTATCTGCCGCCAAGATACTGGTGAGCCAGTTGGGCCGTCAGGTGAGCCTGTGGGCAATTCAGTTGCACGGTGCCATGGGCATGACGGATGAATGCCGGGTGGGCCATTACGCCAAGAGATTGTTGGTCATTGGCCAGCTGTTCGGTGATAGCCGTCACCATCTTCAACGATTTGTCGAGCTACCGCAGAGCTGACGTGAATTCACATTCCACAAATCTACACAAGGAGGCAACGCATGATTGTTCGCAAAACATTGAACCCGCTCATGGCGGCTACGCTGACAGCCTGGACGAGCTTGCGGCTCGCGCCAACGATACCGACTTTGGCTTGTCAGCTGGAATCTGGACGCGTGACATCGGTCGCGCGCATAAGCTCGCGCGCCGCATCCGCTCAGGCAACGTGCGCGTCAATGCGGCAGTAGCTCCTGATTTTGCGATGCCTTTTGGGGGCTACAAGCAGTCCGGTTGGGGGCGAGAAAACGTCCGAGAGGGTGTCGAAGCCTACACCGAGCTGAAGTCTATCGCGATCGATCTCGGTTGATTATCTGTTTCAACTTTTATTGAAAGTAAGTGAAAACATGTTTTACTCAATTCGTTTCAAGTCTCTTTTTTTGGCGTTTGTATTGGGCATTACGCCAGCCCTTCACGCCCAGGACAAACTTCCCATCAAGCTCTTGGTAGGCTTCGCTCCCGGTGGATCCACGGACACCTTGGCCCGTCTGCTCGCAGACAAGTTGCATGGCCGACTGGGGCAGACCGTGATTGTGGAGAACAAGCCAGGCGCGGGCGGACGCTTGGCGGCCGAGGCGCTCAAAAACAGCCGGCCGGATGGCTTGACCTATATGATTGCGCCGAGCGCCACGATCGTTTTTCAGCATCTGCTATATCCGGTGTCTGTTCGCAGGTACGACGCGCTGACCGATTTCGCGCCGGTGGCGATGATCGTGTCCTACCCGCTTGCGATGGCGGTGAGCGACCGAATAGGGGTGAACAACGCGAAAGAATATGTTGCCTGGATCAAGGCCAATCCCAAGGAGGCCAGCTTCGGCACGGCTGGACTGGGTGGCCAGACACACTTTTCAGGCATTCAACTGGGCAAAGCAATCGGACAGGATTTGCAGGCGATTCCCTATCGTGGAAACGGACCATTGGCGACCGATTTGCTGGGCGGGCAGGTGGCGGCCGCCATCATGACCGCCGGTGACATCCTGCCGCAGCAAAAGAGTGGCAAGGTCAAGGTGATAGGTGTGTTTGGCAGCAAGCGCTCCTCATTGATGCCCGATGTACCCACTTTCATGGAGCAGGGCATCAACATAGATTCCGGCGATGCCTGGGCTGGCATGTGGGCCCCTGCGAAAACACCCAAAGCTGAACTGGACCGCATGCAGGCCGCACTCAAACAGGTTTTGGCTTTGCCCGAGGTACATGACTTTCTGATTAACAAAGCGACGCTCAACCCGGACTTTCGGTCGGCCGACGAACTTGACAAGCTACAGCGCAAAGAGCTGACCTATTGGGGCCCCATTATCAAGGCCACTGGCTTTACACCGGATAAGTAACTCAGCGTGCTGACATGCAATTGAAAACCGGAATGTCATCAGCGATGCGCAAGGAGTGTGGCGCGGACAGGTCCACAGCCTGGGCGTCTAGCCCGCTGGCCAGGCTTGCTGCTATTGGGAGCCCTGCCTTGGCGCTTCCACAGCTCGACCACCGAAGGTCGGTCAGGCTGTGGTTGGGCTTTCCCGCGGAATGAAATCACCTCAACGAAAGAGCATTCAAGATGAGTCTAAATGGATCCGCCTACATCGTGGGTGCCTATGAACACCCCACCCGTAAGGCCGACGACCTGTCGGTGGTACGGCTGCATGCCGACGTGGCCAAGGGCGCGTTGGAGGACGCGGGCCTCTCCAAGGGTGACATCGACGGCTATTTTTGCGCCGGTGATGCGCCAGGCCTGGGCACTACCACCATGGCCGAATACCTGGGGCTGAAGCTGCGCCATGTGGATTCCACCGAATGTGGTGGTTCCGCGCCCATCCTGCATGTGGCCCATGCCGCCGAGGCGATAGCTGCGGGCCATTGCAACGTGGCCCTGATCACGCTGGCCGGGCGCCCGCGTGCCCAGATGGCGGCAGCCCAGGCCACCGCCAAGGAGGGGAAGGGCGGCAAGGCACCGCTGGCCCTGAGGCCGCCAGATACCGACGCGCCCGAGTTGGCGTTTGAATTGCCCTTTGGCCCTGCCACGCAAAACCTCTATGCCATGGTGGCCAAGCGCCATATGTTCGAGTTTGGCACCACCAGTGAGCAGTTGGCCTGGATCAAGGTGGCGGCCTCCCACCACGCCCAGCACAATCCGCATGCCATGCTGCGCGATGTGGTGACGGTGGAGGATGTGGTGAACTCCCCCATGGTGAGCGACCCATTGCACAGGCTGGATTGCTGCGTAATGAGCGATGGCGGCGGCGCCATCATCGTGGCGCGGCCCGAAATTGCGCGCCAGCTCAAGCGGTCGCTCGTCAAGGTTCGTGGCACCGGTGAGGCGCCCAAGCACGGCATGGGCGGCAAGATCGATCTGACCTACTCTGCGGCCGCCTGGTCCGGGCCGCTGGCGTTTGCCGAGGCTGGCATCACGCCGGCTGACATCCAGTATGCGTCGCTGTACGACAGCTTCACCATCACGGTGCTGATGCAGCTGGAAGACTTGGGCTTCTGCAAGAAGGGCGAGGGCGGCAAGTTCGTCGCCGACGGCAACCTGATCTCCGGTGTCGGCAAGTTGCCGTTCAATACCGACGGTGGTGGCCTGTGCAACAACCATCCAGCGAACCGTGGCGGCATCACCAAGATCATCGAGGCCGTACGTCAGTTGCGCGGTGAAGCCCATCCGGCCGTTCAGGTGCCCAACTGCGCCCTGGCCCTGGCCAACGGCATTGGTGGCGCGCTGGCTTCGCGCCACACCGCTGGTACTTTGATTCTGGAAAGGGTTTGAACACCATGAGCGCCCCCGAAACCACCGACAAACCTGCCACCGACAAACCGGTCCGTCCAGCCGCACCGCCGGCCGGCCCTCGCAGGATCCCCGCGCCGCGTGTGCTGCCCGAGTCGCAAGCCTTCTGGACCGCCGCCGACGAAGGCCGCTTACTGCTCAAGAGGTGCAACGCCTGTGGCGAGGTGCACCACTACCCGCGTGACATCTGCCCGCATTGCCTGAGCGCCGACACCGAATGGTTGCCGGCGGCCGGTACGGGCACGGTCTATTCCTACAGCACCATGGGCAAAGGCGAAGCCGCCTACACGTTGGCCTTTGTCACGCTGGATGAAGGAGTGACCCTGATGACCAATCTGGTCGATTGCGATCCTGCCCGGGTGTCGATAGGCGACAAGGTACAGGTCGTTTTCAAGCCCACCGAAGGCGGCCACGCCGTGCCCATGTTCACCCCGGTGTAAGGAGACTCTTCATGCCCACATCCGAATCTACCGCCCCACGCAGGGGGCCGCTGTCCCGCTTCACCATTCTGGACGCCACCCGCGTGCGCGCCGGCCCCACAGCCGTTCGCACCTTTGCCGACCTGGGCGCGCGCGTCATCAAGCTCGAAATTCCGCCTGGCGCGCCTGGTGGCGACGACATGATCGGCAGCCGCGACCATAACCGCGCCGACTACGAGAACCTGCACCGCAACAAGGAAAGCCTGACCCTCAACATGAAGGAGCCCGAGGGGCTGACCGTTTTGCAGGAGCTGGTGAAGACGGCCGACGTGTTCATCGAGAATTACCGGCCTGACGTGAAGCACCGCCTGGGCATTGGCCCGGAGCAACTGCGCGCCATCAATCCGCGGCTGGTATACGCCAGCATCTCGGGCTTTGGCCAGGATGGGCCTTACGCCAATTGGCCGGGTTTTGATTCCATTGCCCAAGGCATGGGCGGCCTGATGAGCGTGACCGGTAAGTCCGGGGAAGGCCCTATGCGCGTGGGCATCCCGATTACCGACCTGTGCTCGGGCCACTTCTGCGCGCAGGCCATCATGGCGGCGCTGCTGGAGCGTGAGGTGTCGGGCGAAGGCCAGTGGGTGCAGACCTCGCTGCTGGAGTCGCAAATCGCCATGCTGGACTTCCAGGCTGCACAGTGGCTGATCGACCACAAGGTACCCAAGTCCACGGGAAACGAGCACCCACTGACGGTGCCCACCGGTGTATTTCCCACCAGTGACGGTTACCTCAACCTGGCCGCCATTGGCCAGACCATGTGGAAGCGCCTGTGCGAAGCCCTTGAAGTGCCGCACCTGGTGCAGGAGCCAGGCTTCGGCTCCGACCCCGAGCGGGTGCTAAACCGCGACAGTGTCAATGCCGCCATCGGCGCCGCGTTCAAGACCCGCAGCACCGCTGAGTGGACCGAACGGCTGCTCAAGGCCGGCGTGCCCTGCGGCCCCATCAACACGGTGGACCAGGTGTTCGATGACCCGCAGGTCAAGCATCTGGGCATTGCGCGCCCCATGCACCACCCGGAGCTGGGCGACATTGAGGTCGTGGGCCTGCCGATGCAGTTTTCGCGCTACCCGCGCAGCGAGGGGCCGCTCCAGCCCGCGCCGCACCAGGGCGACCAGACCGATGCCATCCTGGCCGGCCTGGGTTACAGCCCCGAGCGTATCGCCGCTTTGCGCGACAAATTTGTTATCTGACCATTCCGAGGTTTATCCATGGCCCGACTTGTAGCCGCCTTTGGCTCATCCCACAGCCTCATGCTGGTCTCGCAGCGCGAGGACTGGCAAAACGGCTTTCGCGTGATCGACACGAAGAACGCCCATTACTACGATAAAAACGGCAACAAGACTGACTATGACGCGCTGCTGGCGGCCGCGCCCGCCGGCACCGAGGCCATGGTCACGCCCGAAAAGATGGGCGAGCGCTATGACGCTGCCGAGTCCGCCATGGACCAGCTGAGCCAGCGCATCAAGGACGCCCGGCTCGATGTGCTGCTGATCGTAGGCGACGACCAGACCGAGCTGTTCCGCACCAGCAACAACCCGGCATTTGCCATTTACTTTGGCAAGACGATCCGCAACACCGCGCGCGAGCCGGTCTCTGCCAGTGACAGCTGGGTCAAGTCGGCGCGCATGTGGCGCCACGAGCCTGCGCAGGACTGCGAATACCCGGTCAAGAGCGACTTGGCCGGGTGGCTGATCCGACAGCTTTGCGATCGCGATTTCGACATCGCCGCGATGGACGGTCTGGAGCGCGGCCAGTTTGAAGGCCATGCTTTCCAGTTCATCCACCGCCGCCTGCTCCAGGACCAGCAGCTGTCGGTGATCCCGGTGATCCTGAACACCTTCGATCCGCCCAACCAGCCGACGCCTCGCCGCTGCGTGGCGCTGGGCGCCGCGCTGCGCGAGTTGGTTGCGGACTGGCCCGAAGACCTGCGCGTGGGTGTCATCGCCTCGGGCGGCCTGAGTCACTTTGTGGTGGACGAGGAACTGGACCACAAGGTCATCACGGCCATCCGCAACAAGGACAGTGCCACGCTGGCTGCACTGGACCCCAAGCTGCTGCAGGCCGGCAGCTCGGAAATCCGCAACTGGCTGGTGGTGGGCGAGATGGCCCGCGACCTGGACCTGGAGTGGGTCGAGTACGTGCCCGGTTACCGCAGCCCTGCGCTGACCGGCACGGGGCTGGCCTTTGCGGCCTGGCACACGCTGGATTGAACACCGTCTTTCAAAAGGATTTTCATGACCGACATTTCATCTGCCGCACGCGGCAATGTGCAGCGCCTGCGCCGGCTGGACGGCTGTGCCGTGTCCGACGCGCTGGACAAGCTGGGCGTGGCCGGCGCCGTGACGGGGCTGCCGCAGCGCTCCGGCAAGGGCCGCATTGCAGGCCAGGCCATCACCGTCAAGCTGGGCACGGGCGATCCTCAGCCCGGCCCCCCGAAGCACCTGGGCTGCACGGCGATTGAGGCCGCTGGCGCAGACCACATCATCGTGGTGGAGCAGCGCACTGGCGTCGAGGCTGGCTGCTGGGGCGGCCTGCTGACGCTGGGCGCCAAGGTGCGCGGCGTGGCCGGCGTGGTGGCCGACGGGCCGCTGCGCGACGTGGACGAGGCCGTGGCTTACGAGTTCCCGATTTTCAGCCGCAGCGTGACATCTTTCACGGCGCGGGGCCGGGTGGTGGAAAAAGGCACCAACGTGCCGGTCGAGATCGGCGCCATCACCGTGCAGCCGGGCGACTATGTGCTGGCCGACGGCAGCGCCGTCCTCTTCATCGCGGCCGCTTACATCGATCGGGTGCTGGAGGCGGCTGAAATGATCGTCGCCAAGGAAGCGGCCATGGCCAAGGCCATTTTGTCGGGAACGCCCATCGGCCAGGTCATGGGCGGCAATTACGAACACATGCTGGAGAAATAAACATGAGCGACATTCAAGACAAGAACGTGGATGAAAACGTGGAGAGGGCCGCCCGGCTCGACACCCCGACGCTGAGCGATGCGCTCGACAAGCTGGGTATTGTCGGCCAGTGCTACAAGATCAAGCCGCGTGACCACAGCTTTCGCATGGCGGGCCGCGCCTGGACGCTGAAATACGGCCCGGCCGCCAACCCGTGCGGCACCGTGGGCGACTACATCGACGATGTGGCGCCCGGCAGCGTGATCGTGCTGGACAACAATGGCTGCGAAAATGCCACCGTCTGGGGCGACATCCTGACCGAAATCGCCCACCGCCGCGGCATCGCCGGCACGGTGATCAACGGCATCAACCGCGACACGCACCTGTGCCTGTCGCTGGGCTACCCGGTATTCTCCATTGACAACTGGATGCGCACCGGCAAGGACCGGGTGCAGGTCGAGGCCACCGGCATTTCGGTCAACCTTGGCGGCGCCCGCGTCGCGCCCGGCGACATCCTCAAGGGCGATACCGACGGTGTGGTCGTGATCCCCAAGGAGCATGAAGACCGCGTGCTGGAGGTGGCAGAGGAAATCGAAGCAGCAGAAAACAAGATCCGCGAAACCGCCCGCAGCGGCATGCGCCTGGACGAAGCGCGCAAGCAGTTCAAGTACCACCAGCTGCAGACCCGGGAGGCTTCATGAACCGCGTTGATCCTGCACTGACCACGCGCCTGGACTTTGCTCGCCTGTCGCCCGCACTGGCCGCGGCTGCCGGCAAGCTGCCCACGGCGACGCTGCATGAAGCCGCCAGAAAAGTTGGCGCGCTGCCCTCGGTCATCAAGCCGGTGGCGCCGCAGTTCAAGTTTGCCGGCTCGGCGCTGACGGTACATTCGCCCGCCAGCGACAACCTCTGGCTGCACCGCGCCCTTGAAGTGGCGCAGCCTGGCGACGTGATGGTGGTGTTTGCCGGCGGCGCCTACGAGCATGGCTACTGGGGCGAGATCATGACCACTATGGCCAAGATGCGCGGCCTGGCCGGGCTGGTGATCGACGGTTGCGTGCGTGATGGCGTGCTGCTGGGCGAGTTCGGCTTTCCGGTGTTCGCGCGCGGTTTGTGCATCCAGGGAACCGGCAAGGACTTTGGTGCGACCGGCTGGATCAACCACCCCGTCACCATGGGCAACGTGGTGGTCCACGCTGGTGACCTGATCGTGGGTGACGCTGACGGGGTGGTCGCCATCCCGCAGGCCCGCGCTGCTGAGGTGATTGCCGCCGGCGAGCAGCGCGAGGCCGAAGAGGCCGCGATCCTCAAGCGCTTGGAAGCCGGCGAAACCACGATGAAAATTTACGGCTGGGCCTGACCATGAGCATCAATGCAGGACAGTTACCTCATCTCAGCGTCCAGGGGCCTGTGGCCACCTTGCGACTGAATCGCCCCGAGCTGGCCAACCGGCTCGAAGTCGAAGACCTGAAAGCCGTCCAGCAGTTGCTGGCCCGGGTCAACTCAAATCAGAATATCCGTGTGCTGCGCATTACCGCGACAGGTCGTCATTTTTGCAGCGGTTTCGACACCAGAAAAATATCGGGTGATGATGCCGGGACGTTGTTTGAAGCCACAGCGCAGGCGTTGGAGCAGGTGCGCCCTCTGACGATTGCAGCCATCAATGGCGGGATTTACGGTGGAGCGACGGACTTGGCCTTGGCCTGCGATTTCCGAGTCGGTGTTCAGAGTGCCAATATGTTTGTGCCAGTTGCAGAAATAGGGCTGCATTTTTACGGCAGCGGGTTGGAGCGGTATGTGTCACGCTTGGGGCTGACGGTCGCTAAAAGGGTGTTGCTGGCGGGCGAGAGGCTCGATGCCAGTCAAATGCTGTCCTGTGGATTCCTAGACAAGATGGTCGGCGATATGCAAGAGCTGCAAGCCGAAGTGGATCGATTCTCTTCTCATCTGGCATCCATGGCGCCATTGGCGGTTCAGGCCATGAAACGACATCTGAACCGCTTTGCCCGTGGTGCACTGGATATGAATACCCTGAAAGACGATATCCATCGAGTTCAAACATCGGCTGATTTGCTCGAAGGCGTCAAGGCCAAGGCTGAAAAGCGAAAGCCTGTTTTTATCGGCGCTTGATGTGCTTATGACTACCGCCGTGAATCGTTCAATCTCGATCTTGCTGGGGCCTGTTAACACAAACGAAGTCCATCGGCGATCAGCGCGAAGCTGATGAAGTCGATGAACATCACGTCCAGTTTCTCGAAGCGCGAGAAGATCCGGCGATAGCCCTTGAGCCGGCGGAACAGCCGCTCGACCTCGTTGCGCCGTTTGTACATCTCGCGGTCATACTCCCAGGGCTCGATTCGGGTCTTCACCGGCGACACGACCAGGATGAAGCCCAGATCAAGCGCCAACTGCCTGGTTTCGTTGCCTTCGTAGGCGCGATCCATCAGCAGATGTAGTGGTCGCACTGGCGCGCCAAGCTTGCTGAGCAACTCCCGTTCTGCCGGCGCGTCATGCGCCTGGCCCGGCGACAGACTGAACGTTACGGCCGTTCGAGCATCTACGGCAACCATATGAATCTTGGTGGTCCAGCCGCCACGAGGCTTTCCGATGGATTGCGGGCCGTTTTTTTTAACGCCCCGGTGCCATCGGGATGCACCTTCACGATGGTGCTGTCCAGCGACACGGCCTCGATCTTGATGCGCACGACCTGGGCCTGCTGCAGTTCCTGGAACACCCGGTCGAGCGCACCGCTCTTGTACAGCTGCACGACCTGGTCAACTTCCCGCTCACTGACTCGGCGCTTGGAGATCTGGCTCAAGCGCCTGTCCAGCAAGCCGCCCAGGCCGTTGGCCTCATAGCGTTCAATGTGGCGGCGAAAGCTGCGTTCGCACTGGCCCAGCGACAGCGCCGCCTCGGCCTGTGTCAGGCGCCCCTGGTTCCAGCCCTCAAAGGCTTCTTCGAATCTCATGTTCCGGTTCTCCTGCATGTAGCGGGCCCAGCTTATGGGGGCGTGTCGCATCGCTCCTCCACAAACCGGACAGATCACTTGCTAGAAACTGGGCAAGTCATTTACTCCCGACACACTTTGGTCAAAAGGCTTGGAAAATTAGGTCCGAATTGATACACTGCTTGTGACACAGCGTCGTGTAACAACCTCTTGAAACCCGCATGGATACTGGGGTTGGGTTATGGGCAGTGGCTCCCCATCAGCCACCCCAGGTAAATAAAAGAAAGCCCGCTATCGAAACGATAGCGGGCTTTCTTCGTTTTCATCCGACGTAACGGCGTATGAAAATTGATTTTTCGAATCAAGGTAGAGCGCGGACCGTCGCCGCATGCCCTGACCGGCCTAGTGCCTCACCACACACGCGCCCGTTGACTTGTTGGTAATGTCCGCCGCTTAGCATTTCAGGGTTTTGAATTGCTTCCTCGACCTATACAGTTTTACATCGGCTTTTGCCTTATCAGTGTCTGCGGCATTGCGTGCCGCCATTTCTTGAGCCGGAATTGCACCGTCCAGCGCTGCGCACTGACGTTGGTGGGCTACCGGTAGTTGTTGGCGGCGGCCAGCTTTTTCGAGCTCTTCCGCATTCATGCCCGTGAGCGGCCTAATCGCAGTGGCGAGGGCCTCTCGTTGTTCAACGCGTTGAACGTCTTTCCCCTTTCGGCTGACGCCCGTGGATTTGTCCATTCCTTGGGTTGGTGTGGTGTCCACCACCTTGGCCCCCATGCATGGCTCGTCCGAATACTCGGTGCGTGTCCCATATTGGCACTTGTACGTGGACGAGCCTCCAGCGTATGCGGTCCCCAGGCACACAACGGCGATCCCCGCCAGTAGCAAGTGTTTATTCATGTTATTTCCCTCTTTCTTGTTCGTCTTAACGTTTTGGATGCGCGATGATTCGTCCGGCAGGTACGCCAGAGACCCCAACATCCGTTAACCGATCTGCCTGGTTCCTCGGCAGGCAGGATAGCCGCTGCAACCCCAGAACGTATTGCCTGTTTGGTTGCCGCGCTTGGCAGTCCGCTGCACCATCGGCTTCGTGCATACGGGGCATGACGGCGGCGTGACAGCTTTGGCGGGGAAGGGCACCTCTTGGGTTCCAGCCGCCTTGGCCCCGACACCGTGATCTGCGGTCACCTGTTTGATCAGGCTATGCAGGAGCGGCCCGTCGATGAGTTTCACGTTGCGCCCGCTGGCGAACGCTTTGGCCTCATCGGTGAAACGGCCCGACGTGACCACAAAGCCGCCTGTCGCCCCCTTGGCCGCCATGACCCCATAGAGCTCGCGCACGACAGCCATGCCCACGCTGAAGGCTTTCCATTGTTTGCATTGCACAAGGTACTTCTCGCCGCCTTTGCGCAGCACCAGATCGATGCCACCGTCGGCACCACCGCCGCCAGTCTCGGTGACCTGGTAACCCTGCAGCCGGAACGCCTCGCCGACCAGCCGCTCAAACTCTTGCCAACTCATGCCGTCCAGGGCATCGGCGGCCTTGCTCCCCACGAGACCTGCAACCAGGTTCTGGCGGCGCCATCGACGATAGGCGGAAACGGCGACACCGACGAGGCACAGTAGGGGCACGAGATACTGTCCGAAGCTCGCCAGCGTCCGCCAGATGCTCTGAATCATCGCGGGCGCGATCTGCCCGGGGGCCACATTCGTGATGACTTGTTGCGTCGCGATCCGATGCAGCAGCAAGTACAACACGACGGCCAGTACGCACCCCACCCACCAGGGCAGCATGGCGATCAAATCGACCAGGTCCTCTGCGGGACTGCTCTTGCGTCTGCGCACCATTGAACCTCCTCCCTGCGTTGATGCCCAATCTTGTTATGTTTGGGCGTGCTTCACTGTAACGCAGCCCGTCGGCATTTGATGGAACGGTCGAGCTACGCGCGAACAGGCTCGAAGCATAGCGGGTAGGAACGACAGCACTACCGACGCAGCCTGTTAGGACTTTTGATTCCCATAGCTCAGGTCGACGTTAGCAAGTCGGGCGACCTCGGCCATGCCGTGGGCCTTGGCGACTTGACGCAGTGCCACCAGCAGCGCGGCCGGGTCGTCGAGCTCGATGACGGCCTCGATATAGGCAGCGGCCTCCGCCGGGGCCGTCAGCAGCGGTAGAAACGTTTCCTCGTAACTTTTGTCGCGCGGTGTATTCATGGCTCAGGCGTGCGCGTGGTCGTCGGGCTGGCGCGTCACAGCCAACTGCAGGCCAGCAGCACCCAGCACGGCCAGTAAAGTTTTGATGGTGGGGTTACCCCGTGGCGATAAAGCACGGTACAGGCTTTCACGCGGCATGCCTGCTTTCTCTGCGACGGCTGCCATACCCTGTGCCTCGGCAATGTGGCGCAGCGCGGCCAGCAGGGCGAACTGCCCACCAGGTAGGTTAGCTTCTTCAAGTGCGGTCGCCAGGTAGATGTCTGCCATCTCCGGGTCGGCTTTGAGAATCTCCACCACGGTTTGGTCGTGCGGTTGTGCGGCTTTCATTTTGCGTTGCTCCGTTTCCAATCATTCCAGTAACTGACAGCGGCTGCAATATCAGCCTGCTGCTTTCGCTTGTCTCCACCTGTCAGCAGCAAGACCAGACGCTTGCCTGCTTGGGCGTAGTACAAGCGGTAGCCCGGCCCCCAGTCGATACGCAGTTCCCAAACACCATCGGCAACGGGCTTGCAGTCACCGAAGTTGCCAGCCGCCATGCGGCTCACCCTCACCAGTACGCGGGCTTTGGCGTGTTTGTCCAACAGTCTTTCGAGCCAGTCGGCATAGGGTTTACGGCCTTCGCTGTCTTTGTATGTCAGGACTTCAAACACGATTTTTGTGAATTATACGATACAGTATGAAAAAAGGTTACCCGGTCACCATGCGTAGGCATCCGGGCGCACCCATGGAATCGAGCTTGATGTCCAGGTAAATAAAAGGAAACCGGCTATCGAAACGATAGCCGGTTTCCTTCATGTTGCTAACGCCGTCTTCGGCGCGCAGGTCAGTTCACCATCACCAGCTTGCCTTTCACGCCGCGCGAGCCCATGTGCGCATAAGCGGCCTTGAGCTCGGCCATGGGCATGGTGCGGTCGATCACAGGCTTGATCTTGCCCTGCGCATACCATTGGGCCAGCTCCGCCATGGCGGCCGCGCTGGCCTTGGGTTCCTGCTTGGCGAAGCCGCCCCAGAACACGCCGACGATCGACGCGCCCTTGAGCAGCGTGAGGTTCAGTGGCAGGGAAGGAATCGGCCCCGACGCAAAACCCACCACCAGGTAGCGGCCGCGCCAGGCGATCGAGCGGAACGCGGGCTCCGCAAAGTCGCCGCCCACCGGGTCGTAAATCACATCCGGACCCTTGCCGCCGGTCAGCGTCTTGATGGCCTCGCGCAGGTTCTCCGTGCTGTAGTTGATAGTGGCGTCGGCGCCGATGGATTTGCACAGCGCGCACTTCTCGTCGGTGGACGCGGCCGCGATGACTTTCGCACCCATGACTTTGGCAATCTGGATGGCCGAGGTGCCGACACCGCCGGCCGCGCCGAGCACCAGCACGGTCTCGCCGGCCTTGAGCTGCGCCCGGTCCACCAGCGCATGGTGCGAGGTGGCGTAAATCATGATGAAGGCGGCCGCATCCACGTGCGGAAAACCCTCCCGCAGCGGCATGCACTGCGCGGCGGGTGCGATGGTGTGGGTGCCGAAGCCTCCGGTTCCCGACAGGCAGGCCACGCTCTGGCCCACCTTGAGATGCGTCACGCCGTCGCCCACGGCCTGCACCACGCCGGCATATTCTGAGCCGGGCACGAAGGGCAGGGGTGGCTTGATCTGGTACTTGTTCTGCACGATTAGCAGGTCCGGGAAATTCAGGCTCGCGGCCTTGATCTCGATCAGCACCTCGCCCGCTTTCGGGGTCGGGGTGGGCAGTTCTTTCCAGGTCAGCGCGTCGACGCCGATGGGGTTTTCGCAAAGCCATGCATGCATGAAAAATTCTCCAATGAAACTGCCCAGATGATAGAGCCTGGACCATGCCCCGAATGTCTCACGAGAGACCTGTGCAGCGGCACTATAGAAGGCAGGCGTGCAACCTACAATCGGTTGCACTCTAAAGCAGTTATGAAAATCCTGATCTCCAACGACGATGGCTACCATGCGCCCGGTATCGTGGCGCTGTACGAGGCCCTGAAGGACGTGGCCGACGTCGAAGTGGTGGCGCCCGAGCAGAACAACAGCGCCAAGTCGAACGCACTCACGCTGCACGCCCCGCTGTACGTGACGCCCGCGGCGAATGGTTTTCGCTACGTCAACGGCACACCTGCCGACTGCGTGCACATCGCGCTGACCGGCCTTCTCGGCTATCGGCCGGACCTGGTGATCTCGGGCATCAACAATGGTGCCAACATGGGCGACGACACGATCTATTCCGGCACCGTGGGCGCGGCCATGGAAGGCTATCTGTTCGGCATTCCGGCGATGGCCTTCTCGCAGGTCGAAAAGGGCTGGCGCGAGCTGGACGCCGCAGCGCAAAAAGCGCGCGAGCTGGTGCTGCAAATGATTCGCGGCAGCCTGCTGGGCCTGGCACCAGGTGCCGAGCCCTGGCTGCTCAACATCAACATCCCCAACCTGCCATTGGAGCAACTCAAGCCATTGAAGATATGCCGCCTTGGGCGTCGGCATTCGGCCGAACGGGTGATCACGCAGGCCAGTCCGCGGGGTGAAACCATGTACTGGATCGGCGGCGCCGGGCCGGCCAAGGACGATGCCGAGGGCACGGACTTTCACGCGGCGCTGCAGGGGCACGTCACGGTGACGCCGCTGAAGGTGGACCTGACCGATCACGATCACTTGCGCTACTGGGCGCAGACGGCCGTGCGGCTGGCCGATAGCCGCGATGGGGCCCCCTGATGGCGCAGCGTCCGAGCTTTCCGGCCCGCATGGATTTGTCGTCCCGCGCTGCAGTTGCTCCGAAAAATATAGCTGACAGTGCTGTCCATACAAGGGCTAGAAGCCAAAATGATGCCAAACCCGGGTTGACACCGGCGGCCCAGGGGCATGGTCTGGATTCACAGATGGTGCGCGGGCGGATGGTGAAAAAACTGGCGCATCAGGGCATCACTCATCCTGATCTGCTGGCGGCGATGGGCGCCGTCGAGCGCCACCGGTTCGTCGACAGCGCGCTGGTGAACCAGGCCTATGAGGACACCAGCCTGCCTATCGGCCTGGGCCAGACGATTTCCAAACCCAATGTGGTCGCGCGCATGATCGAGCTGCTGCTGCAGGGGCAGGATGAAGGGGCCATCAAAATGGGCCGCGTGCTGGAGGTGGGCACCGGCTGCGGCTACCAGGCGGCTGTGCTGGGCCGGCTCGCGCGTGAGGTCTACAGCATCGAGCGGCTGCGCGGCCTGCACGACAAGGCGCGCGCGAACCTGCGGCCCTTTCGGCTGGCCAACGTGCATCTGCTGTTTGGCGATGGCATGCAGGGATACGCCAAAGGCGCGCCGTATGCCGGCATCATTGCCGCGGCGGGTGGCCATGCGATCCCGCAGGCCTGGATCGACCAGCTTGCGGTCGGCGGGCGTATCGTGGCGCCCATGGAGACGGCCGCGGGGCAGCAGGCGCTGGTCGTGGTGGACAAGCTGGAGCGCGGTTTGAAGCACAGTGTTCTTGAGGCGGTCCATTTTGTCCCCTTAAAATCGGGTATCGCTTGAAGGGATTGCATATGTTGGGGATTCGACGACAGGGGTGGATGTTTGCTGTGGTGCTGGCGATCGGGCTGAGCCTGGTCGGATGCGCCTCGAAAAGTCCCAATTGGGCGCCTGTCTCGGATCGCAGCGCGGGCACCGTCGGGGCCTCCGCCACCGACGCCAGCGGCGCCGTCAAACCGCTGCCGGGCGTCGAGAATGCCGGCAAACCCGGCTACTACACGGTGCGCCCCGGCGACACCATCATGCGCATTGGCCTGGACACCGGGCAGGCCTGGCGTGATCTGGCGCGCTGGAACAACCTCGAAAATCCCAATGTGATCGAAGTCGGGCAGGTGCTGCGCGTCGTGCCGCCCGTGGGTGAGTCGGTTGCCGTGGCCAAGCCCGTGTCCTCGTCTTCCGTAACGCCCGTGACAGCCGCGGCACCCGCAGCGGCCGCCAGCGCGGCCAAATCGCTGCCGCCGGTCGTTGCCTCCATCGCGCCGACCCCTGTTCCCCCGCCGGCGCCGACTCCCGCACCGGCACCGGGCAGCGATGACGATATCGCCTGGATCTGGCCGACCCACGGCGGGCCCTTGCTGGCAGGTTTTGACGATGCCAAAAACAAGGGCGTGGATATTGGCGGCAAGGCCGGAGAGCCGGTATTGGCCGCCGCCGACGGGCGCGTGGTGTACGCGGGTGCGGGATTGCGCGGCTACGGCAATCTGGTTATCCTCAAGCACAACAACACGTATCTGACCGCGTACGCGCACAACCAGACGCTGCTGGTCAAGGAAGACCAGACCGTGCGCAAGGGCCAGAAAATTGCCGAGATGGGGAGCAGTGATGCAGACCGCGTGAAGCTGCATTTCGAAATCAGACGCCAGGGCAAGCCAGTCGATCCGACCAAGTATCTTCCACCAAGGTAGCTTCCATGAAAAAGCGCAGCGGACTCATCAACACCGATGGCCCGAATGCGCTTGACGGCGGCACGCTCGCGAGCAAAATGCCGCCAGCCCATGACGAACGGGCAGACTCTGCTATTGATTCAGGAGCAAACGAGCTGGCACGGGATGTTCCTGCCGAATTTCCCGGCGAGTCCAGCGACGCGCTCACCCTGTACCTGCGTGACGTGCGGCGCACCGAACTGTTCAGCCCCGAAGAAGAGTTTGCCATCGCGACGCGCGCGCGCGCCGGCGACTTCGTGGCGCGCCAGTCGATGATCGAGCACAACCTGCGCCTCGTGGTCAGCATCGCCAAGCGCTATCTGGGGCGCGGTGTGCCGCTGTCGGACCTGATCGAGGAAGGCAACCTGGGCCTGATGCATGCCATCGACAAGTTCGAGCCCGATCGGGGCTTCCGGTTTTCCACCTACGCGACCTGGTGGATTCGCCAGTCGGTCGAGCGCGCCGTGATGAACCAGGGGCGGGTGATCCGGCTGCCGGTGCATGTGATTCGCGAGCTGCAGCAGGTGCTGCGCGCGCGCCGCACGCTTGAAAACGACGAGATTTTTGTCGCCACGCGGCCCGACGGCGTGCGTGTGGAGGACGTGGCCGCCCTGCTGGGGCGCGACGTGCGCGAGGTGGCCGATTTGCTGTCGCTGGCGGAATCGCCGCGCTCGCTGGACGCCGCCATGGACAAGTCCGAAGACGACCACTCGCTGGGCGACACCATGCCCGACGATCTTGCCGTGGACCCGACCGATACGGCCCAGACGCATCAGGTGGAGCGCCTGGTGGGCGGCTGGATCGATGCGCTGACGCACCGCGAGAAAGAAGTGCTGGAAGGCCGCTTCGGCCTGCACGACCGCGAACCCGAAACCCTCGAGGTGCTGAGCGACCGCCTGGGCCTGACGCGCGAGCGCGTGCGCCAGATCCAGAACGAAGCCCTGCTCAAACTCAAGCGGCAGTTGAACCGCAGCGGCATCGGCAAAGAGGCGTTTCTGTAGCGTGGACTGAATCTGGCTGCGCGGGCCTGAGACAATCGGGCATGACCGATTTCGCAAGCAATAAATCAAGCTACCCCGCCGACTGGCTGCTGGTCGAATCGCTCGACATGGAGGCCCAGGGCGTAGCCCACAAGCCCGACGGCAAGGTCGTGTTCATCGAAGGGGCGCTGCCGTTCGAACTGGTGACGGCCAACGTCAACCGCAAGAAGAGCAGCTTCGAGCAGGCCACGGTCTCGGCCATCCACCGCGAATCATCGCAGCGCGTCAAGCCCGCCTGCCCTCATTTTGGCTTGCACGAAGGCGCCTGCGGCGGCTGCAAGATGCAGCATCTGCATATCGGTGCGCAGGTGGCCGTGAAGCAGCGCGTGCTGGAAGACAATCTGTGGCACCTTGGCAAGGTCAAGCCCGACAACATCCTGCGCCCGATCGAGGGGCCGGCGTGGGGCTACCGCTACCGGGCACGGCTCTCGGTGCGCCATGTTCGCAAGAAAGACGCCGTGCTGGTGGGGTTTCATGAGCGCAAGAGCCGTTACGTGGCCGACATGCTGGAATGCCACGTCCTGCCGCCACGGGTCAGCGCGCTGCTGCTGCCGCTGCGCGGGCTGATTGGCGCGATGCAGGCGCGCGAGGCCTGCCCGCAAATCGAACTGGCGATGGGCGATAGGGGCGGTGGCGATGACGACGTGATTGCGCTGGTGCTGCGGCACCTGGAGCCGCTGGGCGCCGCGGATATCGACCTGCTGCAAGCCTTTGCGAGCGCCCATCGGGGCGTGCAGTGGTGGCTGCAGCCCGGCGGCCCGCAAACGGCACATTTGCTGCACGAGGGGGGCGCCCAACTGGCCTACACCTTGCCCGAGTTCGGCATCACCATGCCGTTCAAGCCGACTGACTTCACGCAGGTCAATCCGGCCATCAACCGCGTGCTGGTGAGCCGTGCACTGCGCCTGCTGGATGCGCAAAGGCACGAGCGCGTGATTGACTGGTTTTGCGGACTGGGCAATTTCTCGCTGCCGCTGGCGACCCAGGCCGGCGCGGTGCTGGGCGTCGAGGGCAGCGAAACCCTGGTGGCGCGCGCCCGTCAAAATTTTGAGCTAAATCGGGCTGCAGCCCTTGAAGGTTCTTCGCTATCAGCTACTGAATTTGTAGCGCGCAACCTGTTCGAGATGACGCCGGCGCTGCTCATGGCGGACGGCGCGGCCGACAAATGGCTGGTGGACCCGCCGCGTGAAGGCGCGTTTGCACTGTTCAAGGCGCTGGCCGATTTGCAGCAGCGGCCCGAACTGCGCGGCGGATGGATGCCGCCCACGCGCATCGTCTATGTCAGCTGCAACCCGGCCACGCTGGCGCGCGACGCCAACGTGCTGGTGCACCTGGCCGGGTATCGCTGTGCGGCGGCGGGGGTGGTCAACATGTTCCCGCATACGGCGCACGTGGAGAGCATGGCGGTGTTCGAGCTGGCATAAAAAAAGGGCTGCGCAGGCAGCCCTTTTTTGAAGTGGCGGGAGGAGCGTCTCAGTCGCGCTGGCCGCCAAAGATGCCCAACAGCGCCAGCAGGCTCTGGAACACGTTGAACAGGTCCAGGTACAAGGCCAGCGTGGCGCTGATGTAGTTGGTCTCGCCGCCGTCGAGGATGCGCTTGAGGTCGTACAGCATGAAGGCGCTGAAGATCCCGATGGCGGCCACCGAGACGGCCATCATGCCGGCCGTGGAGCCGACAAAGATGTTGATGACAGCGCCGATCATCAGCACCACGGCACCGACGAACAGCCATTTGCCCAGTCCGGACAAGTCGCGCTTGATGACGCTGGCCACGCTGGCCATCACGAAAAACACGCCGGCCGTGCCGCCAAAGGCCGTCATGATCAGCTCGGGGCCGTTCTTGAAACCCAGAATGGCCGCAATCATGCGCGACAGCATCAGGCCCATGAAGAAGGTAAAGCCCAGCAGGATGGGCACGCCGGCCGCCGAGTTTTTGGTCTTCTCGACGGCGAACATCAGGCCGAAGGCGCCGACCATAAACACCATCAGGCCCATGCCGCCGGTCAGCGAGCGGGTGATGCCGGTGGCGACGCCGAGCCAGGCGCCCAGCACGGTCGGGACCAGACTCAATGCCAGCAGCCAGTAGGTGTTGCGCATCACCCTGTTGCGCTGCTCGGGTGAGACGGCGTAGCCGTAGCCCGCACCCTGTCCAACGGTTCGCACTTGATCAATCATGGTTTTGACTCCTTCAACACTGTACATACAGATAGTGTCATTCTAGGGTGATTCAAGGGCTCGCCACGAATGCCGCATGCAACGCTTCCTATTTTCTGTAAGGTTACTTTTCGCTACGCTGCTCCGGCAAACCAGAGCACAGCCGTTATGCTTGGAAGTTCGATCACTGTTATCCGTGAAATCATGAAAAACAAACCTGTTCTGGAACTCGCCGACATCAAGAAAATCGCCGCCGCCGCGGAAGCCGAGGCGCTGCGAAACAACTGGGCCGTGAGCATTGCGATCGTGGATGACGGCGGCCACTTGCTGTGGCTGCAGCGGCTGGATGGCGCGGCGCCCATTTCCGCCCATATTGCGCCGGCCAAGGCGCATACCGCAGCGCTGGGGCGCCGTGACAGCAAGGTCTACGAAGACATGATCAATGGCGGGCGTGCGTCGTTCCTGAGCGTGCCCGGGCTGCAGGGCCTGCTTGAAGGGGGCGTGCCGGCCATGAAAGACGGACAGTGCCTGGGTGCCGTCGGGGTCAGTGGCGTCAAGTCCAGTGAGGATGTGCAGGTCGCTCGGGCCGGTCTGGCGGCCATCGGCCTGTAAATCTGTCTGGCCGGCGACGGTTGTGGAGTTTGCCTGCGGCAGCGGCCGGCAAAGCCCCTGATCCACTCGTTGGCAATGTCGCTCAGCCTGTTGGTGAGCATTAAGATGCATAAAATATGAATCTATAAAATGCCCATCATTCGCGCAGGGTGGGGCTCCGGGTACTGTAATACTGGGTTGCCGGAGTTTTAGTTGCAATGTGTATGGTTTGGAGGTACTGAATGGCTCTCGCTGAACAAGCCGCACCCCTGGTGCAGGCGCTGGATGGCCAATATCGACATGGGTTTTTTACCGATGTCGAATCGGACTCGTTGCCTCCAGGGCTGGACGAGGATATCGTGCGGGCCATTTCCCTGCGCAAGCGCGAACCCGAGTTTTTGCTGAAGCGGCGCCTGGAGGCTTTTGCACACTGGCGCACCATGCCGCTGCCCGAGTGGGGCAAGCTGCGTGTCGAGCCGATCGATTTCCAGGCCTTGTGCTACTACTCGGCACCGAAGTCTCTCAAAGATGGGCCGAAGAGCCTGGCCGATGTGGATCCCAAGCTGCTGGAGACCTACGAAAAACTCAACGTCCCGCTGCACGAGCGCGCCCGCCTGGCCGGCGTGGCGGTGGATGCGGTATTTGATTCCGTGTCGGTGGGCACCACGTTCCGCGAGCAACTGGCCGAGGTCGGGGTGATCTTCTGCTCGTTCTCGCACGCGGTCGAGCACCATCCCGAACTGATCGAGCGTTATCTGGGATCGGTGGTGCCATTGGGCGACAACTTCTACGCCGCGCTGAACTCCGCCGTGTTCTCCGATGGCTCGTTTGTGTATATCCCCAAGGGCGTGCGCTGCCCGATGGAGCTGTCGTCGTACTTCCGCATCAACGCGCCCAACACGGGGCAGTTCGAGCGCACCTTGATCATTGCCGAAGCCGGCAGCCACGTCAGCTATCTGGAAGGCTGCACGGCGCCCCAGCGCGATGAAAACCAGCTGCACGCGGCGGTGGTGGAACTGGTCGCGCACGACGATGCCCACATCAAATATTCAACGGTGCAAAACTGGTATCCCGGCGACGAGAACGGGCGCGGCGGCATCTATAACTTTGTGACCAAGCGCGGCCTGTGCGCCGGCAAACGCTCGCATATCGCGTGGACGCAGATCGAAACCGGCTCGGCCATCACCTGGAAATACCCCAGCGTGGTGCTGCGCGGCGATGATTCCAGCGGCGAGTTCTATTCCATCGCAGTGTCCAATCACTACCAGCAGGCCGACACCGGCACCAAGATGATTCACTTGGGGCGCAACACGCGCAGCCGCATTGTGTCCAAGGGCATCAGCGCCGGCCATGCGCACAACAGCTACCGCGGGCTGGTGCGCGTCGCGCCGACCGCTGCCGGCGCACGCAATCACACCCAATGCGATTCGCTCCTGATCGGCCCGCACTGCGGCGCGCATACCTTCCCCTACGTCGAGGCGGCCCGGGACGACGCGGTGGTCGAGCACGAGGCGACCACCACACGCATCTCCGAGGAGCGCCTGTTTTATTGCCAGCAGCGCGGCATCGATCCGCAGGAGGCCACCTCGCTGATTGTGGGTGGCTTTTGCCAGGCAGTGCTCGAAGAGCTGCCGATGGAATTTGCACTCGAGGCCAAGGCCTTGCTGGCCGTGTCGCTCGAAGGTGCCGTCGGATGATGAATGAACCAAGGAAAACCATGAAGAAACCATCGGAACCACTGTTGGAGGTGCGTGATCTGCGCGTCGATGTGGGGGAGCAAAACGTCCTCAAGTCGGTGTCGTTGGCCGTGCCGGCTGGCGCGCTGGTGGTGCTGATGGGCGCCAATGGCAGCGGCAAGAGCACGCTGGGCCTGACACTGGCCGGCCACCCGCGCTACAAGGTGGTGTCGGGCGAGGCGTGCTTTGGCGGGCAGGATCTGCTGCCGCTGAGCCCCGAGGCGCGCGCACGCGCCGGCCTGTTTGTGTCGTTTCAGGCGCCGCCCGATATTCCGGGTGTGAAGAACGGGCTGTTCATCCGCAGCGCGCTCAACGCGGTGCGCGAATCACGCAGCGAGTCGCCGCTGGATGCGTTCGACTTTCTGGCGAGTGCCCGCACCGCGGCCGCCGAATTGGGCCTGCCCGATGCAATGCTGAACCGGCCCGTCAACGACGGCTTTTCGGGCGGCGAGCGCAAGCGCAACGAACTGCTGCAACTGGCGCTGCTCAAGCCCCGGCTGGCGCTGCTCGACGAGATCGATTCGGGCATGGACGTCGATGGCGTGCGTGCCGTGGTCCGGCTGGTGCAGTCGCTGCGCGCGCAGGGCACGGCCTTTGTTGTGGTCTCGCACTATCTGCAGTTGATCGAGTCGCTGGAGCCCGATTCGGTGCATCGGCTCGATCAGGGTGCCATTGTCGAGGACGGTGGACTGGCGCTGGCGCGCGACATCGCGCGCACCGGCTTTGTGCGGACCCCGGCGTTGGCGGAGGCATGAACGCATGAATCACGCGCGCGCTGAAGGTTTGACCGCCAGGGAGCGACTGGCTTCGATCGGCTGGATTCCGGGCCGGTCCGAATATTTTCGCCATTTGCCGCCGCCCGGCATGGAGGTATGGCTGGGTGACGGCGGCGAGATGTCCGCTGCCGATCCATTGGCGAAGGAGTCTGTCGATGCCGGCTGGGTGCTGGAGCCGCTCGGTACCGCACGTCAGGGCCTTGTCGAGGCCCAATGGCTCGATGCGGCGGATGCCACGCAGCGCAGCCGGCTGTTTGCGGGGATTGCCGCGCCGGGCGACAGCGATGCCGATCGCTTTGCATGGGCGCATCAGGCCATGTGCCGCCGCGGGCTGCGCCTGCGCATTGGCGGTGGTGCAAAGGCGGGTACGGATGGCGGGCCAGGCGAGACCGTCTCGTTGGTGCTGCGACGCCAGGCGCAAGCAGCCCTTGAAGCGCCCACGCTGGTGATCGACGTGCTGCCTGGCATGCACTGCGTGCTGCTCGAGACGCATGAACGCGGGGCGTCCATGGAGGCCGTCGTGCAGAACCTCGATGTTCACATCACGCTGGGCGCGGGCGCCAGCTTGCAGCATCTGCGCGTGGCCACGCCGGGGCGGGATGACCGTCTCGTGCACCGCGTGCATGCCCGCCTGGGCCGTGGCGCCCGCTACGATCAGGCGCTCATCGCCAGCGGCAGCAATTACCACCTGCAGCGCACCGAACTCGATCTGCATGCCGCGCAGGGCTCGGCGCGCACCGGCGGCGCACTCTTCGCGGCGGGCACGGCGCTGGAACAGCAGGTCGAGGTGCTGCATCGCGGCGCGGACACGACCAGCGACGTCGAGGCCCTCGTGCTGGCCAGCGGCAAGGCGCGCGGCGTTGTGAACGCCTACAGCCGCATTGCGGCCGGTGCGGACGAGGCGTCCGTACGCCAGCGGCTCAGCGGAATCCCCACGGACGGCCAGCCCCGGCTGGTGCTGCGTCCGCATCTCGAAATCAACCACGACAAGGTGCAGGCGGTGCATGGCGCGACCTGGGGCGCGCTGCCCGAGGATGCGCTGTTCTACGCCCGCCAGCGCGGCCTGAGTGAGAGCAGTGCGCGCGCCTTGATCATTCAGGGATTGCTGACGGCGCTGCTCGAACGCAGCCTGGGCGACCCCGTTGCGCTGGAGACACTGGGCGTGCATGCGCTGCTGGGCACCGCGGTGGCCCGCTATCTGGCCGCAGGCAAGGAGTTGTCGCATGCGTGAGTCATCCATCCTGCAGGAGGGCGAACTGGAGCGCCTGCGTGCACAGTTCCCCGTGCTGGCACAGCGTATCCATGATGCACCGCTGGCCTACCTCGACAATGCGGCGACGACTCAGGTGCCGCAATCGGTGCTCGCTGCAATGAACGGCTTTGAGCAGCATGACCGGGCCAACATCCATCGCGGTGTCCACACGCTCAGCCAGCGTGCGACCGACGCGTACGAGCGCGCCCGGGCCGGCGTCAAGCGCTTCGTCGGCGCTGACGCGTCGCACGAATTGATCTTCACGTCCGGCACCACGGAGGCGCTGAATATGGTGGCGCAGGGGCTCTCGGTGAGCGGCGAAGCGCCAGCCGTGATACGCCCCGGCGACGAGATCATTGTGAGCGGCCTAGAGCATCACGCCAACCTCGTGCCGTGGCAGCAGGCGGCACGCCGCAGCGGCGCTACCTTGCGCATCCTGATGCCCGATGCCCAGGGGAGTGTTCATGCCGATGATTTGAAACGACTGCTGTCGCCGCGCACCCGCGTGTTCGCGCTCACCGCATGCTCCAACGCCACGGGCTACCGCCCGCCCTATGAAGCCCTGCTGGCGCTGGCCGCCGACACCGGTGCGTTGACCGTGCTCGACGCAGCGCAGGCCGTGGGCCACAGCGCGCTCCAGTTGAGTACCCTGGCGTGCGACTTCATGGCGTTTTCGGCGCACAAAATGTACGGCCCCATGGGCATGGGCGCGCTGGTCGGGCGCCGCGCCGCGCTGGAGCGGCTGGTGCCGCTGCGCTTTGGCGGCGACATGGTGGACTGGGTCACGTTGGAGGGCGCCGGGTTTACCGGCTTGCCCGCGAGGCTCGAAGGCGGCACGCCGCACGTCGCCGGCACCGTCGGCATGGCCGCTGCCGCGGCGTTCATCACGGCCGTCGGGCATGACCGGTTGGAGCAGCACCTGGGCGCATTGCGCGAACATGCTGCAAAAGGCCTGCAGCGCATCGACGGTATCCGGGTGCTCTCACCCGACGCCGAGTCATCGGCCATTGTTTCGTTCGTGGCCAGTGATGTGCATCCGCACGACATCGGAACCCTGCTGGACGAAGACGGCATTGCCGTGCGCACCGGCCATCACTGCGCCCAGCCGTTGCTCGATCACCTGGGTGTCGGACCGACCACGCGGGCCTCGTTTGCCGTCTACAACACCCACGACGAGGTGGAGCGTTTGCTGGCCGGCGTCTCGCGTGCACTGAAGGTGTTTCGATGAGCGCCGACACCGATCTGTACCAGGAGGTCGTGGTCGAGCACAAACGCTCGCCGCGCAACTTCGGCCTGCTTGCCACGTGGACGCATCAGGCCCGCGGCAGGAACCCGCAGTGCGGCGATGACCTCAGCGTGCAGTTGCAGGTCGAGCAGGACCAGATCCGCGACATCCGTTTCCATGGGCAGGGCTGTGCCATTTGTATTGCATCTGCGTCGATGATGACCGAGGCGGTGCGGGGCGGTAGCGTGGGTGCCGCGCAGCAGCTGCAGCAGCGGTTTCGCGCCGTGATGACAGGGCAGCAGGAGCCCGATGACGCCTACCTTGGCAAACTGATCAGCCTGGCCGCGGTGCGGCGCTATCCGAGCCGCATCAAGTGCGCACTGCTCGGCTGGCACGCACTGGCGCACGCGCTGGGCGATACCCCCGAAAGCGGCGACGAGCCCGAGCAGCCCGAACTGGACAGTGCGCCACAAACAAAGGTGCCGCAATGAGGCGCAACCGCGAAACCGTGCTGGTCCGGCGCCCGGTCTGGGTCGAGTTGATTCCCGACGGCACCCGGTTCGAGCTGATGCCAGATACCATGGCCGAGATCACGCAGGCGCTCGGCTCCTCCATCACGCTGTATGTCGAGGGACGCCTGGTGCGTCTGCAGGGCGACGATGCCGATGCCATCGGCAAGACACCGCCTGCGGTTCCGTCGCTCGCGGCGGACGCCAGCACCGACGACGTGCGCGCACTGGTCTGGGAAACCCTCAAGACCTGCTATGACCCCGAGATTCCGGTTGACATCGTCGAGTTGGGGCTGGTCTACGTCTGCGACGTGCTGCCGCTGCATGACGACCAGCTACGGGTCTCGATCAAGATGACATTGACGGCACCCGGCTGCGGCATGGGCGAGAGCATCGCCCAGGAAGTACGCCAGAAGCTGCTGCGGCTGCCGCGCGTGGAGGAGGTCGATGTCGAGGTGGTCTTCGATCCGCCGTGGTCGCGTTCGATGATGTCCGAGGCTGCGGAATTGAGTCTCGGGCTGTAGCAAAACCGGGTCGAAAAAACTATTTGGTCAGGATCAGCTTGCCCAGCCGGGTGGCCTGCAGCCGATAGATCACGCCGTTGTGGTTGATCTCCACGGTTCTTTCACCCCTGAACAGGTCGGCGCTCTCCATGGCGCGTGGCGCTCGCCTGCGGGCGCCTCCGTCGGCCTCTTGCGCAAGCGCGCCAGCGTCTAAACGGAGTGCCCGGCTGGTGTCGGGTTCGTCGATAGGCGCGTGGGGCATGGCCGATAAGCTCACGGCTGCTTGGGCGGCTCGGTAATGAACCCGATCTTCTTGATACCTGCCTGCTGGGCCGCGGCCATCGCCTGCGCCACGCGCTCGTAGCGCACGGCCTTGTCACCGCTGATATGCAACTCCGGCTGCGGCGTCTTGAGGGCCGCCGTCTTGAGCAGCACGGCCAGGTTCCTGTCGTCCGTGGGGCTGTTGTTCCAGAAGTAGTTACCTTGCGCATCCACGCTCAGGCGCACGGTTTCGGGCTTGGGGTCCAGTCGCTGGCTGCTGGCGCGTGGCAAGTCAATATTGACCGAGTTCTTCATCACCGGCACGGTAATGATGAAGATGATCAGCAGCACCAGCATCACATCGACCATCGGTGTCACATTGATCTCGTTCATCACCTCGTCGGTGTCGTCCTGGGTTCCGAAGGCCATGGGTCAATTCCTTGTGAATGCGCAAAACGTGCAGGCGGGCCTCAAGCCTTTTTCATCACAACGATGTTGCTGTCGCCGCTGCTGGACACCCGGGCACCCGTCACAAAGTAGGCGTGCAGGTCGTGCGTGAAGCTGCTGAGCTTGATCAGGATGAATTTGTTGCCGCGCACCAGGGCGTTGTAGCCCAGCACCGCCGGAATCGCGACGGCCAGTCCGAGCGCCGTCATGATCAGCGACTCGCCCACCGGGCCCGCGACCTGGTCGATACTGGCCTGGCCGGCCGAACCGATGCTGAGCAGGGCGTGGTAGATGCCCCAGACCGTGCCAAACAGGCCCACAAACGGGGCGGTGGAGCCGACTGACGCCAGAACGGCCAGTCCGGATTGCAGCTTGGCGGAGAATTCATCGATGGTGTTGCGCAGGCAGCGCGAGACCCAGTCGCTCACATCCAGCGTGTCATGCAGATGGGCCTTGGTGTTGCGGTGGTGCGCAGTGGCCTCGCGGCCTTCCAGTGCGAGTTGGCGGAAAGGGTTGTCGGCATCGGCGCCCAGCTTGGTCAAACCCGCCGCAAAGTCTTCGCTGTGCCAGAAATCGGCCGCCTTGATGGCGAGTTTCTTGTACTTGATGACGTCCAGCGCCTTGATGATGATGACGATCCAGGATGCCAGCGACATGACCAGCAGCAGCACCGCGGTGGCCTTGATGACGAGGTCACCCTGGGTCCAGATGTGGGCAAGGCCGAATTGGGATTCCATAACAACTCCAGAAATTTATTCGAGAACAAAATTGATCGGCACGTTGAACCACATGGCTTCGGCGACGCCACCGCGTTTGCCGGGGACATAGCGCCACTTCAGCACCGTGTCCAGCGCCACGCGGTCGAGCCGGTCGAAGCCGCTGGACTGCTTCAGTTCGGCTTTTTGCGCCAGCCCGTCGATGCCGATCAGCACGCGCACGATGACCTTGCCTTGCTCGCCCAGGCGTTTGCTGATGGGCGGGTAGGGCGGTTTGGGGTTTTGCAGGTAGTCGGCGTTGCTGGACGGGAGCTCGACCTTGGCCGGTGCCGGCGGCGCGACGGGCGCGGCAGGGGCTTCCATGACCGGCGCTGGCGGTGCCGGCGGCTGGGGCGTGGTCACCCCGACGGGCGCCGCTGGCGCCGGTGTGGGGTCGGCGATGGCGACGGGTTGTGGCGCCGGGCGTGGCCGAACGACGGGTTTGGCGACTGGCTGCTTCACGGGGGGCGGAGCAGGCAGCACGACCGGCTTGGGAAGATCGACCTTTGGCGCGGGAGGTTCTATCAGCTGGGACAGCATTTCAACCGGCACCACGATCTCTGCGGCCCGGTGCAACAGGCCGGCTTGCAGCGCCCACAGCGCCGCAATGTGGAACAGCACCACGCCGGCGGCAATGAGGGTGTTACGGCTCAGACCGGCAGCAAAAGGGCGTGTGGCAGACAGGGTCATGGTGGACGGGTTGGACGGGTTCCCGGCTGCAAAGTTTCGCCGGGCCGGGTGTTGTCGCTATTTGCGCAAAACCCACCAGACCGAGCCGACAACCAGAATCAGGCTGGCGCCGAGTGTTGCGAGGAATTCCATGCGCGGCCTCAGAGGCTTGCGGAGGCCCGCGTGCCGGCTGGCGCGCCGCAGTCGTCGCGGTTCAATGCTGCAACGGGGTGCGAGGCGTTGCACTGCGCCACCACGTCGCGGGCGCAACCTTCGCACTGGCCGCACTGGGTGGCCACACCGAGTTCGAGTTGAATCTCGTCAAAACCCATTCCGGCCCGCGCGTAGCGGGCGATTTCGCGGTCCGAGATCCGGTGGCATACACAAACAATCATGGCGACAGGCGGTCAGTGGCTGACGGTTGAAGATGAGTGATTATAAATACGAATCCGTCTCATTTGCAACGACGAAAATGTAAAGGCGTATTGCAAACTCTGGAAACGGGGCCCTGTCATCCGTGCGGGTGATGTCACCGGTGCTTGATGAACCTGATCTTGACTGGTTTTGTTGTGGCGGCGGTCGGCGCCGCCCCGCTGCTGCAGCCGCTGCAACCGGAGCCACAGCCGCCTTTTTGCTGCGCCCAGCCCTGCAGCCGGCGCGACGAACGCAAGTGGGGCGACATGGCCATCAAGGCGGTGGCGAAACGCCGCTTCAAGCTGGCGGGCGCCAGGGTCCACGCGGCGTAAACGGTGCAACACGCCACCATGACATAGACCAGCAGCGACTGCAAAACGGTGCCCATCATGAGGTCAGCGCCAGCGCGACGCGGTAGGTGATAAACGAGGCCGCATAGGCCAGCGCAAACAGATACCCAGCCATCAAGAGCGGGTAGCGCCACGAGTTGGTTTCACGTTTGACCACGGCCAGTGTCGAAATGCACTGCGGCGCAAACACGTACCAGGCCAGCAGCGAGTACGCCGTGGCCAGCGACCAGCTCTGCACGATCAGCGGCACCAGCGCCTTGGCCGTCTCTTCGCCCGTGGCGGACAGCGCGTACACCGTGCCGAGCGCGCCCACCGCCACTTCGCGTGCCGCCATGCCCGGCACCAGCGCGATGGAAATCTGCCAGTTGAAACCGATCGGCGCAAACACCACTTCCAGCGCCCGGCCAATCATGCCGGCAAAGCTGTACTGGATGGCCGGGCCCGTCACGCCCGCGGGCGGGCTGGGGAAGGTCGACAGGAACCACAACACCACCATCAGCGAAAAAATGATGGTCCCCACGCGCTGCAGGAAGATTTGCGCACGCTGCCACAGGCCCAGCACCAGGTTGCGCAGGTTGGGCACGCGGTACGGCGGCAACTCGAGCATCAGCGGCTGGTAGTTGCTCTTGAGCCAGATGCGCTTGAAGACCCAGGCGACGCCCATGGCCGACACGATGCCGGCGGCGTAGAGCACGAACAGGGTGATGCCCTGCAGGTTGAACCCGCCGACCTCGCGTTTCGGCACAAAGGCGCTGATCAGCAGCGCGTACAGCGGCAGGCGCGCCGAGCAGGTCATCAAGGGCGCAATCATGATGGTGGACAGCCGGTCGCGCCAGTTCGGGATGGTGCGCGTGGCCATGATGCCCGGAATGGCACACGCGAAGCTCGACAGCAGCGGGATGAAGGCGCGGCCCGACAGGCCGACCTTGCCCATCAGGTTGTCCAGCAGGAAGGCCGCGCGCGGCAGGTAGCCCGAGTCTTCGAGCAGCAGGATGAAAAAGAACAGGATCAGGATCTGCGGCAAAAACACCAGCACGCTGCCCACGCCCGCCACCACACCGTCCACCAGCAGGCTCTGCAGCATGCCGGGCGGCATGTGCCGCTGGATCAGGGTGCCCACGCCGGTGACCCCGTTCTGGATCAGCGCCATCGGCAGATTCGCCCAGGAAAACACCGCCTGGAAGATCAGGAACAGCACCACGCCCAGCAGGAGCAGGCCCAGCACCGGGTGCATCACGACCGAATCAATGCCGTGGTTGAAGCGCTTGATCTGGCCGGCATTGGGCACCGCTGCCGCCAGAATCGATCTGACCTGCGCTTGCAGCGCCGCCGGTGTCAAAGGCGGGTGTGCTACATCTTTAGTAGCTGCTTGCGCAGGCTGGGTATGGGCTTGAGGCCTTAAACCATCGTAAACGTCGGTCAGGAATGCGGCCTGCGCCGCCTGCAGCAGGGCTTCGCGGCCGTTGTCACGGGAGCGGCCCAGCCAATTGCTGATCCAGTTGGCCTTGACCGCCACCGTCTCTACCACGGGCATACCCAGTTCGCTTGATAGCCGGGCGACGTCGATCTGCAGGCCCTGCGCGCGTGCCACGTCGATCATGTTCAGCGCCAGCACCATGGGGCGGCCCAGCGCGCGCAACTGCAGCACCAGGCGCAGGTTCATGCGCAGGTTGGTGGCATCCACCACGGCGATGATGCCGTCGGGCCGGGTCTCTCCGGCGCGCCGGCCCATCACCACGTCGTGCGTCACGGCCTCGTCGGTGCTGGCCGGGTTCAGGCTGTAGGCGCCGGGCAGGTCCAGGATGGAGACTTCGCGGCCGTCGGGCAGGCGCGTAAACCCCTCTTTGCGCTCGATTGTCACGCCCGCGTAGTTGGCCACCTTCTGGCGTGCGCCGGTGAGCAGATTGAACAGCGCGGTCTTGCCGCAATTCGGATTGCCGACCAGGGCGATACGCAGGGCGATGCCCGGCGGCATCTGGGTGGCGGCGTTCATGCTGCTGGAATCACCCGGATGCAACTGGCCTCGAGGCGGCGCAGCGCAAACACCGTGTCGCCCACCTGGACGGCGATCGGTTCGCGCCCACCGGGCCCGCGATGCAGTACGCTGACGGTCTCGCCCACGATGAAACCCAGCTCCGCCAACCGCGCCGCGACGCCGGTGGACTTGGCCCGGCCATCGGGCTCCGCCAGCCCCGTGATGGTGGCGACGAGATGAGCCGCCAGGTCGGCCACCGACAAGGTGTCCAAACCCACCGCGAGTTGGGGCGCAGTCGGCGACGCGACAAAGGGTGCGGCTAAATCTGAAACTGCTGCGCGATACATGAGGTGGCTTCTATCCGCCGCGGACAGGTTGTTGAGTATGAGAATCGTTATTATTCAATTTTATTCTCATCGAGTCAACGTGGCGTGACATGGGTCCGCGCGCTGGGAGCGGCCCTCACTGCTATCGCGTGCGGCTTGGGGCAGGGTGTTTCAGCCGGCTTCGCCCATCTGCGATTGCAGGTAGTTTTGCAGCCCGACCTTGCCGAGCAGTTCAATCTGGGTTTCCAGGTAATCGATGTGCTCTTCGGTATCGTTCAGGATGTCCTGCAGCAGGTCGCGCGAGACATAGTCCCGCACGCTTTCGCAGTGCGCCATGCCGGCCTTGACGGTGGCCTGCGCGCCCTGTTCGGACTGCAGGTCGCAGGCCAGGATTTCGGGCACATCCTCGCCCACCAGCAGCTTGGCCAGGTCCTGCAGGTTGGGCAGGCCGTCGAGCACGAAGATGCGGTCCATCAGCCGGTCGGCGTGCTTCATCTCGCCCATGGACTCCTCGTATTCCTTCTTCGCCAGCTTGTCCAGCCCCCAGTGCTTGAGCATGCGGTAGTGCAGGAAGTACTGGTTGATGGCGGTGAGTTCGTTTTTGAGCTGCGCTTGCAGGTATTCGATGACTTTGGCGTCGCCTTTCATGGCGTTCTCCTGTAAGGGTTGAGAAATGGGTATCGAGTCGATTGTGCGGTGCCCGCGCGACTTGCACAACCGCAGGCGCGTGCCGCGTTCAATACGTCAGCCGCTCCGGCTGGAGTTCCTGCAGGATGGTCGTGGCGATTTCTTCGATCGACTTGGTGGTGGTGGACAGCCAGCGGATGCCGGCGCGCCGCATCATGGCTTCGGCTTCGCTGACTTCCATGCGGCAGTTCTCGATCGAGGCGTAGCGCGAATTCGGGCGGCGTTCGTTGCGAATCTCGCTCAGTCGTTCGGGCTCGATGCTCAGGCCGAAAATCTTCTTGCGGTGTGGCATTAGCGCAGGCGGCAGCTGGCGGCGCTCGAAGTCCTCCGGGATCAAGGGGTAGTTGGACGCCTTGAGCCCGTATTGCATGGACAGGTACAGCGAGGTCGGTGTCTTGCCGCTGCGGCTCACGCCGACCAGAATTACATCCGATTTTTCCAGGTCGCGGTTCGACTGCCCGTCGTCGTGCGCCAGGCTGAAATTGATGGCTTCAATGCGATCGTGGTAGGCCTTGCTCTGGCTGACATCGCTGAAGCGGCCAATGCGGTGGTTGGATTTCAGGCCCAGCTCGATCTCCAGCGGTCGCACAAAAGTGCCAAACATGTCCAGCAGCATGCCCTGGCAACCCTGCTGGATCACACTGAGCACCTCCATGCTCACCAGCGTCGTGAACACGATGGGTTTCTGGCCTTCGATTTCCGTCGTGTGGTTGATCTGGCGCACCGCCTGGTGCGCCTTGTCCACCGTGTCGGTGAAGGGCAGGCGCACGTGGCGCGGTTTCATCTCGAACTGCGCCAGGATGGCGTTGCCGAAGGTCTCCGCCGTGATGCCCGTGCCATCGGAGATGAAAAAAACGGTGCGGGTGGGCATGGTCGACACGGATTTAGGGCTTTCAGCGGTTGGCGATGGCGGGGCGCCTGACGGGGGCAGGCCGGCGCCTACAATGGCGCCAATTATTTGAATTCTCCCATGCACGGCACCGACCCACTACAAGAAAAGCAAAGTCGCGCTGTTTGCATGAGCGTCGCGGGGGCGCTTGTGCGCGCAACGCGTCACGCAGACCCGGTTTTAACTTCTGGAGCTTTCCCATGTCTGCGCTTTTCGATAAGACCGCCCTGGTCGTACCGTTTGAAAACCTGAGAATGACCGACGTCGAGGCGGTTGGCGGCAAAAACGCCAGTCTCGGCGAGATGATCTCGCAACTGCCCACCGGCGTGCGCGTTCCCACCGGCTTTGCCACCACGGCGCACGCGTTTCGCGAGTTCCTCCAGTTTGACGGACTGGCCGAACGCATCAGCGCGCAACTGGCCACGCTGGATACGGAAGATGTGCGCGCGCTGGCCGGCGCCGGCGCCGGGATTCGCGCGATGATCGAGGCCCAGCCGTTTCCGGCCGGCCTGGAAAAAGCCATCCGCGATGCGTTCGCCGCCTTGAGCGCCGGCAACCCGGCTGCTTCGTTTGCGGTGCGCTCGTCGGCCACCGCCGAAGACCTGCCCGACGCATCCTTTGCCGGGCAGCAGGAGACCTTCCTCAACGTGGTGGGCATCGACGACGTGCTGCACAAGATGCGCGAGGTGTTCGCCTCGCTCTACAATGATCGCGCCATCAGCTACCGCGTGCACAAGGGCTTTGCCCACGCCGACGTGGCGCTTTCCGCCGGCGTGCAGCGCATGGTGCGCTCCGATCTGGGCGCGGCCGGTGTGATGTTCACCCTCGATACCGAATCCGGTTTTGAGGACGTGGTGTTCATCACTTCCAGTTATGGCCTGGGCGAGACCGTGGTGCAGGGCGCCGTGAACCCGGACGAGTTTTATGTGCACAAACCCATGCTGCGGGCCGGCAAGCAAGCCGTGATCCGCCGCGCCCTGGGCTCCAAGTTGATCCAGATGGTGTTTGCGACGCCTGAGGAAAAGGCGGCCACGGGCAAGCTCATCAAGACGGTGGACGTGCCCGCCGAGCAGCGCAACCGCTATTCTTTGAGCGATGCAGACGTGCAGCAGCTGGCGCATTACGCGCTGGTGATCGAGCAGCACTATGGCCGGCCCATGGATATCGAGTGGGGCAAGGACGGGACCGACGGCCAGCTCTACATCCTGCAGGCGCGGCCCGAGACCGTGAAGAGCCAGCAGGGCGACAAGGCCGAGCTGCGCTACAAGCTCAAGGGTCAGCAGGGGCAAGGCCGCACCGTTCTGGCCGAGGGGCGCGCCATCGGCCAGAAAATCGGCACGGGCCGGGTCCGGCTGGTGCATGGCATCAGCGAGATGGACCAGGTGCAGACCGGCGACATCCTGGTCACCGACATGACCGACCCGAATTGGGAGCCCGTGATGAAGCGTGCCAGCGCCATCGTGACGAACCGCGGCGGGCGCACCTGCCACGCGGCCATCATTGCGCGCGAACTGGGCATTCCGGCCGTGGTCGGCTGTGGCGACGCCACGGATCTGCTCAAGGACAGCACGCTGGTGACCGTGAGCTGTGCCGAGGGCGACACCGGTTTTATTTACGATGGCCTGCTGGAGACCGAGGTGACCGAGGTGCAGCGCGGCGCCATGCCCGAGATCAAGACCAAGATCATGATGAACGTGGGCAACCCGCAGCTGGCGTTCGATTTCTGCCAGTTGCCCAACCATGGCGTGGGGCTGGCACGGCTCGAATTCATCATCAACAACAACATTGGCGTGCACCCCAAGGCCATCCTGGACTACCCGAACGTCGATGCCGACCTGAAAAAAGCCGTGGAGTCGGTGGCGCGCGGCCATGCCTCCCCGCGGGCCTTCTACGTGGACAAGGTGGCCGAAGGCGTGGCCACCATCGCGGCGGCGTTCTGGCCCAAGCCGGTGATCGTGCGCCTGTCAGACTTCAAATCCAACGAATACCGCAAGCTGATCGGCGGCTCACGCTACGAGCCCGAAGAGGAAAACCCCATGCTCGGTTTTCGCGGTGCGGCGCGCTACATCAGCGACGACTTCCGCGAGGCGTTTGCGATGGAGTGCGAAGCACTCAAGCGTGTCCGCAACGACATGGGCCTGACGAATGTGCAGGTCATGGTGCCGTTTGTACGCACGCTGGGCCAGGCCGAGAAGGTGACCACACTGCTGGCCCAGCACGGCCTCAAGCGCGGCGAATCGGGCGAGGCAGCGCTCAAGGTCATCATGATGTGCGAGGTGCCCAGCAACGCCATCCTGGCCGACGAATTTTTGCAGTATTTCGATGGTTTCTCGATTGGCTCGAACGACCTGACCCAGCTTACGCTGGGGCTGGACCGTGACTCGGGCCTGGAGTTGCTGGCGGCCGATTTCGACGAACGCGACCCCGCCGTCAAGGCGCTGCTGGTTCGTGCGATTGCGGCCTGCAAGGCGCAAGGCAAGTACATCGGGATTTGTGGCCAGGGGCCCAGCGACCATCCCGACCTGGCCAAATGGCTGGCCGATCAGGGCATCGCCTCCATCTCGCTGAATCCGGACAGCGTGATCGCCACCTGGAAGCAACTGGCCGGGTTGTAGCAAATACCCTGAGTGTCCCGGCCGGGCCCCGATGGCATGATTGAAAGCTCATGCCAAACCAGACTCTGCCAAGCCCCGCAGGACCCCCCGTCACGGCGGGCTTTGGCAGGCTGCGCGCCGCCTTGTTGCTGGTCTGGGGCGTGGCGTCTTTCGGGATGGTCTTTTTTGCGCGCGACCTGCAGGCCGTTGTAGCCGGCTGGCCGTTCAACTTCTGGTTTTCCGCCCAAGGCGCCGTACTGGTTTTTATTGCGATACTGGCCTGCTACGCCTGGATCCGCAACCGCCAGGGCGGCGATCCCGCCAGTGTCATGGCCGACGGCGCTGTCTATAGGGACTACAAGCGCCGGCTGCACCGGATTCTGGCCACGTATGTGGCGTGTTTTCTCGTGTTTTTGCTGGTGATGGCACTGGCCGAAAAGGCCGGCTTGTCAAAGGCGTGGATTGGCGCCGTTTTTCTGCTGGCCACGGTCCTGTTTTATGCGGCCATCGGCATCTACTGCCGCACCGCCGACGCGGACGAATATTACGTGGCCGGCCGGCATGTCCCTGCCATGTACAACGGCATGGCCACGGCCGCCGACTGGATGAGCGCGGCGTCATTCATCAGTCTCGCGGGCGGTCTCTACCTGCAAGGGTTCTCGGGCACCGAAACCCAGCCCGGAGGCCTGGCCTACATCCTGGGGTGGACCGGCGGGTTCTGCCTGGTCGGCTTGCTGATCGCGCCGCATTTGCGCAAGCTCGAACTCTATACCGTCCCGGACTATTTTCGCGTGCGCTTTGGCGGCCGCTGGCCGCGCCTGATCGCGGCCTTTGCCGCCGTCCTTTGTTCGTTTACGTATGTGGTGGCGCAGATTTACGGTGTCGGGCTGATCACCTCGCGCCTGACCGGGGTGCAGTTCGAGATCGGGATCCTGTTGGGACTGGGCGGCGTGCTGGTGTGCTCGTTCCTGGGCGGCATGCGCGCGGTAACGTGGACACAGGTGTCGCAATACGTGATTTTGATGCTGGCCTTTTTGATCCCGGTGTCCTGGCTGGCCTACAAACAGCTGGGTAATCCGCTGGCGCCGCTGGTTTACGGTCAGCAGCTTGAAAAAATCACGGCGCTGGAGCACCAGCTTGCCAGGTCTCCCGCCGAGAGGGCCGTGATGGCCGAATACGCGCGCCGCGCCCGGGTCTATGAACTCAAATTGCAGGATGTGCAAGCGAGCCTGACGCGCGAGCGCGAAGCATTGCACGCCAGGCTGCAGTTGCTGCACGACCAGAAAACCGACGCCTCGCTGATATTTACCGCCAGTCGCCAGCTGTCGGCCTTGCCGAGAGATGCCGCGGCAGCGCGGGAGCTGTGGACCCGGGCCATGCAGGAGAATCTGGCGCGCGCCCAACCGCTGGGCGGCCTGCCACCGCATGCCCGGGCTTTTGCCGGGGATCCAGACGGCACGCCAGCGCAGAAACATGCCTTCCAGGTTTCACGCCTGAATTTTCTGGCGCTGATGTTCTGCCTGATGGTCGGCACGGCCGGCTTGCCGCACCTGCTGACCCGCTATTACACGACGCCCTCGGTGGCCGAGACACGGACCTCGGTGGCGTGGTCGCTGCTGTTTATTGCCCTGGTGTATGTGGCCATGCCAGCGCTGGCCGTGTTGGTCAAGTTCGAGGTGTTGAGCAAGCTGGTGGGGCACCCCTTCGATACCCTGCCCACCTGGATGGCGCAATGGACCCGGGTGGACCCGGCCCTGCTGTCGGTCAGCGATGTCAACGGCGACCACCTCCTGCAGTTTGGCGAGCTCAAGCTGGGTGCCGACATGGTGATGCTGGCCATGCCCGAGCTCGGCGGTTTGCCTTATGTCATTTCGGGCCTGGTCGCCGCCGGCGGGCTGGCGGCAGCGCTGTCGACCGCGGACGGTTTGCTGCTGACCATCGGCAACGCCCTGGCGCACGACACCTATGTGGGCCGCGTGAAGGACCATCGGGGCGCCATGCAGCGCGTCATGCTGTCCAAATTTGCATTGCTGCTGGTGGCGCTGGCGGCCGCCTATGTGGCAGCGCAGAAACCGGCCGATATCCTGTATCTGGTGTCGGCGTCGTTCTCGCTGGCGGCGGCCGCCTTTGTTCCGGCGATGGTTCTCGGGATTTTCTGGCGCCGCACAACCCGCCAGGGTGCCGTTGCCGGCATGCTGTCGGGCCTCGGCCTGACGATGTACTACATGGCCATCAACCTACCGGCCGTCAGAGCGGCACTCGGACTGCAGGGTGACGGCCTGTGGTTCAGCATCCAGCCCATTTCGGCCGGCGTATTTGGCGTGCCGGTGGGGGCCGCCGTGACTTGGGCGGTGAGCCTGCTTGCCAGGTCCGCGCCGCACCCGAGTCCGGCCGCCACCTGATCGTTTACAATACTAGGCTTTGCCTTGCCACACCGCTACCGACGCAGTGGGTGGCTTATCCCTTAAGGAGAATTTATGCGTCATTATGAAATCATCTTGATGATCCATCCGGATCAAAGTGAGCAGGTTCCGGCCATGCTGGAGCGTTACAAGGGCATGATTACCGCCGGTGGCGGCAAAGTGCATCGTGTTGAAGACTGGGGTCGCCGGCAGCTGACCTACATGATCAACAAGCTCGCCAAGGCCCACTACCTGTGTGTCAACATCGAAGCCGACCAGGCCGTGATGGCTGAGCTGGAACACGCGTTCAAGTTCAACGATGCCGTGTTGCGCCACCTGACGGTGCAGATGGACAAGGCGGAAACCGGCCCATCCTCGATGATGAAAACCGTCGAGCGCGAAGAAGCCCGCAAGACCCAGCAGGCGGAGTACGCGGCGCACGCAGCGCATTAAGCGCGTTTGCTGCTAGCGAGGCGTGAACCACGTTGTTTTGACGGCCTGTATCGCAGAGGTGAATGCCCTGCGCCACACGCCCGCCGGATTGCCCGCCCTGGACATGAGACTCGAACACGAGTCCAGCATCGAAGAGGCCGGTCAGATGAGGCAAGTCAAGATGGCGATCAAGGCAGTGGCCTTTGGTGCGATGGCCGAGAGAATCGGTCAGCAAACTATCGGCAGTGCCTGGAAGTTCACCGGCTTTTTGGCCAACGCGCGGGGCGGCAAACACATCGTGCTTCACGTGCTGGATTTTCAGCAAGATTAACGAATTCATAACCTTTTCCAAGGAGTCCATCATGCCCGGACCAAAACGTTTCAACAAAGACAAGCGCCCCAAGCGCAATACCCAGTCCCTGCTGTTCAAGCGCAAGCGCTTTTGCCGCTTCACCGTGACCGGTGTCAAGCAGATCGACTACAAGGACATCGACACGCTGCGTGACTTCATTGCCGAAAACGGCAAGATCATTCCGGCCCGCCTGACCGGCACGCGCGCGATTTTCCAGCGCCAGCTCAACACGGCCATCAAGCGCGCGCGCTTCCTGGCCATGCTGCCGTACAGCGACCAGCACCGCATCTAAGGGAGCCACGACCATGCAAATCATTCTGCTCGACAAAGTGGTGAACCTCGGCAACCTGGGCGAAATCGTCAAGGTCAAGGACGGCTACGCCCGCAACTTCCTGATTCCCAGCGGCCGCGCCCGGCGCGCCACGGAAGCTGCCAAGAAAGAATTCGAAGCCCGCCGCGCCGAGCTCGAAAAAGCCGCGGCCGCCAAGCTGGCCGAATCGCAGGCACAGGGCGAAAAGCTCGGCGGCACGACTGTCAAGCTGACGCAAAAGGCCGGCGTGGACGGTCGCCTGTTCGGCTCGGTGACGAACTTCGACATTGCCGAAGAGCTGAACAAGCAAGGCTACAAGGTCGCCAAGGCCCAGGTGCGCATGCCGGGCGGCCCCATCAAGGTGGTGGGCGACAGCACGGTCAGCGTAGCGCTGCACACCGACGTGGTGGTGGACATTACCGTCACGGTGTACGGCGAATCGGCTTGACCGTCGGCGCGCCCAGGGAAGGCCGCCTTCGGGTGGCTTTTCTTTTTGCGCCCGTTGTTTTACAGGGATAGTCACCGTTTATGCACCGGCCCCCCACAGCTTTGTGCACGGCCCGTTTTGACGTCCGCCATGGGCGGACGTAACATGCCTTTTTCTAGGAACCCCCCACCTGATGTCTGCCGTTTTCAGCGCCGTTGACGATGAGTATCCTGTCGATCGCCAGGTCGCCCAGCTGCGCATCCCGCCGCACTCCATCGAGGCGGAGTCCAGCGTGCTGGGCGGCCTGCTGCTGGACAACAGCGCCTGGGACCGTGTCGGCGACCTGCTCGCCGATGGCGACTTTTACCGCTACGAACACCGGCTGATTTACGCGGCCGTCGGCGGCCTGATCAACGCCACCCGGCCGGCCGACGTGATCACGGTCTACGAGCAGCTGCAGAACCTGGGCAAGGCCGAGGAAATCGGCGGCCTGGGTTACCTCAACTCGCTGGCCCAGTACGTGCCGAGCGCCAGCAACATCCGCCGCTACGCCGAGATCGTGCGCGAGCGCTCCATCCTGCGCAAGCTGGTGCGCGCCAGCGACGAAATTGCCACCAACGCGTTCAATACCCAGGGCAAGGCCGTCGACAAGATCCTGGACGAAGCCGAGCAAAAAATCTTCAACATCGGGGAAGAAGGCTCGCGCATGAAGCAGGGCTTCCAGGGCATGGACTCCCTGGTGGTCCAGCTGCTGGACCGCGTGCAGGAGATGGCCGACAACCCGAACGACATCACCGGGGTGCCCACCGGCTTTTACGACCTCGACCGCATGACCTCGGGCTTCCAGGCCGGCGACATGATCGTGCTGGCGGCGCGCCCGTCCATGGGCAAGACCGCGCTCGCGATCAACATCGCCGAGCACGTGGCGCTGCACGAGGAACTGCCGGTGGCGGTGTTCTCGATGGAAATGGGCGCGAGCCAGCTGGCGGTGCGTATCGTCGGCTCGATCGGGCGCATCGACCAGATGCACCTGCGCACCGGCAAGCTGACCGACGCCGAGTGGCCGCGCCTGACCGAGGCGATCGAGAAGCTGCGCAATATTTCGCTGCACATCGACGAGACGCCGGGCCTGACCGTCAGCGAGCTGCGCGCCAACGCCCGGCGCCTGGCCCGGCAGTGCGGCGGCAAGCTCGGCATGATCGTGGTGGATTACCTGCAGCTGATGAGCGTGTCCAGCAGCATGAGCGACGAGAACCGGGCGACCGCGGTGGGCGAAATCTCGCGTGGCCTGAAGATGCTCGCGAAGGAACTCGGCTGCCCGGTGATGGCGCTGTCGCAGCTCTCGCGCGGCGTGGAATCGCGCACCGACAAGCGTCCCATGATGAGCGACCTGCGCGAGTCCGGCGCCATCGAGCAGGACGCGGACGTGATCATGTTCATCTACCGCGACGACTACTACAACAAGGAGTCGAAGGAGCCGGGCGTTGCCGAGATCATCATCAGCAAGCAGCGCAACGGGCCCACCGGGACCGTCAAGCTGGCTTTCCTGAAAGAGCTCACCCGGTTCGAGAGCCTGGCTTCAGGCAGCAGCGATTTTTAAGAGAAAAGTGCCTGTAGCCTTTACCAGTCCTGCACAGTAAGCTATTGTTTCTATAGCACTTCGCTGGCAAAGTCGGCCAGCCGCGAGCGTTCGCCGCGCGCCAGCGTGATGTGCCCGCCGTGCGGCCAGCCCTTGAACTTGTCGACGGCAAACGTCAGCCCCGACGAGCCCTCGGTCAGGTACGGCGTGTCGATCTGCGCCAGGTTGCCCATGCAGATGATCTTGGTGCCGGGGCCGGCGCGCGTGATCAGCGTTTTCATCTGTTTGGGCGTCAGGTTCTGCGCCTCGTCGATGATCACGTACTTGTTCAAGAAGGTGCGCCCGCGCATGAAGTTCATGCTCTTGATCTTGATGCGCGAGCGGATCAGCTCGTTGGTGGCGGCGCGGCCCCATTCGCCCGAGGTGGTCTCGGTCTTGGCCAGCACCTCGAGGTTGTCGTCCAGCGCGCCCATCCAGGGGCCCATCTTTTCCTCTTCGGTGCCCGGCAGAAAGCCGATGTCCTCGCCCACGCTCACGGTCGCGCGGGTCATGATGATTTCGGTATAGCGGCGGTCGTCCAGCACCTGGGTCAGGCCCGAGGCCAGCGCCATCAGCGTCTTGCCGGTGCCGGCATTCCCCGCGAGCGTCACAAAATCCACTTCCGGATCCATCAGCACGTTCATCGCGAAGTTCTGCTCGCGGTTGCGCGTGGTCACGCCCCAGACCGCGTTTTTCAGGTGGTTGTAGTCCTTCAGCGTCTTGAGCACCGCCGTCTTGGCGCGGATCTCGGTGACGCGGGCGTACAGGCTGGGCTCGCCCGGCGCCTCGAAGTAGACGAACTGGTTGATCAGCAGGTTCGGCACGATCGGCCCGCTGATGCGGTAGAACGTATAGCTGCCGCTTTGCCAGCTCTCCATGGTCTTGCCATGCTTGGTCCAGAAATCCAGCGGCAGCGCCAGGCTGCCTGCGTACAGCAGGTCGCCGTCGTCGAGCGTCTTGTCGTTCTGGTAGTCGTCGGTCGGCAGGCCCAGCGCGCGCGCCTTGACCCGCATGTTGATGTCCTTGGAGACCAGCACCACTTCACGCGCGCCCGCGTGTGAATCCTTGCCTTGCGGCGCGTACTGCTTGCGCAGCGCCCCCACCACCCCCAGGATCTGGTTGTCGGCCTTGCCCTGGGGCAGGCTCAGGGGCAGGGTGTAGTCCAGCGTCTGGGTCTGGAAGAACAGCTTGCCGCCGGCCTCCTTGTGGCCCGTGGCATCGAGCTTCAGGCCGCTGCCGAAATCGGCGCCCTGGGTGCCGGCCAGCGCATCGAGCGAGCGGCTGGTCTGGCGCGCGTTGCGCGCCACTTCCGTCATCCCCTTTTTGTGGCCGTCGAGCTCCTCCAGCACGATCATCGGCAGGAAGATGTCGTGCTCTTCGAAGCGGAACAGGCACATCGGGTCGTGCAGCAGCACGTTGGTGTCCAGCACAAACAGCTTGCTCGGCCCGGCGGCCTTTGCCTTTCTCGGTTTGACGTCCGCTTGAGGCACTGCGGCGCTACTTTTTTTGTAGCTGGGTGCGCTTGGCTGTTCAGGGCTTCGGGCCGTTTCAGTGCGGAACTTCGGCTGGAAGGCGGCCGGATGCTCGGCCGCTGCGCCACTGCTGGACATGTGCTCGGCCGTGGCCAGTATCGGCGCATTGCCGTCCCCCGGTGTGCCCTCGTCGTCGGCCTGTGGTTTTCGCGATGCGCGGGCGGAAGTTCTGGCGGGCGCGTCGTACGCTTCGGGCGCCAGCAGGGAGGCGCGCTTGGTGGGGGCGGGTGGCAATGGCATAAGGGGCAGTGTGCTCGCAGAAGGTGGGGAGTGGGAAACGGCGTGTAAAGGGTGTTCAAAAAGCGAAAAAGCCGCCTGGAGGCCAAGGCGGCTTTGGTTGGGGAGCGGTTGCAAGTTCCAACGGCATGGGGTCATTATGCATGAGCGCCGTGGCTTGCAATCCCCCTGTTGCTTTGAGGCGTCAAGCGGCCTTTTTCAAGGCCTTGACGGCCTTCAGGACTTCGTCCACATGGCCTGGAACCTTCAGGCCGCGCCATTCATTTTTCAGCAGGCCATCGGCACCAATCAGGAAGGTGCTGCGCTCGATGCCCTTGACCTTTTTGCCGTACATGATCTTGTTCTTGACGACGCCGAACATGTGGCACATTTTTTCTTCGGTGTCGGCGATCAGCTCGAAGGGCAGCTCCAGCTTGGCCTTGAACTCGTCGTGCGACTTCATGTTGTCGCGCGACACGCCGAACACGGTGGCGCCGGCCTTCACGAAGTCCTTGAACTTGTCGCGGAACTGCATGGCTTCGGTGGTGCAGCCCGGGGTGTTGTCCTTCGGGTAGAAGTACAGCACGAGGACATGCCCTAGATGTGATGTATTGGATACTTTGACGCCGCCGGTGGCATTCGATTCAAATTCCGGAAGGGGTTTGTTAACAACGATCGCCATAAAACTTCAATCTCGTGTGACAGGATGTGGTCGTTGATGGGATGCGCGGGAGCTGTTCCATCACAGCGCCCACCACTAAACCCCTCGATTTTACCCTAAAGGCACACGCCTAGCTGCCCGGCACCTCCAGCAGCAGGGCCGCTACCACGTGCCGGCCTTCGCCCGCGAGAATGTTGTAGGTGCGGCAGGCGGCCTGCGTGTCCATGGTCTCCACGCCAATGCGTCTGGCCATCAGGGGCCTGAGCCAGACCGGCTGCGGAAAGCGGATGCGCTCGCCGCTGCCGAAGATGACGAGCTCGGCATCGAGCGTGGCAATCTGCTCGAAATGCGCCGGCGTCAGATCGGCAAAACTGCGGCACGGCCAATCCAGGCGCTGGCCCTGCGAGCTGATGATGAGGCTGGAGGTGATTTTTTCACCGTCCAGCGCGACCCAGCCGGGACCGTAAGCGCTGATGGATTGAACGTCGAACTTGTCGGGTTGCAGCTTCATGGTGTTTTGGTAACTGTGGTCAAATTATAGGTTTTCATCCTTTAGACGCCCCCCGGAGGGACATTGAAAACGATTCAAAAATCGGCCAAGCTGGCCAACGTTTGCTACGACATCCGCGGCCCCATCATGGACCGCGCGCGGCAGATGGAGGAAGAGGGCCAAAAGCTCATCAAGCTCAACATCGGCAACCTGGCCCTGTTCGGCTTCGACTCGCCCGAAGAAATCCAGCAGGACATGATTCGCAACCTGCCGGGCTCGGCCGGTTATTCCGACAGCAAGGGCATCTTCGCAGCGCGCAAGGCGGTGATGCACGAGACCCAGAAGCAGGGTGTCAAGGGCGTCACGCTGGACGACATCTACCTGGGCAATGGCGCCAGCGAGCTGATCGTGATGGCGACCAATGCGCTGCTCAATGATGGCGACGAGCTGCTGCTGCCCGCGCCCGACTACCCGCTGTGGACGGCCGCGGCCAGCCTGTCGGGCGGCACACCGGTGCACTACCTGTGCGACGAGGCCAACGGCTGGATGCCGGACCTGGGCGACATTCGCGCCAGGATCACGCCGCGTACCAAGGGCATCGTGATCATCAACCCGAACAACCCGACCGGCGCGCTGTATTCGGACGAATTGCTGCGCGGCATCGTGGACATCGCGCGCACGCATGGCCTGGTCATCTTTGCCGATGAGGTGTACGACAAGGTGCTGTACGACGGCGTGCGCCATACGGCCATCGCCAGCCTGAGCGACGACGTGCTCACCCTGACCTTCAACTCGTTGTCCAAAAGCTACCGCTCCTGCGGCTACCGCGCGGGCTGGCTCGTGGTGTCGGGCGACAAGCGCCCGGCCGGCGACTACATCGAGGGCCTGAACATGCTCTCCAACATGCGCCTGTGTTCCAACGTGCCGGGCCAGTGGGCGATCCAGACCGCACTCGGCGGCTACCAGAGCATCATCGACCTGGTGGGCGAGGGCGGGCGCCTGCGCCGTCAGCGCGACCTGGCGTACGAACTGATCACGGCCATTCCGGGCGTGAGCTGCGTCAAGCCCAGTGCGGCGCTGTATATGTTTCCCCGGCTCGACCCCAAGGTCTACCCGATTGCGGACGACCGGCAGTTCTTTCTGGAACTGCTGCAGGAAACCCGCGTCATGCTGGTGCAGGGCACGGGCTTCAACTGGGCCACGCCGGACCATTTCCGCATCGTCTTCCTGCCGCACGAAGACGATTTGCGCGAGGCCGTCAGCCGCATTGCCAAATTCCTGGAAAGCTATCGAAAACGTAGCGCCAAGCCCATACTCAGCGTGGCCTGAGAGCACTTTTTACCAAAAACCAATGAAACCCATTCAAGTAGGCCTGCTGGGCATCGGCACCGTGGGCAGCGGCACGTTCAAGGTGCTGGCACGCAACCAGAACGAGATCAAGAGCCGCGCCGGCCGCGGCATCGCGATCACCATGGTGGCCGATCTGGACGTGGCGCGTGCGCAGGCGGTCGTCGGCGCGGGCGTGACGGTGGTGGCCGACGCGCGCGCCGTGATCGCCAACCCCGAGATCGACATCGTGGTCGAACTCATTGGCGGCTACGGCATTGCGAGGCAGCTGGTCCTGGAAGCCATCGCGGCGGGCAAGCATGTGGTCACCGCCAACAAGGCGCTGCTGGCGGTGCACGGCACCGAGATTTTCGCGGCTGCGCACGCCCGGGGCGTGATGGTGGCCTTCGAGGCGGCGGTGGCGGGCGGCATTCCGATCATCAAGGCGCTGCGCGAGGGCCTGGCGGCCAACAGCATCCAGTGGATTGCCGGCATCATCAACGGCACCACCAACTTCATCCTCTCCGAGATGCGCGACAAGGGCCTGGACTTTGGCGTGGCGTTGCAGGACGCGCAGCGCCTGGGCTACGCCGAGGCCGACCCCACGTTCGACATCGAAGGCGTGGACGCGGCGCACAAGGCGACCCTCATGTCGGCCATCGCGTTCGGCATCCCGGTGCAGTTCGAAAAAGCCTATGTGGAGGGCATCACCCAGCTGGCCACGACCGATATCAAATACGCCGAGCAGCTCGGCTACCGCATCAAGCTGCTGGGCATCACCAAGCGCACGGCGCAGGGCATCGAGCTGCGCGTGCACCCCGCCCTGGTGCCGGCCAAGCGGCTGATCGCCAACGTCGAAGGCGCCATGAACGCGGTGATGGTCAACGGCGACGCCGTGGGCACCACGCTGTACTACGGCAAGGGCGCGGGCAGCGAGCCGACCGCCAGCGCCGTGATTGCCGACCTGGTCGACATCACGCGGCTGCACACGGCCGATGCGGCGCAGCGCGTGCCGCACCTGGCGTTCCACCCCGACGCCATGAGCGACCTGCGCGTGCTGCCCATGAGCGAGGTGGTGACCAGCTACTACCTGCGCCTGCGCGTGGCCGACGAGGCAGGCGTGCTGGCCCAGGTGACCGGCATCGTGGCCGACGCCGGCATCAGCATCGACGCGGTGCTGCAGCGCGAGGCCGACGAAGTGGGTGGCGAAGGCGGTGCGCCGGAGGGCACACAAAGCGTGCCGCAGACCGACCTGATCATCCTCACGCACGACACCCGCGAAGGCACCATGAACGAGGCCATCGCGCGCATGCAGGCGCTGCCCAGCGTGCTGGCGCCGATCACGCGCATCCGCAAGGAAGAGCTGGCGTAAATGAGACCACCCCCGTTTCTCGCGCACTTCATGTCGCTCGCATCCCCCCTCAAGGGGGCGCATCCAGCGGCCCGGCAAAGCCGGTTCCGCGTATGCCCGCGGATGGGCTTTGTTGCGCTTGCCGCGTGATGGAGCGTTGACATGCATTACATCTCGACCCGCGGCGATGCCACGCCGCGCAAGTTCTGCGACATCCTGCTCGAAGGCCTGGCGCCCGATGGCGGGTTGTACCTGCCCGAGCACTATCCTCAGGTGGACGCGGCCACGTTGGCGAAGTGGCGCCCGCTGCCCTATGCCGATCTGGCGTTCGAAGTGCTGTCGCTGTACATCGACGACATTCCCGCCGACGACCTGCGCGCGATCTGCCGCAAGACCTATTCGCAGGAGGTGTTTGGCACGCGCGAGATCGTGCCGTTGAAGGTTCTGGATTCCCGCCCCCCGATCGGAGTCGAGGGCAGGCCCCGCGGGAATGACGAGTCTGTGGTGTACCTCGAAGCGCTGTCCAACGGGCCGACGCTGGCCTTCAAGGACATGGCGATGCAGCTGCTCGGCAATCTGTTCGAGTACGAGCTGGCGCGCCGTGGCGAGGAACTCAACATTCTGGGCGCGACCAGCGGCGACACCGGCAGCGCGGCCGAATACGCGATGCGCGGCAAGAGGGGCGTGCGCGTTTTCATGCTGAGCCCGAACGGGCGCATGAGTCCGTTCCAGCAGGCGCAGATGTTCAGCCTGCAGGACGACAACATCCACAACATCGCGGTGGATGGCGTGTTCGACGACTGCCAGGACATCGTCAAGGCGGTCTCGGGCGACCTCGATTTCAAGCGCAGGTACAAGATCGGCACCGTCAACTCGATCAACTGGGCGCGATTGCTGGCGCAGGTGGTGTACTACTTTGCGGGGTACTTCCAGGCAACCAGCCCTCACCCCAACCCTCTCCCAGGAGGAGAGGGAGTGAATGCGGGGTCCGGCGTGACTCCCTCGCCCCTTCGGGGAGAGGGCGGGGGTGAGGGGCTTGCCGCGACGCCGTCCCTTGAGCGCGTTAGTTTCACAGTGCCCAGCGGCAACTTCGGCAACGTCTGCGCCGGCCATGTGGCGCGCATGATGGGCCTGCCGATCGACCAGCTCGTGGTGGCGACCAACGAGAACGACGTGCTCGACGAGTTCTTCCGCACCGGCGTGTACCGCGTGCGCGCCAGCGCCGACACGCATGAGACCTCCAGCCCGTCGATGGACATTTCCAAGGCCAGCAACTTCGAGCGCTTCGTGTTCGACCTGCTGGGCCGCGATGGCGAGCGCACACGCGCGCTGTTTGGCGACGCCCTGGCGAAAGACGGGCGCTTTGACCTGAGCATGAACCCGGCCTTCCGGCAGGCGGCGCAGCGCTACGGCTTTGTCAGCGGCAAGAGCACCCATGCCGACCGGCTGGCGACCATCAAAGACAGCTTCGAGCGCCTGGGCGTGATGATCGACCCGCACACCGCCGATGCCGTGAAGGTCGCGCGCGAGCACCTCGTGGCGGGCGTGCCGATGATCGTGCTGGAGACCGCGCTGCCCATCAAGTTTGCGCAGACCATCGCCCTGGCGCTGGGCCGGGAACCCGATCGGCCGGCCCGGTTCGACGGCATCGAGCAATTGCCCCGGCGTGTGACGCTGATGATTCCGGATGCCGTTGCGGTGCAGGCCTACATCGCCCAGCATTGCAGGTAAAAAGTGGCTGTAGCCCATATGGGTCGTTCATAGTTAGCTATAAAAAATAGAGCAACCTGAGAAAACTCCATGAAAGTTGTTGGCTTCGCGGGCTACTCGGGCTCGGGCAAAACCACTCTGGTTGAAAGCCTGATCCCGATGTTCAAACAGCGCGGCCAGCGCGTCTCGGTGGTCAAGCATGCGCACCACCGTTTCGACATCGACCACGTGGGCAAAGACACCTGGCGGCATCGCCAGGCCGGCGCGTTCGAGGTGGTTGTCGCCTCCGACCGGCGGCTGGCCCTGATGCGGGAATTCGAGCGCGCCACCGCGCTGTCGGTGCACCAGCTGATTGCCGAGCTCGATGACGCGGTGGACTGGGTGCTGGTGGAGGGCTTCAAGCACAGCGACCTGCCCAAGGTCGAGGTCTGGCGCGCCGCAGCGGGCAAGCCGGCGTGCTATGCCGAGGATGATTTCATCGTCGCCATTGCCACCGATTCCCCGCGGCAGCTGCCGCAAACCACCATCCGCCCGGTACTGGATTTGAATGCGCCGGACGCGGTGGCGGCGTGGTTGGCCGACAATCAGGATCAGTTCGTTTACCGTTCGGAGCTGCATGCATGAATGACCCGCGTCCGCCCCTCAGGTCCCTCGACGACGCCCTGGCAGAGTTGCTGGACCGTGCCGTGCCACTACTCGAGTCCGAGCGGGTTTCCACCTTCGATGCCGATGGCCGCGTGCTGGCGCAGGACGTGGTCTCAAACCTGCAGGTGCCGCCGCAGGACAACAGCGCGATGGACGGTTATGCACTGCGCTGCGCGGATGTGACGGCCGCGGGCGCGTTGCTGCCCGTCTCGCAGCGCATCCCCGCCGGCAGCGCGGGCGCCGCGTTGCAGGATGGCACGGCGGCGCGCATCTTCACGGGTGCGCCGATTCCGCCCGGCGCCGACGCCGTGGTCATGCAGGAAGACTGCGAAGTGGTGGCTGGTGCGCCGGCGGCCATTCGCGTGATGCGGGTGCCCAAGCCCGGCCAGTGGATCCGGCGCGGCGGCGAAGACGTCATGCGCGGCGCCGTGGTGCTCTCAAAAGGAGAGCTTCTGACGCCCGCCGGTATTGGGCTGGCGGCCGGTATTGGCATGGATACGCTGCTGGTGGCGCGCCGTCCGCGGGTCGCGCTGTTCTCCACCGGAGACGAGCTGGTGATGCCCGGCGACGTCGCGCCCGAGCAGATGAAGCCCGGCGCCATCTACAACTCCAATCGCTTTTTTCTGCGCGCCTTGCTCAAACGGCTGGGCTGCGAGGTGACCGATCTGGGCATCGTGCCGGACCGGCGCGACGCCACCATCGATGCCCTGCGCAGCGCCAGCGCACAGCACGACCTGATCCTGACCAGCGGCGGGGTCTCGGTCGGCGAGGAAGACCACATCAAGCCGGCCGTGCAGGCGCTCGGCGAGCTGAACCTGTGGCAGATCGGGATCAAGCCCGGCAAGCCGTTCGCCTATGGGCGCATAGCGCAGGCGCACTTTGCCGGGCTGCCGGGCAACCCGGTGTCGAGCTTCATTACCTTCCTGCTGCTGGTGCGCCCGTTCCTGCGCAAACTGCAGGGCGCGACCTCGCTTGCTCCCAAACCTGTAGCTGTCCCGGCCCATTTCACCTGGCCGAGGGCCGATAAACGCCGTGAATTCCTGCGCGTGCGGCGCAATGCGGCGGGCGGGCTCGATCTGTTTCCCAACCAGAGTTCCGGCGTGCTGACCTCGACGGTGTGGGGCGACGGTGTGGTCGACAACCCCGCGGGGCAGACCATCAGCCACGGCGCCATGGTGCAGTTCATTTCGTTTGCGGAGTTGCTGTCGTGAAAATTACGGTCAAGTATTTCGCCTCCATCCGCGAGGCCATCGGGCAGGGCAGCGAGCCGGTGGAAACGTCGGCCGCCAGCCTGCTGGCGCTGCGCGACGAGTTGATCGCACGCGGGGACGCCTACGCCGCGAGCCTGGCGCGCGGCCGGGCCGTGCGCGTGGCGCTGAATCAGGTGATGGCGGACGAATCGGCGGCGCTGGTGGACGGCGCCGAAGTGGCTTTTTTCCCGCCGGTGACCGGGGGCTGACAGCATGACGTCCAGGGTCTCGATCCAGACGGATGATTTCAACGTTGCTACTGAAATCGAAGCGCTGCGTGCAGGTGAAAAGCGGGTTGGCGCCGTCTGCAGCTTCATCGGCACGGTGCGGGACAGGTATGGTGCCCCCACGCTCGGCACTAACGCGTCCTCGCTGCCCCCCGAGGGGGCCCTTTCGCCTTGGGGCGGCCCGGCGGCGAAAGACGATGGCTCGCGCGTGACGGCGATGGAGCTCGAGCACTACCCCGGCATGACCGAGAAGGCCATCGAGGCCATGATCGACGAGGTGCTCAAACGCTTCGACATCTATGCGGCGCGCGTGATCCACCGCGTCGGCCTGCTGCAGCCGCTCGACCAGATCGTGATGGTGGCCGTGACGTCGGCGCACCGCGGCCAGAGCTTTCAGGCCTGCGAGTTCCTGATGGACTACCTGAAAACCCAGGCGCCGTTCTGGAAGAAAGAGCAGACGCCCGAGGGTGCGCACTGGGTTGATGCGCGCGTCAGCGATGACGCGGCGCTCGCCAAATGGGGCATTCACGCCGCCAATGCCTGAGCGATGGGCTGTCCGGTGGGTGGTGCCGGGCTAGGTTTGATCTGGCGGCACAAAGACGGCCCGCGCATCATCTTCCAGCCCTTCGGTGAGTCGCTGCAGCAATTCCACCAGCATGGCTTGTTGTTCGGCACTCAAGGGTGCCATCAGGCGGCGGTAGGCCCTCTCGGCCGGCGTTTGCGCCTGCTTCAGCAGGGCGGCGCCGGCATCCGACAACGAAATCGACAGATTGCGCCGATTCTGTGGAACCGCTGATCGGGCGACCAGTCCGCGGGCCTGCAGTCCGCGCAGCACACGCAGCACCGTCACCTTGTCGAAGCCGAGTGCACGCGCCAGACTCGACTGGTCCAGCCCCGGCGTGGCCCGCAGCACGGTCAGCACCCCGAACTGTGCAGGTGTCAGGCCGACGCTGCGGCATTCCTCCTCGAACACGGCCGCCGATATCTGGTGCGCGCGGCGCAACAGGAAGCCGGGACGGCTGTACAGGCGTGTGAGGGAGTGGGCAGGGGGCACGGGCAGGCTTGCAGGCTTAGGGAATTCATGGATTGTGCCTCGTTGGTTCTTGCTGAAAATAGTTAGCATGCAAACAAAGTGGGATCATCCATGGTTTCCGTCTTCAAACACCTGGCACTGCGCGTAGCCGGCACGTTGGTAATGGCGCTCGTCGGTGTTGGCGCGCTGGCGCAGACCACGCTGCCCGATGCGCCGATCCGCCTGATCGTGCCGTTCTCGCCCGGCACGGGCATCGATCTGATTGCGCGCACGGTGGGGCCCAGGCTCGCCGAGCGGCTGGGCCGTCCGGTGGTGGTGGAAAACCGGGTTGGCGCCTCGGGCAACATCGGCACCGAGGCGGTGGTGCGCGCGGCCCCGAATGGCTCGACCCTGCTGGTATCGGTCAACACCCTGGTCATGAATCGCAGCCTTTATCCCAATCTGAGCTTCGATCCGGTGCACGATCTGACGCCGGTGGCGCTGACCAGTTGGGGCCAACTGATTCTGGTGACGAACCCTAAAACCGGCTACAAAACCGTGACCGATTTGATCGCGGCGGCGCGCCGCAAGCCGGGCCAGATCAACTACGGCTCGCCCGGCGTCGGCACGCCGCATCACCTGTCCATGGAGTTGTTCAAGGCCACGAGCGGTGTGTTCCTGACACATATTCCCTATCGTGGGACCGGGCCGGCGTTGACCGACTTGCTCAGTGGGCAGATTGACGCGATGTTTCTGCCGATTCACGTCGCGTTGCCATTTGTGAAGGCCGGCAAGCTGGTGGCCCTGGGCATTGGCAGCGACAAACGCCACCCCTTGCTGCCTGATGTGCCGACGCTGGCCGAGGCCCATGCCGGCAATGTGAACGTGGCCATGTGGTACGGCATCTTTGCGCCGCGCGGCATGGCGCCGGACCTGGTGGCGCGCCTGAACCACGAGATAGGGGACATCGTGGCAACCCCGCAGGTGCGCAGCGCTTTCGAGGTGCAGGGCATGGACCCGGCCAGCGGCACGCCGCAAGAGTTTCAGCGACTGGTCGAGAAGGATGCCGTCCGGTGGGCGCAACTCATCAAGTCGCAGCACATCACGGCCGAGTGACATGAACCACGCAGACCGCAGGAGCGATAGATGAAGATTGCAGTGGTGGGGGGAGGCATTGCCGGCCTCAGTTTTGCTTTGGCACTCCAGCAGCGCGGCCTGTCGTGTGACGTGTTTGAAACCGTGCCGCAGGTCCGCGAGCTGGGCGTGGGCATCACGCTGCTGCCGCACGCCATGCGTGAACTGGCGGCGCTGGGCCTGCAGGACCGGCTCGAAGCCATCGGTATCGAGAACCTGGAGAGCGTGTTCTTCAACCGCTTTGGCCAGTTTATCTACAAGGAGCCGCGCGGGCGCCATGCCGGTTACGCCACCCCCGAGATCGGCCTGCATCGCGGCAAATTGCATCGGCTGCTGTACGAAGTCGCACTGGAGCGGTTGGGGGCGCTAGCCATTCACACCGACCACCGCTGCATGCGCGTCGACCAGGACGGCGCGGGTGCGACCCTGCACTTTGTACAAAGCTCCACCGGCGCCCAACTGGCGCCGGTGCGCGCCGATGTGGTGATTGCCTGTGACGGCGTGAACTCCTCGGTGCGTCGCCAGTTCTATCCCGCCGAGAAAGTCGCTTTTGCCGGCATCAACACCTGGCGCGGCGTGACCCGGCACAAACCCATCCTGACCGGCAAGAGCTACCTGCGAATCGGCTCGATCGAGACCGGCAAGATGGTGATCTACCCGATCGTCGACAGCGTGGACGCAGAGGCCACCCAGTTGATCAACTGGGTGGCCGAAATCCGGCGCGACGACGCGAGCATGAATGACTGGAATCACCAAGGCAATCTCGGTGACTTCTTGCCCATCTTCAAGGAATGGCGCTTCCCGTGGCTCGACGTGCCCGCGCTGATCTCCGGCGCCGAGCAGATTCTCGAGTACCCGATGGTCGACAGGGACCCCGTGCCGCAATGGACTTTTGGCCGTGTCACCCTGATGGGAGACGCCGCCCATCCTATGTATCCGCGTGGCTCCAACGGGTCGGCGCAAGCTATTATTGACGGACGAACGCTGGCCGAACTGCTGGTCCAAAACAGCGATCCGCTGGCGGCGCTGCAAGCCTATGAAGCGTTGCGGCTGGAGCCCACTGCCCGCATCGTGCTCACGAACCGCTCGGTGCCGCCTGATTTCATCATCATGAAGGCCGACGAACTCAGTGGCGGCAAGCCGTTTGACAACATTGACGATCTGATCAGCCAGGACGAGTTGCGTCGAATCTCCGAGAACTACAAAAAGATTGCCGGGTTTTCGCTCGACGCAACGAGGGAAGTTTGAGCCAGATCAACCGGTTGCATGGCATGGCCCCTTGAAAATGCAGGGATAAGCACTAGCTCATAGTGAACAGGAGTTCAATTCCCATGCGACAAGACAAACTCACCACCAAATTTCAGGAAGCCTTGGGCGAAGCCCAGACGCTGGCGCTCGGCAAGGACCACGCCTATATCGAGCCGGCCCACGTGCTGGCGGCCATGCTGCGCCAGGACGATGGCCCGCGTGCGCTGTTGCAGCGCGCCGGCGCCAACGTGCCGGGCCTGCTCGCGGGCGCCGAGAGCGCCATGAACCGGCTGCCCCAGGTGCAGGGGCAGGAGATGGTGCAGGTCGGCCCCGAGCTGGCCAAGCTGCTGCAGGCGACCGAGAAAGAAGCCCTCAAGCGCGGCGATGAATTCATTGCCGGAGAGCTGTTCCTGCTCGCGCTGACCGACAGCAAGGCTGAACTCGGCAAGGTGGCGCGGGAGAACGGACTCACGCGCAAATCGCTCGAGGCCGCGATCGATGCCGTGCGCGGCGGCCAGAGTATGGACAGCGCCGACGCCGAAGACCAGCGCGAATCGCTAAAAAAATACTGCCTGGACCTGACCGAGCGCGCGCGCCTGGGCAAGCTCGATCCGGTGATCGGCCGCGATGATGAAATCCGCCGCGCCATCCAGGTGCTGCAGCGCCGCACCAAGAACAACCCCGTTTTGATTGGCGAGCCCGGTGTGGGCAAGACCGCGATCGTGGAAGGTCTGGCCCAGCGCATCGTGGCCGGCGAGGTGCCGGACTCCCTCAAGGGCAAGCGCGTGCTCTCGCTCGACATGGCGGCCCTGCTGGCCGGCGCCAAGTACCGCGGCGAATTCGAGGAGCGGCTGAAGAACGTGCTCAAGGACCTGGCCAAGGACGAAGGCCAGACCATTGTCTTCATCGACGAGTTGCACACCATGGTGGGCGCCGGCAAGGCCGAGGGCGCGATGGACGCCGGCAACATGCTCAAGCCCGCGCTGGCGCGCGGCGAACTGCACTGCGTGGGCGCAACCACGCTGGATGAATACCGCAAGTACATCGAGAAGGATGCCGCGCTGGAGCGCCGCTTCCAGAAGATCCTGGTCGGCGAGCCGACGGTCGAGGCCACCATCGCGATCCTGCGCGGCCTGCAGGAGAAGTACGAAGTGCACCATGGCGTGGACATCACCGACCCGGCCATCGTGGCCGCGGCCGAGCTGAGCCACCGCTACATCACCGACCGCTTTCTGCCCGACAAGGCGATCGACCTGATCGACGAGGCCGCGGCCAAAATCAAGATCGAGATGGACTCGAAACCCGAGGTCATGGACAAGCTCGACCGGCGCATGATCCAGCTCAAGATCGAGCGCGAAGCCATGAAGAAGGAAAAGGACGAGGCCTCGCACAAGCGCCTGGCCTTGATCGAGGAAGACCTGGCCAAGCTCGAGCGCGAATACAACGATCTGGACGAGATCTGGAAGGTCGAAAAGGCGGCTGCGCAGGGCTCGGACCAGATTCGCAAGGAGATGGACCAGATCAAGTTCCAGATCGAGGAATTCACCCGCAAGGGGGACTTCAACAAGGTCGCGGAGCTGCAATACGGCAAGCTGCCCGAGCTCGAGAAGCAGCTCAAGGAAGCCCAGGCCAAGGAGGCCGGCAAGGGTGCGGGCAAGGGGGGCGGCACGGCGCGCAAGCTGTTGCGCACCCAGGTCGGCGCGGAAGAGATCGCCGAAGTCGTGGCGCGTGCCACCGGGATTCCGGTGAGCAAACTGATGCAGGGTGAGCGCGACAAGCTGCTGCTCATGGAAGGCAAGCTGCACGAGCGCGTGGTCGGCCAGGACGAGGCGATCTCGGCCGTGGCGAATGCCATCCGGCGCTCGCGCTCGGGCCTGAGCGACCCGAACCGCCCGACCGGCTCGTTCCTGTTCCTCGGCCCCACGGGCGTGGGCAAGACCGAGCTGTGCAAGGCACTGGCCGGTTTCCTGTTCGACAGCGAAGACCACCTGATCCGCGTCGACATGAGTGAGTTCATGGAGAAGCATTCGGTGGCCCGCCTGATCGGTGCGCCGCCCGGCTATGTGGGCTACGAAGAGGGCGGCTACCTGACCGAGGCCGTGCGCCGCAAACCGTATGCCGTGCTGCTGCTCGACGAGGTCGAGAAGGCGCATCCCGACGTGTTCAATGTGCTGCTGCAGGTGCTCGACGATGGCCGCCTGACCGATGGCCAGGGCCGCACGGTGGACTTCAAGAACACGGTGATTGTCATGACCAGCAACATCGGCTCGCCGATCATCCAGTCCATGGTGGGCAAGCCCGCCGAGGAGATCAAGGACGCGGTGCTGGAGGAGTTGAAAAACTACTTCCGCCCCGAGTTCCTGAACCGGATTGACGAGACGGTGGTGTTCCACGCGCTCGACGCGAAAAATATCGAGGCGATTGCCGCGATCCAGATCAAGGTGCTGCAGGCCCGGCTGGCCCGCATGGACCTGACGCTGGAAGTCTCGCCCGCCGCACTGGCCGAGCTGGCCAAGGTCGGCTTTGACCCGGTGTTTGGTGCGCGGCCGCTCAAGCGTGCGATCCAGCAGCGCATCGAGAATCCGCTGTCCAAGCTGCTGCTGGAGGGCAAGTTTGCGCCCAAGTCGGTGATCCCGGTGAATGTGGACCCGATCCGTGCGCCGGGGCAGTTCAGTTTCGAGCGGGTGGTGCACTGAGCCGCTCGTGCGGGCTCGCATGGGCCCGCAGCCAGGCCGCGAAGTCGTGTTCGGTGATGTCGCCGCTGGCGACGGCCAGCATGGTGAGCACGCAATCGGCATCCGTAACTTCAAGACGCCAGCCATTGAGCCGCAGAAACAACTCGGTCGCCACCAGTGCCGTGCGCTTGTTGCCATCGACGAAAGCGTGGTTGCGGGCAATACCGTAGCCATAGGCCGCAGCCAGTGCGGCAGCATCGGGCTCGCCGTAGGCAGCCAGATGGAGGGGTCGACCGAGTGCAGAGTCGAGCAAAGCCTCATCGCGCAAGCCGGCAGCGCCACCGTGCTCTGCCAGTTGCATCTCATGCACGGCGATCAACACCGCGCGGTCAACCCAGCGCCAGGCGGCGCTCACTTGGCCAACTCGCGCAACACGGCGCGGCGGTCCTTCATGATCTCGCGGCCAATCCGCATCTGCTCTTCGAACTCCGGGTTATGGGGCGTGATGCGCAGGCCGTCTGGCGTTTCAGTGACATAAAACTCGTCGCCTTTTTCCAGCCGCATCTGCGCGAGCAATTCCTTCGGAAAAATCACCCCCACGGAGTTGCCAATCTGGGTGAGTTTGAGTGTGTGCATGGCATTCTTTCGTTATTACAGATGTAATACTAAACCGGTAAAGCGGCGGCGTCAAACGGGCCGCCGCAAGCGGGCGGCTGGGCCTGTGTCAAGACTGGCCGCGCCAGCAGTGCGTCGGCGCCCTGGCCGGGCGCGAGGCCGCCCCATTCGCGTTGTCCACCCACGGATGGTCGGCAATGGCAAACACCAGGGACACCGCACCGGCAGCGGGGTGCGGCCCGCTGGGGACCGATTTCTGCGCATTGGGCAGTATGAGGACCGCGGCGGGCCGTGCCCCGCTGCCGGCACCCCGCCGTGCGCCGGAGCGCCGCAGCGCCACTCCTTCGACAGGCTCAGCGTGAACGAAGGGCGGCACGGATCGGCCTTCAAGCGCCGCCTCGCGGCCCGAGTCACAGACGGCACCATGAGGTTAGGATGCAATGCATCCCAACCTCGCGTTTTTCGCCGTGACCTCTACCCCCAACCCTGCAGATATTCCCGAAGGCTTTCACCCCGTCAGCATCGGCGGCCCCTTCATGGCCCACAACGGCCCGCTGTTCGCCAAATGGAGCGGCGATCGCGTGCTGCTCGGCTTTCGGGTCGCGCCGCAGCACACCAACCCCCTGAACATCTGCCACGGCGGCATGCTGGCCTCGTTTGCCGACATGCTGATGCCCTGCGCCGCGATCTACCAGATGCAGGGGGAGCGCCGCTTTTTGCCCACCATCAGCCTCAACGTCGACTACCTGGGCGCATCGCCCCTGGGTGCCTGGGTGCAGGGTCAGGCCGACGTGCTGCGCACCACGCGCAACATGCTGTTTGCGCAGGGTCTGGTGACGGCCGACGGCGCGCCGGTGCTGCGCGTCAGCGGCATTTTCAAGATGGGCCCGTTGCTCGGCGATGGGGCGGACCGCGACCCGTTCAAGCTGCGCCCGCAGCCCTGAGCCGGGCGCGCAGCGCCTCGAGTTCGTCCAGCAATTGCAGCGCCAGTGCGGCGCCGGCGACGTTCACGCCCAGATCGCGCTGCAGGTGCACGGCCACGCTGGCGTGGCGCACCTGAACGCCCGTGAAGCGCCACTGATCGGGCGCCTGGCCCGCCGGCGTGAGCACGCCTTCCTCGACCAGTTCGGCGATGAAGTCGGTCTGCGCCATGCAGGCCCGGCAGAGTTCGGCCAGCGTCAACCCGGTCTGCTCTTCCAGAATGAAGACGGTGGCTTGCGACGGTGTGGTGTTGGGGCTCATGCTCAGACTCCCAGTTTGGTGCGGGGATTGAACGATTTGAACTGCGCGGCCATGCCCTGGTACACCGACTTCGCGGCATCGCTGTCGGCGGGGGGCAGGGCGATCTGCAGCACAAAATAAAAATCACCGGGCGTGCTGGCAGGTGTCGCCCCCGGAATGCCGCGGCCCTTGAGCCGCAGCTTGCGCCCGGCCGCGGAGCCGGCGGGTATTTTCAGCTCGACCTCGCCCGTGGGCGTGGGCACCTTGATTTCAGCGCCCAGCGCCGCCTCCCAGGGCGCGACCGGCAGATCGAGGTAGACATCGTGCCGGTCCACGCGGTAGCGCGCATGCGTGCGAAATTCGACTTCCAGGTACAGATCCCCGGCGCTGCCCTGGCCGATGCCGGGCGAGCCCTGTCCGGCCAGCCGGATGTGCTGGCCGGCCCGCACGCCGCGCGGAATGGTGAACTCGATCTGGTGTTCGCGCGTCGACACATGCCCCTGGGCGTCCACCTGCGGCATTTGCAGCGTGATGATGCGCGTGGCGCCGTGGTAGGCGTCCTCCAGGTCGATCTGGATTTTGGCGTGGCGATCCTCGCCCTGTGCATGGAACGAGGCCTGGGCACCGCGCGCGCCGCGTGCGCCGCCAAAGCTGCGCCCGAACAGCGACTCGAAGAAATCGCTGAAATCTTCCGCGCCGGCGCCGTCGGCACCGGCGCCCGCGGATTCGAAACCCGCGTTCCAGTCGGGGGGCGGACGGAAATCCTGCCCGGCCTGGTAATTGGGTCCGAGCCGGTCGTAGGCCGCACGCTTTTCGGGATCGCGCAGCACCTCGTAGGCCTCGCCGACCTCCTTGAACTGCTTTTCGGCATTGGACTCCTTGCTGACGTCCGGGTGGTATTTGCGCGCCAGCCGCCGGTAGGCGCGCTTGATGTCATCCTGCGTCGCGTCGCGCGCCAGCCCCATGACCTTGTAGTAATCCTTGAATTCCATTCAGACCTCCGTGGAGATGTACATCATAGGTGGCGCGCCAGGCCCGCTATGTTCAAATTCAGCAAAGGAATTCAATTTTGTCCGATCTGATCGCCGCTGTTGTGCGCTTCGTGCTGCGCATTTTTTTGCTGCTGATGGCGCTGGTTTTCATTGCCAGCCTGCTGCTCGCAGGCGCCGTGCTGCTGGCCGTGTGGGGGGTGCGCCGGCTCTGGGCGCGACTCACGGGCCGGCCCGTCAGCGCCTGGGTTTTTCACGTCGATCCGCGCGCGCAGTGGAGCCGGTTCTACCATGCGGCCGACCAGTGGCCGGCCCGCTCGCCCAGATCCGGGCGCACCGATGAGTCCTCCCGCAAGCCACAGGATATACAGGACGTGGAAGTCAAGGAGCCCAAGCCTCCCGCCGATCGCTGACGGCCTGCGACGCAACTGTGCAAAGCAATGTAAAGGCGGAATGCGCCTACAGCGGTGCGCGCCGTGCTGCGCCAGAATAATCATCTCGCCATACCTAGGAGAACTCGAGATGAAGAGTAAATCTGCAATCTTTGCCCTGGCGGCAATGTCAATGGCTTTTGCGGGTGTTGCACTGGCGCAAGGCGGTGACAACCAGCCGCCACAGCGTGCCGACCATCGGCAGGCCGGGCCGCCGCAACATCAGAACCAGAACCGTGCGAATGACCGGCGGGGCGGCCCACAAATGCGCCGTGGCGGTGCCGTCAACCTGACCAGTGGTGCGAACGCTGACGTCGGAGCGGGGCCGGACCACAATTTCCGCCGGGGCGGCCGCCTGCCCAACGAATATCGCAACCATCAGTATGTCGTGGACGACTGGCGGGAGCACCACCTGAGTGCGCCGCCGCGCGGCTACCAGTGGGTGCAAACCGGGGGCGACTACGTGCTGGTGGCAATTGCAACGGGCATCATCGCGCAGGTGCTTTTGGGCCATTGACGGGGCGCGTCGTTGCCGGTGGGACTCACTGCCCCCGCACCGACGCCGCAAAGCGGCTGGGTGAGTGCCCCATGGCCGCCTTGAACATGGCCGAGAACGCACTGTCGCTGGCGTAGCCGCTGGCGGCCGCCACCTCGCTCACGGGCGTGCCGCGCGCCAGCAGCGGCAGCGCATGGGCCAATACCGCCTGCTGGCGCCACTGCTGGTAACTGGTGCCCAGTTCCTCGCGGAACAGGCGCGCCATGGTACGTTCGCTGGCACCGATGTCGGCCGCCCAGTCGGCCAGTGTGGCGCGCTCGGCGGGCGCGCGCAGCACGGCCTCGCACAGCGCGCGCAGCCGCTTGTCGCCGGTCTGCGGGTGCGGCAACGGCACGCCCAGCGACTGGGTATCGGCACGGGTGATCTCGTCCTGCACCAGCGCGGCCAGCAGGGCCTCGCGCGGCGCCGTCATGGGCGCATCGAGCGCATGAATCAGCTCGCGCAGCAGCGGCGAGACCACGATCACGCGGCAGCCTTGCCAGCCCTGCGGTGTTGTGCTCGCGTCGAGGTACAGCGTGCGCAGTTCGGCGGCTTCGCGCACGTTGACGGCGTGCAGGGCTCCCGGCGCAATCCAGACCGCGCGCGACGGCGGCACGATGTAGGTCACCTCGTCGGCCACGGCGTCGTTCGGGCTCGCCGTCACCTGCACGATGCCAGTGGCGCAATAGGCCAGCTGGGCCCAGGGGTGTCGGTGCGGCTCGAAGTGCGTGTCCACCGGCAGGGTGCGGGCGCGCACACGCACCGGGCGCTGGACACTGGGTGTATAGGGGTCGGTGTTGCCCACCGGCGTGAAGGTGATGGAGGCGTTGCGCGGCATGGTGTTTTGGCCGGAAATCGGTGAAAGCTGTCGTTTTGTCGCATTTCCGCAGCCAAGTGTGATATTACGATGGCGCCATGAATACTTCAACCACCCTGAGCCCGCGCCCGCCGCAGGACCGCGCGCGGCTGCGCCAGGACGCGGGCTTGATTGGTCTGGTCGGACTGGGCCACATGATCAGCCATTACAGCCAGTTGCTGCTGGCGCCGCTGTTCCCGTGGCTGAAGGACGCGCTGCACGCCAGCTATGCCGAGCTCGGGTTCCTGATGACCATCTTCTTTGCGGTCTCGTGCGTGGTGCAGTTCGTCTCGGGTTTCATGGTCGACCGGTTCGGGCCGCGCCCGATCCTGTTTGGCGGCCTGGCCCTGCTCGGGCTGGCGGCGTTCGGCTTTTCCGTCAGCACCGGCTACTGGATGACAGCCGGCTTTTCCGTGCTCGCGGGTCTCGGCAACGGCGTCTTTCACCCGGTGGACTACACGCTGCTGAACCGCAAGGTCAGCGCCTCGCGGCTCGGCCATGCCTACAGCGTGCATGGCATCACCGGCAGCCTGGGCTGGGCGCTGGCGCCGGCCATGCTGGTGCCGCTGACCCTGGCCTTTTCGTGGCGCGTGGCGCTGGCCTGTGCAGGGGCACTGATTTTTACCGTGCTGGCGGTGCTGCTGTTCCATCGCGACCGGCTGGCGCTGACCGTGGCGCCGGTAGCGCGTGGCGGCGCCCAGGTGGAGGGCGGCACCATGGGTTTCCTGCGCGTGCCGGCGATCTGGATGTGCTTTGCCTTCTTTTTCTTCTACGCCATGGCGCTCAGCGTGGTGCAGGCGTTTGCCCCCGAGGCTGCACGGCACCTGCACGCGGTGCCGGTACCGCTGGTGGCCATGTGCCTCACGGTGTACATGGTGGCCAGCGCCGGCGGCATGGTGGCGGGCGGCTTCATGGTGTCCGATCCGAACCGCTGCGAGCGCATCGTGGGCATCGGTTTTGGCCTGGCCGCCGTGATGGCGCTCATCCTCGGCTACGGCGGGTTTGCCGATGCGGCCGAGGTGGCCGTACCGGCGCTGTTTGGCGCCATGGGTTTTGCCACCGGCATCGCTGGCCCGTCGCGTGACCTGCTGGTGAAACGCTCGACGCTGGAAAACTCCACCGGCCGGGTTTACGGCGTGGTGTATTCGGGGCTGGACATCGGCCAGGCCATTTCGCCGCTGATCTTCGGCGCCCTGATGGACCAGCACCAGTACCACGGCGTGTTCTTCGGGCTGGCCGTGGTGCAGGGCGTGTTGATCGTGAGCGCCTTCAATGTGCGGCGCGTGCGGCGCACCACGCTGGCGGCGGCCTGAACGCCTGCGAAGCTCAAACTGAACTCTTGTGCCGCGCGATGCAGGTGTCCAGCACCTCTTCGCCGGGCCGCTGCCACCAGTCGAGCTCGGAGAAGATTTCCGCTTCGCTGAAACCCTGGTAGCCGGCCTGCTCGACCCAGCCCCGGATTTTTTTCAATTCAACGACACCGTCGCCCATCATGCCGCGGTCATTGAGCAGGTCGCGTGTCGGCGCGAGCCAGTCGCACACGTGGTAGGCCAGCAGGCGCGAGCTCTGATGTCCCTGCGGGCCGGCGCCGGCGCGTGCGATCTGCTGCTCGAGTTTCGGGTCCCACCAGACGTGGTAGATGTCGAGCGCCACGCCCAGCATGCGGGTGCACTCGGGGTCCAGCTCATCGCACAGATCCAGCGCATGCTCCAGCGTGTTGACGCAGGCGCGCTCGGCAGCCTGCATCGGATGCAGCGGCTCGATGGCCAGCGGCATGCCGACCGCGCGCGCGTATTCGAGCGAGGCCGCAATGCCGTCATGCACCTCGCTGCGCGCGCGCGCCATGTCCTTGTACTGCGGCTTGCCGGCCAGTGCGCCGGGCAGGGCGCCGACCACCAGCACCAGGCAGGGGGCATTCAGCATCTTTGCTTCGTCGATGGCGCGGCGGTTGTCGTCGAGCGCAGCCTGGCGCCCCGGCGCATCGGCCGCCGGGAAGAAGCCGCCGCGGCAGTAGCCCGACAAGCCCATGCCGTGAGCCTTGAGCTGCTTCGCCACGGGGTCGATGCCGACGGCCGCGACCTGATCGCGCCAGGGGCTGATGGCGCGGATGCCGCGCCGGGCGCATTCGTCGATGATGCGGTCGAGCGGCCACTGCTTGCGCACGGTGGCGGTGTTGATGGACAGCCAGTAGTGGTCTTGCGAAAAATCACGCATGGTCAGTGCCCGCCCGGCCGCCCGAAGGGCACTGAGTGCCACCTCGGGGGGCAGCGATATACGAAGTGATGAGCGTGGGGGTTCATGACTAGCCCTCCACGCCGTGCAGCGCAAGCAGCGTCTTCATGCGTTGCACCGCGAGTTCGGGCTGCTCCAGCAGATTCGCCGCGTCGGCCAGGCGCAGCAGTTCGGCAAAATGCACGAGCGAGCGCGTGCTCTGCTGGCCGCCGACCATGCTGAAGTGGCTCTGGTGGCCGTTGAGCCAGGCCATGAACACGACGCCGGTCTTGTAAAAGCGCGTGGGCGCGGCAAAGATGTGGCGCGACAACGCCACCGTGGGGCCGAGAATGGCGTGAAACTTCTCGACATGGCCTTGCGCGAGTTCGCCGAGTGCGGCACTCGCGGCCGGCGCGATGGCGTCGAAGATGCCGAGCAGCGCGTCGCTTTTCCCCTGCGTTGGTGCGCTGCCGAAGCCGTCGCCGGCGATCAGTTCGGCGTAGTTGAAGTCGTCGCCCGTGTACATGCGAACGCCCCTCCCGTCAGCCCCTCCGGTAGCGGGCAGGCGCCGGCGCATGGCGATTTCCTTGTCCTTGTCGAGCAGCGAGATCTTGATGCCATCGACCTTGCCCGCGTTCGCCGCGATGATGCCCAGCGCCGTGTCCATCGCGGCGTCTACGTCCTTCGTTCCCCAGTAGCCCGAGAGCGCGGGGTCGAACATGTCGCCGAGCCAGTGCAGCACCACGGGCTGCTTCGTCTGGCGCAAGATGCGGTCGTACACGCGCTCGTAGTCGGCCGGGCTCTTCGCGACGCGCGCGAGCGCGCGGCTGGCCATGACGATCAGCTTGCCGCCGAGCGCTTCAATGGCCGCCATCTGCTCCTCGTAGCCACGGATCACGTCATCGACGCTCTTGACATCGTCGAGGCTCAGGTGGTCGGTGCCACAGCCCGAAGCGACCAGCGCGCCGGGCACGTCTTGCGCCGCATCGAGCGAGCGGCGGATCAGCTCCAGCGAGGTGGCCCAGTCCAGGCCCATGCCGCGCTGGGCCGTGTCCATGGCTTCGGCCACGCCCAGGCCGAGCGACCAGAGGTGGCGCCGGTAGGCAATGGTCGCGTCCCAGTCGACGGCGGCCTGCAGCCAGGGGTCCACGGCTGCGAGCGGGTCGGCCACGACGTGCGCGGCGGAGTAGGCGATGCGGTTGAAGACTGCGCCGGGCGCCGGCTTGACGGGCACGCTGCCGCGCAGGGTGTAGGGCGCGAGCGTGCCGTTCGCGGTGGGGAGGGAAAAGGTCAGTGCCATCGGAGGATCCGCAGAAGTTTCAAGTGAAATCGGCCCGCAGCGCCCGTATGACGGGCGCCAGCAGCTATCAAATTTGTAGTGTAGGTACGTCGACCCAGCGACGGTCGCGCCACGACTCCAGCGCCACCTCGACCAGCTGCACACCCTTGGCGCCTTCGGGCAGGGTCCATTTGTAAGGGGCGTTCTCCACCACGTGGCGGATGAAGTGTTCCCACTGGATCTTGAAGCCGTTGTCGTAGACCTGTGAGTCGGGAACTTCCTGCCACTGCTCAAAAAAGTTCATGGACTGCTTCTCGTCGGGGTTCCACACGGGGCGCGGCGTGGTCACACGCGACTGGGCGCGGCAACTGGACAGGCCGGCCACCGCCGAGCCGTGCGTGCCGTCCACATGGAAGGTCACGAGGTCGTCGCGGCGCACGCGCGTGGCCCACGACATGTTGAGCTGCGCGATCACCGGCTCGCCGTTGTGGCCGGTCAACTCCGCTGTGGCATAGGCTGCGTCGTCGGCGGTGGCGGAGTAGGGCTTGCCGGCTTCGTCCCAGCGCTGCGGAATATGCGTGGCGCCGATGCAGGAGACGGATTTCACCTCGCCGAACAGGTTGTCGAGCACGTAGCGCCAGTGGCACATCATGTCCAGGATCATGCCGCCGCCATCCTCCCTGCGGTAGTTCCAGCTCGGGCGCTGGATGGGCTGCAGGTCGCCCTCGAACACCCAGTAGCCGAACTCCAGCCGCACCGAGAGCATCCTGCCGAAGAAGCCGGCGCGGCGCAGCATGTCGAGCTTGCGCAGGCCGGGCAGGAACAGCTTGTCCTGCACTGCGCCGTGCTTGAGGCCCGAGTTCTGCGCCAGACGCGCGATCTCCACCGCCTCGTTGAGGTTGGTGGCGATCGGCTTTTCGCAGTACACGTGCTTGCCGGCACGAATGGCTTTGGCGAGCAGGGTGGGGCGCATCTGCGTGGTGCCGGCGTCGAAGAACACCGTGTCGTCGGGGTTGGCGAGCGCCTTGTCGAGGTCGGTGCCCCAGCGCGCGATGCCGTGCGCCCTGGCCAGCGCCTCGATCTTCTCGGCGTTGCGGCCGATCAGGATCGGGTCGGGCATCACCTTGTCGCCGCTGGACAGCGTCACGCCGCCCTGCGCGCGAATCGCGCAGATCGAGCGGATCAGGTGCTGGTTCATGCCCATGCGGCCGGTGACGCCGTGCATGATGAGGCCGAGTCGTTGAGTAGCCATGGTGGAGTCCTTTCTTGAATCAATACGCGGAACGCATGGCGTCCCAGGAAATGCCGGCTCCGGGTTTCGCAGTGGCGAAGCCGGGGCAGGCGAGTGAGTGGAGGTCGATCAGGCCGTCGCGAATGTGCAGACGCACCGCGCCGGCCGAGGTTTCGTAAAGCGCGGGGTGCGCGGTCTGGAACGCGAGCTGCTCTTGCGCCGGCAGCGCTGCCATGCCGTTGACATAGTGGTGGCCGTTGCGCTCCACATGCGCCAGGCCGAGCCAGCCGACCAGCGCGAGGTCCTGCTGCACGCCGACGCCTGCCTGCATCGTGAGGTCCTCGCCCGACTGGAAGTAGGTTTTGCCTTCGGCGGCGCTCCAGAGCGCGCAGCGGGCCGCGTTGAGGATGGACTTGTAGACGCCCTTGCAGCTCTTGCTGGAGATGCCGGTGTAGCCTGCGGCGCGCGCCTGCACGAAGGAGCGCAGGGTGCTGTCGGACTCGTCCACGAGCAGTGGAATACGCCGGGCCAGAGCCGACACATCGCATTGCAGCGTCTGCTCGCGCCGGATCGGCTGCTCCACGAACACCACCCTGGCGCGCAGCGGCGCCAGCGCCGGTGCGGCTTCGAACCGGTCCAGGAAGTCGGCGAAGGCCGCCGCGTCAGCGTACTGTTCGTTGCCGTCGAGCGTGACGACTTGCGCGCGCGCGCCGATGAGATTCGAAATTTCACGCAGCCGCGCCAGGTCGACCGCGGCGTTGCCGCCGAGCTTGAGCTTGAAGTGGCGGTGGCCGTAGCGCGCCACCACTTCTGCCAAGGTGCAGGGCAGGCCGTCATCGGGCGCATCAAGGGGCCGGTCGGCCTGACCAATGGCGTCGAGCAGGCCCACGGTGTGGCGCGCGGCGATCTGCGTCACGGGCGAGCGGCGCGCCAGGAAGGCGTCGATGTCGAGGCTTGCGAGGTCGCGCGTGGCGTCCAGGTCGCGCGGCGCCATGCCCGCGGCATTGGTTGCCATGGCCTGCGCGAAGCTGCATTGCAGGTGCAGGCACAGCGCGTCGAGCACGGCGCGGTCGATCAGGGCCGGGCCGTAGCTGGCCACCAGCGGATTCAGGCCGGCCTGTGCGCCGGCCGCAAGCACCGCGTCATAGTGCGCGGCAAAGTGGCCCCACGCCGTGTGCGCGACGGGCTCGGCGGTGTAGGCGCTGCGCGCGAGCTTGAGCGCCGTGCGTAGCTGCTCAAAGTTGTCTTCGTTGGACAGCGCCAGGTTCTTGTCGAACCACTTGGGCACCAGCATCTCGGCGGCGCAGCCCGGCATGGTGCTGCCGTCGGCAAACCGGATGCGCGCCTGCACGTGGACCTGCGGGCATGACGTGAGCGTGGCCACCCCGAAGCGGAACGGCAGGCGCAGCGCCACGTCGCGTTCAAAAAAGCGGATCTCGTCGATAAAAAAGCGAAGCGCTGCCATGGCCGTCATCTGCGTCCGGGTTGAAAAATCTGGTCGTGGTCTAGTGGTCGAGAATGCCTTGCGAATAAAAGTGCGCGCGCACCTTTTTCGCGTACTCGGAAAACTCGGGTGAGCCCATCATGTCCAGCGTGCGCTGGCGCGGCAGGTCGATGTCGTAGACGGCGGCAATCGAGCCCGGGCGCTCGCTCATCACGATCACGCGGTCCGACAGGAAGATCGCCTCGGGGATGCTGTGCGTGATCAGCAGCACGGTCTTCTTCGACTGGGACCAGATGCGCTGCAGCTCCAGGTTCATCTTCTCGCGCGTCATCGCGTCGAGTGCGCCGAACGGCTCGTCCATCAGCAACACGGCCGGGTCGTGCAGCAGCGCGCGGCAGATCGAGGCGCGCTGCTGCATGCCGCCCGACAGCTGCCACGGGTACTTGCCTTCGAAACCTGCGAGGCCGGTCATGGCCATGAGTTGCCTGGCTTTTTCGCGCGCCTGCTGCATGGGCATGCGGCGCATTTCCGCCTGCAGCAGGATGTTGTCGAGCACGCTGCGCCAGGCCAGCAGCACCGCACTCTGGAACACGATGCCCACATCGCGCTGCGGCCCGTTGATGGGCTTGCCGGCGAGGGTCAGCATGCCGCCCGACGTCGGCAGCAGGCCCGCCACCATTTTCAGCAGGGTGCTCTTGCCGCAACCCGAGGGACCCACGACCGAGATGAATTCGCCTTCGCGGATGGAGAAATCCAGAGGCTTGAGGGATTCGACCGGGCCGTCCTTGGTCTGGTAGACCTTGGTGACGCCGCGGGCTGCTATCAGTGTGTCGTTGGGCATGATGGGAGGGCGAACGAAGGCTGGCTGCGGATGATTCAATGTCCGTTGGCGGGAGGCAGGAAGTCGAGCGTCACGTAGTCTTCCGGCTTGCCGCGCGTGGCGGGGTCCATGCCACCGTACTGCACCAGCAGGTCGAGCGAGTCGTTGACGTTTTTCATGGCCACGCGGAACGGACGCTGCTGCGCGGTGTCCTTGGTGTGGTAGAGCGCGATGCTCTGCTTCAGGCCCACGAGCAGCGTGTCGCGCACGCCAGCCTTGGGCTTGGCCTTGAGCATGGCATCCACGGCGGCCTCGGGGTTCTTCTCGGCGGCCTCCGCGGCCCTGGTGGAGGCCAGCATGAAGCGTTTGACCAGGTCAGGGTTCTCGGTCAGCAAGTCCTTGTTGACGATGATGCCCGAGCTGATCTGGTTCACGCCGGAATCGGCGAAGCGGATGGGTGTGACGGGTTTGCCCGTGGCGTCCTGCAGCTTGATGGCCTGGTCCATCACGTAGCCCAGCAGCATGTCGGCCTGGTTGTTGATCACGGCGTTGAGCTTGGTCTGGGCGTCGCCCGAGACGATCTTCACCTGATCGGGCTGGATGTGGTTGACCTTGAGGAACAGCGGCCACATTTGCGACATCGAGTCACCGGGCGTGACGGCGATCGTCTTGCCGATGATGTCCTTGGGTGTCCTGATGTTCTTCTCGGTAAAGGCCATGACCGACATCGGGCTGACCTGGAACAGCACGCCGACGCACTTGAGCGGCGCGCCCTTGGCGGCGGCCTTGATCATGGTGGTGACGTCGATGTAGCCGAAGGTGGCCGACTTGGCCGCCACGGCCTGCGCGGTCACGGCCGAGCCGCGGCCTTCCTGGATGTCGAGGTCGATGCCTTCGTCGGCGTAGAAGCCGCGTTCCTTGCCCAGGAAGAAGGGCGCATGCTCGCTGTACAGGTACCAGTTCAGCATCAGCGTGACCTTGTCCCGGGGCTTGTTCTGGGCCTGCGCCTGGACCGGAGCCACGGCGAACGCCAGGGCGGCGGCGCCTGCGAGCAGGCTGGGGATGAGTTTTTTCACGGTTTGTCTCCTTGGATTGAAATACGGGTTGACGGAAAGAGAAATCTCAGAACACCTGGCGCTGCGAGGCGTGCCACGGGATCATCAGGCGCTCGGCCACGTCGACCACCAGGAACAGCAGCACGCCGATGGTCGAGAGCACCAGAAGTCCGGCGAACATCAGCGGCAGGTCAAAGTTGCCGTTGGCCACCTGCAGCACGTAGCCGATGCCGGAGTTGGAGCCAACGAATTCGCCGACCACCGCGCCGACCACGGCCAGCGTGACCGACACCTTCAGGCCGCTGAAGATCGCCGGCATCGCCTGCGGCAGGCTGATCTTGAAGAAGGTCTGCAGGCGGCTGGCGCCCATGGAGCGCGCCAGGTCGAGCATGTCGGGCTCGACCGACTTGAAGCCCATGACGGTCGACACCACGATCGGAAAGAAGCCCAGAAGGAAAGCACAGATCACCTTGGGGAAGATGCCGAAACCGAACCACACGACGAACAGCGGCGCGATCGCAACCTTCGGGATGCTTTGCGAGAACACCAGCAGCGGATAGACGAACGACTCCACCACACGCGAGTAGGCGATCACCATCGCGAGCGGGATCCCGATCAGGATGGACAGGCCGAAGCCGCCCACCGTGGCCAGCGTGGTCTTGTAGCTTTCCTGGAGCAGGTAGCTCCACTGGGCGATGAGTTGCTGCACCACCTGCTCGGGCTGCGGGATCAGGTAGGCCGGGATCTTGAACAGGCGGATCGCCAGGTCCCACAACACCAGCAGGATGAGGATCAGGGCAAAGGGCCTCAGGGCCGGTGACAGCAGGAGTCTGCGCAGCATCAATGGGTCTCCAAACGGTTCATGTGATTGACCATCGTATGTAACTAATCGGTGAATTATTTGGTTCGAACAAATCGGATGTCAACAGGGCCTAGGGTAAATACGGGGCTTCCGCCAGGCCCGGTACGCGACTAGCGCAGGGCGTAGCCGAGCACCAGCTCGGTCATGTGCGAGAGCCGCTGCGCGAGCGCCTTGGGCGCGCGCAGATCGCGCCCGAAGATGGCGGACAGCGTGTGGTTGTTCGACAGGTAGAAGTAGCACAGCGACGCGATCGAGATGTAGAGCTGGACCGGGTCGATGCCGGCGCGGAACAGGCCGTCGCGGCGTCCGCGCTCGAGCACGGCGTCGAGCAGCTGCACCAGCGGGGAATTCATTTCCTGAATGCGCGACGAGCGTTTCAGGTGTTCCGCGCGCTGCAGGTTTTCGCTGCTGAGCAGGCTGATGAACTCGGGGTGGTCGAGGTGGTAGTGCCAGGTAAAGGAGACCAGCTGGCGGATCGCCTCCACCGGATCGATTTCGGTGAGGTGCAGCTTCTGTTCGGCCGCGCGGATGTCGGCGTAGGTGCCTTCGAGCACGGCCAGGAACAGGTCGTCCTTGTTGCCGAAATAGTAGTAGATCAGCCGCTTGTTCATGTCGGCCCGCTCGGCGATCCGGTCGATCCGCCCGCCCGCGAAACCGTGCTCGGAAAACTCCTCGCGCGCGGCGGCCAGAATGGCGAGTTGCGAGCGGTCGGCGTCGCGCGAGCGCGGCAATACGGGGGAGGGGGTTTTAGGGGGCGTCATGCCTCCAGATTTAACCATACGGTGAATTAGATTGGCAATACGAAGTTTCCAGAACTTCCGGCATTGGTGCCGTGACGGCCAGCAGGGATAATCAAAACAGCATCGTTTCACCAACCATTTCCACGAGTTAAGCATGACCCAACAACTGGCCGGACACCTGCTGGTCGAGTGCCTGATCGCGCAGGGCACCGAATTCGCCTTTGGCGTGCCGGGCGAGAGCTATCTCGCCGTGCTCGACGGATTTCATGCCAGGCAGGATCGCATCCAATTCGTGATCTGCCGCCAGGAGGGCGGCGCCGCCTTCATGGCCGAAGCGCAAGGCAAGCTGACCGGCCGCCCGGGCATTTGTTTTGTGACGCGCGGACCGGGGGCCACCAACGCCTCCATCGGCGTGCACGCCGCGTTCCAGGACTCCACGCCGATGGTGCTGCTGGTCGGCGATGTGGCGGCCGGGGCGCGCGACCGCGAGGCGTTCCAGGAGGTCAACTACTTCAGCTTCTTCGGCCCGCTGGCGAAACGGGTGGAGCGCATCGACGACGCGCGGCGCATTCCCGAATACGTGGCGCGCGCCTTTGCCACCGCCATGAACGGCCGCCCGGGCCCCGTGGTGCTCGTGCTGCCCGAAGACATGCTGACCCAGACCGTGGACGCCGCGCCGCTCCCGCGCGTCGAGCCGGTTCAGACCTTTGTCGGCCCCGGGCCCTTGCAGCGAATGCGCGAGCTGCTATTGAAAGCAGAGCGGCCGCTGATCATTGCGGGCGGCAGCGGCTGGACACCGCCGTCGGCGCAGGCGCTGCAGCGCTTTGCCGAGCGCTGGCAGTTGCCGGTGGCCAATGCTTTTCGCTTTCAGGACACCTTCGACAACCACCACGCGCTTTACGCGGGCGACGTGGGCCTGGGCATCAACCCGCAACTCGCGGCGCGCGTGAAGGGCAGTGACTTGATCCTCGCGATCGGGCCGCGATTGGGCGAGGCCACCACCGCCGGCTACGCGCTGATCGAAGCACCGCTGCCGAAGCAAAAGCTGGTGCACATCCACGCCAGCGCCGAGGAGCTGGGCCGCGTGTACCAGGCTGACCTGGCCATCAACGCCACCATGAACGCGGCCGCACTCAGCCTGGACGGCCTGGCCGCGCCCGCCGCAACGCCGTGGCAAGCCTGGACGCAGGCCTGCCACGCCGATTACCTGGCCAACCTCGAACCGCAGCCGCTGCCGGGCGACATCGACATGCCCGCCATCGTCGGCCTGCTGCAGCAGCACTTGCCGCCGGACGCGGTGCTGACCAACGGCGCCGGTAACTTTGCCAGCTGGGTGCACCGCTTCTTCAGGCACTATGGGCTGGCCAGCGGCCTCAAGACCCAGCTGGCGCCCACGCTGGGCGCCATGGGCTACGGCGTGCCGGCCGGCATTGCCGCGGCCATCACCACCGGGCGGGTGGTGCTCACCATGGCCGGCGACGGCGACTTCCTGATGAACGGCCAGGAGCTGGCCACGGCCGTGCAGCACGGCGCCAAAACCATCATCGTGCTGCTCAACAACGGCATGTACGGCACCATCCGCATGCACCAGGAAAAAGAATACCCGCGGCACGTGAGCGGCTCGCAGCTGCACAATCCCGACTTCGCCGCACTGGCGCGGGCCTATGGCTACTTTGGTGTGCGCATCACGCGCACGGCGCAGTTCGAGGCCGAGTTGCTGGCCGCGCTGGCGCGCCGGGAGGGCACGCTGATCGAGGTCATGCTGGACCCGGAAGTGATTACCACGCGCGCCACCCTGAGCAGCATCACCCGTGCGTCGCTACAAAAATAATAGCTTCAGGTGCTTATCTGGTAAGGGCTGCAGACGGTAATTCCTGGGCATTGTCGGGCTCGTCGTAAATCTGGCCGTTTGGCACCAGCGCCGAGTGTTCCCGTTTGGAATTGACGAGCGGGTAGAACATCTCGGTAAACCAGCGCTCCTTGCCGAACAGCTCGTCGTCCCGCAGGCCCACCTGCGCCGGGTATTGGCGCGTGATGTGCGCCGTGCCAAACAGCATGTCCCAGACGAACAGCAGGTTGCCGAAGTTGCCCTTGTAGTGGCCGATGCCGTCGTGATTCGTGATGGCGTGATGCGCCCAGTGCGTCGCCGGCGTCGAGACGGTGCGCTCGACCAGCCACATCAGCGGACTCAATGCCTTGATTTTGTACAGCGGCCGGTCCCACGGCACGGCGCTGTGGGCGCCGACAATCACCGTCAGCTTCAAAATTATGTACACCATGTAGACGTTGGCGAAGCCCAGGTAAATCAGCACGCCCGACACCCACAGCCCCGGCATCATCGCGTAGTAGAAGAAGTTGTTGCGGTAGGTGATGCGCATGCTCATGTAATGCGCCGAATGGTGCGCCCGGTGCAGCGGCCACAGGAGCGGCGTGTGCGAGACGCGGTGCCACCAGTACTGGGTCAGGTCGTCCGCCACCAGCAGGATGCCGGCCATGCCCCACCATGGCAGATAGGCCAGCGCGTTCTGCTCACCGGGAAACCACCGGTGCGCCAAGGCGCCCGTGACGGCAAAAATCAGCGGCTGCAGGATCGCCACCAGGCTGAGGAGCATGAACAGTTCGAGCTTGCCGTCATCCGCGGTAGCGCGGTACTTCTTGTGGATCTCACTCAGGAATTCGATGCCGGCGAAGCCGAGCATGATGGCGGCCAGGATCAGGTTTTGCAGGACATTCACGGTGCTTGTCTCCTTGTAGGAAGCCCGATTGTGAAAGCGGCTGCGGTATCCGTCCAATGCATTTGGATTGAAAAATCAATGCAGTCGGCGCATGATTGAGCGAACCCGGTGGAGCGGCCTGTGGACTTGAAAAGACTCAAACACCTGGTGGCCCTGGCCGACACGCGCAACTTCGGCCGCGCGGCCGCCCAATGCCATTTGAGCCAGCCGGCGTTCAGCCGGAGCGTGCAGGCGGCCGAGGACGAAATGGGCTTGAAGCTGTTCGACCGCGGCACCCTCGAAGTGACCTGCACCGACGCCGGCGCGTTTGTCGTCGAGCGCGCGCGCAAGCTGCTGTTCGACAGCCGCTGCCTGGAGCGCGACCTGAGCCTGTACCGCGAGCGCCTGATTGGCGACGTCGCCTTTGGCGTCGGGCCCTATCCGGCGGCCACCCTGCTGCCGCAGCTGCTCACCGAACTGCGCACCCGTTTTGCGGGCGTCAACACCCGGGTCGAAGTGAACAACGCGAAGTACCTGGCAGAGCATTTGCGCGCCGAGGAACTGGACTTCTATGTGGCCGACGTGCGCAACATTCAGGCCGCGGCCGATTTTTCCGTGACCTGCATCAGCCGGCAATCGGCCGGCTTTTATGTGCGCCGCGGGCATCCCCTGGCGGCGCTTCGCCGCCTCAAGGTGGCGGCGCTGTTGCCCTATGGGCTGGCCAGCGTGCGCGCGCCCGAGGAGGTGCGCGAAAGTTTCGGGCGCTTGATGGGCCTGGCAGAGGGCGTGCGCTTGCCGCTGGCGGTGGAGTGCGACGATTTGACGCTGCTCAAATCGGTGGCCATGAGCACCGACACGGTGCTCGCGTGCCCCGACGCGGGCGCGCGAGCGGAGGTCGCGAGCGGCCAGTTGGTGCGCCTTGCCGTGAGCGGCCTGGCGCCGATATTTTCTGAAATGGGCGTCGTCTCGCTCAAGGGGCGCAGCCACTCACCGATGGCCGCGTTCGCGGTGGATTTCCTCGCCAGGCTAGGCGCCCAACTGACTGACGCCGCCGCCGTAAGGGCGCTGGCCCATCGATAACCGCAATGCAAAAGGCCGGCTTGCGCCGGCCTTTTTTGTAGCAATCATCCACTGCTGGATTGGCGTGCTTACTTGAGGTGCTTGCCGATCAGGCCGGCCATCTCGAACATCGACACCTGTGCCTTGCCGAAGATTTCCTTCAGCTTCGCGTCGGCGTTGATCATGCGCTTGTTGACCGCATCCTGCAGCTTGTTCTTCTTGATGTAGACCCACAGCTTGCTCACCACCTCGGTGCGGGGCAGGGGCAGTGCACCGACCACGGCGGCCAGCGCGGCGCTGGGGGTCAGGGCCTTCATGAACGCAGGGTTGGGCGTGCGCTTTTTGGCGGGCGCTTTTTTTGCTGCAACCTTCTTGGCCGGGGCTGCCTTCTTGGCGGGTGCCTTGGCGGCTACTTTCTTCGCCGGCGCTGCTTTTTTCGCAGGCGCCGCTTTCTTGGCCGGAGCGGCCTTCTTTGCCGGCGCTTTTTTAGCCGGCGCTTTTTTCGCAGTTGCCATGATTGATTGTCCTTCTTGAAGTTGATTAATCACCAGCGAAAAACTGCTTCTCCACTGGCAAATCGGATGCTACTGGAGAAAAAGCCAGTTTCATAGGGAAAAAGCTGTTTTTCCCCTAGGGCGTGTTGTTTTTTCATTGCAGGTTTTCAGGCGGTTTCTCCTCTGTGGCGCGCGAAATTTCGTATCCTTGCCAAAGTGGACTGCTCCAGCGCACTGGATGCACCGCCAAAATTCGCTCCATTCAACGCTCAAAAAGGCCCGTCAAAATGACCTCTTCCCCAGCCACCTGTGATCTGTGCGATGCCCACAAGGGCGATGCGTCAGGCAATTTCCGGGTGCTGCCGCCCGTGTTTCGCGACTTCGGTGCGGTGCGCAGGTTCAGCGGCCCGGCGATCACCATCAAATGCTTCGAAGACAACTCGCTGGTCAAGGCAGCGGTCGATTCCGCGGGCGACGGCCGGGTGCTGGTGGTCGACGGCGGGGGCTCGCTGCGCCGCGCGCTGCTGGGCGGCAACCTGGGCGCCGCCGCGGCCAAAAACGGCTGGGCCGGCGTGGTGATCGATGGCTGCGTGCGCGACGTGATGGAGCTCGCGGCGCATCAGATCGGCATCCGGGCGCTCGCCGCCATCCCGCTGCCGACCGAAAAGCGCAATGAGGGCCAGCGCGATGTGGTGGTGCAGCTCCAGGGCGTCTGGGTGCGGCCCGGCGACTGGCTCTATGCCGACGAAGACGGCATCGTGGTCAGCGCCACTGCGCTTGCCTGAGCTGCCCCCACGCTTGTCGCTGCGCGTACTACGCTGCCCCCCGAGGGGGCTGAACTTGCTCGGGGCGGCCCTTCGCTGCGTTCGCCGCTTTGATTTGCTGCCGTGTGGGCAGCGTCGCCAGCACCACGCCGACCAGTGCTATCGCGAAGGCCAGCAGTTGCACGCGGCTCAGGCTCTCGCCCAGCACCAGCACGCCGACCAGTGCGGCCGAGATCGGCAGCATCACGGTGAAGACACCGCCCAGCGCGGCGGGCACGCCGTTGAGGCCGGTCATCCACAGCCAGACGGTGCACACGCTGGCCGCCAGCGCGTAGAACACCAGCAGCAGCCAGATGCCTGCGTGGACCGCGCCGAAGTCGAAGTGCAGGGCCTGGTACAGGCCTATCGGCGTCATCAGCGCAAAGCCCCACAGGTTGATGAGCGAGGTGATGCGCTTGGGGCCCAGCGCGCCGGTGAGCTTCTTGCCGATCACCGCGTAGGCGGCTTCGCACAACACGGCGCCGACGATCAGCAGGTTGCCGAGCCACGCCTTGCTGTCAGTCAAATGAGCCTGCAGCCCTTGCGTGGCGGGCGCAAGATGCTCCTGTTTCGATAGTGCGAGCAAACCGATGCCGAGCGCGGCGCAGGCTACGGCCGCCCAGATGCGCGCTCCGATGTGCTCGCGCAGGAAGGCCCAGCTCATCAGCGCAACGGCCGCCGGAATCGACGCCATGATGACGCCGGCCGACACGGCGCTGGTCATGCTCACGCCGTACAGCATGCAGATAGTGAACATGAAGTTGCCCAGGAACGATTCCAGGAAAAGCAGCCCGCGGGTCTGCGCCGTGAACGGCGGCTCGTCCGGTGGTTTCCTGAGCCAGTGCGGCATGGCCAGGGCGCCGATGCCAAAGCGCAGCCAGCCCAGCAGGAATACCGGCAGGGCGGCGACCAGCGGCTTGGACAGGGCGACATAGCTCCCCACCAGCGACATGCTCAGCGCGAGGCAGCCGTAGGCGAGGACACGGTGGGGCGGACGATGGGCGGGGCGCAAGGGCTTGGAACTTCAAATAACGCAGACGCTTGCCATCATGCCCGAGTGCGCGCTGCCCGCGCCGTGGCCAGTGTGCATCGCCGGCGAGCGACTGGTGTGGATCAAACAGCATCAGGCCGCGGGCTTTAGCCGCAGATCGTTTTTCATATATCGCAAATTCCATTTCACAATGCAAATTATGAAATTGCTGCGTTGCAAAATAATTTCTCAATATGAGAATTCGATTTTTGTATTGTGGATTTGTGATTACAAGTTATTGATTTAATTGTAAATAATTTTATGTCTTCTATAAGACATAAGAGTGAATTTAGTCTTGTACAAGACTTAGAATCGGTGCACCGACATCGCTATGCCCCGGCACCGATGGCGCCACTTTTTCAATCAACCAACGGAGAGATCCATGCCGCAATCCCTGACCGAACAACTGAGCCGCGAACAACAAGCCGCCGCCCTCGAAAAAGACTGGGCCACCAATCCGCGCTGGAAAGGCATCAAGCGCGGCTACAGCGCCGCCGAGGTCGTGCGTTTGCGTGGCTCGTTCCCGATCGAGCACACGCTGGCCCGCCGCGGTGCCGAAAAGCTGTGGGATCTGGTGAACACCGAGGCCTACGTCAACTGCCTGGGCGCGCTCACCGGCGGCCAGGCGATGCAGCAGGTCAAGGCCGGCATCAAGGCCATCTACCTGTCGGGCTGGCAAGTCGCCGCCGACAATAACTCCTACGCCGCCATGTACCCCGATCAGTCGCTGTACCCGGTGGACTCGGTGCCGACCGTGGTCGAGCGCATCAACAACACCTTCCGCCGCGCCGACGAGATCCAGCACGCCAAGGGCATCGATGCGGGCGACAAGGGCTATATCGACAACTTCGCGCCCATCGTGGCCGATGCCGAAGCCGGTTTCGGCGGCGTGCTGAACGCCTTCGAGCTGATGAAGGCGATGATCAAGGCCGGTGCCGCCGGCGTGCACTTCGAAGACCAGCTCGCCTCGGTGAAAAAATGCGGCCACATGGGCGGCAAGGTGCTGGTGCCGACCAACGAAGCGGTGCAAAAACTCATCGCCGCGCGCATGGCGGCCGACGTGAGCGGCGTGCCGACCCTGGTGATCGCCCGCACCGACGCCGAAGCGGCCGACCTGCTGACCAGCGACTACGACGAGAACGACAAGCCGTTCCTCACTGGCGAGCGCACGGCCGAAGGTTTTTACAAGACCAAAAAGGGCATCGACCAGGCCATCTCGCGCGCCATTGCTTACGCCCACTATGCCGACCTGGTGTGGTGCGAAACCGGCACGCCCGACCTGGCCTTTGCCAAGAAGTTTGCCGACGCCGTGCACAAGGTGCACCCCGGCAAGATGCTGGCCTACAACTGCTCGCCGTCGTTCAACTGGAAGAAAAACCTGGACGACGCGACCATCGCCAGGTTCCAGAAAGAGCTCGGCGCGATGGGCTACAAGTACCAGTTCATCACGCTCGCGGGCATTCACAACATGTGGTACAACATGTTCGATCTGGCTCAGGACTACGTGGCGCGCGGCATGACGGCCTATATCGAGAAAGTGCAGGAGCCCGAGTTCGCAGCGCGCGAACGCGGCTACACCTTCGTGTCACACCAGCAGGAAGTCGGCACCGGTTATTTCGACGACGTGACCACCACCATCCAGGGCGGCAAATCCAATGTGACGGCGCTGACCGGCTCCACCGAGGAAGAGCAGTTCCACTGAGCGTCTTTGGCGCACCGCCCGCCGATTCGTCGGCGGGCTCATCAAGCCCGGTGTCGCAAGGTACCGGGCTTTTTGCGCACCCGCTTACTCGGCCGAATTGGCTTGGCCGGCCAGGGCGACCTGATCGGGCGGGGCGACCTGTTGCACCGCGACCTCGCCCACGCCGCGCTTGAGCAGCCCGAGCTGAACGGCAGCAGCCCGGCTCAGGTCGATGACGCGGTGCGCCGCGTGCGGGCCGCGGTCGGTGATGCGCACCACCACACTCTTGCCGCTGCTCAGCAGCGTTACACGGGCGTAGCTGCCCAGCGGGAGTTTGGGGTGGGCCGCGGTCAGCGCATGCATGTCGAAGCGTTCGCCCGAAGCGGTGCGCCGGCCGTGGAAGCCGGAACCATACCAACTCGCCAGGCCACGCTGCGCCGTCGGGGTCATAACGGGCGCCGCTGGTACGTCGGCCATTGCGGCGGCATCGGACCTGTCGTTGCCCGCGGTGAGTGGCGTTGCGGCCAGTGCCCGCGCCGGCTGAGTCGTTGAGGGCGAGAGCGCTGCCACGTCGGGCCTCGGCGGTGCGCTGCTGCAGCCGGCCAGGGCCAGCGTCAGCACCGCAAGAACGGGGATGGCGGATTTACGCATAGCGGGCGATACTAACAGCCGTCCACAGCCCCCTGCCTGACAACAGGTTAAAATTGCAACTGAATAAACAGGCGAGCAGCCAACCCGACAAGAGCGAGAAAGGCACCCCGGTTATGACACCGCGAACTACACCGACGAGGTTTACAGGCCAAAAAGGTCGCTAGTCCGCGCGCCTTGGGCGCATTCAGCTATAAAATTCGTAGTAAAGCGCGGCATGGCCCGCGCTTTATTTTTTACAAGTTCAAACATCATGATTCAGATCACGCTCCCCGACGGCTCCCAACGCGACTTTCCCGGCCCGGTGACGGTGGCCGAAGTGGCGGCCTCGATCGGCGCCGGGCTGGCCAAGGCCGCGCTGGCCGGCAAGGTCGATGGCAAGGTGGTGGATACCAGCTACCGCCTGGACAAGGATGCTGCGCTGTCCATCATCACAGCCAAGGATGCCGATGGGCTGGAGGTGATCCGCCACTCGACCGCCCACTTGCTGGCCTATGCCGTGAAGGAGCTGTTTCCCGAGGCGCAGGTCACCATCGGCCCGGTGATCGAGAACGGTTTCTTCTATGACTTCTCGTACAAGCGCCCCTTCACGCTCGACGACCTGGCGGCGATCGAAAAGCGCATGGCGCAACTCGCCGCCAGGGACGAGCCCGTGACGCGCCGCGTGCTGCCGCGCGACGAGGCGGTGGCCTACTTCAAGAGCCTGGGCGAGCACTACAAGGCCGAGATCATCGCCAGCATTCCGGCCGGCGAGGACGTGTCGCTGTACCGCGAAGGCAGCTTCGAGGACCTGTGCCGCGGCCCGCACGTGCCGAGCACCGGCAAGCTCAGGTTTTTCAAGCTCATGAAGGTGGCCGGCGCCTACTGGCGCGGCGATCACCGCAACGAGATGTTGCAGCGCATCTACGGCACGGCCTGGGCCACCAAGGACGAACTGCAGCAGTACCTCACGATGCTGGAGGAGGCCGAGAAGCGCGACCATCGCAAGCTGGGCCGCGAACTCGACCTGTTCCATGTGGACGACCATGCGCCGGGCCTGGTGTTCTGGCACCCCAAGGGCTGGACGGTGTGGCAGGGCGTCGAGCAGTACATGCGCCGCGTCTACCAGGACAACGGCTACCAGGAGGTCAAGGGCCCGCAACTGCTCGACAAGAGCCTGTGGGAAAAAACCGGCCACTGGGACAAGTACCGCGAGAACATGTTCGTGACGGAATCGGAAAAGCGCGAATATGCGCTCAAGCCGATGAACTGCCCGGGCCACATCCTGATCTTCAAGCAGGGCATCAAGAGCTACCGCGACCTGCCGCTGCGCTATGGCGAATTCGGCCAGTGCCACCGCAACGAGCCCTCGGGCGGCCTGCACGGCATCATGCGTGTGCGCGGCTTCACGCAGGACGACGGCCACATTTTCTGCACCGAAGACCAGATCCTGCCGGAGTGCGTCGCCTACACCACACTCTTGCAAAAGGTCTACGCGGACTTCGGCTTCAAGAACATCATCTACAAGGTGGCCACGCGGCCCGAACAGCGCATCGGCTTCGACGAGGTCTGGGACAAGGCCGAGCACGCGCTGATCGAGTGCCTGCGCGCCTCGGGCTGCGACTTCGAGATTTCTCCGGGCGAGGGCGCCTTCTACGGCCCGAAGATCGAATACACGCTGAAAGACGCGATTGGCCGCCAGTGGCAATGCGGCACCATGCAGGTCGATTTCTCCATGCCCGAGCGGCTGGACGCCGAATATGTGGGCGAGGACGGCGCGCGGCATCGGCCCGTCATGCTGCACCGGGCCATCGTCGGCAGCCTGGAGCGCTTCATCGGCATCCTGATCGAAGAACACGCCGGCGCGCTGCCCACCTGGCTGGCGCCGGTGCAGGTTTCGGTGCTCAATATCACCGATGCGCAGGCCGAATATGCCCGCGACGTGGTCAAAGCGCTGAAAAATCAAGGGCTTAGGGCCGAACTGGATCTGCGCAACGAGAAAATTACGTATAAAATACGGGAGCATTCGATGCAAAAGCTGCCTTACATCCTGGTCGTGGGCGACAAGGAAAAGGCAGCAGGTGCCGTCGCAGTGCGCGCCCGGGGCAATGCTGACCTCGGCGTGATGTCCCTTGATGCGTTCGCGCAACGCATCGCCGGTGACATTGCCAACAAGCGTTGATTTGCAGAAGTGCAAAGGCTGATTTGAATAAAAACAGCCGCTTGTCCGCGTGGACTGTACGGTGTTAGCTACATTCTTTGTAGCAAATGATTTGAAGGATTTGAACTATCGCTACCGAATTTCGTGATCGTCGCCACCGCGAAGAGCGCAAACACCGCCTGAACCGTGAAATCATGGCCCCGGAAGTCCGTCTGTCCGGGCCCGAGAACGAGCCGCTGGGCATCGTCAGCCTGATGGAAGCGCTGCGCATGGCGGGCGAGCTGGACGTGGATCTGGTTGAAATTGTGGCCACGGCGAACCCGCCGGTCTGTCGTTTGATGGACTACGGCAAGTTCAAATATCAGGAACAGAAGAAGGCGGCAGACGCGAAGGCCAAGCAGACGGTCATCGAGATCAAGGAAATCAAATTCCGCCCCGGCACCGACGATGGCGACTACAACATCAAGATGCGCAACATCCGGCGCTTCCTGGCGGAAGGCGATAAATGCAAGATCACGCTGCGCTTTCGCGGCCGCGAGATCACGCACCAGGATATCGGCATGGCGCTGTTGCAGCGCATTCGCAACGAGTTGGTGGATCTGATCGTGGTCGAGCAGTTTCCCAAGCTCGAAGGGCGCCAGATGATCATGATGATCGCGCCGGCCAAGAAGAAGGCAGTGGCAAAGCCGGCAGCAGAGGCGCCGGCACAGCCCGCTGCCACGCAGCAGCAGCCGGTAGCGGCGCCGCAGACGGCGTCGACGTAAGGGATTTGCGGCTTGCCGGTCTGGTCACCGGTGAGTTGCCAAAAGTGGTGACTTCACACTCGCCACAAAAAGTGGCTCGGGGCCAACAAGTCTGCGATCGGTTTGCAGACGCCTCACGAGCACAACGAAGAAGGAGCATTCACATGCCCAAAATGAAGACCAAGAGCGGCGCGAAAAAGCGTTTCCGCGTTCGTCCCGGTGGCACCGTCAAGCGCGGTCAAGCCTTCAAGCGTCACATCCTGACCAAGAAGACCACCAAGAACAAACGCCATCTGCGGGGTTCCATCGCGGTGCATGAGACCAATATGGGTCACATGGCACAGATGCTGCCAGGCACTGGCATTTAACCAACGACGAACAAGGAGTACTCACATGCCTCGCGTCAAACGTGGTGTAACGGCTCGCGCCCGCCACAAAAAAGTTCTGACCCTTGCCAAGGGTTTCCGCGGCCGCCGCGGCAATGTCTTCCGCATCGCCAAAGAAGCGGTGATGAAGGCCGGGCAATATGCCTACCGCGACCGTCGCACCCGCAAGCGGGTGTTCCGTCAGCTCTGGATCGCCCGTATCAACGCCGCTGCGCGTGAATGCGGCCTGACCTACAGCCAGTTCGCCAACGGCCTGAAAAAGGCCGCGATCGAAGTCGACCGCAAGATGCTGGCCGACATCGCGGTGCACGACAAGGCCGCTTTTGCCAACATCGTGGAGCAGGTCAAGGCCAAGCTGGCTGCTTGAGTTCACGCGGGGTTGCTATCGCTTTGATAGCTTCCAGGGCAACGGAAACAAGGGCTGGAGCTTGAAAAGGCACTGGCCCTTTTTCATTGACAAGAGAATTTATGAACGAGTTGGATGCATTAGTCGAGAGCGCCAAAGCCGGCTTCGCGCAGGCCACCACCCCGGCCGACCTGGAAAACGCCAAGGCCCGGTTTCTGGGCAAATCCGGGCGCATCACCGAGCTGATGAAGGGCATGGCGGCGCTGGGCGTGGACGAGAAAAAGTCACGCGGCGCGGCCATCAACCTGGCCAAGCAGGCGATCGAGGCGGCCTTGAGCGCGCGGCGCCAGGCACTGCTGGATGCCGAGCTGCAGGCGCAGCTCAAGGCCGAGGCGCTGGACGTGAGCCTGCCGGGGCGCCAGCGCGGGCCCGGCGGTCTGCATCCGGTGTCGCTGACGCTGGAGCGCATCGAGGCGATCTTCGGCTCCATGGGCTTCGATGTGGCGCAAGGCCCCGAAATCGAATCCGACTGGTTCAACTTCACGGCGCTGAACACGCCCGAGGACCATCCGGCGCGCTCCATGCATGACACCTTTTATGTCGAAGGCGGCACCGAAGCGGCGCCGAATCTGCTGCGCACGCACACCAGCCCGATGCAGATCCGCTACGCGGTGCAGCATGTCAAAAAGCACCGCGCGCTGATCGAGGCCGGCGGTCGTATGCCCGAGGTTCGCGTCATTGCGCCGGGCCGCACCTACCGTGTGGACTCTGACGCCACCCATTCGCCGATGTTCCACCAGTGCGAAGGCCTGTGGATTGGCGAGAACGTGAGCTTCAAGGACCTCAAGGTCGTGTTCACGGACTTTTGCCGCACCTTCTTCGAGAGCGAGGATCTGGTGCTGCGTTTCCGCCCCAGCTTTTTTCCGTTCACCGAACCCAGCGCCGAGATCGACATCCAGTTCCAGCAGGGTCCGCTGGCCGGGCGCTGGCTCGAAGTCGCGGGCTCCGGCCAGGTGCACCCGAACGTGGTGCGCAACATGGGGCTGGACCCCGAGCGCTACATCGGCTTTGCCTTCGGCATGGGGCCGGACCGACTGACCATGCTGCGCTATGGCGTGAACGACCTGCGCCTGTTCTTTGACGGCGACATTCGTTTCCTGTCGCAATTTCAATAACAACAAGGGAACCCCAAGATGCAATTCCCGGAATCCTGGCTGCGCGAGTTCTGCAACCCGCCGCTCACCACACAGCAACTGGCCGAGACCCTGACCATGGCCGGGCTCGAGGTGGAGGAACTGAGGCCCGTCGCGCCGCCGTTCACCAAAATCGTGGTGGGCGAGATCAGGGAAGCGGTGCAGCACCCCGATGCCGATCGCCTGCGCGTGTGCCAGGTCGATGTGGGGCAGGGTGCGCTGCTGAACATCGTTTGCGGTGCGCCCAATGCGCGTGTCGGCATCAAGGTGCCGTGCGCGCTGGTGGGGGCCGAGTTGCCGCCCGGCGAAGACGGCAAACCCTTTGTGATCCGGGCAAGCAAGCTGCGCGGCGTGGAAAGCCAGGGCATGCTGTGCTCGGCGCGCGAACTCAAGCTGTCGGAGGACCATGGCGGCCTGCTGGAACTGGCCGCGAGCGCGACCGTGGGCCAGGACATCCGCCAGCACCTGGACCTCGACGACACGCTGTTCACGCTCAAGCTCACGCCCAATCTGGCGCATTGCCTGAGTATCTACGGCGTGGCGCGTGAAGTGTCGGCGCTGACCGGCGCGCCGCTCAAGACCCCGACCTTCCCGCCCGTGCCGGTGCGTCATCCCGACAAGCTGCCCGTCAAGATCAGCGCGCCCGATTTATGCGGCCGCTTCTCGGGTCGCATCGTGCGCAATGTCAATACCCAAGCCGCCACGCCGGCCTGGATGGTGGACCGTCTGGCGCGTTGCGGCCAGCGCAGCGTGACGGCCCTGGTCGACATTTCCAATTACGTGCTGTTCGAGTTCAGCCGCCCGACGCACATCTTCGATCTGGACAAAATCCATGGCGGGCTCGATGTGCGCTGGGGCCGGCCCGGCGAGCAGCTCAAGCTGCTGAACGGCAGCACCGTGACCGTGGACGACAAGGTCGGCGTGATCGCCGACGACCTGCAGCCCGAGTCGCTCGCCGGCATCATGGGCGGCGACGCCACGGCCGTGTCCGACGACACCCGCAATGTGTATGTGGAAGCCGCCTTCTGGTGGCCCAAGGCGGTGGCCGGGCGCTCGCGCCGCTACAACTTCTCGACCGAGGCCGGGCATCGCTTCGAGCGCGGTGTGGACCCGGGCCTGACGGTGGAGCACCTCGAGCGCATCACGCAGCTGATCATCGACATCTGCGGCGGCGAGGCCGGCCCCATTGATGATGCGCAGGTCAATCTGCCCCCACCGTCGCCCGTGACGCTGCGCGTGGCGCGCGCCGCCAAGATCCTCGGCATGCCGCTTGAGCAGGCGCAGTGCGCCGATGCACTGAAGCGCCTGGGGCTGCCGGTCGTGGCAGGCGAGGGCACGCTCACCGTGACGCCGCCCTCGTATCGCTTCGATCTGCAGATCGAGGAAGACCTGATCGAAGAGGTTGCGCGCATGGTTGGCTACAACAACCTGCCCACCACGCCGCCGCTGGCACCGATCACGGCCCGCGTCCGCCTGGAGGCACAGCGCAGCCCTTACGCGGTCCGCCGTGCGCTGGCGGGGCTGGGCTACCAGGAGACCATCAACTTCAGCTTCGTCGAAGAGCGCTGGGAACACGAGCTGGCCGGCAACCCGAATCCGATCAAGCTGCTGAATCCGATTGCAAGCCAGATGAGCGTCATGCGCTCGTCCTTGCTGGGCTCCCTGCTACAAGTTTTGAAGTTCAACCTGGATCGCAAGGCGGAGCGGGTGCGCGTGTTTGAGGTGGGCCGCGTGTTTTTGCGCGACGCATCGGTCAAGAGCACGGACACCACCGTCGAAGGTTTCGACCAGCCCATGCGCGTGGCGGCGCTGGCTTACGGCGGCGCCGACGCGCTGCAATGGGGCCGCAAAGAGCAGGGCGTCGATTTTTTCGACGTCAAAGGCGATATCGAAGCGCTGTTGGCGCCACGGCGCGCGACCTTCGAGCCCTCAGAGCATCCGGCCCTGCATCCGGGCCGCTGCGCCCGGGTGCGGGTGAATGGCGAGACCATCGGTTTTGTCGGCGAGCTGCACCCGAAATGGCGCCAGGGCTACAACCTGGCGCAGGCGCCCGTCCTGTTCGAGCTGGCGCTCGATGCCGTGCTGGCGCGTGAGGTGCCCGTGTTCAAGCCGGTGGCCAAATACCAGGCCGTGGTGCGCGACATTGCCGTGATCGTGCCAGAGAAGGTGACACACACCGCGCTCATCGAGGCCATCTACGCCGCCGCAACGGGTGGCTTGCTGCGCGGTGCCACCCTGTTCGACGTATACCGCCCCAAACAGTCCGGCGGCGGCATGAACGAGGGCGAGAAAAGCCTGGCGGTGCGCTTGACCCTCAACAGCAACGAGGCCACACTCGCCGACGAGCAGATCGAGGCGCAGGTGCAGGCCATCATTGCGCGGCTGATCAGCCAGTTTGGTGCCCGCCTGCGGGCCTGACCCCGTCTTTGAAAACCATAACAAGAAGTCCAGGAAAAAAACATCATGGAATTTGAAGTCGATAGCCTTGAGACCCCGGCCTTGACCAAGGCGCAGCTTGGGGAGTTGCTGTTCGAGCAGATCGGGCTGAACAAGCGCGAATCCAAGGACATGATCGACGCGTTTTTCAACCTGATGGCCGACAGCCTGGTCGAGGGCACGGACGTCAAGATCTCCGGTTTTGGCAATTTCCAGATTCGCACCAAGGCTCCGCGTCCCGGGCGCAATCCGCGCACCGGCGAGGCGATCCCGATCCAGGCGCGCCGCGTGGTGACCTTTCATGCCAGCCACAAGCTCAAAGAACAGATCCAGGGTGACCTGCCGGCGCCGGTGTGAACTAAAGCAACACTTGCGTCAATTCTGCGGAACGGGCCAGATGAGTCTTTACACCGCAAGCCGACTTAGAGTAACCTTGCAGGTTTCGCGCGTACCATATTGATTTCAATGGAGAAATCCCTCCCTCCCATTCCCGCCAAACGCTACTTCACCATCGGTGAGGTCGGCGACCTGTGTGGCGTCAAGCCGCACGTGCTACGGTATTGGGAGCAGGAGTTCACACAGTTGCGGCCCATGAAGCGGCGCGGCAACCGCCGTTACTACCAGCACCATGAGGTGCTGATGATCCGCCGCATCCGCGATCTGCTGTACGACCAGGGCTTCACCATCAGCGGCGCGCGCAACAAGCTGCAGGAACTGGTCCAGGTCGAGCGCGACAAACGCCGCAATGGCGAGGTCATGCTCGAAGGCGTCGAGGTGCTGGAGGTCGAGGACCCGGACTTTGTCGACTTCGAAGACAGCACCCCCGCCGAAGAGGACACGCTGGTCTCGCAAAAACTGCAACTGGTGCGCCGCGAACTGTTCGAAATCCGCGATCTTCTGTCCGTTGCGTACTGAGGGGCCGGTTATAATTTAAGGCTTGTCGGTGTGTGGCGCAGCCTGGTAGCGCACTTGCATGGGGTGCAAGGGGTCGAAGGTTCGAATCCTTTCACACCGACCATTAGGTAGTACAGAGGCCTCTAAGGAGAGATTCTTAGAGGCCTTTTCATTGGTAAATCAGTCACTTACGCTGCAATGGCGTACAAAGTGCGATATTGACAGTTACACCGAAGCGGGGGAACAATGGGGGGAACAAGTGGGGGTAAATCAGGGTTTGGGGGTGAATGTTCCCCCGTTTCCCTCTGTAGCCCCTGTTCCCCCTGGCCTTTGGAGGTGTTCCCCCATGCTGACCGATGCCGAATGCAGAAACGCTACCTGCCCACCTGAAAAGAGCCGGGCGCGGCTGGCCTGTTCCGGCGGGCTGTACCTTGAAGTCAGTCCGGCAGGATCAAAACGCTGGTTCTGGAAATACCGCAAAGACGGCAAAGAGGGCCGGATGGCACTGGGCAGCTACCCGGACATTGGCCCCAAGGATGCGCGCAAAGCCCGCGATGCTGCAAAGCTGGAAAAATCCAAAGGGCGCGACCCGGTGCAAGTTCGCAAGGTGGAAAAGCTGAAAACCCTTACCCCGGCGGCCAATACCTTCAAGGCCACAGCGCTGGAATGGTACGAACAAAAATCAGGCAGTTGGAGCAGTCACTACGCCATCCGGGAAAAGCGCAACCTCGAAAAAGACCTGTTTCCATTCTTTGCAGACCGGCGCATCGGAGACATTGAAGCTATCGAGCTGCTGGCCGTGATCCGGCGCGTAGAGGAACGCGGGGCGCTTGATGTGGCCCACCGGGTATTGACCACGGCGGGGCAGGTATGGCGCTACGCAGTGGCCACGGGGCGGGCAGTGCGCGACGTGACACCAGACATTCGGGGCGCACTCAAGCCCCACCACGGCAAACACTTTGCAGCCACCACCGACCCGGTGAAGCTGGGCGAATTGATCCGCACTATCCGGGGCTACCAAGGCGGGCCGATTGTGCGGGCGGCGCTGCAACTGGCGCCCATACTGTTTCAGCGACCCGGCGAACTGCGGGCGGCGGCATGGGCTGAAATTGATCTTGATGCGGCGCTGTGGACTATCCCGGCGGCCCGCATGAAACGGCGCAAAGAGGGCAAGGAAAACGGTGATCCCCACCTTGTCCCGCTACCGACCCAGGCCGTGGAAATTCTGCGCAAGCTGCATCCGCTGACCGGACACGGGGCTTTGGTGTTTCATGGCGAGCGCAGCCACGACCGGCCTATCAGTGACAACACCTTGCGGGCGGCACTACTGACGTTGGGTTATGGACCTGACGTGCAGAGCGTGCATGGTTTCAGGGCTACGGCGCGCACCCTGCTGGCTGAGGTGTTGGACTTTGACCCGCTGGTAATCGAGGCGCAGCTTGCCCATGCGGTGAAGGATGCGAACGGGCGGGCCTATAACCGTACGCAGTACCTGAAACACCGGGCAGACATGATGCAAAAGTGGGCAGATTATTTGGACAAGCTGGCCGCCGGGGCTGACGTGATCCAGTTCAAAGCGGCATAACAGTTTTAAGCCACGCCTAGCTATCGGCTGATCCCCGATGGTGAAAACCGGGACACCCTGACCCGGCGGCGCTGGTTTTCTTATCGGGGCGCGAGACAGGGGGATGCGGATGGGCCTGCTTAAATTTGATGCGCGTGTCATGATGATCGAGCAAATCACAGGGTTGCCGCACGCAGATGCGGAGGTATTGGCAAAAAAGGAAATCATGAAGGAGTTGGAAGCGCTGGAAGCGCAGACCGAAAAGCCTCTTAACACCCGTGAGCGGGACACTCTGTTAAGGCTGCTAATCGGTATGGCGGTAAAGGGCTACAGCCATGATCCAGCGGCGGCAAAAAGCAATGCGCCTAAAGAGATAGCGGACGACCTCGCAAGCCTTGGTATGAGCGTTTCTGATGACACCGTGCGCAAGTATCTGAAACAAGCGGCGGAAACCGTACTGCCCGCGAAGCCGCGCCAGTCATAGCGAAAAACCGAATTCGGGAAGATCAAACCGAATTCAGGCATACAGAAACTCAAAGCCACGACATTCACCCTAATCGCTAGCAACCGCCAGCGGGAGATAAAAGGGGTTAGCAATGTCCATTTACAGAATGCCAGCCGTCAAGGCTGAAACCGGGCACCGTAGTCACGCCAGCATTTACAACGCTATCAAGGTCGGGCTTTTCACAAAACCCGTGCCCATTGGTCAGAGGTCGGTCGGGTGGCCGTCGGAGGAAGTGCAGGCCATCAACGCGGCGCGTATCGCGGGCAAGTCCGAAGCCGAGATTCGGGAACTGGTAAACCGACTTCATGCGAAGCGGGCCGAGATGGCCACGGTTTAAGGGGCGCGCCATGGACACCACAAAAGGCAACGGGCTGACCGCTGGTAACAGTCAACCCGCCAAGACACTCACGAAACACGTCACCGATTCTATAGAAAATGCCAGCGTATTGACAGCCATGTCAAAGTTAGGTGCGCTGTGTGGCGGCTGCTCCAGACCATTCACGGCGGAGCGCAAGGCTAAATCGCTGGTCGGAGTACCGGACAAAGCCGTGTGCTTTATCTGCGCCACGTGCCGCGATGCATTGGCCAAGCATGGCTTGCAGGGGCTGCCTCACGCGCTTGAAGATAGGCTGACGGCCGCACGGGCGGATTACATCGCATCGCAAGTATGGGCCGAGCGCCTTATGCCTGGTGCCAAGTGCGGCAACTGCGGCAAGCTGTTTTCACCTGCCCGCAAGCCCGGCGGCGTAGTGCGCTTGTTGAATCCATCCGGCGAGGGCCATTGTTTTTCGTTTTACAAGCTCTGTCGCGCATGCTACAGGGCAGCACACAAGCACGGCAGAGGCGGGATTCCGAACGCTACAGAGGACGCAAGGCTAGCCGCGTTGACGACGATTACTACAGGGGGTATGCAATGAGCGGCCCCATGTCACCTATCGTGGTGCCTTCACCGCCGCACGTCATTCATGCAAGCATCTTCCCAACCGTCCGCGCCGACGTGCTCGAACGCCACGATCTGACGTGGCCCGACCTTGTTGCCTGCTGCATCAATCCGCCCGAGTACCCAACTAAAGCAGCTTGCCCGCTTATCAAGCTCGCGAAATTCGGAGATGAGCGCACTGCGCGCGGGTCATTGCGGCACGATGCCAACGTCATTGCCATCTCGGGCATCGAGGGGGATTACGACGCCGGCCAGGTGTCGCCCGAATCAGCCGCTTTGTTCCTCAAGTTGGCCGGAATCCGCGCCGTCATCTATACCACCCCGTCGCATAGCCCCGACGCGCCCCGCTGGCGCGTCCTTGCGCCACTGTCGCGCGAGTATGAACCGGCGGCACGGCGCGAGCTGCTGGGCCGCCTGAATGGGGCCTTGGGTGGCATCCTCGCGCATGAATCGTTCACCTTGTCACAGACCTATTACGTTGGCCGCGTGACGGGCGTTCCGTTCGAGGCGCATCTGATCGGCGGCGCGTGCATCGACTTGGTTTCCGATCTGGTGCCTATATTCCCACTAACCGACATGGCCGACGCGGCCCGGCAGGTAGAGCCACGTGAGGCAACGCCGGAAGTGCTTGCCGATTTGCGCAGCGCCCTCCAAGTGATACCGGCGGATGATTACTATGACTGGATCAGCATTGGGCAGGCGCTCGCGTGCCTCGGCGACGTTGGGTTTGTCCTGTGGGCCGAATGGTCGGCGACCTCGTCCAAGCACAAGCCTGACGACCTTGCACGCTGGACAACATTTACCGGCGAAAGAACGGGTTTTGCTGCCGTGTTTGCTCGGGCGCAGCGGGCAGGGTGGCAGAACCCCCGGCGAGGTATCGACACAGCGCAGGCGTTCGGCCAGCCTGGGCAGGTAATTCCGCCGCGCGCCGCATCAAGGTATGGCTGGCAACTTGCGCCGTTCGAGGTCGAAGCCGATCCTGATCTTTCACACGATCAAATGGCCCTCGACCTCTCCCTGGCCGGATGGTCACGGGATGCACGCTTTGTCCCTGCCTGGGGCCGCTGGCTATTTTGGGATGGCGTGCTCTGGGAACTTGACGCACGTATGCGCCATATGACCATGACGCGCGAATTCCTACGCGCCAAAGCCGCCTTGCTGAAACAGTGGGCCGAACACAAGGCATCGACGTTGCCCAACCCCGATGACGCCGACAGGCTCATTGCGGCAATGAAGCGCAAAGCGGCCGATCTGCGCCAAGCGTCCTTCGCGGCAAGCGTGGAATTGACAGCCCGCAGCAATGTCGACCTTGTTGCCGGTGTCGAACAATTCGATGCCGACCTGGATATGTTGGGCACGCCCACCGGCACTGTGGACTTGAAAACCGGGGCAGTGCGCCCGCCTGATCGAGGCGACTACATCACCAAGAGCGTATCGGTCGATCCCGCACCAGCGGGAACCGATGCACCGCTGTGGCGGGCATTCCTCGATCAAGTGTTTTCCGGTGACGCTGAAATGATTGCGTTCATTCAGCGCGCGGCAGGGTATGCACTCACAGGGCACACGCGGGAACAAAAATTACTCTTCCTCTACGGAAATGGCGCCAACGGGAAATCAGTGTTCCTGAACACGCTGCAATGGCTGCTGCATGAATATGCCCGCCGCGCGCCCGCCTCGTTGTTCCTCGATAGCCGAAACGAAAGCCATCCAACCAACCTGGCAGGTTTGCGGGGGGCACGGCTTGTCGTCAGTAGCGAATTACCGCCGGGGAAATCGTGGGATGAAGCGGTAATTAAGGACTTGACCGGCGGCGACACTGTAACGGCTCGCCTCATGCGGCAGGATTTTTTCGAATACACGCCGCAGTTCACGCTCTTGATTGCAGGCAACCACCAGCCGACGTTCCGGTCGATCGATGAAGCAATCCGCCGCCGCGTCTTGCTGGTGCCGTTCAATGTGACGATTCCGCAGGAAAAGCGCGATCCGCAACTATCCGAAAAGCTCAAAGCAGAAGGGCCTGCCATTTTGCGGTGGTGCATCGATGGTGCGGTCGCGTGGTACCGGGAAGGCTTGAAACCGCCGGCAAGCGTCGAGGCCGCATCAGCCGACTACCTGGACGGCGAAGACCTCGTGGGCGAATTCCTCGACGAATGCACAGTCGGCATGCACGGGGGCAGTGTGCAAACGCATGATCTCTATCAACGCTTTAGATCGTGGTGCGGCATGCGCGGAATGCATTCGCCCTGGTCGCAACGCGCAATGACCCTCGCCCTGAAAGAGCGTGGCCTGCCGGTGACGCGCAAGAAAGAGGGCGCGCTGCTCCTGGATCGCCAATTGAAGCAGCCATGGGAACACGCACCGGTCGCGCTCGTGAGGGGGTGACGCTGAAATCTGCCGTAACTGCTGGCGCTGCCCGGCAACTTGCACGGGGCAAAACTGCCGGCGATGACGCTTGATGACGCTTCCCCCCTTATCTACCGTATATGTGAAATTGAGAAGTTATTTGCAGACGATAGATATAGGAATAAGCGTCATCAAGTGTCACCAGGACCGATTTTTAAAATTATGGGAAATTATGAAATGTGTGCAACTGCCCCACGCACGCGCACGCGAGAGAGGAAATTATGATTAACTGGGATGCCCGCTTATTGCAAATTGCTGAGGAACACCCGGACGCGCCCGGCAGGGCTGGTGAACTATTGCGCGCCCGGCTCGCCCGACAAGCGACCCACGTCGTTACTCATGATCTACACCTTGCGCATGCGCGCGCACGCGAGGCGGTGGTAACTGGCACGCGTCTATCTCTGCGGTGTGGCGCGCTGCTGCTGAAAGCGCCCGCTGGTGAGGTTGCCCACCTTTTGCGCCATGCGGGCATCACGCCCCAGGCCGGCGAGAATTACATGCACCTCGCGTCTGAGTTTGCCGACCTGCGCAAGACCTGCGAGCGCCGCAATGGGCGCATCAGCGAAAACGATGCACTCCATTCTTTGCGGGGCGACCCCGAGGCCAGATCACCCGACCCAGTGGCCGACCTACTGCGGCTGGTGGCCCTGTTGCTCAATGAAGGGGTTTGTAATGTCGCCCGCTGATTCGACGCTTGCCCTTGACAAGCACATTTTGAAAGTGCGCCTTGCTGCTCACCGTGGCCGGGCAATCGTCGATATTCGATACTTCTATCAGCCAGCCAACGGCGGTCCGCTAAAGCCCGGCCTGCGCGGTGTCACGCTGCCTGCGGGCTACCTACCTGAAATTATCGAGGCACTGGAGCAGCTGAAGGCGCAGATGGTTCATGATGGCGCGCTGGAATATACAGGGGAAGGCAATCCGCCCAAGTATCATCCCCACGTATACCCGACCGACTTTTGACCCCCGCACGACTTCGCTCGACTTCGCGCGCGCGCGAGTAGGGCGTAGTATTCGGCCGATCACTGAATCGGCTCTGTGAAAACCGGTTCATTTTTGTCAGGCCGTGATGTCGGGGTGTTATGTTCAAAAGAATTCTGGTTTTTGTCTGTTTTTGCTTTGTCTTCAGTGGCACATGCTTGGCTGGGGAAAAGGCGTGGTATCCGAAGGCGACAGACAGTTGCGCATCGTTCAACGCTGAACGAGGGACAGCGTTGTGGCGTGATTCCAGAATTTTGAATTTGAAGTCAGGAATTGAAGCGACCTTGTCAAAGGTTGCTTCGGACGTGGCAGCGTTTGAGGGGGTCGCTCCCGCTAAAGACGACAAGCGTGTGGACGATGTCACGGCCACAATACTTCTGTCCGCGTATTGCGATAATCATGGTTCGATGAAACTTGGCGATGTAAATCCATCGGAAGTAGTCATGGGGGCTACCGGTGACCTAAATAATCCGGCGAATGAGTCAAACATGGCAATCATCTACTGGTACCAAAACAATATTGGGCTGTGTGGAAGTGATGTCGAATGCTTAAGAATCGCGTCGAGCTACAAAGCTCATGCCAGGTTGTGCAACACGGGTAACCACCATCAGGCGTGCACGGACCTAAAGCGCGATCGTAAAAAGTGGGATTTAAGAAAAAGTGTCTTATCGGTTTCATCGAACGATAGTGCATTGAATCAGTGGGTGACTCAGAGCCTTGCATGGTGCGGAACAAATGCCGATTGCACAACAATTGTTAAGAGCTACCAGGCGCACGCCATATCTTGCGCTGCGGGCAGCAAGCAAGCATGTATTGATAAAGACCGAGACCTGAAAGACTGGACCGCCATTGGGGCAAATTCGCCATCAAACCCTCAGACGGCGTCTAAAGGTTCGATGATGCAATGCCTTCAAGACGCTTTGAAAAAAGCGGTCGAGAATTGCAGGCAACAGAATTGTCCAAACGAAGTTATTCCGCAGGTTGTCCGAGTGGCGCAACAGGCGCAATGTGGCTATTCCGCGATTGAAGCTGAGAAACCAATTTACCCTGTCCGGCCTCAACTGCCGGCAATATCGAACTGCACCTCAACACCAATGGTCGGGGGCGGGTTCACTACGGATTGCACCCAGGACTAAGCACGCCTCGCGCGCAAATTAGTGCGGACCTTTTTTTACAGCGCGGTCGGAGATGGGGGTCCGCAGAAAAAACGCCCCGTCCCTCAGTCCCCCTAGCGTGGTCCCGGAGTTAGCTGCAAGCGCCCCACCCCCTCACGCATGGGCATAGGTACCCCCCACCGCCGGCAGTACCGGCACTGGCGGCAGTCATAGCGAAGCACCACAGCAGGTTACTCGGGCCATCCTACGCGGCGGGCTGGGTTAGCAAGGCGTGGCAATCAAGCGACGGCCTGATCTTTTTTCGATAAGCTAATAGTCAGTGGCGGGGCTGAGTTTTCAGAGCCCCAAAGCGGGGGTATCGAAGGCAAAGCGGGGGAACAAATGGGGGAACAAAATGAATATCTCAAAAGTGAAACCTAGCATTCATGCGGTCTGCAAGACATCTTTCAAGCGGTTTCACACGACCATAATTGACGGGGGTTAGCCGGTAAATACCTGCTAGCCCCTTTGTCTTTTCTGGATTGCGTGGGAACCCTATGGAAACGTTTCGCGGTCTGGGTCTGATGCAGCTCTGCTGCCCCGGCAACAGTCTCTTGAGCGGCAGACTCTTTTTGGCGCGGCCATGGGCCGTTCGGGCCTTGCTGGCGGCGCTCCTGGTTTCCCTGGCTGCGTGCGGCAGCCTGCCGGAGCGGCCCGCGGTGCGCGAGTCATCCACGGCCATCCCGGCGTCCAGCGCCACTGCCCTGGGGCGGATCGCCGCCCAATACCCAGCGGAGCAGGAGCAGTCGGGGCTGCGCCCGTTGCCACAATCCGTATTTGCGCTGGACACCCGGCTGGAGCTGATCCGGCGGGCTCAAGCGTCGCTCGACCTGCAGTACTACCTGCTCGGCAACGACCAAACCGGGCGCCTCATCCTGCGCAGCCTGCGCAACGCGGCCCAGCGCGGCGTGCGCGTGCGCCTGCTGCTTGATGATCTCTATACCGCTCCTCTGGACCCGCTGCTGCTCGGGCTGGCCAGCTACCCCAACGTCGAGATCCGGCTGTTCAACCCGTTCACCTTCGCCCACAGCAACCCGCTGTGGCGCAACCTGAATTTCCTCACGGACTTCAAGCGGTTGAACCACCGCATGCACAACAAGCTGTTCCTGGCCGATGGTGCCATGGCCCTGGTGGGCGGACGCAACCTTGCCGACGAGTACTTTCTGCGCAGCTCACAAGCGAACTTCGTGGACTTCGACCTGCTGGCCACGGGCCCGGTGGTGCACGAGTTGTCGCAGATCTTCGACACCTACTGGAACAGCAACGAGGTCTACCCGCTGCGCGCCATCGTGCAAACACCCGAGAGTGCGCAAGACCTGCGGCAAAAATTCGATGCCGCCGTGCGGCCGGAACTGGCACCGCGGCCCCACGACGTGCCCGCGGCCGATATCTACGGCGAGCCGCCACTGGGCGTGGAAATCGACCGCGGGCAGCTTCATTTCATCAAGGCCTGGGCCAGCGCCTACGCGGATCCCCCGTCCAAGGCCGATCCCGGGCAGGCGCCGGCCAACGCTCCCGCGCTGCTGATCCGCAAGTACGTCGAGCAGGTGCAGGCGGCGCGCTCCGAGATCCTGATCTCCTCGCCCTACTTCATTCCCGGGCCACTCGGCATGGCGCATCTGCGTGAAGCGCGCAGGCACAACGTGGCGATCCGGGTCGTGACCAACTCCCTGGACGCCAGCGACGAGCCGGTGGTCGATTCGAGCTACCGGAACTACCGCGTCGGCATGTTGCGCATGGGGGTCGAGCTGTATGAGCTCAGCCCGCACGAAATCCGGCGCAGCAAACTATATCGGGCGCCGTTCAGCTCCTCGCGCGGCGCGCTGCATGCCAAGCTGACGCTGATCGATGGGAAGACGGTTTTGGTGGGCTCGATGAATCTGGATCCACGTTCGGCCTACCTCAACACCGAACTGGGCGTCATGGTCCGCAGCCCCGAGCTGGCTCGGCAGATCCGCAGCGCGTTCGACTTCCACGACGCGGGAGGGGTCTACCGCGTCGAGCTCAAACCCGACGGCACCGACCTGCAATGGGTGGGTACGGGCGAGGACGCGGGCAAGGTGCTGGACAGCGAGCCGGGCAGCAGCCCCTTCATGAGCCTGCGCCTGTGGCTCGATCAGCACCTGGTGTCCGAAGGCATGCTCTGAATCCTCCACACCAAAATCATCATTGACCTGTTGCTTGTCGTTGCCGCATTGCTGGTCGCCATCGTCGCGGCGAACTGGACCGCGCACCGGCCGCCGCCGTGGCCGATTTCTTGCCGGCGCAGTGAGCGGTTGCCGAAAAGCGTGGTGGCCGTCGCTGGCGATCAGTTCCTGTTTTCCCTGTCCCGTTCCTGCGGCCCGGGCCTGTTCCTTTCCTGGCCCTGGTTCTGCGGCTCGGGGCGAGCCCGCTGCGGCTCGGCGGCCGGCCGCGCGGCCTGCGGCTGACGTTGCTGTTCCGGCTGCATGCGTGGCGCTTCAGGCGGCCGCTGCATGGGCTGCTGCCCGGGGGCCTGCCTCTGGGGCTCGGCTTGGGGACGCTGCGCTTGCGGCGGCTGTGGCTGCGCCATGCGCGTCTGTGGACGCTGCTGTTCGGCCTGGGGGCGTTGCTCGGCCTGGGGCCGTTGCTGTTCGGTCTGGGGCCGTTGCGTTTGCGTTGGCGGTTCGGCCATGCGCTGCTGCGGACGTTGCTGCTGCTGTTGCTGCTGTGTCCGCGACGCCGGGGTCGGCGCCTGCTGCTGGAATTGCTGCCGGCTTACAGCCTCACGGGGCTGGTAGCGATAGTCGCTGGAGCGAATCGACCGCTGCTGCGCTACGTCCCGGGGATAGCGTGCACCTGAATACTGGCGCTGGTAGCTCGGCAGCGGCGCCGCTGCGGGGACGGCCCTTCGGTTCCACTGGTCCCATCCGGCCCGTTGCCGTTGCCAGTCGCCGCCCCAGCGCTCGCCCCAGCGGGGCGGCGCATCGGCCGCCCAGCCGCGGAAGTAGGACGGAGGATTGCGGTAGTAGCGCACGGGAATGCGCAGCACAAACAGCGGCACGTACTCGGGATCGATGGCCTGCCACGGCCCGTTGTACCAGCCGCTCGAATACCAGTTGTCATCCCGGAACACCCAGTACAGGCCGTCATAGAAGAAGTAGTTCGTACTCGCGCGCGGATCGTAATAAACGGGATAGCCCGGCATACGGACCAGCTGCGGATACACCGGCACGTTGATGCCGATGCTGACCCCAACGCTGACCTGGGCCTCGACGGGGGTGACCGCGCCCAGCAGCAGCGGCAATGCAAGAAGCAGATAGCGCATTTTCGTTTTCTCCTGTGTTCAAAAAAAGCGATGACCACAGCCTCAGCTTGCGTGTGGGCGCCGCGCCTGTCAGTTCGCTGCCGCACATAGCCGTTGTCTTGCGGCGAGCCCGGCAACGCCAGGGCTGGCTTGCGCCGCCGCGCCTCAGCGCACCAGAATGGAGGCGATCCCGGTGGCGCAGGCGATCAGGGTGACGACGGCCGCCGCGGAGATCGCGATCGCGGGCGGCCCGACCACGCCCCGGCGATTCAACAAGTGCCGGCGCCGCCACGCGCCATAAAGCACGGCGGCGCCCGCCGCGACCAGCAGCACGAAGGCGAGGATGGTGATCGGGGCGTCCCGGCTCGCCCAGCCCGAGCGCAGCGCCAGCAGGGCGTTGGCCAGCACCGCCAGGCCGGTGCGGTTCCACGCCAGCGCCGTGCGCTCGGCCTGCAGTCCGGGGTCCCGCGGCCGCAGCGCCTCGGCGTGCGGGTGAGTCACGCCTGCAGTACCAGCAACAGCGCAATCACCGTGGCGATGCCGAGCAGGGCGACGGAAATCAGCGGGATGGCCATGGTGCCCGGCAGCCTGCGTGCGTGGCGCATCGCGATTTCGTTGGCACGCCAGCGCACATAGGCCATCGCGCAAAGCACGGCGGCCAGTGCGCCAAAGATGATGGCGAGAATCACGACCACGATATGCGGGCCCAGCTTGGTGGAGAACTGGTCGAGCAGGACGCCGCCGGCCAGCAGTGCCAGCGCGGTGCGGATCCAGGCCAGGAAGGTGCGCTCGTTGGCCAGTGAAAACCGGTAATCCGGCTCCTCGCCCTCTTGACGCCATTGGGGTTCGCGCATTCAGTGTTCCTTCCTTTGGGGGGGCATTTTACCCAGCGCATAAGGGGCGTTTGGCTTTTGCCTTAAAGTGAAGCCACCCGCCGCAACCGCCGCCGCCATGAACGCACCCTCATCCCCCGAAACAGAGTTGCTACAAAAAGCAGAGCTGCAAGCCAAGCTCATACAAGGGCTGCAGGCTGTTTTGCCTGCTCATGCGCTGCTCTGGCAGACGGAAGACACCACGCCCTACGAGTGCGACGGCCTGACCGCCTACCGTCAGCGCCCGCTGGCCGTGGCCCTGCCCGAAACCTACGAGCAGGTGCAGGCTGTGCTGCAGACCTGCCACGCGCTGGGGGTGCCGGTGGTGGCGCGCGGCGCCGGCACCGGCCTGTCGGGCGGCGCCATGCCGCACACGCTGGGCGTGACGCTGAGCCTGGCCAAGTTCAACAAGATATTGAGGATCGACCCGGCCAGCCGTACCGCGCTGGTGCAGTGCGGCGTGCGCAACCTGGCCATCTCGGAGGCGGCGGCGCCGCACGGCCTGTACTACGCACCCGACCCGTCGAGCCAGATTGCCTGCACCATCGGCGGCAACGTGGCCGAGAACTCGGGCGGCGTGCACTGCCTCAAATACGGCCTGACGGTGCATAACGTGCTCAAGGTCCGGGGCTTCACCATCGAGGGCGAGGCCGTCGAGTTCGGCAGCGAGGCGCTGGACGGCGCCGGGCTCGACCTGCTCGCGCTGGTGATCGGCTCGGAAGGCATGCTGGCCGTGACCACCGAGGTCACCGTGCGGCTGATCCCCAAGCCGCTGCTGGCGCGCTGCATCATGGCCAGCTTCGATGACGTGCGCAAGGCGGGCGATGCGGTCGCCATGGTGATTGCGGCGGGCATCATTCCGGCCGGCCTGGAGATGATGGACAAGCCCATGACGGCCGCCGTGGAAGACTTTGTGCACGCCGGCTACGACCTGAACGCCGAGGCGATCTTGCTGTGCGAAAGCGACGGCACGCCCGAGGAAGTGGCAGAGGAGATCTCCCGCATGAGCGAGGTGCTGGCGCGCTGCGGTGCCACCGCCATCCAGGTCAGCCGGGACGAGGCCGAGCGGCTGAAGTTCTGGAGCGGGCGCAAGAACGCCTTCCCCGCTTCGGGGCGCATCAGCCCGGACTACATGTGCCTGGACTCCACCATCCCGCGCAAGCGCCTGGCCGACATCCTGCTCGCGATCCAGCAGATGGAGAAGAAGTACCGCCTGCGCTGCTGCAATGTGTTCCATGCGGGCGACGGCAACCTGCACCCGCTGGTGCTGTTCGACGCCAACGACCCGGACGAGCTGCACCGCTGCGAGCTGTTCGGCGCCGACATCCTGGAGACCAGCGTGGCCATGGGCGGCACCGTGACGGGCGAGCATGGCGTGGGCGTGGAGAAACTCAACTCGATGTGCGTGCAGTTCACGGCGCAGGAGAACGAGCAGATGTTCGGTGTGAAACGCGCCTTCGATGCCAAGGGGCTGCTCAATCCCGGCAAGGTCATTCCGACCCTGCAGCGCTGTGCCGAGTACGGCAAGATGGTGGTGCGCGGGGGGCAGATCGCGCACCCCGAGCTGCCTCGCTTCTGAAGGGCACGCAACGCATGGAACCCGCCCTGCAACATATCGTCGAGCGCGTGCGCGCTGCCGCTGCCAGCGCCACGCCGCTGCGCATCCGCGGCGGCGGCAGCAAGGACTTTTACGGCCAGAGCCTGGTCGGCGAACTGCTCGACATGACACCGCTCGCGGGCGTCACCAGCTACGAGCCGAGCGAACTGGTGGTGACCGCGCGCGCCGGCACGCCGCTGGCGGCACTGGAGGCGGAGCTGGCCGACCAGGGGCAGTGCCTGCCGTTCGAGCCGCCGTACTTCGGGGTGGGGGCGACCGTCGGCGGCATGGTGGCGGCCGGACTCAATGGCCCGGCGCGCGCCGCCGTGGGCGCGCTGCGCGACTACGTGCTGGGCGCCACCGTGCTCGACGGGCGCGGCGAGGTCCTCACCTTTGGCGGCCAGGTCATGAAGAATGTGGCGGGCTACGACGTCAGCCGCCTGATGGCGGGCTCGCTGGGCACGCTGGGCGTCATCACCGAGGTCTCGCTCAAGGTCTTGCCGGTGGCCCCCAGGGAGGCCACCTTGCGCTTTCAGCTGGGTGAGGCCGCAGCACTGCAGCAGCTCAACCGCTGGGGTGCCCAGCCGCTGCCGGTCAACGCCAGTTGCTGGGTGATGGACGCCGGCCAGCCGTACCTGTGGGTGCGCCTGCGCGGCGCCGTGGCGGCGGTCGAGACGGCCTGCTCCAGCATGGGCGGCGAGCGCCTGGACCCCGCCACGGCGGCCGCGGGCTGGGCCGCGCTGCGCGAACAGGCGCTGCCGTTTTTTGCGCGCCAGGGCGACGAATGCCTGTGGCGCCTGAGCGTGCCCGACAGCGCCCCGCCGCTGGACGTTGGCGAGTGCCTGATCGAATGGGGCGGCGCCCAGCGCTGGCTCAAGGCCCCGGCCGCGCAGGCCACGCGGCTGCGCGCGGCGGCTGCGGCCGTGGGCGGGCATGCTACGCTTTTCATAGCTGACAGCGAACAGCCAGCAAGGGCTGTAGCCGTTTTTTCTCCCTTGAAGCCGCCACTGGACCGGATCCACCGGGCCTTGAAGCAGCAATTCGACCCCGCCGGGATTTTCAACCGCGGGCGAATGTACGCCGAGTTCTGAGCATGCAGACCCACCTCGCCCCCGAATTCAAGAACACGCCCGAAGGCCTGGAGGCCGAAGCCATCCTGCGCAAGTGCGTGCACTGCGGCTTTTGCACCGCCACCTGCCCGACCTACCAGCTGCTGGGCGACGAACTCGACGGCCCGCGCGGGCGCATCTACCTGATGAAGCAGGTGCTCGAGGGCGCCACCCCGACGCGCAAGACGCAGTTGCACCTGGACCGCTGCCTGACCTGCCGCAACTGCGAAACCACCTGCCCCTCGGGCGTGGAATACGGCCACCTGGTGGACATCGGCCGCAACATCGTCGAGGCGCGCGTCGAGCGGCCCGCGGCCGAGAAGGCCGTGCGCTGGCTGCTCAAGGAGGGGCTGACCTCGCCCTTGTTCGCACCGGCGATGAAGCTCGGCCAGCTGGTGCGCCCGCTGCTGCCTGCCGCCTTGAAGAACAAGGTGCCCGCGCCGGCCGGTGCCCGCGCCCGGGAGTGGCCTGCGCGCGAGCATGCGCGCAAGGTGCTGCTGCTGGCCGGTTGCGTGCAGCCGGCCATGATGCCCAACATCAACAGCGCCACCGCGCGCGTGCTCGATGCCGCCGGCATCCAGACCGTGGTGGCCGCCGGCGCCGGCTGCTGCGGCGCGCTGCGCACGCACCTGAACGACCGCGAGGGCGGGCTGGCCGACATGCGCCGCAACATCGACGCCTGGTGGCCCATGGTGCAGGCCGGCCAGGTCGAGGCCATCGTGATGAACGCCTCCGGCTGCGGCGTGACGGTGAAGGAATACGGCCACGCGCTGGCGCACGACCCGGCCTATGCGGACAAGGCCGCGCGCATCGGCGCGCTCACGCGCGACCTGAGCGAGCTGTTGCCCGAACTGGCGGAGCAACTAAAGGGAAGGGTGCGCGTGAGCGAGGCGGCGCGCCAGCTCGCGTTCCATCCGCCGTGCACGCTGCAGCACGGCCAGCAACTGCGCGGCGGGGTCGAGACGCACCTGAAGGCGCTGGGCTTCGAGGTCGCGGTCGCCGCCGAGAGCCACCTGTGCTGCGGCTCGGCCGGCACCTACTCGGTGCTGCAGCCCGAGCTCGCGTACCAGCTGCGCGACCGCAAGCTGGGGCACCTGGCGGCGCTGGCGCCGCAATGCATCGTCTCGGCCAACATCGGCTGCATCCAGCACCTGCAGACGGGCACCGCCACGCCCGTCAGGCATTGGGTCGAGGTGCTCGATGAGGCGCTGGCGGCGTACGAGGCGGACGGCGCCTGAATCGAGCGGGGCGGCTGCCGTTCGTCGTTGATAATGGTCCACTGAACTCTCAAGGCAAGGCGGCTTGGCCCGCCTGCACAGCGATCCCAGGGAGCAGATTGGACAAGAAGAAGTTTTCAGAAGCCGACATTTGCGACAAGTTCATCACGCCTGCGCTCGCGCAGGCCGGATGGGACAACATCGAGCAGATTTATCGCGAATACACGCTGCGCCCCGGCCGCGTGGTGGTGCGTGGGCACGCTGCCCGCCGCGACAAGACGTCGGTGCTGCGCGCTGACTTCGTCCTCTTCTACAAAGCCAACATCCCGCTGGTCGTCATCGAAGCCAAAGATAACAACCACGCCATGGGCGCCGGCATGGCCCAGGCCATCAATTACGCCGACCTGTTGAACGTGCCGTTTTCCTTCTCCAGCAACGGCGACGGTTTTGTGTTCCGCGACGCCACCATGGCAACCGGCACATTGGAAACCAATCTCACGCTGGAGCAGTTCCCGTCGCCCTCCGAACTGTGGGAGCGGCTGTGCGCCTGGAAGGGCTGGTCGCCCGAGGTGCGCCACGTCACCGAATATCCGTATTCGCCCAGCAAAACCCCGCGCTATTACCAGCTCAATGCCATCAACCTCACGGTCGAGGCCATTGCGCGCCGGCAGCAGCGCATCCTGCTGGTGATGGCGACAGGCACCGGCAAGACCTACACCGCGTTCCAGATCATCTGGCGGCTGTGGAAGAGCGGCGCCAAAAAACGCATCCTGTTCCTGGCCGACCGCAACATCCTGATCGACCAGACCATGGTCAACGATTTCCGCCCGTTCAAGGGCGCCATGGCCAAGCTCAGCCCGAATGCCAAGGGTGTGGAGCGGGTCGAAGACATTGACCTGGCCGTGAGCAAGACCACCAAGCTGGTGGACAAGTCGTACGAAATCTACCTGTCGCTGTACCAGGCCGTCTCGGGCACCGAGGAGGAGCAGAACATCTACAAGCAGTTCTCGCCCGACTTCTTCGACCTGATCGTGGTGGACGAGTGCCACCGGGGCAGCGCCGATGAGGATTCGGCCTGGCGCGAAATACTGACCTATTTCAGCACTGCGACCCAGATCGGCCTGACCGCCACGCCGAAGGAAACGAAAGATATCTCGAACACCGACTACTTCGGCGAGCCGGTCTACACCTATTCCCTGCGCCAGGGCATCGAAGACGGCTACCTCGCGCCCTACAAGGTGATCCGGGTGGACCTGGACAAGGACACCTTCGGCTGGCGCCCGCCCGAGGGCATGACCGACAAGCTGGGCCATGTCATCGAGGACCGCGTCTACAACGCCGTCGACATGAACCGCAAGCTGGTGCTGGAGGCGCGCGACGAAGTGGTGGCCGCCAAGATCACCGAATACCTCAAGGCCACCGACCGCTTCGCCAAGACCATCGTCTTTTGCGAAGACATCGACCACGCCAGCCGCATGCGCCAGGCGCTGTCCAACGCCAATGCCGACATCAGCAAGGATCATCCGAAATACGTGGTGCAGATCACGGGCGACAACCCCGAGGGCAAGCTGGAGCTGGACAACTTCATCGACCCCGAGAAGACCTACCCGGTGATCGCCACCACCTCCAAGCTCATGAGCACGGGCGTGGACGCGCAAACCTGCAAGCTCATCGTGCTGGACCAGAACATCAAGTCGATGACGCTGTTCAAGCAGATCATTGGCCGCGGCACACGGCTGCGCGAAGACCTGGGCAAGACCTGGTTCACCATTCTCGACTTCAAGCGCGCCACCGACATCTTTGCCGACAAGAATTTCGACGGCGACCCGGTGCAGATTTACGAGCCCCGGGGCGACGAGCCGGTCGATCCGCCCGAACCTCCCGCAGACCCGCCACCGGACGCGGGCGCCACCGCCCCTGGCGAGTGGCCCGCCGGGCCGCTCACGACCGGCCCCGGCGAAGGCGGCGAAGCTGGAGGAGGGCCTGAGGTCAAGCGCTACATCGTGGGCGGCATGGTCACCGTGGCGGTGGCGCGCGAGCGTGTGCAGTACCTCAACGCGCAGGGCAAGCTCATCACCGAGAGCCTGCGCGACTACACCCGCATCAACCTGACCCGGCGCTACGACTCGCTCGACAAGTTCCTGCAAGCCTGGAGCGACGCCGACCGCAAGGCCGCGCTGCTGCAGGAGCTCGAAAATCAGGGCGTGCTGCTCGACGCGCTGGCCGACGAAGTCGGCCGGGACCTGGACCCGTTCGACCTGCTGCTGTATGTGGCCTGGAACATGCCGCCGCTGACGCGCCGCGAGCGCGCCAGTCGCGTGAAGAAGCGCAACGTCTTCACCCAGTACGGCCCGGTCGCGCGCCAGGTGATAGCGGCGCTGATCGACAAATACGCCGACGAAGGCGTGCAAACGATCGAGAGCATGGACGTGCTCAATGTCCCGCCCTTGACCGATCTGGGCAGCCCGGTGGAGCTGGTGCGCAGCTTTGGCGGGCGCGACCGTTACCTGCAGGCGCTACAACTTCTGGAGCGCGAACTCTATGCCCCACAAGGGCTACAGCACTGAAAACCTTAAGAATCAAGAATGTCGAATATCTCAACGGTCATCAAGTCCATCCAGGACGTGATGCGCCAGGACAGCGGCGTCGATGGCGACGCCCAACGCATCTCGCAGCTCACCTGGCTGCTGTTCCTCAAGGTCTTCGACGCGCAGGAGGAAGAGCTTGAAATCACCCGCGAGCACTTCAAGAGCCCGATCCCCGAGCACCTGCGCTGGCGCAACTGGGCGGTCGATGCCGAGGGCTTGACGGGCGACGGCCTGCTGGACTTCGTCAACAGCCAGCTCTTCCCCCGGCTCAAGACCCTGCCGGGCGATGCCGAGCGCAACCCGCGCGGCTTCGTCGTGCGCAGCGTGTTCGAAGACGCCTACAACTACATGAAAAGCGGCCAGCTGCTGCGCCAGGTCATCAACAAGCTGAACGCGATCGACTTCAACCGCCAGGCCGAACGGCACCAGTTCAACGACCTGTACGAAAAAATCCTGAAGGACCTGCAGTCTGCCGGCAACGCCGGCGAGTTCTACACGCCGCGCGCCGTCACCCAGTTCATGGTGGACATGGTGAATCCGCGCCTGGGCGAGGTCGTGCTCGATCCGGCCTGCGGCACCGGCGGCTTCCTCGTCTGCACGCTGGAGCACCTGCGCCAGCAGGTAAAGAACGAGCAGGACCAGGCCACGCTGCAACGCAGCGTGCGCGGCGTCGAGAAAAAGCAGTTGCCCCACATGCTGTGCACCACCAACATGATGCTGCACGGCGTGGAGGTGCCCAGCCAGATTGCGCACGACAACACGCTCACGCGCCCGCTGCGCGACTACGGTGCGGCGGATCGGGTGAATGTGATCATCACCAATCCGCCGTTTGGCGGCGTGGAAGAGCCGGGCACCGAAAACAACTTCCCCGCCGACGTGCGCACCAAGGAAACGGCCGACCTGTTCCTGGTGCTCATCAAGCACCTGCTGAAAAACCACGGCCGCGGCGCACTGGTGCTGCCCGACGGCACGCTGTTCGGCGAAGGCGTCAAGTCGCGCATCAAGGAGCAGTTGCTGGCGGAATGCAACCTGCACACCATCGTGCGCCTGCCCAACGGCGTGTTCAGCCCCTACACCGGCATCAAGACGAACCTGCTGTTCTTCACCAAGGGCCAGCCGACCAAAGAAGTCTGGTATTACGAGCACCCGTATCCGCCGGGCGTGAAGAACTACAACAAGACCAAGCCGATCCGTATCGAAGAGTTCGATGCCGAGAAGGCCTGGTGGGGAACTGAGCAAGACGGCTTTGCCGCGCGCGTGGAAAACGAGCGCGCCTGGAAGGTCGGCATCGAGCAGATCGGGGCGGCCGGCTACAACCTGGACCAGAAGAATCCGCACGCCGCGGACACCGTGAGCCACGACCCCGGGCAACTGCTGGCCGACTACGCGCGCCTGCAGCTTGAAGCGCAGGCGCTGCGCGACCAGCTCAAGGAAATATTGACAAAATCGCTCTCCAGCCCATGAGGGACGGGCGCATGCTGCTATCAAATTTGAATTTGCTCGCCACCGCCTCGGGCGGCGTGGCGCGTCTGCGAGAACTGATCCTGACGCTGGCCGTGCAGGGCAAGCTGGTGCCGCAAGATGCGAGTGACGAGCCGGCCAGCGTGTTGCTGGCGAAGATTCGGGCGGAGAAAGACTGGCTGGTGGCCGAGGGGAAGATCAAGCGAGACAAGCCGGCGGAGATTGCCAAAGAGGAAAAAGTGTTTGAGTTGCCGGTGGGGTGGGAGTGGTCAACCTTGGCGACAGTCGGCGTTATCAATCCTCGCAACGACGCTTCCGACGATGTGATGGCATCGTTCGTTCAGATGAGTTCGATACCGGTCGCCTTTTCTGACGCGCACATCACCGAGCCCCGTCCGTGGCGTGACATCAAATCGGGTTTCACGCAGTTCGCTGAAGGTGATGTGGGCGTGGCCAAGATCACGCCCTGCTTTGAAAACGGGAAGTCAACGGTCTTCCAGAATTTGAGTAACTGCATTGGCGCCGGCACGACAGAGCTGCATATCGTGCGGCCGCTGGGCGGAATTGCACCAAGGTACGTACTGCTGTTCTTGAAGACACCCCGTTTCCTAGTTGAAGGCGAAGCCGCCATGACCGGCTCAGCAGGTCAAAAGCGTTTGCCCCGCAGTTACTTTGAGAACAAGCCGTTCCCGCTTCCACCCCTCACCGAACAATCCCGCATCGTCACCCGTGTCGAAGAACTGATGCGCCTGTGCGACGCCCTCGAAGCCAAGGGCCGGCTCGAAGCCGCGCAGCATGCCCAACTCGTCAGCACGCTGCTGGCCACGCTGACCGAGAGCGCTACCCCCGAAGCCCTGGCCGAGAACTGGCAACGCATCGCCACCCACTTCGACCTGCTGCTCGACCGCCCCGAGGCCGTGGACGCGCTGGAGCAAACCCTCCTGCAACTGGCCGTGCGCGGCCTGCTCGTGCCGCAGGACCCCGCCGACGAGCCTGCCAGCGCGCTGCTGCAAAAAATCCGCGCCGAGAAAGACCGGCTGATCGCCGAGGGCAAGATCAAGCGCGACAAGCCGCTGCCGCCCATTGCCGACGATGAAATGCCGTTTGAGTTGCCGCGGGGGTGGGAGTGGCTGCGGTTTGGCGATGTTGCACTGATTTCAAGCGGCGTCACATTGGGGCGAAAAACGCCTATTGCCTCACCGATTTTGTTGCCGTACCTGCGTGTGGCGAACGTGCAGCGCTGGCATTTGAATCTGGCCTCAATGAAGGAAGTGGTGATTGGCCGCACCGAACTTGAACGTTTCCAGATTTCCGACGGCGATTTGCTGATCACGGAAGGTGGCGACTGGGACAAGGTAGGCCGTACAGCGATTTGGCGTAACGAGTTGCCAACATGCGTGCATCAAAACCACGTCTTCAAAGCGCGTGGCACTTCTACGGACTGGAATCCAGTTTGGGCCGAGTTGTATCTGAACTCCGCAATTGCACGCTCCTATTTCGCTTCAGCGGCGAAGCAAACTACGAACCTGGCTTCTATCAATATGACGCAACTGAAAAATTGCGTTTTCCCAATACCACCCCTCGCCGAGCAATCCCGCATCGTCGCCCGCGTCGAATCCCTGCGCCGCCTGTGTGCCGACCTGCGCCAGCGTCTCACTGCCAGCCAGACCACGCAGGCCCACCTGGCCGAGGCCCTGGTCGAGACGGCCGGCGCCTGATCCCATCAACGCCCGCCGTTTGGGCGGGCTTGCGGCGCGGCCGCTTGGGATGCGGCAGGGCTCATCCAGCGGGCGCGCCGCCGAGAGACCACAATTGCGGTGCGACGTTTTCTGGATTTACCCGATGGCTTGACGTTGGCGGTATATTGACTTTCATCGCTGCACCGCGTTGTTCATTCCTATCGGCATTCACTCATCAAGCGGAGCCCACCATGCCCAGAGTCATCGACCGCCTGCTCTCCGAACACGTGAATCTCGATCGGCTGGTGCGCCTGCTCGACCGCCGGCCATCGCTGCATGCAGTCCCTGACGCGCCGCATATCGGGCTGCTGGTGGACACGCTCTTTTACCTGACCCGCTTTCCCGACGTGACACACCATCCACTGGAAGATCGCATCGTGGAGCGCCTTCGTGCCCGTGACGCGCTGCCCGCCGGATTGGCCGACGAGATCGAGGCACAGCACGTCACGCTGGCGCGCCAGGGGCTTGCCCTGCTGGGCGACCTGGAGGGCGCGTTGCGCCAGGACACGATGTCGCCGGAAGGGGCCGAAGCCAACATCCGGCTGTATGCGGAGCGGCTCAGGCACAACATGGCGGTCGAGGAGCTGGCGCTGTTTCCGGTGGCAGTGCGCGAGCTCGACGAGGAGGATTGGCGCATGATCGAACACATGACCCCCGCGGGAGAGCCGGACCCCCTGTTTGATACAGCGGTGGAGGCGCGCTTTGCCGAGCTGCGCCACGCCATCGCGCTGGAAGCAGACTGTCGCTGCGACCCCTGAGCGCTGGGGCACCCACCATGGCTCACCCACCCCGACCGCCGGCGCGCCCCGTCTTCTTCAATCTGATGCAGATCCAGCTGCCCGTGGGCGCGCGGGCCTCCATCGGGCATCGGCTGAGTGGCGTGCTGCTGGCGGCCCGCCTGCCTGTCGCGGTTTGGCTGCTGGATGTGCTGATCCGCCTGAAGGTTCAGGACAACACGCTGACGCTGCGAAAGTCCTGACCAACGATCCGATAGGCCCGCCGATCCTGCGCCGGGAGGTGGCAGGCCGATGGGCGCTTGCGGCCAGGTGTTCCGCCCGGCCACTCGCGGGGCGCGCGGGGCGGCGCGTCACGCAGGCGCGAAGCCGACGGTCTGGGCGAAGGTCACGAATTGCCCTTCGGGCAAGCGAAGTAGTCGGCCTAATGCCGTGGCGTCCAGCGCGCCACGAAAAACGCAACCCAGTCCTTCCGAAGCGCAGAACAGGTAGACGTTCTGTCCGATGAAGGCAGCGTCCACACTTGCGTAGAGGCGACGCTCCTCTTTGGAGAGTTCCATCATCCGTTCGCCATGCGCGACGTAGATGAGATTGACCGGCGCAACCCCGACGAAATCCTGTGTTCCGGTGCTGGCGCGAATATCCTCTTTGCCCCAGGGGAGCAAACGGTGTTCGCCAGGCTCGTAGACCCAGGTGCCCTCGGCGGTCGCAACATAGATATCGATGGCCATCACATGCCGCCAATAGGGTGCCGTTCTGTCACCGTTCGCACGGTTGACTCCGAATGCGGACCATAGCAAGTCCGACAAGGCTTGAGGCTGGAGCGGCCTGGCGTCAAAGATGCGTGTCGAACAGCGCAGCTTCAGCGCTTTCGACAGCAGCATTCCGTGGTCCGGGCGCGCTGGGGGCAGGATCAGCGGCTCGGCTTCCTGGGGGCTCGGGAGTGTCTGCGTCGATGTGTCGTATGAGCTGGCGAGGGCGGATGTGCTCGCGCCGGGGACCAGGATGACGGGAATGATGCAGGTGCGAGATACCGCTTCGGCGTCGCTGCCGAGCACCAGCTTCTGCAGGCCACGCCGGCCATGCGTGCCGATGACGACGACGTCGTAGCCCTTGGTTGCTTCTTCACAGATCGCCTCAGCGGCGCGCCGCACCGCGGTTTCGCACAGGATCAATCGCGGCTCGACGCCGGCACTTGAAGCGATGATTCTTGCCTGCTCCAGAACTTCGTTTCCGCGCCGGCGCAACCCTTCCAGATGGCTGCGGTAAAGCGAGGGCGGCGCCATTTGCATATCGCCCATGGCAACGTTTTCATTCAAGACATAGAACAAAGTCAGCTTCGCGTGTTCCTGCCCTGCCATGCCGATAGCGAGGCGCAAGGCGCGCTCCGCGGTCGAACTGCCATCAAACGGAACGAGTATGTTCGTGAACATTCGCTACACCTTTTCAGAACTGCCCCGAGATTGGGCCGCAAAGCTAAGGATGGCATGGACCGCAACGCCCGTCTTTGATGGAAATCAAGCGCAAACCGGCGGGACCAGGGCGCTATGACGCCGCGCCGCCGTGCAGGCGAACGGCGTCAGTGATCTGCTGGCGCCGGTATTCGCCCTGGCGCTCGAACATCCAGCCCGGGTATTCGCTCGGCAGGCGGCTGACCTTGTCGATTTGATCGAGCTCGGCCGCGCTCAAGGCCACTTGCGTGGCGGCGATGTTGTCGGCGAGTTGATCGGGCCGCTTCGCGCCGACGATGATGCTCGTCACCTGCGGCTGGTGCAGCAGCCAGGCCAGCGCCACCTGGGCGACCGACACGCCGTGCGACTGCGCGATCGGGCGCATCACGTCGATGCAGTTCCAGGCGCGGTCCTTGTCCACCGGCGGAAAGTCGAAGGCAACGCGCCGGCTGCCGTCCGCGGGGTCTTGCGTTTGCCCGCGTCCGTACTTGCCGCTCAAAAAGCCGCCCGCCAGCGGGCTCCACACCATCAGGCCGAGCCCCTCGCTGCGCAGCATGGGAATGAGCTCGCGTTCCAGGTCGCGGCTCGCCACGGTGTAGTACGCCTGCAGCGATGCAAAGCGCGCCAGACCCAGGCGCTCGGCGATGCCCAGGGCCTTGGCGATCTGCCAGGCAGCCCAGTTGGAGACGCCGACGTAGCGCACCTGGCCGTGCCGCACAAGCTGGTCCAGCGCGCGCAGGGTCTCTTCGATGGGGGTGGCCGGATCGAAGCCGTGCAGCTGGTACAGGTCGATGTGATCCAGCTGGAGCCGGCGCAGGCTGGCCTTGACGCCGTCCAGGATGTGGCTGCGCGAGCTGCCGCGCGCGTTCGGGCCGTCGCCGGTCTGGCCGAACACCTTGGTGGCGACGATCACGTTCTCGCGCGGCACCTTCAGGTTCTTCAGTGCCTGGCCCGTCATCTGTTCCGACACGCCGCCCGCATACACGTCGGCGGTGTCGATGAAGTTGATGCCGGCGTCCAGCGCCTGGCCCACCAGCCGCTCGGCATCGGGCTGCTGCAGGGCGCCGATCTTGCTCCAGATGCCTTCGCTGCCGCCGAAGGTCATGGTGCCGAGGCAAAGCTCGGAGACGAAAAGGCCGGTGTGGCCGAGGGGGCGATGACGCATGGGAATGAGCTCCTGCAAAGGGCATCAGCATACGCGCCGATGGCCGCCGCTGCACGGGGGCTGCCGTACGCGGGCTTAGATCGGCCTGAGCGATTCAGCGTGAACGATATCCGCGGTGTGCACCGTGAAGCGCCCCAGGCGGCGATCGTCAAAGTAGAACTTCAACGTCTCCTTGACCGTGCGGAAGGCAATGTCGTCCCAGGGGATTTCCGCTTCGGTGAACAACCTGGCCTCGATCGTTTCGTGGCCCGGCTTGAACTGGTCGCTGAGCAGGCGGGCGAGGTAGAACAGGTGCACCTGGCCGACGCGAACCACGTTCATGACGCTGAACAGTTCCTGCATCTCGAATTGCGCGCCGGCTTCCTCGTCGGTCTCCCGCGCCGCGCCCTGCGCCGTGGTCTCGTCCATTTCCATGAAGCCCGCGGGCAGGGTCCACTTGCCCCAGCGCGGCTCGATGTTGCGCTTGCACAGCAGGACCTGGTCGCCCCAATGGGGCACGGTGCCGACGACGTTGAGCGGGTTTTCGTAGTGGACGGTGCCGCATGCCGGGCAGACCGCGCGCTCGTGCGTGTCGCCGTCGTCGGGGAGCCGGTACACCACGGCCGCGCCACAGTTTCTGCAGTGTTTGATGGGGCCGCGAAAGATCATCCGCGAAGTGTACGGGGAAAAGAAAAAGGCTCCCTGCGGAGCCTTCGTGACGGCGTGCGGTCGATCAGGCGACCTTGATCGTCAGCTTGCCCAGGCCCGCCACCTCGCCCACCAGGGTGTCGCCGGGTACCACGGCGGCGACACCTTCCGGCGTGCCGGTGTAAATCAGGTCGCCGGGCTGAAGCTCCCATGCGTTGGAGAGATGCTCGATGGTCTCGCCAATGTTCCAGATCAGCTTGGACACGTTGCTGCGCTGGCGGTCTGCGCCGTTGACCTGGACGTAGATTTCGGCGTGGGTCACATCGCCGGCCTGGGCGGCCGGGGTGATGGGGCCGATGGGCGCGGAGTGGTCGAAGGCCTTGCCGATGTCCCAGGGGCGGCCCTGCTTTTTCATGTCGTTTTGCAGATCGCGGCGCGTCATGTCCAGACCCACGGCGTAACCATAGATGTGCTTGTGCGCATCCGCGGCCTTGATGTTTTTACCGCCCGTGCCGATCGCCACCACCAGCTCGATCTCGTGGTGCAGGTTTTTGGTCAGGCTGGGGTAGGGCAGGGTGCCGGTTTCGCCGGCGTTGACCACGACCACGGCATCCGCGGGCTTGAGAAAGAAGAAGGGCGGCTCGCGCCCCGTGAAGCCCATTTCCTTGGCGTGCTCTTCGTAGTTGCGGCCAACGCAGTAAATGCGGTGCACCGGAAAGCGCTCGGTCTTGCCATTGATGGGCAGCGAAACGGTGGGGGCAGGGTTGAAAACGTAACTCATGAAAGCCTCTCTTCGTGATGGATGCCCAGTGCCTGATGCACCGGGCGGTCGGAAAAACTGAACAGCACACAGCCGGCTGCCGATTTGAAGCGCGCAGTGTGCCACGATGGAATGACGAAGTGATCTCGCGGGCCGAATTCGAAGCGCTGGCTTTGCGCGCCGTGCTCGATCAGTACTTCGCCCTGGCCTTCCACCACACTGAACACGGCGCCGTCGGTCTGCCGCCAGGGCTTGCCGTCGAAGCCGGCCGGCAGCCGCTGCATGAAGGTTGCCATGGTCGGCATCGGCGAGCCGCCGGTGAGCGGGTTGATGTAGCGCAGCTTGACGCCATCCCAGGCATCCACGGGCGCATCGCGCTCCAGTTTTTGTAGCGCCTCGCGGCTGCGCTCATAGGGGTAGCTGAAGATCGGCGAGGTCGCGCCAAAAGGGGCTTCGTGGCGCACCGGCGCCATGTTGGAGCCGAAGCGCGCCAGGCTGGTGCCCTCGGCGCGTGCCACGGTCTGCGATTTGCGCGTGTCGTTCTCGGCAAAGCCGGCGTCGAGGAAGCGCACGATCGGGATGTCGAGCCCGTCGAGCCAGACCACGGGCCCGCCGGCCTCGCTGCCATGGTCGTGAAAGGTCCAGCTCGGCGTGATGATGAAGTCGCCCGGCTGCATGGTGGTGCGCTCGCCGTCCACCGCGGTGTAGGCGCCCGAGCCTTCGACGATGAAGCGCAGCGCGCTTTGAACATGGCGGTGGCTCGGCGCCACCTCGCTGGGCAGGATCAGTTGCAGGCCGGCATACAGCGACTGCGTGATGCTGGACTGCCCGCGCAGCGCGGGATTCTCCAGCACCAGCACGCGGCGCACCGCTTCCTCGGCGGTGATGGCGTCGCCCGCGCGCATCAGGAAGGGCCGCACTTGCTCATATTTCCATAGCGCAGGAACGCATGGGGATGCGGGCTGGGGCGGAACCAGGGCATGAAGAACCTCCCACAGCGGGGTCAGGTTGAAGGGCGACATGTCGCTGTACAGCTGCTGGCGCAGCGCGGCGGCGGGGTGAGGGGCATTCATGTTGTCTCCTTATATCTTTCAAATAGTTCAAACTTCAGTAGTCAAGGCGGTGAGCGCCTTGATTGCCGAGCGGGTTGACTCGCCAACGCGCAGCCTGGGTCTCCTGCGAGCCCGAGCTCGAATCTCAGCACAGG
>NZ_MUNS01000006.1 GCF_002002705.1 Polaromonas sp. C04 | reverse complement strand
GCGCAGGACATGGGGCGGTTTGACTTTAGGGCACGCGCAGCGTGCGCACCGTTTGGCGTTGGAAGAACAATGTTCAGCACAGCTATCCGGAAGAACTCAATTCCACAAGGGCTTTCAAGTCCAGGATTTCAATTGAGGATCGCTTGACGCGGATCATGCCCAGCGTCTCCAGGTCGTTCAATTCCCTGTTCGCCCATTGCCGACTGGTACCGAGAAGATCCGCGATGTCGGTCTGTGAAAGGCGCAAGCTGATGATGTCAGCTGCACCCCTGTGGATTCCGAATCCGCTTTCCAGCTGCACGAGCAGTCGCGCTAGCCTTGCCCTCAGTGATAGCAAGGATGTTCCGGCAAGAAGCTCGTACAAGCGCCTGCTGCGATATGCCAACTGCAGCTCGAGCGCGACGCTGAGATCAGGATCGATGATCCGGCGACGGCGGATCAGGTCTCCGGGTATATACATCAGGACGACATCCGAATGAGCGATCACATCGTGCAACTGCCCCTTGCCATCGATGCAACACAACACACCCGTGAGTTCCCCCGCCGCGAGGAACATCATCAGGTGGCGTCGACCCGACATGAGTGTGCGGATTTCGAGCACGCCTTCGATGACGAGGCAGAGGTGATCGAACGGTTCATCGATCCCGGCGACCAGATCTCCGCGCTCGCAGCGAGCCAGCGAGGCGCCCGCCATCAGCTCGTCGATCGTGTCCGGTGCGCACCGATCGAACCCCGGATTCTTCAGGAGAAGAACACGACCTAGCGCGAGGTACGCCGAGTTCTGAAGAACTATCTTCACGTTGACATTCAGCCGATTTCCGTAATGTTCCGGGAGAGATCTCCGCCCATACCACGGGCCACGCAACCGGGTCATGCATCACATTGCTCGAGGTTCGAAGAGGTCGCCGTCGAGTCTGAGCCGCCGATGAGCAGCGATTGTACACAGACCGCCCTGAAGCCCGTACTCGACGGCGGCGTGATCACGGCCGGCAATGCGAGCCAGTTGTCCGATGGCGCCTCGGCGAGCGTGCTGGTGAGCAGAGAATACGCTGGGCGGCGGGGGTTGGAACCGCTTGGTCGCCATCTCGGGATGGCGGTCGCCGGTTACGCGCCGGAAGAGATGGGCATCGGGCCCGATCTATGCAATTCCCGAACTGCTCGCGAAGCACGGGTTAAACATCAACGACATCGGACTGTGGGAGTTGAACGAGGCCTTTGCAGTGCAAGCGCTGTACTGCCGCGACAAGCTTGGAATCGACCCGAATCGGTACAACGTCAACGGCGGTGGTACCTCCGTTGGCCATCCGTACGGGATGACGGGGTCGGCTGGTTGGACATGCCCTTCTCGAGGGCAAGCGGCGCGGCGTCAAACTCGTCGTGGTGTCAATGTGCGTTGGGGGTGGCATGGGAGCGGCGGGTTGTTCGAAGTGCTTTGATTGAACGGGCATCGCATAGGACGAAAGCAACGGGCCCAAGCGCGTTTGGCACACCGGCCTTCGAGCCGCTTCCTGAATTGGCGTTGTTGAGCGCGCAGGCCGTCTCGATCGGGAATCCGTGCTGGCACAAGCCTATCCTAAGTTTTATGCCCATCGCATTACTCACCTGCACGGCCATTTTCGTGAGCTGAGCGCGATCGTTGACCATGTTGGTGACCTTTTGCGCAACGATGAGGTAATGTTTGGCATCGGCCGCTGCCTGTACGTTGTAGCCACACGCCGGCGCCCTTGCCCTGGCTTGTCATCGAGTGCGCATCGGGATCGGTCAGCGACCGCTGTGCATCGGATCGACGCCCTCGAAACCCAGTGCCTGCCGGCCCAGCTCGCCGACGAAGACATCGATCATCCGCACCGAGTTGCCTTCACAGGTGTCCAGCCCTCCCCCTACTT
>NZ_MUNS01000005.1 GCF_002002705.1 Polaromonas sp. C04 | reverse complement strand
GTAAGCGGTCGACTAACCACGCCCCTTGCGCGCGTGGTGCTGATGTGCTGAGTGTTGCCGGCGGGGGGTTGCGGCGCCGGGCTGCGCGTTCAGGTGCTGGGAAGCGCGATGCGCCAGGGCAGCAAGGCCTCATAGTCGTCGGCCGTCTTGGCGCGAGGCAGTGCGACAAGCAAGGCTCGCAGGTACTGATAGCCATCGATGCCGTTGACCTTGCAGGTCTGTAGCAGCGAATACAAGTTCGCGCTCGCATTGGCCCCGGCCACGGTGTCCGCAAATAACCAGTTGCGACGCCCGACCACAAAGGGACGGATCGAATTCTCGCAAGGGTTGTTGTCGATCGGGTGATGGCCGTCGTCGACGAACAGCTTGAGCTTGGACCACTGAGACGACAGGTAGTGCAAGGCCTTGCCCAGCAGGCTTGCCGGCAGCACTGCGTGCAGGTTGGCCAGCAGCAATGCTTCGATCCCATCAAGAACCGGGGCACTGTGCTGCTGGCGAAGCTGCTTCAGGGCGTGCGCGTCGAGCGCATGTTCGCGCCCTTGGGCCTCCGCGCGGTACAGCTTCGCGATCAGTTCCATGAACTGCGCGGCCAGTTGGTCTGCGCCGCGCTTGTTCTTCGGCAACGCCTGCAGGGCTTCGTGGAAATATCGTCTGCAATGCGCCCAGCATCCAAGGTGCACGAGCCGATGTGCCAGCGCGATCTGGTTGTAGACCTCGTAGCCATCCGTGATCAGCACGGCGCCCGCGCGCACGCCGGCGTACAAACGCTGCGCCGCTTCTGTGCTGCGTGACGGGGAGTAGGCAAACAACCGGATCGGCGGACCCGTGCCCTCGGGGCCGGATCCTTCGGTCATCTGCGCCCACATGAAGCTTTTACTCCGGGCGGCTTTGCCGGCCTCCTTCAGAACCTGGATGTGGGTCTCGTCGCCGTAGATCAGCGGCGCCTCCAGCACCAGGTCGCGCAGCAGGTTTATCACCGGCTGCACAGCCTGGCCCACGCGCACGACGCTCGCCGCCATCGTGTTGCGCGAGATGTCGCTGCCACCGAAGCGCGCCAGCAGCGCAGCCTGGCGATACAGCGGCAGGCCGTCCATGTACTTGGAGGTGATCACCCAGGCCAGCAGGCCTTCGCTGAACAGGCCCTTGGGGATCACCTGCTCGGGCTTGGCCGCCAGACGAAGGGCGAAGTCGCAGCACGGGCACGCGTACTTCACGCGCTCGTGGCGGATGACACGCACCTGCTGCGGGATGATGTCGAGCTGCTCGCTGGCCTCGACGCCGATCTCTTGCAGCGTGGCACCGTCGTGCGGGCACATGCGCTCGGCCTCGGGAAGTTCGTGACGCACCACCTCGCGCGCCAGCGCGGGATCCAGCGGCTTGCGCCCGCGCTTGGCGCGCTTGTGGGCGGGAACAGTGACGGTGTCATCGTCTTCGAGCTCTTCTTCTGCCGGCTGGGCATCTGCGCCCAGGTCCTCGGCCTCGTTGAAGAACATGTCTTTCTGATCCCGTGCGCTGGCCTCACTCTTGGCGGCGAAGAGCTGGCGCTTGAACTTGTTCAACTGCTCCTTGAGCAGGTCGCGCTCGGTGCGCACCACACGCAATTCGCCGACGAGGGATTCGCTGCGCCGAGTGGCCTCGGCCAACGCCTGTTGCAGGGCTGCGAATTCTTCGGCGGTGGGCATTTGAACCATCGCCTGCTTCGATCAGCATGACGTGCAGGCGTTCCTCGAACATCGCATTTTTATGAAGCCTCGGCAACCTGTTTGAAAGCTCCCGGTGCGAGGGCTCAGGCGACGCGTTCGTAGAAGCGATGAGGATGCTTCTGGATCACCGCGAGATCAATGCCGTCGAGCAGCCAGTGCAGTTGTTCCACTGTCAACGTCGGCACTGTCGCTGCGTCCGGCCAGATAAAGCGGTCTTGCTCGAGCCGCTTCATAAGAAGCCAGAATCCGTTGCGGTCCCAGCCGAGAATCTTCACGCGGTCGCGCCGGCGGTTGCGAAACACATACACGGCCTGTGCGAATGGATCCAGGCCCAGTGCCTGCTCCACCAAGACCGCCAGGCCGTTGAGCCCAGTGCGGAAGTCAATGGCCTCGCGGTGCAGATAGACCTTCAACCCTTCGTCGAACCGGAACACCGCAGCCTCCCCAGCGTCTCGATCAACTCGCACGCCTGCAGCAGGCCGCATCCGGTCAGATCTACGACAACCCCGTTGGGAAGGCGTGCCTGCATACCAACGACCGTCGCATCCTGCTGCGCAGCCGCATCAATGTGCACCGGCACGAACGCCGGCGCTTCGACTTCGACAACATTCCCGCTCGACGGCAACGCCCCGTCCGTCTCTCGTTCATGCCGACGCACCCAACTGCTCAGCTGATTGGCGTTGACGCCGCAGTCGCGTGCCAGCTTGGACATCGACACCCCAGACTCGCGGCACGCCAGGACCAACTCGCGCTTGGCTTGCGCGTCATAGATGCACCGACCGTCGCGTTTGTGCCCAACAACCAGCCGCCGCGCCAAATCTGAAATCCGCTCTGACATTACGTTCCCATCTACATGTACGTGGGAACGTAGCTTCGTAGGTTGAGACGCGCTTCACAAGAACGTGGTTAGTCGACCGCTTACG
>NZ_MUNS01000007.1 GCF_002002705.1 Polaromonas sp. C04 | reverse complement strand
GTAATAGTCCGACGAACACCGTCTTGCGGAGTTGAGCAGGCGGCGTGAAGATGGCGTCCACGATGAAACAAGCGGACGCCAAAATTGGAGTGCCTGCAGCGACACAAGAACGCGCCAGGACGCGGCGCACCTACGCGCTGCAGTTCAAGCGCGATGTGGTAGCCCAATGCCTGGAGCCGGGGGCCTCGGTCTCTGCGATCGCGCTGAGCCACGGCATCAATGCCAACGTCATCCGCAAATGGCTGCCCAGGCATGGGGGCGTGACATCGACAGCCATGGCCACGATGCTCCCAGTCATGGTGGAGCCTGCGGCCGTGCCCGTGAACCCAAAGCCGCGCACGACAATGCCTCTGGCCGGTCCGCGCCCACCGATTGAACTGATCTTGAATGACGCCACCGTGCGCCTGCCTGCCGGATTCGACCCGGCGGAGCTGCGCAGCATCGTGCAGATCCTGGCGGCGCATCGATGATCGGGCTGCCCGCGGGCACGCGAGTGTGGCTGGCAGCGGGCCTGACCGACATGCGCAAAGGCTTCGATGGCTTGTGCACACTGGCGCAAAGTGCGCTCGCCCAGGACCCGTTCTGCGGCCATGTGTTTGTGTTCCGGGGCCGCCGGGGCGACATCATCAAACTGCTGTGGTGGGACGGCCAGGGTTTGTGCCTGTTCGCCAAGCGCCTGGAGAGGGGCCGCTTCGTCTGGCCGCAGGCCACCAGCGGCGCCGTGTCACTGACGCCGGCCCAGCTGTCCATGCTGCTGGAGGGCATCGACTGGAGAATGCCCACGCGTACCTGGCAACCACAGCGTGCTGCGTAGGCCAACACCGAACCGTGTTCGTCAACGGTTGACAGGGACATTCCTATGGCGAACGATGGTACGCGGTGGCACAGTCATGCTCCATGAGCGCGGACGAGCAACAAGCCAGGATCGATACGCTGAGCGGCGAACTGAAGATTGCGCACCTGACCATCGACAAGCTCAAGATCGAGTTGAGCTATCTGCGGCGCATGCAGTACGGGCGCTCCAGCGAGAAACTGGACCATGCCGGCCAAATGGAGTTGATGGATTGCGCTCTGGCGCCAGTGCCTGCAGCCAATGATGCCGGCGCCTCCCACGTCACCCCAATAGCCGGGCGCAAGAAGGACACGGGCAAGACTCGTCCAGGGCTGCGTGAATTGCCGGCCCATTTGCCGCGCCAAACCGTCGTGCACAACCCTGAGGGTGGGTGCAACTGCGCGGCCTGCGGCAACGGGCTGCGCGTGATCGGCCAGGATGTCTCGGAAGTTCTGGAGTACGAGCCCGGCAACTTCCTGGTCATTCGCCATGTACGCCCCAAGCTGGCCTGTGGCAATTGCCAAAGCATCTCCCAGGCTCTAGCGCCCAAGCGGCCGGTTGAACGCGCCCTGGCTGGTGCCGGGCTGATGACCCATGTGCTGGTGAGCAAATATGCCGACCACACGCCGCTGTATCGGCAAAGCCAGATCTTTGCGCGTGATGGCGTCGAGCTGGCCGTCTCCACCCTGACGGACATCGTCGCTGGAGCAGCGTGGCTGCTCACCCCGCTGGCCCAGGCCATGGGCCGCTACGTGCTGAGCGGCTCCAAGATCCATGGCGACGACACGCCGATTCGGGTGCTGGGCGGCGCCAAGAACAAGGCCAAGACTGGGCGTCTGTGGGTTTATGTGCGCGATGACCGCGCCGGTGGCGACACGGCGCCAGCGGCCGTGTGGTTTCAATACTCCGCTGATCGCAAGGGCGAGCACCCCAGGCGCCACCTTCGGGACTTCGAGGGCATCCTGCAGGCCGACGCGTTCAGTGGGTACAACCGGCTGTTCGAGGATGGGCGCATCGTGGAGGCCGCATGCTGGAGCCACGCCAGAAGAAAGTTCTACGACATCCACGAGCAGCAGCACAAGCTGGCCGGCACGCTGGCACACGAGGCCTTGCAGCGCATTGCGGCCATCTTTGCGATCGAGGCCGAGATCCAGGGCCAGTCACCCGAAGAGCGAAGTCGCCAGCGAAGGCGTCGAACGCGCCCGATACTGGACGAATTGCAGCGCTGGATGAGCGCCACATTGGCACAGGTCTCGGCCAAGTCGCCGATGGCGCTGGCCATGGGCTACTCGATGAGCAACTGGCGGGCGTTGACCCGATTCGTGGACGACGGACGCATGGAGGCGCACAACAACATCGCCGAGCGGGCCTTGCGCGGTGTGGCCATCGGGCGCAAGAACTATCTGCACCTGGGCTCGGACAGCGGGGGTGAGCGTGCCGCCGTGATCTACAGTCTGCTGGGCACGGCCAAGCTCAACGGTTTGAATCCACGGGCCTATCTGCGCCATGTGCTCGAGCGCATCGCCGAGCACCCGAGCAATCGCATCGATGAGTTGCTGCCGTGGGTGGTGGCAGAGCAAATGCAACAGTCCCCGGAGTTCGTGCGCCGGGTGGCCTGACGATGCTGTGCCGTTGGCACAATGGTCGTCATGAATGACGCTAAGCTGATAGAGGCACTGTCAAATGCCAGCAGCCTTGAACTGTTCGAGCTCTCCACCCTCATTGACCGGTTGCTGGCCGACCCCCGGCGCATCGTCGCGGTACTCAATCGACTCAACCTTGGCAAATCGGTGCGATTCATGGATGGGCGCACGGGCCACATGCGCTCGGGCAAGGTCGTGGCGATGAAGGGGGACCAGGTGACGGTGCACGAGGATGGCACCCGCTCGCAGTGGAAGATGTCGTACGCCGCCATCGATCCGGGGGACGCCAGCGAGCGGGTCGATGGCCCAACACCCACGGTCCATCAAACGCCGGTGCACAAGCCCGGACCAGAGGACTTCCGCCGTGGCGACAAGGTCTCGTTCACCGACAAATATCTGCAGCCCCAAGTGGGGACCATCACCCGCATCAATCAGCGCACGGCCTCTGTCGATTGCGAAGGCGGCACCGGCTGGCGTGTCCCGTTTGCCATGCTGCGTCATGTCATGGACATCTGACTCAACAAGGTCAGGTCGTCAACGACGGTGTTCGTCGAACTATTAC
>NZ_MUNS01000008.1 GCF_002002705.1 Polaromonas sp. C04 | reverse complement strand
AACAACCAGCCGCCGCGCCAAATCTGAAATCCGCTCTGACATTACGTTCCCATCTACATGTACGTGGGAACGTAGCTTCGTAGGTTGAGACGCGCTTCACAAGAACGTGGTTAGTCGACCGCTTACGCACGTTCAACATCCACGACAGACCGATGGCCATGTCCGAATAGCCGGAAAAATCAAAGTACAACTGCAAGGTATACGCCAGGGCACCCAGCCAGGCGCCCGCAAAATCCGGCGACATGCCCAGGTCGGCCGCCTTGAAAATCGCATCGGCGTACGGACTGATGCCATCTGCCAGCACCACCTTTTTAAACATCCCGAGCGCAAAGATGGCCAGGCCCGCGCTGAAGTTGCCACTGTTGAAGCGATAGGTCGCCGCATCCCTGAACTGCGGCATCATCTGTGCATGGTGCAGCACGGGGCCGGCGATCAGGTGCGGAAAATACGAGACGAACAGGCCGTAGTGCACAAACCGGTATTCCCGTATGCCCTTGCGCCAGGCGTCGGCCAGAAACGCAATTTGCGTGAAAGTGAAAAACGATATGCCGATGGGCAGGATCACACGGCCAATGTCCCAGCTCGAGCCCACGGCCGCATTGAAGTTGTCCACAAAAAAATTCGCATACTTGAAGTAGCCCAGCAGCGTGAGGTTGGTGGCGACGCCAAAAACCATCCACCTTGTGGCCTGCGCGCGCTTGCGGTCATCGTCAGCATTGGCCAGTGACGCGATCCTTGTGCCGACCCAGAAATTGCCAGTGATCGACGCGAGCAAGAGCAGCGTGAACACCGGCATCCAGTAGCCGTAGAAAAACACGGAGGCAACAAAAAGCCAAAGCGCCGCCCGCGCATGACTGAAGCGGGCAATGGCAAAAAAGCCGATCAGGGTGACTGGCAGGAAAACGCAGATGAAGGCGGCGGTTGTGAACAGCACGGTGAGTCAGATTTTCAAAACTTCAGAGCGAAATAGGCCTCCAGCCCTTTATCCACCTGCACAGTGTGCTACTTATTCAATAGTAATCTCAGCCCGGCATACTGAACCCCGGCGCCTTCGCCGCCAGCCACTGCTCCAGCATCATCAGGATCCACACCATCTCGCCAAAGTAGCCGGGGTGCTCGGGCAGCCGCTGCGTCAGCAGGATTTGAACAAAATCAGCGCGCACCACACCGCGTTGGGACAGGCTGTACAGCGAGTCGGTCGCCAGTGCTTTCAGGGCCGAGTGCGTGTTGGCCCAGACGCCAAAGGGCAGGCCAAAGCCCTGCTTCTTTTTGGCAATGGTCTCGTCGGGCAAAAAGCCGCGCAGCGCTTCCTTGAAGAACCAGCGCAGCTTCAAGCCCTTGAGCTTGTAGTCGGTGGGCAGCTTGAGTGAAAAATCCAGCAGCCGCTGGTCCAGCATCGGAAAACCCACCGCCAGCCCCGCGCAGCCGGTGGCACCCAGCACCTTGGGCAAATCGCTCTCGGCCAGGGTAAAGCGCCAGTCGTAGGCCAGCTCCTTGTTCAGGTCGCTGGCTTGCTGCGGCGCCTGCCACACGCTGCGCTGCAACTGCAGCGGCGCCGTCGTGTCGATCTGCTCCATGAGCTGCGGCGTCAGCACTTCGCTGGCGCCCAGAAGCATGATCAGGTTGTACATCTGCATGCGGTCGGGCATCGGCACACGGGCCTGCTCGACATAGCTGCCCGCCTTGCGCGTCAGCGCCAGGGCCTGAGCCGCGCGGCTGCCCAGTAGCGGCTCCATCAGGCCCTTTTGAATGAAGCCCGGCACGTGCCCATACCAGCCAAACACCCGCTGCTTGGCGTAGCGGCTGTTGCCGCCAAAGAGTTCGTCGCCACCGTCGCCCGCCAGTATCTTGCTGACGCCATCTTCGCGCGCCATCCTGGCGCAGTAGTAGGAGGGCAGGGCCGACGAGTTGCCAAAAGGCTGGTCAAAATACGCGGCCACGGCCGGGATGCTACGCACCAGGTCGTCGGGCGTGACGTAATACTCGTGGTGCTCGGTCTTGAAGTGCCTGGCGGCCAGGCGGGCGTATTCCATCTCGTCGTAGCCTTGGGCGTCAAAGCCGATCGAATACGAGGCCGCCGCCTTGCCGCTGGCCAGCCCAATCATGCCCGCCACGGTCGAGCTGTCGGTGCCGCCGCTCAAGAAACAGGCCGGCTTGCTGCCGTCGAGCTGGGCCGCTACCGCCTCCTGCAGCAGCTGCCGGAACTCGTCTTTCAAAGCGGCAAACGACGGGTTGCGTTGTTCTTCGAAGCGAGGTTGCCAGTATGGTGCCACCGTCAACTTGCCGTTTTCCATCACCGCCTGGTGCCCGGGCGGCAGCCGGTAGATGCCTTTGTAGATGGTGCGCGGCGACGGGATGACGTGAAAGTACAGGTAGTCAAAAATCGCCTGCGGGCCAATCTCCGTGTTGGCATCTGCGAGTTCATCGGCACGCGGCGCAAAGCGCAGTTGGCTGTTATCGACGCGGTAGCACAGCGAGTGGATGCCAAAGCGATCGACCGTCAGGCCGGCTTTTGCACTCGCATCGTGCTCATGCTGCCCATCAGAAAATTGGGGTGCATCAAGGGCTGGGGATGATTGAGTCGATGGCATGGAGCGTCAAGTGGATCGATGATAGCGGGCGGCGCTGGGTGTTACGGGGCTCCTCAATTATGGAGGCAGTAACTGCAGTCAAGAGGTAAGGGAAAACGCATGAATCACGATTGCTGGATTCGTGCTTCATGGGCTTTAACATTCAAGCGTATGCGATGAGGCCGTGATCGTCGAAATGGATTGATTTCCAGAACAAGGGCAATCCGAACCCATCCCGCACGCTTAAAGGCCTTGATGGATGGCGTGTTGGAATGCCAAATGCGTGCAAATACTCTGGTGAACCCCTTTGCCGCCATGTCACGGCAAGACTGTGCAATGAGCAGGGTAGCAACACCAGCCCCGCGCATCTCCGGCAAAGTAATGATCTGTACCAGCTTTGCTTCGCTGTTCTGCAGGGGCCAAAAATTGCGTTTCAGATATCGATCACCAAACCAGTAAAAACACACGCCCACCAAGCGGTCTTGCTCAAGACAGGCATAGGCATGGGCGCCAGGGCCGGCATAGCCGATTTGCTCGCGGATCAAGGGATAGGGACAAGCGTCAATGTCTGCTGAATCCACCGGCAGCACTTTGAATCTCGCATCAGTTCCAGCTTGCTGAAGCGCATCTCTTCCTGTCATGTCGGTATAAATGACATAGGCTGAATAATCACCCAGAAGCAATCGCATCAATTTTTTTGCAATTTCTTTCATGAAAGACCCCGGACAAGTGGAATCTCATGTTGAGAAGCGGATGAGGCGTTTTATTCTTGCTTTCAAACCCAATTGATCGACTTTGACGCCAAGCCACATCGATGTGCGATTAATCAGCGATTGGCCATGGATGAGCGTCATGTTTGCAATATTTCTTCGCATCCAGAAAACATTGGCGCACTGCCGATGGCCGGTCGCAAAAAAACGTTTGTGTTCTGAATCTCCCTCCGTAAAATCGAAATATCGAAAACGGGATTCTGAAAATAGCTGCTCCAGCGCCAGCCACTGCAGCACGGTTCCTACCGACATCTGCAGGTAGTCGGGGTCATACCCCAAATGGCTGTAAATCAAGATACCGTTGCTTATCGGGCAATAAAGGTAGGCGACCGGCTGTTCACCATCAAACAAGACGTAGGCTCTTACGCAATCTTCTGCTGCCAGTAATTCCGCTTGTCGGATGAAATCCTCTGAATTCGGGATGCCTGCATCCAATAGACGTTCTTGATAGGTCAACCTAGTGCAGTGCGCCACTCTGTTCAGTACTTATCTCGCGGTAGTAACGAGCGCGGCCCTGGCCCGCGTGACCTTGGCCAGGATGTCGCAGGCGCGAGCGGTCCAGATGAAGGGCTTGGGATCGATGTTGTGATGGGCAACATACAGATCGATGGCCAGCTCCAGTTCGGCCACGCTGGTGAAGCTGTCACGCCGGATGCGCTTGTCGGTGATGTCTCGAAAGAAGC
>NZ_MUNS01000036.1 GCF_002002705.1 Polaromonas sp. C04 | reverse complement strand
TCGTCCAGAATCTCGGCGAACGCAACGCGTTTGCGCCGCGCCAGACGGTGCTGGCGCGAGGTCACCAGCATCAGCCGGTCGGTGCTGAAGTGGATGGCCTGCAGCCCCAGCGTGTCGACCTGGCCCGCCACGATGCCGATGTCGGCGCGGCCGTCCAGCACGCCGCGGGCGATCTCAGCATTCGGTTTTTCCTGAAGGTCGACATTGACCTTGGGGTTGGTCGACAGAAAGCCCGGCAGGATTTCGGGCAGGAAGTCGCTGACCGCCGTCGTGTTGGCGAAGACCCGCAAGTGCCCGCGCAGGCCGCCGCCATACTCCTGCAGATCGGCGCGCAACTGGTCGGCCTGGCGTAGCACGCCGCGCGCGTGGTGCAGAAAGGCTTCGCCCGGTGGCGTCAGGCGCACACCGCGGGCTTCGCGGTAGAGCAGGGGCAGGCCGGCCTGCGCTTCCAGCGACTTGATACGTGCACTGGCCGCTGCCAGCGACAGGTGCTGCCGCGCCGCGGCGCGTGTCAGGTTGCTCTCGTCGGCGGTCAGGACGAACAGGCGCAAGTCGGTGAGGTCGAAATTCATGGCTGGATGGTAGCGGATGGCGTTGCAGCCTTCAGTTTTATGGAAGCCTTGGTCTTGAAATTGCGGATTGCGCCACCGGCGGGAAATGACGACGATGGTGCCTCATGAACCTTGATACTCGTTCCATCGACGCCGCCACGCTGGCCCACCTGCAAACCTGGGCCGGCAGGACCGAAACCCTGAGCGACGACATGACCGCCGCGCCGGTGCGCGGGCTCTCTGCCACGCTGGACCGTGACGACCCGGCCCCCGCGCCCGGCATGGCGCTGCCGCCGCTCTGGCACTGGCTGTATTTTTTGCCGCAGCAACGCCAGAGCGAGCTGGGTCCCGACGGTCACGCCAAACGTGGTGGCTTCCTGCCGCCGGTACCGTTGCCGCGCCGCATGTGGGCTGGAGGCCGCTTGCAGTGGCACCGACACAACCCGCTGGTGCTGGGTGATGCGGTCAAACGCATCTCACGGATCGAGTCCGTGACGCACAAGACCGGTCGTACGGGCGTCCTTGTGTTCGTGCAGGTCAGGCACGAGGTGCACAACGCCAAGGGTTTGGCGCTGACCGAAGAGCAGGACATCGTCTACCGCGCCGCGGCCCAGCTCCACGACCCGGTGCCGCCGCCCGTGGCGGCCGAAAAGGGCGCCGCCTGGCAGCGCGAGATCGTGCCCGACGACGTGCTGCTGTTCCGCTATTCGGCACTGACCTTCAACGGCCACCGCATCCACTACGACCGCAAGTACGTGACCGAGGTGGAAGGCTATCCCGGCCTGATCGTGCACGGGCCGTTGATCGCCACGCTGCTGGTCGATCTGGTGCGCCGCCATGCGCCTGGCGCCTTCATCCAATCGTTCAACTTCAAGGCCGTGCGCCCGACCTTCGACCTGCACCCGTTTCGCCTCAACGGCCAGCCTTCGGCGAACGGCAAAAGCGTCAAGCTCTGGGCCCGGGACCACGAGGGCTGGCTCACCATGCAGGGCACGGCCGAACTCGCCTGACCTGTGCTCAATAAAAACCATAGACGAAAACCATGATCAAGACCGCCCCCGACGCCTGGCAGGACATCCGCGACGCCGTGCGCGCCCTGTGCGCCGAATTCCCCGACGAATACCACCGGAGAATCGACGAGCAGCGTGCCTACCCCGAGGCCTTTGTCGATGCACTCACCAAGGCCGGCTGGCTGGCCGCGATGATTCCGGCCGAGTACGGTGGTTCGGGCCTGGGCCTGACCGAGGCCACGGTCGTCATGGAGGAGATCAACCGCTCCGGCGGCAACTCGGGCGCCTGCCACGGCCAGATGTACAACATGGGCACGCTGTTGCGCCATGGCTCCAGGGCGCAAAAGGAGCTGTACCTGCCCAAAATCGCCAGCGGCGAATGGCGCCTGCAGTCCATGGGCGTGACCGAGCCCAGCACCGGCACCGACACCACCAGGATCAAGACGACCGCCGTGAAGCAGGGCGACCGCTACGTGATCAACGGCCAGAAAGTCTGGATCTCGCGCGTGCAGCATTCCGACTGGATGATTCTGCTGGCGCGCACCACGCCGCTGGCCGAGGTCAAGAAAAAATCGGAGGGCATGTCGATCTTCATGGTCGACCTGCGTGCCGCCGAGAAGTCGGGCCTGACGGTGCGGCCCATTCCCAACATGGTGAATCACGAGACCAACGAACTGTTCTTCGAGAACCTCGAAATCCCCGAGGAAAACCTGATCGGCCAGGAAGGGCAGGGCTTCAAGTACATCCTCGACGGCCTGAACGCCGAGCGCACCTTGATCGCGGCCGAGTGCATCGGCGACGGCTACTGGTTTCTCGACCGCGTCACCAAATACGTCAGCGAGCGCGTCGTGTTCGGCCGCCCGATCGGCCAGAATCAGGGCGTGCAGTTTCCGATTGCGGAGTCCTACATCGAGGTCGAGGCCGCGAACCTGATGCGCTACAAAGCGTGCGCGCTGTTCGATGCCGGCAAGCCCTGCGGCGCCGAAGCCAACATGGCCAAGTACCTCGCGGCCAAGGCGTCGTGGGAGGCCGCCAACGCCTGCATCCAGTTCCACGGTGGCTTCGGCTTCGCCAACGAATACGACGTGGAGCGCAAATTCCGCGAGACGCGGCTGTACCAGGTGGCGCCGATCTCCACCAACCTGATCCTGAGCTACGTGGCCGAGCATTTGCTTGGGTTGCCGAGATCCTTCTAATTCCGGAGTCGATCATGACAAGACCCCTCGACGGCATCACCGTCGTCTCGCTCGAGCACGCGATCGCCGCGCCGTTCTGCACGCGCCAGCTGGCCGACCTGGGCGCGCGCGTGATCAAGGTCGAGCGCCCCGGCGCGGGCGACTTTGCACGCGCCTACGACACCCGCGTCAAGGGCCAGGCCTCGCACTTCGTCTGGACGAACCGCTCGAAGGAAAGCCTGACGCTCGACCTCAAGCAGCCGGCCGCGCTGGCCGTGCTGAAAGAGCTTCTCGCTACAGCCGACGTGCTGGTGCAAAACCTGGCACCCGGCGCCGCCGCACGCATGGGCCTGGGCTTTGATGCACTGAGCCAAGAGCACCCGCAACTCATCGTCTGCGACATCTCGGGCTACGGCGAAGATGGCCCGTACCGCGACAAGAAGGCCTACGACCTGCTGATCCAGAGCGAGGCGGGCTTCCTGTCCATCACCGGCACGCCCGACGAGCCCTGCAAGGCCGGTAACTCGATCGCCGACATCGCCGCCGGCATGTACGCCTACACCAGCGTGCTGGCCGCGCTGCTGCAGCGCAGCAAGACGGGCCGGGGCTCGCACATCGACGTGTCCATGTTAGAGGCGCTCGGCGAATGGATGGGGTACCCGATGTACTACGCGTTCGATGGCGCGCCGCCGCCACCGCGCAGTGCCGCGGCCCACGCCACCATCTATCCCTATGGCCCCTTCAAGGCCGGCGACGGCGGCACGGTCATGCTGGGCCTGCAAAACGAGCGCGAGTGGAAAGCGTTCTGCGACGTGGTGCTGCAGGACGCCGCGCTGGCGACCGACCCGCGCTTCGACGCCAACGCGCGCCGCAACGAACATCGCGAGGCACTCAAGGCCATCATCGTGGCCACCTTTGGCGCGCTCAGCACGGCCGAGGTGCTGGCGCGGCTGGATCAGGCGCAGATCGCCAACGCGCGCATGAACGACATGGCCGGCCTCTGGGCGCATCCGCAACTGAAAGCGCGCAGCCGCTGGCAGAGCGTGGGCTCGCCGGCGGGCGACATCCCCGCGCTGCTGCCGCCCGGGCGCAACAGCAGTTTCGACTACCGCATGGATGCGGTCCCTGGCGTGGGCCAGCACACCGAGGCCATCCTGCGTGAACTCGGGCAGAGCGACGTGGCCATTGCCGCGCTGCGCGCCGCCCAGGCCATTTGATGGTGATCGCTTTACTATCGAAAATATAGCTGCCTGCCCATATCAGATAAGGGCTTGAAGTCGATTTCTCTTAAAAATACCTGCCGTGAACTCTCCCACCGCCCAACTCGCCGCATTCGCCGCCGGCCTGCGCTTTGACGCCATTCCGGGCCCCGTGATTCGCAAGACCGAAGACCTGCTGGTGGACTGGTTCGGCTCGGCGCTGGCCGGCAAAGGTTCGCGCCCGGTCGAGACCATCGCCCGGTTTGCCGCGAGCATGGGGCCGGCCGGCGGCCCGTCCGAGGTGCTGATCAGCCGCAGCCGCACCAGTGCGTATTTCGCCGCCATGGTCAACGCTGCGGCCTCGCACGTGGCCGAGCAGGATGACGTGCACAACGGCTCGGTGTTCCACCCGGCCACCGTGGTGTTCTCGCCGGCACTCGCGGTGGCGCAGGCGCTGGGCGCCAGCGGGCAGCAACTGCTCACGGCCGCCGTCGCGGGCTACGAGGTCGGCATCCGCGTCGGCGAGTTCCTCGGCCGCTCGCACTACAAGGTGTTCCACACCACCGGCACCGCCGGCACACTGGCGGCGGCCGCGGCGGTCGGCAACCTGCTGGGGCTCGATGCGCCGCAGATGCAGCACGCGCTGGGTTCGGCCGGCACGCAGTCCGCCGGGCTGTGGGAGTTCCTGCGCACGGCGGCGGATTCCAAGCAGCTGCACACCGCGCACGCGGCGTCGGCCGGCCTGATGGCGGCGTATCTGGCCCAAGACGGCTTCACCGGCGCGGCGCGGATTCTGGAAGGACCGCAGGGCATGGCGGCCGGCATGTCGAGCGATGCGGACCCGGCGCGCCTCACGCAAGGCCTGGGCACGCGCTGGGCCACGTTTGAAACCTCGTTCAAGTACCACGCCTCGTGCCGCCACACGCACCCGGCCGCCGATGCGCTGTTGCAGGTGATGCAGGCGCACGGCCTCCAGCCCGGCGATCTGGCGCGCGTGGTCACGCACGTGCACCAGGGCGCGATCGACGTGCTCGGGCCGGTGACGAACCCGGCCACGGTGCACCAGAGCAAGTTTTCCATGGGCACGGTGCTGGCGCTGGTCGCGCGCTTCGGCCACGCCGGCCTGGCCGAGTTCGACCAGCATTTCGACGATGCCGCCACGCGCGATCTGCGCGAGCGCGTGAGCATGGTGTTTGACGCCGAGGTGGACGGCGCCTACCCGCAGCGCTGGATCGGCAAGGTCACGGTCACCACCACGGATGGCCGCGTGCTGCAAGGCCGCGTCGACGAGCCCAAGGGCGACCCCGGCAACACCCTGAGCCGCGA
>NZ_MUNS01000009.1 GCF_002002705.1 Polaromonas sp. C04 | reverse complement strand
AACCACCACAGGCTCAGGCTCCAGCCGCAAACCAAAGCGCTCATAAACGCTGGTCTGTATCGCCCTGGCCAGCGTCATGACTTCACCGCCGGTCACCGGGTTGGCGCTCCCGCCCCGGTTCACCAGCACCAGCGCCTGTTTCTCGTAAACACCGGCGTTGCCGACCGATTTGCCCTTCCAGCCACAGGCGTCGATCAGCCAGCCCGCCGCCAGCTTGACCGACCCGTCAGCCAGGCGGTAATGCACGATCTTGGGTTCGCGCTGGATGATGTCCTCGCACTGTTCAAAGGAGACGGTCGGATTCTTGAAGAAGCTGCCGGCGTTACCGATGACTTGGGGATCGGGCAGCTTGGCGCGCCGGATCTCGCAAATCCACTCATAAATTTGTAGCGCATCAGGCCCGTGGATATTGGACTGGAGCATCTTTTTGTCAATATCGGCGTAGCCCAGCACGGGTTTCCAGGCTTTCGGCAGCGCAAAGCGCACGCGGGTGATCAGCGCCTTGTCGGCCAGGCCCAGGGCCTGCGCGCCCGCGGCTTCGCCCGGCTTGCTGGCGTGCTTGAAGACCGAATCGCGGTAGCCGAAGGCGCATTGCGCCGCATTGAGCGTGAAGGCCTTTCCGGTCGTGAGGTCAATGGCATCGAGCGAGTCGAAGCGGTCCTGCAGCTCGACACCATAGGCACCGATGTTCTGCACCGGCGAGGCGCCCACGCTGCCGGGAATCAGCGCCAGGTTTTCCAGACCGGGGTAGCCCTGCTGCAAGGTCCAGGTGACCAGGTCGTGCCAGTTCTCGCCCGCGCCGGCCTCGATGATCCAGGCCTTCGCGGTCTCGCCGGCAAGGCGCTTGCCCATGATCTCGACCTTCAGAACCACCGGTTTGACGTCGCCCGTCAGCACGATATTGCTGCCGCCGCCGAGCACGAACTTCGGCTGGTGGCCGAGCAGCGGGTCGGCCAGCACCGCTTGCACGTCCGCCGCCTGCGCCACGCGCACCAGGGTATGCGCCCTGGCCACAATGCCAAAGGTGTTGTAGGGCTGGAGCGCGACATTTTTCTCGACTAACATCAACGGATTGTCGCATCGGCCTTTGCCCTGATCCGGGGCGGCAGGCCCACACCACCCAGGAATCAACCCATGCCTTCTTTTGACACTGTCTGCGAACCCAACCTGGCCGAGGTCAGAAATGCGGTGGACAACACCGCCAAGGAAATCGTCACGCGCTTTGACTTCAAGGGCACCTCGGCCGCCATCGAACTCAAGGACAAGGAGATCACCCTGCTGGGCGACGCCGAATTCCAGCTGCAGCAGGTGGAGGACATCCTGCGCAACAAGCTGACCAAGCGCAATGTGGACGTGCGCTACCTGGACAAGGGCGACGTGCAAAAGATCGGTGGCGACAAGGTCAAGCAGGTCATCAAGGTGCGCAGCGGCATCGAGACCGAGCAGGCCAAGAAGATCACGCGCCTGATCAAGGACAGCAAGCTCAAGGTGCAGGCCGCGATCCAGGGCGACGCCGTGCGCGTCAGCGGTGCCAAGCGCGACGACCTGCAGGCCGCGATGGCGCTGATCAAGAAGGACGTGACCGACGTGCCCATGACCTTCAACAATTTCCGCGACTGAAAAATGAAGCCGCGCGGGTTGCGTGCCGCCGCCCTGCCGCGGGCCTTGGGGCTCGCGCTGTGGATCCTCGCGGGCACCGCCCAGGCCCAATCGGTGGCGCTGTCGGGCATGCTCGGCCACAAGGCTTTGCTGATGGTGGGCAGCAGCGCACCGCACAGCGTGGCGCCGGGCGACACCTACCAGGGGGTCAAGGTGATCTCGACCGCGGGCGATCAGGCCGTGGTCGAGATTGACGGCCAGCGCCGCACCCTGCGGGTCGGCGACGCGCCGGCCAGCTTCGGCGGCCATGGCGGCAGCACGGCCAGCAGCGGCAAGATCACGATTGCGGCCGGCAGCGATGGCCATTTCACGGCGCCGGGCAGCATCAACGGCCGGGCCGTGCAGTTCCTGGTGGACACCGGTGCCAGCGTGATCGGCATGAGCGTGTCGGAGGCCGAGCGCGTCGGCCTGAACTACAAGGCCGGCCAGCCCGTGCGCATGGGCACCGCCAACGGCGTCACGCAAGGCTGGCGCGTGCGGCTCGATTCCGTGCGCGTGGGCGATGTGGAAGTGTCCGGCGTGGACGCCGTCGTCATGCCCCAGCCCATGACCTATGTGCTGCTGGGCAACAGCTTTTTGACGCGCTTTCAGATGCAGCGCGACAACGACATGATGACGCTGCAGCGGCGCTACTGAGCTATTTTTTCGCGCCGAGCCGCGATTCCTTGCCCTGGATCAGCCGGCCGATGTTCTCGCGATGCCGCCACGCCAGCAGCATGGCCATGATAAAAATCGCCATCGAAATGGCCGGGTCGGTGTACCAGGCCACCCCATTGGCCAGCAGGTAATACACCGGCGCAAACGCCGCCGCGACCAAGGAGGCCAGCGACGAGTAGCGGAAGAAAAACGCAATGATCAACCAGGTGGCGGCCGTGGCAAGGCCCAGAATCCAGTTGATGCCGAGCAGCACGCCGAGCGCCGTGGCCACGCCCTTGCCGCCCTCGAACTTGAAGAACACCGGCCACAGATGCCCCGCGAAGGCGGCCAGCCCCACCAGCGCGACGGTGCCGTCCCCCAACCCATACGGTTGGCCGAACCAGCGCACCAGCATCACCGGCAACCAGCCCTTGACGGCGTCGAGCACCAGCGTGGCCACGGCGGCCGCCTTGCTGCCGGAGCGCAGCACGTTGGTGGCGCCCGGGTTCTTGCTGCCGTAGCTGCGCGGGTCTTTCAAACCCATGACGCGGCTGACGATGACGGCAAAGCTGAGCGAGCCGATCAGGTAGGCGGCCACGGTGGCGAGCAGGGGGTAAATCATTTCCAAGAGAAGTCTCCTCCAGACAGCCTGCTATTCTGCCAGTGCGCAATGCACGGGCATGGCACCGAGCAGCTGCACGCAGACCTGAGGATCGAGCTGCACCAGGTAGCCGCGGCGCCCGCCGTTGATCGCGATCACCGGTAGCGCCAGGATGCTCTCTTCGATGTACACCGGCATCTGCCGGCGCGTGGAGAACGGCGAGGTGCCCCCGACCAGGTAGCCGCTGTGCCGGTTCGCCACCTCGGGCTGGCACGGCTCGACCGACTTGGCGCCGATCTGGCGCGCCAGGTTCTTGGTCGAGACCTTGCGGTTGCCGTGCATCAGCACCACCAGCGGCCTGGCGTCCTGGTCCTGCATGATCAGCGTCTTGACCACGCTATAGGGGTCCAGGCCCAGCACCCCGGCGCTGTGCAGCGCACCGCCGTGCTCCAGGTACTCGTACGGATGCTCGGTGAACGCCACCTTGCTGGCGCGCAGCAGGGCGGTCGCGGGAGTCTCGCTGACGTGTCCCTTGCGGCTCATTGGGCGGGGTCCCGGGCTTCCCGGCGGATCGCATCGATGGCGCTCAGGCGGATCGGGGCGACGCGCGAGCCGCTCGATCCCCGTTGAATTTTGTTCATGAAGATTTCGGGGGTGACGTTGACAAAACCGCAGGCGCCAGCATGACCCGACGACGCGGACCGGCACGCGAGTCCTAGTTTACGGGCTTGCACCAACGCCTGCACCCGACGCCACGCGCCCGAAATTCGAGGCGCCGTCTTACACATCGACACAGCGCCATGCGCTATGCTTATTTCGGTCTGAATAGCTCTTCCCTTTTTCTTTTTCAAGGAGATTCCCCATGAAATCAATCCTCACGTCCCTGGCCTGCGCCGCCCTGGTGCTCGGCGGCCTCTCGGGCTGCTCCAACATGAGCGAAACCCAGCAAGGCACGGCCTCGGGCGCCGGCATCGGCGCGCTGGCCGGCGCGGCGATCGGCGCGATGACCAATGGATCGAGAGGGGCCATCGCCGGCGCGGCGATCGGTGGCGCGGCGGGCGCCGGCGGTGGCTACCTGTGGTCCAAGAAAATGCAGGACCAAAAGCAGGCCATGGAAAAAGCCACAGCCGGCACCGGCATCGCGGTCAGCCAGACGGCCGACAACCGGCTCAAGCTGGCCATTCCCAGCGATGTCTCGTTCGACGTGGGCCGCTCGGCCATCAAGAGCAACTTTGCAACGGTGCTGAACCAGTTTGCCACCAGCCTGAACCAGAACCCGGTGACGACCATCACCATCGTCGGCTACACCGACAGCACCGGCTCGGACGCCATCAACAACCCGCTGTCGGTCGACCGCGCCGACAGCACGCGTGACTACCTGGTCGGCCGCGGCGTGGCACGCACCCGCTTCATCACCGATGGCCGCGGCTCGCGCGACCCGGTCGCCGACAACAGCACCGCGGCCGGCCGCGCCGCGAACCGGCGCGTGGAAATCTTTGTTGCGGAGCCGGCACAGGCCGCGAAGTAATCAGTCATCGCGCCCGCGAACAGCGAGGGTCTGACCGCCGCATGGCGGTCAGACCCTCGTCTTCTTGAAGCGCTCTTCCTCCCGCAGGCGCAGCACGCGCCGCTGCACCTTGCCGGTAGTGGTCATCGGCAGGGCGTCGATGAACTCGATCTCCTTGGGGTATTCGTAGGGCGCCAGCTTGCCTTTCACGTGGGCCTGCAGTTCGGCCACGAGTTTGGCATCAAAATCGCCTGCAGACCCCATGAAGCTTGCACGCGCAGCTATGAAATCTGGAGCAAGCACAACATAGGCCTTGACCAGCGCGCCACGCTCGCGGTCCGGCTTGGGAACGGCGGCGGCATTGGCCACGGCCGGGTGCTTGACCAGACAGTTCTCGATCTCGCCGGGCCCGATGCGGTAGCCCGCGGCCTTGAACACGTCGTCGGCCCTGCCCTCGTACCAGAGGTAGCCGTCCGCATCGCGGGTCGCGAGATCGCCGGTGCGGCACCAGTCGCCGGTGAACTTGGCGCGCGTGGCCTGCGGGTTCTTCCAGTAGCCCAGGAAGAAAATCGGGTCCGGGTCGCCATGCACGTCGAAGCGGTTCAAGGCCACGTCGCCCGGCACGCCGACCGGGCATTCACGGCCCTCCTCGTCGATCACCGCCACGCGGTGCCCCGGGTAGCCCTTGCCCATGCTGCCGGGCTTGGCCGGCCAGCCCACCGCGTTCGACGGCTGGCCGTTCATGGCGCAGTTGCCGACGATGTAGTTGATCTCGGTCTGGCCGAACATTTCGTTCACCGTCACGCCGAGCTGTCGGCGGCAGTAGTCGAACACCGCATCGCCCACGGCCTCGCCGGCGCTCATGATGGCCTGCAGCTTGAGCTTGAACCGCGCTCGCGGCCGCGGATACGCCTTCATCATGGCTTTCAGCGCGGTCGGGAACAAAAAGGTGTGCGTCACGCCGTACTTCTGCATCAGCGTGAAGGCCGTCTCGGGGCTGAAGCGGCCGTTGTAGGCCACGATCTCGCGGCCAAAGTACAGCGTGGGCAGCAGCGCGTCCATCAGGCCACCGGTCCAGGCCCAGTCTGCCGGAGACCAGAAGACGCTTCGCGTTTCTGGCTCCGGCAGACCGGGCGTTGCCCCTTTTGTGCTCGCCCCCACCCCAGCCCTCCCCCGCACGGGGGAGGGA
>NZ_MUNS01000024.1 GCF_002002705.1 Polaromonas sp. C04 | reverse complement strand
GAAGGTCGCCCTGGTGGCTTGCATGCACAAGCTGCTGGTCATCCTCAATGCCATCGCTCGCACCAAGTCGCCTTGGAACAACGCTATCGCAGTGACAAATTAAGGTCTTCATTCAAGATGGTTGCTGTGTTGATCAGCTGTTGGATTTTTTACACAGTGATTTCAGGCTCCAAGTGCAACGGCACTGATGAATGAATGAATCGATTTTGTACATGGCACGTGACCAGTCATAAAAAAAACCGCGCCCGATAGGGCGCGGTTTTGCCGATTTGTACCGGCTTATGTCGTTCGAATTATTGCGCTTTGCGCGAGCGTGTGCTGACGCCCAAGCCAACCAGAGCTATCGCAAACAGGGCCAATCCGCCGGGTTCCGGAATGTTGTTGGTGCTGCCGCGGAAGTTTGCAGTCCCTTGGTAGCACCACTGACCTACGGCTGCTTGGCCGGTCGTGCACCCGGTGGTGTTGTCGAAGGAGTTAAGCACAAAGTTGTTGAACGAGGAAGTGACTGCCATATCAGCGAATCCGCCGGCCGCATCTGCAACACCGTTTGAATTGAGGTAGGCAATGACAGAGGCAAGACCGGGGCCGCCCGTGTTGACATCAAGCAATCCAAACCCGGCGCCACTCAGGGTATTACCTGTGAGAACGCCAGCGCCATTCAACACCGCGTTCGAAGCCGCTCCTCCGCCCAAGTTGTTATGCCCAGTCAGGGTCAGCCAAGGCGTCATCCCCGTAATCGCCGCGATGTCGCTAGCCGAACTCTGGGTCAGCAAATTAAGCAAACTTGCGTTTGACGTGTAATATACTGAATACGTTGCGCCGGTGAATTCAACGTAACTAGGGCTGAAATTCTGCGATCCGGTAAAAGTCGCAACATAGAAGAGCCCGCATGTTCCATTGCCTGCACAATAAGTGGTATCTCCATTGATGCTCGTGATGACGCCATAAGACGTGGCATTCTGGCCGTCGCCATTGACATAGGTTTGTGCCAAAGTCGACGTATCGATGTGACTATTGGTCGGATTCTCACCTAAAACGCCGAAATCGATTCCGCCAACCACGACAGCCGACGCTGGCGCCGCAAGGGCAAGGCCGGATACAGTGACCAAAGCGGCCAGAATTTTCTTCATGATCAACCTCCTGTTAGATTGTGACGGGGATTTAGTTCCACGTCTTCGCTAAAGCAAGGCTCATGCCACAGTTTTCCTGGTCTGGTAAGTTGTTGAAAACAAAGGAGAAAATAAGCGGATGCTGACTGAGGAGTGTTTCGGTTCCGCGTAAGCGTAAAGAATTTCGACAAGCATGACATACGACGGGGGCGCTACTTCGGCCCGGTCGCAGAGCGATTGCGGAGTGGAGGTGCGTAGCGCCCCGGGGACAGAATATCGTCGGGGTCGATCGCACGCTTCAGCTGGCCGACCACATCCCAGTAAGTTTCCCCCGCGCCAACGAAGCGGTCCATGGCGCCAACGTGCAGTCGATAGGGCGCAATTCCCAGCGTCAGCCCGGCGGTCACGAGGGCGCCGTAACAGCGATGCGCTCGTTCCACTTCGTCGGCCTTGCGCGCGTCGAACAGGATTGGCACCGAGCTATCCAGACAGCGATCCGACAGCGTGCTCAGCGTAATGAGCGGCTCCATTCCGTGGTCCCTGAGGACTGCCGTGCAGCATTCGACGTAAGCCGCCGCAAGCTCCGGCTTGAAGGGCACGAGCGGCGCGTACCAGATCAAGCCGCAACCGTCCCTTGCCGGGTCCGGGGCTGCAGGCGCGTCTGCGCGACGCCAATACACGAGCTTGTGCGCGACGCTGTTGGGGCGGCCTTCCAGGATGTCGAGCGAGGCGACGACGCCCGCCAGCAGCGCCGACGTGCCGTGCGCGGCGCCCAGGACGCGGTTGCTCAGGCGCTGCAGCAGACGCGCGCGCGGTATCGTCATGAAGACGAGCCTGGACGCGACGCCCGAGAGTCGCCGCCGCACAATGCGCCGCGCCGCCGCCACGACTTGGCGCGGACCGTATAGCGCGCCCATGCCCATCCACGGTTCGACCCGGTAGCGTCGGCCCAGCTCGGCAATGGCGGTGTCGGTCAGCAGGCCACCGCTGTCAAGACGCGTCGGGTCGTAAGGCGCGGTCATCGCCAGTACCCGATGGCGGTTCATCAAATTGATCGAGCCGGCCACGGCGCCCAACTCCTGCAGTATGGCTCGCACTGCGACGACGGCGGCTTCAAAGGCGACCGAGTCGGCCACCGAGAAATAGAACGCTTCGACGCGCTCGGGCCGCCGCGCCAGCGCAAGGGTGATCGCCGTGACCACGCCGAAGTTCGATTGCGTGAACAGGCCATCCAGATAAGGACCGACGCTCCACTTGAATGCGTGATCGGCCAGTTCAGCACCGAGCGCTGATAGCGCCGGCGCATAGACTCTGCCGTCGGCCAGAACCGCCTCGATTCGCGTCACCGCGGCGAAGTGGTCCGCAATCGGCGTGATGCCGTAGCCGCGTTCGAGCGCATTGCCGAGCAGACTCGCATCGGGGCCGGCGCCGGTGGTTGGCACCATGAACGGGAGGTTGTGGGTGCGCAAATAGTCTGCCAGTGCACCTTGGGTCACGCCAGGTTCGAGTTCGAACAGGCCGAGGTCGGTGTCGATCGCGCGGATCGCCGTGAGGCAAGACAGATCGAGAATTGCGCAATCGTCAACGACCGGCAATGCCGTACCGTAGCCCCAGTTGCGGCCGGTACTGATCGGATAAACGGGCACTGCACAATCACGAGCGATGGCGATGATTGGCGCCACGTCTTGACGTGATGCCGGCCGCAGCGCGGCGGCGATGCGACGGGTCAGGCCGGTGGTGCAGGCGCCATAGCGGGCTTGTGCGGCGTACCCCTCGTCGACCTGCGCGAGTCCCAAGCGCTCGCGCCAGCGACGAATCGCCTCGTCGATACGCGGCGCGCCGGCACGCGGGCTTTCGCCAAACTCGGGCTCGGCCGGCTGTGGATGTGGGTTCGCGTCGCTCACTGTGGTGTTTATGGTGTCGCCGGCGTAACGCTCAATCGGCAAGCAGAGACTCTAACCTGAAGTCCGCTTGGGCGCCGGGCTAGTTTCTCCTTATACAGCCAGCCCTGCAAAATTAATTTTCAACTCAAATCCGTCAACAATTTATTGTGATTTAAAGTTTAATTGAATACCATTGGCTAGCCAGTTATTACTTGATGTCAAGAAGCCCAAAAAACTCAAAGTGAGAAAACTGATATTTCCCGATGTGTCGATAAGATAATTCTTCTGGGTATATTGGGTTTGCAGACCGGTTGTGTCTGTAAAAGTTTCCATTGTAGAGAAGGTCGCTGTCTCTGGTGAATTGCCCGCGCTAACGAGGAAACTTACTTTTCCTGTTCCTACTGGTGATGTCTTGGTGCCGTCTTGGTAGCAATCATAAATCACAACCAATTGTGCTTGCCCTATGGTAACAGTGTCGGGATATTTATCCGGGAATTGTCCCGATGCGCTTGGAGTGCAGTAGGATTTTGCAGATGATATTCCAAGCAGGAGATTATTGGCGGACAAGAAGCTTTGATTTATGCTTGAGAAACTATTGTTTGCACCATTTATATTGAACGCCCCCGTAAGAGATGAATCTATTTGACGGGCTGCTTGATTTTCAAAATTAGAGCCTGCGTTAGCTGGTGTTTCTGTGAAGTCGAGTGATCCCGTAAAGTCGTAACTGCTTCCAGTGGCATTGAATATTGCGGTGCCGCTGACTGGAAGCGTTTTTTGAACGCCGGTGGTGTCGAGATTGAGAAGCGCTATCGAAAGCGGAAATGTTGTTGCTGCTGCGGAAGTGGGGGCGCCGGTTCCGCCACCGGTCGATCCCCCACACGCTGTGACGAGTAAACCGCACAGAAGCGGAGCAATGAAGGCTTTCGAAATTCGTGGCATATTGACTCCTTGAGAGAGATCCGTGGGCGAATTGGTAACTTCGAACCATCGTAAGCTGTCTTTGGAAACAATTTGTAGGACCAAGTCGCCTTTTGACGCAATAGGTCACATCCAAGTGGCTTTTCGTCAAGGGTCGGCCGATTTGTGAAGGAGTCAGAGTCCCCACCGGCACGACTCAGACGAGCAATACGCGCGCTTTATCGCGTGCCTGTTGCCCGCCATGATCCCGCGGGACTACCTGGTCGCACCGTCAGGGCGGCGCCGTGGGGCATGCACTTCGATGCCTATCATCAAAAGCTCAAGCTGACCTGGCGTCCGTTTGGCAACGCCAACCCGCTGCAGCAATTGCTGTTGAAGTTCATCCGGCCGGTGCTGCGCGGGCGCTCTCGCGACCGATGATGGGCAATCTACGGTTGCGCAAACGCCGCTGCCGCAGCCTGCGTGACCAGGCTCACACCCAATGCATTGAAGTGGCCGTCGTAGGGCCCCACGTCCAGACTGAGGCGCGATCGGGCGAAATGCGCCTGAAATAGTGGTTCCGTATCAATCACGGTGGCGCCCGCGGCACGGGCCAGTTGGATAAACCGGGCACGCGACGGATCCGGCTTCAACTGGCCTTTGGCCAGTGCCGACCGGTCGCTGTCGATCACAATGACCAAACGGCCGGTGGCGTAGGGCCTGATGCGCTCGAAGAACGTGTGGGTGACGAGATCGACATAAGACGCGGTTTGCCCAGGCGGCATCTGCGCGGCGCCGCTTGCCGGCTGCGACGACGCTGCGTTGGCGCCGTGTGCCGGCGGAAAAGCCTGGCGCAACAGTTGCTGCGGGCTGAATTTGAGCTGACCAAACACATATTGCGCCAGCGCCGAGTGGCGAAAGATGCGCTTTAACGTCCCCGCCGGCGGCAGCTTTTCAATACGTGGTTCAAGTGTTTTCGGGTCGAGGCATGGCCCGTTGATATTGCCCGAACCGCACAAGGATTGCTTGACATCGCCACGCTCCATCAGCACGACAAAATCACGCACGCCATAGTGCGTGTGCGCAAACCGGATGCGCTCGGCGTAATCCAGCAGTGCGGTACCGGGGTTGCCCATGGCGAATACGGGTCGGCCGCCCAATGCGCGTTCGAGTTGGGCGCCAGGCCGGTCCGGGGCCGCGAGCATGGAAGCTTCAACAAAACTGTCACCGATCAAGGCCACTGCATTGGCGTTGCGCTCAAAATCTCGATTGGCAACGTAACCCAGGTTGTTCGATTCAAGCCGCTGCACGTTGCGCAAGTCCCATCCGGTCGACGTGGTCCAGTGGTGATAGGGCGGGTAGCTCAGGATGAGCGGATCGATGTAATAGCCGGTCTCTGTCGATGTGGAAACCGGCAGCAGCTGGAAAAAAATCTCCAGCAGCAGCAAGAAGCCGACCACACCCGCCAACCACAGGAGGAACTTTCTCGTCATGTCAGAAGTTGAAGTAGATGAAGGCGCTAACCGAATCACGCGTGATGTTCATCAGAAGCAAAAACGCGACCGCGGCACTGCTGGCGCCCGCGATCAATAGCGCGTAGGCGGTCGCGCCCGACCGGGACTGGCAGCGACGCAGCAGATGCTCGCCAATGGCGTTGCTGTTGGGCATGAGGCAGGCCATGGCTCCCAGCACAACACACCACAGACCGCCCACGGACAAGCTCAGGCCGGCATTCCACAGCAGGGTATGTACATGGCCGGTATGCGCAGGGTGAACCATGCGCTCCAGTATCCTGCCCGCGCCCCGCAAGGTCTCGGCCCGAAACACGACCCAGGCCAGGATGACCGCCAGCATGGTCAGCAGCCATGACAATGCGCCAAACAGACGGCTGCGATCGAAGCGCGCGCACAAGCCCGGGCCGCACAGCGCACGAAAGCCATGGTTCATCCCCAGATAGAGACCGTGCAGCGTGCCCCAAATCACAAAAGACCAGCCGGCTCCGTGCCATAAACCGCCCAACACCATCGTGATCATCAGGTTCGCATAGCGACGCACAACCCCTTTGCGGTTGCCGCCCAGGCCGATGTACAAATAGTCGCGCAAAAATTGGGACAGCGACATGTGCCAGCGTCGCCAGAAATCGCTGATATTGATCGCCCGATAGGGGGAATTGAAGTTGAAAGGCAAGCGCACGTTCGTAAGCGGTCGACTAACCACGCCCCTTGCGCGCGTGGTGCTGATGTGCTGAGTGTTGCCGGCGGGGGGTTGCGGCGCCGGGCTGCGCGTTCAGGTGCTGGGAAGCGCGATGCGCCAGGGCAGCAAGG
>NZ_MUNS01000012.1 GCF_002002705.1 Polaromonas sp. C04 | reverse complement strand
GGGTAGACGGGGCACGGGGAGGTTTTCTCATCTTTGTACTTTGTAGGGTGGGCATGAGCGCACTCTACACGCAGTGGCAAGCGTGGGGGATTGAACGCCGCGAAGGGCCGCCCCGAGCAAGTTCGGCCCCCTCAGGGGGCAGCGTAGTACGCGAAGCGACAAGCGTGGGGGCTCCATCTAAAACCCTTGCTGGCGCTCCAGCAGGGCAGCGCGGGTGGCCGGGCTCTCGAGTTGCGCCAGCCACCATTGCAGTGCCCGCCCCTGCGGGGTGCGGGTGGCCGTGCGCCAGGCGTAACTGAAGCGCACCAGCCGGGCCGGGCGCTCAACCTGCCGCGCCACCAGTCGGCCGGTCTCGAGGTAGGGGCGCGCCAGCGGCTCGGGCAGAAAGCCGCAGCCGAGGCCGCGCACATGGGCCTCCAGCTTGGCCGGCATGCCGGGCACGGTCAGCACCTCCTGCCCGCCGAGCAGCCCGAAGGTCATGCCACCGCCGCGCTGCACCGAGTCGGCCACGGCCACGGCGCGGTGCCGGCGGATCAGCTCGTCGCTCAAGGGCTCGGGGGCGCTGGCCAGCGGATGGTGCGGCGCCACGGCAAAGACAAAGTGAATCTGGCCCAGCGGCTTGCTGTGCACGCCGATGCTGGTGGCGGGCTCCATGGCCACGCCGATGGCCAGGTCGGCCTGGCCCGAGGTCAGCGCCTGCAGCGTGCCCGACAGCGCCTCCTCGCGCAGCTTGACCGCGGTCGGCGGCCCCAGCGCAAAAAAGGCCTCGCACAATTCCATCATGGTGGTGTGCGAGACCACGCTGTCCACCGCCAGTGTGAGCTGCGGCTCCCAGCCGGTGGCCACGCGCTTGACGCGGTTTGCCACCGCGTCGATCTCGCCCAGCAGGCGCGCGCCCTCCACCAGCAGTTCACGGCCGGCCGCGGTCAGGCGGGCCTGGCGCGAGCTGCGGTCGAACAGCAACACGTCGAGCGCGTCCTCGATCTGGCGCACGCGGTAGGTCAGCGCGCTGGGCACCAGGCCGAGCGCACGCGCCGCCGCGGCAAAGCTGCCGGCCGCGGCAATCGCCTGCAGCATGGCGAACGCATCGGGTGTCAGGGCATCGCGGGGAGTTTGCATGGAATTCGGCTTTTGATTCAAATAATTTGAATGATGCCATCAAACGCGATGCATGGTATTTGCCGCCGCAGCGCCTACAGTTCAGTTCATTCCAGGAGAACGCATCATGCTGACACTTCGCAAATCACAGGACAGGGGCTATGCCGACCACGGCTGGCTCAAGTCGTTCCACAGCTTCTCGTTTGCCGGCTACTACGACGCCCAGCACATGGGCTGGGGCAACCTGCGCGTGATCAACGAGGACCGCATCGCCCCAGGCATGGGTTTCGGCACGCACGGGCATCGCGACATGGAAATCATCAGCTACGTGCTGTCGGGCAACCTCGCGCACAAGGACACCATGGGCAACGTCAAGGGCATTCCGCCGGGCGACGTGCAGCGCATGAGTGCCGGCACCGGCGTGCAGCACAGCGAGTTCAACCACGCCCAGGACCAGACCACGCATTTCCTGCAGATCTGGATCGAGCCCAACGCGCTCGGCATTGCGCCCAGCTACGAGCAAAAGACCTTTCCCGAGCTTGACAAGCGCGGCACGCTGCGCCTGGTGGCCTCGCCCGACGGCGCGCAGGGCTCGGTCACGGTCCATGCTGACGCCTCGGTTTACGCCGGGCTGTTCGATGGACTTGAAGGCGCCACGCTGACGCTGAACCCTGCGCGCAAGGGCTATGTGCACCTGGTGCGCGGCGAGTTGCAGGTCAACGGCAACAAGCTCGTGGCAGGTGACGCCGCGCTGATCGAGGGCGAAAGCACCTTGAGCCTGTCCCATGGCAAGGACGCCGAAGTGCTGGTGTTCGACCTGAGCGCATGAGCGCGGATCGCCGAGCCTGCGTACTCACCCCTTTTTCCATTTCACCTTTTCAACTTACAGGAATCAACATGTCGAACACACTTCAAAACCCCTTGTCCTTCATAGGCCGCCTGCTGATCGCGGTGCTGTTTTTGCCCGCGGGCATCGCCAAGCTCATGGGCTTTGCCGGCACGGTGGGCTACATCACATCAGCCGGTATGCCGGTACCCGAGATATCTGCGGCCCTCGCGCTGGTGATCGAAATTGGCGGCGGGCTGGCCTTGATTGTCGGGTTTCGCACGCGCTGGGTAGCCCTGGTGCTGGCGTTTTTTACGCTGGTCGCCAGCTTCTACTTCCACGACTATTGGTCCGTGCCGGCGGACCAGAAAATGGTGATGCAACTGCTATTTTTCAAGAATATTGCCGTCATCGGTGGCCTGCTGACGCTGGCAGCCTGGGGCCCGGGCGCCTGGAGCCTGGACGCCAGACGCGCGGCCTGAAGACTTCAACGCAAGCACAAGGACACCTATGGCAAGCGTCGCCGTGGTTTATCACTCCGGCTACGGCCATACCCAGCGCATGGCGCAGGCCGTCGCCGAAGGCGCGGGTGCCTCGGGCGCGGTGAGTCTGGTGGCCATCGACGCCGATGGCAATCTGCCCGCAGGCGGCTGGGACACCCTGGCCGCGGCCGATGCCATCATCTTCGGCTCGCCCACCTACATGGGCAATGTGAGTTGGCAGTTCAAGAAGTTTGCCGACGCCTCCAGCCGGGTCTGGTATGCGCAGGGCTGGCGCGACAAGATCGCGGGCGGCTTTACCAACAGCGCCGGCATGAACGGCGACAAGGGCGCGACACTCGCCACCCTTTTCAATTTGAGCATGCAGCACGCCATGATCTGGGTCAGCCAGGGCCTGATGCCCAGCAACACCAAGGCCGCCACGCGCAACGACGTCAACTACCTGGTGTCATACGGCGGTGCGATCGCGTCGTCGCCGGCCGACGCGAGCCCGATGGAGATGGCGCCCGGCGACCTGGAGACCGCACGGCTGTTCGGGCAACGCGTGGCCGGCATTGCAGCAAAGGTGCACGGCTGATAGATTGCTCCTTTTACGAGGAGTCTTTCATGGCCATTGAACTCAGGCGCCAAAGCACGCCCGCCGGACCCGCGCCGATGGCGCAAACGCTGCGCATCCGCAGCCACGAGTTGCTGGCCGACGGCAGCGTGGCCGAGGGCGGCACCGACGCCGGCCCCAGCCCGCACGATTTTTACGATGCGGCGCTGGGCGCCTGCAAGGCCCTGACCGTGCTCTGGTACGCGCGCAAGAAAGGCATCCCGGTAGCCGACATCCACACGGTGATCGAGCGCGACGACTCGGGCGAACGCTCGGGTGTGTACCGGCTTGCCGCCACGCTGCAGATCAGTGGCGACCTCACCGACGCGCAGTTGCAGGAACTCGGCACCGTGGCGGGCAAGTGCCCGGTGCACAAGCTCATGACGCAGGTCACCACCGAGATCAGCACGCATGTGGAGAGATTGTCATGAGCCGCCGGGCCGCTCCCAAGGCGAATACCGCAGCGCGTCGCGCGGAGGTGATCCAATGAGCGCGCTGCTGCAACTCACGGGGCGCGACCATGACCTCGGCGGCGGCTTCATGGTGCGCCGCCTGCTGCCGTCCGCACAGCGCCAGTCCATCGGCCCGTTCCTGTTTTTCGACCACTTCGGCCCGGTGCTGGAGCAGCCCGGTGTGAATCATGATGTGCGCCCGCACCCGCACATCGGGCTGTCCACCGTGACCTACCTGTTCGAGGGCGCCATGGTGCACCGCGACAGCCTGGGTTATGTGCAAAAAATCGAACCCGGCGCCATCAACTGGATGACGTCGGGCCGCGGCATCGTGCACTCCGAGCGGCGCCCGCAGGAACTGCGCGATCAGGCCTATGTGAACCACGGTATCCAGCTCTGGGCCGCACTGCCGCGAGAGCATGAAGAGGTTGCGCCCAGCTTCGCGCACACGCCGGCCGCCGCCCTTCCGGCGCTCAAGGCGGGAGACGCCGATGTGCGCGTGCTGGTCGGCGAAGCCCTTGGCGCGACCTCGCCCGTGGGGACCTACTCAAGAACCATTTACCTCGACATCTCGCTGCCGGCAAGCGGCCGCCTCACGCTGCCGCCGCTGGCGCCCGAGCTGGCGGTCTATGCGGTCGATGGCGATCTGCTGATCGATGGCACGCCGGTCGCCGCACACACGCTGGCCGTGCTGCCACCGGGCGCGAGCGTGGAGCTTGTGGCCCCGGCGGCCGCGCGATTGATGGTGCTGGGCGGCGATGCGCTGCCCGAACGGCGCTTCATCTGGTGGAACTTTGTCTCCAGCCGCAAGGAGCGCATCGCGCAGGCAGCGCGGGACTGGGAAGCACAGGCCATCGGCCAGGTGCCGGGCGAGACGGAGTTCATTCCGCTGCCGGAAAAGCGCTTTATTGTGTGACCCCGTCAGCCGGCCCGATTCACGATGAATTCGGGCTGTAGCCCATACGGCACCTGCGCATGGGGCTCCTTCTTTTGTAGCAAATCAGCGGCTGATCCCAAAATGCCTGCGTCCAGCCCACGCTGCGAAATGGCGGCTTCCTACAATGCAGTCTATGTTTGTTCACCTGCGTCTCCATACCGAGTTTTCCGTCGTCGACGGCACCAACCGCATCGATGAAATTGTCCAGGCCGCTGCCGACGATGGCCAGCCCGCGCTGGCCATCACCGACCTCAGCAACCTGTTCGGCGCCATCAAGTTCTACAAGGCCGCGCGCGGCGCCGGCGTCAAGCCGTTGATCGGCACAGAAATATTTCTCGAAGGGCTGGGCGCGGACGCGGGTGCCCTGTCGCGGCTGGTGCTGCTGGTGCAAAACCGCCAGGGTTACCTGAACCTGTCCGAGCTGCTGGCGCGTGCCTGGACGCAAAACGTCGTGAAAGCTCTGGCGGTCGTCAAGCTGGCGTGGCTGACGGAGCTGGGCGAAGGCCTGATCGTGCTCTCCGGCGCGCAGGCCGGCCCGGTCGGGCAGGCGCTGGTGCAGGGCGACTCAAGCCGGGCCAGCGCGGCGGCGCTGCAGCTGGCCGCGCTGTTCCCGCATCGCTTCTATATCGAGCTGCAGCGTGCCGGCCGTCTTGATGACGAAGCCCATGTGGTCGCCGCCGTGCAGCTGGCTGCCAGCCTGAAGCTGCCCGTGGTGGCGACGCATCCGGTGCAGTTCACCAAAGAGGACGACTACGAGGCGCACGAGGCGCGCGTGTGCATCGCCGAGGGCGAAATCCTGGGCAACCAGCGCCGTGCGCGCAAGTTCACGCGCGAGCAGTATTTCAAGACGGCCGCGCAGATGCAGGCGCTGTTTGCCGACGTGCCCTCGGCCGTGGCCAACACGCTGGAGATCGCGCGCCGCTGCAGCCTCACGCTGGTGCTCGGCAAGCCGCAGCTGCCGGACTTTCCCACGCCCGAGGTGCAGGGGCGCAAGCTCTCGCCCGACGACTACTTCCGTCATGCCTCCTTCGAGGGTCTCGAGCAGCGCCTGGCGCATCTGTACCCGGATGCGGCGCAGCGCGACCGGGAGCGACCACGCTACGTGGAGCGGCTCGAGTTCGAGATCGACACGATCCTGAAGATGGGCTTTCCGGGCTACTTCCTGATCGTGGGCGACTTCATCAACTGGGCCAAGAACAACGGCTGCCCGGTCGGCCCGGGCCGCGGCTCGGGCGCCGGCTCGCTGGTGGCCTACGCGCTGAAGATCACCGACCTCGATCCGCTGCAATACAACCTGCTGTTCGAGCGTTTCCTGAACCCCGAGCGCGTGTCGATGCCCGACTTCGACATCGACTTCTGCCAGAGCAACCGCGACCGCGTGATCGACTACGTCAAGCTCAAATACGGCAAGGAAGCGGTGAGCCAGATCGCCACCTTCGGCACCATGGCCGCGCGCGCGGCGATCCGCGACGTGGGCCGCGTGCTGGACATGAGCTACACATTTTGCGACGGCATCAGCAAGCTGATTCCGAACAAGCCGGGTACGCACATCACGATCGACGGCGCGATCAAGGCCGAGCCGATCCTGGCCGAGCGGCTGGACAAGGAGGACGAGGTCAAGACGCTGCTGGCGCTCGCGCAAAAGCTCGAGGGCATGACGCGCAACGTGGGCATGCACGCGGGCGGCGTGCTGATTGCGCCGAGCCGGCTGACCGACTTTTGCCCGCTGTATCAGCAGCCCGGCAGCGATTCGGCGGTGAGCCAGTTCGACAAGGACGACGTGGAAGCCATCGGCCTGGTGAAGTTCGACTTTCTGGGCCTGGCCACGCTGACCATCCTGGAAATCGCGAAGGACTTCATCGTCAAGCGGCACAAGGGGCAGGAAAACTTCGCCTACGAGAACCTGCCTTTGGGCGACCCGGCGGTGTACCGGCTGTTTGCCGAGGGCAAGACCGAGGCCGTGTTCCAGTTTGAAAGCCGTGGCATGCAGGGCATGCTGCGCGACGCCAAGCCGACGCGGCTGGAAGACCTGATCGCCATGAACGCGCTGTACCGGCCCGGCCCGATGGACCTGATCCCGACCTACATCGCGCGCAAGCAGGGGAAAGAGCCGGTGGTCTACCCGGATCCGCGCGTGGAGGCCATCCTGTCCGAGACCTACGGCGTCATGATCTACCAGGAACAGGTGATGCAGATGGCGCAGATCCTGGGCGGCTACTCGCTCGGCGGCGCCGACCTGCTGCGCCGTGCCATGGGCAAGAAGAAGGCCGAGGAGATGGCCAAGCACCGCCAGATCTTTCGCGATGGCGCGGCGCAAAAGGGCATCGCCCCGGACAAGGCCGACGCCGTGTTCGACGACATGGAAAAGTTCGCGGGCTACGGCTTCAACAAGTCGCACTCGGCCGCCTACGCGCTGCTGGCGTACCACACGGCCTGGCTCAAGGTGCACTACACGGCCGAGTTCTTCTGCGCCAACATGACGGTGGAAATGGACGACACCGACAAGCTGCGGGTGCTGCACGAAGATGCCCTGAAGATGGGGATGACGTTCGAGGCGCCCGATGTGAACCGCGGTTTTCACCGCTTCGAGCCGATCTCCGACACCGTGATCCGCTATGGCCTGGGCGCCGTCAAGGGCACCGGCCAGCAAGCTATCGATGCCATCGTGGCGGCGCGCCAGGAAGGCGGTCCGTTCAGGAGCCTGTTCGATTTTTGCGTGCGCGTGGACCGCAGCAAGTTCAACAAGCGCGCGCTCGAGGCGCTGATCAAGGCCGGTGCCTTCGATTCGCTGCAGCTCAACCGCGCGTCCCTGATCGCCTCGGTGGATCGCGCGTTCGACTTCGCCACCGCCGCACAGGCCAACGTGAACCAGGGCGGCCTGTTCGACATGGGCGATGACGATCACGGCTCGAGCACACAGGAGCCCGATCTGGTGGACGCCACGCCGTGGGGCGTGAAGGAGCGATTGACCTACGAGAAGACGGCCATCGGCTTTTACCTGTCGGGTCACCTGTTCGACGAGGTGTCGCACGAGGTGCGGCAGTTCATCAAGCGCACGGTCGACGAGTTGATCGACAGCCGCGAGCAGCAACTGATCGCCGGCGTGGTGAGTGATTTCCGCGTGATCAACAGCCAGCGCGGCAAGCTCGCGCTGTTCAAGCTGGACGACAAGTCGGGCGCGATCGAAGCCACGGCGGACGAGGCCGTGCTCAACACCCACCGCAACCTGCTCAAGGACGACGAGGTGCTGATTGTGAGCGGACGGCTGCAGCCGGGGCGAGGCGGTTTCGAGCCGCGCTTCAGCATCAGCCAGGTCTGGGACCTGGCCACGGCGCGCTGCCGCTTCGGCAAGTTCTTGCGCGTGGCGGTGAACGGCAAGGCGCCGGACATCGCGCGTCTGGTGAAGGATTTTCCGCCCCGGCGCGAGACGACGGAGCAGGGTGAATTGTTGCGCGGCCTGGGCGTGCGGCTCAGCGTGCGGCGGCAGGCGGGCAACACCGGCGCGGCGGCCGAGCTGCAACTCGGCGACGAGGCCAAATTCTTCCCGACCGATGCCGCACTGGCCAGCTGGATGGCGCAGGCCGAGCAGAGGCAGGCGGCCATCGTGTATGACTAGGATGAGACACCCCCGAAGCGCCTGCGGCGCCTCCCCCTCAAGGGGGCGATAACGGCGGCCCGGCAAAGCCGGTTCCGCGGTATCCCTGGCATCTGGCTGCGCCGGTTTCATGCGTCGCCGGTCGCGCAATTGCATGGTGGAGCACTGAGTTCAATAGAAAAGTGCCTGTAGCCCTTACCGGGTCTTCTCAGTAAGCTATAAAAACAATAACGTCAGCGCTTCGGCTTGAGATCGACAATCAGGGCCGGGGGCACCCGTCCGTCGGTGTCGCGTGGTAGCTTCTCGGTCTTTTGCAGCGCGCGCAGCGCGGCGTCGTCCCAGGCCGGCAGGCCGCTCGATTTGACCAGTTTGGGGGTGCCGACGATGGTGCCGTCCGGCGCCAGTTGCACGTTGAATTCGGCCGCCGGGTTGCCGCTCACAAGGTTGGCATCGGGGAACACCACATTCGGCCGCACCGCGGCGGCGACAAGGGCCCCATAGCTGCCCGACGGGCCGGAGGAGCGCAGTGCATTGCCGGTGGCGTTGGCGCCGCCCGCGGCGTTGGCCATCGCCAGCATGTTCCTGACGGTTTCCTTATGCAGCTTGTCGGCCTGCGCCTTGGCCAGCGCCTGGGCTTTCGCTTCGGCTTTCGCTTCTGCCTTCGCTTGCGCCTGTGCCTGTGCTTTGGCCTCAGCTTGCGCTTTCGCCTGTGCCTGCGCTTTAGCCTCTGCCTTCGCCTCGGCTTGGGCCTCGGCTTTAGCCTGTGCCTTCTCGGCCGCTTTCCTTTGGGCTTCCTGCTGGTCTTGTTTCTTCCTGTCCAGCGCCGCCTGCTTTTCCTGCGCGCGTTTCTCGGCGTCCAGCTCTTTTTTCTGCTCGCGCTTCTCCTGCTCCAGTTTCTGCTGCTGCGCGAGCTTTTCTTTCTCCAGCTCCTTCTTCTGGCGCGCGATCGCAATGTCGGCGTCGCGCACCGATGGCGCTACCTGCACAGG
>NZ_MUNS01000013.1 GCF_002002705.1 Polaromonas sp. C04 | reverse complement strand
CCGCAGCAGCGCGCCAACCAGGTCGCCCACTTCCTGACGCAATGCCTGTTCTGCTTCTTCGCCGAAGACGTGGGCCTGCTGCCCGGGCGCATGTTCGAGCGGCTCGTGAACAACCGCCATATCACCAGCGACAAGCTCACGCAAGGTTTGAGCGACCTGTTCACCGCGATGCAAAGCGGCGGCATGTTCGGCGCGAACGACATCCCCTGGTTCAAAGGCGGGCTGTTCAAGACGATTGACGTGCCGCGGCTGCAGATTGTCGACGTGACCGAGCTGCGCAACGCCGCAGCGCTGAACTGGAGCGCGATCGACGTGTCGATCTTCGGCACGCTGTTCGAACGCGGCCTTGACCCCGCCAAGCGCAGCCAGCTCGGCGCGCACTACACCGACCCGGCCACCATCCTGCGCATCGTCGAGTCCGTGGTGCAGCGCCCATTGCTACAGATTTGGAAGCAAACTGCGCAGGCCCTGCAAGGGATACTGGCCAAAAGCACCAAGAAAGGCGACAAGAACTACCGCGCCGCGCAGGCCCGGTTCATCGAGTGGCTGGACAAGCTCACCAACTACCGGGTGCTCGATCCGGCCTGTGGCAGCGGCAACTTCTTGTTCCTCGGCCTGAAGTGCCTGAAAGACATCGAGCACCGCAGCCACCTGGACGCCGCCGCGCTGGGCCTGGACCGCGAGGCCGATCTGGTCACCGGCCCGCACAACGTGCTGGGCATCGAGCTGAACGAATACGCCGCCGAACTGGCGCGCGTGACGGTCTGGATCGGCGAGCTGCAATGGCGCATGGCGCACGGCTACGAGTTCAAGACCAACCCGGTGCTGGAGCCGCTGGACCACATCGAGTGCCGCGATGCGCTGCTGACTTTTCTCCCTCTGGGAGAGGGCAGGGGTGAGGGCTCTGCGGCGCTCGAATCGGACGCGGGCGTCGATGCGCGGGACGGGGGCTCAGAGGCGCAGGCGGGGCGGACGCCGGGGGCTCATACGCTTCGCTTTTTGAAATCGCCCCCGACATCCGCCCCGCCTGCACCTCCGAGCGGTGGCGCTGCGGTGAAGACTGGCGGTGGCACCACGACCGAGGAAGAAACGGGGTCGGATCGCGATTTCGCGCAGCGAAACTCGGGCTCTGACCCCGCTTCTTCCGGCGTATCGGAAGCCAACTGGCCCAGGGCGGATGTGGTGATTGGGAATCCGCCGTTTTTGGGTGACAAGAAAATGCGCGGCGAACTGGGTGATGCCTACACGCAGACCCTGCGCAAAACCTATGAGGGCCGCGTGCCCGGCGGTGCAGACCTGGTTTGCTACTGGTTCGAGAAGGCACGCCAGGCGATCGAGAGCGACGGCCTCACTGCCGCTGGCCTGGTCGCCACCAACTCCATTCGCGGCGGCAAGAACCGCACCGTGCTCGACACGATTTGCAAGACGACGCGCATCTTCGAGGCGTGGAGTGACGAAGGCTGGGTCAACGAGGGCGCGGCGGTGCGCGTGTCGCTGGTGGCGTTCGGGCATGCAATGCAGGGTGCGAAATTGAACGGAACGACTGCCAGCTTGATTACGGCAGACCTGACGGCTGCGAGCGCCGGCAAAGAGTCAGTGGATTTGGCAACAGCCAAGCCAATCAATGCTTCTGGGACAAGTTTTATCGGTACTCAAAAGGGCGGCCCATTTGATATCCCTGTGTCGCTTGCACGTGAATGGTTATGTCAGCCCAATCCAAACAGTCGCCCAAACGCCGAAGTTCTCTTCCCGTGGATTAACGGTTTAGACATCACTCGACGACCACAGGGTCTTTGGATTATTGATTTCAACGAAATGGACGCCGTTGCTGCCTCGCTCTTCGAAATGCCTTGGCGTCATTGTGAAGTGGCGGTCCGTCCGACACGGGAAGGCAACCGCGAGGGCAGAACGGGCCAGCGGTGGTGGCTTTTGCAAAGAACCCGGCCGGAAATGAAGGCAGCGCTACTCCCCATCTCACGCTATCTCGCAACCGCACGCGTATCAAAACACAGACTGTTTTCGTGGCAACCAATACAGGTTCTCTCGGATTCTCAAGTAGTAGTCATCGCCCGCGCCGACGACACCACCTTCGGCATCCTGCACAGCCGCTTCCACGAACTCTGGTCGCTGCGCATGGGCACTTCGCTCGAAGACCGGCCGCGCTACACCCCCACCACCTGCTTCGAAACCTTCCCCTTCCCCGCCGGCCTCACGCCCTTGGATACGGCGCACCAGCGCACGGAACCGGTGGAAGGCGGCGCACTGATCCCCGCCGACCTCCCGCCAAAGCACAGCGAGGCGAGGATGGGGCGGATGTCGGGGGCGATTTTAAAAAGCGAAGCGTATGAGCCCCCGGCGTCCGCCCCATCCTCGCCGGACCCTCGCCCACAAACCGCCGAGCACCCTTCCCCGCGCACCGCAGCCATCGCCATCGCCCAGGCCGCCAAGCGCCTAAGCGACCTGCGCGAGAACTGGCTCAACCCGCCCGAGTGGGCGCAGCAGGTGCCCGAAGTCATCCCGCTGGGCATGAGCACATCGCCCTACCCCGACCGGATCGAGCCCAGACCGGACCTCGCCGAAGCCGACCTCAAGGCGCTGCAAAAACGCACCCTCACCAACCTGTACAACCAGCGCCCCGCCTGGCTCGCGATGGCGCACCAGCAGCTCGACGCAGCCGTCGCCACCGCCTACGGCTGGAGCGACTACACGCCCGCCATGCCCGACGATGAAATTTTGAAGCGCCTGCTCGCGCTGAACCTGGAGCGCTCGGGCACCCGTTCATAGCATAGCGAGACGCCCTGAAAACAGCATGGCGCAGCCTGTTCGGCTACCATCCCATCTGATTACTTTGTGGGCATCATGAAACCATCCACATCACTGGAGTTGAAACGAAGTGCGGTACGGGCAGCCGCCGCGCGCTTCCGCACGGTCAATCCGCGCGTGTTCGGTTCAGTGTTGCGTGGCGATGATGCGGACGGCAGCGACATCGACTTGCTGGTTGACCCACTGCCTGGCACGACCTTGTTCGATCTCGGTGGACTTCAGGTTGAACTGGAAGCATTGCTGGGCGTCCCCGTGGATTTATTGACGCCTGGCGACTTGCCGGTCAAGTTCAGAGCCCAAGTGCTTGCCGAGGCTCGCCCGGTATGACCCCAAGCCGTTTGCCGGACTACCTTGACCATATGCTGGAGGCCGCGCGTCAGGCCTGTGCCTATGCCCAGGGCATGTCCAAAGAGGAATTCCTCGCTGACAAGCGGACGCAACAAGCCGTCATCCTGAACCTCATCCTCATTGGCGAAGAAGCCACCAAACTCCTGAAGGATGACGATGCTTTCGCAGACCGGTATCCACAAGTGCCGTGGCGCAGCATGAAGGGCATGCGCAATCGCATCGCGCACGGCCACTTTGAGATCAACCTTGATACTGTCTGGGAGACAATCCAGACGGCATTGCCCAGTTTGATTGAACAGTTGCCGGCCATTCGTGAAGCCATGAAATGAGCGCGTCTGACTTGGCCGCGTAAAAGCCTTCTGATTCGCAGCCAGTGCGCATCGTCCCTGCATTCACTTTTATTCAGACTATCCCACATGACCTACTGCGTCGCCCTCAAACTCAATGCCGGGCTGGTGTTTCTCTCGGACTCGCGCACCAACGCGGGGCTGGACCAGATCGGCACCTTTCGCAAGATGATCGTCTACGAGAAGCCGGGCGAGCGCTTCATGGTGCTGCTGTCGGCCGGCAACCTGAGCATTTCGCAATCGGTGCGCGAGATTTTGCAGGTCGAGCAGCTCAAGGAGCACGACACGGGCGAGCCGATCACGATCTGGAATGCTAAAAGCATGTTCGACGCGGTGCGCGTGCTCGGTGCCGCGGTGCGCCATGTGTACGAGCGCGACGGCGCCTCGCTGAAGAAGGCGGGCGTGGACTTCAATGTGTCGCTGATTTTTGGCGGCCAGATCAAGGGCGAGGGCATGCGGCTGTTCCAGGTGTATTCGCCCGGCAACTTCATCGAGGCCACGCCCGAGACGCCCTACTTCCAGGTGGGCGAGTCCAAATACGGCAAGCCGGTGCTGGATCGCGTGATCACGCCCGACACGCCGCTGAACGAGGCCGCCAAGTGCGCACTGGTGTCGATGGACTCCACGCTCAAGTCGAACCTGACCGTCGGCCTGCCGCTGGACCTCGTGGTGTACGAGGCGGACCGCTTCCAGACCGACAAGGTGGTCTGCATCGACGAGAACAACCCGTATTTCAGGATGATGCACGGCAGCTGGGGCCAGAAGCTGCGCGAGGTGTTCGACAGCATCGAGGACCCGATGTGGAACGGCGGCCACACCGACGTGCCCTTGATGGTGTCCTCCAGCCACGCCAAGCCGCTCAAGAAGATCACCACGCCCGAAGAGAAGTTAATCTGAAACCTTGCGGGACAGACCTACGCTTCGCGAAGCGCGCAAGCTCTGTCCTCAACCGTTCAAAATCCTTGATCAAAACCCCATGCTGATCGTCTTCTCCCACGCCAACAGCTTCCCTGCAGGCACTTACGGCGTGCTGTTCAAAAGCCTGCGCGCGCGCGGCTTCAGCGTGAAGGCGGTCGAGAAGTTCGGCCACGACCCGAAATACCCGGTCAGCAACAACTGGCCGCACCTGGTGCAGCAGTTGGCCGACTTCGCGCAGCGCGAGGTGGACAAGGCCGGCGAACCGGCGTTTCTGGTCGGGCATTCGCTCGGCGGCTTCCTGAGCCTGATGGCGGCGGCGCGCCACCCCGCGCTGGCGCGCGGCGTGCTGCTGATCGACTCGCCGATCCTGGGCGGCTGGCGCGCGAATACGCTGCGCGTGGTCAAACGCACGCAACTGGTGGAATCGGTCTCGCCCGGAAAGGTGAGCCGCACGCGGCGCAACAGCTGGCCCGATGCCGCGGCCGCACTGGAATATTTCCACCACAAGAAGGCCTTTGCCAAGTGGGATGCCCAGGTGCTGCAGGACTACATTGCGCACGGCACGCACGAGGAGGACGGCAAGCGCGTGCTGAGCTTCGACCGCGCGGTCGAGACGGCGATCTACAACACGCTGCCCGACAACCTCGACGGGCTCATCAAACGCCATCCGCTCAAGTGCCCGGTGGCGTTCATCGGCGCCCGCCAGTCCGCCGAGATGAAGCAGGTCGGCATGAGCATGACCGAGCAGATCGTCGGCGCACAGGGCGACACGCCCGGGCGCATCATGATGCTCGACGGCAGCCACCTGTTCCCGATGGAAAAGCCGCTGGCCAGCGCGGCGGCGATCGAGGCCGCGCTGCGCAACATGGCGCCAGCCTGATCAGCGCGCGGGGCCTTCTTCGTCGGCGGCGGTGCGGTCGGGCAGCACGGCATCCTCGACGGCCAGCACGGCATCTTTTTCGGCAGGCACGACCTCTTCTTCGGGCGACGCGCCGTAGTTCTGGTGTGCCAGCGCGTCATACAGGGGCGGCGTGAAGAAGTTCGCAACGCGGCTGCTGATGAGTGCGGTCGCCATCAGCGGAATCAGCAGGCTGCTCCCGTTGATCATTTCCATCACGATGATGAAGGAGGTGAGCGGCGATTGCGTCACGGCCGCCAGATAACCCACCATGCACACCGCCACGACGGCCGAGGCGGATGCACCCGGAAACAGCGCGGACGCCGCGTGGCCAAAGCCGGCGCCGATCGACAGCGACGGTGAAAACAGGCCCGCTGGCGTGCCGGCCATATAGGTCAGCACCATCGTCCCCAGTTTGGCCAGTGGATAAAAATAGCCGACCGTTTCCTTCTGGTCCATCAGCAGGGCACGCGCCTGGTCGTAACCGCTGCCCCAGGTCTCGCCGCCGCTGGCAATGCCGATCACGGCAATCAAAAGGCCCAGACCAGCGCCCCACACCAGCGGCTGGGTTGCGCGAATGCCCTGCAGGCGCTGCGGAATCCAGCGCTTCTGGCGCAGCACCAGCAGATTGAAAAGGCCGCCGGCCGCGCCGCACAGGACCGATGCAAAGACGACCGGAAAGACAAACGACGCCGACGGCGTGATGGACGCGCTGATCTGGCCGAAATACAGATAATTTCCGGCCAGTGCCACCGAGACCAGCCCGGAGACGACGATGGCCGTGATCAGTGTGCCGTTGGTACGGCTCTCGAAGCTGCGTGCGATCTCCTCGATGGCAAAGACAACCCCCGCCAGCGGCGTGTTGAAGGCGCCGGACAGGCCGGCGGCGGCACCGGCCAGCAGCAGGCTGCGCTCCAGCTGTGGGCTGACGCGCGGATAGAAGCGGCGCATTTCGTACATCACCGAGGCACCGATGTGCACGGTCGGCCCCTCGCGCCCGATGGTCAGGCCGCCAGCCAGGCCCAGCAGCCCGACCCCAATCTTGCCGATGATGATGCGCAGCCCGAACAGGCCTGGAATCAGTTGCCGCCGCCGCGGTGAGTGCATGGCCGCAATCACCTGCGGAATGCCGCTGCCCTCGCTGCCGACAAAAAATTGGCGCGTCAGCCACACGCACAGGGCCGTCAGCGTCGGCGTGATGAACAGCGCCAGCCAGGCGCGCCCCGCAATCACATGGACAAACCAGTCCTGTGCCTGGTTGGCCCAGCGTGCAAACAGCACCGCCACCAGGCCCACCAGCACCGCGCCAAACCAGAAAAACCCGTAGTTCAGCCAGGCCCGGCGCGCGTTTTTGCGGGCGAGTCTGAACAGCTGGGCAGGATGAAGACGGGGCAATATCACAGGCCCGATTATTCACTACGCTCCGGATAAAAGCGGAATCGGTACCTGCACTGGCATGGACAGCAGGATCTGCGCCATGCCCTTGCCCAGCGCGTCGTTACGCATCGAGGCCATGCCGCCGCCGCCCAGCGCCTGGGTGCAGACGAAGTTGAAGGCCTGAATGCCCGGCACCTCAAAGCGCGTCACCGTGCCCTTGACCAGGTGCGCCAGCCAGGCGGCCACCGCCGCTTCGGTGAGCTGCGCCCGCAGTACCGGCAGAAAGCGCGGTTCTCGGGCAATGATGCCGATGTTGGAGGTGTCACCCTTGTCGCCGCTGCGCCCGAAGGCCAGGCGGATCAGCGGCACCTCGAGGGTGTCGCTGGCGACGCCGCCCTCCTCTGTGGCTGCATCGGCGCAAGACGGCGCCGCCGGCACCACCGCAACCGCGATGGACTCACCAGGCGGCTGGGCCACCGCGATGACTTGGCCATCGATCGCGACCACGGGCGCGAGCCGTGCCTTGTCCAGCAGAAACGAATACTGCCGGATCGAGGGCGATACCGAGGCGCGGCCGCCCGCGCCCGTGGTGCCGGGCGCCCAGGAGGTGCCGGCCGGCGCCACTTCGCGCGCGAACAATTCGAGCGCTTCCCGGCTCGCATGGGTGGCGGTGAGCCGCAGCACGGCTTCACGGGTATGGAGCGCCCTGGCATGCGGGCCGTAGCAGGACTCGGCGCCCAGCACTTCGATGTGGGTGGCGGTGTAGGGGCCGAGCCCGGCGTTGTCCAGCAGCGCCGTGGTGCGGTCGATGATGGCCGCGGCCGTGCGGCGCGCCTTGGCCACCGCGTCGAAGCCGACGATGGTGAGCTGGGCGGAGGTCTTGAAGCCCTGCACATGCGTGGCGCAGACCTTGTAGCTGGCCGACGGCGCCCGCCCGCGGGCGCCACGCACTTCAACGCGGTGCTCGCCGGCCTGTTGCAGCGTGACCTGCGTGAAGTCGCAGATCACGTCGGGCAGGAGGTAGGCGGCGGGGTCGCCGATCTCGTACAGCATCTGCTCCGCGACCACGGCCGGCGTGACCTTGCCGCCGGTCCCCAAAGGCTTGGTCACCACGAAGCTGCCGTCAAAGCGGCACTCGGCGATGGGGTAGCCCATGTTGGCCCAGCCGGGCACCATGTCCCAGTCGGTGTGCAGGCCGCCCGTGGCCTGGCAGCCGCATTCAAGGATGTGGCCCGCGAGGCTGCCGCCCGCGAGCAGGTCATGGTCGCTGCTGCCCCAGCCGAACTCGTGCATGAGCACGCCGAGCGTCACGGCCGAGTCCACGCAGCGGCCGGTGATGACCACCTGCGCACCCGCGTCCAGCGCCGCCTTGACGGGCAATGCGCCGAGGTAGGCATTGGCGGTGAGCACCTTGTCAGGCAGCTTCGCGCCACTTTGCATTTCCTGCACCTGGCCCGACGCGCGCAGCGCCGGCAGCAGCGGCATCACGTCGTCACCCGTCACCACGGCGATCTTCAGCTCGACGCCCTGCTCTTTCGCCAGCGCGGCCAGCGCGGCGGCGCAACCCTCGGGGTTCACGCCACCGGCGTTGCTGACCACGCGGATGCCCTTGGCAACCACACCCTGCAGCACGGCCTTCATCGCCACGCCGACGAAGTCGGTGGCGTAACCCAGTTCGGGCTTTTTCAGGCGTGCACCCGCCAGAATCGACATGGTCAACTCCGCCAGGTAGTCGAACACCAGGTAGTCGACCTGGCCGCTGTCCACCAGCTGGGGCGCGGCGACGCTGCTGTCGCCCCAGAAGCCGGAGGCGCCGCCGATGCGCACCACCTTGCCGGCCTGCTTGCTGTGCTCAATCATTCGGTGTCCCTCGCGAAGCTGAAATCAATGGCCGGTCCACACCGGCTTGCGCTTTTCGCGGAAGGCCAGCTGGCCCTCCGCGGCGTCTTCGGTCAGTGCAAACAGGCCGATCTGGCTCTCGGTAAAGGCCATCGACTCCTCGAACGACATGGCCTCGATCTTCTTCATGGTGTACAGGCCCCGGCGAATCGCCGCGGGCGATTTGTCCAGCATGCGCTCCAGCAGCCACTGCAGCTTGCCATCCAAGTCGTCGCTCACGTAGTTGATCAGGGAGTATTCGAGTGCCTGGGTCGCGGTGAGCGGCTCGCCGGTCAGGCACATCTCGGCCAGCACACGGCGCGGAATGAGGTGGCCCAGCACACTCAGCACCTGCGCCGGGAACAGGCCGACCTTGACTTCGGGCAAGCCGAAGATGGCCTGGTCGCTGGCCACCACCATGTCGCACATGCCCATGATGCCCATGCCACCGGCCATGCAGGCGCCATTGACGCGCGCGACGAGTGGCACAGTGGACTGCTTCGCCTGCCTGAACAGGTTGGCAAAGCCGACATGGGGCTCGGCGTAATCGAACTTGAACAACTGGCCGCTTTGCAGATCGGCCCCCGCACAAAAGGCGCGCGTGCCGGCCCCGGTGATCACGATGGCGCGTACGTCACGGTCTTTGTTCGCGCGTGCCAGCGCGTCGGACAGGCCGGCGAGCACCGCCGCGCTGATCGCGTTGCGCTTGTCTTCCCGGTTGATGGTCAGCCACATGACGGGGCCGCGCATCTCTTCAAGCAGTTCGGGTGGATTGTCCTGGCTCATGGTCTCTCCTTGTCTGTCAAGGGGCGGTGCCCGCAGCGGCGCCGTCCCAGAGCCGCGCATGCTCCTTGCGCAGCAGGTTCTTCTGGATCTTGCCGGTGGCCGTGGCCGGCAGTGCGGCCACGAAGCGCACCGCCTTGGGCACTTCAAAACTGCCCAGGCGGGGGCGGCAATGCTCGATGATGGCGGCCTCGTCGCAGGTGGCACCGGGCTTGCGCACGACGAAGGCGCACACGGCCTCGCTCCAGTGCGGATGCGGCAACCCGAGCACGGCCGCGGCGGCCACATCCGGATGCGCCAGGATGACGGCCTCGACCTTGACGCTGGCGACGTTCTCGCCACCGGTCTTGATCATGTCTTTCTTGCGATCGAGGAACAGCATCTGCCCACCATCATCGAACATGCCCAGGTCGCCCGTGTGGTGCCAGCCATATTTTTGTGCCTCTGCAGTGGCCTGCGGGTCCTTGAAATAGCCCAGCATCACGTTCGGGCCCCGGTGCACGATCTCGCCGACTTCGCCCGGCGGCAGCAGGCGGCCCGCATCGTCCATGATGGCGGCTTCGCAGGCCACGCCGCAGGTGCCCCAGTAGTTGGCGTCGCGCTGCGGGTTCTCCACGGGCCGAAAGCTCATGGTGGCCGGGTAAACCTCGGTCTGCCCCGTGGCCAGCATGATGTTGGCCGTCATTTTTTCGCAGATTTTCTGGATCAGCGGGCGCGGCATCGGCGCCATGGCGTAAATGCACAGCCGCATGGCGGAGTAGTCGGGCGTGGCATACGTGGTGTCGGCCAGCAGCGCCGCGTACATCATGGGCAGCCCCACGAACATCGTCACTTTCTCTGTGGTGACCAGGCGCGCCACCTCGCCGGGCACGAACGCGCGGGCCAGCACCACGCTGGCGCCGACGGCGCAGGCGCTGGCGGCCAGCACGTGCTGCGCGCAATGGAACAGCGGCAGCAAGCCGGTCAGCACGTCGCCGGGCGTCATTGCGAAATCAGACAGGTTGCCGACGATGGCGCTGTAGGCCGAAGCGTGCGAATGCACCACACCCTTCGGGTGCCCGGTGGTGCCGCTGGTGTACATGATGAGCGCGGGCTGCTGCCCGTCGATGTCGATCTCCGGCAGGCTGGTGGCGCGCCCCAGCAGCGCCTGCTGCAGCGAAGTGCCGCCGGCAGCCGCCGCCGCAGCCATCGTCATGACGAGCGGCACGGCCAGCGCGTCCAGCACGCCCGCCATGCCCGGCTGCGCGCGAATGGCCTCGTCAACGACCACGCAGCTGACCTCGGCGTGGCGCAGGATGTAGTCGATGGCCGGCGGTTCCAGCTTGATGTTGACGGGCACCCAGACGTTGCCGGATTTGTGGATGCCGTTGATCGCCACCAGCATGTCGGCCGAATTGGCACACAGCATGCCGATCTGCCGGCCGCTGCCCACGCTCTGCAGCAGGTGGTGCGCGAACTGGGAGCTGCGCGCGTTCAGTTCGGTGTAGGACAGGCGCACGTCACCGTCCACCACAGCGTTGTGCGCACCGTATTTTTGTGCGGTGCGGTGCACCAGATCGCCCAGGGCGATGCGGCGGATGCGCCGGGCCTCGGCTGAAACGGGCATGTCGATCATTTTTGGGTCTCCTCGAAGTTGAGTGGCGTAAAAACAGACTTCATTGCGGCAGCGGCCATCACAGCCCCCACTGGCGCGCGGCCAGGTCCTTCATGATGTCCTCGGCGCCGCCGCCGATCATCATGACCTTGACCTCGCGGTAGATGCGCTCGCTCACCGTGCCGCGCATGAAGCCCATGCCGCCCAGGATCTGCACCGCCTGGTCGGCGCAAAACTGCATGGTCTGCGTCGCGTGGTTCTTCAGCACGCAGACCTGCGCCACCCAGTCCGGACTGGTATCGCTTGCATCGGCGCGGGTGGCCAGCGCCTCCAGCCACGCGGCGGTGGAATGGATGCGCATTTGCATGTCCACCAGCTTGTGGCGCACCGCCTGGTGGCCCACCAGCGCTGTGCCAAAGGTCTTGCGCTGGCGCGCCCAGGCGAGCGCCTCGTCAAAGCAGGCGCGGCTAAAGCCCAGCGCGGCGGCGGCCATGCCGAAGCGCTCGCCGTTGAAGTTGCTCATGATGATGCGAAAGCCCGCGCCCTCCTCGCCCAGCAGGTAGCGCGCCGGCACGCGCACGCCATCGAAGCGCAGGTGCGCAGTGTCGGAGCACAGCCAGCCCATCTTGTCCAACCGGGTGCGCGACAGGCCGCTGCTCGCGCCCGGCACCAGCAGCATCGAGATACCCGAGGCGCCCTTCGCTTGGGCTTCGTTGGTGCGCACCGCCACGGTGATCCAGTCGGCGCGCATGCCCGATGTGATGAAGACCTTTTCACCATCGATCACGTAGTCGTCGCCGTCGCGCCGCGCCGTCGTACGCAGCGCCGCCACGTCGGAGCCGCCACCGGGCTCGGTAATGGCCAGCGCGGCAATCTGCTCGCCCGCCAGCACGGGCGGAATCACCTCGCGCCGCACTGCCTCGCTGCCATACGCCAGCACCGGCGGCAGGCCAATGTTGTGCGACATCAGGCTGGCCAGCACGCCGCCGCTGGCACCAAAGTGGCACAGCGCCACCCACAGGTCCATGCGCAGGGCGTAGGACGCGGGCGTGCCGCCATAGGCTTCGGGGTAACCCAGCCCGAGCAGGCCCAGTTCGCCGGCGCGCAAGTACAGGCTGCGCGGGAATTCGCCGGCCTCGTCCCATGCCGTGACGTGGGGCGCGATCTCGCTGCGGGCAAAGCGCTCGACCGTGTCGGTCAGTGTCGCGCGGTCGGCCTGGAGTTCGCTGGATGTTGCTGGCTGCGTCATGCGCGTGCCTCCCCCGTGGCGGCTGGCATGGGCGCCGCAAAACGCACCAGCACCTGGCCGGGCGCGACCTGCTGGCCCGCGCTGACCAGCACCTCGGCCACAGTGGCGGCGGCTGCGCCGGCCAGGCTGTGCTCCAGCTTCATCGATTCGATCACCACGGCCGTGTCGCCCGCGGCCAACATCTGACCCACCACGGCGGCCACATTCACCACGCGGCCGTTGAAGGGCGCGCGCAGCTCCGTGGCGCCCGCGCCCGCACCGGCACGCGCAGCGGGCAGCAGCGAGACATCGTCCAGCCACCAGTCCACCGGGCCCGCCTGCAGGTGCCAGCGTTGGCCCCCCGCGTGAGCGACTTGCAAGCGCTGCGTCACGCCGCCTTGCACGCACTGCACGGCGCCATCCGGCAAGGCCGTGAACTGCAATGGCTGAGCGGCTGGCGTACCACTGCCGGCAGGCTGTACCTGCCAGCGGCCGGCGCCCAGCGCCTGCACGGCCAGCGACATGGTGGTGTCGCGATGCCGCAGGCGCACCGGGCGCGGGAAAGAACAGGGCAAGCCCAGATCAGTCCGGTTTTGAGTCAAAACGGCCGATAGCCCATACTGGCTCTGCGCCAGTAGCTCCTTTTTCAATAGCACATCGCGCACCGCATCGACCTCGCCGGCGAGGAAGGAGATCGGCGCCTGCCCCGCGCGGAACTGCGGATGGTCCAGGCACCCGGCCAGAAAGGCGCGATTCGTCGGCAGGCCCAGCAACTCGGTCTGCCCGAGGGCCTGCACCAGCGCATCGATGGCGGCCTCGCGCGTGGCGGCGTGAGCTATGAGCTTGCCCAGCATGGCGTCGTAGTGCGGCGTGACCTCGGAGCCGCGCTCGATCGCGTGGTCGAAACGCAGCGTGGGGCGGCCGTCCCCGCCCGGCGGCGCCACGGCAAACGCACTGGTGAATTCGGTCGATAAGGGCACGGCAAAGTGCAGCACGCGGCCCGTGTGCGGCGTGAAGCGCTCGTCCTCGGCGCACAGGCGCACCTCGATCGCGTGGCCCTGCAGCCGCACCTCGTGCTGCGCCAGCGGCAGCGGCTCGCCGCGCGCCACGCGGATCTGCCACTCTACGAGATCCAGCCCCGTGAGCGCTTCGGTCACCGGGTGCTCGACCTGCAGCCGGGTGTTCATCTCCATCAGGTAGAAACTTGCCCCCACGCTTGTCACTTCGCGTACTGCGCTGCCCCCCGAGGGGGCGTGTTTCGCCTTGGGGCGGCCCGGCGGCCAAACGTCTTCCCCCTCCAGCAGGAACTCCACCGTGCCCGCACCCACGTAGCCGGCGCCTTGGGCCAGTGCCACGGCGCAGGCGCCCATGCGCTCGCGCAGGGCGGCGTCCACCGCCGGGCTGGGGCTCTCCTCGATGATTTTCTGGTGGCGCCGCTGTACGGAGCAGTCGCGCTCGCCCAGGTGGATGCAATGGCCGTGCGTGTCGGCAAACACCTGCACCTCGACATGGCGCGGATGCAGGAGCGCGCGCTCGATCAGCAGCTCGCCATTGCCAAAGCCGGCCAGCGCCTCGGAGCGCGCGCTGGCCAGCGCAGCGGGCAGTTGACCGGCCTCGCTCACCAGCCGCATGCCGCGCCCGCCGCCACCCGCCACGGCCTTGACCATGACGGGGTAGCCGACGCGCGCAGCCTCGCTCACAAAGCGCTCTTCGCTCTGGTCCTCGCCCGCGTAGCCGGGCAGGCAGGGCACGCCCTGCGCCGCGGCCAGCGCCTTGGCCGCAGACTTGCTGCCCAGCGCGCGGATGGCGGCGGGCGGCGGCCCGATCCAGCACAGGCCGGCATCCTGCACGGCCTGGGCAAAGCGGGCGTCCTCGCTCAGAAAGCCGTAGCCGGGGTGAATGGCGTCGGCGCCTGTGGCGCGCGCGGCCTCCAGCAGCCGCTCCACGCGCAGATAACTCTCGGCCGAGGTGGTGCCGCCCAGCGCAAAGGCCAGTGTAGCCTCGCGCACATGCAGCGCCTGCGCGTCGGGCTCCGAATACACGGCCACGGTCTCGATGCCCATGGCATGCGCCGTGCGGATGACGCGCCGGGCGATCTCGCCTCTGTTCGCAATCAGGATTCTTTTCATGCGCGCGCTCAATCAGGCGCCGCGCCGCTTCGCGATGCCCATGGTCTTGGCGATGATGCCCATCATGACCTCGTCGGCGCCGCCGCCGATCGAGCCCAGGCGGCCGTCTCGGAACAGGCGCGAGGCGCGGTTCTCCCAGGTGAAACCCATGCCGCCCCAGAACTGCAGGCAGGTGTCGGCCACGGTGCGGTTCAGGCGCCCGGCCTTGAGCTTGGCCATGCTGGCCAGCTGCAGCACGTCCTGGCCCTGCACATAGAGGTCGCAGGCGCTCCAGGTCAGCGCGCGCAGCGCCTCCACTTCGGTCTGCAGCTCGGCCAGCTTGAACTGCACCCATTGCTGGTCGGCCAGCGTGGCGCCGAACATCTTGCGTTCCTGCGCCCATTCGATGGTGGCGCGGATGCACTGGTCCAGCGACACCAGGCAACTGGCGCCCGCCCACAGGCGCTCTTCCTGGAACTGCTGCATCTGGTAGATGAAGCCCTGGCCTTCCTGGCCGATCAGGTTGCGCTGCGGCACGCGCACCTCGTCGAAGTAGATCAGCCCGGTGTCGCTGCTGTGCATGCCAATCTTGCGAATCTTCTGCGCCACCTCGATGCCCTTCGTGAGCTTGCCATTGGGGCCGTCGCGCATCGGCACCATCACCAGGCTCTTGTTCTTGTGCGCGGGGCCATCGCTGGTGTTGACCAGCATGCACATCCAGTCGGCCTGCAGGCTGTTGGTGATCCACATCTTCTGGCCGCTGATGACATAGTCGTCGCCATCCTTGCGCGCATGGCTCTTGATCGCGGCCACATCGCTGCCCGCGCCCGGCTCGGAGACGCCGATGCAGCCCACCATGTCACCGCGAATAGCCGGGGCGAGGAACTCGCGGCGCAGCTCGTCGCTGCCAAAGCGCGCCAGCGCAGGCGTGCACATGTCGGTCTGCACGCCAATCGCCATGGGCACGCCGCCACAGGTGGTGTGGCCCAGTGCCTCGGCCATGGCCAGGCCGTAGGAGTAGTCGAGCCCGGCGCCGCCAAAGGCCTCGGGCTTGGTCAGGCCCAACATGCCCAGATCGCCCAGCTTCTTGAAGACCTCGTGCGCGGGGAAGATGCCGGCCTCTTCCCATTCGTCCACATGAGGGTTGATCTCCTGCTCGATGAAGCGCTGCAGGGTTTTCTGGATTTCGCGGTGTTCGTGCGTGAATTGCATCGTGTGTCTCCGGGGTGGGTGGGGCTG
>NZ_MUNS01000014.1 GCF_002002705.1 Polaromonas sp. C04 | reverse complement strand
GTGACGATCACCGTCAAGCTGATCAACCCGATCGCCATGGAAGAAGGCCTGCGCTTTGCCATCCGCGAAGGCGGCAAGACCGTGGGCGCCGGCGTGGTGGCAAAAATTATCGCGTAATCGATTTGTTGTAGGGGCGTAGCTCAATTGGCAGAGCGTCGGTCTCCAAAACCGAAGGTTGATGGTTCGATTCCTTCCGCCCCTGCCACCTCCCAAAGGGTGGCAAAAAAGCCCGTCATGACCTGACGGGCTTCGGCGTCTCCAGAAGGGGCGCCCTGAATTTGAAGCAGCCGAACAAGCAGGAACAAGCCAAAAATGGCCACGTCACAAGTTGAAACCGTCAGTACCGTCGCCGATAAGGCCAAGCTTGCCATTGCGGCGGTTCTGGTCATCGGGGCGGTGGTGGCTTACTACCTGCTCGGCAAGCAGGGACCGATCGCCCAGTGGGCCGGGTTGCTGGTGTGCCTGGGCGCGGCGGTTGTGCTGTTCATGGTCTCCGAGACGGGCAGGCAGTTCACGGCTTTCGGGCGCGATTCCGTGCGCGAAGTCAAGAAAGTGGTCTGGCCGACGCGCAAGGAGGCCATGCAAATGACGGCCTATGTGTTTGCCTTTGTCGTGATCATGGCGTTGTTCCTCTGGCTGACCGACAAGACCCTCGAGTGGGTGTTTTATGACCTGATTCTGGGGTGGAAAAAATAATGACTGATGTGGTAGAAACCCCGGCCGCAGAGGCCTTCGCAGCACCGGCGAATCCCGACATGCACTGGTATATCGTGCATGCGTACTCGGGCATGGAAAAAGCCGTTGAGCGCAATATTACCGAGCGCATCAACCGCGGCGCCATGCAGGCCAAGTTTGGCCGCATCCTGGTGCCGACCGAAGAAGTGGTCGAAGTCAAGAACGGCCAGAAGAAAACCACCGAGCGGCGCCTGTTCCCCGGCTATGTTTTTGTCGAAATGGTGATGGACGACGAGACCTGGCACCTGGTGAAGCACACCAACAAGGTGACGGGTTTTGTGGGCGGCGCGAAGAATCGCCCGGCCCCGATTTCTGAGGAAGAAGTCCAGAAGATCGTCAGCCAGATGCAGGAAGGCACCGAGAAGCCGCGCCACAAGGTCGAGTTCGAGGTGGGCGAATACGTGCGCGTCAAGGAGGGCCCGTTCACCGACTTCAATGGTTCGGTGGAGGACGTCAATTACGAGAAGAGCAAGGTTCGTGTCTCGGTCACGATTTTTGGCCGGGCCACACCGGTGGAGCTGGAATTCAGCCAGATTGAGAAAACCTGAAAGACCTAGGATTTTGTGGGTCAGACCACGATTTTGCAAAGCAAAACTCGTGCTCTGACCCCAACCGATCGAAAGAGACTTCGCGCTTCCCGACTCGGCGCAAAGTCCAGGGCAAGAAGAGTCGTTAACCCCGGGGAGCCGCGGTTCCAGCCCAGGTGCTGGACCCAGGCGTCAGTACCCGCAAGGAGAAAATCATGGCGAAAAAAATCGTCGGCTTTGTCAAGCTGCAAGTGCCAGCTGGTAAAGCCAATCCATCGCCGCCCATCGGGCCGGCACTGGGCCAGCGCGGCCTGAACATCATGGAGTTCTGCAAGGCGTTCAACGCCCAGACCCAGGGCGTGGAGCCGGGCCTGCCGCTGCCGGTGGTCATCACCGCCTTTGCCGACAAGAGCTTTACCTTCATCATCAAGACGCCGCCGTCGACGATCCTGATCAAGAAGGCCGTCAAGATCGACAAGGGCTCCGCGCGTCCGCAGAGCGACAAGGTCGGCAAGATCACGCGGGCCCAGCTCGAAGAGATCGCCAAGACCAAGATGAAGGACATGACGGCTGCCGATCTGGACGCCGCGGTTCGCACCATCGCCGGCTCTGCCCGTTCCATGGGCGTGATTGTGGAGGGCGTGTAAATGAGCAAGCTCACAAAACGTGAAAAAACCTACGCCGGCAAGGTCGACAGCAACAAGTTGTACCCGCTGGTTGACGCTTTGGCCATCATCAAGGAATGTGCTACCGCCAAGTTCGATGAATCCATCGATGTGGCCGTGCAGCTCGGCATTGACGCCAAGAAGTCGGACCAGGTGGTGCGCGGCGCCGTCGTGCTGCCCAACGGCACGGGCAAGACCAAGCGCGTGGCCGTGTTCGCCCAGGGCGCCAAGGCGGAAGAAGCCAGGGCCGCCGGCGCCGACATTGTCGGCATGGACGATCTGGCGGCCATGGTGAAAGCCGGCGACATGCCGTTCGACGTGGTGATTGCCGCGCCCGACGCCATGCGCGTGGTCGGCACGCTGGGCCAGATTCTGGGCCCGCGCGGCTTGATGCCCAACCCCAAGGTTGGGACCGTGACGCCCGATGTGGCCACGGCCGTGAAGAACGCCAAGGCCGGTCAGGTCCAGTTCCGCGTCGACAAGGCCGGGATTGTGCATTCGACCATTGGCCGGCGCTCGTTCGATACCGACAAGCTGCAAGGCAACCTGGCGGCACTGGTGGATGCGCTGGCCAAGGCCAAGCCCGCCTCCAGCAAGGGTGTTTATTTGAAGAAGATCGCGGTGTCGTCAACGATGGGTGTGGGTGTCCGCGTGGACACGCAAACCATCTCGGCGTAATCGCAGGAGATTCGGGCCGCCCGAAAGGGGGGCCCGGTGTGGTGGGCTGCGGGGGTTGAAAGACCGCCGCAGGCCATCCAAGACCGTTGGTGTGCAGGTGCTGCACTTAATCACGGAGCCGGGGTTCGCCCGAGGGCTCAGGCCAACGCAGATGGCGATCCCTCTGCAGATGGAATTGTGAGATTTCTGAAACAGTTGGTCGCTGCAATGAGGCGTGTTGACCGGTCATGAGGGACTGGCGGCACATTTTGAAGGAGTAGACCTTGAGTCTTAATCGCAGTGAGAAAGAAGCGGTCATCAATGATGTGACCAGCCTCGCCGCAAAAGCTCAAACGCTCGTGATGGCGGAATACCGCGGCATCACGGTCGCTGACATGACCAAATTGCGCTCCAGCGCGCGCAGCAATGGTGTGACCCTGAGTGTGTTGAAAAACACCCTGGCTCGCCGTGCTGTCGCCGGCAGCGCTTTTGAGGTGGTGTCCGACCAGATGACCGGCCCGCTGATCTATGGCTTCTCTGTCGATGCCGTGGCTGCCGCAAAAGTGGTGGCTGACTTCGCGAAAACCAACGACAAGCTGGTGATTCGCGGTGGCGCATTGAGCGGAAAAGCCCTGGACGTGAACGGCGTGAAGCAACTGGCCAGCATTCCTCCCAAGGAAGTTTTGCTGGCGCAATTGCTGGGCTTGATGCAATCCCCGATCTCGCGGACGGCCCGTGTGCTGGCCGCGCTGGCGGAAAAACGTGGCGAAGGCCAGGCTGCTCCCGCAGCCGAAGCCGCCGCAGCTTGAACCAATATAGTTAGGAAATCAAAATGGCATTCGATAAAGACGCATTTTTGACCGCGCTGGACAGCATGACGGTCATGGAACTCAACGAGCTGGTGAAAGCCATCGAAGAGAAGTTTGGCGTGAGCGCTGCAGCCATGTCGGCTCCCGCGGCCGCTGGCGGTGCGGCGGCTGCGGTCGCTGAAGAGCAGACCGAATTCAACGTCGTGCTGCTCGAAGCCGGCGCCCAAAAGGTGCAGGTCATCAAGGCCGTGCGCGAAATCACCGGCCTGGGCCTGAAAGAAGCCAAGGACCTGGTGGACGGCGCTCCGAAGGCCGTCAAGGAAGGCATTGCCAAGGCCGACGCCGAAGCTGCCAAGAAGAAACTGGAAGACGCTGGCGCCAAGGTCGAACTCAAGTAATCGACCCGTGTCCAAGGCTGGAGCGCCCGAAAAGGCCTCCAGCCTTTCGCGCTTGTTAAGCCGCTCGCAGAGCGCACCAAAAAGCAACGTGCCCACGCTGTTTTTTAGTGTCTTCTGGCTCCGACTGCAGAAGATGCCTTGGTTCGGGCGATGTGCAATGCATCGCCGTCCGCCAATGGTTGGTAGTGGCCAACCACCAAGAATGTTGAGAGTTTGGGGATGGACCGGCCGATGGCGCCGCTCTGCCCCCAGCTGGTTTAAGCGCTCAACGCGACAGTCGCCAAAGACCTCATAGCCCGGAGATCTCATGGCCTATTCATATACCGAACGCAAGCGGATTCGCAAAAGTTTCGGCAGCCGCGACAGCGTGCTGGAAGTTCCCTACCTGCTGCAAATGCAAAAGGACGCCTACACGGCGTTCCTGCAAGCCGATGTGGCGCCGCAAAAGCGCACCATCGAAGGTCTGCAGGCCGCATTCACGGCCGCTTTCCCCATCGTCTCGCACAACGGGTTTGTCGAGATGAAGTACCTCGAATACAACCTGGCCAAGCCCGCGTTCGATGTGCGCGAATGCCAGACCCGTGGCTTGACGTTTGCCTCGGCGGTGCGTGCCAAGGTGCAGCTCATCATCTATGACCGCGAGTCTTCGACCTCGCAATCCAAGGTCGTGAAAGAGGTGAAAGAGCAGGAAGTCTACATGGGTGAAGTGCCGCTCATGACCGACAAGGGCTCGTTCATCATCAACGGCACCGAGCGCGTGATCGTGTCGCAGTTGCACCGCTCGCCGGGCGTGTTTTTCGAGCACGACAAGGGCAAGACGCACAGCTCGGGCAAGCTGCTGTTTTCGGCCCGCATCATTCCCTACCGCGGCTCGTGGCTGGATTTCGAGTTCGACCCGAAGGACATGCTGTATTTCCGCGTGGACCGCCGCCGCAAGATGCCAGTCACCATTTTGCTCAAGGCCATTGGCCTGAACCCGGAATCGATCCTCGCGAACTTCTTCGTCAACGACAACTTCCGCCTGATGGACAGCGGCGCGCAGATGGAGTTCGTGTCCGAACGCCTGCGCGGCGAGGTCGCCCGCTTCGACATCACCGACAAGTCGGGCAAGGTGGTGGTCGCCAAGGACAAGCGCGTCACCGCGCGCCACACGCGCGAACTCGAACAGTCAGAGACCACGCACATCAGCGTACCGGAAGATTTCCTGGTGGGCCGCATCGTCGCGCGCAACATCGTGGACGGCGACACCGGCGAGATCATTGCCAAGGCCAATGACGAGCTGACCGAAGCCCTGCTCAAGAAGCTGCGCACCGCCGGCGTGCAGGAGCTGCAGTGCATCTACACCAATGAGCTCGACCAGGGCGCCTACATCTCGCAGACGCTGCGCATCGACGAAACGGTGGACGAGTTTGCCGCCCGCGTGGCCATCTACCGCATGATGCGCCCCGGCGAGCCGCCGACGGAAGACGCGGTGCAGGCCCTGTTCCAGCGCCTGTTCTACAACCCGGACACGTACGACCTGTCGCGCGTGGGCCGCATGAAGTTCAACGCCAAGATGGGGCGTGCCGAGTCGACCGGCCCGATGGTGCTGACCAACGAGGACATCCTCGCCGTGGTCAAGATCCTGGTGGATTTGCGCAATGGCCGTGGCGAGGTCGATGACATCGACCACCTCGGCAACCGCCGTGTGCGCTGCGTCGGCGAACTGGCAGAAAACCAGTACCGCACCGGCCTGGCCCGTATCGAGAAGGCCGTGAAGGAACGTCTGGGTCAGGCCGAGCAGGAGCCCCTGATGCCGCACGACCTGATCAACAGCAAGCCGATTTCTGCGGCGTTGAAGGAGTTCTTCGGCGCATCCCAGCTGTCGCAGTTCATGGACCAGACCAACCCGCTGGCGGAAATCACGCACAAGCGCCGCGTCTCGGCCCTCGGCCCGGGCGGCTTGACGCGCGAGCGCGCCGGCTTCGAGGTGCGCGACGTGCACGTCACGCACTATGGCCGCGTCTGCCCGATTGAAACGCCCGAAGGCCCGAACATCGGCCTGATCAACTCGCTGGCCCTGTATGCGCGCCTGAACGAATACGGCTTCATCGAGACGCCGTACCGCCGTGTGGCCGACAGCAAGGTCACGATGCAGATCGACTACCTGTCGGCCATCGAGGAGGGCAAATACGTGATCGCCCAGGCCAATGCGCTGCTGGACAAGGACGGCAAGCTCACGGGTGAACTGGTCTCCGCGCGTGAAGCCGGCGAATCTATCCTGTGCAGCCCCGAGCGTGTCCAGTACATGGACGTGTCGCCCGCGCAGATCGTGTCGGTGGCTGCCTCGCTGGTGCCGTTCCTCGAACACGATGACGCCAACCGCGCCCTGATGGGCGCCAACATGTCGCGTCAGGCCGTGCCTGTGCTGCGTCCGGAAAAGCCGCTGGTCGGCACCGGCATCGAGCGCGTGGCCGCGGTGGACTCCGGCACCGTGGTGACGGCGAGTCGCGGCGGCGTGGTGGATTATGTGGATGCCACCCGCATCGTGATCCGTGTCAACGACGCCGAGGCGCAAGCCGGCGAAGTGGGTGTGGACATCTACAACCTGATCAAGTACCAGCGTTCGAATCAGAACACCAACATCCACCAGCGCCCCATCGTGAAGAAGGGCGAGAAGCTGGCCAAGGGTGACGTGATTGCCGACGGCGCCTCGACCGACTTGGGCGAGATCGCGATCGGGCAGAACATGCTGATCGCCTTCATGCCCTGGAACGGCTACAACTTCGAAGACTCGATCCTGATCAGCGAGCGTGTCGTCGCCGAAGACCGCTACACCTCGATCCACATCGAGGAACTGGTGGTGATGGCGCGCGACACCAAGCTCGGGGCCGAGGAGATCACGCGTGATATTCCGAACCTGTCCGAGCAGCAGCTGAACCGCCTGGACGAGTCCGGCATCATCTACGTCGGCGCCGAAGTCATGCCGGGCGACACGCTGGTCGGCAAGGTCACACCCAAGGGCGAGACCACGCTGACGCCCGAAGAAAAACTGCTGCGCGCGATCTTCGGCGAGAAGGCCAGCGACGTGAAGGACACCTCGCTGCGTGTCGACCAGGGCTCGCAGGGCACGGTCATCGACGTGCAGGTCTTCACGCGCGAAGGCATCGTGCGCGACAAGCGCGCCCAGCAGATCATCGACGACGAACTCAAGCGCTTCCGTCTGGACCTGAACGACCAGTTGCGCATCGTCGAAGCCGATGCGTTCGACCGCATCGAGAAACTGCTCACCGGCAAGGCGGCCAACGGCGGCCCGCAAAAACTCGCCAAAGGCACGAAGATCGACAAGGCCTACCTCGCCTCGGTGGAGAAATTCCACTGGTTCGATATTCGCCCGGCCGAGGACGATGTGGCCGCGCAGCTGGAGAGCCTGAAGAACTCGCTGGAGCAGACCCGCCACAGCTTCGACCTGGCGTTCGAAGAAAAGCGCAAGAAGCTCACGCAGGGTGATGAGCTGCCCGCGGGCGTGCTCAAGATGGTCAAGGTCTACCTGGCCGTCAAGCGCCGCCTGCAGCCCGGTGACAAGATGGCCGGGCGCCACGGCAACAAGGGCGTGGTGTCGAAGATCGTGCCGATCGAGGACATGCCTTACATGCTGGACGGCACGCCGTGCGACGTCGTGCTGAACCCGCTGGGCGTGCCGTCGCGCATGAACGTGGGCCAGGTGCTCGAGGTCCATCTGGGCTGGGCCGGCAAGGGCATTGGCCGGCGCATCGGCGACATGCTGCAGGCCGAGGCCAAGGTGGCCGAGTTGCGCCAGTTCATGGACACCCTGTACAACAGCACCGGCCGCAAGGAAGACCTGTCCAAGCTGTCGGACGAGCAAGTGCTGGAAATGGCCGGCAATTTGTCGGGCGGTGTTCCCTTTGCAACGCCGGTGTTTGATGGCGCGTCCGAAGAGGAAATCCGCACCATGCTCAAGCTGGCGTATCCCGACGATGTCGCCCGCCGCAAGGGCCTGACCGAAGCGCGCACCCAGGCTCATTTGTATGACGGCCGTACCGGCGACGCATTCGAGCGGCCGACGACGGTGGGTTACATGCACTTCCTGAAGCTGCACCACCTGGTGGACGACAAGATGCACGCGCGCTCGACCGGTCCTTACAGCCTGGTCACGCAGCAGCCGCTGGGCGGCAAGGCCCAGTTCGGCGGCCAGCGTTTCGGCGAGATGGAAGTGTGGGCGCTGGAAGCCTACGGCGCGGCCTACACGCTGCAGGAAATGCTCACCGTCAAGTCCGACGACGTGCAAGGGCGTACCAAGGTGTACGAAAGCATTGTCAAGGGCGAGCACGCTATTGAAGCCGGGATGCCGGAATCGTTCAATGTTCTGGTCAAGGAAATCCGTTCCCTGGGCATCGACATTGAACTTGAACGCTCATGATGATTTGCGGGACAGACCAAGAAATCGCGCAGCGATTTTTGCTCTGTCCTCAACAGATGAGATGGTTTGCGGGACAGACCAGGATTGCGCCGCAATCTGCTCTGTCCTCAACTGATTAAGAAGGAAAGAGTCACATGAAATCACTACTCGACCTGTTCAAGCAATTCACGCCCGATGAGCATTTCGATGCCATCCGGATCGGCATGGCGTCGCCCGAAAAGATCCGTTCCTGGTCTTTCGGCGAGGTGAAGAAGCCCGAGACCATCAACTACCGCACGTTCAAGCCGGAGCGCGACGGCCTGTTCTGCGCCAAGATCTTCGGGCCCATCAAGGACTACGAATGCCTGTGCGGCAAGTACAAGCGCCTCAAGCACCGCGGCGTGATCTGCGAGAAGTGCGGCGTGGAAGTCACGCAGACCAAGGTGCGCCGCGAACGCATGGGCCACATCGACCTGGCCGCGCCCTGCGCCCACATCTGGTTCCTGAAGTCGCTGCCCAGCCGTTTGGGCCTGGTGCTCGACATGACGCTGCGCGACATCGAGCGCGTGCTGTATTTCGAAGCCTATGTGGTGACCGACCCCGGCATGACCCCGCTGAAAAAGTTCAGCATCATGTCCGAGGACGATTTTGATGCAAAGCGCAAGGAATACGGCGACGAGTTTGTCGCCAAGATGGGCGCCGAGGGCATCAAGGACCTGCTGCAGGCGATTGATCTCGACTCCTCCATCGAGCGGCTGCGTGGCGATCTGACCGGCTCCGAAGTCAAGGTCAAGAAGAACGCCAAGCGCCTCAAGGTGATGGAAGCCTTCCGCAAGTCCGGCATCAAGCCCGAGTGGATGGTGCTCGACGTGCTGCCGGTGCTGCCGCCCGATCTGCGTCCGCTCGTGCCGCTGGACGGCGGCCGCTTCGCGACCTCCGACCTGAACGACCTGTATCGCCGCGTGATCAACCGCAACTCGCGTCTGCGCCGCCTGCTGGAGCTCAAGGCCCCGGAAATCATCGCGCGCAACGAAAAGCGCATGCTGCAGGAAGCGGTCGATTCGCTACTGGACAATGGCCGCCGTGGCAAGGCCATGACGGGTGCCAACAAGCGTGCGCTGAAGTCGCTGGCCGACATGATCAAGGGCAAGAGCGGCCGCTTCCGCCAGAACCTGCTGGGCAAGCGCGTCGACTACTCGGGCCGTTCGGTGATTACCGTGGGCCCGACGCTCAAGCTGCACCAGTGCGGCCTGCCCAAGCTGATGGCGCTCGAGCTGTTCAAGCCCTTCATCTTCTCGCGCCTGGAAGCCATGGGCATCGCCACCACCATCAAGGCCGCGAAGAAGGAAGTCGAGTCCGGCACGCCGGTGGTCTGGGACATCCTGGAAGAGGTGATCAAAGAGCACCCCATCATGCTGAACCGGGCGCCCACGCTGCACCGCCTGGGCATCCAGGCCTTCGAGCCCATCCTGATCGAAGGCAAGGCGATCCAGCTGCACCCGCTGGTGTGCGCGGCGTTCAACGCCGACTTCGACGGCGACCAGATGGCGGTTCACGTGCCACTGTCGGTGGAAGCGCAAATGGAGGCGCGCACCTTGATGCTGGCCTCCAACAACGTGCTGTTCCCGGCCAATGGCGAGCCCTCCATCGTGCCGTCACAGGACGTGGTGCTGGGCCTGTACTACACCACGCGTGAGCGCATCAACGCCAAGGGCGAAGGCCTGATCTTCTCCGACACCGGGGAAGTCCGGCGCGCCTTCGATGCGGGTGAGGTCGAACTGACCGCCAAAATCAATGTGCGCCTGACCGAGTACACCAAGGACAAGGAAACCGGTGAGTTCGTGCCCTCGACCCAGCTGTGGGAAACCACGGCCGGGCGCGCCCTGCTGAGCGAAATCCTGCCCAAGGGCCTGCCGTTCTCCAACATCAACAAGGCGCTGAAGAAGAAGGAAATCTCCAAGCTCATCAACGTCTCGTTCCGCAAGTGCGGCCTCAAAGAGACGGTGGTGTTTGCCGACAAGCTGCTGCAAAACGGTTTCCGCCTGGCGACCAAGGCCGGCATCTCGATCAGCATCGACGACATGCTGGTGCCCAAGGAAAAACCGGCCATCATCGAGCGCGCGGAGAAGGAAGTCAAAGAGATCGAGCAGCAGTACGTGTCCGGCCTGGTGACCTCCGGCGAGCGCTACAACAAGGTGGTGGACATCTGGGGCAAGGCCGGCGACGAGGTCTCCAAGGTCATGATGGCCCAGCTGGCCAAGCAAAAGACCATCGACCGCCACGGCAAGGAAGTCGACCAGGAGTCGTTCAACTCCATCTACATGATGGCCGACTCGGGCGCGCGCGGTTCCGCCGCGCAGATCCGCCAGCTGGCCGGCATGCGCGGCCTGATGGCCAAGCCTGATGGCTCCATCATCGAGACGCCCATCACCGCGAACTTCCGCGAAGGCCTGAACGTGCTGCAGTACTTCATCTCCACCCACGGCGCCCGCAAGGGTCTCGCGGACACGGCGCTGAAGACGGCCAACTCGGGTTACCTGACGCGCCGCCTGGTGGACGTGACGCAGGATCTGGTGGTGACCGAGCACGACTGCGGCACGCACAACGGTTCGCTGATGCGCGCCATCGTCGAAGGCGGCGAGGTGATCGAGTCGCTGCGCGACCGTATCCTCGGGCGTACCGCGGCCGAAGATGTGCTGCACCCCGAGAATCACGCGGTGCTGGTCCAGGCAGGCGACATGCTCGACGAGGACATCATCGATGAGCTGACCGCTGTCGGCGTTGACGAGGTCAAGGTGCGCACGGCGCTGACCTGCGAAACACGCTTCGGCATCTGCGCCAAATGCTATGGCCGCGACCTGGGCCGTGGCGGCCTGATCAACGGCGGCGAGGCGGTCGGCGTGATTGCGGCGCAGTCGATCGGCGAGCCCGGCACGCAGCTGACGATGCGGACCTTCCACATCGGCGGCGCGGCCTCGCGGGCGGCGATCGCCTCCAGCGTGGAAGCCAAGTCCAACGGCGTGATCGGCTTCAACGCCACCATGCGCTACGTGACCAACAGCCGCGGCGAACTGGTGGTGATCGCCCGCTCCGGCGAAATCGTCATCCATGACGAGCATGGCCGCGAGCGCGAGCGCCACAAGGTGCCTTACGGCGCCACGCTGACGGTGAAGGCCGACCAGGCCATCAAGGCCGGCACGATCCTGGCCAACTGGGATCCGCTGACGCGCCCGATCATCACCGAGTTCGCGGGCCAGGCCAAGTTTGAAAACGTCGAAGAAGGCCTGACGGTGGCCAAGCAGGTCGATGAAGTCACGGGCCTGTCCACCATGGTGGTGATCGACCCGAAACGCCGCGGCTCGACCAAGGTGGTGCGGCCACAGGTCAAGCTGATCGATGCGCAGGGCCAGGAGGTCAAGATCCCCGGCACCGATCACTCGGTCACCATCGGCTTTCAGATCGGTGCGCTGGTGCAGGTGCGCGACGGCCAGGACGTGGGTCCCGGCGAGGTGCTGGCGCGCATTCCGGTCGAAGGCCAGAAGACGCGTGACATCACCGGCGGTCTGCCGCGCGTGGCCGAGCTGTTCGAGGCCCGTTCGCCCAAGGACAAGGGCGTGCTGGCCGAGATGACCGGTACCGTGTCGTTCGGCAAGGAGACCAAGGGCAAGATCCGCCTGCAGATCACCGACCCCGAGGGCAAGGTGTGGGAAGACCTGGTGCCGAAGGAAAAGAACATCCTGGTGCACGAGGGCCAGGTGGTGAACAAGGGCGAGTCCGTGGTGGACGGCCCGGCCGATCCGCAGGACATCCTGCGCCTGCTGGGCTCCGAGGAACTGGCGCGCTACATCGTCGATGAAGTGCAGGACGTGTACCGCCTGCAAGGCGTGAAGATCAACGACAAGCACATCGAGGTGATCGTGCGCCAGATGCTGCGCCGCGTCGTGGTCGACAACGCGGGCGACAGCCACTACATTGCCGGCGAACAGGTCGAACGCAGCGAGATGCTCAACACCAACGACGCCCTGCGCGGCGAAGGCAAGATCCCCGCGACCTTCACCAACCTGCTGCTGGGCATCACCAAGGCCTCGCTGTCCACCGACAGCTTCATCAGTGCCGCTTCCTTCCAGGAAACGACGCGCGTGCTGACCGAAGCCGCCATCATGGGCAAACGCGACGAGTTGCGCGGCCTGAAGGAAAACGTCATCGTCGGGCGCCTGATTCCCGCCGGCACCGGCATGGCGTACCACCAGGCACGCAAGGCCAAGGACCAGATGGACGAGGCCGAGCGCCGCGCCATCGCCGAGGCCGAGGCCGCGGAGCTGGCCAGCCTGTCCGAGCCGGCGCCGGCGACCGAAGCCAGCGAAGGGGCGGCAGCCGATTAAATAGCGAATTCGCTATTAAAATAGTAGCGCCTCGTGCCCAATACAAAAGGGCCCGGGGCGCTTTTTTATGTTGATGTGAAAACGGGCCGCCGTCATCGGGTGGCCAAGGGGTATGAAAGATGATGTCGTCTTTTGTGCTGTGGCCGGGGCTTGGGGTACTGCTGTTCTGGTCCGTCGGCGCCTACAACCGCATGGTGCGGCTGCGCTCGGCCGCACGGCAGGCCTTTGCCGCGCTCGATGCGCGTCTGCTCGAGCAACTCCAGCTGCTGCAATCGTGCCTGCCTGCGTCCATGAACGCCTCTTTGCTGACCCAGCCCGGGGAACTGCTCGACGACGTGGCCCTGCTGTGGATCGGCCTGCGCAGTGCGGCTGCGCAGTTGGCCGCATCGCTGGCCGCGGCGCGGGCACGTCCGCTGGATGCCCGGGCCATGGCCGCGCTGGCGGCCGCCAGGGGCGTGCTCGACGCCACCTGGCAGCGCATGCAACTGACGGCACTGGATCCGGCCGGTGCGCCGCTGCCCGAGACCGTACAACCCCAGTGGGAGCAAGGGGCGCTGCACGTGCGCGCTGCCGCCGAAGCCTTCAACCAGGCTGTGACGCACTACAACGCCGCCATTGCCCAGTTTCCCGCGCTGTTGCTGGCCTGGGTGTTCGGCTTCAAGGCCGCGCGACCGCTATGACTGGCCCCCACGCTTGTCGCTGCGCGTACTACGCTGGGCTCGCGCAACGTCCGTGCGCGCAGCTATACAGTGAAGCGAGCCCATGCCGGGTCTACGCTATGCACGTGCCGAGGCATGACGCTTCGGCCCGGCCCCCGAGGGGGCTGAACTTGCTCGGGGCGGCCCTTCGCGGCGTTCGCATGGATACTACGGGGTTGAGCGGGGCGGAGAGTCGCGCAACCAGGAGGGCGGTGGCATGAAATTCAAATGGACGATGGGCGCAGCCCTGCTGGCCGGCGGCGCGGCCATGGCGCAAGATCCGCAGGCGCTGTATCTGCAGAGCCTGGCCGCCACCTGCGCCGCCTGCCATGGCACGGATGGCCGCGCCGTGGCCGGGCCCGGCGTGCCCGCACTGGCCGGCATGGACAAGGATGATCTGGTGCGCCGCCTGCACGCGTTCAAATCGGGAGCGCGGACCGCCACGGTGATGCAACAAATCAGCATGGGCTACAGCGATGTGCAGATCGAACAGGTCGCCGGCTACTTTGCGAGCCAGAGGCCGTAGCGACACATGTCCCTGCAACGCCGCTCCCTTTTGCAATCTTCTGCTGCCGCCGGCCTGCTCGGCCTGGCCGGTTGCGCCAGCCGCGCCGTACCGTCCAGGGCCCAGGTGGTCGTCATTGGCGGCGGCTACGGCGGCGCCACGGCGGCCCGGTATGTGCGGCTGTTCTCGAACCACAAGATCGACGTGGTGCTGATCGAGCCGGACGCCGCGTTCGTCTCCTGCCCCATGTCCAACCTGGTGCTGGGCGGCAGCTGGCAGATGGCGGACATCACCACGCCCTACGACGCACTGCGCCGCCGGCACGGCATCACCGTCGTGCGCGACCGGGCCAGCGCCATCGACACGGCCCGCAAAACCGTCACGCTGGCCGGTGGCGCAGCTATCGCCTACGACAAGCTGGTGGTGTCGCCCGGCGTGGAGTTTATCTACGGCGCCATCGAAGGCTTGCCGGCGGCCCATGCCGCGGGACAGATCCTGCACGCCTGGAAAGCCGGCCCCGAGACCGCCGCGCTGCGCCGCCAGCTGCAGGCCATGCCCGAGGGTGGTGTGTATGCCATCACCATTCCCGAGGCGCCGTACCGCTGCCCGCCCGGCCCGTACGAGCGCGCCTGCCAGGTGGCGTGGTATTTCAAACAGGCCAAGCCTAGATCCAAGGTGCTGATTCTCGATGCGAATCCGGACGTGACCTCCAAGGCTGCGCTGTTCAAGGCCGCGTGGGCTGGGCCTTACCGGGGCATGGTCGAGTACCGGCCCCAGTACAACACCACCGCGGTGGATGCCAGGGCCGGACTGATCAAGTTCGAGGTGCAGGATGATGTGCGCGCCGACGTCATCAACGTGCTGCCGCCCATGCGCGCGGGCGCCATCGCAGTGCAGGCGGGCTTGAGCAACCAGGCCAACCGGCACTGGTGCGGCGTGAACTACCAGACCTTCGAGTCGACCGCCGCCAAAGACGTGTTCGTGCTGGGCGACTCGATCCAGATTGCGCCGCTGATGCCCAAGAGTGGCCACATGGCGAACAGCCAGGCCAAGGTCGCGGCGGCGGCCATCGTGGCGCAACTCGCGGGCTGGCCGGTGAATCCCGCGCCCCTGCTCACCAACACCTGCTACAGCTTCGTGGACGACCGGCGTGCCGTGCACGTGGCCAGCGTTCACGCCTACAACGCGGCCGAGCAGACCTATCTGAGCGTGCCAGGCTCCGGCGGCCTGAGCGAGCGCCCGTCTGAGCGCGAAGGCGCCTACGCCTTCAGCTGGGCGCGCAACATCTGGGCGGATACCCTGGCATGAGCGCCGCGCCGGGCCGCCCCAAGCAAGCTCGCACCGCAGTGCGCAGCACGAAGGTACTCCAGTGAGCACCCCTGCGTCCCCCGGCGCGCCGCCCCTGTGGCGCCAGCTGAATGCGGTTGCTACGGTTTTGGTAGCTATCCGTGCAGGCGAGTCGGGGACTGCAGCCCTGAATCATGTAGAGCCCGGGCTGCGGCCCGGGGTCCAGGCGCTGGTCTTTCATGTGCTGCGCTGGCTCGGCCGGGCGCAGGCGCTGCGTCAGCAGCTGGCCCAACGCGCGCCGCCGGCGCAGGCCGATGCGCTCCTGTGCGCCGCGCTGGCGCTGGCCTGGCGCGAGGAGGGCGCGCCGTATGACGCTTTCACGCTGGTCGACCAGGCGGTGGAAGCCGCCAAACGCCACCCCGCCACGCGCCGGCAGGCCAGTTTCATCAACGCCTGCCTGCGCCGCTTCCTGCGCGAGCGCGCGGCCCTGGTGGCGGCGACCGACAGCGACCCGGTCGCCGTCTGGAACCACCCGCGCTGGTGGATCGCGCGGCTGCAGAAGGACCACCCCGCGCACTGGCAGGAGATCCTGCGCGCCAACAACACGCACGCCCCCATGACACTGCGGGTAAATCAGAGAAAAGTGGCTTTAGCCCAATACCTTCATGCACTGAGTGCTACAAATATAATAGCGACCCAGGCTGGGGAGAGCGGCGTGGTGCTGCACAAGGCGATGCCGGTCGGCGCCATTCCGGGCTTCACCGAGGGCCAGGTGTCGGTGCAGGACGCGGCCGCCCAACGGGCCGCGCCCCTGCTGCTGGCCGGCTGGGAGGGCAGGCGCGATTTGCACATCCTGGATGCCTGCGCCGCCCCCGGCGGCAAGACCGCGCATTTGCTGGAACGGGCCGACGACGCCCGCGTGACGGCGCTGGACATCGACCCGGCACGCTGCGAGCGCATCCACCAGAACCTGCAGCGCCTGGGGCTGCACGCCAGCGTGGTCGCCGCCGACGCCATGAAACCCGAGACCTGGTGGCCGCAGCAGTGCCACAGCGAGCCGTTCGACGCCATCCTGCTGGACGCGCCGTGCACCGCCTCGGGCATCGTGCGCCGGCACCCGGACGTGCGCTGGCTGCGCCGCGAGAGCGATATTGCGCAACTGGCCGCGATCCAGGCGGTACTGCTCGCAAGCTTGTGGCCGCTACTCAAGCCGGGCGGACGCCTGCTGTACTGCACCTGCTCGGTTTTCAAGGCCGAAGGATACGATCAGATACAAACGTTTGTTACACACAACACCGATGCCACGTTACTGCCGTCGCCGGGCCATTTAATGCCTCAAATCGGGGCAAACGGCGACGGCGTCCCGGACAATCAGGCAGGTGATCACGACGGTTTTTTTTACGCGCTGCTGGAAAAACGTGCGGCTTGAGCTGGCCGCGCTGCTGGCGTGTGTGTTCCTCGCACTGGTCCCCCTGGTGCCGGCCCATGCCGAAAATGCTCCCGCCGAGGTCAGCCAACTGCGGCTGGAGACCGACAGCGATGGCGTTTACCTCACGGCGGGTGTCAAATTCGAGCTGTCCACCATCGTCGAGGATGCGCTGCTCAAGGGGATACCGATGTTCTTCGTGGTCGAGGCCGACGTCTTTCGCGACCGCTGGTACTGGTACGACAAGCGGGTGGCCAGCGTTGCGCGCCACATGCGGCTGGCCTACCAGCCGCTGACCCGCGGCTGGCGCCTGAACGTGTCGCCGAACGTCATTACCAATGTGGGGCTGGGCGTCACGCTGAACCAGAACTTCGAATCGCTGCCCGATGCATTGGCGGCCATCCAGCGCATCTCGCACTGGAAGATCGCCGAGGCCTCCGCGATCGAGCCCGATACGCGCTACAACGTGGACTTCCGGTTCCGCCTCGATGTGTCGCAACTGCCGCGGCCATTCCAGATTGGCGCGGTCGGCGAGGCCGACTGGAACATTGCCGCCAGCCGTAACCAGCGCCTGACGGTGGAGAATTCCAGGTGAACAGCCTGCGGGGTCAGCCGGACCCGGCTGATCGCTTGCTGAGGCGAAAATCACGCGCATTTCGCTGGGCGGTCGTGGTCGGCGCCGCCGCCATGGTGGCGATCGGCCTGGTGCTGATGTTCCTGCTGACCCAGGCCACCAACAACCGCGAGCTGTACGAGCGCTACTACGGGCGCCTGTTCATTCTCAACGTGGTGGTGGCGGGGCTGCTGCTGGCGGTCATTGTCTGGATGGCGATCCGGCTCACGCTGCGCCTGCGCCGCGGCAGGTTCGGCAGCCGCCTGCTGGTCAAGCTGGCCGCGATCTTTGCGCTGGTGGGGTTTGTTCCGGGCCTGCTGATCTACGTCGTGTCCTACCAGTTCGTCTCGCGCTCCATCGAGAGCTGGTTCGACGTCAAGGTGGAGAGCGCGCTGGATGCCGGTGTCGGCCTGGGGCGCGCCACGCTCGACACCCTGAGCAACGACCTGGCCAGCAAGACCCGCGCCGCCACCAGCCAGCTGGCCGATGTGCCCAACGCCACGGCCGGACTCACGCTGGAGCGCATCCGCGACCAGCTGGCGGCCAGCGACGTGGTGCTGTGGGACGCCAGCGGGCACCTGATTGCCGGCGTCGGCCAGTCGCGCTTCGACCTCAACCCGGAGCGCCCGGGCAACCAGCAGCTGCGCAACGCCCGCAGCCAGCGCGTGGTGTCGCAGATCGAGGGGCTGGAGGACGTCGGCTCGGCCGCCGTCACGAATGCGCGCATCAAGGTCATTGCGTTGGCCAACTCTTCCAGCATGGGGCTGCTGGCCGAGCCCCGCTTCCTGCAGGTGACGCAAATTCTGCCACCCGCGCTGGTGGCCAATGCCATCGCGGTGCAGGAGGCGAATCGCGAATACCAGGAGCGCGCGCTGGCGCGCGACGGCCTGCGCCGCATGTACATCGGCACGCTCACGCTGAGCCTGTTCCTGGCCATGTTTGGCGCCGTGCTGCTGGCGGTGCTGCTGGGCAACCAGCTCGCGCGGCCCTTGCTGGTGCTGGCCGAAGGCGTGCGCCAGGTGGCCGCCGGCGACCTCACGCCCAAGGCCGCGCTGCAGGGCAAGGACGAGCTCGGCGGCCTGACGCGCTCGTTTGCCGACATGACGCAGCAACTCGCCGATGCGCGCGCCGCCGTGAACCGCAGCATGGACCAGGTCGATGCCTCGCGCGCCAACCTGCAGACCATTCTGGACAACCTGACCGCCGGCGTCATCGTGCTCGATGCGCATGGCGTGATCCAGTCGTCCAACCCCGGCGCAACGCGCATCCTGCGCGCGCCGCTGGCGGCCTTCGAGGGCCGGCCGCTGGCCGACATCCCCGGGCTGGAAGACTTTGCCCGCAGCGTGCAGGCGCACTTCGACGCGTTCCTGCGCGGGCGCATGGAGCATGGCGTGGACCACTGGCAGCAGTCGTTCGAGCTCAATGCCGCACAGCCGGGGTCGCCTCACAATGCTATTACTTTGGTAGCTAGAGGTGCAGAACTACCGGGGGCGTCCAGGCTTTTGGTGTTCGACGATATTTCGGAGATCGTGTCGGCCCAGCGCGCCCAGGCCTGGGGCGAGGTGGCGCGCCGGCTGGCGCACGAGATCAAGAATCCGCTGACCCCGATCCAGCTCTCGGCCGAGCGTCTCGAGATGAAACTGACCGGCAAGGTGGCTGCGCCCGAACAGGCGCTGCTGACCAAGTCCGTGAAGACCATCGTGGACCAGGTCGATGCGATGAAACGGCTGGTCAACGAGTTTCGCGACTACGCGCGGCTGCCCGCCGCCGAGTTGCGTCCGCTGGACCTGAATGCGCTGATCGGTGACGTGGTGCACCTGTACGAGAGCGAGCACGCGCCCGCGCCGGTGCACGTCGAGCTGGACGCCGCCTGTCCGCCGATCCGCGGTGACAGCCAGCAAATCCGGCAGGTGGTGCACAACCTTCTGCAAAATGCCCAGGACGCCACGCAGACCGGCGCCGCGGGCCAGCGCCGCGCGCGCGTGACCATCCGCACGCAGTGGCTGGCGCCGGCCCAGCAGGTGCGCCTGACGGTGCAGGACAACGGCCCCGGTTTTCCCGAGCACATCCTGAACCGGGCCTTCGAGCCCTATGTCACGACCAAGGCCAAGGGCACCGGGCTGGGGCTGGCGGTGGTGAAGAAAATCGCCGATGAACACGGCGCCCGCATCGACCTCTCGAACCGCGTGGTTGATGGTGTCGTCCAGGGTGCGCAAGTGTCGTTATCATTCGCCATAGACAGCACGGCGTCGGGGTAGTCCTGGTGCGCCGTCAACTCCGAGGGACAGCGCTGAAATCATGGCAAACATACTGGTGGTCGACGACGAACTGGGTATTCGCGATCTGCTCTCCGAAATCCTCAACGACGAAGGCCACAACGTCGAACTGGCCGAGAACGCGGCCCAGGCGCGCACAGCCCGTGGCCGCAGCCGGCCCGACCTGGTGCTGCTCGACATCTGGATGCCCGACACCGATGGCGTAACGCTGCTCAAGGAGTGGTCCATCGGCGGGCTGCTGACCATGCCCGTCATCATGATGAGCGGCCACGCCACGATCGATACCGCGGTCGAAGCCACGAAGATCGGCGCGCAGGCGTTTCTGGAAAAACCCATCACCCTGCAAAAACTGCTCAAGGCCGTCGAGGCTGGACTGGCACGCAGCAATCCGCGCAAACCCGTGGTCGCCCTCGTGCCCACACCTGCCGACCTCATGGTGGAAGCCGCCGCGAGCGGGCTCTCGTTGCCGGCAGTAGTCGACCAGGGGCCGCAGGGGTGCCAGAGCTTCGAGCTCGACAAACCGCTGCGCGACGCGCGCGACGAATTCGAAAAATCCTACTTCGAATTCCACCTGGCCAAGGAGGGCGGCTCCATGACCCGCGTGGCTGAAAAAACCGGCCTGGAGCGCACCCACCTGTACCGCAAGCTCAAGCAACTGGGCGTGGACCTGTCGCGCGGCAAACGCAGCGCGGCTTGATGCTGCCCCGTTGAGAAAAGCGCGCCGCACGCCTGCTATAATCGCCGGCTCTGGCCCGGTAGCTCAGTCGGTAGAGCAGAGGATTGAAAATCCTTGTGTCGGTGGTTCGATTCCGCCCCAGGCCACCAGCATCCATGCGCCCCAGCGCCCTTTTCGGGTTCTGGGGCGTTTCTACAAAAGGCGGTTTGTCTTCTACAAGAGACGCCTCTTAACCGATAGAGTATCCCTAGCATTATGTGTTTTTTGATAGTCAAAACCACTTAAGCGTTAGCGCATAACGCTATAAACTCCATAGCAACAACACCCGCCACGCCTCTCGACGAAGCGCACCCCGGCGGGTTTCTTTTTGGGCGCGACGAAAAGGGGCGGTCGAAATCTCATGGAGTTCTGCAAACCGCCCCTCAAGGTGCCTGAGCAAATCGAGTTGCTCAAAAAACGTGGCTTGACGATCGAGGACGAAAGCAAGGCGATACGAGTCCTCCAGCACGTCAACTACTACCGCCTCCGCGCCTATTGGCTTCCATACGAAGTTGCTGAGAATGATCGTCCGGCGCCTGGAGAGCATGCTTTTCGCAAGGGAGCCACATTCGATCGTAATAGTTCGACGAACACCGTCGTTGACGACCTGACCTTGTTGAGTCAGATGTCCATGACATGACGCAGCATGGCAAACGGGACACGCCAGCCGGTGCCGCCTTCGCAATCGACAGAGGCCGTGCG
>NZ_MUNS01000020.1 GCF_002002705.1 Polaromonas sp. C04 | reverse complement strand
ACCCAACACCGCCCCGCCCCTCGTCGCCACCACCCGCTGGCTCGCGGTCGGCAGTCTCGCGGGCCTGATCGTGCTGGGGCTGGCGTGGGAGCTGTGGTTGGCGCCGATCCGCCCGGGTGGCTCGTGGCTGGCCCTCAAGGTGCTGCCGCTGTGCATTCCGCTGGGCGGCCTTTTGAAAAACCGCATGTACACCTACCGCTGGGTCAGCCTGCTGGTATGGGTGTACTTCACCGAGGGCGTGGTGCGCGCCACCAGCGACCATGGCCTCAGCGCCGGGCTCGCGATGGCCGAGGTGGCGCTGTGCCTGCTGTTGTTCATCGCCTGCGCCCTGCATGTGCGCATGCGCCTGAAGAACGCGAAACTGGCCGCGGACACCCGGACCGTGGCCTGAACGACCTCATCGTCAACACCTTGCCATGAATCATTTGATCGAATCGCTGCGCCGCATCGTGGGCCCCGCCAACGTCCTGACCGAGGGCGACCTGAGCGCCTGGGAAAACGACTGGCGCAAGCGGGAACGCGGAAAAGCCCTTGCCGTGGTTAGACCTGGCGCTACCAAAGAAGTAGCGGACGTGGTGCGGGCCTGCGCGGCAGCCGGCGCCAGCATCGTGCCCCAGGGTGGCAACACCGGGCTGGTCGCGGGCTCCACACCCGACGCCAGCGGCACCCAGGTGGTGCTGAGCCTGCAGCGCATGAACGCCGTGCGCGCCATCGATGCCGCGAACCTGACCGTCACCGTCGAGGCCGGTTGCGTGCTGCAAACCCTGCAGGAAGCGGCCGAGCACGCCGGTTTTTTGTTCCCGCTGAGTCTGGCGGCCGAGGGCAGTTGCACGATCGGCGGCAACCTGGGCACCAACGCCGGCGGCACCCAGGTGGTGCGCTACGGCAATACACGCGAGCTGTGCCTCGGGCTGGAGGTCGTCACGGCCCAGGGCGAGGTGTGGGAAGGTCTGTCGGGCCTGCGCAAGGACAACACGGGCTACGACCTGCGCGACCTGTTCATCGGCTCGGAGGGCACGCTGGGCGTCATCACGGCCGCGACGATGAAGCTGTATCCGCTGCCCGCCGCGCAGCTCACCGCCTGGGCGGCCGTGCCGTCGCTGGACGCCGCCGTCACGCTGCTCGGCCTGGCGCACCGGCACCTGGGCGCGGGGCTGACAGGCTTCGAGGTGATGGGCCAGTTTGCGTTGAGTCTGGTGGCCAGCCACTTCCCGCAGCAGCGCGTGCCGCTGTTCCAGGACATGCCGTACTGCGTGCTGCTGGAAAACTCCGACCACGAGTCGCAGGCCCACGCGCGCGCGCAGTTCGAGCGCCTGCTGGAGACCGCGCTGGAGAGCGGCTGCGTGAGCGACGCCGTGGTCGCGGAGAACCTCACGCAGGCGCACCAGCTCTGGCACATTCGCGAGAGCATTCCGCTGGCGCAGGCCGAGGAAGGCCTGAACATCAAGCACGACATCTCCATCCCGGTCTCGCGCATTCCCGAGTTCGTGCGCGTGACCGATGCGCTGCTGGCACGCGAAATCGCCGGCGTGCGCCTGGTCAACTTCGGGCATCTGGGCGACGGCAACCTGCACTACAACGTACAGGCGCCCGAAGGCGGCGACGCCAGGGTTTTCCTGCGCGAGCAGGAGGCACGCATCAACACCCTGGTGTTCGATTCGGTGCAGGCCTTCGGCGGCTCCATCTCGGCCGAGCACGGCGTCGGCAGCCTCAAGGTGGACAAGCTGGAGCACCACAAATCACCGGTGGCGCTGGCCATGATGCGCGCCGTCAAGCGCGCGCTGGACCCGCAGAACCGGATGAATCCGGGACGCGTGCTGCGGATGTAGCCGTTCAGGCTCGCGGCGGCGGCGTCAGCCACTGCACCAGTTGCTGCGTCACCGCCGGGCTGCTCAGCAGCGCCATGTGATTCGTGCGGTAGGCAATCCACTGCGAGGCTTTGGCAAACGCCAGGCTGCGCCGCGGGTCATCGTGCTGGCCCAGTGCGCTGTTCAAGGGCACCAGGCCGTCGCCCACCAGGCGGTCGGCCAGGGCGCTGCGTTTGGCGGCGGTGGTCCCGGCCACCGCGTAGCAGGCCACGCCCTCGGGTAAGGGCACTGCTTTGCGGCTGTCGAGCCTGGGGCGAAACAGGTCCTGGCCCCGCCAGTCAACGTCCAGCACATAGCCGTAGCGCAGGTCGGTGATGCCGGCGCTGCGCAAGCGGGTCAGCCGGACAAACGGCGCGCTGAAGGGTGTGCGCCCCAGGATGACGTCGATCCAGTTGCCGGCCCGCTCCAGCGGCGCGCCATGGTGCGGTGTCCCCAGAAACACAATGTTGCTCAGCCGGCCCGGCCAGCGCGCGGCGTCCTGCCTGCCGTAGTACACGGCGCTGCGAATGACCAGACCGCCCATGCTGTGCGCCACCACGGTGAATTCGTCGATGGGTACGGGCCAGTGCGCGACCAGTTGCTCCAGCTGGCGGGAGAGTTCGTGCCCGTTTTCCGAGATATGCAGGCCCGTGTTGTAACGCAGGTAAACGGGGGTGTAGCCCAGTTGCGCCGCCAGCGCCGCGCCATGGCCCACCTCTTGCGCCGGCTCTCCTGCGTGCCATATGTGCCATTGCAGGTCGTTCATGCACAGGCCATGAATCAGCAGCAGCACCTTGCCCGTGACCGCAAGACCCGGCGGCAAGGCCTGCCAGTCCAGCGCTTCGCCCCGGTAGCGCAGCGTCATGGGCGTGGCCAGCGAATTGTTGCCGGCCACCAGACGGTCGCCCATCACGCCATTGAGCGCGGCGAGCACCGCTTCGCGCTGGGGCGTTCCGGGCTGGGCTGTGTCGGCGGATTCCAGCAGCGGCTGCAAGCGGGCGAACAGCGCATCAACACCTTTCCCCAGCAGTTGCGTGACGCCCTGGATGCTCTTGTAAACCAGGCCGGTGATGCCGCCGGTTTGATCGGGCAATGGGCCACCTGACGCACCCAAGCTGCGCCATACCGCCTGGTGCACGCCCTCGGCAATGCGGGTCACGCCCGCGGTGGCCTGTGTTGCCAATTGGGCTACGCCCCGAAGATCCGAGGCGCGCAGATGTTTGAGGGAGTTCTTTGGCACTGGGATGGTCATCGTCCTGGATTGGAGTGGGACCAGCCACTTCAGTTCCCCTATCCGGCGTCCTTGCTGGCCAGCAGGTGCTCGATGCGCCGATCGGGAACGAGCCACATCAGCGCCACGAACACGTAAAGCCCCTGCGCCATCCAGTGCGACCAGAATGCCGCCGCGATGCCGGCGAGATAAAGAAAAGGTGATGCCTTGCCCTTCCAGTCGCTGCCGACCGCCTTTTTCAGGAGCGAGTCGGGGCCCTGCGAGGCAATGATGATTTGCTGGAGCACCCAGTAGGCGATGGCTGCCATCAGCAGCACGACCCCATAGACGGCCGACGGTGCCGCAGCAAAGTGATTCTCACCCATCCAGCCCGTGGCGAACGGAAACAGCGAGAGCCAGAACAGCAGGTGCAGGTTGGCCCACAGCATGGGTCCGGTCACGGTGCGCACGGCCTGCAACATGTGATGGTGATTGTTCCAGTAAATGCCGACGTAAACGAAGCTCAGCACATAGCTGAAAAACACCGGGATCAGCGGCACCAGCGCATCCATGCCCTCGCCATGTGGCACCCTGAGCTCCAGCACCATGATGGTAATGATGATCGCGATCACGCCATCGCTGAATGCTTCGATCCTGGTCTTGCTCATTCCGGCGCCGCCTGTACTCATGAAAATTCCACTGTCCGGAAATTGCTGCCGCAGCGATGGCGCTCATCGAACCTGCAGCGGCAAGGTGGCAAAACCACTCGCCGGGTACACCGCCAGCCTCGGCGCCTTGCCCGGGACATCCTGAATCCGTGTGGTGCGTTCCAGCAGTTGTTCCAGACACACGCGCATCTCCATGCGGGCCAGTGGAGCGCCTGGGCAGACGTGGACGCCCGCGCCATACAGCAGATTCGCCGCCGGATCGCGGTCCAGCCGAAACGCTTGCGGATCCTCGAAAACGCGGCCGTCCCGGTTGGCGGAGACCCAGTTCAGCGAAATTCTCTCGCCGGCACCGATTTTTTGGCCGCCAATTGCCACCTTGCGGGTCGTGACGCGTCGGTTGGCAACCAGCGGTCCGTGAATCCGGAGAATTTCGTCGATGGCGGCGGGCAACAGAAGCGGCTGGGCGCGCAATCGCTGCTGCAACTCAACGTGTTGTGAAAGATGGTGAATCAGGATGCCAACCGACGCGGAAATGGTGCCGATCTCCCCAACGGTCCAGTTCCGCAAAATACTGGCAATCTCCTCGTTGCTCAGCGGCCGCCCCCAAACTTTTTCGTGCGTCAGCGCACCCATGACGTCGTCTTCGGGCTTTGCGCCGGTCTGCATTCGGGTTTCCAGCATGCCGTCGATGAAACCCTCGAACTCACGCGCGATTTCCGACATGGCCTGCAAATCCTGGGCGAGCGTGGCCTCGTAGTTCTTCCTGGTCCAGCGGACCAGTCGTTCGCGCAACGTCGGCGGCCAGCCCAGAAAGGCGCACTGGACCCGCACCGCGAAGGGCAGCGCAAAGTCGGCCATCAGTTCCACCTCGCCGCTGGCCAGCACGTCCCGCACCAACTCCGCGACCAGTTGCCGACACACGGGTTCGAAGGCGTCCATCCGTTGCACCGTGAAATAGGACTCGATGATGCGGCGATATTTCGTGTGCTCGGGGGGATCCATCCCGTTGGGCACGGAGAGATGCCGGGATACGGCGTTACTGAACGTTTTGTGATCGTGCAGAACGCGACTCACGTCCTCATGGCGGAACAGCGACCACTGCATGAACTCACTATAGGCAACGGGGCAGCGCTCGCGCATTTCGTCGTAAGCCGCACGCTGGTCGCGCACGACCTCTTCGGATCTCGGATCCCAATCCGGCTTGCGTTTATCGTTCATGTTTTTTCCTCATCGTCCAGCAGCGAACTGCAGACAAGGCATCGCCTGGACATCTTACCTGCTGGCGATGCACGGCAGCCCGCCCCGTCAGGGCGCCACTCCTTTGAGCATAGGGACCCTGCGGCAAACACTGAGCGCACGGGCGTGGGCGAAGCGGATGCGGGCCACCTCATGCGTGCGCGGGTCGGCAACCCCATCGAGGCAGGCGCAGCTATAGTCATGGCCCCGGTTCGTGTTGACCCATTGCGATGCTGTGAAGTCGGGCCAATCGCCCTCGGCCTGATGGCCGCCTTGAATGCCGATAGTCCACTCGCCGTCGCGGTCGAACAGCGAGGCGTTCCCGGGGTTTTCACGCGGCCCGCTCAATAAACAGGTTAGCCAACCGCTCCAAACAGAGCGCCAACGCCAGCCGTCAACCCCATCGCCAGCGCCCCCCAAAACGTGACACGCATTGCGCCCGCCGCCAAAGGGGCACCACCAGCGCGTGCAGCCACTGCCCCCAGGAACGCCAGGAAAGCGAGTGATGTCAACGCGACGAGGATGACCAGGCTTGCCTGCGGGGCCAGCCAGGCGACCGCCAGGGGCATGGCGGCTCCAGCAGAGAAACTGGCGGCGGAAGCAAAGGCAGCCTGAATCGGCCGTGCGCTGAGGGCCGGGGAAATCCCGAGTTCGTCGCGCACATGCGCACCGAGCCCGTCATGCGCCATGAGTTGCTCGGCGACCTGTTTTGCCAGCGCCGGAGCAAGACCCCGAGCCACATAGATCGCCGCCAGTTCCCTGTGCTCTCCCGCGTCATCTGCCTTGAGCTCCCTGCGTTCCTGCGCAATGTCTGCGTTTTCGGTATCGGCCTGCGTGTGGACAGACACATACTCGCCCGCGGCCATCGACATGGCGCCGGCGACCAGGCCGGCCAGCCCCGCGACCAATATGCTGCTGTGCGTTGCATGCGCCGCAGCAACCCCCAATACCAGGCTTGCGGTGGAGACGATGCCATCGTTCGCACCCAATACGGCAGCGCGAAGCCAGCCGATGCGCTCAGTGCGGTGTCGTTCCCGGTGATGTGGACGCATGACAAAGTTCCTCGTTGTTATGGATGCTGATCCGTGCACCTCTGCCGTGCACTTAATTTCTTCTCTGTCAAGACGGATAACCGGGCGTGGGAGTGACCCCCCAGCCGCAGCGGGTTTGAGCCTTCGACGAAAGCTCCCTGGCGCATGCGCCGCACGCCAGCAGCACGGTCAGGATGGCGATCAGCCAGGGATGGCGAATGTGCATGGGCATCGGAACTCTCCAGTCACGCATGCTTGCGCAAAAAGACATGGGTCGCACGTTCGCCCGCGACGCACTTCGCGCATTCATAGCCCAGGGCACGCAGATCAATGCCGTTCAAGAGATGCTCGCCCGAACCGAGCAGGACGGGCCGCATGGCGAGGTGCAGCTCGTCAATCAGACCCGCGCGCAGGTATTGCCGGACCGTGGCGACACCGCCACCCAGGCGCACGTCGAGGCCGCCCGCTGCCGCCCTCGCCTGCTCCAGCGCGGCGTGAATGCCTTCGGTGACAAAGCGGAATTCCGTGCCTCCCGCCATCCTGAGCGGCGCCCGCGGATACTGCGTCAGCACGAAGACGGGCGTGTGGTAGGGCGGCTCATCGCCCCACCAGCCCTTCCAGCTCTCATCTGGCCACGGGCCCCGGACCGGGCCGAACATGTTGCGCCCCAGAATCCAGGCGCCGATGCCGGCGAAGCCCTGCTCCGCCATTCCGTTATCGACCCCCGTCTCCCCATCGCCCTGGCCCTGCATCCTGCGCCACAGGCGTGTGGGGAAGAACCACTCCATCAACTCGGGGCCGCCCACGCCGAGCGGATTTTGCAGGTCCTGGTTCGGGCCGGCACCGTAGCCGTCGATGGAAATTGCAAAACTTTGGACGCGGAGTTTTGACATGACGTTCCTCACTGTGGGGTCAGTTAGTCTGGAATCACGGGCTCGACCAGCTTCACAAGCTGCGCGAGCGACTCCTGCCACCCGAGGTAGCACATCTCGACGGGAATAGCCTGCGGAATTCCTTCCTGCACGATGTTCAACTCGGTTCCGCACGTGACCGGCCGCAGGGAAACGGTTGTCTCCATCTCTCCGGGCAGGTTCGGATCGTCGAACTTGTCGGAATAGCGGATGCGCTCATGCGGCACAAGCTCGCGATACTCTCCGCCGAAGGAGTGGCCGTGGCCCGTCGAGAAGTTCGTGAAGGACATCTTGAACGTGCCTTTGACTTTGGCGTCCATGTGATGGACCTTGCAAGTGAAGCCGTAGGGCGGAAGCCACTTGGCCATCGCATCAGCATCAAGGAAGGCACGGTAGATCCGCTCCGGAGTAGCCCGAACCACCCGGTGAAGTCGAACGGTGTTTGTAGGCATGGTCAGCTTTCAAAATAGAGGACGACCCTCTGAATGTACGACGATTGAGGTGGATCAAAATCGACATACCACGGAGAGATGGAGAAGTGTTGGCAGCTTGAGACGCCATTTCTGCGCAAGCATCATGCGCATACAATTCATGCATCGTTATCCAGGGCATGTGCCATGCTCCCGTCTGCCAAGGCTCCGAAAAAAGCCACCAACCTGTCGCTCAACGCCGAGCTGCTGACGATGGCCAGGGAGCTGGGCGTGAACGTCTCGCAGACGGTGGAGGCTCTGCTGGCCGAAGAGGTCAAGCGCCGCTGCTGGGCGCAGTGGAGCGAGCGCAACCGGGAAGCCTTCGATGCTGACAACGCCCGCATTGCCAAGTACGGACTTCCCCTGGCCAAGTACCGCACTTTCGGCAAGAGTCTGGGCGATGGGCGCAAGGCCTCCTGAGATGATCCAAGTCGTGATACCCCTGTTTTTCGGAAGTTACTGATGCCTGCCCACCCCATCCGCTCCCAATACGAAGACTTCATGCGCCATGTGGACGCGCATGGCACACCGAAGACCGATCGCACGGGCACCGGCACCAAGAGCGTGTTCGGCTACCAGATGCGGTTTGACCTGAACGAGGGCTTTCCGCTGGTGACGACCAAGAAGGTGCACCTGCGCTCCATCATCCAGGAACTGTTGTGGTTTCTGACCGGATCAAGCAACAACAACTGGCTGAAAGAGCGCGGCGTGACGATCTGGGACGAGTGGGCCAGGCCGGACGGCGACCTCGGCCCGGTGTACGGCGTGCAGTGGCGCAGCTGGCCGACGCCGGACGGTGGCCACATCGACCAGATTGCCGAGGTCATCAAGACACTCAAGACCAACCCCGATTCGCGCCGCATCATCGTGAGCGCGTGGAACGTGGCCGAGCTGAACAAGATGGCGCTGATGCCGTGCCATGCGTTCTTCCAGTTCTATGTGGCCCCTTCGACAGGCTCAGGACCGGCTCGGCTCTCGTGCCAGCTGTACCAGCGCAGCGCCGACATCTTCCTGGGCGTGCCGTTCAACATCGCCAGCTACGCGCTGCTCACGCACATGGTGGCGCAGCAGTGCGACCTGGCCGTGGGCGATTTCATCTGGACCGGCGGCGACTGCCACATCTACAGCAATCACCACGAGCAGGTGGCGCTGCAACTGAGCCGCGCGCCCTACCCTTACCCCACGCTGCACATCAAGCGCAAGCCGGCCTCGATTTTCGAGTACGAGTTTGAGGATTTCGAGGTACTGGACTACCAGTGCCATCCGGCGATCAAGGCGCCAGTGGCCGTTTGACGCTGCAATGGATTCCCGCCTGCGCGGGAATGACACGAGTCAACGTGGGGATGGCGAATCAACCCGGGATGGTGAATCAAACATGAAGTTGCACCTGATTTTTGCGCGCGCCGCCAACGGCGTGATCGGCGCCGATGGCACCCTGCCCTGGCACCTGCCGGAGGACCTGGCGCACTTCAAACGCACCACGCTGGGCTGCCCGGTGATCATGGGGCGCAAGACCTGGGACTCGCTGCCGGCAAAGTTCCGACCGCTCCCCGGGCGCGTCAACATCGTCATCACGCGCCAGCCGGATTGGCATCAAAATGGCGCGCAGCCCTTTACCAGTCTGGACGATGCGCTCCGTTTTTGTGAGCAGTTCGAAGAAGTGTGGGTCATCGGCGGCGCGCAACTTTTTGCGCAGGCCCTGCCGCTGGCGCAGCGCGCGGTGATCACCGAAATCGCGCAGGACTTCGAGGGCGACGCCTTCGCGCCGGTCTTCGGCCCCGAGTGGCACGAGACAGCGCGAGAGTCGCATGTGGCCAGCTCGGGCCTGGCCTACAGCTTTATTACCCTCGACCGCTCTTGAGCCGGGACGCGCGCTTCAGAGCCGCTCGAACACCGCCGCGATGCCCTGCCCGCCGCCGATGCACATGGTGACCAGCGCGTAACGGCCGCCCGTGCGGTGCAGCTCGTACACCGCCTTGGTCGCGAGGAAGGCGCCCGAGCAGCCGATGGGATGGCCCAGCGCGATCGCGCCGCCGTTCGGGTTGGTCTTCTTCATGTCAAGTTCGAGCGCGCGCGACACCGCGATAGCCTGCGCCGCGAAGGCTTCGTTGGACTCGATCACGTCCATCTGATCCAGCGTGAGGCCGCCCTTCTTGAGCGCCAGCCTGGTGGCCGGGATCGGACCCTCGCCCATGATCTCGTTGGGCACGCCGGCCACCGCGTAGGACACGAGCCGCGCCATCGGCTTGTGGCCGGCGGCAGCCGCCACCGCGGCATCGGCCAGCACGAAGAAGGCCGCGCCGTCGTTGATCCCGGATGCGTTGCCGGCCGTGACCGAGCCGTCCTTCTTGAAGGCCGGTTTCATCTTGGCGAGCGTTTCCATCGTGGTATTGGGCTTGACGTGCTCATCGGTATCGAAAGTGACCTCGCCCTTGCGCGTCTGCTTCACGATGGGCACGATCTGCGACTTGAAGCGGCCCTCTTTGATTGCCGCCGCGGCACGGCGGTGCGACTCGACCGCGAGCGCATCCTGCTCCTCGCGCGTGATGCCCCACTTGGTCACCAGGTTCTCGGCCGTGATGCCCATGTGGCCGACGCCGAACGGGTCGGTTAAGGTGGCGACCATGGTGTCGATCATCTTGCTGTCGCCCATGCGCGCGCCGCTGCGCATCGCAGTGGAAAGGTAGCCGCCGCGGCTCATGACTTCCACGCCGCCGCCGACGCCATAGTCGCAGTCGCCGAGCAGGATGTTCTGCGCCGTCGTCACGATGCCCTGCAGGCCCGACGAGCACAGCCGGTTCACCGCCATGGCGACCGACTCCATCGGCAGCCCGGCCTGAATGGACGCCACGCGCGCCACGTAGGCGAAGCGGCTGTCGGTGGGAATGGTGTTGCCGACCGTCACGTAGTTGATCGCCTTGGGGTCGACGCCGGAGCGCTTGACCGCTTCCTTCATCACGATGCCGGCCAGCTCGGCGGGCTCGGTGTCGGCCAGCGAGCCGCCGAAGGTACCGATGGCCGAACGGGCCGCGCCCAGAACCACCACATCACGCTTGCTCATGCTCCATCTCCTTGAGAACAAAATTTAAAAAATGAATCCACTGCCGCCTATTTGGGCTGCATCATCTTCTTGATTTCCTGCACGCTTTGCGTCGCGCGCTCCGTGAGGCCGGCCATCGCATCGGCCTGCGCCTTGCGGGCCATCTCGGCCAGATCCTTCATGTCGGCAAGCGTCTTCTTCCAGGCGTCGCGCGCCAGCTCGGTCTGTTTTTTCGGATCGGGCAATCCGCCCTTGCTGGCGGCCGCCTCTTTGACCGCTTCCTGAATCCCCTGCATCGCCTGGGTCAGCATCTCGGTCTGCTTATGCGCCAGCGCCTGCATGGACTCGTAGGCCGCCTTGTTGGCCGCGACCAGCGCCTCGAGGTCCTTGCGCCGCGCCTCGACGATGGCCGACAGATCGACCCCAGGCAGTTTGAACTTCTCGATCATCTTGGTCACGTCGCCGAACGGGTTGGAATCCTTGGTCATGGCATGTCTCCTCATCGAGTGGTGGGTTGGGTGCAATTTCAATTATCACCTCTCCAGCCACAGTTGCGGACGCGGCGCGCTGAGGGACAATCAGGCGTCGCCGACGGATGCCTTCACTCCCCGCGTCCTGTGCCATTCAGGCCGAAATTCTCTATCTGAATCAATAGGTTAAATAAGCTCATGAGACTCGCCACCTGGAACATCAACTCGCTCACCGTGCGGCTGCCGCAGGTGCTGGACTGGCTGGCCGCGAATCCGGTGGACGTGCTGACGCTGCAGGAACTGAAGATGACGGACGATAAATTCCCCGCAGCGGCATTTCTTGAAGCGGGTTACCAGGCCCAATGGTTCGGCCAGAAAACCTACAACGGTGTGGCGCTGCTGTCGCGCACACCCGCCTCGGACGTGATCAAGAACATCCCCGGCTTCAGCGACGACCAGTCGCGCGTGCTGTGCGGCACGGTGGACGGCGTGCGCGTGATCGGGGCCTATTTCCCGAACGGGCAGGCGCCGGGCACCGAGAAATTCGAATACAAGATGCACTGGCTGCGCGCGCTGCGCGACTGGGTGCGCGAGGAGCTGGCGACGCATCCGAAGCTGGTGCTGATGGGCGACTACAACATCACGTTCGACGACGCCGATGTATGGGACCCGGTGGGCCTGAAGGACCAGATTCATTGCACGGAAGAAGAGCGCTACCACCTGCGCGCGCTGGTTGCGCTGGGCCTGGTGGATGCCCACCGGCTGTTTGCGCAGCCCGAAAAAAGCTACAGCTGGTGGGACTACCGCGATTTCGCGTTCCGGCGCAACCACGGCCTGCGCATCGACCACATCCTGGTCAGCGCCGCGCTCAAGCCCGGAGTGCAAGGCTGCGTGATCGACAAGGCACCGCGCAAGAACGAGCGCCCCAGCGACCATGCACCAGTCGTGATGGATCTACAGCTACTATAATTTTAATAGCAGACTGCGCAGATCAGATAAGGGCTAACAGCCTATTTCATTCAAGACCCAGCTCCTGGATCTTGCGCGTGATGGTGTTGCGGCCGATGCCCAGTTTGTGCGCCGCCTCGATGCGCCGGCCTTTCGTATTGGCCAGCGCCGTGAGGATCAACCGGGACTCGAAGCGGCGCGTCAACTCATCCCACACATCGAGGCGCCCCGCAGCCAGCAGCATCTGCGCCTCGACTTCGAGCCCATGCTCCCAGGCGCCTGCCGGCGCAGAAAGCAGAGCCGTGCCCACGGGGGCTGGTGCACCGGCCAATGGTTCCGCAGGCAGTCCCGTGGCAGCGGTGTCACCGCCGCCGGTAGCCGCAGTGCCCCCATGCGGCTCGGCCGGTCCCGCAGCGGCGGCAGGCGCCGGCGCCACCGCATCGCCCGGCGCTGCCAGCAGGACCTCGGGCGGCAAATCCTTGGGCTCGATGACCTGCGCGGGCGCCATCACGGTCAGCCAGTGGCAGATGTTCTCCAGCTGGCGCACGTTGCCGGGAAAGTTGAACGCGCTCAAGCGGGCCAGCGCCGCGTCGGAGATGCGTTTGGGCTCGATGCCGAGCTGCTTGGCGCTTTGCTGCAGGAAGTGGCGCGTCAGCGTGGGGATGTCTTCGCGGCGCTCGCGCAGCGCGGGCAGGCGCAGCCGGATCACGTTCAGGCGGTGGAACAAATCCTCGCGGAAAGCGCCCTCCTTGACGCGCTGCTCCAGATCCTGGTGCGTGGCGGCAATCACGCGCACGTTGGCCTTGACCGCGGTGTGGCCGCCCACGCGATAAAAATGTCCGTCGGAGAGCACGCGCAGCAGGCGCGTCTGCAAGTCAAACGGCATGTCGCCGATTTCGTCGAGGAACAGCGTGCCGCCCTCGGCCTGCTCGAAGCGCCCGCGGCGCATGGTTTGCGCACCGGTGAAGGCGCCGCGCTCATGGCCAAACAGCTCGGACTCCAGCAGGTCTTTCGGGATGGCGGCGGTGTTGATGGCCACGAACGGGCCGTTGTTGCCGGCGTCGCCGCGCGGCGAATGCTTGTGCAGCGCGCGCGCCACCAGTTCCTTGCCCGAGCCTGATTCACCCGTGATCATGACCGTGACGTTGCTCTGGGACAGGCGCCCAATGGCGCGAAACACGTCCTGCATGGCGGGCGCCTGGCCCAGCATTTCGGGCGCATCGGCCATGCGCTCTTCCGCCACCTCTTCGCGCTGGCTCTCCTCGACCGCGCGGCGGATCAGCTCCACCGCCTTGGGCAGGTCGAACGGCTTGGGCAGGTATTCGAAGGCGCCGCCCTGAAAGGCCGAGACGGCACTGTCCAGGTCCGAGAACGCCGTCATGATGATGACGGGCAGGCCGGGGTGCCTGGCCTTGACCTTCTCCAGCAGATCCAGGCCCGAGCCGCCCGGCATGCGGATGTCGCTCACCAGCACCTGGGGGCCTTCGCCCCCGTTTTCGTCCAGGGCCGCCAGCACGTCGCGCGGGTTCGTGAAGCTGCGCGTGGGCAGGTCTTCGCGCAGCAGCGCCTTTTCCAGCACGAAGCGGATCGACTGGTCATCATCAACTATCCAGATCGGCTTCATGGCTTGTATGTCACCTCAGGTCAAACAGTCAGGGCAGCGGAATCAGTATCTTGAAATCCGTCCGGCCGGGCACGCTGTCGCACTCGATCAAGCCGTGGTGTTGCTGCACAAAGGTTTGCGCCAGCGTCAGCCCCAGTCCGGAGCCGCCATCCCGGCCCGACACCAGCGGGAAGAAAATGCGGTCCTTGATCGAGTCCGGCACGCCGGGCCCATTGTCGATGACATGCAATTCCAGTGCCAACCGATAGCGCTGTTTGCCAAACGTGACCTGCCGCGCAATGCGGGTGCGGAAAATGATTTGCGCATCGCCCGCCTTGATGCGCTCGGCCAGCGCCTGCGCGGCGTTGTGGACGACGTTGAGCAGCGCCTGGATCAGCTGCTCGCGGTCGCCGCGGAACTCGGGGATCGAGATGTCGTAGTCCTGAACCACCTGCAGTCCCTTGGGGAATTCCGCCTGCACCAGCGCGCGCACGCGCTCGCACACCTCGTGGATGTTCACGTCGCCCACCACATGCGGCTTGCGGTGCGGCGCCAGCAGCCGGTCCACCAGGGTTTGCAGGCGATCGGCCTCGTGGATGATGACCTGGGTGTATTCGGTCAGCTCGCGCGAGTCGATCTCCATCTCCAGCAGCTGCGCCGCGCCGCGGATGCCGCCCAGCGGATTCTTGATCTCGTGCGCCAGGTTGCGGATCAGCTCCTTGTTGGCCTGCGCCTGGTCGATCAGCCGCTCCTCGCGATCCTGCCGGGCCTGCTGCTCCAGCGGCAGCAATTCCACAATGATCTCGTTCGGCCTCTCGGTCTGCGCCACGATCACATGCACGGGAATGGGTTCGTGATTCAGGCGGTTCAGCCACGCGTCATAGCGCAGCGCGGCGAACTCATTGCTGCCGGCGCCGCTCAGGGCGTTGGCCAGGATGTGGGGTTCAGTGAAAAAGCCCGGGAACTGCGAGCCTTCGATGGTGCGGCGCGAGGCCCCGATGGCGTCTTCGAGCGCCGCATTGGCAAACAGCACCGTGCCATCGGTGTGCACCACGGCGACCAGCGTCGCCAGCAGGTCAAACGCCTGGAAACGCGAGGCGGCAGTAGGGGCGGGCTTGCTCAAGCCGTCTATTGTGCTGCAGCTGGCGCGGGAAGGCGGCTCAGCTCGCGCTGGATACCATCAATGTCGCTCTGGTTGCGGTCGATGCTGGCCTTGAGCTCCGCCACGCGATCGAGGTATTTCTGGTGGTTGCGGTGCTCGGGGCCCAGCATTTCGGGCTGGCCATTGTTGTACTGCGCGAGCAGATCCGTCTGCCGGGCCTGGGCCTTGCTCAGCTCCGATTCCAGGATGGCGCGTGCGTCCGCATCGCGGGCCCGCTGGTCGGCCGCGCCCACCCGCGGCTGCGGAGCCGCGCCGGCACGCGCGGGTGCGGCGGCGGTGCTGGGCCGGGTGCCCGGCACGATGGTGATGTTGCCTCCCGCAAAGGGCTTGCAGCCACGGGCCTTGGCGTCCGAGGCATTGTTGGTGTATTCGTTGCCGCAGCGGTAGATCTGGCTCTGGGCAAAGCTGCTGGCGGCAAGAAGGACGGTGGCGAACGGAAGAAGTGAGATCAATAGTGCTTTTTTCATACGGTTTCCGAGCATGACACGCCAGGGAAGTTCATTGAAGTATCGCCCAATCAACTTCGAACGCAAAATTTGCCCGGCACCAGGCGCCGGCGGCTCGCCAGGACGGATCGGCCGCCCATGAAAAAGGCGGCACAGGCCGCCTTTTTTTCAGTTGCCTCGTGATTACAGCGAGTAATACATGTCGAACTCAATGGGGTGCGTGGCCATGCGCAAGCGCGTGACTTCGCCCATCTTCAGCTCGATGTAGGCGTCCAGCATGCTGTCGGAGAACACGCCGCCCTTGGTCAGGAAGCCGCGCTCGGCATCCAGGTGGTCCAGCGCCTGGTCCAGGCTGTGGCAGACAGTTGGCACCTTCGCATCTTCCTCGGGCGGCAGGTGGTACAGGTCCTTGGTCGCGGCTTCGCCGGGATGGATCTTGTTTTCGACGCCGTCCAGCCCCGCCATCAGCAGTGCCGCAAAACCGAGGTACGGGTTCATCAGCGGGTCGGGGAAGCGCGCTTCGACGCGCCGGCCCTTGGGGTTGGCCACATACGGAATGCGGATCGAGGCAGAACGGTTCTTGGCGGAGTACGCCAGCTTCACCGGGGCCTCGTAGCCGGGCACCAGGCGCTTGTAGCTGTTGGTGCCGGGATTCGTGATGGCGTTGAGCGCGCGCGCATGCTTGATGATGCCGCCGATGTAGTACAGCGCAAAATCCGACAGGCCGGCGTAGCCGTCGCCCGCGAACAGGTTCTTGCCGTCTTTCCAGACCGACTGGTGCACGTGCATGCCCGAGCCGTTGTCGCCGACGATGGGCTTGGGCATGAAGGTGGCGGTTTTGCCATAGGCGTTGGCCACGTTCCAGACCACGTACTTGAGGATCTGGGTCCAGTCGGCGCGCTCGACCAGCGTGCTGAACTTGGTGCCGATTTCGTTCTGGCCGGCGCCGCCCACTTCATGGTGGAACACTTCCACGGGCACGCCCAGCGACTCGAGAACCAGGGATATTTCAGCGCGCATGTCCTGCGTGCTGTCGACTGGAGGTACTGGAAAGTAGCCACCCTTGACGGTGGGACGGTGGCCGCGGTTGCCGCCTTCGAGCTTTTTGCCGCTGTTCCAGGGCGCTTCGTATTCTTCGATCTTGAAGAAAGTGCCCGACATGTCGGTGTTCCAGCGCACATCGTCGAAGATGAAGAATTCGGGCTCCGGGCCGAAAAAGGCGGTGTCGCCAATGCCGGAGGCCTTGAGGTAGGCCTCGGCGCGCTTGGCGATCGAGCGCGGATCGCGGTCATAGGCCTTGCCGTCACCGGGCTCGAGCACGTCGCAACTCATGAACAGCGTGGTTTCTTCGTAAAACGGGTCGATGTTGGCGGTATTGGCGTCCGGCATCAGCAGCATGTCGGAGGCTTCGATGCCCTTCCAGCCGCCAATGGATGAGCCGTCGAACGCGTGCCCGGCGCTGAATTTGTCTTCATCGAAATGTGAAGCGGGAACGGTGACGTGCTGCTCTTTGCCGCGGGTATCGGTGAAACGGAAGTCGACAAACTTGACTTCGTTTTCTTTCACCATTTTCATCACGTCTGCGACGGTCTTTGCCATCAGTTTCTCCTGGTTGGAAGTTGGTTAAAAAATTCGGGGAACGGCAAGCTAATGCAGTTTCTGTGCCAAAGCCGACGCGTCTGTTTTGGGCCGAGCCTCGTATTCTGCCTTGAGGCGATACGTTGCCGGCGACTCGCGCCCGCTTTTTTGGTCCAGCGGGGTTTTCGCATGCACCATGTTGGTACGTTGCATTAATGAACCATATTGGTGCATCAGGTTTTACGCACCAGTTCGGGGCCTAGTTGCGCGTTAAAACCGTGCAGCCCTGCCAGCAAGACCGGGTAGGCGGCAGCCACCGCGGCCGGATCACCCTTGACGCCAAGCTCTATATGGCGGCCATATTCGGGGTGATCCACGCTGGGCAGGCTGAATACCTTGACGCCCGCATGCACTCGCTCGATTTCTTCCATCAAGGGCGTGAGCGCCGCTTCCATGGAGCCAAACACGATGACCGATCTTTCCTCGTAAGCGGCTTGCCGGAACAGGTGCGCGTAATGGTGCTCCAGCACCCACTCAATCATGGGCCAGGCCATGACGGGAAAGCCCGGCACGAAATGCACCGCGCCACCGCCCGGGCCAACGCAGCTGAAGCCCGGAATCTTGTTGTAGGGATTCGGGATCAGCTGCGCGCCTTGGGGAAAGACGCCCATGTTGAGGCGGTGGATGTTGTCGGGCCGATCCGGCTCGTAGGCCGTGCCCTGCTCCCTGGCGATATCCTGCATGCGCTCGCGAATCAGGCGCTCGGCTTGCGGGTGCAATTCAAGAGGCACGCCAAGCGCCCTGGCCGCGCACTGGCGCGTATGGTCGTCGGGTGTGGCGCCTATGCCGCCACAGCTGAACACCACGTCGCCCGAGGCAAAGGCGCGATGCAGCGTGGCGGTGATGCGTTCGGGCACATCGCCAAGGCACTCGGCGTAGTCGAGCTGCAGGCCGCGCTCGCCCAGCAATTCGATGACCCGGGGCATATGCTTGTCGGCACGCTTGCCCGAGAGGATCTCGTCACCGACGATGATGAGCCCGAAATGGGGCCGCTCTTCAGGGTGCGAGCGTGTGGCCGGTTGCGGCGGGGTCTGGATGGAGGTCATGGATCAAGGTGGGCGCGACAGGTGTGACGGGGGCGGGCGAAGCAGCGGAAGTGGCCTCGGCCCGCAGGTTTGCCAAAGCGGTGAGGCAATAGTGCGAGAACCACAGCGACGAGAACGCAAAGATCAGGGTGTAGATCCAGATCGCCACCGGCACCAGGATCACAAACGCGGCCGCAAACAGCGCACCCGAGGCCCACACGATGCTGGGCGCCGCGCCCAGGTAGCCCGAAAGCACGCCGATGCCCAGCAGCCAGCCCCGATGGCGGCGGAAAATCTCGCGCCGCTCGTCGCGGCTGGCATGGCTGGACAGGGCATCGAAAGCCATGACGCGATACGTCAGCCAGCCCCAGATCAGCGGCGGCAGGATCAGAATCAGGGGCGGCACCAGCCACAGCGGAATCGAGATCACCAGTGCGATCGCGGCCAGCAAGGTGGAGCCGAGCGACCAGAGGATGCTGACCAGCACAGAGCCGCCCTTCTTGCGCTCCAGAGTGGGGAAACGGCGCTCGGCGACCAGCCCCACCAGCGCGGGCGTCATCAGGGCGGCCACGATCAGCAGCGACACGATCACCAGCAGCGGCGTGACGGTGAAGATCACGATCAGCGGGGCCGCCACCGTCTTGAGGTTGCCCGCGCCAACCCCGTCCAGCCACGACCACAGGTGGGTGAGCCAGACGGAGGCGTCCAGCATGCCGCGCACCCAATCGAGCGCGGGCGTCCAGAAAAAATAGCCCAACCCCAGTGACAGTCCGACCATGATGACCAATGGCAGGAATGACAGCGCAATCACGCGCGGGCGCAGGCAATACGCCACCGCGCGCCAGAACGAATCGAGAAATAGAGTCATGGCATGAAGCATACCGCGGCAGCGCCGGCGCGACAGCCATGGCGCACATCCCTTACCATTCCCCGATGAGCATGATTCGCATCCATGGCGTGCAACTGGAAGTGCGCCAGATCGAGGCGGCGGCCGGCGAGCAGCGCCGCGCTCCCATCGTTTTTCTGCATGAGGGTTTGGGTTCGGTCGCCATGTGGCGCGACTGGCCCGACCAGGTATGTCTGGCCACCGGGCGCGCCGGCGTGGTGTATTCGCGCCGCGGCTACGGCCGGTCCGATCCGGTGCCCGACGTACGCGGCGCATCTTCCGAGCGCGAGGGCTTGCGCGTGGGGCGCTTGCAGCCGGACTACATGCACCGGGAGGCGTGGGAGGTGCTGCCCGAACTGCTTCGTGTGCTGCAGATCGACAAGCCCGTGCTGCTCGGTCATTCCGATGGCGCCAGCATTGCGCTGCTGTACGCGAGCCGCTACCCGGTGCAGGCCTGCATCGTGCTGGCCCCGCATGTGATCGTCGAAGACATTTCGGTGCGCTCGATTGCGCAGGCCCGCACGGCCTACGAGAGCGGCGATCTGCGCGAACGGCTGGCGCGCTACCACGCCGACGTCGACTGCGCTTTCTGGCAGTGGAACGACATCTGGCTGGACGAGGCGTTCCGCAGTTTCGATATCCGCGGCGACTGCCAGCGCATCCGCGCCCCGGTGCTGGCCATTCAGGGGGTTGATGATGCCTACGGCACCATGCAGCAAATCGACCAGATCCGCACGACCGGCGAGCACTGTGTGCTACAAAAACTGGAGCAATGCGGACATTCGCCGCACCGCGATCAAACGGCCCTGACCACGCAGCTGATCGCCGATTTCCTCGCCCCGATCGGATAGGCTGACGCTCAGCCAGCGATCCGTGCGAGATCGTCGGCCCCGAGCCAGCGCCACTGGCCTGGCGCCAGGTCATCGGGCAGGGCCAGGCCGCCGATCTGCGAGCGGTGCAGCGCCTCGACCCGGTTGCCCACGGCGGCCACCATGCGCTTGACCTGGTGGTACTTGCCCTCGGTCAGCGTCAGGCGCAAGCGGTGCGGCGCCACCGCTTCGCAGGCACTGGCACGGACCGGCTTCGGGTCATCTTCCAGCACCACGCCCTCCAGCAGCTTTTGCACCTGTTTGTCGTCGAGCGGGTGTTTGGCCGTGACCTCGTACACCTTGGGCACATGATGCCGGGGCGAACTCATGCGGTGGATGAATTTGCCGTCGTCGGTCAGCAGCAGCAGTCCCGTCGTGTCCTGGTCGAGCCGGCCGACCGCCTGCACGCCCTGCACCGCCCCTCTCTGCGGCCGCTGGCGCAGCGGCGATGGCAGCAGCGTGTAGATGCTCGGCCAGGTCGAGGGCTTTTGCGAGCACTCGGTGCCAGCCGGCTTGTGCAGCATCAGGTACGCCAGCTCGTGGTACTCCCACGCCGCACCCTGAACCGTGAAACGCAACCCTTTCGCTACAAATTCCATAGCTGGATCGGTGGATGGCTGCTGGGCTACCGACACAAATCCCTGTTGAATCAGACCGGCGCAGACGCGACGCGTCCCGAATCCCTGTGTAAAAAGAATGTCCTGCAATGACATGGTGTGCATGACCTCATTGTGACGCAGCAGACCCATCGGACATGAATGAGCACACGCCGAAGGCGTTTCCGTGATTTTTTACCGCCCCACGCTATGGACTTCATTTGTTAACTTTAGTTACACTCAAAATGACTCACGGAAACACCGAAAAATGGACAAATACACAGGAGGGCTTTCAATCGGATTGGCATTGCTGGCCAGCCTGGTGCTTGGCGCGACTGTTCACGCCTGGTGGCTACGCCGGCAAGCCCATGAGCGCCGTCGCATCCCGAAGCGGTGGCCACTGAGCCCGCGGCCGCTGGCCAACAGCCGGGAGCGCCAGGTGTGGCGCTGGTTGACCCGGGCTTTTTTTGGCCACCACGTGATGATCAAAATTCCAGTCACGCGGTTCACCATGCCACGCAGCAAGGAACAGGGCCTGCACTGGTACGAATTGCTGACGGGGGTGTATTGCACGTTCACCGTGTGTCGCGCGGACGGCAACGTCATCGGCTGCGTGGATGTTCCAGGGCGTTTGGGATTGGCCGAAAAAAACCAGCGCCTGAAGCGCAAGCTGCTGAGCCAATGCGGCATCGCCTATACCGTGGTCGAATCCGACAAGCTGCCGACCTTGAGTGAAATCCGCACCGAATTTCTCGGCGAGATGGCATCCATGAGCATGGATCGCGAGCGCAGTGAAAGCGCAATGTCTGCCGCCAGGGCGAGCTTGCGCGAAGCACTGCTTCGCCAGCGCGAGATTCGCAACAGCGACCTGAGCCCGCTGAGCCCGACGCCAGACTCCGCAAGCGCTGGCCTGCACAGCAGTTTCACCACGCTCTCAGGAGAATTGCAGCCCAATTCTTTTCTGACCCCGCTGGACAGCCGGGAAGGAGACTTGCGCTGACTTTTCTCAGGCGGCTCATCCGGTTCCAAGCAAAAAGCCCGCTGTTGCGGGCTTTTCCATTTATCTCAGGACGCTCAAGGCGCCTAGTTGCCGGGCCTTCCCTGCTCATCAACCGGCCGCGTGGCGTTGCCTTTGGGTAGCTTCTTACCAATTTTTTCACCCGTATGCCGCACCGCCCCTGCAGCGCGGCTGGCCGTCTTGCTGGTGGCTCGACCGACCTTTTTGGCAGTTCGCTCGGTTGCGTTCACGGCCTTCTTGGTGGTCTTTTCAACCTTCTGGACGACGCCGTTACCGGAAGACGTGCTGGCCCGCTCGTTCGTGCCGGACTGGGTTTGCGCATGCGCCGTCAATCCGTACGCGGCTGCACTCATAACCAGCACGGCTGGAATGGTTCGAAGAAACAATTCGGTTTTGATCATTGGCGGGCTCCTGTTGAAAATAATGCTGCAAGTATGCCGCGAGATGCGCGCTTTTACCGCCCCTCATTTGATGAACGCCATTGATAGTGGTTTGGGGAAACCTGCGCCAATGATTTTGCATTGGCGCAGATTGCCTTTTATGGTGGAGCTGGGGGGATTCGAACCCCCGTCCGCAAGCCTTCTTCGCGCAGATCTACATGTTTAGCGGTCTGATTTAAGTCTCGCCACCTGTGTCGCGCAGTCGCACGCTACACAGGACGCCAGCACCCTATTGTCTCGCTCTGAACCAAGGTACCCGGTCCGAAGCCAGCCGATGTGAATAACCTTACAGCCTGGACGCCTTGCGGCACCCTTGCCCAGCCCATCGGCCTGCTGTTGTAAGGCTCACTGGTTATTAAGCAGCGAGTGCGAAACGTTCGTCGTTTGCAGTTAGTTTGTTGAGTCGATTTTTACGAGCGTTACTCAAGCTCGACATGCACCACAGCGATTCCGTACCCACGTCGAAACCAGTGCAGCCCCTCAATAAGCATTTTAGGTCATTGCGGGCGATTGCAAGCCCTGCAGCAAATGCAATAGCTGCAGCGGGGACGCTATTGCAGCGTGTGCGCCCCACTGCGCGGTATCCGCCCGATTGCCCAAATAGCCATATGTTGCCGCCACGGTGCCCATGCCGGCGGCCAGTCCCGCAACCACGTCGCGCTCGTCATCACCCACATACACGCATTTTTCCGGCGCCAGCCCCAGGCGCCGTGCCGCCTCCAGCAAGGGCTCTGGATGCGGCTTGGAATGGGGTGTGGTATCGCCGCTGATGACCGCGCTCGCCGTGGCAAACAGCGGCATGGAGCGGGTCAGGGGGTCGGTGAAGCGGGAGGCCTTGTTGGTGACCACGCCCCAGGCGAGCCGACGCGCCAAAAGCGCTTGAATCAGCTCGGCCACTTCATCAAAGGCAAAGGTGCGCCGCGTCATGCAGGCTTCGTAATTGGTAAAAAACTCTTCCCGCAGTACCGGGAAATCAGGGTGCTCCGGGGTCACGCCGAAGGCGACGCCGAGCATGCCCCGCGCGCCGGCGCCGGTCATGGGCCGATACAGCGCCAGCGGCAACGAGGCCAGGCCCCGGTCGGTTCTCATTTTGTCTGCGGCAGCGCCAAGGTCCGGCGCGCTGTCGATCAGGGTGCCATCCAGATCGAACAGCACGGCCTCTATATCCGTAAACATGCGTCAAACACCTCCACCCTTTTGCGTTGCGAACAGGTAATTCACGCTGGTGTCGCTACTGAGCCAGTAGCGCTGAGTCAGAGGGTTGTATTCCATGCCGCGTGTATGGCTCAATTCCAGCCCGGCAGCGCGGCAATAACTCGCCAATTCAGCGGGACGAATCAACTTCGCGTATTCGTGGGTGCCGCGCGGCAGCATGTTCAGAACGTACTCGGCGCCGACAATCGCCAGCAAAAATGACTTCGGATTGCGGTTGATGGTTGAGAAAAACACCCACCCCCCCGGCTTGACCAGCGTCGCGCATGCCGCCACGACCGAGGCGGGATCAGGAACGTGTTCGAGCATCTCCATGCACGTGACCACGTCAAAGCAGCCCGGCTGCTCCATTGCGAGTGCTTCCGCGCTGATTTCACGGTACAGCACGTTGGGCGTTTGCGCCTCAAGCGCATGCAGTTGCGCAACCTTGAGCGCCTTCGCGGCCAGGTCGATACCGAGCACCTGGGCGCCCTTGCGGGCCATGGCGTCAGCCAGGATGCCGCCGCCGCAGCCGACATCGAGCACCTGCAAGCCCGAAACGCCGGACAGGCTGTTGATCCAGTCCAGACGCAGGGGATTGATCTGGTGCAGGGGGCGAAATTCACTCTCCTTATCCCACCAGCGGTGCGCCAGGTCAGAAAATTTGGCCAGCTCGGCCGGGTCGGCATTCACGGGATCACTCATACGCCAATTGTCCTCGAACTCATGAAAAAAGCCCCGCAAGCCGGAGCTTGCGGGGCTTTTCGAAGCAAGCCTTGCGGATTACTGGCCGGCGCGGGTGCCGACGACTTCGATTTCCACGCGACGGTTCTTCGCACGGCCTTCGGCGGTCTTGTTGTCAGCCACAGGCTGGGATTTGCCCTTGCCTTCGGTGTACACACGGTTTTTCTCAATGCCCTTGGACACCAGATAGGCCTTGACGGCTTCAGCGCGGCGAACCGACAGCTTCTGGTTGTAGGCAACGGTACCGATGGAGTCGGTGTGACCCACGGCGATGATGACTTCCAGGTTGATGTCCTTGATCTTGCCGATCAGGTCGTCCAGCTTGGCTTTGCCTTCAGGCTTCAGGACGGATTTGTCGAAGTTGAAGAAAGCATCGGCAGCGTATGTCACCTTGGTGGCAGCGGGGACGGCAGCAGGAGCAGGAGCAGGCGCCGGAGCAGCCGGAGCAACTACAGCAGGGGCCGGTGCGGCCACGGGGACGATGGCGCCATCGCAAGTGGCCGCGGCAGTCGCCGGGGTCCAGTTGGCATCGCGCCAGCACAGCTCATTGGTGCCGTTCTTCCAAACGAGTTCGGAAGTGCCATTACGCCAGTTATCCACAGTTTGGGCACCAGCGGCAGTAACAAGCGCTGCGGAGGCAATCAACATCGCCACTTTATTCAATTTCTTCATGGTTCTCCTCTTGGGGAAAAAGCCGCAGCCGCGCTGCGAAACAGGACGATCTGAGTGACCATCACCCAAAACGTTCTGGCAATTGTGCCACACGTCCCCGCACGTTCAGGGGTAAATCGGGCCGCGTACCGTAGGACAAAACCGCAATTAGGCCGATGTGTTGCGGCTTAGCGACAGCGCCTTGCCCGTAAAATCAGACTTCACTTGCCGAGAATCCCTCCCCATGACCCAGTTCGCCAAAGAAACCCTGCCCATCAGTCTTGAAGAGGAAATGCGGCGCAGTTACCTCGATTACGCCATGAGCGTCATCGTGGGGCGCGCCCTGCCTGATGCGCGGGACGGACTGAAACCCGTGCACCGGCGTGTGTTGTACGCGATGCACGAACTCAACAACGACTGGAATCGCCCTTACAAGAAATCGGCGCGTATCGTCGGTGACGTCATCGGCAAGTACCACCCGCACGGCGATCAGTCGGTATATGACGCCATCGTGCGCATGGCACAGGATTTTTCGCTGCGTCACATGCTGGTGGACGGGCAAGGCAACTTTGGCTCAGTGGACGGCGACAGTGCCGCAGCCATGCGTTACACCGAGGTCCGCCTGTCCAAGATCGCCCAGGAAATGCTGTCGGATATCGACAAGGAAACGGTCGATTTCGGCCCCAACTACGACGGCAGCGAAAAGGAGCCCCTGGTGTTGCCGTCCCGGGTTCCCAACCTGCTGATCAACGGCTCCGGCGGGATTGCGGTGGGCATGGCGACCAATATCCCGCCGCACAACCTCAACGAGGTGGTCGATGCATGCCTGCATCTGCTGAAAAACCCGCACGCCGGTATTGACGAGTTGATGGAGATCATTCCGGCGCCTGACTTCCCCACGGCAGGCATTATTTATGGCATCAATGGCGTCAAGGACGGTTACCGCACCGGCCGCGGCAAGGTGGTGATGCGCGCCAAGTGCCACTTCGAAGACATCGACAAGGGGCAGCGCCAGTCGATCATCGTGGACGAATTGCCATACCAGGTGAACAAAAAGACCCTGCAGGAGCGCATGGCCGAACTGGTGCACGAGAAGAAAATCGAGGGCATCAGCCATATCCAGGACGAGTCCGACAAATCGGGCATGCGCCTCGTAATCGAACTCAAGCGCGGCGAAGTGCCCGAAGTGGTGCTCAACAACCTCTATAAACAGACGCAGCTGCAGGACACCTTTGGCATCAACATGGTGGCGCTGGTCAACGGCCAGCCCAAACTGTGCAATCTCAAGGACCTGATCGAAGTCTTTCTGGAACACCGCCGCGAAGTGGTCACCCGTCGCACCGTGTTCACGCTGCGCAAGGCGCGCGAACGCGGCCACGTGCTCGAAGGCCTGGCCGTGGCGCTGGCCAACATCGACGACTTCATCGCCATCATCCGCAACGCGCCGACGCCACCCGTAGCCAAGGTTGAGCTGATGGCGCGGCCCTGGGACAGCCAGCTGGTGCGCGAAATGCTGACCCGCACGCGGGCCGACGGCGGCGTGATCAACGCCGACGACTACCGCCCTGACGGCCTGGAAAAAACCTACGGCATGGGCAGCGATGGCCTGTACCGGCTCTCTGACACGCAGGCGCAGGAAATTCTGCAAATGCGTCTGCAACGCCTGACCGGCCTCGAGCAGGACAAGATCGTGGCCGAGTACAAGGAAGTCATGGCCGAAATCGAGGATTTGCTCGACATCCTGGCCAAACCGGCGCGCGTCTCGACCATCATTGGCGACGAGCTGGGCGCCCTCAAGCAGGAATTCGGCCAGACCAAAATCGGCGCGCGCCGCAGCCTGGTGGAACACAGCTCGTTCGACCTGAGCACCGAGGATCTGATCACCCCGACCGACATGGTGGTCACACTGTCGCACAGCGGCTACATCAAGAGCCAGCCGCTCTCCGAGTACCGGTCCCAGAAGCGCGGCGGGCGCGGCAAGCAGGCCACGGCGACGAAGGAAGATGACTGGGTCGACCAGCTCTTCATTGCCAACACGCACGACTACATCCTGTGCTTCTCCGATCGGGGGCGCCTGTACTGGCTCAAGGTCTGGGAGGTGCCGCAGGGTTCGCGCGGCTCGCGCGGGCGCCCCATCGTGAATATGTTTCCGCTGCAGGAAGGTGAAAAAATCACCGTCGTCTTGCCGCTGACGGGTGAGAAGCGCAGTTTCCCGGCCAACCAGTACGTGTTTATGGCGACCTCCATGGGGACGGTCAAGAAAACCACGCTCGATGAATTCGGCAACCCGCGCAAGGCCGGCATCATCGCGGTCTCGCTCGACGAAGGGGACTTCCTGATCGGCGCAGCGCTGACCGACGGCCAGCATGATGTGATGCTGTTTTCCGATGGCGGCAAGGCCGTGCGCTTCGACGAGGACGATGTCCGTCCGCTGGGCCGTAACGCCCGCGGTGTGCGAGGCATGTCGCTCGAAGTGGGCCAAAGCGTGATCGCCATGCTCGTGGCCGAGGACGAAAGTCAGAGCGTGCTGACAGCCACCGAAAACGGCTACGGCAAACGCACCGGCATCACCGAGTACACGCGCCACGGGCGCGGCACCAAGGGCATGATCGCGATCCAGCAAACGGGGCGCAACGGCAAGGTCGTGGCGGCCACGCTGGTGCGCGCCGACGACGAAATCATGCTGATTACCGACAAGGGCGTGCTGGTACGTACCCGGGTCAGCGAAATTCGCGAAATGGGGCGCGCCACCCAGGGGGTGACGCTGATCGGGCTCGACGAGGGCTCCAGACTCAGCGGCTTGCAGCGCATCGTGGAAAACGACGTAAACGGCGACAGCGACCCCGACGACAGCAGCACTTCCTCATCTACAACGGAGAATCCTCAGTGAAAAGTTTCAAACTCGCCCTTTTGGCGGTCGCATTAGCGACCAGCTCCATCGCCATGGCCCAGGACGGAAAGGCTGCTCTCATCAAGCAATTCATCGACCTGCAGCGTCCCGGCATCGAATCCCTGGCACGCGGGCTGGTTCAGCAATCGAGCGCGTCCATCGCGCAGGCAGGCTCTCAATACCTGCAAACCCAGGTGCCCCCCGAAAAGCGTGAGGCCGCCGCCAAGGCCGCCGATGCCGAGCTTAAAAAGTACTTCGATGGAGCCTTTCCCATCGTCCGTGACAAGGCGCTGCAGGTCGCCCCCGCCGCGCTGGGTCCGATTCTGGAGCAAAACCTCAGCGAGGATGAGTTGCGCCAGTTGGTGGCGTGGATCAGCTCGCCGCTGGCCAAGAAATACCAGGACCTGAATCCAAAATTACAGACCGCCCTGGGTGAGAAAGTGGTGGCCGAAACGCGTGCGAGTATCGAGCCCAAGCTGAGTCTGCTCGGCCCCGCGGTGGCCAAGGCGCTGGGCGCACCGCCTCCTGCGGCACCGGCCAAGGCCCCCGCCCCCGCCAAGAAGTGACAGCGCCGGCGAGTACGCGCCCGTACAACTTCTCCGCAGGCCCTGCCGCCATTCCCGAGGAGGTTTTGCGCCTGGCCGCTGCCGACATGCTGGACTGGCATGGCAGCGGCATGAGCGTGATGGAGATGAGTCACCGCGGCAAGGAATTCATCTCGATCTGTGAACGGGCCGAGGCCGATTTGCGCGAGCTGCTGGCCGTCCCGCCGCATTTCAGGATCCTGTTCATGCAGGGCGGCGGGCTGGCTGAAAACGCGATTGTTCCGCTGAACCTGTCACGCGGCACGAGCGCCGATTTCGTGGTCACGGGCAGCTGGAGCCAGAAGTCGCTCAAGGAAGCGCGCAAGTACTGCACGGCGCACGTCGCAGCCAGCACCGAGGCGGACGGCTACACCACGCTACCCGACCCGGCCGGCTGGCAGCTTGCCAACAATGCCGCCTATGTGCACATCTGCAGCAACGAGACCATCCACGGCGTGGAATTCCAGACGCTGCCGGACCTGCAGGCGCTGGGCAGCAAGGCGCCGCTGGTGATCGACTTCTCGTCCCATGTGGCGTCCCGCCCCGTCGACTGGAGTCGCGTCGGACTGGCGTTTGGCGGTGCGCAAAAGAACCTGGGGCCGGCCGGCGTCACGCTGGTGGTGGTGCGCGAGGATCTGCTGGGCCACGCCCTGCCCGCCTGTCCCAGTGCGTTTGACTACAAAACCGTGGCGGACAGCCACTCGATGTACAACACGCCGCCGACCTGGGCCATCTACGTCGCCGGACTGACCTTCCAGTGGCTCAAAAAGCAGGGTGGCATTGCGGCCATGGAACAGCGCAACATCGCCAAAGCCCAACTGCTCTACGACTTCATCGATCGCTCGCAGTTCTATGCCAACAAGGTGGCGCCGAGTTGCCGCTCGCGCATGAACGTGCCATTCTTTCTGCGCGACGAGTCGCGCAGCGAAGCCTTTCTGGCCGGCGCCAAAGACCGTGGCCTGCTCCAGCTCAAGGGCCACAAATCGGTCGGGGGCATGCGTGCCAGTATTTACAACGCAATGCCGATTGCGGGCGTGCAGGCGCTGGTGGACTATATGCAAGAATTTGAGAGAACCCTGAGCTGACCCATGGCCAAGACCCTCGCGCAACTGCGCATCCAGATCGACGCAGCGGACCGTGAACTGCTGGCGCTGCTGAATCGCCGCGCCGAGCTCGCCAACGAGGTGGGCGAGATCAAGCGCGCCGAAGGCTCGCCGGTGTTCCGGCCGGAACGCGAAGCCGAGGTGATTCACGGACTGCAGTCTTCCAATCCGGGGCCGCTCAAGCCGGGTAATGTGGCCAGCATCTGGCGCGAAATCATGTCGGCCTGCCGTGCGCTCGAAGCGCCGCAGCGCATCGCCTACCTGGGCCCCTCAGGCACCTTCAGCGAAGAGGCCGCACTGCGGTTCTTCGGCACCAGCATCGAGCATGTGCCCTGCGTCAACTTCGACGAGGTGTTCCGCGCGACGGCGGCGGGTACGGCCGAGTTCGGCGTGGTGCCGGTGGAGAACTCCACCGAAGGCGTGGTGGCGCGTTCGCTGGACCTCTTTCTGAACTCGCCGCTGCACATCGTGGGCGAAACCAGCCTGCTGGTGCGCCACAACCTGCTGCGCCAGAGCGCTTCGCTCGAAGGCATCGAGGTCGTGCTGGCGCATCCGCAGGCACTGGCGCAATGCCAGGGCTGGCTCAACACCCATCTGCCGGATGTGGAGCGCCGCGCCGTCTCCAGCAACGCCGAAGGCGCCCGGCTGGCAGCGACGCACCCGGCCTGGGCCGGCATCGCGAGCGAGCGTGCCGGCAGTGAATTCGGCCTGCACGTCGCCGCGCACGCGATCCAGGACGATGCCTTCAATCGCACCCGGTTTGCCGTGATCTGCCTGCCGCAAACGCTGCAGGCGCCACAAGCCTCCGGCCGGGACTGTGTGAGCCTGATCGTCTCGGTGCCCAACAAGCCAGGCGCGGTGCACGACCTGCTGGTGCCGCTCAAGACCCACGGCGTATCGATGACGCGCTTCGAGTCGCGCCCTGCACGCTCGGGCCAGTGGGAATACTTTTTCTACGTTGACATCCAGGGCCACCCGTCACAGCCCAATGTGGCCGCCGCCTTGAAGGATCTTCAAGGCCTGTGCGCGTTCTACAAGGTGCTGGGCACCTACCCGGTGGGCGACTGACCATGGCGGGCTACAGGGTGCACACCGATGTTTGAGCAACTCGGACTGATTGGCTGCGGCCTGATGGGTGGCTCGTTCGCGCTCGCGCTCAAGCGTGCGGGGCTGGTCAAGCGCGTGGTCGGCTACAGCAAGTCGCCCTCCACCACCGAGCGCGCGCGCCAGATGGGCGTGATCGACCTGGAAGCGCCCTCGGCCCTGCTGGCCGTATCGGGCGCCGACATCGTGCTGCTGGCGATTCCAGTGGCCGCCACCGAGGCCACCTTCAAGGCCATCAAACACCTGCTCACGCCGCAGACGCTGATCATGGATGTGGGCTCGACCAAGCGCGACGTGGTCGATGCCGCGCGGCGGGTGTTGCGCGAGCAGGTCGGCTCGTTCGTGCCGGCGCACCCGATTACCGGCCGGGAAGTCTCGGGGGTGGAGCATGCCGATGCCGATCTCTACGTGGGCAAGCAGGTGATCCTGACCCCGATCGAGCGCACCCTGACGGCGCACCTGCAAAAAGCCACCGAGGTCTGGACCGCACTGGGCTGCCATGTGCAGAAGATGGCGCCCGAGGCGCACGACGCGGCATTCGCCGCGGTCAGCCATTTGCCGCACCTGATTGCATTTGCGCTGATGAACGGAATCACCGGCCAGGCGGGCGGGCAGGACTACCTGTCGCTGGCCGGCCCGGGGTTTCGCGACTTCACCCGCATCGCCGCCAGCGATCCGCTCATGTGGCGCGACATCATGGTCGCCAACCGCGAAGAGTTGCTCGCGCAGTCCCAGATTTTCCAGCGATCACTGCAAGCCATGGAGGCGCTGATTGCCAGCGGCAATGCCGAGGCGCTGGAAGCGCAGATTGCACAGGCCAGCGACACGCGGGCCCATTGGCGCATGACCTCCGGCAAACCGGGCAAGTAAATGTTCACGACCGAATTTCTGGATATTCCGTCGCTGCAAGCGGCGAGCGGCACGGTCGTGCTGCCCGGCTCCAAGAGCATTTCCAACCGGGTGCTGTTGCTGGCCGCGCTCAGCGGCGGCAGCACCACCGTGCACGACCTGCTCGACTCCGACGACACGCGCGTCATGCTGGCGGCGCTGCAGCAACTCGGCTGCGGCATCACGCGCGACGCCGACTCCGTCATCATCGAAGGCTTGGGCGGCCAACTCAAAAACACCCGGGCCCAGCTGTTCCTGGGCAACGCCGGAACCGCCATGCGCCCGCTGACCGCGGCGCTGGCGCTGCTGGGTGGCAACTTTGAGCTCAGCGGCGTGCCCCGCATGCACGAGCGCCCGATCGGCGATCTGGTCGACGCGCTGCGCCAATTGGGGTGCCGCATCGACTACCTGGGCCAAGAGGGCTATCCGCCGCTGCGCGTGGGCCCGCCCACCTTGCAAGCGGGCGCGCCAATCCGGGTGCGCGGCGAAGTGTCCAGCCAGTTCCTGACCGCACTGCTGATGGCGCTGCCCCTCCTAGCGGCGGAGCGGGCCCCCACGCTCGGCACTGACGTGTCCCCGCTGCCCCCCGAGGGGGCTGTGCCGCCCAGGGGCGGCCCGTCGGCGGCTCGGGACGTGGTGATCGAGGTCGTGGGCGAGCTGATCTCCAAGCCCTACATCGAGATCACGCTCAATCTGCTCGCGCGCTTCGGCATTGCCGTGCGGCGCGAGGGCTGGCAGCGCTTCACTATCCCGGCGGGCAGCCGCTACCAGTCGCCGGGCGCGATCCACGTCGAGGCCGACGCCTCGTCTGCTAGCTATTTCATAGCGGTAGGCGCAATCACGGCGGGGACTTCAGGTCAAAAAGACGTAAGAATTGAAGGCGTGGGCGCAAATTCCATTCAGGGCGACATCCGCTTCATTGAAGCGGCGCGGTTGATGGGCGCGCAGATTGCCAGCGGCCCGAACTGGCTCGAAATCTCGCGCGGCGCCTGGCCGCTGCACGCCGTCGACCTCGACTGCAACCACATCCCCGATGCGGCGATGACACTGGCGGTCATGGCCCTGTATGCCGACGGCCCGAGCCTGCTTCGCAACATCGCGAGCTGGCGCGTCAAGGAAACCGACCGGATCAAAGCCATGGCCGCCGAGCTGCGCAAACTCGGCGCGACGGTGGAAGAAGGAGCCGACTTCCTGCGCATCACGCCGCCGGTCTCGCCAGCCCACTGGCGCGCGGCCAGCATTCACACCTACGACGACCACCGGGTCGCCATGTGTTTCTCGCTGGCGGCCTTCAATCCGGCGGGGCTGCCGGTCCGCATCGAAGACCCGAAGTGTGTTGCCAAAACCTTCCCGGACTACTTCGAGGCCCTGTTTTCGCTGGCCCACACGTTCGCCGCCCGCATTCCCGTGATTTGCGTGGACGGCCCCACCGCCTCGGGCAAGGGCACGCTGGCCGCCACGCTGGCGCACCGGCTCGGCTACCACTACCTGGACTCCGGCGCCCTGTACCGCGTCGCGGCGCTGGCCGCGGTGCGCTCCGGTCTGGCGCTGGACGCCGCCCATGAAGTCGCCATTGCCGCACTGGCACAGCGCCTGCCTGTGCGCTTTGTCGCCGACCAGGTCTGGCTCGATGGCGCCAACGTGACCGACGCCATCCGCACCGAGGAAGCCGGCATGAACGCCTCCAAAGTGTCGGCCCTGCCCGCCGTGCGCACGGCCCTGGTGGCGCTGCAGCACAGCTTTCGCCAGCTGCCCGGGCTGGTGGCCGACGGGCGCGACATGGGCACCGTCATTTTTCCCGACGCGCCGCTCAAGATCTACCTCACCGCGAACGCCGGCCACCGCGCCGAACGGCGCTATAAGCAATTGATTTCAAAGGGTTTTCCAGCTATACTTGATAGTCTTCGGGCAGACTTGGAAGCGCGCGATGCGAGGGATTCGTCCCGCAGCGTTGCGCCTCTCAAACCGGCCGGAGATGCCCTGCTGCTGGACAACTCGGATTTGACGATTGAAGAATCGGTCGATCAGGTGTTGGGCTGGTGGCAGGGCAAGCAGCCGTTCGGGACGTCCTGAACAGCTATCAGGCCCATACGGCCCGCATCGCGCCATTCAGGCGCATCGGTCGTGTGGTTTGTCAACCTAACCCGCGGCCTTATCGCTTGTCTGGCCGCAAGAAACTGCCACAGTCAGCTATAGAAACGATAGCAATCCCGCGCTCGTCAACCCTGCCTGTGTAGCCCAAGGAAACTTAATGTCTGAATCTTTCGCCGCCCTGTTTGAAGAATCACTGCAACGCTCTGAAATGCGCATGGGTGAAGTGGTCACCGCTGAAGTCGTGCGTATCGAGCACAGCTTCGTGGTGGTCAACGCCGGCCTCAAATCCGAAGCCTATGTGCCCATCGAAGAATTCAAGAACGACAAGGGCGAGCTCGAAGTCCAGGTCGGCGACTTCGTCTCGGTGGCCATCGACGCCATCGAAAACGGCTATGGCGACACCATCCTGTCGCGCGACAAGGCCAAGCGCCTGGCGTCCTGGATGGCGCTCGAAAAAGCCCTGGAATCCGGCGAATTCGTCACCGGCACCACCAGCGGCAAGGTCAAGGGCGGCCTGACCGTGCTGGTCAACGGCATCCGCGCCTTCCTGCCAGGCTCGCTGATCGACACCCGCCCCATCAAGGACCTGTCTCCGTACGAGAACAAGACGATGGAATTCAAGGTCATCAAGCTCGACCGCAAGCGCAACAACGTCGTGTTGTCGCGCCGCGCCGTGGTCGAGGCCAGCATGGGCGAAGAACGCGCCAAGCTGATGGAAACCCTCAAGGAAGGCGCCGTGGTGCATGGCGTGGTCAAGAACATCACCGAGTATGGTGCGTTCGTGGACCTGGGCGGCATCGACGGCCTGCTGCACATCACCGACATGGCCTGGCGCCGCGTGCGTCACCCGAGCGAAGTGGTGACGGCCGGCCAGGAAATCACCGCCAAGATCCTCAAGTTCGACACCGAAAAGAACCGCGTGTCGCTGGGTCTGAAGCAAATGGGCGACGACCCCTGGATGGGCGTGAGCCGCCGCTACCCGCAAGGCACGCGCATGTTTGGCAAGATCACCAACATCGCCGACTACGGCGCGTTTGTGGAACTCGAACCCGGCATCGAAGGCCTGGTTCACGTGTCCGAGATGGACTGGACCAACAAGAACGTGGCGCCGAGCAAGATCGTGTCGCTGGGCGACGAAGTCGAAGTCATGGTTCTGGAAATCGACGAAGACAAGCGCCGCATCAGCCTTGGCATGAAGCAGTGCAAGGCCAACCCCTGGCAGGAGTTTGCGCAGGACACCAAGCGCGGCGACCGCGTCAAGGGTCCGATCAAGTCGATCACCGACTTCGGCGTGTTCGTGGGCCTGGCTGCCGGCATCGACGGCCTGGTGCACCTGTCCGACCTGTCCTGGAACGAGCCTGGCGAAGCCGCCGTGCGCAACTACAAAAAGGGCCAGGAAGTCGAAGCCATCGTGCTGGCCGTGGACGTGGACCGCGAACGCATCTCGCTCGGTATCAAACAGCTCGACAGCGATCCGTTCACCACCTTCACCACCATCAACGACAAGGGCCAGATCGTGACCGGCAAGGTCAAGACCGTGGACGCCCGTGGCGCTGAAATCGACCTGGGTGAGGACATCATCGGTTACCTGCGTGCTTCCGAGATCAGCCGCGACCGTGTCGAAGACGCGCGCAACGTGCTGAAGGAAGGCGACGAAGTCACCGCCGTGGTGGTCAACGTGGATCGCAAGACGCGCAACATCCAGCTGTCCATCAAGGCCAAGGACATGGCCGACCAGCAGGAAGCCATGTCAAGCCTGAGCCAGCAATCCGCGCGTGAAAACGCCGGCACGACCAGCCTGGGTGCGCTGTTGCGCGCCAAGCTGGACAACAACAATAACTAAGCCAGCCGGACGGGGGCGAAGCCGCGCGTCACACCACCCTTTGCGGGGTGGCAGGACGCCCGCTTGGCCCCCTGCCTTCGTTTCCAGATGACCCGCTCCGACCTCGTTGAAGAACTGGCTGCCCGCTTTAGTCAGCTTACGCACCGCGACGCCGAATATGCCGTCAAGACGATTCTCGACGCCATGAGCGACGCCCTGGTGCGCGGGCACCGCATCGAAATCCGCGGCTTTGGCAGTTTCTCGATCAACCGGCGCTCGCCCCGCATGGGTCGCAACCCGCGTTCGGGCGAAAGCGTGGCCATTCCGGAAAAACGCGTCCCGCATTTCAAACCGGGCAAGGCGCTGCGTGAAGCGGTGGACAAACGCACGCAGGAGCTCGAGGCAGCAGCCGGCAAGGCTTGACGCTTGAATCCGTCGGTAGAATCTCCTCGTCACTGAGGACGATTCATGAAATACCTCATGTGGCTGCTCAAGGCAGCCATTTTTTTTACCCTGTTCGCTTTCGCGCTGAACAATCAGCAGGACACCATCGTGCATTTTTTCTTTGGCACGCAATGGCGCGCGCCGCTGGTGCTGGTGGTGCTGGCGGCTTTTGCGGCCGGCGTCGTGCTGGGCGTGCTGGGCATGGTGCCGCGCTGGTGGAAGCACCGCGTTGCCGCCAAAAAGGCCCGTCAGGGCGCCGCATCGGCGCCCCACCCCACCGACTCGGTCAGCGCCAGCATCCACGATGGACTTTGACCTGAGCTGGATTCTGCTGGGTCTGCCCGTCGCATTCATCCTGGGATGGGCCGCGTCACGGTTCGACCTGCGCCAGTTGCGCATGGAGAACCGGCAGGCGCCCAAGGCGTACTTCAAGGGCCTGAACTTTCTGCTGAACGAGCAGCAGGACCAGGCCATCGACGCCTTCATCGAGGCCGTGCAAAACGACCCGGACACGTCTGAATTGCACTTCGCGCTGGGCAACCTGTTCCGGCGCCGCGGCGAGTACGAACGCGCCGTGCGCGTGCACGAGCATCTGCTCTCGCGGGGCGACCTGAGCCGCGCCGACCGTGAACGCGCCCAGCATGCGCTGGCGCTGGATTTCCTGAAGGCGGGCCTGCTCGACCGCGCCGAAGAGGCCTTGCGCAAGCTCGAAGGGACGCCATTCGAAACACAGGCCAGCCTGGCTTTGCTGGCCATCTTCGAGCGCTCACGCGACTGGCCGCAGGCGGCGCGGATTGCGCAAAAACTCGAAGACGCCGGCCAGGGCAGCTTCAGCGCGCGGCAGGCGCATTACCTGTGCGAGCAGGCGGCAGCCCAAACTGCCGAAGGCAACAACGCTGCCGCCCACCGGCTGCTCGACCAGGCGCTGACGACGGCGCCCCATGCGCCCCGTCCGCGCATCGATCTGGCCGCCTTGCATCTGCGGCTCGGTGAAGCCGGCGCCGCGTTCGAGAGCTTGCAGGCCTTGCTCGAAGTGGCGCCTCTTTCGCTGCCGCTGGTGGCGCACGCGCTGTGCGAAGCCGCAATGGCTTGTGGGCGCTCGGCGCAGGCCTTGAGTCTTCTGAAAACCAGTTACGTGCAAGACCCCAGCCTTGACGTGCTGGACGCTATCGTGACCCTGACGGCGGCGGCTGGCGAACCCGCACAGGAGGTGCAAGGTGGCCGCGACTGGTATCTCAAGCACCTTGAACGCGAGCCGTCACTGGTCGCGGCAGCCAAATGGATTGCGGGCGAAAAACTGGAGCACGAGCAGTTCCACCCCCAGGTGCAGCGTGCGCTGGACCACGCTGCGCGCCCGCTCATGCGCTACCGCTGCGCTGCCTGCGGCTTTGAAGCCACACAGCACTTCTGGCAATGTCCCGGCTGCCAGGCATGGGACAGCTACCCGGCACGCCGGGTCGAAGAGCTCTAGTAGCGACGCACTTCAAGTTGCCCTGCCGTGCCGGGAATCAGGGTATTCACCAACTCTTGTGACACCTGGAGGTCAACGAACGGGAGTCTGACGCCGTTATAACCAGACAGTCCCGGTGGCTTTTCTGCCGGGTTTCTTTTACTACCAGGAGTTCCGTCAATGTTGAAGAAAATCCTCGCCATTGTGGCCATGCTGTACGCAGTTGCGTCTTTCGCTGCTGTCGATGTGAACAAGGCCACCGCGGCCGAACTCGATGGCCTCAAAGGCATCGGCCCCGGCATTTCCAGCAGGATCGTCGATGAGCGCAAGAAAGGCGATTTCAAGGACTGGAACGACTTCATCGGGCGCGTCAAGGGCGTCGGTGAAAAAAACGCTGCCACATTTTCCTCTGAAGGCATGACGGTCAACGGCGCGCCATTCAATGGTGCAGCGGCCGCGCCCGCCGCAAAAACAAGCCAGAAGAAAGCCGACGCGAAACCGGCTGCCGCTGCACCGGCCGCTGCTGCGCCCACGGCTGCAACGGCCGCCCCCGCAGCGGCTGGCGATGCGAAGGCTGACGCCAAAGCCAAGAAAGCCGCAGACAAGGCCGCCAAAGCCGAGGCCAAGAAAAAGAAGGCTGATGACGCCAAAGCAGCCAAAGCAGCCAAGGCCGCCAAAGCCGATGCCGCCAAACCGGCGGCCAGCGCTGCCAAGAATTAATTCCAGGCGATCCCGTGAAAAAACCCGCCGAAGCGGGTTTTTTTATTTGTCCCACGCGCTCCAGCGATGGGCCGCCCTCTATTGCTCAGGAAACGCGGACAGCACGAGCGAGGATGCTCAGACCTTCAACTGCCCGATAGTTCCACGGGCGGTGCGTGCCGGTAGGTGGCCGGCGTGCGGCTCAGCTTGATGGGCGACGCCACACCGGTGTAGTTGTCGCCAATGCGCACGACCATTTCCCGATGGGCGGTGTGGGGGTGTTGCAGAGCCGCGTCCACCGTCAGGATGGGGGCGCACGGCACGCCGATTTGCATCAGCGCCTCGGCCAGCGCCGCGCCGTCATGCCGGGACAGCTCGGTCTCTAACCGCTGGCGCAGCGCGGCGCGATGCTGCGATCGCGAATACGTCCTGACAAAACGCTCGTCCTGCGCCAGCTCCGGTGTCCCGAGGTGCCGGCACAGCAGCTCGAATTGCCGGTCATTGCCCACAGCCAGAAAAATAGGCACGGTGTGCGTCGCAAACGCGTCGTAGGGGTAGATGTTGGGGTGTGCGTTGCCCGTGAGTTTCGGTTTTTGGCCGTCCGCAAACCAGTTCGCCGCGTGCGGGTGCAGCAAGGACAGGCCGCAATCGAACAGGCTGGCCTCGACAAACTGCCCGCGGCCACTGCGCTCTCGTTCTTGTAGTGCCAGCAGCACGCCCAGAGCCGCGTTCAATCCGGTGACCAGATCCACCACTGGCAGTCCGACCCGCAGCGGCTCGCCTCCCACTTCGCCGTTGACGCTCATGATGCCGGTGAGCGCCTGCACCGCGGCGTCATAACCCGCCAGGCCGCCGAGCGGGCCGTCGGCGCCGAACCCGCTCACCCGGCAATGGATCAGACGCGGAAAACGCTGGGCCAGGGCCTCGTAGCCCAGGCCCCATTTCTCCAGGGTTCCCGTCTTGAAGTTCTCGATCAACACATCCGCGCCTTCGAGCAGCCCCAACAGCACGCTTTGCCCACACTCGCTGGCCAGGTCGAGCTGCGTGCCGAGCTTGTTGCGGTTCAGACCCATGTAATAGGACGCCACGCCGTTCTGGAACGGCGGCCCCCAGGCGCGCGTGTCGTCGCCCTGAGGCGGCTCGACCTTGAGCACATCAGCACCATGGTCACCCAGGATCTGCCCACAGTACGGGCCGCCCAGAATGCGCGACACGTCAATCACCCGGATGCCGGCCAGTGCGCCGGGCTTGGGACTATCTGCCATCTTGGACTCCATTCAGTGGATGCTTCGTTGACTATGCTCAGTCGAGCTTCGCACCCGAGGTCTTGACCACGTCGCGCCACTTGACCACTTCGCTGCGCATGAAAGTCCCCAGTTGTGCCGGGCTGGTGGCAGGCGCCGGCTCCAGGCCTTGTGCCGTCAGGGTCTTGCGCACATCCGGCTGGGCCAACGCTTTGACGAAGGCGGCATTCAGGCGCGTGATGGTTTCCTGCTGCGTCCCCGCAGGGGCCACGATGCCGAAGAACACGCTCACGTCGAACCCTTTCAAGCCCTGCTCCGCGAGCGTCGGCACATCGGGGAGGACTTGCGAGCGTGTGGCCGTGGTCACGCCCAGGACGCGCAGCTTGCCGGCCTTGATGTGCGGCAACGCCGTCAGCACGTCGGTGAATGCCATGGCAACCTGCCCGCCGAGCAGATCGTTCAATGCAGGCCCCGTTCCTTTGTAGGGAATGTGCTGAACATCGGTGCCCGCCATCGAATTGAACATCACGCCTGCCAGATGGGATGACGCGCCATTGCCGGAAGAGGCAAAGGAGAGCTTGCCCGGGTTGGCCTTGGCGTAGGCAATCAGTTCCTTGACATTGTGGGCCGGCACACTGGGATTGACCACCAGCACATTGGGCAAATGCCCGATCTGGATGACGGGCGCGAAGCTCTTGATCGGGTCGTAGGTGATTTTGCCGTACAGGCTCACGTTGATGGCAAGCGGGCCGGAGGTTCCAAACAGCAACGTGTAGCCATCGGGCTGGGCGCGCGCCACATAATCCGCGCCGATGTTGCCACCGGCGCCGGGCCGGTTGTCCACGATCATGGGCTGCCCGAGAATTGGGCCGAGCGCGTGAGCCAGGGTACGGGCCATGGCATCGGTGGGGCCACCGGCGGCGAACGGTACCACCAGCGTCAGCGGCTTGCTCGGGAAATCCTTCTGCGCCAGCGCTGCGGTGCTCACCATCAGGCCAAGACCGAGCCCCAAAATAATTCTGCGGATATTCATGTTTGTCCTTTGATTGGATGAGCCGGCATGGTGCGCGGCGATGAAAAATAGATGAGTGAAAAGATGGCCAAGACCTGCCCGGCTATTTAGGCCACGGAAGTCCCTGCGCCGGATTTCGTCTGCGCCGCCGTACCAAACAGCGCCGCCAGATCGTCGGCGTCATCCAGATCAGCGGTGAGCGGATCGTTCGGCGACAGCCGGTGTTGAAGCACCAGCCCAGCCAGCCGCATTCTGGCGAGCGAGCCCGTTTGACTAGCTTCCCAGGCCATCGCCACCGACGTGGTCAGGTGGTACAGCGCCGAGGCCGCGCGCCGCGCCAGCGCCTCCCCGCCATCGCCGACCGCCACATTCGCCAGCGCCGTGACGCGAACCAGCATGGCGGCAAACCGCCCGCGCAACCCCTGGTCCAGCTTGGCCTCGCTCAAAAGACCTTCCAGATAAGCCACCAGTGCCGTGAGCGAATCTTCGCGCCGGATGGCACGCATGACGTCCAGCGCCACGATGTTGCTGGTGCCCTCCCAGATGGAGCCCAGATGCGCATCGCGCACCAGGCGCGGATCGCTCCACTCCTCGATGTAGCCGCAGCCGCCGCGCACTTCCATGGCGTCGCCCGTGACCTTGCGCGCATCCCGGCACGCGCGGAACTTGATCAGCGGCGTCAGAATGCGCACCAGCTGGTAGGCCTTGGCGTCGCCCGCATCGGCGCGGCGCAGGGCCTCGGCGGTCTGGAACATCATGGTGCGCGCCTGCTCGCTGGGCAGCAGCAGCTTCACCAGCTGGCGGCGCATCAACGGCATGTCGATCAGTTTGCGGCCGAAGGCTTCGCGATGGCGCGCGATGAAGAACGCTTCACCCACCGCGCGGCGCATCAGGCCGGCAGCGCGCACGCCGTTCGACAGGCGCGAGTTGTTCACCATGTCGGCCATTTGCACAAAGCCGCGCCCTTCCTCGCCGACCAGATAGGCCAGCGCCCCGTCGAGCCGGATTTCGCCGCTGGCCATCGAGCGCGTGCCCATCTTGTCCTTCAGGCGGACGATGCGATAGGCATTCAACGAGCCGTCCGGCCGATGGCGGGGCAGCAAAAACAGCGAGACCCCGCGAATGCCTGCTGCGGCCTCCCCCGTGCGCGCCAGCACCATGGCCAGTTCGGCATCCGGGTTGGAGCAAAACCATTTGTCGCCGGTCAGGCGCCACGCATCACCCTCACGGTGCGCCAGCGTGGCGGTGGCGGCCACGTCGGAGCCCGCGCCCTGCTCGGTCATGAACATGGCGCCCTGCGCCAGCGTCTCGACATCCTGCGAGATCAGCGCGGGCAGGTAGCGGGCCACCAGGTCCGGCTCGCCAAACTTGCGCAGCGTGCGGGCCAGCGAATCGGTCATGGACAGCGGGCAGCACAAGCCGAACTCGGCCTGCACGAAAAGAAAAGTCAGGGCGTATTTGGCGGCGGCAGGCAGCGTCTGCGGCCAGTCAAAAACACCGGCGCGGTGCGACATGGCGGCCAGCCCAAACTCCGAGAACGCGAGGCGCTCCATCTCGACATAGGCCGGATGCTTGACGATGCGCTGGGCATCCTCGCCCGTGCGTGAGCGGTGCTCCAGGGTCGGCGCGTTGTGGTCCGCGGTGTTGGCGAGTTCATCCAGCGGGCCACCGGCCAGCGCGCCAAGGCGCTTGAAATGAGGCAGCAAATGGGCATGCAGCGGCTCCGGCAGATAGAGCTTGAGCAGCGATTGCAGCTCGGCGTCGTCATTGAAAAAGTTCGTGCCGCTGCGATCGGGAATCGCAGGTGTGGCGTCGGCGGCATTCGCAAATCGCTGGCCCATCGTCTGTCTCCATTGGTTATCTGGTTTGATTATTCGACGCCTGTGATCTAATTTCCAATACCGAATATCACTTATTCAATACAAATCTTGAATCACGATGGAACTTCGACACCTGCGTTACTTTGTCGTGCTGGCCGATGAGCTGCACTTTGGCCGGGCCGCCCAGCGCCTGGCCATGACGCAGCCACCGCTGAGCTTCAACATCAAGCAGCTGGAGGCGTCACTGGGTGTTGCGCTGTTCGAGCGCAGCAGCAAGGGCGTCAAGCTGACGCCGGCGGGCGACAGCTTTCGCGAATCGGCGCTGCGGCTACTGGCCGAGGCCGAGCAGGCGCAAACCCTGGCGCGGCAGGTGGCGGCGGGCACCACCAGCAAGCTGCGGGTGGGCTTTGTGGGGTCGATGATTTACCGCGGCCTGCCCGAGCGGCTGCGCAGCTTTCAGGAAGCCCATCCGCTGGTCCAGGTCCAGTTGACCGAGTTGAACTCGGCCGAGCAGGTGGAGGCAATCGGACGCCGGCAACTCGACGTCGGCTTTGTCCACACCAGCCGCATCCCGGCCGACATGAAGCGCTTCATGTACATGTCCGAGCCCTTTGTCTGCTGCCTGCCCCAGTCCCATCCGGCCGCGCGCCAGGCCAGCGTTGAACTGCGCGAACTGTCCAGCGACGCGTTCATCCTGTTCTCGCGCGGCGCCTCCCCTGACTACTTTGAGCGCATCCTCGCCCTGTGCGCCGAGCAGGGTTTGCAACCGCTGGTCAAGCACGAAGTGCGTCACTGGCTGAGTGTGATCTCACTGGTCGCCAAGGGCGTGGGCATCGCCGTGGTTCCGAATGCGCTGCGCGAGGCCGGCATCGCCGGCGTGCGGTTCGTGCCCTTGAGTGCCTCCAAGTACCGCTCCGAGGTCTATTGCGTCTGGCAGGAGCGGCGCCTGCCGACGGCATTGCCTGCGCTGCTGGACGTGTTCCGCGCTACACAAGCGCAATCAAGTCCGTCACCCCCACGTCCACGCCGGCCTGCATAAGCAAGGTGGTCACCTGCCCGCGGTGGTGCGTCTGGTGGTTGAAGAAGTGAGTCATGGCCTGCCACATCGGATGCGCGCGCTGCACGCCCTTGGTGTTGCTGTAGCGCATGGTGCGCGTCAAAAAGTCATCGGGCATTTCGGCGACCCAGGCTTCGATGGCGGCGTCCAGCGCCTCGCGCGTGTGTTTGAGATCGTGCCAATGCGGATGCAAATCGCTGGTGTAGTCCGAGCCTTCTGGCAGGGTCAGCAGCTCGGGCGGGAACGCCTCGAAAGCCACGCCCTGGCGCGCAAAGCGCTGCAGCCACATCTTGTCGGCCAGCACCAGATGAGTGAGCGTATGGTGGATGGAGCCGAAGAAGGCGCCGCGGTCGCGCTTGCGCTCCACATCGTCAAGTTTTTCGCAGGCGTCGTACAGCCGCCCGTTGAACCAGCGGTTGTAGCGCGCCAGAAAACGGTAGTTATCTGAAAAGGCGTTCGTCATCATCGAAACTCCTTAATTGATAGCATATAGCGCATGCCGGACAAGGGGTACAGTCACATTTGATGCACAACCAGGAGGTGCGCCGTTTCATGCGCTGCCGAACCCGCCACCGCCCGGCGTGTGAATCTCGAACACATCGCCGGGCCGCATCTCGGCCTGGCCGATGTGCGCCAGTTCCTCCACCGCGCCATCGCCACGCAGCACGCGGTTGAGGCCGACCTGCCCCGGCTGCCCGCCCGCCATGCCGAAGGCCGGATGCACCCGTCCGTTCGACAGGATGCTGGCCGTCATGGCCTCCAGGAATTGCACGCGCCGCACGCCACCGTCGCCGCCGCGCCAGCGCCCTGCGCCGCCGGAACCCCGGCGGATCTCATAGCTCAGCAGCCGCACCGGAAAGCGGAACTCCAGCACCTCGGGATCGGTCAGGCGCGAGTTGGTCATGTGGGTTTGCACGACGCTGGTGCCGTCGAAACCACCCACCAGCGCGCCGCCGGCGTCGAACTCGCCGCCCGCACCACTGCCGCCCGAAATGGTCTCGTAGTACTGGTGCCGCGCGTTGCCAAAGGTGAAGTTGTTCATGGTCGGCTGACTGGACGCCATCACGCCCAAGGCACCGAACAGCGCGTTGGTGATGCAGGTCGAGGTCTCCACATTGCCCGCCACCACCGAGGCCGGCGGGTTCGGGTTGAGCATGGAGCCGGGCGGGATGATGACCGCTAGTGGCTTGAGGCAGCCGGCGTTGAGCGGAATGTCGTCGTCCACCAGCGTGCGGAACACGTACAGCACCGCTGCCATGCACACCGCCGTGGGTGCGTTGAAGTTGTTGGCCTGCTGCTTTGAGGTACCGGTGAAGTCGATCTCGGCGCTGCGCTCGGCCGCATTGACGCGGATTGCCACGCTGATCTGCGCGCCGTTGTCCAGCAGCAACGTGAAGCTGCCGTCGCGCAGCCGCGTGATGACCCGCCGCACCGACTCCTCGGCGTTGTCCTGCACATGGCGCATGTAGGCCTGCACCACCTCCAGCCCGAAGTGCTCGACCATCTTGCGCAATTCCTGCACGCCCTTTTCGTTGGCCGCGATCTGCGCCTTGAGGTCGGCCAGGTTCTGCTGCGGATTTCTCGAAGGATATTTGCCACGGCCCAGCAGCGCCAGCAGTTCGGCCTCGCGCAAGACGCCGCGCTCGACCAGCAGGAAGTTGTTGATCTGCACGCCCTCTTCCTCGATCGTGGTGGAGAACGGCGGCATCGATCCCGGCGTGATGCCGCCGATGTCGGCGTGATGCCCGCGCGAACCGACGTAGAACAGCGGGCGCAGCGTGTCGGTCCCGCCCGCAGCTGGTAAATACACCGGCGTGATCACGGTGATGTCGGGCAGATGCGTGCCGCCGTGGTACGGATCGTTGAGCACGTACACATTGCCCGGCTGCATGGCCCCCGCGTTCTCGCGGATCACGGTCTTGATGCTCTCGCCCATCGAGCCCAGATGCACCGGCATGTGCGGCGCGTTGGCGATCAGGTTGCCATCAAAGTCGAACAGCGCGCAGCTGAAGTCCAGCCGCTCCTTGATGTTCACCGAGTAGGCCGTGTTTTGCAGCTGCAGGCCCATCTGCTCGGCGATATTCATGAATAGGTTGTTGAAGACCTCCAACAACACCGGGTCCGCGTGCGTACCTGCCGCGAACGTGATGGCGCGCGGCACACGCCGCTCCAAAAGCAGATGGTTCAACTCTGTCAAGGCCGCGGCCCAGCCGGGCTCCACCACGGTGGTGGCGTTCTGCTCGGCGATGATGGCCGGCCCCTGAATCACGTCGCCCGGGCGCAGATCTTCGCGCACCACCAGGGCCGCATCATGCCACTGGCCCGCCGAGTACAGGCGCACAGTTTCCCTGCGCGGCACCTCGCGCGCCTCCTGCAGGGCCAGGCGCGGCTCGGACGGCGCATCGGCCGCCGCCACCGCCTCCACCGAGACCGCTTCGACCACCAGGCCCTTGCCCTGCATCAGGAACGAAAAACGCTGGCGGTAGGCGGCTTCGAAAGCGGCCGTGATGGCGGCAGCAGCGCGCCCCCATCCCTGCCCTCCCCCAGAGGGGGAGGGAGCGGGCCACGGAACGATCAGCGCGGCGTCGCTGCCCTCGTAGCGCACATGCACGCGCCGGTGCGTGGTGGTGCCACCGTGGCCGACGTCCTGGCGCGCCAGCTCGGCCTCGGCCGTCGCCGCCAGGGCGTCCAGCCGGGCGGCGATTTCCAGCAAGGCGGTGTCGGTCAGTTTGATCTCTACCGCCTGCTCGCGAATCACGTTCTGGTCGGCCAGCCCCATGCCGTAGGCCGACAGCACGCCGGCCAGCGGGTGCACAAAGACGCGCGTCATGCCCAGTGCATCAGCCACCAGGCAGGCATGCTGACCGCCGGCGCCGCCGAAGCACTGCAGGGTGTAGCGCGTCACGTCGTAGCCGCGCGCCACCGAGATTTTCTTGATGGCGTTGGCCATCTGCTGCACGGCAATGTGGATGAAGCCCTCGGCCACATCCTCCGCCGTGCGGCCGGTCTGCTGCGCCAGCGCCGCGAACTTCGCGGTCACCACGTCCGCATCCAGCGCCTCGTTGGCCTGGTGGCCGAACACCCGGGGGAAGTAGCGCGGCTGGAGCTTGCCGAGCATCACATTCGCGTCGGTCACCGCCAGCGGCCCGCCGCGCCGGTAGCTGGCCGGGCCCGGATTCGCGCCGGCGCTCTCGGGGCCGACACGAAAGCGCGCGCCGTCGAAGGCCAGAATCGAGCCGCCCCCGGCCGCCACCGTATGGATACTCATCATCGGCGCGCGCACGCGCACGCCCGCCACCTGGGTCTCGAACTCGCGCTCGAACTCGCCCGCGAAGTGACTCACGTCGGTGGAGGTGCCGCCCATGTCGAAGCCGATCACGCGCCCGATGCCGGCCAGTTGCGCGGTGCGTGCCATGCCGACGATGCCGCCCGCCGGGCCGCTCAAAATAGCATCCTTGCCCTGAAAGGCGTGCGCATCGGCGAGGCCGCCCGACGACTGCATGAAGAACAGCCGCACGCCCGGCATCTCGGCCTGCACCTGGTCCACGTAGCGGCGCAGGATGGGTGACAGATAAGCATCCACCACGGTCGTGTCGCCGCGGCTGACCAGCTTCATCATCGGACTGGTTTCATGCGAGGTACTGATCTGCGTGAAACCCACCTCGGCGGCGATCCGGCTCGCGGCCTTCTCGTGGCCGGTGTAGCGGTAGCCGTGCATAAATACGATCGAAACACTGCGCAGCCCTCGCCGGTATTGGGCAAGAAGCTCCTGTTTCAATAGCGCCTCGTCGAGGGGCGCAATCACCTCGCCGTGCGCGCCGACACGCTCCGACGCCTCGACCACCGCGCTGTACAGCAGCTCGGGCAGCAGGATGTGGCGATCGAACAGGCGCGGCCGGTTCTGGTAGGCGATGCGCAACGCATCGCGAAAGCCGCGCGTGGTCACCAAGAGCGTGGGCTCGCCCTTGCGCTCGAGCAGCGCGTTGGTCGCGACCGTGGTGCCCATCTTCACGCACGCCACCTGCGCCGGCGTGACCGGCTCGCCGGTCCGCAGGCCCAGCAGATGGCGGATGCCTGCCACCGCCGCGTCGCGGTACTGCTCGGGGTTGTCGGACAGCAGCTTGTGCGTCACCAGCGAGAAGCTGCCATCTGCATGGGGGCGCCGCCCCACCACATCCGTGAACGTGCCGCCACGGTCGATCCAGAACTGCCAGCGAAGGGAAGCATCAGGGGTCATGGTGTGGGAGTTTGCCCTTATCCCATGCGTTGCCGCATTTCACCATTGTTTCGGAAAAAATGATGGCGCGCAGCCTAACCTTGCGGGCATGCGGACGGCCGCATCTTTGATGACCCGCGCGCTCCACGGCGCGCGCAGCAGGACCGGTTAATCAGAAAGTGGCAACGGGCGCGGTATCGCTGTCTTGCGCGGTGAAATGCACGGTTTCAGCCGCCGGGACTGACGGGTCGCGGCTGCCGGCATAGCTGGCCGGCAAAGGCACCCCAGCCGGCGTGGTGATGTCGTCGAGCAGCCGGCCGCTGCCGCCAGCCCGCCCGCCCACCAGCAGCAATCCGATGATGGCCAGCGCCAGCCCCAGCACAAGGCTCGCCCAGCGCCCAAAACCCCCGCCTTTTCGGTGCGATGGCAGGGAACGGCCGGAATGGTGATTCATACTGACTCCTCCTTGCAGGCGCCGCTTTGCGCCACGGCCATGGTATGGATCAGTCAATATAGAAAGCTGCGCCGCCCGCTCCAATACCGCAAACAGGTGTTTCGGCAAAGGGAGAATCACGCGAACACGGTATGCAACCAGCGACCAGCGACAGGCACAGCGCCGCCCGGGGCGCACGCGCGCGCCCTTACAGCAGCCCCATCTGGCTGGCCTCGAAAACGGCCTCCCCGCGCGAATGAACTGCCAGCTTGCGGTAGATTTTCTTCACGTGCGTCACCACCGTATGCGGCGAGATGGAGAGCAGCGCACCAACCTCGGCGAAGGCCATGCCCTTGGCCACGAGTCGCAGGATGTCCGACTCGCGCTGCGACAGCAACACGGGACTTCCGTTGCGTACGGCCCCATTCACCGGGGCCACAGGTGCCGCCGGAGCCGGAGTCTGCGGGAAGCACGCGAGAACATGGCGGGCCATGCCGGGGCCGATCGATGCGCCGCCGTCGTGCAGCTCATGAATACTGACGCAGATGCGCGGCGCCGGTACATCCTTGAGCAGGTAACCCGTCGCGCCCGCCTCAACACAGGCCAGCACATGGCCGGCACCCGCCGACGCGGCCACCACCAGAACATGCGTGTTCGGACAGTGCCTGACTGCGTGGCGGATCACTTCGATGCCGAGCATGTCGGGCAGGCCCGGATCGATCAGCATCACATCGGGCGGGCAATGATCCAGCAGCGCGATGGCAGCAGCGCCGCTGGTCACCGCCCCGATCAGGCGCAGGCTCGGGTCGGCCAGCACGGCAGCACTGCACCGCTGCAAAGATTGCGCCTCGTCGTCGACGATCAGTACGCGGACGTGATCATTCGGATTCAATTGGCACCCCTCGATCCACGGTCGGCCGGGCGCCCACGTGACGGGAACGGGGCCGATGGGCAGGAGTCAGTCTATTCCGTTAAGGTGCGGCCGGTATGTTCGTATGCACTTTGTTACGCAGTCGCGCGCACGCTCAAGCGTAGCTGCGCGGCATGGCGCACACCAGCTCGCCGGGATCGTTGGCGACGATGGCAAGCTCGTCCTTGGCCCGGGCCACGTCCATGTCGCGCGGCAAGGTGACGCCGTTTTTGACGGCGAGGATTTCGGCCATCACGCTGACCGCAATTTCCGGCGGCGTCTTGCTGCCGATGTAGATGCCGATCGGCCCGCGCAGGCGCGCCAGGCTGGCCTCGGTCTGCTCGAAGTGCTCGATCATGCGCTGCTTGCGCGCGCTGTTGTTGCGGCGCGAACCAATGGCACCCACGTAGAAGGCGTCGGTCTTGAGCGCCTCCAGCAGCGCGAGGTCGTCCAGCTTGGGGTCGTGCGTGAGGGCCACGACACAGCTGCGCCGATCCGCCCTGAAGGCCGCCACCACGTCGTCGGGCATCTCGCTGACCACCTTGGCGCCGGCCACCGACCAGCCACTGCGGTATTCTTCGCGCGGATCGCACACCGTCACGGCAAAGCCACTGAACAGGGCCATGGTCGCGAGATATTCACTCAACTGGCCCGCGCCGATCACCAGCATGCGGTACTCGGGGCCAAAGGTATTCACCAGTTCGGTCTGCGACAAGTCCAGTTCTGCCGGCGCCGTGGCCGGCGTGAGCGACACGCTGCCGTCAGCGAGGCGCACGGTACGCTGCATCGACTGGCCCGCGTCCAGGGCGTTGACCAGCGTGGACAGGCTGGCGGCGTCCGGGTCGTATTCCAGCAGCAACTCGAGCGTGCCGCCGCAGGGCAGGCCGAAGCGGTGCGCCTCGTCGGCCGTGACACCGTATTTGACGAAACCGGGCGCGCCCATGGGAATCTGGTTGCCCGAATCCTTGCCTGAATAAGCCTGCGTGTGGCGATAGATCAGGTCGTCTTCGATGCAGCCGCCCGACACAGAGCCCACGACCAGGCCGTCTTCGCACAGCGCCATGATCGAGCCCACGGGCCGCGGCGAGGAGCCCCAGGTGCGCACCACAGTGGCCAGCAAGGCGCGCTTGCCGGACGTGCGCCAGTCGCGCAGGGTGCGCAGCACCATCACATCGAGGTTTTCCATACCATTCCCCTTTCATCAAATTCAGACCGCCCAGACGGCGGCGTGTTCGAAGCACTGCCTAGAACGTATATGCTGCGCCCAAACCAGCCAGCCAGTTGCGGCCCGGTGCAGGTTCGAAGAAGCGGCTGGTACCTTCATTGACAATGACCGAGCCCGAATAGTTGCGATTGGTTAGATTGTCGACGCGAACAAATTCCCTGACTGCCCAGTGGCCCAATTTCTGCGTCAGCGACGCCCTCAAGTTAATCAGACTCACCTGCGACGCGGCGTCGCTGTTGCGATCATCCACATAGATTTTCCCCACGTGACGCCATTCCAGAGCAGTTTCCAGACCCCAGGCCGGGTGCTGCCAGGCCAGCTCACCAAAAAGGCTGGCGCGGGGAATGCCGGGGATCCGGTTTCCCGCGGCAATCAGCGTGTTCGGTGTGGTGCACGGTGCGGCGACGCAAGTCAGGAAACTACTGCCGTATGTAGCATTCAGATACGTCGCGGCCAGATACGTCGACCAGCCCTTACCCCAGTGTCCGGACAGCGCGGCCTCAATGCCGTCGCGCTGGGTCATCCCGGCATTTTGGTAGGTGCTGCGGCCACCAAAGTTACTCAGCACCACCGTCTCATTGGCCGTATTCGCCCGGAAATAGGCCGCATTCAAGCGCCAGTTCGAAATGAACTCGGTTTTCATCCCGACTTCCCATTGCCGGCTGGTTGCGCTCTGCAAGTCAAAATTCAGGCCCGTCCCCCCATCGGCACGATAGGCCAATTCATTAAGGGTTGGCGTCTCAAAACCGCGCCCCGCTGACGCGTAGAGGTTCAAGGCGTCGGTGACATGGAACACCACACCGAGTGCTGGCGTTGTGGCCTGATAGCTGACGGAGCCGCTGTCGTCGCCGTTACCGACAACAATGTAGCGGTCTTGCGAGCCGAACGACACGCGCGAATGACGCAAGCCTGCAGAAACACTCCATCGCTCAGCCACTTCCCATTGCCCCTGCACGTATTGATCGAACGCGTTAACCGTATCGAGCTCGTCACGTCGCAGGGCTCCCTGCACTCCGAGTGTGGTGCCAACAAAGTTTTGGAAACCAAGTCTCGCCTGGCTCAGCTGATCCGTCGACACGCCAGCTGTCAGTGTCAACGGCTTGCCCAGCAACCGGGATTTATCAATCCAGCGTGCGTCCAGTCCCTGGTAGCGGCTGCTCAAATCGATCACGCCGCCCGGCTGTGTTAACGATGCCTGGGTCGCCACGGGAATCGACTGGAACTGCTCGGTACTGCGCGTGCCGTAGTAGGTGGTAATCTGGAACGACTGCCCAGCACCCAAGCGTTGATCAAACACGATACCGCCTTGAAGCTGGCTCACCGATTTGCGCGTATTGAATGTGTAGGCACTGGGCGTCGCCTGGCGCGGATTGGCGAGCATTTCCGCTCGCGTCAGCCCGAGCGGGTCCTGAACACCGGGCATGTTCACGTTATTGAGCACGAATGTCCAGTGGGTGTCATCGCTGACGGTGTATCTCAATTTGCCGTTGAAATTTTCCCGGGTCGCAGCGCTGTGCTCGCGATAACCATCCGTACCGAACTTGGCGGCGCTGATGTTGTACTGCAGCGCACCTTCCGTGCCACTCAATTTCACACCAGTGCGCTGCACGCCGTTGCTACCCCAAGTGGTGGATATGTCGGCAATAGTTTGCGGGCCGCCGTCGGCGGTAAACAGGCTGATCACGCCGCCAGAAGAGTTGCCGTAAAGAACCGAAAATGGCCCGCGCAAAACTTCGATCCTGGACGCAGACGCCAGATCGAAATTCGACACCTGCCCTTGCCCGTCCGGGAAGCTCGCAGGGATGCCGTCGGCGTAGAGTCTCAGGCCCCGAACACCGAAGGTAGAACGCGCGCCAAATCCCCGCGACGAAATCTGAATGTCCTGCGCATAGTTCTGGCGATTTTGCGCAACCACGCCGGGAACCCGGACCAGCGCCTCGGACAGATTGACCTCTGGCCCCGCATTTCGAATGGTTGATGCGTCAATGACATCCACCGAAGCCGGCGCATCGAATGCAGATTGCTCCACGCCATGTGTCACCGTTACCACCACCGGACTGAGGGAAGGTTCACCAGCCGGTTCTGATGCGGTTTGTCCCAGCGCTTGTAGAGTGCAGCCCGACGCGATCAGGAAAGCCAGTGCATGACCGGCTGCGATCCGCCGCGGACGCCCAGCCGGCAGACTGCAATCAACGAATATAAATTGGCACTTCAATGGATCTCCAGAAAACGCTCATGGAACCCGGACGCGGACGGAAATCGAAACGCGCGCGACCATTTGTGCGTGAGGGGCGATGAACTCACCTGCCGTCGCCCCATGCGCTATTTTTGGATCGTCGTCAGGAAACTGACGATGTCATCGATGTCCTTTTGGCTGAGAATGCCTCCCCAAGTTGGCATGCCGGCATCCGGCCTGCCATTTTTGATGGTAGTTTCAGCCGTCTCAGGCCACTGGTCCTTGTAGCGTGATTTAAGGCGCCGCAAATCGCGCGCACTGATAGGGCTGGCCCCATCAGTGCTGTGGCAATGCGCGCAGGTACTGTTGAAGAATTCGCGCCCGGCTTTCGCGTCGCCACCGGTGGCAGCGGCCGGCGGCGTCGTGTCGGCAGTTTTGATGAAGCCAGCGCGCGCCACCCTCGCCTGCACGAGAGAATCGGCAGGCCCGTTCGCACCGGACCCCTGCATGCTGCGCGAACCATCCGATGCGCTCGCCAGTTGTATGGGCTTGCCGCGCGGGAAACCGTATTTGTCTGCCAGCGCCACGATGTCGGGCCGCAGGTCGATCAGCGCCTGGTTGATGTCGGCCGCCAGACCATCGTTGCCCCGGCGTACCGCGACCGCCATCCGCCCGGACATACCCTCGCCGCTGACGGGAGTCACACGCCAGCGGCTGTGGAACCGCGTCAGGTTTTCATAGCCGGCGCTCGGGCCCCACAAAATGGCGGCGTCAACTTCGCCTTTTTCCAGCGCATTCATCGCGTCCTCGTTGAGGACGAAACTGCTGGTGGTGTAGCCCTTCTGGCTGGCCAGCAAAATATGCGGCGCCGAGCCGCTCAATACGGCGACGCGCTTGCCCCTGAGGTCGGCCAGGCCGTTGATCTTGTCTTCGGTCGGCGCGACGATGGCGTAGCTCATGTCGAGAAAGGCCTGCGTCCGCTGGACACCAGGAGCCTTGTACTCGGGGTCCACCGGCAGGGCAAAGTAGGCATCGCACTTGTCATTGAGAAGGGTGTTGCGCAGCGCCTTCTTCTCGCTGAATGACAGCCACCAGACATACTGCGCCGTATCGCCCATGCGCCGGGCCACCATATTGGCCAGCTCCACGTACAGGCCGTGCTCGGGTCCGTCCGCCTTGCTGAAGGGCAGGTTGTCCGGATCGGTGCACACCCGCAGCACCCCTGCCGCGTGTGCCGCAGGCGCCATCAGCGCGCCGGCGGCACACGCAGCACCGATCAGATATTGCCTGATCTTTCCGCGTGTTGTCATGGGTATGTTCTCCGAATCAGTTCAGCGTGAACACATACAGCGCGCCGCCTTCGGGGCTGGCGGCGACCATTTTCTCGCCGATGGCAGCCGCGAACGCCGGGATGGACTCGGTGCGGCCGGCCACGACGGCGACGTACTGCTTGCCATCCAGGGTGTAGGTCATCGGCGCGGCGCTAATACCCGAGCCGGCGTTGAACTTCCACAGCGTCTTGCCAGTTTTAGCATCCAGCGCCTTGAACCATCCCTCGATGTCGCCGTGGAAGACCAGGCCGCCTGCCGTGCTCAGCATGCCACCGGCCCAGGGCAGTTTGTCCTTGTTGAACCAGACGGTCTTCTGCGCGACCGGATCCCAGGCCTTGACGCCCCCCAGGTAACCACTGTCCCCGGCTTCGTGCATGTTGAAGTTGACGCCGAGGTAGAAGGCACCGCGCGTGTAGTTGGCAACCTCGCCTACCTCGTCCATGCACATGTTCAAGGTGGGAATGTAGACCAGACCAGTGACATGGTCGTAGCTCATCGGCATCCAGTTTTTGCCGCCGAGCAGGGCCGGGCAAATGTTTGTCGCCTTGCGCTTCGCGCCTGGCCGCTTGGCATTATCCGCCGCCTCGATCGGCATGCCGGTTTTCATGTCGATGCCGGTGGCCCAATTCACTCCGTCAATGAACTGCTTGGCGGAGATCAGCTTGCCGTTGGCACGGTCGAGCACATAGAAAAAGCCGTTGCGGTTGGCCGTCATGATGACGGGCGTCTTCTTGCCTTGGACCGGAAGGTCGGCAAAGACCAGCTCGTTGACGCCATCGTAGTCCCAGGCATCGTGCGGCGTGAACTGGTAGTGCCATACGATATTGCCGGTTTCGGGATTGAGTGCAATGACCGACGACGTGTAAAGGTTGGTGTAGGGGCCGATATCCGAGCTGTCATTGCCGCGAACAATTGCGGCCCATGGCGAGGGGTTGCTGGTGCCGTAATAGACCAGGTTCAACTTCGGATCGTAGGAGCCGACGAACCAGGCAGCGCCGCCACCGAGCTTGCCGCTGTCGCCCTTCCAGGTGTCGCTGTTCTTTTCACCCGGCAGCGGCGTGGTGTACGTGCGCCACACCTCCTTGCCGGTGGCCTGGTCAAGTGCCACCAGAGCGCCACGCGCGCCGTATTCACCACCACCGTAGCCGGTGATCACGAGGTTCTTGACCAGCGTCGGGGGCGAGGTGATGACCGAGCCCTGGGTGTAGTCGACGATCTTCGTGACCCACAGTTCCTTGCCGGTCTTGGCATCGAGCGCAGCCACGTTGGCATCGAGTCGGCCGACAAAAATCTTTCCGTCGTTGTAAGCCACACCACGGTTATCCACGTCGCAGCAGGCGTACTGATCAATCCCCTTTGGAACATCCGGCGAATATTGCCATTTGATTTGACCGGTCCTGGCGTCCAGCGCAAACGTGTTCTTGGGACCAAACGATGAGCTCACGTAGAGCGTGTCGCCGACCAGAATGGGCGTCGACTCCTGCGAGCGCAAGCTGCCTAGTTGCAAGGCCCATTTGACCTTGAGCTTGCTGACGTTCGAGGTATTGATCTCGGTGGACTGGCTGAACCGGGTGTTGCCGGCATCGCCACCGTACACCGGCCAGTTCTGGGCACTGGCGGTGGAGGCAATGCCCAGCATCAAGGCGAATGCCACGGATGGGAAAAGAGTTTTCATGAAGGGTCTCCTGGGGTTGAGTCTGCCTGTCAGGCGACGCCATTGTTGGACCGTTCTTTTCGGAGGTTCCTAGGCTAAACCCTAGCTTTCATTGGGCCGCTCATCAAATTCTCAAAATGAAACAACGTCGCATCCTGTCCGCACCGCGAGTGCCATCGTGCGCATAACTACGCGACTCCATAGCCAAACAAACGCGCGTAAGTACGGCGTTTCATTCGCAACATTTTGTAGTTGAACTGTAATGACAATGACGCGACTTATGGTGCAGTCATGGCACACAAAACATCGCTTCTCTGCAGAGCGCGTGATGGCGTGGCACTTGCCCTCAACGGGTTAGAAGTTGTAGCGCGCCCCGACCCAAATGCCGATGGGTTGTCCGACGCCGAAAAACTGCGATGGCATGCCCGTGGCGTTGTAGCTGTCGCCCGGTCCCGAGAAGAAATTGGCACCCAGCACGCCGAAGTTGGCGTACTGCCGGTTCAGCAGGTTATTGATGCGCGCAAACACTTCCAGTTGCTTGTTCACATGCATAGAGGCGTCCAGATTGAAAACCGTGTAGCCACCCACCCTTCCATTCGGATCGAGATTGTTTTCATTGCCCCGTGAATAGATCGGACCCGAGTAGTTCATGCTGGCCCCAAACTTCCAAGTGGCGTTGGGCGAATATTCCACGCGAACCTTCAACAACTGACTGGGCACGTTGGCCAGGCGGTTCCCTGGCGACACCTGAATGACGCCATTGGCATCTGCGCTGCTGTTGTCCGGACTGTTCAGGGTAAAGGCGCTCTGGTAAGTGGCTTGGGTGTAGCTGTAGGCCGTCTGCAGACTCCAGTGATCAAAGGTGCTCTGCGACGATATTTCGATGCCGCGCCGGCGCGTCGTTCCCACATTCGCGAAATACCCCTGAGTGGGCGAGTTGGCATCGGCGACGAAGTTGATGTCGTTGTCCGAGATGGTCTGATAGGCCGCCACCTGGAGCCGGGTTTGCTCACTCACCTTGATGCGGGCACCCATCTCCCAAGTGTGCGTCACCACCATCTGGAGCGCCGGGTCGGACGAAAACGCGTTGGGCAGCGAACACGGCGCCTGCGGGTCGGCGCAACTCAGCTCGATCGGCGAAGGAACGCGCATGCCCTCGGTGTAGCCGATGTAACTCACCACGGCCGGGTTGGGCTTGAAATTCAACCCCAGCGCCGGACTCAGGTGGGTGAAGCTATGGTCGCCATTGAGCGCGCTGCCCAACTGGTCCGCCATCGTCACGCGATCCATGTTGTAGCGCGCGGAGCCGGTCAGCGTCCATTTAGGACTCAGTTGCAGGCTGTCCGACACAAACACACCGTAATAGCGGTTGGCCGTTTTCAACAGCACGTTCTGCGATGCATCGTCAACACCGATGGTGTTGCGGCCGCTGGTGAAATAACCGTCCTGCTCCGACTGGCTGAACGTGCCCCTGCCCAGATCGGCTGTGAAACCGAGAACCATCTGATTGTCGAAACCCATCAGCTTTTGAGTGGATGTCAGTTGCAGGCCGAGTCCGTAGGTGCTTTGATTCAAACGCTGAAGCACGTTGCTCCCCGAGCAGTTGCTGCCGTCGGGAGCGGTGGGGTTGCCGCTGGCGTCTGCAGGCCCCGGATCCGTCGCGCAGGTCGGTGTGTTGTAGGGGCCACCCTGGGTATTGCTGTTGGCGCCGGAATTGTCCGAACTGCGGTAATAGGCGGTGCCGCCAATCAGCCAGTCGTCACTGAGAAAGTGGCTGCCCTTGAGCGTCAAAAACGACAATTGATTCCTGTTGGTGTCTGGATAGGTGTAGGACTGTCGAAGATCATCCAGCATGCTCGATGGCAGGGCTTGGTTGCCAGTGAAATGGTTGTCCGCCAGGGTCAACGACACATCGAAATCGGTCATGCTGTCTTGCCAGCCCACCTTGCCGAAGAACTGCCGCACCTGGCTCCCATTCTGTGTTGCATAGCCTTGACTGTTGGCGGCGTTGTAGGTCAGGAAGTAATCCCAGCTGCCCTTGAAGCCACCGTATTCAACGTCCATCTGCTTTCTGCCGAACGAGCCCACGCTCGCACCAGCGCTGAATCCAGGGTATTGCTTGCCACTCTTGGTATAGACGGCCAGCGCCCCACCGAGCGTATTCAACCCATACAGCGGATTGGAGCCGGGAATCAACTGCATGCTGGAGATCGCGGTGGGCGGAATCAAATCCCAATTGACGACATCGCCAAAGGTTTCGTTGATGCGAACCCCGTCCTGAAAAACGGACAGGCCCTGCGGCACCCCCAGAATGGGTGAAGCATAAAAGCCCCGAAACGTCACGCTTTGCTGGTCCGCATTGCCCTGCTCGGAATTGATGTTGACGCTGGTGACGTTGCGCTCCAGAAAATCCGTCACCCTTGTGTCGTGCTGGTCGCCGAGCGAACTGCCCTTGATCATCTGGACATTGGCCGGCACATCGTCCAGAGGAACACCCAGTCCCGGCAAGGGACTGGTGCCGACCACGGTGACCGTGGGCAACTCGAGGGACTCCGCCTTGTTTCCCTGGGCCTGGCAAACTGCACAGCCGAGCGCCAGGGCCAGGGTAGTGGCCGCCCTTTGGCCGCGCCCTAGCGCAGCCACCAGATGAGGGCGGCCACCACGACAACCCCAACAACCCAGACCCACACCGGAATCTTCGCGCCTTTTGTGCCCGTAGCCAGCGCCACTTCTTGGCTTCCAGCTATCACTTTTGAAGCATAGGCCTCGGGGAAGCGGCGCTGCATCTCCTCGTCGAAGCGTTTGAAGAAGTCTTCGGCCATGGATTTGGCCGCGCCGTCGATCAGGCGCTGCCCCAGTTGCGCCACCTTGCCACCGACCGACGCATGAACAACGTAGGCCAGGTCACAGCCCGCGTCGTTGGGCGTCAGTGTGACCTGGGCGTTGCCTTTGCCAAATCCCGCCACGCCGCCCTGCCCCTCAAAAGCAATGTTGTAGCTGCTGGGCGGCTTGATGTCGCTGAGGTTGATCTTTCCGGCAAATTTGGCTGCGACCGGGCCGATCTTGAGCGCCAGGCCGATGGCATATTGGTTCTCGCCCGTCGCTTCGACCTTGTCGCAACCCGGAATACAGGTTTTGAGGACCACGGGGTCGTTCAGCGCCTCCCAGGCCTGTTGCTGTGTCACGGCCAGTTGGCGGTTGGCTTGCATGTCCATTGTTTTTTCCTCGATTTCTGGTGGTTATTGGGGGGGGTTGTTCAACGCTTCATCAAGGCCGCCAGACTGGCCGCCAGATCTTCCAGACGGCTCAGATCGTGCACCGCCAGCATGCCGTGCGCATAAGCGTGCAGCACTGCGGCACCGCGCGCGCTGGGCGCATAGCCGTCAAAACGCAAGAGCGGGTTGAGCCAGAGCAGCCGGCGGCTGGCGCGGCGCAGCCATGCCAGCTCCGGTGCCAGATCCTGCGGCTCGCCGGTATCCAGTCCGTCGGTGATGATGAGCACCAGCGTGCGCCGACCGACCAGCCGGCGCGCATGATGTAGGCGCAGGCTGGCCAGCGACGCGCCCAGCTGGGTGCCGCCGGCAAAGTCTTCGATCGCAGCGCTGGCCACGGCCAGCATTTCGTCGGTATCGGCAATGCGAAAGGCCGGTGTCAGGTCGGTCAGCTGGGTGCCAAACGCAAACACGTCGCGCCGCGGGTGGCGCCGGGTGGCCGCATGCAGAAAAGCCAGCAGCAGGCGCGCATAGCGCTCCATCGAGCCCGATACATCCACCAGCACCAGCAGCGGCAGCGGCTGCTCGCGCCGCTTGAGCCGCGGCAGGTGCATCAGCTCGCCGCCGGTGCGCGAGGCCTGGAGCATGACGCCGGGCCAGTGCAATCGCGCGCCCGAGCCGGCCGGACAGGTGCGGCGCGAGGCAAAGTTCGGCAGCGGCAGGCGCACGTCGCGCGCGAGTCGCTCGACCAGCCGGTACTCCGTGCCCGAGAGCGCATTGAAGTCGGCATGCTTGAGACGCTGCAGGTCGCTGGCCGTCATGGCCGCGTCGAACTCCACCTTCTGGTCTTCCTGTTTGGGTTTGGCCTGGTGGCCATAGGTCTGTTGCGGCGACAGCGCCTCGCGCACACGCGGACGGCGTTTGCTGGGCTCGGCCGAGCCCTCGGCACTGGGCAGCAATTGCGCCAGCAGCTTCCTGGCTATTTCAGGGTTGCGAAAATACGCATCGAACAGTTCGCGAAATACCAGCCGGTCCTGCTCGCGGCTGATCATCACGGCCTCCAGTGCGGCGCTCAGGTCCGCCTTGGCGCCGACGCCGACAGCCAGCGCCGCGTCCTGCGCCAGCGCGATGCGCGAACTGTCAACGCGCACGCCGGCACGGCGCAAGGCGCGGCCAAAACCGGTGATGTTGTCGGCGAGTTTCCCGGTGCGTGCGTCGCCAAGCTGCATGGAGGCTCCTTCAAACCGCGATGCATCTAGGCAGCTTGCGGCGCTTCTTCCGGAGCCAGCAGTTCCGCGGCGAGGTCGCGCGTCAGGGCCGCCACGTCTTCGCGCTGCTTGAACAGGATGCCGGCGGTGTCGGTCACGACTTCGGGGTCCATCACCAGCGTATCGAGTGCGACCAGTGCCCGGGCCCACTCCACACTCTCGGCAATGCCCGGCGCCCGCTGGAACGCGTTGGCAAACGGCGCACTGCGCAAACGCCCGACAAACTCGGCCACCTGCGCCGCGAGCGCCGGGCTGGCCTGCGGCACCTGGGCCCGCACAATCGCCAGTTCGCGCTCGCGTTCGGGATAGTCGAGCCAGTGGTACAGGCAGCGCCGCTTGACCGCATCGTGCAGTTCGCGCGTGCGGTTGCTGGTGAGGATGGTCACGGGGCTGCTGACGGCGCTTACCGTGCCGATCTCGGGAATACTGACCTGGTACTCGCCCAGGTATTCGAGCAGGAAGGCCTCGAACGGCTCGTCGGCGCGGTCCACCTCGTCGATCAGCAGCACGGCGCCCGGCGCGGGGGTCTGCAGCGCCTGCAGCAGGGGGCGGCGAATCAGGTAGCGGTCCTGGTAGACCTCGCGCTCGACCTGCGCGGTGTCACTCTGGCCCTCATGGCGCAATTCGGCGGCGCGCATGTGCAGCAGCTGGGCCGCGTAGTTCCACTCGTACAGGGCTTCACGCAACTCCAGTCCGTCGTAGCACTGCAGGCGGATCAGCGCGCGCTGCAAGGCCACGGCCAGCGCCTTGGCCAGCTCGGTCTTGCCAACGCCCGGTTCGCCCTCCAGCAAAAGTGGGCGCTGCAGCTTGAGCGCCAGAAACACGGCGGTGGCCAGCCTGCGATCGGCGTAGTAGCCGGCCTCCTCGAGCGCCTTGATCAGTGCATCAATCGTTGCAAACACGTCTTCTCTAGCCCAGCGCCCTGGCGACCGCCCGCTGGGTTTGCACGCTGATCAGGTTGGCGCGGTAGGCCGCCGTGGCGTGAATGTCGGCGTTCAGGTCGGTCGCATCGATCTTGACCGCTGCCGCGGCCTGCGCCGTAAAGCTCTTGTTTAGAGCATCTTCCAGCCCCTTGTGGCGGAACACGCCGTTACCCGCACCCGTCACGGCCACGCGCACACCAGAGTCACCCTGGGCCACAAACACACCGGTCAGCGCAAAACGCGAGGCCGGTTGCACGAACTTCATGTAGGCGGCGCGCTTGGGGATGGGAAAGCTGATGGCCGTGATCAATTCACCGTCATTCAGCGCCGTGGAGAACATGCCGGTAAAAAAGTCGTCGGCCGTAATCTTGCGCTGCGTGGTCACGACGGTGGCACCCAGACCCAGCACGGCCGCGGGGTAGTCCGCGGCAGGATCGTTGTTGGCCACCGATCCGCCCAGCGTGCCCATGGCACGCACCTGGCGGTCGCCAATGTGCGCGGCCAGATCGGCCAGCACAGGAAGGGCCGCCTTGAGCTCGGCGCTGGCGGCCACATCGGCGTGGCGCGTCATGGCGCCAATCACGAAGGCGTTGCCCTCGCGCTTGATCCCGGCCAGTTCCTTGATATTGGCCAGATCGACCAGTTGGCCGGGGTCGGACAGGCGCAGCTTCATCGAGGCCAGCAGGGTTTGCCCGCCGGCCAGCACCTTGGCGCCAGCGGCGGCGAGTTTGGCGGCGTCTGCAAGGGTGGAGGGGCGCTCCAGCGTGAATGCGTACATCGTGATTCTCCTTAAGCTTTTGCAGACTGGATGGCTTCCCACACGCGGCCGGGCGAGGCCGGCATGTCGAAGTCCTTCACGCCCACACCATGCAGCGCATCGAGCACGGCGTTGATCACCGCGGGCGGCGAAGCAATCGCCCCCGCCTCGCCGCAGCCCTTGGAGCCCAGCGGGTTGTGGGTGCATGGCGTGCACACGTGGTCCAGCTTGAACTCGGGGAAATCGTCGGCACGCGGCATGGTGTAGTCCATGAAACTGCCGGTGAGCAGCTGGCCGGTTTCGCGGTCGTACACGCAGCGCTCCAGCAGCGCCTGGCCAATACCCTGCGCAATACCGCCGTGCACCTGCCCTTCAACGATCATCGGGTTGACGATATTGCCAAAGTCATCCACCGCGCTGAAGCGGTCGATGCGGGTGACGCCGGTTTCGGGGTCGATTTCGACTTCGCAGATGTGGGTGCCGCCCGGATAGGTGAAATTGGTCGGGTCGTAGAACGCGGTCTCGTCGAGCCCCGGCTCCAGCTTGTCGAGCGGGTAGTTGTGCGGCACGTATGCCGTCAGCGCGACCTGGCCGAACGTGACCTTCTTGTCGGTGCCTTTGACGGTGAACTCGCCGTTGGCGAACTCGACGTCGGCGTCGCTCGCCTCCATCAGGTGCGCGGCGATCTTCTTGGCCTTGGTCTCGATCTTGTCGAGCGCCTTCATGATGGCCGAGCCACCGACCGAGAGCGAGCGCGAACCGTAGGTCCCCATGCCGAACGGCACACGGCCGGTGTCGCCATGCACGATGTCCACGGCGTCGACTGCGATGCCCAGACGCGCCGCCACTACCTGCGCAAAGGTGGTCTCGTGCCCCTGGCCATGGCTGTGCGAACCGGTGAACACCGTCACGCTGCCGGTCGGGTGCACGCGCACCTCGCCGCATTCGAACAGGCCGGCACGCGCTCCAAGCGCACCGGCGATGTTGCTAGGCGCCAGGCCGCAGGCCTCGATGTAGCTCGAATAGCCAATGCCGCGCTTGAAGCCCTTGGCCTCGCTGGCCTTGCGCCGTGCGTCAAACCCGTCCACGTCGGCCAGCACCTGGGCCTTGTCCATGCAGGCGTGGAAGTCGCCCGTGTCGTATTGCAGCGCCACGGGTGTCTGGTACGGGAACTGGGTAATAAAGTTGCGCTTGCGGATGTCCGCCTGCGACAGCCCGAGGTCCCAGCCGCAGCGGCTGACCAGGCGCTCGAGCAGGTAGGTGGCCTCGGGCCGGCCAGCGCCGCGGTATGCATCCACCGGTGCCGTATTCGTGAACCAGGCGTCCACCTCCACGTAGATCTGCGGGCAGGTGTACTGGCCGGCCAGCAGCGTGCCGTACAGGATGGTCGGGATTGCCGTGGAGAAGGTGGACAGGTAGGCCCCGAGGTTGGCGTCGGTATGCACGCGCATCGCGAGGAATTTGCCGTCCTTGTCCATCGCCATTTCGGCGTGGCTGACGTGGTCGCGGCCATGGGCGTCGCTGACAAAGCTCTCGTTGCGCTCGGCTGTCCACTTGATCGCGCAGTTGAGCTGTTTGGCGCCCCAGGTCAGGCACACGTCTTCGGCATAGAGGTAAATCTTGGAGCCGAAGCCGCCGCCCACATCGGGCGCGATCACGCGCACCTTGTGCTCGGGCAGGCCCAAAACGAAAGCGGTCATGAGCAGCCGTTCGACGTGCGGGTTCTGATTGGACACGTACAGCGTGTACTCATCGCTGGCGCGGTTGTACGAACCGATCGCGGCGCGCGGCTCCATGGCGTTGGGAATCAGCCGGTTGTTCACCAGGTCCAGTTTGGTGACATGCGCGGCGTTGGCAAAAGCGGCATCGACCTGCGCCTTGTCGCCGAGCGCCCACTTGTAGCAATGGTTGTCGGGTGCCGCCTCGTGCAGCGCCGTCCCCTTGGCAGCATCGCGCACATCGACCACGGCAGGCAGCACGTCGTAGTCAACCTCCACGGATTCAGCAGCGTTCTTGGCCTGCTCGAGGGTGTCGGCCACCACCATGGCGACATGGTCCCCCACGTAGCGCACCTTGCCCTGGGCCAGGATCGGATGCGGCGGCTCTTTCATCGGCGTGCCGTCGGTGCTGGTGATCAGCCAGCCACAAGGCAGGCCGCCCATCTTGCCTTCCACGTCCTTGCCGGTGAAGACCTTGGCCACGCCGGGCATGGCCTCGGCTTTGCTGACGTCGATGCTCTTGATGGCCGCGTGCGCATGCGGCGAGCGCACAAACACGGCATAGCGCTGGTTCGCCAGGTTCACATCGTCGGTGTATTGGCCTCCCCCGGTGAGAAAGCGGTAATCTTCCTTGCGGCGAACCGCCTCGCCGATGTGCGGCAGGCTGGCAAAATCGGGTGCACCCATGTTCTGTACTCCTTGGATAGTTCAGGCAGTGAATCAGGCCGCCATGGCCGCAGCGCCCTGCTGCACGGCCTTGACGATGTTCTGGTAACCCGTACAGCGGCAGATGTTGCCCTCGAGCAGTTCACGGATTTCGGACTCGGTGGCCTTGGGATGCTGCTGGCACAAGTCGATCGCGCTCATCACCATGCCGGGCGTGCAGAACCCGCACTGCAGCCCATGGCATTCCTTGAATGCCGCCTGCATCGGGTGCATGGTGCCGTCCGGCTGCGCCAGTCCCTCGATGGTGGTGATGTCGGCCCCGCTGGCCTGCGCCGCCAGCATGTTGCATGACTTGACGGCATGCCCGTTCATGATCACGGTACAGGCGCCGCACTGGGCAGTGTCGCAGCCGACGTGGGTGCCCGTGAGCTTGAGATGCTCGCGCAGCACCTGTACCAGCAGCGTGTTGGGGGCCAGGTCAAGGGTGGAGCTCTTTCCGTTGACTTTGAGTTGAACTTGCATAAGACTTGTCTCCTGTTAGCAAGGAAGTAGTTTGTTCGATGCCAGTAGATTGTTCAAGCGAAACCCAGGAGTCACCCTAGGCTAAACCCTAGCTTCATGTCAAGATCAACATGAAATTCTCAAAATGAAACAACATGGAGCACCCCATGCAGCAAGTCCTGACACGGTCTCCTGAACAACGCCTCCAGCAGATTGATCGGGCCCGCCGCGCCGTGCTGGACGAGAGTCAACCGCCGCACGAGGCATTGTCGGCGTCGTGGATCGAGCGCTCATGGCGGCGCTGCCTGTCGAGCGGCCTGCGGCCCGAGCAGGAGGTGGGATTTGATGTGGTCCCTCCGCAGCTCCAGCGGCACACCGAAGAGGCCAACCACAGCCTCGTGCAAGCTGCCCGCCCGGTGCTGGAAAAGCTGGGGCGGGCTATCGTGGATACCCGCTATTTCGTCATCCTGACCAATGCGCAGGGCGTGGTGGTGGATGTCAGCGGCGCGATCGACCGCAGTGATCACCGCGCCGATGCGATCGCCCGCATCGGCGTGGATCTGTCCGAGCGCAGTATCGGCACTTCGGCCATTGGTGCCGCCCTGGGTGAACTGCGCCCGGTCTGGCTGCACCGGGGCGAGCACTTTTTCTCGGCCACTTCGTTTTACAGCTGCGCGGGCGCGCCCTTGTTCGGACCCGACGGGCGCTGCGCGGGCATGCTCGACCTGACCGGAATTGAGGCGGTGGAACGCCCCGAACTCAAGCATCTGGCGGCCCAGTCGGCCTGCCGCATCGAAAACGCCCTGCTGCTCAGCCAGCCACACCGGTTGCTGGTGCGGCTGAACTGGCCGGGCCACCCCCTGGGCTTCGATGCCGATGGCATGGTTTGCCTGGATGACGATGGCTGGGTGGTCGGCGCCAACCAGATTGCACGCCAGATGGCGTCACAACTTGCCACGCCGGCGCGTGTGCATATCGGAGATGTTTTTGGCTTGCCCTACCAGATCCTGTTTGATGCAGTGCTGCGGCAGGAACCAACGATGGAAGTCCCCCTGTGGAGTGGCCTGCGCCTGAACGCGCTGCCGATGGCGCCCGCCGATGCGGTGAACCACATGGAGGCTGGCGTGGATATTCTCGGCAACGGCAACAGGCCGTTGAAAGATGTGGAAACCGCACTGATCCGCAAAGCCGTGGATGACGCCCGCGGCAACGTGGCCCGGGCCGCGCGCCTGCTGGGCATCAGCCGCGCCACGGTGTACCGCAAACTTGGCAACGGAAAACGCCACTAACCCATGCCACGCCTTCACAAGATGCTATTATTTTGGTAGCAAACCCTCAGTCGATCAGGGCAATCACGAGTGCCGACTCCTCGACCGTCATCGCCACGCGGCTGCCCGGGCGCAACCCGCTGGCCGGCGCTGCAAACCCGACCATTTGCAAGCCGCCATCGAGCTGGGCGGCGACTTCATCACCGGTGGGGCCGCGCGCCACACGGCTGGCACGCCCCGCCAGCACATTTGCCGTATGCAGGATTGGGGCGTCGGCCGCGCGGCCGACCGAGACCGCCGTGGCCTTGCACAGCGCCAGCACCGGCAGTGCTTCGCGCAGGCCGAGCAGCTCGGCGCTCTCCACCGTGATGCGCGACACCAGCGCCGCGCCACCGGCCAGTTGCAGCCATACCCGCACAATCTGGCCCTGCAGATCCAGCGCCTGGACCTTGCAGGGCAGCTGGTTGCGCATGCTGGTGCGCACCGGGAGTTGCGTCAGCGCGGGCGGCATGCCGGCAGCTTGCGAGTCGCCCCGCGGCTGAAAGCGGGCCAGCACCTGAGCGCGCGCCTGCTCCAGTTCGTCGGCGAGCGTCAGCAACTGCCGGCCGGCCGCCGTGACGCTGGCGCCGCCGCCGCCCGCTCCGCCCACCGACCGCTCGACCAGGGCCACCCCGGCGAGATTGGTCAGCGTGTCGATCGCCTGCCAGGCGGCCTTGTAGCTGACGCCCGCCTCGCGCCCCGCCTGCGAAATGGAACCGCTGCGCCCGATCAGGCGCAGGATTTCGATGCGCTTGTCGGCAGACGCGTGGCCGAGGGCGGTGCTGTACGAGACGGCGGGAGCACGAGGTTTGGACATGAGGTATTTTCAACCAGCGAAAGGCACGCACCGTGGGTAGCTCCGGCATGGGAGAAGTCGTAGGGCGATGCCGTCAGCGGACACAGCGGCGGCACCATGATGATCTCCGCCGCCGCGTGGTACGGCTCAAACTCGCTGGCCAGCTGATGCGCGATGAGCAGGGCGACCGCGTGCAGGGCGTTGGCGATGGCGCCGCGCGGCGGCGTGTCGAGGGCGCAGGCAAGGCCCGTGGGCAGTACGGTCACCCGCCTGGCGCCCAGTTCGACGGCGACAGCCGGGCCGCTGGCGCCGAATCCCCACATGCTGCGCCATGCAATGGGGAAAACCGTGCTGCGATGCAGGCCGCGCCAGAGGGCTTCGAGCTGCGCGATGCCGGCCGCATTCGGTGCGCCGGCACAGTAAGCACCGTTGATCGCCCCCACCGATGATCCGATCACCAGGTCGGGCAACAGGCCGTGCGCGACGAGCGCGCAGCATGCCGACCTGTATGGCGCCAAAACTGCCGCCGCCGGCAAGAACCCATGCGGTCGGCTTGGGCGTTGTATCAACCATGGATGGTCTCGTGCAGTCGGGTCAGCATTGAAAACTCCGGATCGGCATCGCCTGCCGCCATGCCTGCAAATGGTTTGCAGGGCCTTGCGCCGATGCCGTGATTCGCTACAGTAACGCATTGTGCGAAACGCGTCATCTCACGCTCGCCAACTGGAGGCCTCCGATGGATCCGCAACAACCCGCAGGCGCGAAAATCAAGATCACGAAGAACGGCCCGTATCTCATCTCGGGCGGCGTTCCGCTCGGCAAGGAGGTCATTGGCACCAACGACGAGGGCGAGTCGATCAAATGGGAACCGGGGCCGACTTACCCAGCCCAGGCGCAATACGCGCTGTGCCGCTGCGGCCACAGCTCCAACAAACCGTTTTGCGACGGCACCCACGCGAAGGTCGGATTTGACGGCACCGAAACGGCGAGCCGTCAACCCTATCTGGAGCAAGCCCGGGTGATTCGGGGCCCGACGATGTCGCTGACGGATGCCGAGAGCCTGTGCGCGTTTGCGCGCTTTTGCGATCCGCATGGGCAAGTATGGAATCTCGTGAACGAAACGGATAAGCCGGCCGCGCGCGGGCATTTCGTGCGCCAGACCTGTGACTGCCCGTCAGGGCGGCTGGTGGCGTGGGACAACGCGACCGGCCAGCCCATCGAGCCGAAATACGAGCCTTCGGTACGCCTGATCGAAGACCCCGCCAAAAATTGCTCCGGGCCCCTCGCGGTGCGCGGCGGTGTGCAACTGGTCAGCGCTGACGGCTTCGAATACGAAGCGCGCAACCGCATGACGTTGTGCCGCTGCGGCGCCTCGAAGAACAAGCCGTTTTGCGACGGCACGCATGTGTCCATCGGGTTCAGCGACGAGCGCTGAGCGGGGCAACGCCGCTCTCAGGCGAAACACTTCTTCACATCGACCGTCGATCGCCGTCCAACAGCGTCGCCGTGATCCGCGAGCCAGTTGCTGGCACGCTCGCGCCCCTGCCCCCGCAGCAGGTCGAGGAACGGGGCGTAGGCCAGCAGCTTGGTCTCGGTGCGCTGCAGACTCGCCAGATGGGCGGAATCGATCATGTGAAACCGCGTCTTGTGCAGCCGCCGCTCGAGCCGTCCGAGCGTCAGGAATGTCGGGCCCGAGAATTCAATGGCCCGGGCGACCATCCGCATTTCGCGCATGAAGTGGGCACTGAACGCCAGCTCGACGATGCGCGCCTCGATCTCCGGGGCCGTGCGCGGCGTGCCTTCATGCTCGAGCGGACTCAGCAGCACCAACAGCACATCGCGCGAATCGCAGTCGTAGAACAGCGGAAACACCGCGGGATTGGCCGAATAGCCGCCGTCCCAATACGGCTCGCCATCGATCTCCACCGGGTGATGGATCTTGGGCAGGCAGGCGGAGGCGAGCAGCACATCGACGCTAAGTTCGCTTTCCCGAAACACCCGCAGTTTTCCGGTGTTCGCCTGCGTGGTGCCGACGAACAGCTTGAACGGACTGTGGCTGCGCAAGCGCTCGAAGTCGACCTGGGCGTTGAGCAGATCGCGCAACGGGTCCAGGCCCAGGGGGTTGAGCTGCGATGGAGAGAAGTAGCCGGCCCAGCTTGTCAGCAGCCTGGCGGCCGGCGACAGGCTGATCGCGTCGCCCTCGCCCTGGGTCATCATTCCCCAAGGTATATGCTTGCCGGTCTGCGTCCAGAAATCGAGCAGGCCCTGGCGCGCACCGTCGCGCCCGCCCTTCATCCAGCCATCGGCAAAAACCACGGCGTTCATGGCGCCGGCGCTGCTGCCGCTCAGTCCCTCGAACTGGATGCGCGAATCGTCGAGCAGCGCATCCAGGACGCCCCAGGTGAAGGCCCCGTGCGCGCCGCCGCCTTGCAGTGCAAGATTGAGCCGGGCCGGCGGCACGCCCATCAGTCGCTTGAACAGGGCAAGGCCTGACGGCCTCCTGGCGGCGGGGTGTTGGAGCGTTTCCATACTTTGGGTCAAACGAACTCCTTTGCGTCGGCAGGACACCGAGTGAGCGTCGGGATAATATAGGGTTTTCCCTGATCACGCGGTTGTTGGGGCCGCGTAATACCGGTAAGGCCCCCGCGCCTTGCCGCCCCTTCCAATGCTAGACTTTCGCTATTCATCAAAGTAATAGCGAAAGAGATCTGCCAATGACGCCACGCCTTCCCCACTTCGTGTGCACCGTGCTGGCGCTGGTCCTGTCTGCCACGGTACGCGCCGAAACCGTGCAGGTCGCCGTGGCCGCCAACTTCACCGAGCCGATGAAAGCCATCGCGGCGGATTTTGAAAAGGACACGGGTCACACGGCCCAGCTGTCGTTCGGCTCCACCGGCAAGTTCTATTCGCAGATCAAGAACGGCGCGCCCTTCGATGTGTTCCTGTCGGCGGACGAAGCCACCCCCGCCCGGCTGGAAAAGGAAGGCGACGCCGTGCCCGGCAGCCGCTTCACCTACGCGACAGGCAAGCTCGTGCTGTGGTCGGCCAAGGCTGGCGTGGTGGACGCCCAGGGCGATGTATTGAAGAAGAACAATTTCAAGAACATCGCCATCGCGTCGCCCAAGCTCGCGCCCTATGGCGCCGCGGCAGTGCAGACGCTGACGCAGTTGGGTCTGCTGGCCAGCCTGCAACCGAAGTTCGTGACCGGCGAGAGCATTGGCCAGACCTTCAGCTTTGTCTCCACGGGCAACGCAGAGCTGGGCTTTGTGGCACTGTCACAGGTCTTCGAGAACGGCAAGATCAAGAGCGGCTCCGGCTGGATCGTTCCGGAAAATCTGCATGCCCCGCTGCGCCAGGACGCGGTGCAGCTCAATCGCGCCAGGGACAACCAGGCTGCGGCAGCCCTGCTCGCCTACCTCAAGGGTGACAAGGCCCGCGCGGCGATCCTCTCTTATGGCTATGGCATCTAGGCGCCCTGCCCCGCCAGCCCAACGACGGGGAGGCGCACTTGCCCGCTGATGCGCTGGGTCACGCCGCCTGGAGCGCCATCAGGCTGACGCTGGAACTGGCGGGATTGACCACGCTGATCCTGCTGGTGCTGGGCACGCCGCTGGCCTGGTGGTTGTCGCGCACGCGTTCCTGGTGGAAAGGCCCGGCGGGTGCGCTGGTGGCGCTGCCGCTGGTGCTGCCACCCAGTGTGCTCGGTTTTTATCTGCTGGTGACCCTGGGGCCGAACGGGCCGCTCGGCCAGCTGACCCAGTCGCTCGGGCTGGGTGTGCTGCCGTTCACCTTTGCCGGCCTGGTGGTGGGCTCGGTGCTCTATTCCATGCCGTTCGTGGTGCAGCCGATCCAGAACGCGTTCGAGGCGATCGGCGAGCGGCCGCTGGAGGTCGCGGCCACGCTGCGCGCCTCAAAACTCGACACGTTTTTCAGCGTCGTGCTGCCACTGGCCAAACCGGGTTACCTGACGGCCACCGTGATGGGCTTCGCGCACACCGTGGGCGAGTTTGGCGTGGTGCTGATGATCGGCGGCAACATCCCCGACAAGACGCGCGTGGTGTCGGTGCAAATCTACGACCATGTCGAAGCACTGGAATTCACGCAGGCGCACTGGCTGTCGGCCGGCATGGTGGCATTTTCGTTTGCCGTACTGCTGGGCCTGTACACGCTGAACCCCACAGGGCAGCGCAAAACCGGATTGAGCCGGTGAGCACCGACGGCCATCCCGCGGTGCTGGCGCGCCTGCAACTGAACTACGCCGACTTTGCGCTCGACGTCGATCTTGCCCTGCCGGGACGCAAGGTCAGCGCAATGTTCGGCCCCTCCGGTTCGGGCAAAACCACCTGCCTGCGCGCCATCGCGGGGCTGGAGCGCGCCCGGGGCGGCTATGTGGAAGTCAATGGCGAGGTCTGGCAGGACGATGCGCGCGGCCTGTTCGTGCCCACGCACCAGCGCGCGCTGGGTTACGTGTTCCAGGAGCCCAGCCTGTTTGCACACCTCACGGTGGCCCAGAACATGACATACGGCATGAAACGGGTGCCGCCGGCACAGCGGCGCGTGTCGCTGGCACAAGCGGTGGAACTGCTGGGCATGGGGCCCTTGATGCAGCGCTCGCCGGCCACACTGTCGGGCGGCGAGCGCCAGCGCGTGGCCATTGCCAGGGCACTGGCCACCAGTCCACGCATCTTGCTGATGGACGAGCCGCTGGCTGCACTGGATGCCAAACGCAAGGCCGAAATCCTGCCCTATCTGGAACGGCTGCACGGCGAACTCGATATTCCCGTGCTGTACGTCAGCCATGCGCCGGACGAAGTTGCCCGGTTGGCCGATCACATGGTGCTGCTGGGCGCAGGCAAAGTGGTCGCCAGCGGTGCCACCTTTGATCTGATGACGCGGCTGGACCTGCCGCTGGCCCACGGCGACAGCGCGGGCGCCGTGATCACCGCCACCGTCGCCCGCCACGAGGCCGGCTATCACCTGACGCTGGCCGATTTCTCTGGTGGACAGCTCAGCCTGCCCCAGCAAACGATCCAGGTGGGTCACGCCATCCGGGTTCGCATTCAGGCGCGCGACGTCAGCCTCACGCTGCAGCGGCAATCGGGCACCAGCGTCCTCAATATCCTGCCGGCCACCATCATGGCACTCGCCAGCGACAGTCCCGGCCAGGTCATGGTGCGGCTCGATGCGGGCGGCAGCCCGCTGCTGGCCCGCATCACCCGCAAGTCGGCCGACGCGCTGGCGCTGGCGGTGGGTCAGACGGTGTTTGCGCAGATCAAGGGCGTGGCCATCCTGGGATAGGCCGCAGAGGCGGCCCCTGACCACATCGTGAAACGCCGGGGGCAAAGCAGTCGCGCACCCTACTGGGTTACCCGGATGCGCTTCAAGTTTGAAGTGCCCAAAATAAAAAACTCAAAAATTTGGAGACACACCATGATGGTGAAATTTGTTCCACTTCACTCTTCCTGCCCACTGGGCAAGCTTCTGGGTGCGGCCACCCTGGCGTTTTGCGCGAGTGTCCCGACACTGGCTTTTGCCGCCGATCCTCCCATCAAGATCGGCGTGATCGCGGAGGCGCAGGCGATTGCAGGAGCTTCGATTCCGCAGGCAGCGCAGATGGCCGCCGATGAAATCAATGCCAAGGGCGGCGTCGATGGGCGCAAGATCGAAATCGTCACGTACGACAATCACAGCTCCTCCGCCGATTCGGTTCGCGCATTTCAGCGCGCGGTCAACGAAGATAAAGTGGTTGCGGTGATCGGCAGCTACATCAGCGAAGTGGTGCTGGCGCTGGAGCCCTGGGCGGCGCGCCTGAAGACGCCGTTCATCACGCCGGGCGCCGCCTCCAACGAAATCAGCCTGAGTGTGCACAAGGACTACGAGAAAAACAAATACACCTTTCATGGCTACCTGACCTCCGCCGCCCTCGCACACTCGGTCTGCGACGCCGCCAAGGAACTGCTGGTCGACGGCAAGCACATGAAATCCGCAGTCATCATGAGCGAAGACGCGGCATGGACCAAACCACTCGACGTGGCATATGAAGAGTGCCTGCCCAAGATTGGACTGAAGGTTCTCGATCACATCCGTTTCTCGCCCGACACGACGGATTTCACCCCCATCTTCAGCAAGATCGAGGCCGCCAAGCCCGACGTCATCATCACCGGTATTTCGCATGTCGGTGTCCAGCCCACGGTGCAGTGGAAGACGCAGCAGGTACCCATTCCCATGCTGGGGATCAGCTCGCAAGCGTCCAACAGCACCTTCTGGAATGACACCAACGGCGCGGCCGCTGGGGTCATCTTCCAGGCAGTGTCCGCGCCCGACGCCGCCGTCACGCCAAAAACCTTGCCGTTCAGCGACGGCTTCAAGAAGCGCTTTGGCAACTTTCCCTCCTATGCGGGTTACACCGCGTATGACGAGGTGTACTTCATTGCCGACGCCATTCATCGCGCCAAATCAACCAATGCGGACAAGCTGGTGGCAGCGCTTGAAAAGACCGACTGGGAAGGCACGATTGGCCGCGTCCAGTTCTACGGCAAAGATGACCAGTTCACACACTCAATCAAATACGGCAAGGGCCTGATCACCGGCCTCATGTCGCAATGGCAGGACGGCAAACAAGTCACCGTCTGGCCCAAGGAAATCGCCAAGGGAACGCTCAAATTCCCGAGCTTCGTCAAACTCGGCGCCGGCCTGTAGTTCCGACCATCGCCATGCGCCGGGGCCCGCTCCGGCGCATCGCCGTGCCCTTTTCCCAACACGTTGAGGCGGCCTGCTTGCCGGCCATTCCAGATGCTTGCCTTACAAATCCTGATTGACGGTTTTGCCATCAGCGCGCTGTACGCGCTTGGAGCCACCGGCTTCACCCTGATCTTCGGGGTGTCTGGCGTCCTCAATTTGTCGCATGGTGCCGTCATGGTCACGGCTGCGGTGGCCGCATGGGCTGCGGGAAATGTGCTTCACCTCGACACCTATGCGGGTGCGCTGGTGGGGCTGCTGACGGCACTGATCGCCGCGCTCGCCACCTACTTCGCGGTCGTCCAACCGATCCAGCGCTCCAGGCGTATCCCCAACGAAGAAAAAGAAATCTTCATCCTGACCGCGACGCTGCTGTGGGGGATCATGCTGCAGGAGCTGATTGCCTATTTCTTCACCAACAATGCCAAAACCGTTCTGCCCATCGTCGAGGGAGTGGTTTCCATCCTGGGCGTGCGCACGCCGAAGAATGAAATCTTCACTGCCATCATCTGCTGGATGGTGATCGGTCTGCTGTGGCTGCTGGTGAACCGGACCAAGATGGGGAAAACCGTGCTGGCGGCCTCGATGAATCCGCGTGGCGTCACCCTGCTCGGGCACGAATTGACCCATATCTACATTGTGGTCTGGGCGATCTACGGCATTCTGGCCGGCATCGCCGGCGTACTGCTCGGCATGTTCCTGGGCGTCAGCTCCTACAGTGTCGGGCCGCTCACCGCGAGCGCCTTTTCCATCGTCGTGCTCGGAGGTCTTGGCAGTGTCTCGGGGTCGTTGATTGCCGCCTATGTGGTCGGCTATCTCGAAACGATGACGGCCTATCTGATATCGCCCGCCTATCGAACAATTCCCGCGCTGCTGCTGCTCATCGTCGTCATGTATATCAGGCCGCAAGGCCTGCTGGGGAGAAGATAGCCATGCGAAGCCGGATCAGGTCACCCTTCCTGTGGGTCACGCTGGCAGTGCTCGCCATTGCCGCGACGTTGCCCTGGTATGTGTCAGCCTATATCCTGGGGCTGCTGACGGTTGCCTATTATTTTGGCGTATTCGCCATGAGCTGGGATCTTTTGTTCGGCTTTGCGGGCGAGGTCAATTTTGGCCCGACCTTTCTGATTGGCGTGGGAGCCTACACGGCCGGAATCCTCAACAGCCACTATGGTCTTGAACTCTATCTATGCGTTGCGGCCGGCGCCCTGGCCGCGGTCGTCGCGGGCTTCGTGCTGGCGCTGCCGGCGCTGCGCCTGCGCGGGCCGTATTTCGGACTGACGACACTGGTGGCGGTCCTGATCCTGCAAAGTTTCGTCGTCGTGTTTGCGGACCTCACGGGCGGCGAAATCGGACTCACGATCCCGGATGTGCTCTCCATCGATGCCGGCGTCAATTACTGGATCGCACTGGGCTTCATGGCACTGAGCGGCGCCATCCTGTTCGGGCTGGCGCAGTCGCCGGTCGGCCTGATTTTGCAGGCCAGCGGACAGGATCCCGTGCAGGCCGGCGCACTGGGCTTCAACATCATCAAACACAAGCTCGCCGCCTTCATCGTCAGCGCATTTTTTTCCGGGCTGGCGGGCGCCCTGCTGGTGTTCTACATGGGAACCGCGTCGGTCGGCACGGTGGTCGATATTGCCGTAGGCGTCCAGGTGATCGTTGCCGCAGTGCTGGGGGGGCGGCGCACGGTGCTGGGCGCCGCCCTGGGGGCGATCTTCCTGATCGTCGCCGGCGAATTCCTGAGACCAACCGGAGAGCTCGCGACCTTCATCGTGTCCAGCGTCGCCCTGCTCGTCATACTTTTCTTCCCGAACGGTTTTCTGGGCGTTGTCCTGTCGCGAGGAACCCGGTCGTGACGCCCGCCGCACCAGCCGCCCCCATTCTCGAGGTCCGCGGACTTACCAAGACCTTTGGCGGCCTGACGGCCGTCAAGAACCTGAGCTTCAGCCTCACGGCCGGGGAAATCTTCGGGCTGATCGGGCCCAACGGCTCGGGCAAATCGACCGCCATGAAAAGCATCATGGGGATCGAACGCCCCACGGCAGGCCAGGTCCTCTTCCGGGGGGAAAACCTGGCCGGGCTTGCGGCCCACAAGATCGCCCGGCGCGGATTCGGCATGGTATTCCAGCACTCGCGGCCCCTGAACCGGCAGACGGTGCTTGAAAACATCATGGTGGCGCTGCTGCCCGACAGCTTGCTGAAGGTGTTTGCGGACCCCTCGTTGACGCAACACGCCAGGCAGATCGCGCAGCGCGTGGGCCTCGGCCCGGTACTGGATCGCCGGCCGCCCACGCTGGCGTTTGCCGATCTGCGCCGTCTTGAGTTGGCCAAGGCCATTGCGCGAGATCCCAAGGTCGTTCTCGTCGACGAGCCCTTCGCGGGTCTGACGCTCGCGGAGGTCGGCGTCTTTTCCGAGTTGATACGCAGCTTTCGCGATGAGGGCCGCGCGGTGCTGCTGGTTGACCACAACGTGAAGAGCGTCTCGGCGCTCGTCGATCGTGTGCTCGCGATGTACCTGGGCGAAGAGATCGTGACCGGCCGCGCCGACGAAGTCATGCGCAACGAGACCGTGCGTCGCGTCTACCTCGGCGGCGCCATCGAAACCTCGGCGCGCCCCGAAACCAGCTTCAAGGACAAGATCCCGTTGCTGCAGGTCGAAAACATCAGCGTGCATTACGGCAAGGCACAGGCGCTGGAAAACGTATCGATCCACATCCATCAACGCGAATTCGTCTCGATCGTCGGACTCAACGGCGCCGGCAAGACAACCCTGTTCAACACCATTTCCGGCTTCCTGCCCTATACGGGAGACATCGTGCGGGGCGGACAGCGGCTGCGCGGCCGGACACCAGCCCAGATCGCGAAGAGCGGCATCGTGCAGTGTCCGGAGACGCGGGAGTTGTTCGGCGAAATGAGCGTGCGCGAAAACCTGGACCTCGGGGGCCAGCATCTCGACGACGCGGAGCGGGAAACGCAGCTCGCGTGGCTGTTCGAGCTGTTTCCCATCCTGCAGGAGCGCCAGGCGCAGATGGCGCAAACGCTCAGCGGCGGCGAGCAGCAAATGCTGGCCATCGGGCGCGCCCTGATGATGAAGCCGGAGATCCTGATTCTCGACGAGCCCACACTCGGACTGGCGCCCGTGATTCTCGAGCAGCTCTCCAAGGCGCTCGAAAAGCTGCGGCAAACCACGCCCATCACCGTTCTGCTGGGAGAGCAAAACGTGACGTTCGCCCTGCCCCACGCCGACCGCGTCTATGTGCTGGAACACGCGCGCATCGTCTGGGAAGGCGACCCGGGCCGCTTTGCCAAGGAGGCGGGCGGCGATTACCTTTGAGGCGGCTCAAGACCTGAAGGCGGCGGACCGAAGCCAAAGCGCCTGAACACCGCCTGCGCAGGCGGCGCCATCAGGGCCTGCGCGAACTGGACAGCGGATGGCTGCGCAGTGGTGCGGACCGTCAAGCCATAGGCCGCACCGACCTGCAGCACGGGCGGGAGTTGCACCACCTTGAGCCACGGAACTTCCTTTTGCGCGGCCATTGCGTTGGTGCAATAGGTCAGGAACACGTCGGCCCGGCGCTGCTCCATGATCCAGGCATAGGTACCGCGGCCGGGCGGCGGCTTGGGCGAATCGGCCCCGCCCGTAAGTTTGAGCGCCTTGGCGTCCAGCACCGCGTAGGCGCCGGGCTGTATCTCGTCCGCCTTGCGAAACAGCGCCCAGGCATAGTCGCCCGACGGGTCGGCCTTGGGTGTGGAGGTCCCCACCCGAATCGCAGGGCGCAGCAGGGTCCCCAGCAGCGTCGCGGGTGCGGCGTTGACCTGGTCGCTGGTCAGCGCACACAGGGCGTTGCGCACCAGCACCGTGGGCGCCTGCCAGCCGTGTTCGGCCGCCAGACGCTGGGGATGATCCATATCGGCGGAGGCAAAGACTTGCGCCGCTTCCCCCTTTTCAATGCGCTCGCGCAGCAACCCAGAGGCGCCGAAGGTCAACGCCACCGCCTGGCCGGTGCGCGCTTCGTAGTCGCTGGCGATGAGCGTGAGCGCCTCGCGCAGGCTGCCCGCCGCATACACCTGCACGGCCGCCGGCGCGCGGGGTGGCGCTTCAGCAGTCACAGGCGCCTTGCTGCTGGCGCAACCCACCAGCATCGCTGTGACGGCCGCCATGGCGGCACCCCGAAATAGAAGTCTCATGATGTGCGGTCACTGGGTGGCGTCGGGGAAAAAAAGCTGCTGCCCTTCAATTTTGTAGCCGGCAATCGTGGTCTGCCCGGCGGGCGAGATGACCCAGTCCACAAACTTTTGCGCTTGCGGCACTTTGACTTGCGGGTGCTTGGCAGGATTCACCACCATCACGCCGTACTGGTTGAAGAGTTTGGTGTCGCCTTCGACCAGCACCGTCAGGTCCCCGCGGTTCTTGAAGCTCAGCCACGTGCCGCGATCCGACAACACATAGGCGCCGGTGGACGACGCGATGTTCAGCGCCGGCCCCATGCCGCAACCGCACTCCTTGTAGCCCGTGCCCTTGTGGTCCGCCAGGCCGGCCTGTTTCCAGTAACGCCGCTCGGCCGCATCGGTGCCGCTCTTGTCGCCGCGCGAGATGAAGCTGGCATTGGCGGCGGACAGCTTTTTCAGGGCCTCAACGATATCGCGGCCCTTGACCTTGGCGGGGTCGGCGGCCGGCCCGATCAGCACAAAGTCGTTGTACATGACGGGAAAGCGCTTGATGCCGTAGCCCTCGGCCATGAATTTTTCCTCGGCGGCCTGGTCATGCACAAACACCACGTCGGCATCGCCGCGCCGCGCCATGTCGAGCGCCTGACCGGTGCCCACGGCTACCACCTTGATATCGATACCGCTGGCTTTTTTGAACGCCGGCAGGAGATAGCCAAACAGACCCGACTGCTCGGTCGACGTGGTCGATGCCATCACGATGGTCTGCGCATCCACCGCTGCTGCCGGCTGCGCGCCGGCGCTCCACGATGCTACCGAAAGCGTAGCTGCAAGCCCCCACCGGACAAGGGCTGCAGCACGAAAATGCTTGAAAAGATGGTGGCATGTGACAGATGTGCGTGATTTCATTCGAGTTCTCCTTTGACAAACAATTGGGCCGCCGTGGACACTTGCTGCAGGCGGTTGGGGTTAAAAAACTCATGCACCGGCAAGTCGGCCAGCAACTGCCCGCGCTCCAGGTAAAGCACGCGGCTGGCCAGACGCTTGACCTGACCCAGGTTGTGGCTGGCAAAGATGATGGTCATGGCCCGGCCGTCCTGCCCCGATGAAAATTCGGCCATCAAAGCCTCCACCTCGCGCTTGGCGTGCGGGTCCAGGCTGGCCGTGGGCTCGTCGAGCAGCAGCACATCGGGCTGCAACGCCCAGGCCCGCGCCAGCGCCAGCCGCTGCTGCTGGCCGCCCGAGAGGGTACGGGCGTTCTGGTCGGCGACGCGGGCCAGTCCGACCCGGCCCAGCGCCCGCAGCGCCTGCGCCTTGGCATCGCCCCAGCGCACGCCGCGCAGCCACAGACCCAGCGCCACATTGTTGCGGGCGGACGTACGCAGCATGTGCGGCCGCTGGAACAGCATGGCCTGGCGCACCGCGGCGTCGCGCTGGATGTGCCCGGTGCTGGGCGTGGCCAGTCCATGCAACAGGCGCAGCAAGGTGCTCTTGCCACTGCCGTTGGCCCCAATGAGCGCCACCCCTTGCCCACTCTGGATGTTCAGCTCTACTTTTGAGAGCGCTGCCAGATCTCCAAAACGGACATCGACCCCCTGGAGCTGGAACAACGGGCTCATCGGGTCCCCTGCGCGCAACGCGCTGCGGTATTCGACTTGGCTCGCGCCTTCGGACGGCCACGCAGCGCTCATTGGATAACCTGCGCGCGACGCGCTGCGGTATTCGCCTTGGGAACGGCCCGGCGGCTCATGCCGCCCCCACGCTCGCCCACTGCGCGTGGCTCGCTGCCCCCCAAGGGGGCCTTCACGCCTTCGGACGGCCGGGCGGCGCTCATGCCGGCAGCACCCGCGCCACGTCGTAGCCGCCGTCGAGGCGCTCGCGCCAGCGCAGCAGCAGCGCAATCACGACGTTCAAGCCCAACACCACGCCCAGCAGCACCAGGCCCAGGCCGAGCGCCAGCGGCAAATCGCCCTTGCTGGTTTCCAGTGCAATGGCGGTGGTCATGACGCGGGTGTAGCCATCGATGTTGCCGCCGACAATCATCACCGCACCGACTTCCGAGACGGCGCGGCCAAAGGAGGCGATCAGCACGGTAAGCAGCGCATAGCGTTCGTCCCAGGCCAGCAACAGGCTGCGCATGAGCGGCCCGGCGCCCATGGAGCGCAGTTGCTCGCCGTGCGCCCGCTCCGCATCCTCCACGGTCTGGCGCGTCAGCGCGGCGACCACCGGCAGCACCAGCACCGTCTGCGCCAGCACCATGGCCTTGAAGGAAAACAGCCAGCCGAGAAAACCCAGCGGGCCGCTGCGCGACAGCAGCAGGTAAACCGCCAGCCCGACCACGACGGAGGGCAGCGCGAGCAGGGTGTTGAGCACGGTCAGGATGGCGCCGCGGCCCGCGAAGCGCGCAACGCCGAGCCAGGCCCCCAGCAGCAGACCCAGGCCGCTGGCCAGCACGCAGGCACTGCCGCTCACGGCCAGCGAGCGGCTCACAATGGTCAGCAGACCGTGATCGAAGTTGGAGATAAGTAGCAGCGCGGTGACCACGCTGTCGGTAAAAGATGGCATAACTTGCGGTATCGTAAGCGTCCCCACCTTCTGCGACCATATGAAGTTCCGTGCATAGGCTCCAGTTCCACTACACCCTTGGCCGCGAGGATGGAGCCGGCCGCGACGCCACCAGCGGCCCCGCCCTGATCCGCAACCCCCTGATCGATCTGCTGCAGGCCGTGGCGGCGCACGGCTCCATCTCCGCCGCGGCGCGCGGGCTGGGCCTGTCCTACCGGCACGTCTGGGGTGAGCTCAAGCGCTGGGAGAGCGAGCTCGGCAACGAGCTCATCATCTGGGAAAAAGGTCAGCCGGCAATACTGAGCGAATTCGGGACCAAGCTGATGTGGGCCGAGCGCCAGGCGCAGGCGCGCCTGGCGCCGCAGATCGAGGCGCTGCGCAGCGACCTGGAGCGCGCCTTCGCGGTGGCGTTCGACGACAGCGCCCACGTGCTGACGTTTTACGCCAGCCACGACACTGCCCTGGCCACGCTGCGCGACTATGCGCGCTCGCAGGAGGCGGCGCGCGGTGCGCTGCACCTGGACATCCGCTTCACCGGCAGCGTGGATGCGATCCGCGCGCTCAACGAGGGCCGCTGCATGATGGCCGGCTTTCACACGCAGCTGCGGCCCGGTGCGCACTCGCTGGCCGAGCGCACCTACAAGCCGCTGCTGCAACCGGGCCTGCACAAGATCATCGGCTTTGCGCAGCGCACCCAGGGATTGATGGTGGCCCCGGGCAACCCACAAGGACTGACTTCACTGCAGGATTTGCAACGCAGCGGCGCGCGCTTTGTGAATCGTGCCCTGGGGACGGGCACCCGCGTGGTCCTCGACGAACTGCTGGCACAGGCCCGGCTCACGCCGGCCGACATCGCGGGCTACGAGCACACCGAACCTTCGCATGCCGCGGTGGCCCATGCCGTGGCGGCGGGCCAGGCCGATGCCGGGCTGGGCATCGAAGTGGCCGCGCGCGCGCGCGGTCTGGGCTTCGTGCCCCTGGTGCAGGAGCGTTACCACCTGGTGTGCCTCAAGTCCGCCCTGGCGCAGCCCGGGCCGCAAGCGTTGCTGCAGCTGCTGCGCAGCGCATCGTGGCAAACGCAACTCAATGCCATTGCGGGGTACCGCGCCGCGCAGAGCGGCGAGGTGCTGTCCATGCGCGAAGTGCTGCCGTGGTGGGACTACCGCAGGCCCAAAGCCCGGCCACGCGCCAGCGGCTGACGCCCGGGCCACGCCACGCTCAAGCGGCGCAGGATCGAAACCCGACAAAAAGATCGTCGCGCGCGGGCGGCGCAAAGCCACGGAACTTGGGATGCTTCATGCGCGCGCGGGTGGCAAACGAGGCACCGCGCAGCACCCGGGCCAGCCCGAACCACGGCAACGAGTACTGTTCCCACGGATCGGCCCTGAAGCCGGGCCAGGGTTTGAACGTGCCGGCCGTCCACTCATGCACGTCGCCCCAGCGAAAGCCGCGTCCCACCGCCGTGTGGGCGGCGATCTCCCACTCCACCTCGGTCGGCAGCCGGCGCCCGGCCCAGCGGCACCAGGCGTCGGCCTCCCACCAGCTCATGTGCATGGCCAGCTGGTTGCCGGCCATGCGCGCCGGTTTGCCAAAACGCGTTTGCATGACGGCCCCGCTGGCCACGCCGATCTGGTCCACATAACGCGGGCCGCGCCGGCCCTCGGCCTGCGCCAGCGCTTGTAGCCAGTCCCAGCCCTGCGGCTGCCACAGCTCGGGCCGGTCATAGCCGCCGTCATCGACAAACTCCACGAGTTGCGCCCAGGTCACGGGCTGTGCATCGATTTCGAACTCGGGCACGGGCACTTCATGGGCCGGCTTTTCGTTGTCGAAGGCAAACCCTTCGGGCGCCGAGCCCAGCATCCAGCGGGTGGCGGGAACCAGCAGCGGCTCGCGCACCGGCAGCCCGCCCAGCGCGTCGATCGGCAGGCCGATGCCCAGCGTCTGCGCCATCGTGATCAGTTGCTCGCCGCGCAGGTCTTCATGAAACAGCGCCAGGCGATAGAAGTACAGCGCGCGGTCTTCGTCCGGCGCCTTCTCCAGCAGCTCCAGCGTGCCCTCCAGCGTGTCGAGCAGGTAGGCCCGGGTAGCGGCCAGGTCGGGCAGGTCCAGGGTCCAGCGATCGGCCGGCACCGCCTGTTGCGGGTTCCACCAGCGGTCGGCCTGCGGCTCGATCGAGGCCAGGTGCGTGGGCTCGTGCGGGCAGTCACTGCCCAGTGCGCGCTGGGTATTGCGCCCGATCCAGAACTCGGCAAACCAGCCGATATGGCCTGCCAGCCACGCCAAAGGTTCGGCCTCCGCAGACTGGGTGACTACCATTTTTGTAGCACCCAGCGCTTTCTCATACAGGGCCAACAGGTATAAAGTGTGATTGCGCGCATCCATCAGCGCAAGCGACAGCAGGTCGCGCCCGGCGCGGCGCATGTCGGGCGAGTCGATCGAGGCGGGGCTGGCCCGAGGGTAGGCAAACGGCATGGCTCATTATTCACCCATGTGTGAACCCACCCAAGCCCCTCGCCCCCCTGCCAAGGCAGGCGGTGTTGCGAGATGTAAAATTGCCGGCTAACCTTTCAACCTGCATTCATAAAGGATCTTGAAATGAGACAAAAAGCTTTCGCAAATTCGCTCCTCGCGCTGGCGCTCGCCGCCGGCTTTGGCGCCAGCGCCTACGCGGCCGACATCAAGCTCGGCGTGGCCGAGGCCCTGTCGGGCGGCGCCGCGCAATACGGCATTTCCATCCGCAACGGCTTCCAGCTCGCCGCCGATGAGATCAATGCCGCGGGCGGCGTGAATGGCGACAAGCTGCAACTGGTGATTGAAGACGAACAGGGCAAGAAGGAAGAGGCCATCAACGTCTTCAAGAAACTGATTTTCCAGGACAAGGTGCTGATGGTGTTCGGCCCCACGCTGTCGAACTCGGCCCAGGCGGCCGACCCGATCGCCCAGGCCGCCAAGACCGTGGCCTTTGGCACCTCGAACACGGCCGATGGCATTACCTCGATTGGTGACTACATCTTTCGCAATTCGGTGACCGAAGCCGACGTGCTGCCCGAGACCCTGCGGGTAGCCATCAAGCACGCCAACATCAAGAAGGTGGCGGTGATGTACGGCAACGACGACGTGTTCACCAAGAGCGGCTACGACAACTTCAAGAAGGCACTCGAAGACCTGAAGATTCCGGTCACCACGACCGAGACCTTCGCCAAGGGCGACGTCGATTTCAAGGCCCAGTTGACCAAGATCAAGGCCGGTAACCCGGACGCCATCGTGCTGTCGGCACTCCTGGCCGAAGGCGCGCCCATCATGGTGCAGGCGCGTCAGATCGGCCTGAATGTGCCGTTCATCGGCGGCAACGGCATGAACTCGGTCAAGGTGTTCACTCTGGCCAAGGGCAGCTCGGACGGCCTGTATGTGGGCAGCCCCTGGTCGGCCAGCAACGACAGTGCGGAAAACACCAGCTTCATCAAGGCCTTCCAGGACAAGTTCAAGGTAGCGCCCGACCAGTTTGCGGCCCAGTCCTACGACGCCATGCACATCCTGGTGCAGGCGCTCAAGCAGGTCAAGCTCAGCGGCGATCTGGCCGCCGACCGCAGCGCGCTGCGCAATGCGCTGCCCAACGTCAAGTGGACCGGTGCCACCGGCGCCTTCCAGTTCCATCGTGCTGTTGACAAGGCTGGAAAGCCCGCCGGTTATGACGCGCAACAAAAGGCGATCGTCAGCGTGACGAAGGGCGACAAGTTTGTGATCGAGAAATAATTGCAGTGATCCGTCAGACGGCGCGGCCTTTCGCGCCGTCTTTTTTCTTGCCGGCGCACTAGTGCGCCTTGTCCGGGACACCCCATCGTGCTGGAACAGCAACTTGTCAATGCCTTGTCACTCGGGAGCGTTTACGCCCTGTTTGCACTGGGCTTCACGCTCATCTTCGGCGTGCTGGGCGTCATCAACCTGTCGCATGGTGCGGTCTATATGGTCGGCGCGTATGCGGCTGAACAGGCCGTGGCGCACCTCGCGTTGCCGCTGTGGGGAGCGCTGCTGTTTGCCTTCGGATTCAGTGGCTTTATGGGCCTGCTCATCGACGTCCTGGTGCTGCGCCCGCTGCGCGCACGCAATGCACCGCACCTGATTCCGATGATTGCCACCATTGGTGTGGGCATCATCCTGACCAACGGCATCCAGGGCATTTTTGGCGCGGAGAACCTGCGCTTTCCGCTGGGCCTGGTGCCGGACACCACCTTGAGCCTGGGCGGCTTGAGCCTGACGGCGCTCGATCTCGGCATCATCCTGCTGTCCTTCGTGCTGATGGCCGTGCTGCTGCTGGCCCTCAAGAAGACCCAGCTCGGGCGCGCACTGCGTGCCATTGCCGAATCGCCCAAGGCGGCCTACCTGCTGGGTATCAACGTCGAGGGTTTGTTCTACCTCACCTCCTTTGTCGCGGCCGGGCTCGGCGGCGTGGCGGGTGTGTTGATCGGCCTGTCTTCCAATGCCCTGTACCCGCTGATGGGCAAGTCCATGCTGGAAAAAGGCATCGCCGTGATCATCCTGGGCGGCATGGGCGACATCCGCGGCGCGCTGATCGGCGGCCTGTTCCTGGGCTTTGCCGAGGTGCTGTCGGTGGCCTATATCGGCTCGAGCATGCGCGACGCCGTGGCCTTCGGCCTGCTCTTCCTGATTTTGCTGGTGCGGCCCAAGGGGCTGTTCGGCACCCTGCAGGAACGCAAGGTCTGATCATGGACTGGTTCAACAACTTCTGGTCGATCTACAGCAACCTGGTGCTCTCGCTGGGCACGAATGCGCTGCTGGCCCTGTCCATCTACCTGACGCTTGCCTGCGGCATGCTGTCCATCGCCAATGCGGCCTTCATGGGCATCGGGGCCTATACCTCGGCGCTGCTGACGATGAACTACGGCGCGCCGTTCCCGGCCGTGCTGGCCGCCGGCATGGCGGCACCCGCGCTCATGGCCTTCATCATTGGCAAACCCACGCTGCGGCTGTCGGGCGTGTACCTGGCCATGGCGACCCTGGCCTTTGGCGAGGTGGTGCGCATCGCGCTGCTCAACGCGGAGTCCATCACGGGCGGCGCGCTCGGACTCAACGGCATCCCGCAACTGACCCAGTGGTGGCATGTGGCGCTGGCCCTGGTGCTCACGCTGGCCCTGCTCTGGCGGCTGCGCCGCTCGCGCGTGGGGCGCGCCTTCGAGTCGATCAAGGAAGACGAAACCGCCGCGGGCCTGATGGGCATCGACGTGGGCGCCTACAAGATGCTGGCGTTCGTGCTGGGCGCAGCCATTGCGGGTCTGGCGGGCGCGCTCAACGCGCACCTGACCTTTTTCATCGGCCCGGGCGAATACGGCTTCGACCGCGCGGTGGACATCCTCACCATGGCCATCCTTGGCGGCATCAGCAACCTGACCGGCCCCGTGATCGGCGCCGTGATCCTCACGCTGCTGCCGGAGCTGCTGCGCGCGTTCAAGGACTTCCGGGGCGTCGTGAACGGCTTCATCCTGGTGCTGATCGTGCTGTTCCTGCCCAAGGGCATCTGGGACCCGGCGCGCTTCCGCCAGTGGTTTGGCAAACGCGGGTGGCGGGCATGAGCGCCGCCGGGCCGTCCCAAGGCGTGAGGGCCCCCTCGGGGGGCAGCGAGCCACACGCAGTGGGCGAGCGTGGGGGCAACACCTTGCTAAGGCTGGACGCGCTGTCGCGCCACTTCGGTGGCCTCAAGGTGCTGCAGGACGTGAACCTGGAGATCCCGCAGGGCGGCATCTTCGGCCTGATCGGCCCCAACGGCGCGGGCAAGACCACCGTCTTCAACCTGATCACCGGCCTGCTGCCACCCACCAGCGGGCGCATCGAGTTCAACGGCCAGAATCTGGCGGGGCGCACCCCGCACGACATCACGCGCTTGGGTCTGGCCCGCACCTTCCAGAACATTCGCCTGTTCAAGGACATGTCGCTGCTGGAGAACGTGATGGTCGGCTTCCATGCGCAGCTCAAGTACGGCTCGCTCGGCCTGCTCGCCAGCTCCGGACTGTTCCGCAGCGAGGAGCGCCGGGCCCGGGCGCGCGCGCAGGAGCTGCTGTCGTGGGTCAAGCTGGACCACAAGGCGAGCGACAAGGCCGACAACCTCTCCTACGGCGAGCAGCGCAAGCTGGAGCTGGCGCGCGCGCTGGCCACGAATCCCAAACTGCTGCTGCTGGACGAGCCGGTGGCCGGCATGAACAGCAGCGAGAAAGTCGAGCTGATGGTGGAGATCCGCAACATCAGCGCGCGCGGCTACACGATTTTCATGATTGAACACGACATGCGCTTTGTGATGGGCCTGTGCCAGGACATCGCCGTGCTGAATTTTGGCCGCATCATCGCGCGCGGCGCCCCCGACGCGATCCGCAACGACCCGCAGGTGATCGAGGCCTACCTGGGCCGCGAAGAGGACGAAGCCAGCCTGGACGCCACGGGAGCAACCGCATGAGCGCCGTGCACGAAGTGGCCAGCGCGGGGGCGACCACACGCGCACCTCTCTTGCAGGTCAGCGGTCTCAAGGTCGCCTACGGCAAGATCGAAGCGGTCAAGGGCATCGACCTGGAACTGCACGAGGGCCAGATCACCACGCTGGTGGGCGCGAACGGCGCCGGCAAATCAACCACCCTGCTGGCGCTCTCGGGTCTGGTCAAGAAGGCTGCGGGCCGCGTCACGTTCGATGGCCGCGATTTGACAAAAATGGCGCCGCACAAGATTGTCGCCAGCGGCGTGGTGCAGGTGGCCGAAGGGCGCGCTACTTTGAGCACCCTGACGGTGCGCGAAAACCTGGAACTCGGTGCCTACACGCGGCGCGACAAGGGCGGCCGGGCGCACGACCTCGACTACGTCTTCAACCTGTTTCCCGTGCTCAAGGAGCGCGCCGGCGGCCTGGCGGGCAACCTGTCGGGCGGCGAGCAGCAGATGCTCGCGATTGGCCGGGCCCTGATGGCCAAGCCGCGCGTGCTGCTGCTGGATGAGCCGTCCATGGGGCTGGCGCCGATCATCGTGCAGGACATTTTCCGCACCCTGCGCGAGATCAACCAGGCCGGCCTGACCATCTTCCTGGTCGAGCAAAACGTACGCCAGGCGCTCAAAATCGCGAACCGCGCCTACGTGATCGAGACCGGCAGCATCGTGCTCGCCGGCACCGGCCGCGAGCTGCTGGTCAACCCCAGGGTGCAGGAAGCCTACCTGGGCAGTTGACGGTCACGCTACAGATTTAAGAGCGGGTCGCCCATTCACCACAAGGGCTGAAAAGCGATTCGTTATGGATTTTTCGATACCGGCAGCGTCCAGCCCCTGCAGCGCCATGAGTTTGGCCGGGTCGCCATGCTCGATGAATTTGTCCGGCAGGCCCAGCTGCAGCACGGGCTTGAGCACGCCGGCGGCATTCAGGGCCTCGGTCACGGCACTGCCCGCGCCGCCCATGATGGCGCCGTCCTCCAGCGTGACCAGCGCCTCGTGCCCGGCCGCGACCTGCAGCAGCAATTCGATGTCGAGCGGCTTGGCCCAGCGCATATTCACCACCGTGGCGTTGAGCTTGTCGGCCGCCTGCAGCGCCGGATACAAGAGCGTGCCGAAGACCACGATGGCGATGCCCTTGCACGCGTCCGCCGGATGGCCGGTGGCCATGCGGCGGATTTCGCCTTTGCCGAACGGCAGCGCCCGCAGCCCCGCCTCGGTCGCAACACCGGCACCGGCGCCGCGCGGATAGCGCACCGCCACCGGGTGGTCCTGCTCGAACGCGGTACTCAAGAGCTTGCGGCATTCGTTCTCGTCGGCCGGGCAGGCCACGCTCATGTTCGGAATGCAGCGCAGGAAAGCGATGTCGTAGGCGCCCGCGTGAGTCGCGCCGTCGGCGCCCACGATGCCGGCGCGGTCCAGCGCAAACACCACCGGCAGGTTCTGGATCGCCACGTCGTGGATCAGCTGGTCGTAGCCGCGCTGCAAAAAGGTCGAGTAAATCGCCAGCACGGGCTTGAGGCCCTCGCAGGCGAGGCCGGCGGCGAAGGTCACCGAATGCTGCTCGGCAATGCCCACGTCGTAGTAGCGGCCGGGATAGCGCTTTTCGAACTCGACCAGGCCGGAGCCTTCGCGCATGGCGGGCGTGATGCCGACCAGCCGTGGGTCCTTCTCGGCCATGTCGCACAGCCACTGGCCGAACACCTGGGTGAAGGTTTGCCGCGCCGGCGTGCTGGGCTTTTGCAGCCCGATTGCCGGGTCGAACTTGCCGGGCCCGTGGTAAGCCACCGGGTCGGCTTCGGCCAGCTTGTAGCCCTGGCCTTTTTTGGTCACCACATGCAGGAACTGCGGCCCCTTCAGGTGCTTGATGTTTTCCAGCGTGGGAATCAGCGCGTCGAGGTCGTGCCCGTCGATCGGGCCGATGTAGTTGAAGCCGAACTGCTCGAACAGCGTGGCCGGCAGCACCATGCCCTTGGCGTGCTGTTCCAGCCGCTTGGCCAGCTCGAACAGCGGCGGCGCGGCGCGCAGCACCTGCTTGCCCACGTTTTTGGCGGCATCGTAGAAATGCCCGCTCATCAGCTGCGCCAGGTACCGATTCAGCGCGCCGACCGGCGGGCTGATGCTCATGTCGTTGTCGTTCAGGATCACCAGCAGCTTGCCTTCCGCCACGCCCGCGTTATTGAGCGCCTCGAACGCCATGCCGGCGCTCATGGCGCCGTCGCCGATGATCGCCACCGCATGGCGGTCCTCGCCCTTTTGTTTGGCGGCCAGCGCCATGCCCAGGGCCGCCGAGATCGAGGTGCTCGAATGCGCCGTGCCAAAGGTGTCGTACTCGCTCTCGGCGCGCTGCGGAAAGCCCGACAGGCCGCCGAGCTGGCGCAGCGAGCCCATGCGCTCGCGCCGCCCGGTCAGGATCTTGTGCGGATAGGTCTGATGGCCCACATCCCACACCAGCCGGTCATACGGCGTGTTGAACACGTAATGCAGCGCCACCGTGAGCTCGACCGTGCCGAGGTTGGAGCTCAGGTGCCCGCCCGTTTTGGACACGCTGTCGAGCACATAGGCGCGCAGCTCATCGGACAGCGCCCGCAGTTGCGTGCGCGGCAGCCGGCGCAGGTCGGCCGGGTCGTTGATGGTTTGCAGCAGCGAAGTCATTGTTTATTTATCCCTGTTCACGACCATATCGGCCAGCGCGCGCAGCGCCTGGGTCCGTGCCTGGCCATTGGTGTCGAGTCCGCTGGCATCCAGCGCGGCGAGTGCCTGCGCCAAGAGCGCCTGGGCATAGGCGCGCGAGCGTTCCAGCCCGAGCAGCGACACATAGGTCGGCTTGTCCTGCGCCGCGTCCTTGCCGGCGGTCTTGCCCAGCGTGGCAGAGTCGGCCGTGACGTCCAGGATGTCATCCACCACCTGAAAAGCCAGCCCGATCGCAGCACCATACTCGCCCAGCGCCGCTGTGGCAGCCACCGGGGCGACACCGCAGGCGGCGCCCATCAACACACTGCCCTGCAGCAGGGCGCCGGTTTTCAGGCGGTGCATCTCGCGCAATTGCGCCTCGCTCAAAGCCAGGCCCACGCTGGCCAGGTCGATCGCCTGGCCGCCGGCCATGCCCTGGTACCCTGCCGAGCGGGCCAGCAGGCGACACAAGGCAGCCTGCACCGCAGCGCTGACCGTGCCATCGTCCGGCGTGAGCAATTCAAACGCCAGCGCCTGCAGCGCATCGCCGGCCAGCAGGGCCTGGGCCTCGCCAAACCGGACGTGCACCGTCGGCTTGCCGCGGCGCAGCACGTCGTTGTCCATGCACGGCAGGTCATCGTGCACCAGCGAGTAGGCATGGATCAGCTCGGCGGCGCAGGCGGCCCGCAGTGCCGCATCGGTATGGCCGTTCACGGCTTCGCAGGCCGCCAGCACCAGCAGCGGCCGCAGCCGCTTGCCGCCGTCCAGCACGGCGTAGCGCATCGCGTCGCCCAGTCCGGCAGGTGCGTCCATCACAACCCAGTTGGAGAGCGCCTGCTCGACCCTCTCCAGATGCGTGCCGCTCCACGCGCGCAGATCGAAGCCTGGCGCGCTGCGGGCGACGACCTGCGGCCTCACTCTTGTGTCCATGGCTTGAGCACGCCGTCGTCGAGCACCTTGATCTGGCCTTCGACCGCCTCCAGCTTGTCGCGGCAGAACTTCAGCAGCTCGGCCCCGCGCTGGTAGCCGCTGAGCAACTGCTCCAGCGGCATCTTGCCCGACTCGATCTGGCTCACCAGCTGTTCGAGCTCTTCCAGCGCCGCCTCGTAGCTGGCGGGTGGAGCGGGTGTCTTGGTCTGGGCAGGGGCCTTGGGCATGGGGTTATTACGGATCGAAAACCCCGATTTTAGGCGTTGGGGACAGGAACGCCCCGCCAGCGCCCCTGCGGGGTACAATCGACGACTCCTTTCTGGGGTCTTCGAATCCCTTCCCCGGCGCTGCCGGCCCACCCTTTCCGCGTTTCTCTCTTCGGATTGAGCGTCTACCCTTCTGCCCCTTCATAGGGGGAGTCTCTAGGTCAGGTCACCATGACTGATTTAAGTCTTCAACTGCAGCAGGCCGCAAGCCAACTACCAGTTTCAAGCTACTTTGACGAAGCGCTGTACCAGCGCGAGCAAAGCACTATCTTTCAGCCCGGGCCCCGCTATGTGGGGCATCAGTGCGCCGTGCCCCAGGTGGGGGATTACCACACGCTGCCCGCCGAGGGCGAGGGCCGCGCCCTGGTACGCACGCCGCAGGGGGTGTCGCTGATCTCCAACGTCTGCCGGCATCGCCAGGCCCTGATCCTCAAGGGCCGCGGCTCGCTGCAGACCAGCCAGCCGGGCAGCTCGGGCGGCAACATCGTATGCCCGCTGCACCGCTGGACCTACAGCGGCGGCGGCCCCGACCAGGCCAGCCCGGCCGGCACCCTGCTGGGGGCGCCGCATTTTGCCCAGGACCCCTGCCTGAACCTGAACGACTACCCGCTGCAGGCGTGGAACGGCCTGCTGTTCGAGGCCAACGGCCGGGACGTGGCCGCGGATCTGGCCCACATGGGCCCGCTCGCCGCACTCGATTTCTCGGGCCATGTGCTGGACCGGGTCGAACTGCACGAATGCAACTACAACTGGAAAACCTTCATCGAGGTCTACCTGGAGGACTACCACGTCGGCCCGTTCCACCCCGGTCTGGGCCAGTTTGTCAGCTGCGAAGACCTGCGCTGGGAATTCAAGGACGCCTACTCGGTGCAGACCGTGGGCGTGGCGAACCGGCTCGGCAAGGCGGGCAGCCCCGTGTACGAGCGCTGGCAGCAGGCATTGCTGAACTACCGCAATGGCCAGCCACCGCGCTACGGCGCGATCTGGCTCTCGTACTACCCGCACATCATGGTGGAGTGGTACCCGCATGTGCTCACGGTGTCCACCCTGTACCCGATGGGTCCGCAGAAGACCCTGAACATGGTCGAGTTCTTCTATCCCGAGGAAATCGCCGCGTTCGAGCGCGAATTTGTCGAGTCGCAGCAGGCCGCCTACATGGAAACCTGCGTGGAAGACGACGAAATCGCGCTGCGCATGGACGCCGGCCGCAAGGCGTTGATGCAGCGCGGCGACAACGAGGCCGGCCCCTACCAGAGCCCGATGGAAGACGGCATGCAGCACTTCCACGAGTGGTACCGGCGCGTGATGCGGCGCGCGCCCGTGCAAGCCTGACCTCACACGCGGCGAGTCCGATGCCATCGTTCCTGCAAGGCCGGCACAGCGGCATCGTGGCGCCGCTGGACCGCGCCAACGTCGATACCGACGCCATCTTCCCCAAGCAATACGGCCGCTCCACCGCCAGAAGCGGCTACGGCGACGTGCTGTTCGACAGCTGGCGCTATCTCGACCCCGGCGATCTGGGCCAGGACCATTCCAGACGCCGGCGCAACCCGGATTTCGTTCTCAACCAGCCCGCGCTGCGCGGCGCCACGGTGCTGCTGGCGCGCGGCAACTTCGGCTGCGGCTCCAGTCGCGAACATGCGGTATGGGCCCTGCGGGACTATGGCTTCAAGGCCGTCATGGCACCCAGCTTCGGCGACATCTTCCGGCAAAATTGCCCGCTGGGCGGCGTTGCCGCCATCACCTTGACTGCAGGCGACGTGGACGCCCTGTTTGCCATGGCGCAGCACCAGGTGCTGAACGTCGGCATCGACCTGATGGCCGGCCGCGTGCAGGCTGGCCCGCAGTCCTTCGGCTTCAACCTGAGCCAGCGCGAGCGCCATTTGCTGACGCAGGATGGCGACTGGATCGCCGCCACGCTGACGCAGCGCCCGGCCATCGCCGCCTTCGAAGCGGCACGCCTGGCACGCCAGCCCTGGCTGGCCAAAACACTGGAGAATTGATGCAGGCCCTGTGGATGATTCTTGCCTCGCTGCTTTTCGCCAGCATGGGGGTGTGCGTCAAGTTCGCCTCCAGCGCCTTCAACAGCGCCGAGCTGATTTTTTACCGCGGCCTGATCGGCGTCGTCTTCCTGGGGGCGCTGGCCCGCACGCGCGGCATCAGCCTGGCCACGCGCTTCCCCGGCATGCACGCCTGGCGCAGCCTGATCGGCGTGATGTCGCTGGGCGCGTGGTTTTACGCCCTGGCGCACCTGCCGCTGGCCACCGCCATGACACTCAACTACATGAGCAGCGTCTGGATCGCCGCCTTCCTGGTCGGCGGCTCACTGCTGCTGGGCCGGGTGCAGAAGCAGGGTCCGCTGGTGCTGACCGTGATGCTAGGCTTTGTCGGCGTGGTGCTGATGCTGCGCCCCACCTTCGACCACCACCAGGCCTTCGCCGGGCTGCTGGGCCTGCTCTCGGGCATGAGCGCGGCCTTCGCCTACATGCAGGTGATGGCGCTGTCGCGTCTGGGCGAGCCCGAGACGCGCGTGGTGTTCTACTTTTCCGTGGGCTCGGTGGTGGCGGGCGCGGCCGGCATGATGGCGGTCGGCATCTCGCCCTGGGTCTGGCCGTCCGCGCTGTGGCTGATCCCGGTCGGCGTGCTGGCCTCGCTGGGCCAGTTGTGCATGACCCGCGCGTATAGCCATGGCGCCACGCTGGTGGTGGCGAATTTGCAATACTCGGGCATTGTGTTTGGCGCGATTTACAGCGTGGCCCTGTTTGGCGACCATATCGAGCTCATGGGCTGGGCCGGCATGGGCCTGATCGTGATCAGCGGCATTGCCGCCACCGTGCTGCGCGAGCACGCCGTCCCCCACGCCCCCGCCGAGGAACATTAGGATGAAACACCCCCGAAGCGCCTGCGGCGTAGTGCCACTGCCAGAGGCCGTGGCTCTTCGAGGCCGTCCAGACCTGCTCAGGCAGGTCTGGAGCCGCGGCCTCTCAGCCCCCTCAAGGGGGCGATACCGGCGGCCCGGCAAAGCCGGTTCCGCGGTATCCCTGGCATCTGGCCGCACCGGTTTCAGGCGCCGTAGATCGCGCAACGCACAGTGGAGCAATTGACATGTACAACACCCTGATTTCCGTCGAACAACTGCAAGCCTTGAGCCAAAGCGGCCAGCCGCTGATGGTCTTTGACTGCAGCTTTGAGCTGATGCAGCCCGCGGTGGGCGAGCAGCAATACCGCGATGCGCACATTCCGGGCGCGGTCTATGCCCACCTGGACACCGCGCTGAGCGCCCATGGCCTGCCCGATGCGAGCGGCAAATTCCAGGTGCCGCCGGACGCGGCCTCGGGCGGGCGCCACCCGCTGCCCGCGCGCGAAAAATTTGCCATCTGGCTCAGCAGCGTGGGCTTTGCCAACGACATGCAGGCCGTGGTGTACGACCGCCAGGGCGCCAACTATTGTGGGCGCCTGTGGTGGATGCTCAAGTGGGCCGGCCATGAGAACGTGGCCGTGCTCGACGGCGGCCTGCAGGCCTGGATTGCAGCGGGCGGCGCCACGGCCAGCGGCGAGGAACCCTCGCACTTTCAGTCGAACTTCATGCTGGCCCCCGCCAGGGCTTCGCTGGTAGCTACAAAAACAGTAGCAGACCAATTGGGCCGACCGACCCAGACCCTCATTGATGCGCGCGGCGCGCCGCGCTTTCGCGGCGAGGTCGAACCGCTCGACCCGGTCGCGGGCCACATCCCTGGCGCGCTGAACCGCCCGTTCAACCAGAACATCGGGGTCGACGGCAAGTTCAAACCGGCCGCACAGCTCAAGGCCGAATTCGACACCCTGCTGGCCGGCCGCGACCCGGCCAGCGTGGTGCACCACTGCGGCAGCGGCGTCAGCGCCGTACCCAACATCATTGCGATGGAAGTCGCCGGCCTGGGCCGCACGGCGCTGTACGCGGGCAGCTGGAGCGAGTGGAGCAACACGCCGGGCCTGCCCTGCGCGCAGGGTTGAGGCGCCAGGCGCGCCTCACGTCATGAGGCCATCAGATCATCGAGCCGGCTCGTCGGCGAAATCGCGATCCGGGTTGTTCGGGTTGCCCAGCTTCCAGTAACCGCGCGCCACCACGCCGCGGGCCTCCACGCCGCGCTCCTTGACCCAGAAATCGCGAATGCGGCGCATCGCCGTCGATTCGCAGCCCACATAGATCCGGCCCGGGCCGGGCGGCAAGGCCGGCAGTGCGCGCAGCGCGGCCTCCAGCGCCCGGCCCGCCGCGGCCGGGTCGGCATCGCGCACCAGCCATTGCACGTCCACGCCGGCGGGGCTGTGCAACTCGCGCGCCTCGGCGCTATCCGCCACTTCCACAAACACCAGCGCCTTCACGCGCGCGGGCAACTCCGCCAGGATCGTCTCGATCGCCGGCAGCGCAGTATCGTCGCCGGCCAGCACAAACCAGTCGGCGCCCGCGTCGATCTTGTAGCCCGGCGCCGGGCCCATCAGCACCAGGCGGTCGCCCACCTGCGCGCGCGAGGCCCAGCGGCCGGCCGGCCCATAGGCGTGCAGCACAAAGTCCACATCGAGCAGCATCGCCTTCGCATCGAAACTGCGCGGCGTGTAGGTGCGCATCAGGCCCGAGCGCGGGCCATCGTCCTGCGGCATCGGCGCTTCAATCTGGCCTTCGTCGGGAACCGTCAGCTTGAGGTGCCCCGCCGGACCGCGCCATTCAAAGCCCGCCAGATCGGGCCCGCCAAACGTGATGCGCGCCATGTGCGGGCTCAGTCGCCGGATGTGCTGGACCTCGATACGGCGCGGCGTGGGACGCGGGCGCGGCGGCCGGGCGTCGGTCGAACGAGCAGGAGCAGGTGGTGGTGTATTCATGGCTTGATTATGGGCACATGCTGAAATCCATCGGCCAGCACCAGCAAGTGCCGCACCTTCACCGAAAATTTACATTCTGGCCACCACCATCGCGTCATCCGATCGGGCCGGCGCGCCGTTCATTGGGGTGCGTCGTTCGGCGCACGCATCTCTTGATGCCATCCACCCGGAAGGAACCCTCATGAAAATCAAACACCTGCTTCTCTCCAGCTTCGTCGCCTTTGCCGGCCTGGCCGCCCTGGCACCTACCATCGCCTCGGCCGCGCCGTATGGTCATAAGGTGTGCCATTGGGACCGGCATCACCACCACCGCGTGTGCCACTGGGTGCGCTGATCCCGCAGCAGCCCCGTTGCTGCAACCGTCAAGAAGGCCGCCCTCTTGCGAGAAGCGGCCTTTTTGTTCATGCACGCGCGCAACACGCCTTCCCGGTTTTGCGCCATCCCCGGGCCGGTGATGCCGGAGGGTGGTGCCCCTGCCTGAAACCTGGCGGGCATGTCGAGGACTTCCTGTACTCCAGTTTCGATAGCTGATTGTTCACGTCCTGTATGGGATAGCAGCAGGTTTGGTCCTGAATTCTGACCGATGGCAGGTGCTTGTCTCCGCTACCCATGCGCCATGTGGCTCGCCGCCGTGACCAGCGCAATGCCCAGCAGCAGCCAGGCAATCTGCGCGGCGGTGCGCCCGGCGCTCTGGCGTATCTGCAACTGGGGAATCAGGTCGGCCAGCGCCACGTAGATGAAGCTGCTGGCAGCCACCACCAGGAAGTACGGCAGGAAGTCGTGCAGCTGCACGACCAGCCAGAAGCCGAGCAGCCCGCCAATGGCGGTGGCCGCGCCGGCAAGCGAGACCTTGATGAACGCCAGGCGGCGGGTGCTGGTGCTCTGGCGCAGCACCATGAGGTCGCCCATGTGGTGCGGCACTTCGTGCACCAGCACGGCCAGCGCGGTGAGCGCGCCCAGGCGCAGGTCGGCCGAGAAGGCCGAGGCGATCAGCACGCCGTCGCCAAAGCAGTGCACGCTGTCGCCCGTGAGCACGGCCCAGCTGCCGGTGCGCGGGGGAAAGTGGTGGTGTGCGTGGCCGTGGTCATGCGCGTGGTTATCCACATGGTCGTGGCCCGCGTGATCGCCGTCGCCGTGGTGGTGTTCGTGCCCGTGGTGCCAGAGTTCGGCCTTGTCGAGCAAAAAGAAAAACACCAGACCGGTGAGCAGCGCCATGAACAGATGCTGGGGGCTGACCTGGCTCTCGAAGGCCTCGGGCAGCAGGTGCATATAGGCCGTGGCCAGGAGCGCGCCGGCGGCCAGGCTGAGCATGTGCGGGGTGTAGCGCGCCAGCGCGCGAAAGCTCAGCATGGCCGCGAGCCAGACGCTGCCGACGCCGGCCACCAGTGTGCCGGCCAAGATTGCTATCAAAGTCATAGCTATATGCGCCCGACCATCAAGGGCCAGGCGCCTGAAAGGTTAATGGAAAAGCCGCCGCACCGGGCGGCCGGCATCACGCTACGCCGTTCGCCTTGAACCAGGCCAGGCAGCGCGTCCAGCCATCTTCGGCCGCCTCTTTGCGGTAGCTGGCGCGGTAGTCGGCATGGAAGGCGTGCGATGCTTCGGGATAGACCACGAACTGCGAGGCGCTGGACGCGGCATTGCCCGCGGCCAAGGCTGTCTTCATCTTATCAAGCGTGTCAAGGGGGATGCCGGCGTCCTGCGCGCCATACAGGCCGAGCACCGGGGCGCGCAGGCGGGTGGCGATATCGATCGGGTTGGTGGGCATGAGCCTGCTCGGCGTACCGACCAGGCGGCCGTACCACGCCACCGCGGCCTTGATGTTGCCGTGCGCGGCGTACAGCCACGCCTGGCGCCCACCCCAGCAAAAGCCGGTGACGCCGACGCGCGAGGTATCGCCACCGTTGGCGCCGGCCCACGCCGCGGCACCATCGAGGTCGGCCATGACCTGGGCATCGGGCACCTTGGCGACAACTTCCGACATCAGCTTGGCCATTTCGCCGTAGGACCCCGGGTCGTCGCTCTGGCGCGCAAACAGTTCGGGCGCGATGGCCAGGTAGCCGGCCCTGGCAAAGCGGCGCGCCACATCGGCGATGTACTCGTGCACGCCAAAAATCTCGTGGATCACCAGCACCACGGGCAAATTTGTCCCGTTCGCGGGCGCGGCCCGGTAGGCTGGCACCTCGAAGCCGTTGACCTTGTACGTGATCTCGCCCACGCTGAGATCCCCGGAGGAGGTTTTGATGGCCGTCTGTGCCATCAGGGGCAGCGCCAGGGCCGAATAACCCACGCCCAGCGCGGCCTTCAGGGTGGTGCGGCGGCTGGCGCCGGCCTCGGTGGAGCGGCCGGGTCGCAGCGAGTCAAAGTCGGTTTCCAGGTCTCTGTGCAACATGATGATTCCGCGTGGCCGTGATCAAAACAGACGCCAGTTTAAGCAATATTCCCTTAAGAATCGCTTCATAGTCCGGCCCTATACTGTTTTGATCCCATCCCGTTCAGATTGAAGTACGCACGTGGCACCACCAGCAAAATCAGCAAAAAAATCGCCCTCGAAGAAGTCACCCTCCCCCAAAAATCCGGGCGTCAAGGAGGAACTCTGCACCCTGGTGCTGCAAGGTGGCGGCGCACTGGGCGCCTACCAGGCCGGGGTTTACGAAGCCATGGACGCGCATGGCCTGCGGCCCGACTGGGTGGCCGGCGTGTCGATCGGGGCCATCAATGCCGCCATCATCGCCGGCAACCCGCCCGAGCGGCGTGTGGCGCGGCTGCGCGAGTTCTGGGACGGCGTGTCGTCGCAGCTCAAGTTTGTCGATTTGCCCAAAAGCTTTGGCACCGAGGCACGGGAAATATTGAACGAGTCGCGCGCCGCCATGGTGGCCGCGCTGGGCGTACCGGGGTTTTTTATACCGCGGATGCCGCCCGCGCCGTTTCAGCAGCCGGGCACACGCGCGGCCCTGAGCTACTACGATACGGCGCCTCTGCAGCACACGCTGGAGCGGCTGATCGACTTCGACCTGATCAACACCACGGACCCGCGCCACAAGGTGCGCCTGTCGGTGGGTACGGTCAACGTGACCACTGGCAACTTCCGCTACTTCGACTCGACCGACCCGGATCGGCACGGTCCCATTGGCCCGCGCCACATCATGGCCAGCGGCGCACTGCCGCCGGGGTTTCCGCCGATCGAGATCGACGGCGAGTTTTACTGGGATGGCGGCCTGGTGTCGAACACGCCGCTGCAGTACGTGATCGACCAGCCGCGCGCGCACGACATGCTGGTGCTGCAGGTGGACCTGTTCAGTGCCAGGGGCCGGTTGCCGCGCAATTTGAGCGAGGTGGCCGAGCGCGAAAAGGACATCCGCTTTGCCAGCCGCACGCGGCTCAACACCGACCTGGTGGCGGAGCAGCAGAAGATCGGCGCCGCTGCGCGCCGCCTGGCCGCCAAATTGCCGCCCAACATGGCCGGTGACCCGGACCTGGCCGAACTGCTGGCCACGGGTTCACCCGACGCCGTCACCATCCTGCACCTGATCCACCGCAGCAAGCACTACGAGACGCAGTCCAAGGACTACGAGTTTTCGCGCCAGACCATGCTGGAACACTGGGCCGCGGGCCAGGCCGACGTCGAGTGCAGCCTGGCCAGCCCGCGCTGGGCCGCCCGCAGCAGGGCGCCCGCCGGTATCACGGTGCTGGACCTGACGCCGCCGACAAAAATCCACAATCATCACAAGGAAGCCCGATGAAAATCGACGATGTGCGCAAGAACGCCTTTTCAATGCCGCTGACCAGCCCGATCTACCCGCCGGGTCCGTACCGCTTCATCAATCGCGAGTACCTGATCATCACCTACCGCACCGACCCCGAGGCGCTGCGCGCCGTGGTGCCGGAGCCGCTCACCATCGACGAGCCGCTGGTCAAGTTCGAATTCATCCGCATGCCGGACTCCACCGGCTTTGGCGACTACACCGAGTCGGGCCAGGTGATCCCCGTCAAGCTGAACGGCGTGGCGGGCGGCTACTCACACTCGATGTACCTGAACGACGACGCGCCGATTGCCGGCGGCCGCGAAATCTGGGGCTTTCCCAAGAAGCTTGCCTCGCCCTCGCTCGCGGCGGACAAGGACGTGCTGGTCGGCACGCTGGACTACGGCGCGATCCGCGTGGCCACGGCCACCATGGGCTACAAGCACCGCACACTGGCCACCGCGCCGGTGCTTGCCGGCATGCTCGCCCCGAACTACCTGCTCAAGATCATTCCGCATGTGGATGGCACGGCGCGCATTTGCGAGCTGGTGCAGTACGAACTGCAGGACGTGACGGTCAAGGGCGCCTGGTCGGGTCCGGCCGCGCTCGAGCTGTTCCAGCATGCGCTGGCCCCCGTGGCCGCCCTGCCGGTGCTGGAGGTCGTCTCGGGTATGCACATCCTGGCCGACCTGACCCTGGGCCTGGGCCGCGTGGTGCACGATTATTTGGTCAACTGATTTTTTTACAGAGGAAAAAACCATGAAGATGCAAGACAAGATCGCCATCGTGACCGGCTCCGCCGCCGGCATCGGCAAGGAAATCGCCATCACCTACGCGCGCGAGGGTGCCAAAGTGGTGATCGCCGACATGAACAAGGACGCAGCCGAAGCCACGGCGCAAGAGCTGCGCGGCACCGGTGCGCGGGCCATGAGCGTGGCCATGGACGTGACCAGTGAGGATCAGGTCAATGCCGGCGTGGCCGAAGTCGTGACAGCCTGGGGCGGCGTGGATGTGCTGGTCAGCAACGCCGGCATCCAGATCGTGCATCCGCTGGAAGAATTCACGCTGGCGGAATGGAAAAAAATGCTCGCCATCCACCTGGACGGCGCATTTTTGACCACCAAGGCCTGCCTGCCGCACATGTACGCGAGCGGGCGCGGCGGCAGCGTGATCTTCATGGGCTCGGTGCACTCCAAGGAAGCCTCCATGCTGAAGGCGCCCTATGTGACCGCCAAGCATGGCCTGATCGGCCTGGCCAAGGTCATTGCCAAGGAAGGTGCCAGGCATGGCGTGCGCGCCAACGTGATCTGCCCCGGCTTTGTGCGCACCGCACTGGTGGAAAAGCAGATTCCCGAGCAGGCCAAAACGCTGGGCATCAGCGAGGCCGAAGTGATCAAGAACGTGATGCTGAAAGAAACGGTGGACGGCGAGTTCACCACGGTGCAGGACGTGGCCGAGGTGGCGCTGCTGTTTGCCTCGTTCCCGAGCAATGCGCTCACCGGCCAGTCGCTGGTCGTGAGCCACGGCTGGTTCATGCAGTAAATGGAGCGCGACGCGGCGGACGCCGCGAGCACGCCGGTCCTGTGGTTCTTTGCCATCCTGGCCGGCGCGCTGGCGGCCGGCGCCGTGATCGGCTTTCGCGCGCTGATCACCGGCATGGAGTGGCTGACCACGGGCCATGTCGGCAGCCTGGTGGAGGCGGCCCGGTCATTGCCACCGTGGCACCGGGCGCTGGTCGGCTCGGTGGGCGGCCTGCTGGCCGGGCTGGCGCTGTACTGGGGCTGGCGCTGGGCCGCGCGCGGCCCGGACGGCGCGGTGAACCTCGACTACATCGAGGCCGCACGCGCCGGCCGCGTCGACCTGAACAACCGGACCACGCTGGTGCGCAGCCTGTCGTCCCTCTTGTCGGTGAGCACCGGCGCCTCGATCGGCCGCGAAGGGCCGATGGTGCAACTGGGCGCCTGGCTGGCCGCCGAGTTGGCCCACGTCGCGCCGCTGTCGGCCGAGCAGCGCAGTGTGCTGCTGGTGTGCGGTATCGCCGCCGGCATCGGCTCGGCCTACCACGCGCCCGTAGCCGGCGTGGTGTTCGTGCTGGAACTCGCACTGGGCTTTCTGGCGGCCCAGACGGTGGCACCGGTGCTGATCTCCTCGGCCACGGCGGCGGTGCTGATGTTTGGCCTGGTCGATCCGGCACCGCTCTACGTGATGCCTACCGTGAACCTGGTGCCGACCAGCCTGGGCATGGCGCTGCTCGCCGGCCTGGTGTGCGGCGGCATCGGCTGGGCCATGCTGGCCCTGGTGGACCGCGGTCGCAGCGCTTTTGGCCGCATCCGGTCACTGCCGCTGCGCCTGGGCGCCGGCGGCGTGCTGGTGGGCCTGCTGTCGGCGTTCGTGCCGGAAGTCTGGGGCAATGGCTACAGCACCATTTCGCACTTGCTGCAGGGGGGATCGCCCTGGACCTGGGTGCTGCTGATCCTGATTACCAAGCTGGTGGCCACGTTGCTCAGCACGGGCTCCGGAGCGATTGGCGGCATGTTCACCCCCACCCTGTTTGTCGGCGCCACCAGCGGCTACCTGATCGCGCAGGTGATGTCCTTCTGGCTGCCCCTGGCCTGGGTCGGCGACCCGCGCACGCTGGCCGTGATCGGCATGGCGGCGATGCTCACGGCGGTCACCCACGCCCCATTGATGGCGATCGTGATGGTGCTGGAGATGACCAACCAGTTCCAGCTCACCGTGCCGGTCATGCTGGCCTGCGGCGTGGCCCACGCCGTCAGTACGCAATTCGGCGTCAAGCCGATGTACGGCAACCCGATCGAGGCGCGCCACTGAGCGCCGGCGCGTCGGTGCGCCCTGATCCCGGTCAGTGCGCCTGATCCCAGTTGGGCCCGACGCCGATCTCGGCCAGCAGCGGCACCCTGAGATCGGCGACGCCGGCCATCAGGCGCGGGATCTCGATCTTCAACCAGTCCACCTCTGATGCGGGCACCTCGAACACCAGCTCGTCGTGCACCTGCATGATCATTTTTGTACTGCGCCGTTCCTGATCGAGCACCTGCTGCACCTTCACCATGCTGAGCTTGATCAGGTCCGCCGCGGTGCCCTGCATCGGCGCGTTGATGGCGGCGCGCTCGGCCCCGCTGCGGCGCGGGCCGTTCGGCGAATTGATCTCGGGCAGGTACAGGCGCCGGCCGAACACGGTCTCCACATAGCCCTTGGCCTTGGCGCTCAGCCTGGTTTCGTCCATGTAGCGCTTGACGCCGGCAAAGCGCTGGAAATAGCGCTCGATGTAGTTCTTGGCCGCGGTGTTGTCGATGCCCAGGTTGCGCGCCAGACCATAGGCGCTCATGCCATAGATCAACCCGAAGTTGATGACCTTGGCATAGCGGCGCTGCTCGCTGCTGACCTGCTCAAGCGCCACGCCAAACACCTCGGCGGCGGTCGCGCGGTGCACGTCCAGGCCCTCGTGGAAGGCGCGCAGGAGCGATTCATCGCCGCTGATGTGGGCCATGATGCGCAGCTCGATCTGGCTGTAGTCCGCGCTCGCGATGACGCTGCCGGGCGGCGCCACAAAGGCTTCGCGGATGCGCCGACCCTCGGGCGTGCGGATCGGGATGTTCTGCAGGTTCGGGTCGTTGCTGGACAGGCGCCCCGTCACCGCCACGGCCTGCGCGTAATGCGTGTGCACGCGGCCCGTGCGCGGCAGCGCCATCTGCGCGAGCTTGTCGGTGTAGGTGCCCTTGAGTTTGGAAAGTCCCCGGTGCTCCAGGATCTTGGCCGGCAGCGGGTAATCTTCGGCGAGTTTTTCCAGCACCTCTTCGTCGGTGCTGGGGGCGCCGGTGGCGGTTTTCTTGACCACGGGCAGGCCGAGCTTGGTGAAGAAGATCTCGCCGATCTGCTTCGGTGACCCGAGGTTGAAGGGCTGGCCCGCGAGCGCGTGCGCCTCGGCCTCCAGCTGCACAATGCGCGCGCCCAGCTCGGCGCTTTGCCGCGCCAGTGTCGGCGCATCGATCAGCACACCGTTGCGCTCGACGCGGAACAAAGCCTCGCTGCTGGCAATCTCCAGCTCGTAGATGAAGTGCAGCCCCTTGCCCGGATGACTGTCGGCCTGCAGCCGCGGCCACAGCACCCGGTGCACATCCAGCGTCTGGTCCGAGTCCTCGCACGAGTACTCGGCCGCCTTGGCCACATCGACCTGCGCAAACGCAATCTGGTGCGCGCCCTTGCCGCACAGGTCTTCGTAGTGGATGCCGCTGCGCCCCAGGTGGCGCTCGGCCAGACTCGCCAGGCCATGCGGCTTGTGCACCTCCAGGACATAGCTTTGCAGCATGGTGTCGTGTGCGTAGCCGGCCACCTCGATGCCGTGGTTCGCGAACACATGGCGGTCGTACTTGATGTGCTGGCCAAGCTTGAGTTTGGCCGGGTTTTCCAGCCAGGGTTTGAGTCTGGCGAGCACCTCGTCGAAGGGCAACTGTACTGGCGCATCCGGCCCCGCGTGGCGCAGCGGAATGTAGGCGGCCTCGCCCGGCGTCACGCTGAAAGAAATGCCCACGATCTGGGCGCGCATTTCGTCGAGCGAGGTGGTTTCGGTGTCCACGGCCACCAGATCGGCGGCTTCGATTTTGGCGAGCCACGCGTTTAGGGTATCCCAGTCAAGAATGGTGTCGTAGGCGACGGTGCTGACGCGGGCGGGCGGAGAGGCGAGTTCATCGAACAGGCCTGGGGCGCGCTCGGAATGGGGGTCAGAGCCAGCTCCGCTTTGCTGCGTGGATCCGACCCCCATTCCGGCCTCCATTCCTGAGCCTGCGCCCGGCTCATCGGCCAGGCCTCTGGCCAGGCCCTTGAACCCATATTTTTCGTAAAAAACCTTCAATGCCTTCGTATCCATTGGATTGATGGCTATCGAATCCATAGCCGGCAGACCTTCGACATAGTCCGTCAGATCGCAGTCCGTCTTGACGGTCAGCAGTTGGCGGGCGGTCGGCAGCCAGTCGAAGGCCTTACGCAAATTCTCGCCGGCCACCCCCTTGATGTTGCCGGCGTTGGCCACCACGCCTTCAAGCGATCCGTACTCCTGCAGCCATTTCGCCGCGGTCTTGGGGCCGACCTTTTCCACGCCCGGCACGTTGTCGACCTGATCGCCCACCAGCGTCTGGTAATCGACCATCAGGTGCGCGGGCACGCCGAACTCGGCTTGCACGCCGGCCAGGTCGCGCCGCTTGCCGTTCATGGTGTCGATGATGGTGATGTGCTCGTTGACGAGCTGGGCCAGATCCTTGTCGCCACTGGAAACGACCACTTCGATGCCCTGCCGTGCCGCCGTCATGGCCAGCGTGCCGATCACGTCGTCGGCCTCGACGCCGGGCACGGCCAGCACCTTCCAGCCGAGCAGGCGCACGACTTCGTGGATCGGCTCGATCTGGCTGCGCAGGTCGTCCGGCATGGGGCTGCGGTGCTGCTTGTACTCGGGATAGATGGCGTCGCGAAAGGTCGGCCCTTTAGCGTCAAAAATGCAGGCGGCAAAGTCGGCGCGCACGTCCTTGCGCAGCCGCTCCATCATGTTGACCATGCCGCGAATGGCGCCGGTGGCCGCACTGGCGGGATCGCCCGGCACGGCGCGCAGGTCGGGCATGGCATGAAATGCGCGGTACAGGTAGCTGGAGCCATCCACCAGCAGCAGGGTCTTTTTCGGGCTATTTTGATCAGTGTTTGGGTCGCTCATGCCCGGATTGTGCACGGCCGCCCCGCGCAGGCGCACATCGCGTGCGCCGCCTACAATGACGGTATGCGTCTCACCCATTTTTCCCTGTTGCTGGCCGTGTGCTGCGGCGCCGCCCTGGCCCAGACGCCGGCGCCGCCGCAAGCCCCTGCGCCCGGCGCCAAATTGGCCCCGGAGCAACGCATCGAGCGCATCCACCACGAGGACGCGGGCAGCAGCATCGACGAGTTGCGCTACGGCGGGGAGACACAAAGCATCACCGTGCAGCCCAAGGCCAACGTGCCGGCCTACGAAATCCAGCCGAACAACGGTACCCACGGCGAATCAGCGGCGCGTGACGGTGCCAGCCCTGCGCCTGCCGGCCAGCGCGTCTGGAAAATCCTGAAATATTGAAATGTTGTTTTGATCGATGGCTGTCTATACCGAAGTCTCTTTCGACGAGGCGCGCGAGCTGCTGCGCCTGCTGAACCTGGGGGAGTTGACGGCGCTGCGCGGCATCGAAGGCGGCATCGAAAACACCAATTACTTCGTCACCACCGAGCAGGACGGCACACCCAAGGACTACGTGCTCACGCTGTTCGAGCGCCTGACATCGGAGCAACTGCCCTTTTACCTGCACCTGATGAAGCATCTGGCGCAGCATGGCCTGCCGGTGCCCGACCCGGCGGCGAACCGGGACGGCGACATCCTGCACACGGTGCAAGGCAAGCCCGCCGCCGTCGTGAACCGCCTGCGCGGCCACAGCGAGCTCGCACCGACGCCGGCTCACTGCGCCGCGGTGGGCGCCCTGCTGGCGCGCATGCACCTGGCCGCACGTGACTTTGCACAGCACCAGCCCAACCTGCGCGGCCTGCCCTGGTGGAACCAGACCGTGCCGGTGGTACTGCCGCACCTGGGCGCATCGCAGGCGGCACTGATTCAGAGCGAGCTGGCCTACCAGAACCACGTGGCGGCCTCCTCCGCCTACGCCGCGCTGCCGCGCGGGCCGGTGCATGCCGACCTGTTCCGCGACAACGTGCTGTTCGAGAACGGCGTGCTCACCGGGGTGTTCGATTTTTATTTTGCCGGCGTCGACAGCTGGCTGTTCGACCTGGCCGTGTGCCTGAACGACTGGTGCATTGACTTGGAAGCCGGCACGCACGACGCCATGCGTGCCGACAGCCTGCTCGCCGCCTATGCCGCGGTGCGCCCTTTGACTGCCGCCGAGCGCCAACTGCTGCCCGCCATGCTGCGCGCCGGCGCCTTGCGCTTCTGGATTTCGCGCTTGTGGGACCAGCACCTGCCGCGCGAGGCCGCCATCCTGAAGGCGCACGATCCATCACATTTCGAGCGGGTATTGCGCGAGCGGACCCGCCACCCTGTCACACTCTGAACAGCACCGGCCGGTCCGGCCGCACTTGAAATTCACCCTTTTCGGCGTGCAAAACCGGTTTTTGCATGCCAACCCCGGAACTGCTGCCCTGCTGACCACCTATCATGAAATTGAACATCGTCCCCGCGCGTACCGGCATTGAATGGGTCAAACTGGGGATACAAACCTTCTTCAAACAGCCGCTCGCGCTGGCCGGCCTGTTCTTCATGTTCATGGCCATCATGTCGATCGCCACGCTGATCCCCTTCATTGGCGGCGCGCTCGCGCTCGCGCTCCTGCCGGCGGCCACGCTGGGCCTGATGGCCGCCACGCAGGAAGCGACCAAAGGCAAGTTCCCGATGCCCTCCATCCTGATCACCGCGTTTCGCGCCGGCCGCCAGCAATTGCGCTCCATGCTGGTGCTGGGCGCACTCTACGCCGCGGGTTTCCTGCTGGTGATGGGCATCTCGGCCCTGTTCGACGGCGGCCAGTTCGCCCGGATGTATCTGCTGGGCGACAGGGTCTCGGGCGACATGATCCTGTCCTCCGATTTCCAGCTCGCCATGTGGGTCGCCATGGGCCTGTACCTACCGCTGTCGCTGCTGTTCTGGCACGCGCCGGCGCTGGTGCACTGGCATGGCGTGCCGCCGTTAAAGAGCCTTTTTTTCAGCATCGTCGCCTGCTTTCGCAATTTCGGCGCCTTTACCGTTTATGGGCTGGTCTGGGCCGCGGTGTTTATCGCCACCGGCCTGGTGTTCACGCTGCTGGCAGCGCTGGTGGGCAGCCCCGAGCTCGTGTCGGTGGCCATGATGCCGGTCGCGCTGCTGATGGCGACCATGTTCTTCACCTCGATCTACTTCACGTTTCGGGACAGCTTTTCCACCACCGAGCCCGAAACGGCCTAGCGCAGCGAAGGGCCGCCCCGAGCAAGCCCGGGCCCCTCGGGGGGCAGCGACGACACGCCGTGCGGAGCGTGGGGGCTCTTTTCTACACCGGCACCAGCTTGGCCACGCTCAGCGCCAGCCACTTGACGCCGTGGCGCGGGAAGTTGACCTGCGCGCGCGCGTCGTCACCCACGCCCTCCAGCGTGATCACGGTGCCTTCGCCGAACTTGGTGTGAAACACCTGCAGCCCCAGGCGCAGGCCGTGCGAGGGAACGGCTTTTTGCGCCGGCACGGGCGGGCTCGCGTACTGCCCCGTCAAGCGCGAATAATCTTGACCAAAACCGCCTCCAGCCCTTGAGTAGCGTTCGCTTGAAGCTCCCGAATTCATAGCAAACCCAGAGCCGAAGCCCTGATTCTTCGGGGTGAGCCACTTCAGTGCCGACTCCGGCAGTTCGTCAAAAAACCGGCTCTTCGGGTTGTAGCGTGTCTGGCCGTGCAGCATGCGTGTTTGCGAATAGCTCAGGTACAGCCGCTTGCGCGCGCGCGTGATCGCCACATACATCAGTCGGCGCTCTTCTTCCAGGCCGTCGGGGTCACTCATCGAGTTCTCGTGCGGGAACAGCCCTTCTTCCAGCCCGGTGATGAACACGCAGTCGAATTCCAGCCCCTTGGCGGAGTGCACGGTCATCAGCTGCACCGCGTCCTGCCCGGCCTGCGCCTGGTTGTCGCCGGATTCGAGCGCCGCGTGGGTCAGGAAAGCCGCCAGTGGTGACAACGTCTCGCCCGTGTCGGCATCGGGGGCGGGCAGGTCCGCCACGGGCCGATGGAGGTCCAGCCCCTGGCTGGCGGGTGATTGGCTCAGCGCGTGCCCCAACTCATCGACCGGCAGCGCCACCGCGTCACGGCCAAAGCCCTCCTGCGAGACAAAGCTCTCGGCCGCGTTGACCAGTTCTTCCAGGTTCTCGACGCGGTCCGCGCCTTCACGTTCGGCCTTGTAGTGCTCGATCAGGCCGCTCGCACCCAGCACCATCTCGATGATGTCGCGCAGCGTCATGCCTTGGGTCTGCTCGCGCAGCACGTCGATCTTGGCCACGAACGCGCCCAGGTTGGCGCCGGCCTTGCCGGTCACCGTGCTCACGGCGTCAACCAGCGAGCAGCCGGCGGCGCGCGCGGCGTCCTGCAGCTGCTCGATGCTGCGCGCGCCAATGCCGCGCGGCGGAAAGTTGACGACGCGCATGAAGCTGGTGTCGTCGCGCGGGTTCTCCAGCAGGCGCAAATAGGCCAGTGCATGCTTGATCTCGGCGCGCTCGAAAAACCGCAGGCCGCCGTACACACGGTACGGCACGCCGGCGTTAAACAGCGCCGTCTCGATCACCCGGCTTTGCGCATTGCTGCGGTACAGCACGGCAATCTCGTGGCGCGCGATGCCGGCATCAAGGCCTTCGCCGCGCACCAGCTGGCGCATTTCATCGACCATCCACTGCGCCTCGGCGAAGTCGCTGGTGGATTCATACACGCGCACCGGCTCACCGGGGCCCTGATCCGTGCGCAGGTTCTTGCCCAGGCGCCGGCTGTTGTGGCTGATCAGCTCGTTGGCCGAGTCCAGGATGTTGCTGTAGCTGCGGTAGTTCTGCTCCAGCTTGATCTGGTGCTTGACGCCGAACTCGCGCACGAAGTCGGCCATGTTGCCGACCCGCGCACCGCGAAAGGCGTAGATGCTCTGGTCGTCGTCGCCCACCGCCAGCACGCTGCTCGTGCCGCTTGCGCCGCCCACCGATCCCTGGCCGGCCAGTTGCTTGATCCAGGCGTACTGCAGCTTGTTGGTGTCCTGGAATTCGTCGATCAGGATGTGCCGAAAGCGCCGCTGGTAATGCTCGCGAATTGGATCGTTGTCGCGCAGCAGCTCATAAGAGCGCAGCATCAGTTCGCCGAAATCGACCACGCCTTCGCGCTGGCACTGCTCCTCGTAGAGCTGGTAAATCTCGATCTTCTTGCGCGTTTCTTCGTCGCGCGCCTCCACCATGTTGGGGCGCAGGCCGTCTTCCTTGCAGCCCGCGATGAACCATTGCGTCTGCTTGGCCGGAAAGCGCTCGTCGTCCACGTTGAACTGCTTCATCAGGCGCTTGATGGCGCTGAGCTGGTCCTGCGTATCGAGGATCTGGAAGCTTTGCGGCAGGTTGGCGAGCTTGTGGTGCGCGCGCAAAAAACGGTTGCACAGCCCGTGGAAAGTGCCGATCCACATGCCGCGCACGTTCACCGGCAGCATGCTGGACAGGCGCGTCATCATCTCCTTGGCGGCCTTGTTGGTAAAGGTCACGGCCAGCACGCCGCCGGGCGAGATCTGGCCGGTTTGCAGCAGCCAGGCGATGCGCGTGGTGAGCACGCGCGTCTTGCCCGAGCCGGCCCCCGCCAGAATCAGCGCATGCTCGTTCGGCAGCGTCACAGCGGCGCGCTGCTCCGGGTTGAGGTTGTCCAGCAATGGGGAGTTGGTCGCGCCGGGCCGTGTGATTTCTGAGAACATACGGTCATTGTAGAAAGCCCCCGATGAAACCCCTGCTTTATCTGTTTTGCCTTGCCACCTGCACGCTGGCGCAGGCGCAGTCGTTTTGCGCCAGCGACGGCGAGGCGGCGCCCGTGGCGCTGGTGGAGCGCTTCATCAGTGCCGATTGCGAGGCTTGCTGGAGCGACGCCGGCACCCCGAAGACGGAGGCGAGGCAATTGGCCATCGACTGGATCGTGCCCTCCGCCCGCGGCGATGACGCCCCACTGTCCGCCGCCGCCAGCCGCGATGCCCTCTCGCGTCTGCAGGCTCTGGGCCGCAGTGCGCCCACGCAGACCCTGACCATCACCAGCCCGGTCGCCGGCGCCAAGGCGGGCACAAAGGCGCTGCCGCTGCGCGTGGCGCACGGCCTGCCGTTCAACGACTACATCGCCGGATCGATCGAAATGAAACCTGCACCGGCTGCGGCAGCCAGCAGCAGCCCGTGGACCGCCTGGCTGGTGCTGGTGGAAACCATTCCGGCCGGCCAGGATGGCACGCCTGTCGCACGCAATCTCACAAGAAACGCCTTGGAGTCCATATGGGACGCGCACAAGCAGCTATCAGAATCGGAGCAACCCCGCTTCTTTGAGTCGCGCCCCATGTACATTCCGCCAGGGGCCCACCCGGAGCGTTTGCGCGTGCTGGGCTGGGTGCAGGATGCCCACGGGCACGTGCTGGCGGCCGCCCAGTCGCGCTGCAAGCCTGGCGGATGACATCAACACAAGCAAGTACAATCAATCACCGGGCCCAAGCAATTGCGACCCGGTTTTTTGTTTCCGCATCGCCAGGGTGCACCCGGAAACAGAACCGGCTCCAGTCCAAGCGCTCAATCGTCTTTTTTTGACTATTCTGGAGCTTGGATGCCATGGAAATCTTCGACTACGACAACGTTCTTTTGCTGCCGCGCAAGTGCCGCGTGGAAAGCCGCGCCGAGTGCGATGCCGCGGTGGAGCTGGGCGGGCGCAGCTTTCGCATCCCGGTGGTGCCGGCCAACATGAAAACGGTGGTGGACGAATCGATCTGCACCTGGCTGGCGCAAAACGGCTATTTCTATGTGATGCACCGGTTCGATCTGGACAACGTGCAGTTCGTCAAAAACATGAAGGCCAAGGGAATCTTTGCCTCGATCTCGCTGGGCGTGAAGAAGCCCGACTACGAAACCGTGGACCTGCTGGTGGCCACGGGCCTGGCGCCCGACTACATCACCATTGACGTTGCCCATGGCCATGCCGACAGCGTGAAAAACATGATCGGCTACCTCAAGGAAAAACTGCCCGCGGCCTTCGTAATCGCGGGCAATGTAGGCACCCCCGAGGCCATCATCGACCTGGAGAATTGGGGCGCGGACGCGACCAAGGTCGGCATCGGGCCGGGCAAGGTCTGCATCACCAAACTCAAGACCGGCTTTGGCACCGGCGGCTGGCAACTGTCGGCGCTCAAATGGTGCGCGCGCGTGGCGACCAAGCCCATCATTGCCGATGGCGGCATCCGCGAGCACGGCGACATCGCCAAGTCGATCCGCTTCGGCGCCACCATGATCATGATCGGCTCGATGCTGGCCGGCCACGAGGAAAGCCCGGGCCAGACGGTGGAAGTCGACGGCAAGCTGTACAAGGAGTACTACGGCTCGGCCAGCGACTTCAACAAGGGTGAGTACAGGCACGTGGAAGGCAAGCGCATCCTCGAGCCCATCAAGGGCCGACTCGCCGACACCCTGCGCGAGATGGAGGAAGACGTGCAAAGCTCCATCAGCTACGCGGGCGGCAAACGCCTGATGGATATCCGCAAGGTGAACTACGTCATCCTGGGCGGCGACAACGCGGGCGAGCATCTGCTGATGTAGCGGACTGGCTCGCCGGCTCCAAAATTTGCGGCATAATTGCGCCCTGGCTTTCACGCGTGCCGCATGGCGACGACAAGCCGGTGTTATTGGGGGGGTAGCTCAGCTGGGAGAGCGCTGCGTTCGCAATGCAGAGGTCGGGAGTTCGATCCTCCTCCTCTCCACCACAGTATCGTTTTTAAAAGTGGGTTCTTAGCTCAGCTGGTAGAGCAGCGGACTCTTAATCCGTAGGTCGAGAGTTCGAATCTCTCAGAACCCACCACTTTATCCTAATGAAATCAATGACTTAGCCTAAACAGCGGCTGAGTCCCTCACCCATTTAAGTCAAAGTTATTGCAATTGGTGTTGCAATTCATGCGTGGCTACTGCTGGATGGTTTGCACTCAATTGCAGCCGACCGATTGCCGGTAGCCTGCGCCAATCCCCACCGAGTTTCAAACTCCCGCCAGATGAAGTTTGGCCGGAAGCTTCAGTTCCGGCATGTCGTCTGTAGGTCCACACCTCTTACCTCAGCATGCCACCATTGAGTGCTTCCCGGCAAACCCGTCAGTTGGGCATGAACGTACCGTCGTACCGTTTACCTCTACGGTATCAGCGCTTCGATTTGTTCGTCCGTAAGCCCCGGAAACTCGGCCCGAAGCTCGGCCAGAGTCTCTTCCCACGGTTTGACGTTTTTTAGGAACTCCTGCGCCGTTACCGGCTTCACCGTTTTGTCCTGTTTATTTTGAATCGCCACGTGGACCTCCTGTTAGCTGAAGGCAGATTTAACGGCTCCCATAGGGTTTCACCGGGTCGTCTTGTTTGGCGCCAAACTGAGCGCACAACTTATCGAACTCAGCTTTGCTGATTTTCGTGGCATGCATCGCCCACTTGAACGGGTCAACCCCCGTCACCCATCCATTTGACCAAATCTGTGGCACGCCTTTCCCAGCGTTATCCCACCGAGCGGGGATCGCGTCATCGTTCTCGTATTGGTAGTATTCCATTCCCTTTCACCTATTTCACTTTCTTATAAACGGCACCATACAAGCGTGTTTGGGCATCCGTGGCAGTCACGTCTCCCCCCGAGTACGGTGACGCTGCCCGATGATGATCCCGAGCCCCCGGTGGTCGTCCGTCACGTCCACCGCGCCATGGGCCTTGAGTTGATCATCATCGAAGTCCTCGGGCAGTCCAGCTTTGATGGCTTCAAACCGTTTGAGGAAGTCCGCCACCGATTCCTTGTCGTGGTCGATAGCCGGGGGGAGCTTTGCCGACCTGCACGCCTGCGCAAACTGGTCTTCCAGCCACGGGTTGACACCCGCGCACCCGGCCACGACCTGTGACGACCACCACACATATTCGCGCTTTTGGTCTTCGGACCAATCGGGTGGCGGGGATACCGCAATGGACCTGAGGTTCGCTACCTTGTCCGCGATCTTGATGATCTTGGCGCGGGGTGATTTTTTCGGCGCGGCCTCTATTTGCCACTGCTTACGTTCGGCCTTGGTCAGGCTCTTGTCGTCCGTGACCTCGGCGACCAGTGCGGCCACATCCTCGCCAAAGATGTCGGCGATCTGTGTGCGACTGACCCCCACGTCTTCGATGGCATCGTGCAGCAGTGCCGCGATGATCAGATTGGCATCGGTCCCGCCGGTTGCTTCAGCGACAAGGTGGGCGACCTCTGCAAGGTGGTTGATGTAGGGCTCCGCACCCTCACCCTTGCGGCGCTGGTCCACGTGGGCACGCGCCACAAAATCAAAGGCCTGAGTAATTCGAACAAGGTCCCGAGCGACGGGGACCGCAGAAACGGCAGTGCCGCTGCTGGGCTGTGACATGAAAATCTCTCCTTAGCTTGATGGTTAAGCGCCCCGCAAAGAGGAAATCGGGCACTGATCACAGTAGACGTTCATCCTGCCATCTTGTCAATCATGATCGCAGGGGCGTCCCGTTTGTCGCGATGCATTATTTCTGCGGCAGCGCCATGCCAATGCACGATGTACGGGTTCTCCAAGGTGGCGGGGTCTCTGGTGACCTGCTGGAGGAACCACCCTATCATCCCGTCCCACGCGGCGGGGTTACCCGGTGGGTGAAGCGCCCATTGAAGCTCCTCCAAAGTCCAGTTGGACTTGATGCTGTTCGTCAGCATGGAACAGCACACCCAGTTTTCTTCCGCATCAGCGCCGCCTCGGGCCACTGGCATTTTGTGGTCAATTGTTGGCATCAGTTGCCAGTACGCCATATGGCACTCTGCCATCTTCCAGTTCGTTTGGTACGGAAATTCTGATGGCAAGTAGTGCGACAGCAGATGCAGCACCGGGGGAAAGACAAGACGGGTGCCTTTGTAGCGATCAATGAAACCGTCCCTAGCAAAAACCCGTGTCATTTCTCTGGCTGAGTAGTGCCGGCCAGATTTCTGTGGTGGGCTGAACGGATACTCGTCGGCGACCACGCGAGACGCGCCCGAAAAGTCGTTTGCCGCGATCAGGCCACACGCCTTTTCTATGATCTCATTGTGATTGAAATTCACGGTCCTATTTCTCACGATGTCGGGGGGAACCTGCTGCTACCCGCGCCCCCTAATCCCAGCTGGAATCTCGCACCCAGTTTCTGGCTCGCGCGCTTTTCACTGCGGCAACCATGCTCCATGGAGTCGGCCTTTTCCAACCGTTTGAGGTAGGGGTTCATTTGGTTTCTAACCAAGGAGCCCGGTGCAGGTCGTTTTTGTACCTATCGCAGTGATTGATACCTCTTTGGCGCATCAGGAGGCCGTTGGTTTCGTCATAGGAGAAAAACTCCTTGCCCGTGTAAGCCCCAAAACTGTTTTTAGAGTTCACGTACCCGCAAAGAAGAGTACCGTCCAACAACATGGACATCCATGGGAATTTTGCGGATTCCGGGTCTTTCAGGCTCTCCATCATCTTGGTTTTGAGCTTACGCGCAGCCTCCGCATGGGCGTCGATCAAAGCCTGCTCCTGATCCGCTGCTCGTTTGTTCTCTTCCTGCTGGTAAACACGGGCCTGTTCCTCTGGCGTTTTGTGGACACAGGAATACAGGCCGAACAGAGGTAGCCCTAGCAAAAACCCCAAAGCAATTAACCCTCCAAGCGTTTGAGAAATTTTGGTACTTGTAGGTAACGCCTTGAAAGCCTCTGAACGAGCCTCAGCACGCACTTGACTCGCCGCCGCCTTGGCTTGTCGTTTTTCTGATGCCGCTTGCGCGGCAGCAGCTTTGGCTTTTTTCTCGTACTCAAGCACCTGAATTTTCGCCAGCTCTTTCTGATAATTTTTACCGAACATTTCGTACTCCTATTTTTGTGCAATTGATTGCAGAGTTACCGGCCCAGCACCGCATACCCACGATTCGCCATGCAGCGCATCACAATGTCCTGTTGGGCGCCCGTAGCGGCGGGAAGTCTGCATAGATTTCCGGGAACCCACTTGGTGCTTGGGACTCGCGCAGCAGGTACCCCCGGGGTTCGATGAAACTGTGGATCGACCGCTTGGGCCTCTCGTGCCAACTGATATTGAACGCGCAGATGGCAGGGAAAAATTGAAGCTCGCTGTAGGGCAGATGATCGTGTACCCAATAGGCCAGCGCCCGCCAATCAGCGCCTTGCGCGTAGCGGTCAGTGAACCACGGAAGCGCAATACACGCAGTGGCACCTTTCAGACCCTCGGCATCAAGCCGATCCCAGATATGGCCTCCGTCGTTGGCCTCATTCTTGGCACAACCATACCCGTGTTCGTTGCAGAGGTTGTTGACTTCGCATGACCGAAAGGAGGAACGAATGGCAACCCGACCAAAGGTCGCGTTCAGGGGTTCAAGAAGCTCTTCACATAAGTTCCGACCGACCTCGACGGCTAGGTCCGGGTTGTCAGGGATGTTTTGGAGGCCATGGAAACTGGCGGTCTCGGAGTACAGGAACTCCCGCATGTAGAACGAGCGCGAGAGGCGAACTTTGCCAAATTCTTCCAGTGCGTCGACAGACCGTGGCTTACGCACGGTGACTCCTTGGGGACGCGAAGCCGTTGCGCGAATTGCCGTCATTCATACGTTTTCCTTGAGGCGTGTGCCCTAGCACGCGAAATTGCTCAAAGCATAACGCATACAACCGTATGCAGACAATACCTGCCAAATCGGCAACGCTCGCCCGCTTATGCGCGAAAAGGGGCTACCGACGTTGATCTTTGGGGAGGTGTTGCAAGAATTACGCTTGCGGCAGGCACTCACACAAGACCAGCTTGCCGAACTCGCAGACACCGAGCGCAGCCATATCAGCGCTCTTGAACGCGCCGAAAAAGGGCCTGCACTGGCAACAATTTTTAGGCTGGCCGATGCGCTGGGGATGCCCGCCGGAGAGTTGATAGGTCTGGTCGAACAGCGGCTGAAGGCCCGGCAAGCCTAAACGGTGCCCGGCGCTCTGTAGAACTGCAACAACGCATCCGCCCCGTCTGAGATATACAAGGGTGTAGCCGAGGCTCCCGCCCAGCCTTGGGGCCTTGGGGCAATTCGAAGTTCAGGAAGTCGTCAACGATGTTCTTGCTTAAGGGGCGCCAACTGCGCTGGTGCCGTGCAATCAGTTGCATTTTTTCTCACCAATTGATCTCAACCAGTCCGCCACCTCGGCGAGGGTCATCGGCTTTCGTCCCATGGCCTTATTAATGGATCGGCGCGCCCAAACGTTAAACATGACATCCCCCATTTTACTGGTAGCCCCGAAGTGACCATAGTATTTCGCCATTGCGGCAATCCGCTCGGTTTGTTCGGCGGCTTCTGAGTAAAAATACAGTGCATTACGGATGCACGGGTCCTCAATTTGGTTAAGTTGCTTTTCCTTGGGTACGTCTTCCCACCCCACCCCTAAAAATTCTTGCCAGTCGCTACTACAAGGAGGGTAGCGTTCATCGACCATAAGCAACTCGATACCGGGAAATCCTCCAAGCGCATCGAGCTTGGCAAAATATTCATCGCTAGTCTCTTCGGTCTCCATCGCCACCTTCATAATTTCGCTGTAGCGATCTTGCTCCCGGTGCTTCATTTCTCTCGCATCTTTTAAGGCCTTAACAACCGCATCGCCATTAGGCGCCACTGTCTTGGGGAGGACCTGCTTAACGGCCATGACCGACCCCCAGACCTTCCAAGATCATTGCCATGTTCATCCTCTTCCCAAAGACATCGCCGTCAGGCGCGCTGGCCGTGGTGTTGGGTACCGCAAAGTTGGTGATGACAAACTCGGCAGCGCGCAGACGCACGGCCTCAGATTTCCCACTGGTGATGATGCGTTGCACCTCGTCCACGGCCACGCCTACACAGGCTTGCAGCCTCTCGATGGATGCGCTGTTGATTTGATCGCGCAAACTCGCAAGGGCACCCGAAAATTGGGGGTTGTGGTTCATCCACTCAGAGACCGTGGAGGCCTTTACGCCAATGGTTTTCGCGCACTCAACGCCGGACATACCCTGTGCAAGGAGGGGCAGCGCCGTTGCCTGTTTTTGAGTTAGTTGTTGAACCATGTCTTCGGAAAAGTTCGGGTTTATGCCGCCGTAAAAACAGCGCAATGACGCGCAGGCTCATATCACGTCAATTCGCCAAAATCAGCACCGGTAAAAGTAAATGTGCTCTGCCGTCATCGTGTTTTTAATTGTCGTGGATGACTATCCTCCGATCAAGACACGATGGATAGTTATCGGCATCAGTTGATTTTCAGCGCGGCCCGCTTGAGCGGCAGCCCCCACAGCCTGCTGACAACACGGGCTTGACCGTTAGCGGCGCTCAGCTATCCGGTGGTGCAGAGTTTTCACTGCAATTGAATTGCACGGTGTCAGAGGGCGATGACCGCCAGCGCCTTGGGCAGACCCTGCCAGAGAAATTCGGGCGGCCACCTCCGCGCCCTCGGTCACTGTGGGATAGGGGTTGGACCTTTGCACTTGATTGCACGGCATCAGGGGGCGATGACGGCAAGCGCCTTGGGCAGACCCTGCCAGAGAAATTCGGGCGACCACCATGGGGCTTGCACAGTATCCAACATCGCCATGTATTTCTTGCGTATTGTGGGGTGATTCGATAGCGCCTGTGGCACACCTATCTTCAGGCTCTCAACGATGAAATCCTGCCAGTCCTGATCGTCGGAGGCAGCTTTGGCAGCTGCAAGATCGGCGATGGCCAATTTTTTAAACGGATTTTTCATGTTTATCAGGTCTACCGGGGCGACCCCGAGTTTCCGCACTACAGCTTCGATCCGCGTTTGTGGAAAAACGTTTGAGTATGGCTCTTTGCCTGTGTCAAGCAACTGTTTGTGCTTGTCGTAGATGCGAAACCGCTGGGGACTCGTGTTGCTGCCGATATAGGTCGTGCCGAGGTGACCGCCATCTTCTTTCCATATCTTCGATGTCTTGGTGTACTTCCGGTAGGGCAAAAAACTATGGTGCTTGTGAGTCAGTGAATCGGCAGCGAGTTCGAGGTAGGTGACCTTGCCGGTCTGATGCAGCTTGGCGTAATTGAACTCCGGCATCACCGCTGTCAGTAAATCCTTGAAGGTCTGAAAATCACCGGCCTTAAACTGGGATGGGTACAAGGTGAGACTGAAATACCGGTGCATCGACTTTCCACCGAACAACCGATTTGCGCCGACTTTGATATCTGCAATTTTCCGTTTGCTGGCCTTGGATTTACCATACGCGGCATAGTAGTCAAGACGCCGTAAGTACTGCCCTTGAAATACTTTGATCTTGCCAAGGGGCAACAAGGCAGGCTGTTTTGCCTTGAGGGTGTACAGCCGATTTTCTGTCTGGTGGTAAAAGTCTTTACTGCCGATAACGACCGTAATGCTGATCCTATCGACGAGCAAGCGTTTCCAAATGCTCATCTCACAGCCCCTCCTTGGGCTGCTTGAATATCCATCCTACTGGCTTACTAGTATTGAGGCATCGTGGGGTAGGTGCTGTGCATGCCCGGCATTTCTGCTGAATGCGCAGCGCAGTCCCCACGCACTTCTGTGCATCATTTTTCGAGGTGGTTTTTTATCGTTTCTGTTCGCCAATATTGGCGGCCTCTGACCATGCCGTCCGCAGCAGGAATCAGACCTTTTTCAAGGTGAACGTAAACTGTGGAGTGACCTAAATCGTAATAGGTCATGAGATGCCCAATGCGCAACCTTCCGGGCTGGTTTAGGTCGACACGGGGGAGAGCTTTGCTATGCCCACGACCACGGTTCGGCTTGGGCTCGCGCTGATTGACTATCGTGACTGCCATGCAGTTCTCCTAATAACGAGAATTGCATGCTTCCCGTTGAAGTGATTAGACTGGTCATACCACCAGTCCCACGCGATTTCAGCGGCAAGCCGCCTAAACCGAGTCCACTCCATTGGTCGCAGGTGTAGCTATTACAAACCAGATTCAACCTGAGGTCAAGCGGCATGATGCCCTTGAACATTGACGGCCGAAATATCCGGCGTTCATTGCGGCGCAGCCGACTACTTTGCTGCCTGTAGAGGTACAACATTTGAAGCGTGCTCAACACCGTGCCGAACAGCCCCTAGATAGTCGATCCATGCACGTAATGCGGCTTCTTTGGTTTTCATGTGGTTGCTCTTGTCGTACACCTTGTCTTGAACACCGCTGATACCGTGGCTCAGTAGCTGCGCCCGCGTATCTTTGTGAATACCCAACGTCCCAGCCATCATGGTTTCACAGGTTCGACGAATATCACCCCCGCGAAACGGTGTCATGGACTCTTTGGCTTTGAGCATGGCCATGCTGATTCCATGAACGACACCCGACAGTGTTTCTGCGTTGATGATCGAGCCCCCAGTACTGGCAAACACGTTGCCCTTGGCATTGCGCTCACTCACGGGGTTAATGGCCTTGAGCTGCTCAATGCGGTCCCGCAACTCCGGCAATAGGGGCAGGACGTGGGCGCGAGGCTGTGCGCGCTTCCCCTTGGGGTCGTACAACGTGAATGCGCCATCTGTCACATCGGCGTGGGTCAAGCGGATGAGTTGCTGCAGCCGCTGCCCGCCGGACATGATTTGAAGCTCAAGCGCCAAACGGTGTATCGGGGACGGGAGCAACTCCAGTCGTATCAGGTAATTCCGCAGTTCGTCCACTGTCAGGGTACGCTCCCCGACCTTGTGAAACGCTGCGGCCATTTTGGTCGCTGGGACGGCGGCGGCCGGGTTCATCGTCAGATCAAACCCTATCGCGCTCGCCGGCGCCATCGGGTCGAGCTCAGCGCCCAAGGCGAGCTTGAACGCCGCAGCCATGTAGGAGCGCAGCTTGAGCGCCGTGCGGCCCTTCTTGGTCGCCGTATCAGGACCAACAAGACGCGTCAGAATCGTCGAAACGTCCCGGGCCGTAACTGCGGTCGCGGACGACGACACCAATTCGGGAAACGGCTTGGCGATATGGTTCTGTACCATGTTCTCCACGTCGTAGGCCGATCGCGCTTTGCCTTTGGCCTTCAGGGAATCGACATACGCATCCATGAGCGCCTGTAGCGTCTTTTTCTTCAGTTCATGAAGCTTCGCGACCGCAGTGGCTTGGGCCTTCTGTACGGATGCTTTCTCAAGCTCACGCTGCGCGGCTGGGTCGACCCCAGTTTGAAGGCCCGCCTGAAGTTTCCGTGCAAGCAGTCGGGCCTCGGCAATGGTCAAAAATCCTTCCTGCACTTTGGGGCTGTACCGGCTGGCCTTGCCGTTCAAAAGCATGGTGGCGCGCTTGCCTGTGCTACCCCAGTAGATGAACAACCACTCGGACACCGACCCCGTTTTGGTTTGCCGCTTGCGAATTTTGAGCCGTCCTGCCCCCGTATCGATAGCGCCATCAGAAAGGACCTGCCCCGGCTTCATTGCGGCAATGGCGGCAGTTGTCAGGGGCTTCCCAACCGTGCGCTTGAGCGTCGTAACTGAAGTTGCCATAGACCTACCTAGAATATCTTGTTGCAATTGGTGTTGCAATTGAGTGCTGGCTAAAGAAATTCAGTGTAGGTTACTTATGGAGATAAATCAACTGTAACTTATTGATTTTATTGACAAACTATCCGATTGTGGAATTCTTCTGGATAGAGCGAAACAGTATTTTATGTGACTCTTAATCCGTAGGTCGAGAGTTCGAATCTCTCAGAACCCACCACTTTCCAAGCGGTCTGCACGGTGCGGCATTCACCACCCAAGTGGGTAGACTGCCAGTCCTGTCGTTATACGTGTCGTTATCCACCAGCAGGCAGGGGCATCCTGCACCAGCCCGGGACACTGCCACCTTGCCCCGACAATAGCAGGCAACAAGCCCAGGCAGCAGGTACATCCGACAAAGACCTTGTATCTCTGCAAAGAGTGCTCGTCGTGAGCAGGCAACAGCAGCTACCAAAGGAAGCACCTGGCCGATAGCTCCGCCATATCGCTTTCCCTGACAAGGCAGCGACGGCCGCGACTCGATTGACGGTACCCTTTTTCCCCGCTGGTCCGGCGCCGCGCGCGAACCTGGACCCTTCGCCCTGGTGCAGGCATTTTTGAAACTTTTTGCTATTCCTTTGATAGCGTCTCGTTCCCGAGACTTAAATACCCATTAGGCATCCTTACACCAGTGCACTTAAGGGAAAGGCTCCCTGATTTCTTCTTGTAAAATTGTCGACAATTCTTACATATAGTAACCATCGATCTACCTGATTTTTCGTAACTACTTGATTCATATGATGATTTCTTTATTGGCACGTTAACTGCTTGTTACACTGCGAATCAAGTGGATCGGTCCGAATTTCAAGGAACAATATGAGCTTCAAGAAGACGTTAAAGAATATTTTGATGGTTGCTGTGACGGTGGCTGCGATGTCCATTGGAACCGCTCAGGCTTCAATCACAACTTTTTATATGAGTTTTTCTAACGGTGGCGACATCTCTGGATCCCTGGTTCTCAATGGAACCGCTAATGGCGACGGGTCATACACGATCGTTAACGGGACAGGGATGCAAACTGTGCAAGGTGTTTTTGACACGCTATCTTTGATACCGAGAAATACGGCCGGCTTCGAAGCAAATACGACAACTGACGGGCTCTGGTACTACGACAACCAGTTCAATCCAACCAGTGACCCATTAATAACCACCACTGGCGGTTTGATGTTTTCGGGCAGCAATGGACTAGAGGTGAATTTGTGGGCAACTGGCCCGGGTAGTTACTGGTATGACTCGCTTGTCAATGGTGGGCCGTACCTCTATGGCACTTCTGGAACGCAAGTGTCCTTCAGTGCTACTGTTCCCGAGCCCTCAACTCTTGCGTTGCTTGGGCTAGCCCTTGTCGGCGTCGGTATTTCGCGTCGCAAAGCCGGCAAGAACACGAACGTATAAAGAATTTCGCCCACGAAAGCCCGCCAATGGCGGGCTTTCCCGTTGCGGGAGTCTGGCGGAGCTGGCGTAGTGCGCCCAAAGATCTCTCGGAACCCACCATTGATGACAGGGCTGTTGGCGATAATGTTCGCTAACAGCCCTTTCTACTCTCAAGGCGCGGCGCACGGCGCGCCCTCCCACACAAAACTCTCATGCTTGTCCAAGACGGTCTGCCCACGCCGGCGCGTTACCACGCGATGGCGGTCATCATTCTCGGCATTGCGCTGTCGGTGCTCGACGGCACCATCGTCAACCTGGCGTTGCCCGGTATCGCGCGCGACCTGCAGGCCAGCGCCTCGCAGGCCGTCTGGGTCGTCAACGCCTACCAGGTGGCCACGCTCGGCCTGTTGCTGCCGTGTGCAACGCTGGGCGACCTGATTGGCTACCGGCGCGTGTACCTGGGCGGGCTGGTGCTGTTCACGGCGGCCTCGCTCGTCTGCGCGCTGTCCAATTCGCTGCCGATGCTGGCCGGGGCGCGCGCCATCCAGGGACTGGGTGCGGCCGGCATCATGTCGGTCAATTCAGCGCTATTGCGCCTGATTTACCCGCGGCGCCTGCTCGGGCGCGGCGTGGCGATCAATTCGCTGGTGGTGGCCACCGCCGCGGTGGCCGGGCCTTCCATCGCCGCCGGCATCCTGTCGGTGGCGTCCTGGCCCTGGCTGTTTGTCTTCAACCTGCCGCTGGGCGTGGCCGTGCTATGGCTGGGCCTGCGCGCCCTGCCGCAGAACGCCGTGGCGGCACCGGCCGGCGTGCGGCTGTCATGGCTCGACGTGCTGCTCAATGCGCTGATGTTCAGCCTGGTGGTGCTCGGGGTCGATGCGCTGGGCGCGCACGGCGGATCGTCTGCGACACCCGCCAGCCTGGGCACAGGCGTGGCCCTGCTGGCGGGCGGCCTGCTGGTTGGCCTGGTCTATATACGCCGCCAGTGGACCCAGCCGCTGCCGCTGTTTCCGCTGGACCTGCTGCGCATTCCCGTGTTCGCGCTGTCGATGTGTTCCTCGGTGGGCGCCTTTGCGGCGCAGATGCTGGCCTACATCGCGCTGCCGTTCCTGCTGCTCGACAGCTACGGCCGCACGCCGCTGCAAGCGGGCCTGTTGATCACCGCCTGGCCGCTGGCCATCGTGGTCGTGGCGCCCATTGTGGGCCGCCTGATCGGCCGCTACCCGGACGGCCTGCTCGGCGGCATCGGCATGGCCATCATGGCGATCGGGCTGGCCTTGATGGCGGCGCTGCCGGCCCAGCCGGACAACGCCGCCATTGCCTGGCGCATGGTGCTGTGCGGCATCGGCTTCGGCATGTTCCAGTCGCCCAACAACCACACCATCGTGACAACGGCGCCCGCGCACCGTTCAGGTGGCGCCAGCGGCATGCTGGGCACGGCGCGGCTCACCGGCCAGACGCTGGGCGCGGTGCTGCTGTCCATTATTTTCAGTATCGAGAATGCCCACAATGGGCGCGGCCCGGTGATTGCACTGGCGCTGGCGGCCTGCTTCGCGGCGGTGGCGGGTGCCTTCAGTTCGCTGCGCGTGGGGCGGGCTCCGGCAACCGCCTGACGCAACGGATGGCGAAGCACCTGCGCACGACGCATCACGCGGCACGTCGCGGCTGATGCAAGCTCGTATAGTCATTCCCACACAACCAACCCGGGCCACAGCATGCGTTCACTCCTCGAGACTTTAGCCACCATCAAACCGCGGCGGACCGCGGTGCTGCGGGGTTTGCTGGCAAGCATGGCACTGCTGCTCGGCGCCTGCACGACTGCACCACCTTTGCCACCTGCCGGCGCCACGCTGTCCAGCGCACAGATTGCCGCGATCGTGGCCAGTCCGGACCGCAGCGCGGCGGACCGCACCAACGACCTGCGCCGCAAACCGGCGCAGATGCTGGCCTTTATCGGCGTGCGCCCGGGCATGGTGGCGCTGGACCTGAGCGCGGCACGCGGCTACACCACCGAACTGATTGCACGCGCCGTCGGACCCACCGGGCGCGTGTACGGGCAAAACGCGCCGCGCGATCCCGCCCGCGCCCAACCCATGGTCCGCGAGGGCGTGTCAGGCCCCGTGATGCCAATGACATCAGCGGCGCCTTTGACGCTGGCCGAGCGCGCCCAAAATCCGGCGACCCGCAACATCATTCCCATCGCGCGGCCCTTTGAAGACCCGGCGCCCCCCGAAGTGGCAGCTAACGGGCTTGACCTTGTGACCCTGATGTTCAATTACCACGACTTCGGCCACATGGGGGTGGACCGCGCGCGCGTGAACCGCGCCGTGTTCGCCGCGCTCAAGCCCGGGGGCCTGTATGTCATTGCCGACCACGCGGGCCGGCCCGGCACCGGCATCTCCGAGTCGGGCACGCTGCACCGCATTGAAGAGTCCTTCCTGCGCCAGGAAGTCGAAGCCGCCGGATTCAGGCTCGTGGCAGAAGGTAATTTCCTGCGCAACCCGGCCGACCCGCGCGACAGGAACACGCCCGAACCAGCGCAGCCCAAGGACGAGTTCGTCCTGAAATTCGTCAAACCCTGATCGGTGCGCCAGGCAGCACTGTGGACGGCAAGCCGCGCAAGGCGCACGTGACCGGGCCGCTGGCCACGGCCGCGCAGTTCCTGCCGCAGCTGGCGCGCACCCTGGGCAAGGATGCTTTCTTCCTCACGCTGCTGGCGGTGCTGGCCGTGCTGACGGTGCTGGCGCCCGGGCAGATCGGGTCCTACCCTTCGCTGGTCGACTGGCCCACCATTGCGGCGCTGACGGGCCTGTTGCTGCTCACCAAGGGGGTGGAGAACAGTGGCGCCCTGCACCGCCTGGGCCTCTGGGCCATTGCGCGGGTGAACACGCAGCGCTCCGCGGCGCTGTGCCTGGTGCTGGCGGCGGCACTGCTGTCCACGCTCCTGACCAACGATGTCGCGCTGTTCGTCGTGGTGCCGCTGACGCTGGGCGTGTGCCGCATCGCCCGACTGCCCGCCACGCGGCTGGTCGTGTTCGAGGCGCTGGCGGTCAACGCAGGCTCGGCGCTCACGCCCATCGGCAATCCGCAGAACCTGTTCTTGTGGCAGCTGTCGAACAGCTCGTTCGGGCATTTCGTGGCCCACATGCTGCCACTGGTCGTCGTGCTAATGGTCCTGCTGCTGGCGCTGACCGTCGCGTCATTTCCGGCCCGGCCCATGCACGTGAATCTTCAGGAAAATGAACAGCCGCTGGACCGCGCCCTGCTCGGCGTCTCGCTGGCACTGTATGTACCTTTTCTGCTGCTCACCGATCTGCACCATGCGCCGTGGGCGCTCGCCGCGCTGGCGCTGATCTTTCTCCTGGTGCGCCGGCGCGTGCTGCTGCAAATCGACTGGGGCCTGCTGCTCGTGTTCATTCTGATGTTTGTCGATCTGCGCCTGCTGGCCGGGCAAAGTCTGGTGCATGGCTGGATGGGCCGGCTGGATCTGGTGCAGCCGCAGCACCTGTTCTGGACCGGCGTCGGCGTCTCGCAGCTCATCAGCAATGTGCCGGCCGCCATTGCCCTGGCCGAATACTCGCACGACTGGCGGGTGATCGCCTACGGCGTGAACATCGGCGGCTTTGGCGTCATGGTCGGCTCGCTGGCGAACCTGATTGCCCTGCGCATGGTGGGCGATCGCCGGGCGTGGCTGAGCTTTCACGCCTATTCCCTGCCTTTTCTGGCAGTCGCGGGCATCGTGGGCTACGCCCTGCTCTACTGGTAATCTGCGCAGCGCTGTCGTCGCATGAAAAGGGCCTGCACGTCTTGCGACGTGCAGGCCCTTGAATCAAAGCGGTACCGGATCAGTCGCGCACCGGCTTGGCGGGACGCTTGTGGGCATCGCGCGGCACAAAGACCTTGCCGCCATTGCCAGGCCGGACCGACATGGGTTTGCCAAACGCGGGCTTGCGGGCGGCGAAGTCGCCGCGCGGGGCCGCGCCTTCGCTGCGGCCGGCGCCGGCAAAGCGGTCGTTGAAGCCGCCCTTGCGCTCGTAGCTGAAACCCTCGCGCGGCGGGCCTTCGCGGCGTTCCTTGCCCTGGCCAAAACCGCCGTTACTATTATTTTGATAGCTACCTGAGCCCGGATTGAAAGGGCCACGGGCGCTTTTATCACCAAATCCGCCGCGATCAGCACCGCGCGCGGGGCCGAACTTGCGATCCCGCGAATGGTTGTCGCGGCCACCTCGGTCGCTGTCACGGCCGCCAAAATTGCTGCGCGGGCGTGCATCGGGAAAGCGCTGCTGCGGCTCCAGGCCCGGAATCGTCTCGGCCTTGAACTGCTGGCGGGTGTAGCTCTCGATATCGAAAATCTTGCGGCGATCGCGGAACTCGGCAAACGTCACGGCGATGCCATCGCGCCCGGCGCGGCCGGTGCGGCCGATGCGGTGGGTGTAGTCCTCGGCCTTCATCGGCAGGCCGAAGTTGAACACATGGCTGATGGTCGGCACGTCGATGCCGCGCGCGGCCACATCGGTGGCCACCAGGATTTGCACATGGCCTTCGCGCAGCGCCATCAGGCGCCGGTTGCGCAGGCCCTGGTTCAACGCGCCATGCAGTGCCACGGCAGAAAAGCCGTCCTGCTGCAGATCATTCGCCAGGCCGTCGCACTCGATCTGGGTGCTGGCAAACACAATCGCCTGATTGATCGTGGTGTCGCGCAGCCAGTGGTCGAGCAGCTTGCGCTTGTGCTGGGCGTTGTCGGCCCAGAATAGAACCTGCTTGATGTTCTGGTGCTTTTCCTGCGGGCTGTCGATCTGCAGGCGCTGCGGCTCGCGCATCACGCGCTGGGCCAGTTGCTGGATGCGCGGCGCCAGCGTGGCGCTGAACATCATGGTCTGCTTGCGCTCGATGGTGAGCTGGTTGACTTCCGCCAGATCGTCGGCAAAGCCGAGGTCGAGCATGCGGTCGGCCTCGTCGACCACCAGAAACTGCACCTGGTCCAGCTTGATCTGCATCGAGCGTTGCAGGTCCAGCAGACGGCCGGGCGTGGCCACCACGAGGTTGGCGTTTTGCAGCTTGGCGATTTGCAACTGGTAGGGCATGCCGCCCACCACGTTGGCAATGCGCAGGCCGCGGCAGTGCTTGACCAGTTCAATGGCGTCATGCGCCACCTGCTGGGCCAGCTCGCGGGTCGGGCACAGCACCAGCGCGCCGGGCGCGGCCGCCTTGAAGTTGCGCGGATTGGTCGGGTCCTTGCGCTTGCCGCGCTTCGGGGGCGCTTCGCCCTTGGCGGCGGCATCGGCCACCGCGCGCTCGTATTCGGCACGCTCGTCGGCTTCGGCCTGCGCCTGCTGTTTCAGCAGGGTGTGCAGCACGGGCAACAGGAAGGCGGCGGTCTTGCCGCTGCCGGTCTGGCTGGAGACCATCAGGTCGATGAAGCGCGCGGCCTCGCTGCCCTGCGCCTCGCCCTGCATGGCCAGCGGAATGGTTTGCAGCTGCACCGTCGTCGGCTGGGTAAAGCCCAGGTCTTCGACGGCGCGCAGCAGCTCGGGCGCCAGGCCCAGCTTCACGAAACCGTTGGGAACGGCGGGGACCGGTTCGGCGACGTCTTGCGTCAGCACCTCGGCCGGCTCGGCAAACTCAGCGGCAGGCGCAGCAAAGGGCTCCGCCTGAAAAGAATCGCTGGAAGATTCGGTAGAAAAGGTTTCGGCAAGCGAGAAATCGCCTGTCGCGTCAAAAGCGTCAGTCATGGTGTACTCACACGAAAGCCCCGCAAGGTCTGCGGGCGCCCCGTCAATGGTTAAAAAACATCAACCATCAAACGAAGCTCAGTGCCAGTCATGCTGGCCGCAGCGAAGGCGCTGCTGGACTTGAGTTGGCTCGTATTGTCGAGCCGTGTGAGTGAAGGGAGATGTGCAAATGGGCTGCTGTTTGCAGCTCAGTTTTAAATTATCGCATGAATTCGGGTTTTTACCTAATCCAACCCCGTCATGACATCTTCAGGAAGTGCTCGCGGTAGTGCGCCAGTTCGTCGATCGATTCATGCACATCGGCCAGCGCCGTGTGTTTTTGCTGCTTCTTGAACGCGCTGTAGACCTCGGGGCGCCAGCGTTTGGCCAGCTCCTTGAGGGTGCTGACATCAACATTGCGGTAGTGGAAGAACGCCTCCAGTTTGGGCATGTACTTCACGAGAAAGCGCCGGTCCTGGCTGATGGTGTTGCCGCACATCGGCGCGTTGCCCTTGGGCACGTATCTGGCGAGGAATTCGAGAATTTTTTTCTCGGCCTCGGCCTCGCCCATCGTGGAGGCCTTCACCTTGTCGATCAGGCCGCTGCGGCCATGGGTGTTCTGGTTCCACTTGTCCATCTTGGCCAGTTGCTCGTCGCTCTGGTGGATGACCAGCACCGGGCCTTCGATGCGTGGCTCCAGATTCGGGCCGGTCACGACCACCGCAATTTCGATCAGGCGCTCCACTTCCGGGTCCAGGCCGGTCATTTCACAGTCGAGCCAAACCAGGTTTTGATCGGATTTGGGCAAGGAGGGCGTTGTTTCAAGGATGGCTTCAGACATGCTGGGGATTGTCGCCCAAGCCGCGAGAGCCGCCGGAAATACGCCTAAACTCCGATTCATGTCCTCCTCACTTCTTTTGACGCTGGTCTTTGCTGTCGCGCTGGTCGCCGGCCTGCTGGTGAAATTCTGGCTGGCTTCACGCCAGATCCGCCATGTGGCGCGGCATCGCGATAGCGTGCCTGTTGCTTTCGCCAAGACGGTCACACTGGCCGCCCATCAAAAGGCTGCCGACTACACCGTGACCAAGGCGCGCTTTGGCCTGCTGGAGCTGGCCTTTGGCGCCGCGGTGCTGCTGGGCTGGACGCTGCTGGGCGGGCTGCACGCGCTGAACCAGGCGCTGCTGTCCTGGCTGGGCGGCGGCATGCTGCAGCAGTTGGCGCTGCTGGCGGCCTTCGCGCTGATCGGCGGCCTGATCGACCTGCCGGGTGCGCTGTACCAGACCTTTGTGATCGAGCAGCGCTATGGTTTCAACAAGATGACGCTGGGGCTGTGGCTGGCCGATCTGGCGAAATCGGCGCTGGTCGGCGCCGTCATCGGCCTGCCGATCGTCGCGCTGATCCTGTGGCTGATGGGGGCGCTCCCGAGCAGCCCCTGGTGGACCTCGTGGTGGCTGGTGGCCTGGGCCGTCTGGATGGGCTTCAACCTGCTGCTGCTCGTGATTTACCCGACCTTCATTGCGCCGCTGTTCAACAAATTCAAACCGCTCGAAGACGAGACCCTGAGGAACCGCGTCACCACGCTGATGCAGCGCTGCGGCTTTGCCGCCAAGGGCCTGTTCGTGATGGACGGCAGCAAACGCAGCGCGCACGCCAATGCCTACTTCACCGGCTTCGGCGCCGCCAAGCGCGTGGTGTTTTACGACACGTTGCTGTCCAAGCTCTCGCCCGGCGAAGTAGACGCGGTGCTGGCGCACGAACTGGGCCATTTCAAGCACAAGCACATCATCAAGCGGATCGCGGGCATGTTCGCCCTCAGCCTGGCCGGCTTTGCGCTGCTGGGCTGGCTGTCCACGCGCGTCTGGTTCTACACCGGCCTGGGCGTGAGCCCCAACATGGCTGCGCCCAACGACGCCTTGGCGCTGCTGCTGTTCGTGCTGGCGGCGCCGGTGTTCTCCATCTTTGTCTCCCCGCTGTTCGCGCAACTCTCGCGCAAGCACGAGTTCGAGGCCGATGCCTATGCCGTGGCCCAGACCAGCGGGCAGGACCTGTCCGCCGCCCTGCTCAAACTCTACGAAGACAACGCCTCCACGCTGACCCCCGATCCCCTGTTCGTGAAGTTCTACTACTCCCACCCGCCCGCGTCCGAACGCCTGGCGCGCATGATCACAGGAGCTTCTGCATGAGCACGATGTTGACAAAGAAAGACTGGAGCGCCCAGACCAGGCGTGCACTGAGCGCTACGGAAATAATAGCTCGCCTGGCCACATTGGAGGGCTGGAAACTCAGTGGCGACGGCGCTGCCGTGGCGATCGAGAAGACCTACACCTTCGCCAATTACTACGAGACCATCTCGTTCGTGAACGCCGTGGCCTTCATCGCCAACGCGCAGGATCACCACCCGGATTTGTCGGTGCACTACAACCGCTGCGTGGTGCGCTTCAACACGCACGACGTCGGCGGCATCTCGGTGACCGATTTCGACTGCGCGGCGCAGGTAGACGCGCTGCTGGCCATGCCCGATCCCAAGGCCGCGCCTTGAGCGCAGCCGCGGCGTCCCACGGCGGACTGGTAGTCGCCGGCCATGGCCGGCATTTTTTGGTGGAAACGCCCGACGGCCGGCGCCTGATCTGCCATCCGCGCGGCAAGAAAAGCCAGGCCGTGGTGGGCGATCGGGTGCTGTGGCAGGCCTCGCAGGACGAAGGCACGATCGAGAAGATCGAGGAACGGCGCAACCTGTTTTACCGCCAGGACGAGATCCGCACCAAGTCCTTCGCGGCCAACCTGGATCAGGTGCTGATCCTGATCGCGGCCGAGCCGGAGTTCTCCGAGAGCCAGTTGTCGCGCGCGCTGATCGCGGCCGAGGCCGAGCGCATCACGCCCCTGATCGCGCTGAACAAGAGCGATTTGAAGGAGCCGTTCGAGCGCACCTGGAGCCGCCTCGCACCCTACCGGCGCATGGGCTACAACGTGCTGCCGCTGGCGCTCAAGCCCAAGGCTTCGGCGGACCCAAGCCAACCCCCGGCACGGGCCGCGACGTCCACGCTGATCGATCACCTCAAGGGCAAGACCACGCTGGTGCTCGGCCCCTCGGGCGCGGGCAAAAGCACGCTCATCAACCTGCTGGTGCCCGGTGCGGCGGCGCTCACCGGCGAGATTTCCCAGGCGCTCAGTTCGGGCAAGCACACCACGACCAGCACGACGTGGTACTGGGTCGATGCGGCCAGAGAGACCGCCTTGATCGACTCCCCGGGCTTTCAGGAATTCGGCTTGCACCACATCGACGCCATGCACCTGGCCGCGTTCATGCCGGACCTCAAACCGCTGGTGGCGAACTGCAAGTTCTACAACTGCACGCACCTGCACGAACCGGGCTGCGGCGTGATCGCCGCCATCAAACCAGCCGATAGCCCTGATGGGGTCAGCGAGAGACGCTATAAGATCTATAGTGACCTGTTTGCCGAGTTGAGCCAGTCGAAGTACTGAGCTCAGGCCGCCAAGATCTCGCCCAGCGCCTGCACCAGCGCCTCGCACTGCTGCGGCGTGCCGACACTGATGCGCAGGTACTGCGCCACGCGCGGCAGCTTGAAGTGCCGCACCAGGATGCCGCGCTCACGCAGCGCGGCGGCCAGCAGCGCGGCGTCGCGGCGCGGGTGCCGCACCAAAATGAAATTGGCCCTGGAGGGCAGCACCTCGAAACCCAGGTCTTCGAGCGCCAGCGTCAAGCCTTCGCGGCTGTGCATCACAGCGAAGCGGGTCTGCTCGAAATGCGCGCGGTCCTCATAAGCCGCCACAGCGCCGGCCAGCGCCAGGCGGCTCAAAGGGTAGGAGTTGAAGCTGTCTTTCACGCGCTCCAGCGCCTCGATCAGGTGCCGCTGCCCCGCCGCGAAACCCACGCGCAGGCCCGCCAGCGAGCGCGACTTGGACAGCGTATGCACCACCAGCAGGTTCGGATACCGCTCGATCAAGCTGATGGCGCTGTCGCCGCCGAAGTCCACATAGGCCTCGTCCACCAGCACCACGCGCCGCGGCTGGCTTTGCAGCAGCTGCTCGATCGCCGCCAGCGACAAGGCGCAGCCGGTGGGTGCGTTGGGATTGGCGATCACCACGCCTCCAATGGCCAGCGGATCGGCGCGCGCGTAATCCGCCACCTGGATCTGCATCTGCGCATCCAGCGGCACGACCTCGAAAGCGATGCCATACAGGCCGCAATACACCTGGTAGAAGCTGTAGGTGACGTCGGGCATCAAGAGCGGTCGGCCATGGCGGAAGAAGGCGAAAAACGCGTGCGCCAGCACCTCGTCGGAGCCGTTGCCCGCGAACACCTGGTCGGCATGGATGCCGTGGTACGCGGCCACGGCCTCGCGCAGGGCCGTGGCCCGCGGGTCCGGGTACAGCTGCAAACCCTGGCGCGCGGCCGCCGCGATGGCCTGCACCACCTGCGGCGACGGCGGGTACGGGTTCTCGTTGGTGTTGAGCTTGATCAGGTGGGGAATTTGCGGCTGCTCGCCCGGCACATAGGGCACGAGGCCGCGGATGGCGGGGCTCCAGAAGGTTTCTTCCGGGTTCACGTTTGCTCCAGAATTCATAGCAGGTACCGAACACCCCATAAGGGCTACAGAGTGTTTTGACTCAAGAACGTCGAATATCAGCCGAGCAGCCGTGCCATCGTCAACAGCGCGAGCAGCACCATCCACATCACGACCGAGCGCCAGACCAGTCCGACGATGCTGCGCAGGTGGGCCACTTCCGGCTCGCGCCCCGGTGTGGAAACGCTGTCCTGCTGGTCGGCCGTGGCCTCGAAGCCCGGGTTTTGTGCTTGTGCAAATGAGGCCCTCAAGGCCTCGCCCCCGAGCCGCACGTTGACCGCGCCGGCGGTGGCCGCCAGGATCACGCCATCGTTGTCGCTGGGGAAGCGCTGGGCATAGTTGCGCCAGCCGTCGATGGCCTCCTCGAAGCTGCCGACCACGGCAAAACTCAGTGCCGTGAGGCGCGCCGGCAGCCAGTCCACCACCATCCAGGCGCTGGCCGCCGCGCCTTGCAAGGCGGGGCTGGCGAGCTGGTTCTGGGCATTGCTTTTGTATTTCCAGTAGCGCGACACGAATTCGCTCATGCGGTAGAACACGGCACCGGTCGGGCCCAGGCCAAAGGCCGCCAGCACCGAGTACCAGGCCAGCACACCGAACACATGGCGGTGCGCCGCCAGCACCGAGTATTCGATCACGTGACGCACGATCTCGCTGCGCGGCAGGTCGGCGGCATCGACCTGCTGCCATCGCGCCAGCACGGCGCGGGCCTGCGTCTCATCGCCCTCGTCCAGCGCGTCCCGGATGTCGGTGAAATAGTGGCTGAACTGGCGAAAACCAAGCGTGACATAGAGCACGGCCACATGCCACAACACGGCGAAGGGCCAGCCCAGGCCCCACACCAGCAGCCAGTGGATGCCCAGCGCCAGCAGCGAGGGCAGCACGGTGGCCAGGCTCCAGGCGACCCAGCCATGGTGCGGCTTGCCCGCGTCGAAGTTGCGGCTGACCCAGCGTGCCCACCGGCGCAAGCCGGTATGAAACGGGTTGCCAGGCGCCAATGGACGAACCTGCTCGATCAGCAAGGCGAACAAAATGGCGAAGAAACTCATGGACGCATCATAACGAGGGGAGACAGGCTGGCGCCGGGCCGCCCCAAGCCGGCCTGGGCCCCCTCGGGGGGCAGCGCAGCACGCGAAGCGGCAAGCGTGGGGGCCAACTCTTCAAGCCGACAGGAAGCGGTAAAAGTTGCGCAGCATGCCGGCCGTGGCGCCCCAGATAAAGCGCTCCTTGCCATGGTCCTGGTAGGGCATCGAGAACCACTCGCGGCGCATTCCTTCCCACTCGAAGGCCTGCAGGTGGTGATTCGCCGGGTTCATCAGAAACTCCAGCGGGACCTCGAACGCATCGGCCACTTCGTCCGGATTGGGATGCAGCACAAAGCCCGGGCGCACCAGCGCCACCACGGGCGTAATGATGAAGGCGCTGCCGGTGACGTAGATCGGCAGGGTGCCGATGACCTCGACGTTGCGCTCGTCCAGGCCCACCTCCTCATGCGCCTCGCGCAGCGCCGTGGCGGCGGCATCGGCATCGGTGTCATCGACCTTGCCGCCCGGAAACGCGATCTGCCCCGAATGGGTGGACAGGTGTGCCGTGCGCTCGGTCAACAGCACCGTGGGCTGGTCATGCATGACCACGGCCAGCAGCACCGAGGCATGCGCCGGCAGGCGGTCGGTGAATTTCTTTTCCACGGCCACTTCCGGCTGCCAGCGCGGCGGATGGGCAAAGCGCTGCTGCAGGGCATCGGGTTGCAGCCGCTCGCGGGCCACGGCAGGCAGGCCGGTGTCGATGCGATCCACGGGAATCCGGCGCGGATCGAAATTCGGCAGCCCGGAGAGCGGCATGAAGGGCGTGGAGGACAAGAGGTGCAGGCCTTGAGAAATGAAAAAGGCCGCCATCAGCAAATGCTGCAGCGGCCTCTTGTGCGGGGGAAGCTGGCTTTAGACGGCAGCAGCGGCAGCCTTGGCCCGGGATGGAAGTTTTTCCTTGATGCGCGCCGACTTGCCGCTGCGCTCGCGCAGATAGTACAGCTTGGCGCGGCGCACGTCGCCGCGGCGCTTGACTTCGATGCCGGCAATCAGGGGGCTGTAGGTCTGGAAGGTGCGCTCGACGCCTTCGCCGCTGGAGATCTTGCGCACCGTGAAGCCGCTGTTCAGGCCGCGATTGCGCTTGGCGATCACCACGCCTTCATAGGCCTGCACACGCTTGCGGGTGCCTTCGACCACTTTGACGCTCACGATGACCGTGTCGCCGGGGGAAAACGCGGGGATTTTCTTGCCCAGACGGGCAATCTCTTCCTGCTCTAGAGTTTCAATCAGGTTCATGGTTTCCTCACTCGATCGTGGCCGCGCTGCACTGGAAGGCTTGTCGGCAATCGCTAGGCAATATGCGTCAAAGCGGCCGGCCAGAGGATCGAAAAGCCTTTGATTATAGCAATATAAAGCCGCCGGCCTTAAGCTGGCGGCCAAGGCGCCCCCGCCAGGAAGGCCTCATCCTGCGGGTCCAGCCGCCCCGCGGCGCGGGCCGCCTCGATCAGGTCCGGGCGCTGCCGGGCGGTGATTTCAAGGCGCCAGTCGCGCCGCCAGCGCTCGATCTGTTCATGATGGCCCGACAGCAGCGCGTGCGGCACCTTGCGGCCCGCCCACTCTTCGGGACGCGTGTAGTGGGGGCAATCGAGCAGGCCGTCGAGTTTGGGGTTGAAGCTGTCGAACTGGTGGCTGCCCTCGTCGTGGAGCACGCCCGGCTGCAGCCGCGCCACGGCATCCAGCAGCGCCATGGCCGCAATCTCGCCGCCCGACAGCACAAAGTCGCCCAGGCTGATCTGCACGTCCACATGCGCGTCGATGAAACGCTGGTCGATGCCCTCGTAGCGCCCGCACACCAGCACCGCGCCGGCGCTGGTGGACCAACGCGCCACGCCCGCGTGATCGAGCGGCGTCCCCACGGGCGAGAACAGCACCACCGGGGCGGCAGCGCCGCGCTCGGCCCGGATCGCCTGCAGGCACTGCGCCAGCGGCTGCGCCAGCATCACCATGCCGGGGCCACCGCCAAACGGGCGGTCGTCCACGCGGCGGTAGTTGCCCTCGGCGAAATCGCGCGGGCTCCATAGCCGCAGTTCGATCTGCCCGGATTCGTAGGCGCGGCGCGTCACACCGCTGGCCACGAGAGGCGCAAACAGTTCGGGAAACAGCGTGATGACATCGAAGCGCATGGCGCGATGTTAAAGCCAGCGTCAGTACTTTTCAGTAGTCGAGTTGCCAGTCGACGGTGATGCGCCGCGCCGGCAGATCCACGTTATCGACGTAGGCCGACACGAACGGCACCATCCGCTCCTGTGCCTTGCCGTCCTGCGTGTAGCCAATCACCAGCACGGTCTGCGCGCCGGTGGAGAGCAGCTCCGTCACCTGCCCCAGCGCCACGCCTTCGCGGTTGAGCACGTCCAGGCCGATCAGGTCGACCCAGTAGTACTCGTCTTTGTCGGCGGTGGGGAAACTCGAGCGCGGCACGAAGATGCGCGCCCCCTTGAGCGCCTCGGCGCCCTCGCGGTCGTCGACTTCCCTGGCGCTGGCCACGATGCTGCCGGAGTGCTCCCTGGTCTCGCGCACGCGCAGCAAGGCGGTGCCGCTAAAGGTTTTTGCACCTTTCTCGGACGGCAGCAGATACCAGCGTCTGGAAGAAAAAAGCGCCTCGGGCGAAGCGCTGTGGGGCAGGACCTTGAACCAGCCCTTGATGCCCCAGGCGTCCAGGATGCGCCCGACTTCGATGGCGTCCGCTGGTAATTCAGCGGGTTCCAGGCCGGGCAGCATGCAATGAACCGGAGCGGCTGGCGCGCAAGCCGGCCGGCTTACGCGGCCTTCTTGGCGGCCTGGTTGACCAGGCGATCCACCGTGGGGGAAGCCTGCGCGCCCACGCCCGTCCAGTAGGTCAGGCGATCCTGCGCAATGCGGATGCTTTCCTCGTGGTCTTTGGCGATCGGGTTATAAAAACCGATACGCTCGATGAAGCTGCCATCGCGGCGCGTGCGCTTGTCGGCCACGACGATGTTGAAAAACGGGCGGGCTTTGGAGCCGCCGCGTGAAAGACGAATGACAACCATGATTTATCCTTGGGAACGATTGAAATGGCCCTCAAGCCCTGAGCAACCGTTTAGCAGCCAAATATTCCGGCGTTGAGACACGCAACATGACCACCCGGCCAGTCACACGCTGAAAAGCTCTCCATTATATCGTTTTTGATTCTTATGCCTCCCACCTCCTGCCTGATCCGTCCCAGCCGCAGCGACGATATCGCCGCCACCACGGCCATTTACACCCATCACGTGCTGCACGGTACCGGCACCTTCGAGATCGACCCGCCGACCGAGGCCGACATGACCGCCCGGCGCGCCGATGTGCTGGCCAGGGGCCTGCCCTACCTGGTGGCGGAGCAGGCGGGCCAGGTCATCGGCTTCGCCTATTGCAACTGGTTCAAGCCGCGCCCCGCCTACCGCTTCTCGGCCGAGGACTCGATCTACCTGGCCCCCGGCAGTCACGGCCAGGGGCTCGGCCGCGCCTTGCTGGCGGAACTGGCAGCGCAGGCCCAAAACGCGGGCGTGCGCACGCTGATTGCCGTGATTGGCGACTCGGCCAATGCGGGCTCCATCGGCGTGCATCGCTCGGCGGGCTTTGCGCACGTCGGTGTGCTCAAGTCATGCGGCTGGAAGTTCGACCAATGGCTCGATGTCGTCCTGATGGAAAAGGCGCTGGGTGTGGGGGATTCCCGGCCACCCGACGGGCAGGAAAATCAGACCCGCCATAATCCCGCCCTATGAAAGACAAAACCATCGCCGCATGGCTGGCGTTCCTGGGCGGCCCTTTGGGCCTGCACCGCTTTTATCTGCACGGCCTGCGCGACCTGATGGGCTGGTTGCTGCCAATTCCGACCGCGCTCGGCCTGTATGGCATCGAACGCGTGCAGCAATTCGGGCTGGACGACCAGTGGAGCTGGGTGTTGATTCCGTTTGTCGGCTTCACCATTGCCGGCTGCGCGCTGACGGCAATTGTCTTCGGCCTCATGACGCCCGAGAAATGGAACGCCAGATTCAACGCGGCGGCCGCCGAAGATGCAGCGCCCGGGCACACCAACTGGTTCACCATCGGGGCCATCGTGCTGTCGCTGCTGATCGGCACCAGTGTGCTGATGGCCAGCATCGCGTTCAGCTTCCAGCACTATTTCGAATACCAGATCGAGGAAGCGCACAAAATCAGCCAGTAGCGGCGACTGGTCAGAACAGGCGCCAGCTGACCCACCAGGCGACGGCCGCGACAAAGGCGCTCGCCGGAATGGTGAAGATCCAGGCCCAGACGATATTGCCCGCCACGCCCCAGCGCACGGCGCTGGCACGCCGGGTGGCGCCGACCCCCACGATCGCGCCCGTGATGGTGTGCGTGGTGGAGACCGGAATCCCCAGCAAGGTGGCCAGGAACAGTGTCAGGGCACCACCCGTTTCGGCACAAAAGCCACCCACCGGCTTGAGCTTGGTGATTTTTTGCCCCATGGTCTTGACGATGCGCCAGCCACCGAACATGGTGCCGGCCGCAATGGCCGTGTAGCAGCTCGCAATGGTCCAGAACGGTGGCGAGCTGTCCGACGCCGCCGCGTGACCTGTGGCAATCAGCAGCATCCAGATGATGCCAATGGTTTTTTGCGCATCGTTGCCGCCGTGGCCCAGGCTGTAAGCCCCGGCAGAGAACAGCTGCGCGCGCCGGAACCACCGGTCCACCCTGGAGGGTGTGGCGCGCCGGAACGTCCAGGCGACCGCCACCATCATCAAGGAGCCCAGCAAAAATCCGAGCAGCGGCGAGACAAAAATGAACAGCACGGTTTTCGCGATGCCCGAGCTGACCAGCGAGCCGGTCCCGGCCTTGGCGATGACCGCACCCACGATGCCGCCAATCAAGGCATGCGAGGAGCTGCTGGGAATGCCGTAGTACCAGGTAATCAGGTTCCAGCAGATGGCGCCGATCAAGGCGCCGAACACCACGTGCACATCCACCACGCCCGGGTCGGCAATGCCTTTGCCCACCGTCGCCGCCACGCTCAGGTGAAAAACAAAGAGCGCCAAAAAGTTGAAAAAAGCCGCAAACACCACGGCCTGACTCGGCTTGAGCACCCCGGTCGAGACCACGGTGGCAATGGCATTGGCCGCATCGTGAAATCCGTTCAGGAAGTCAAAGACGAGCGCCATCGCCACCAACAGGACAACCACCCACACCGCCACCTGAACCGTCGCCATGTGCGGTCCCGGCTCAGGAATTTTCGAGGACGATGCCCTCGATCATGTTGGCGACGTCCTCGCACTTGTCGGTGATGGTTTCCAGCAGCTCGTAGATGGCCTTGAGCTTGAGCACCTCGCGCACATCGGGCTCCTCGCGAAACAGCTTGCTCATGGCCGAGCGCATCACGCGGTCGGCATCCGACTCGAGCCGGTCGATTTCCTCGCAGGTCTTCAAAGCCGCCTCGGCGTTGCCGGATTCAGCAATCTTGTCGAGCAGCCTGACGGCGTCGCGCACACGCTCGCAGCACTTGACGCTCAGATCGGTCAGGCGCGTGATCTCCTCGGTCATGTGGTGCACGTCGTACAGCGCCATGGTCTCCGCCGAGTCCTGGATCAGGTCGGCCACATCGTCCATGGTGTTGATCAGCGAGTGGATCTGCTCGCGGTCGATCGGCGTGATGAAGGTCTTGTGCAGCGCCTTGTTGACCTCGTGCGTCACACGGTCGGCGGCACGCTCGGCGTTGTCCACGTCCTGGTTGTACTTCTCGCGCAGATGCAGGTCGCTGTAATTGGCCACCAGTTTCGCAAAGGCGTGGGCGGCCTCCACGATCCGGTCGGCATGCTGGTTGAACATTTCGAAAAAATTACCTTCGCGCGGCAACAACTTTGCAAACAGCATGGTTCTATCCTGGAATATTGGCGGAAATGTGGCGCTCTGTGACGGGCGAGAGTTTAACCGCCGCTCTATCGCTGCCTTGCGCGAGGCGCCCGATCCGGTGCAAAACGCCCCGGTGCAAAACGCCCGTCCTGGCAGCGCGGCACATGGGGCTGTGGGGCGAATCAGGGATTTCACAAGCGCTGAATGGCTTGCGCGCTGACGCGGCGCAACTGCGCGGCGCTCACGCGCTGCGGCGCAATTTCTGCCAGCGGCACCAGGACAAAGGCGCGAGCCGCCATGCGCGGGTGCGGAATCGTCAGCGCCGGGCCTTGCAGCTGCGCATCGCCGTACAGCAGCAGATCGAGGTCCAGCGTGCGCGGGGCATTGCGGTAGGAACGTTCACGCCCGGCGCCCTGCTCCAGTTGTTGGAGCTGCTGCAGCAGCAGGGGTGCGGGCAAAGCGGTAGAAACTTCCACCACGGCGTTGATGTAATCCGGGCCGCTCGCGTCGACCGGCGCGGTGCGGTAGAGCGACGAGCGGCGCGTCACCTTCGTGTCCGCCAAACTCCCGATGGCGTCCATTGCCTGCCTAACTGAGGCCGCAGCGTCGCCCAGGTTCGCACCCAAGGCCACGTAGGCGGTAACACACTCTTTTCTCAAGAGAAAAAGGCCTCAAGCCCTTGTGTCGCCTGCGGGAGTCGCTATGCTTTTTGTAGCTCCCGAGCGACGCCGGCGGCGCCGTTTTTTCGGGGCGTCCGGCGTGCCGGCGTCGCCGGCGACGTCGTCACCCGCATCCTCGCCGGCTTCGGCGCTGGCGGGCGGGCGGGCTCCATCGGCATTGCCAGACGGCGCGGGGGAAGCAGGTTTGGCCGCCCGCACGCGCTGGCGCACGGGCTGCTGCTCCTGCCGGACCTGCTCGAGCAGGCCTTCGCGCTCGTCGTCGTTGGCCATGCTGAACTCCTGCCACCACGCGGCCAGTGCCTCGTCGATCTCGCCGACGTCGGCGCGCAGCCGCATGAAGTCGAACGCGGCGCGAAAGCGCGGCTGGTCCACCAGGCTGTAGGGCGTGCTGCCGGTGCGCTTTTCGAAGCGCGGCTGCATCATCCAGATCTCGCGCATGTCGCCGGCCAGCTTGCCGCGGCCCGACACATCGCCGATGCGCGCGTTGAACACGTCGTCGATCGCGTCCTGCAGCGCCGGGAAGGCGGGTTGCCGCTGGCGCCCTTCCGTGCGCTGGCGCCAGCCATCGCGCACATCGGCCCACAGCACGCATGAGAGCAGGAAGCTGGGCGCCACCGGTTTGCCCTCGCCGACGCGCCGGTCGGTGTCCTGCAGCGCCGCCTTCACAAAGGGCTGCTCCGCACGCTCCACCACCACGTCGAGCAGCGGGTAGATGCCGTGCGCCAGGCCCAGCAGCTTGAGTTGTTCGATGGTGGCCAGCGCGTGGCCGGTCTGCAGCAGCTTGAGCATTTCGTCGAACAGCCGGCTCTGCGGCACATCGGCCAGCAGGGCCTCGGATTTGACCAGCGGCTGCGCCGTTTTGGGATCGAGCTTGAAGCCCAGCGGGGCCAGCTTGGCCGCAAAGCGCACCGCGCGGATGATGCGCACCGGGTCCTCGCGGTAGCGCGTGGCCGGGTCGCCAATCATGCGCAGCACCAGCTTCTTGGCGTCCTTGATGCCGCCGTGGTAGTCCACCACGACCTGGTTTCTCGGGTCGTAGTACATGGCGTTGATGGTGAAGTCGCGCCGCACCGCGTCTTCTTCCTGCGGGCCCCAGACGTTGTCGCGCAGCACGCGGCCGGTCGAATCGACGGCATGCTTCATGCCGGCGAGCTCGCTCCTGCTGGTCTTTTCGTTGCCGGCCACCTGCTCGGCGGCGGCGTTGTCGAGGTAGGCGCGGAACGTGGAAACCTCGATCACCTCATGCTCGCGCCCGCGCCCGTACACCACGTGGACGATGCGAAAACGCCGCCCGATGATGAAGGCACGGCGAAACAGGCCCTTGACCTGTTCGGGTGTGGCGTTGGTGGCCACGTCGAAGTCCTTGGGGCGCAGGCCCAGCAGCAGATCGCGCACGGCGCCGCCCACGACGTAGGCCTCGAAACCCGCCTGCTGCAAGGTGCTCACGACATTGAGGGCGCGTTCATCCACCAGCTTGGGGTCGATGCCATGCACCGCCTGGCTGACTTCCACACGTTTGCCGAAATCGGGCTTTTTGGCCTTGGCGGCGGTGGATTTGGCCGGGTCTTTGCCCAGCAGTCTGTCGATAAATTTTTTAATCATGATTTGGAAAACAGGTCCAGTATGAGCCATCCGCGCTCGCCGGCGAGGGCACGAAGGCGGTCGTCCGGATTGGTCGCTATGGGGTGGCGCACCTTCTCCAGCAGCGGCAGATCGTTGATGGAATCGGAGTAAAAAGTGCTGTCCACGTCGGCCCAGCCGAGCTGGCGCGCGGCCAGCCATTGTTCCATGCGCGTTACCTTGCCGCCTCGAAACGAGGGCACGCCGCGGATCTCGCCGTTGAACCAGCCGTCCGGCCCGCGCTCGAGTTGCACCGCAATCAACTCCTTGACGCCGAAGACATCGGCAATGGGGCGCGTCACGAACTCGTTGGTGGCGGTCACGACCAGCACCTCGTCACCCGCGCGCTGATGCTGTGCAACCAGCGCAAGCGCCTCGGGTCTGAGGTTCTTTTGCACCACATCCCGCATGAAGCGGGAGTGAGCAGCTATTGAATTGGTAGCGCCCTGGCGCCGCACGGCATCGATGGCAAAGCGCACATAGTCGTGCACGTCAAGCGTGCCGGCCTGGTACTGGGCATAGAACGCGTCATTCTGGCGCGCAAATTCGACCGGGTCGGTCCAGCCGATCTCGATGGTGAACTGCCCCCACGCATAGTCGGAGTCAATCGGCAGCAGCGTGTGGTCGAGATCGAAAAGGGTGAGTTTCACAGCCTGCAATTGTATTGACCCAGACTCACACGTTGTCCAGCATCGACTTGATCAGCGGAATGGTGACGGCCCGCTGGGTCTGCAGCGAATAGCCGTCGATCAGGTCGAGCAGCTGCACCAGGCTGCCCAGGTCCCGGCTGAAACGCGTGAGCATGAAGTCCATCACCTCGTCGCCCAGGAACACGCCGCGCGCATCGGCCTGCTGGCGCAGCACGGCGCGCCGCTCGGGCTCGCTGAGCACCTGCAGCTGAAACACGTGGCCCCAGCCCAGGCGCGAGCGCAGGTCCTCGCGCAGCCTCAGGTCTGCGGGAGGCATCTCGCCCGCCGCCAGCACCCAGCGCGGCTGACCATCGCGCGAACTCATGGCGTTGACGAACCAGTTGAACGCCGCATGCTGTTGCACCGCGGTGTACAGATGCACGTCGTCGAGCAGCACGGTGGCCCAGTGCTCATTGAACTCGGGCGGCTGCGCCACGGACGCATCGAGCCAGCCCACGCTGGTGCCGCCGGCGCCCTGTTCGCGCAGCGCCTCGCGCACGCTTTTCAGCAAATGCGTCTTGCCGCTGCCGCTGGCGCCCCACAGATAGGTGGGAACTGGCGAGCGCGTCGGGTTGCCGGCCCACAGCTGCAGGTGCTTGAGCGCCGCCTCGTTGGGGCCGACGAAAAAACTGGCGAACGTGGGGCCGCTGGCCAGTCCGATATCAAGGGCGAGCTGTTTCATCGGTGATGTCCGCCCGGCCTCAGCCCCGGTACAGCTTGCTCGCGAGGTAGCTCGCACGCACGCGCCGGACGCCGACCAGCAGCACCGCGCTGGCGGGCAAGGCCACCAGCACGCCGACAAAACCGAACAGCTGGCCAAACGCGAGCAAGGCAAAAATGACTGCCAGCGGATGCAGGCCGATGCGCTCGCCGACCAGCCGCGGCGTCAGGAAGAAGCTCTCCACCAGTTGACCCAGGCCATACACCACCGCCACCATCGCCAGGGCCTTGATCGAGGCAAATTGCAGCAGTCCGGCCAGCGTGGCGAGTACCAGCCCCAGACCAAAACCCAGGTAAGGCACAAACACCGCCAGCCCGGTGAAGATACCGATGGGCATGGCCAGATCCAGCCCGAACAGGGACAGGCCCACGCTGTAATACACGGCCAGCATCAGCATCACCAGCAACTGGCCGCGCAGGTACTGGCCCAGCACGGTATCCGACTCGGTCGTGAAGCTGTCGAAAGCCTCACGCAGATGCGGCGGCACCAGCTCCACGATACGGGCCACAAACCGGTCCCAGTCCATCAGCAGGTAAAACAGCGCCACCGGAATCAGCACCGCATTGCCCACCACCGCCAGCGCCACGCTGCCGCCCAGCTTGAGCGACGAGAGCAGCGAGCCGAGCGTTTCTTCCACATTGCCATTGAGGTACTGAAGCATCAGGCCCTTGATGCTGGCCACATCCAGCGAGACCTTGACACCAAACTGGGCCAGCAGCGGCTCGATCCATCCGCTCAGCCGGTCCAGCAGCACCGGCACCTGGTCGCGCATCAGCGGCAGCTCCTTGGCCAGAATCGGCACCACCAGCAGCAACAGGCCGAGCAGCGCCACGATAAATACCAGCTCCACCAGCAGGACCGCCAGGACGCGCGGCATACGCCCGTGCCCGAGCCGGTCCAGCCTGTTCACCAGGGGCGTCAGCGCATAGGCCAGTACCGCCGCGACCACAAAGGGGGTGAGCACGGGACCCAGTTGCCACAGCGCCAGCAAAAACAGGATGGCGATGGCGATCCAGGCAGCGGCGCGTTTTTGAACAGACGTGAATTGCATGCGGGCGGTTATTGAAAGACATGGGCCCGAGCAGAAATATCGGCGCGCGGGGTGAGCCCTTAAAATCAGGACAAATTCTATAGGGCTATGCACGCAAACCCGTCTGGCCACCTTCAATGAGCTCATCTGTCCCCTCCTCTTCGGGTTTAGCCCCCCTTTCCTACAAAGACGCCGGCGTCGACATTGACGCGGGCGATGCACTGGTGGAGCGCATCAAACCGCTGGCCAAAAAGACCCTGCGCGAAGGCGTTCTGGCCGGCATCGGCGGCTTTGGCGCGCTGTTCGAGGTGCCCAAGCGCTACAAGGAGCCGGTGCTGGTGTCCGGCACCGACGGCGTCGGCACCAAGCTCAAGCTGGCGTTCGAGTGGGCCATGCACGACACCGTGGGCATCGACCTGGTGGCCATGAGCGTCAACGATGTGCTGGTACAGGGCGCCGAGCCACTGTTTTTTCTGGACTACTTTGCCTGCGGCAAGCTCGATGTGGACACCGCCGCCGCGGTGGTCGGCGGCATCGCGCGTGGCTGCGAACTCTCGGGCTGCGCGCTGATTGGCGGCGAAACCGCCGAGATGCCCGGCATGTACCCCGCGGGCGAGTACGACCTGGCCGGCTTTGCCGTCGGCGCGGTGGAAAAGTCAAAAATCCTGACGGGCCAGGACGTCAAACCAGGCGACGTGGTGCTGGGGTTGGGCTCCAGCGGCGTGCATTCCAACGGTTTCAGCCTGGTGCGCAAATGCATTGAGCGTGCTGGCGGCCATCTCCCCGCCACGCTGGACGGCCAACCCTTCAAGCAGGCCGTGATGGCGCCGACGCGGCTCTATGTCAAGAGTGTGCTGGCGGCGCTGGCGGCGCATCCGATCAAGGCCCTGGCGCACATCACGGGGGGCGGCCTGCTGGAGAACATCCCGCGCGTCCTGCCCGAAGGCATGGCGGCGCATCTGCGCCAGGGCAGCTGGCCGCAAACCGAGCTGTTTGCGTGGCTGCAAAAAACCGCGGGCATTGATGATCACGAGATGAACCGCACGTTCAACAACGGCATCGGCATGGTGGTGGTGATTGACGCCGCCCACGCTGCAGCCACGGCGCAGACGCTGCGCGAGGCCGGGGAGACGGTGTTCGAGATTGGCGCCATCGCGCCGCGCGGCGAGGCCGGCGCGGTCGTCGTCAGCTAACCGCTTGCCGGCGGCGGGCTGCTAGCCAGGCGCAGATCCGTTCTTGGCGCGCCGAAGCTCGGCCACACGGTCGGCCACGGTATCGATGTCAAACGCTTCCTCGGCATGCACGAGGTAATTTTCAAGATCGAGCACCGCCTGCGCCGCGTTGCCCAGTGACGCATGGGCCAGGCCCCGATCGCGGTACTCGCCCCACGCCTGCGGCAGCAGGATGATCAGCCGGTCCTGTACCGCGATCAAGCGCGGCCAGTCCTGCTGGGTCTTGTGGATCTCCTTGAGGTTGCGCAGCATGCGGGCGATCATGTCACGCGGCGGCGTGGCCTGCAGATACAGGCCGATCGGCGCCTCGAAATCTTCCACCAGCCCGCTGCGCCGCTGGTAGGGCTCGAGCCGCTCGGACAGCTCTTCGCGGCTGAGCGACTGGCCACTGAACGGGTCGATCACCACCTGGCCCTTGGGCAGGTTCACCTTGACCATGAAGTGCCCCGGAAAGCCCACGCCGCGCGCGCTCAGGCCCAGCCCCTGGGCCAGTTCCATCCACAGCACGGCGAGCGAGATCGGGATGCCGCGGCGGGTGCGCAGCACGGCATTCAGGTAGCTGTTGTCGGGGTCGTAATAGTCATTGACGTTGCCGCCAAAACCGAGATCGCGAAAGAAAAACTGGTTCAACACCCGCAGGCATTGCAGCGGAGCGGCATCGGGCGCAATGCGGCGCTTGAGCCGGGCCAGCAGCTGGTCCACCTCGCCCAGCACCTGCTGCACATCAAGCTCGGGGTATTCGTCCTGCGCCAGGCTGGCAGCAGCCTCCAGCAAGGGAAAGTGCTCGTCAGACTGCACCAGGGCGGTGAAGAATTCCAGCGGCGTGGGCGCCCTCAGACTGATTTTCATGATGCCGTATTCGTGAAATTGTTCGACGCCTCATCGTTGTAACGGCGGCGCCGATTCGCGTCAAGATGGTGCCGCGCATTGCCCCTGCAGAAAACCAAACCGTTGCATTTCGTTGCATCCGATCGGCTTATAAAAAGCCGATCGACAGCCACGGGATGGCAACAATGATCAACAGCGCGATGAACAACACACCCAGATACGGCCACACGCGGGAAAACGCCTTGTCGGGCTCGACCTTGCCGATCGCGCAGGCGGCATAGAAGCCCACGCCAAAAGGCGGCGCAAAGAGGCCCAGCCCCATGGCAAATACCGCCACCATGGCGTAGTGAACCTCGTGTACGCCCACGGCGCGCGCGACCGGAAACAGCAGCGGGCCGAACAGCACGATGGCCGGAATGCCTTCGAGCACGCTGCCCAGAATCGTGAACATCAATGCCGAAATCAGCAGAAAGCCTATCTTGCCGCCCGGCACGTTGGTCATCAGCTCGACCAGCGAGCGCGAAAAGCCTGACTGCGTGAGCGCCCAGGCCATGGCGGTGGCGCAGCCGATGATGAGCAAAATGGCGCCGGACAGGGACGCCGTCCCCACCAGGATCGGGTACAGGCGTCCCCAGTCGAACTGGCGGTAAATGAAGATGCCGGCCAGCAGGGTGTAGACCACACCAACGGTGGAGACCTCGGTGGCAGTGGCCACCCCCTCGACCACCACGGTGCGGATCACGAACGGCAGCGCCAGCGCGGGCAGCGAGATCAGAAACAGTTTGCCGATCTGGCCCCACGTGGCGCGCGGCACGCCGCTCATGTCTTCATGCCGCATCTGGAAGTAAATCAGGATGCCCAGCGCCAGCATGCCGACCAGGGCCGGCAGCAGGCCGCCGGTGAAGAGCGCAGAGATGGATACGCCCGTCACCGCGCCAATGGTGATCAGGACCAGGCTGGGCGGGATGGTCTCGCTCATGGCGCCGGAGGCCGACAGCAGCGCCACCAATTCCCCTTCTTCCGCCCCGCGTTTTTTCATCTCGGGAAACAGCGCCGGCGCGATGGCCGCCATATCGGCCGCCTTGGAGCCCGATATCCCCGAGACCAGGTACATGGCGCCGAGCAGGACATACTGCAAGCCGCCGCGCACATGACCGAGCAGCGAGGCCAGAAAATCCACCATGGCCCGGGCCAGGCCCGTCATCTCGATCAGAGCCCCCAGGAACACAAACAGCGGCACCGCCAGCAAAATGATGTGCGACATGCCCTCGTCCATGCGGTTCACCACGATGGTGAGGGGCGCCGTGGTCGTGAGCACCAGGTAGCCCATCGTGGCGATGCCAAATGAAAAAGCGATGGGCACGCCCAACGCAACGCACAGGCCCACCAGGCCCACGAAAAAAATCAGTAAATTGATGTTGCCCAGGGTCATGAGCACGGGCTTCAGAAACCACAGCGCCCCCACCAGGGCGGCGATCAGAACGACGCAGCTCACCACCTCCGCCGCGCTGGAGCGCTCCAGCAGGCGCGCCAGCGCAATGGCCAGCATGAGCACGGCGCCGACACCAATGGCCGCCACGCGGACGCCGTCGTGCCACTCCAGCGCCGGCGTCGTGACGATCCATTGGTCGACAATATGATCGTAGGACGGCAATAGCAGCATCGCCACGAACAAAACGACCGTACAGGTCCCCAGCGTTTCGACCCAGGCCCGGCGCGCGGGCGACATCCAGTTCAAAAACGTGGCCAGGCGCATGTGTTCGCCGCGGCGCAGCGCGATCACGGCGCCGAGCATTGCCAGCCAGAGGAACAGGATGGAGGCGAGCTCGTCCGTCCACGTCAAGGGGGCATCGAAGACGTAGCGCGAAACCACACCGGCGAACAGGATCACGGTTTCCAGCACGACGAGGATCGCCGCGGGGACTTCCGTCACGAAGGCCATGGCCTTGTCGAAAAACGCCAGGGGTCGCGAGGTGCTGCGGGTCAGGATGTCGTCGGAGGTGTTCATGGAGAGCCCAAAAATCAGGCCCGCGTGGCGTGGAAGCCAGGGCGGGCCTGCGAACCGTCGCGGGCGGTTCAGGCCAGCTTGCCGGAGTATTTTTCCAGTTTGGACATCGCCTCGTCACCGAATTTCTTGCGCCAATCCTGGTAGAAGCCGGCCTTGGACAAGGTCTCGCGGAACGACTTGGGATCGGGGTCGTTGAAAATCATGCCCTTGGCCTTGAGCTGGGCCTCCACGCTGTTGTCGAGGCGGCGGATGTCGTCGCGCTGCTTCTCCACGGCCAGGGCGACATTTTTGTTGATCACGGCCTGGATGTCCCTGGGCAGCGAGTTCCAGCGTTTCCCGTTGGCCAGAATCCACTGGCCGTCCCACATGTGGCGCGTCATCGAGCAGTATTTTTGCACTTCATAGAGCTTGGCAATCTCGATGATGGCCAGCGGGTTCTCCTGGCCTTCCACGACCTTGGTCTGCAGCGCCGAGTACACCTCGCTGAAATTGATGCCCGTGGGCGCGGCGCCAAAGGCCTTGAACATCGACGTCCACAGGGGGCTCACGGGCACCCGGATCTTGAATCCCTTGAGGTCGGCCGCCGTGTTGATGGGTTTGGTCGATGTGGTGATGTTGCGATAGCCATTGTCCAGACACTTGTCGAAGGTGTGCAGATTGACCTTGTCGATGGCTCCACGGATGTACGCACCCAGGTCGCCGTCCATGGCGGCCCAGACCGTTGGATAGTCCTTGAAGGCAAAGGCCAGGCCGTTGATGCCGGCCACCGGCACCAGCGTCTGCAGAATCAGGCCGGACAGCGGGAAGATGTCGATGGCTCCCGAGCGCACCTGCGACAGCATGTCGGTATCGCCGCCCAGCTGGTTGTTGGGGAACACCTGGATATCGACCCGGCCATTGGTCTCTTTTTTGATTGCGTCGGCCGCCTCGCGAATGCGAATGGTCGACGGATGCGTTGCCGGGATATTGTTGGCCCACTTCAGCGTGAATTCGGCGGTTTGCGCGAAGACCGGTTGCCCGAGGGAGGCCAGCGCCCCGATGCCGGCGGCACCCTGGATAAAGGTGCGACGCGGGATGGTGGTGATTGGGTTGGATGCAGCAGTCATGGTGATGTCTCCAGTTTATTTTTGATGAAAATAATAGGTGGACGCACAGTCTAGTACATGACCAGACCGCCATCGGCCACCAGTGTCGCGCCGGTCACGATCGAGGCGTCGGGCGACAGCAGGAAGGCAATGCTCTTGGCGATTTCCTCGGGCGCCGCGGTCCGGTTTTGCACCGCCATGCCCTCGACACGCTTGCGGTGCGCCTCGTTCTTCCAGGCCTCTTCGATCATCGGCGTGAGGGTCGCGCCAGGCGCGACGGTGTTCACGCTGATGCCCCTGTCGGCCAGCGCCCGCGCGGCGTTCTTGGTCAACGCCAGCACACCGCCCTTGCTGGCGGCATAAGCCGCGGTACCCGAGAGGCCGCCGCCGCGCAGACCCGCCACGCTGGCCACGGTGCAAATACGCCCGCCGGGCTGCATGTACCGGGCCGCTTCGCGCAGACACACAAAGGTGCCAATGACGTTGACGGCGTACACCTCGCGAAACGTGTCCACCGTGATGTCCATGAATGGCGTGGTGTCCGCCACGCCGGCGCAGGTCGTGAGGGCGTCGAGCCCGCCCAGCCATTCGCAGGCCCGGGCAAATGCTGCCACCAGGGCGGCCTCGTCGGCGACATCGACACCGAGCCCCAGACTGCGTCCACCAAAGGCGCTGGCACGCTGCGCGACCTGCAGCACGCCGCTTTCGTTGATGTCCAGGCCCACGACGTCGTAGCCCGTGCGCGCCAGCTCCAGCAGCGTGGCGGCACCGATGCCACTGGCCGCCCCCGTGACGATCGCCTTGCGCTTGTCAGCCATGAGGATGCTCCTTCAGTGAAGTTGGGCCAGCAGCGCGTGCACGGCGCCGGCGATTTTTTCAGGGGTCAGGCGCGCCTCGTTTTCGAGCACCTGGGCGTAACCCACTGGAATGCGCGGCGCGCCCAGACGCCGGACCCGGCAGCCGGTCTCCTGTGCCGCGCTCGCCGCAATTTCCGCCCCGAATCCCGATGCCTGGACCGCCTCGTGCACCACCAGCAAACGCCCGGTCTTGGCGACCGATTGGTACACCGCATCCTTGTCCCAGGGCCACAAGGTGCGCAGGTCGATGACGTCCGCACGGATGCCTGCCAGCGCCGGCAACGCCAGCGCCTGCAGGGTGACGCCGACGCCGCGCGACCAGGTCACGATGGTCAGGTCGTGGCCTTGAACCAGGCGCCTGGCCTGCCCCAGCGGAACCTCCTCGCCGGCGATCACCTCGCCCTCCAGCCCCCACAGCTCCTTGTGCTCCATATAGATCACGGGGTCGCCCGAGGCCAGCGAGGCCTTGAGCAAACCGTAGTTGTCCTGCGGCGTCGCGGGCGTCACCACGACCAGACCGGGCATGTGCGTGAACCACGCCTCCAGCGATTGCGAATGCTGCGCGGCCGAGGCAGACCAGATGCCGATCGGCATGCGCGCGACCAGCGGCACCCGCCCCTGCCCGCCAAACATGTAGCGGTTCTTGGCGGCCTGGTTGACGATCTCGTCCATCGCACAGAGCGCGAAATCGATCACGCGCATTTCCACCACCGGGCGCAAGCCGGCCAGTGCCATGCCCACGGCCGCACCCATGATGTTGGCCTCGGAAATCGGCGTGTCGATGACGCGCTCGGGGCCGAACTCCTGCGGCAGGCCGCGGTACTGGCCGAACACGCCGCCGCGCCCCAAGTCCTCGCCCAGCGCCACGACGCGGGGATCGGCGCGCATCGCTTCCTGCAACGCCAGGCACGCAGCCTGGGCATAGGTCATTTTTTCGCTCATTGCCACATCCCCGCGCCGGTGTTGAGGATGTCCTCGTAGGCGGCGCTGGCCTCGGGCCAGGGCGCTGCCTCCGCGACCTGCAGCGCATGTTCGATTTCGGCCTGGGCTTCGGCGTCGATCCGGTCGATCACCGCCTGACTCACGCCGCGGGCGATCAGCTTGCCGGCGGCAAGCCGCAGCGGGCCGGCGAGCTTGGCCGCCGCGACTTCCCCGGGGTCCCGGTAGGTGCCGGGATCGACCGAGACATGCCCCTTGAAACGATAGGTCACCGCGTGCAGAAAACGCGGGCCGCCACCGCCGCGGACTTCCGCGATCAACCGTGCGGCGGCCTGGTCCACGGCTTCCACGTCATTGCCGTCCACCTTGAGCGACGGAATCGCCAGCGCCCTGGCGCGCGCCGAGACGCCCTCCCCCGCCGTCATGGTGTCCGTGGGCGTCGTCGCAGAAATGCGGTTGTCTTCACAGACGAACAACACCGGCAGCTGATAGACCTGCGCCCAGTTCAGTCCCTCCAGAAAAGGCCCTCGGTTGGCGGCCCCATCGCCAAAAAAGCAGGCCACGACATGGGGCTGTTTGCGGATCTTGAGCGCATGCGCCGCGCCCGTGGCGATCGGGATGCCGGCCGCCACCACGCCGTTCGCGCCCAGCATGCCCACCGAAAAATCGGCGATATGCATGGAGCCGCCCTTGCCCTTGTTGTAGCCCGTGGCGCGGCCGAACAGCTCGCACATCATGCGGCTGCTACCGGCCCCTTTGGCCAGCGTGTGGCCATGGCCGCGATGCGTGGAGGTCAGCAGGTCTTCTTTTTGCAGGCTGATGCAGACCCCGGCCGCTACCGCTTCCTGGCCCGTGGACAAATGCAAGGGGCCGCGCACCAGCGCGGGCTTGGAGGACGCGGCCAGACCCCAGGCGGCGACGCCGCCCTGGCTGGCAATTTCGGCGGCATCTTCAAAGGCGCGGATACGCCGCATCAGCCGGTACAAGTCCAGCAACCGTTCATCAGCCATGTTTATTCTTCGCCTGTGAATGCCCAACGAGGCACGGCTGGCAGACCGATCGCACGAGGGGTCAGCGCAGCCGTTGTTACATTGATTTTATTTTCCCCGAAAATCCATTCACGTCTTGTTCGTGATAACCCGCGGCCCTGTGGCGTTCGCCCCTCAATGCCGCAGGAGTTTGCGGACTCTCAGGCCGGCGCCCCACAGCGCTACAAAATAAATAGCAGAAGACGAAGATAGCATAAGGGCTAGCAGCCAAATTCTCTTGAATTTTTCGGCGCGCAACCCGGTCCAGTCGAAAGCGCTGGCGCCCCACATCAAGAACACGGCGAGCAAGGCGCTGGCCGCAATCACCTGCATCAAATACACGCCCCAGCCCGGCAACGGCCGGTAGCTGCCGCGCCGCACCAGGATCGCCAGCAACCACAGCGCATTGACCAGCGCGCCGATGCTGATCGACAGCGTCAGCGCCGCATGCTGCAGCGACGGCACCAGAAAATAATTCAGCACCTGGACGAACACCAGCACGCACGCCGCAATGCGCATGGGCGTGGCGGTGTCCTGGCGCGCATAGAAGCCGGGAGCCAGTATCTTGATGGCCACGATGCCGAGCAGTCCCACGCCGTAATTCATCAGGGCGGCAGCGGTACGCCCGACGTCCAGTGCGGTGAAGGCCCGGTAGTCAAACAGCGTCGCCACCAGCGGCCTGGCAAACAGCAGCAAGCCGACGGCGCAGGGCACCGACAGCAGGACCACCAGGCGCAGGCCCCAGTCCAGCATGGCCGAATATTCAAGGTCGTTGCGGCTGGCCTGGGCCGCCGCCAGCTGCGGCATCAGCACCACGCCCAGCGCGACGCCCAGCATGGCCGTGGGGAACTCCATGAGCCGGTCGGCATTGGTGATCCAGGTCACGCTGCCAGGTGCCAGGTGCGAGGCGATCTGGGTGTTAATCAGCAGCGATATCTGCGCCACGCTCACGCCCAGCAGCGCCGGGCCCATCAGGCGCAGGACCTTGCGGGTGCCAGGGTCCGCCCAGGCGGCCTTCATGGCCGCCATGCTGCACCCCAGGCGGGGCAGCATGCCCAGGCGTTTGAGTGCGACCCATTGCACCCACAGCTGCAGGACACCGCCCAGCATCACGCCCACGCATTGGGAGTAAATCGGCTCTATGCCATAGCGCTTGAACAGCGGGCTGGCCACCACGATGGCCAGGATAAGGGCCACGTTCAGCAACACGGGCGACACCGCCGGCATCGCAAACTTGCGCCAGGTGTTCAGAATGCCCCCCGCCAGCGCCACGAGGGACATGAAGCCGATGTAAGGGAACATCCAGCGCGTCATGACCACGGTTGCGTCGAACCCTCGCTGCTCAAAGCCACTGGCCAAGGCCCAGACCAGCACGGGCGCACCCACCACGCCGGCCACACACACCAGCAGCAGCACCCATGTCAGGAGCGTGGCGACATGGTCGATCAGCGCGTGCGCGCCGGCGTCGCCATGCTCGGCCTTGCAGGCCGACAGCACCGGCACAAAGGCCTGGCTGAACGCCCCCTCGCCAAACACCCGGCGAAACAGGTTGGGAATGCGAAAGGCCACGTAGAACGCGTCCGTCATCGGACTGACCCCGTACACCGATGCAAACAGCACATCGCGCACCAGGCCGGTCACGCGCGAAGCCAGGGTCAGCAGGGAGACAGTGGAAGCAGACTTGAGCAAAGACACCGGGCGAGTGTAGCTGGGGCGCCGCAGCCAACCGGTGCCCTGGAGCCAAAATCGTCGGCACTGCTACAATTGAGGGCTTTGCTGGCAACATCCCCTAACACACAAGGAACAGACTTATGGCCTCAGCCAAACCCAAAAAGAAGAACCCGCGCCTCGCGTCGGGCCGCAAACGCGTCCGCCAGGACGTCAAGATCAACGCCGCGAACACCTCGCTGCGTTCCAAATACCGCACCGCGGTGAAGAACGTCGAAAAAGCCGTTCTCGCCGGGGACAAAGCCAAGGCCACCGAGCTGTTTGGCAAGATGCAGGCCGTGGTGGACACCGTGGCCGACAAGGGCATCTTTCACAAGAACAAGGCCGCTCGCGACAAGAGCCGCCTGAGCACCAAGGTGAAAGCCCTGGCCACCGCCGCCTGAACAAGGCAAACCGCCCGGACTGATTTCAGTCCGCCGTTTTGTGGGGTGCGCTGCTCAAGCAAAGAGCAAAAAAGCCGTCGAAAGACGGCTTTTTTGTGTCCGGATTCCGCCGGGGCTCAGGCTTTGGGCGGATCGGGCAGCAGGCAGGCCTCGATCGTCTGCAGATCGTTGTCCCTGGCGAAGTTCAGGCAGAAGTCCCAGGCCATCACGTCGTAGTCGCGCAGGTCACGGTTCACCACCACGCACTTCACGCCGCCCAGCGTCGTCGGAAAGCACCAGGGCGAATAGCTCAGGTGACTGCCCGCCCTGGCCCCGCCAGGGCGAAACGGACTCATCACGCCGGCCAGCCGCTCGGCCCAGTCGCTGGGGCGGAAGGTCTTGCCATCGCGAGTGATACCCTGGATAAAGACTTCTTTGGTGGGACTGGTGGCCATCGGGCAAAGGCTGTTGAACAGCGGCATTTCCGGAGGATCACTCCTTGCTGCACTGCACAATTATTGTATCTTATATAAGACTTGAACCCAGGCCGCCCGCCGCATCACAGTGATGCGCAATGGTCAAAAAACAAAATAGCCTGTGCGCCTAAAATCGTGCTTCAACGGCTCAACTTCTCGTTGGGCCGTTCTGTTTTGGAATCCCTTTGGAGTGAAAGACATGAACGCTGCCGTGCCCCCGTTTCTCGAAGCCGCCTCCCCGCACACCATGAACACCTACGCCCGGGTGCCGATTGCGCTGTCGCATGGGCAGGGCTGCCGCGTCTGGGACATCAACGGCAAGCCCTACCTCGATGCGCTGGGCGGCATTGCGGTCAACACGCTGGGCCACAACCACCCCCGGCTGGTGCCCGCGCTGCAGGACCAGATCAGCAAGATCATCCACAGCTCCAACTACTACCATGTGCCCAACCAGGAAAAGCTGGCGGCGAAGCTGGTGGAGCTGTCGGGCCTGACCAATGTGTTTTTCTGCTCCACCGGTCTTGAGGCGAACGAGGCCGCGCTCAAGCTGGCGCGCAAGTTCGGCCATGACAAGGGCATCGAGCGGCCCGAGATCGTGGTCTACGAGCACGCCTTCCATGGCCGCAGCATCGCGACGCTGTCGGCCACCGGCAACGAGAAGGTGCAAAAGGGCTTCGGCCCGCTGGTGGAAGGCTTCATCCGGGTTCCGCTGAACGACATCGAGGCGCTCAAGGCCGCCACCGCCGGCAACCCCAACGTGGTGGCGGTGTTCTTCGAGACCATCCAGGGCGAAGGCGGCATCAACCCGATGCGCATCGAGTACCTGCAGCAGGTGCGCCAGCTGTGCGATGCGAACGACTGGCTCTTGATGATCGACGAGGTACAGTGCGGCATGGGCCGCACCGGCAAGTGGTTCGCACACCAGTGGGCCGGCATCAAGCCCGACGTGATGCCGCTGGCCAAGGGCCTGGGCTCGGGCGTGCCGATCGGCGCGGTGGTGGCCGGCCCGAAAGCCGCGAATATTTTCCAGCCGGGCAACCACGGCACCACCTTCGGCGGCAACCCGCTGGCGATGCGCGCCGGGGTGGAGACCATCCGCATCATGGAAGAAGACGGCCTGCTGGAAAACGCGGTCAAGGTAGGCGCGCATCTGAGGGCCGCGCTGGCCCGCGAGCTGGCCGCCGAGCTGGCCGACCCCAAGGGCGTGAAGGAAATCCGCGGCCAGGGGTTGATGCTCGGGGTCGAACTGGCCAAACCCTGCGGCGAGCTGGTCAAGCGCTGTGCCGACAAGGGGTTGTTGATCAGCGTCACGGCCGACAGCGTAATCCGCCTGGTGCCGCCCTTGATCATGACCCCGGCCGAGGCGGACGAAGTGGTGGCGATTTTGTGTCCGCTCATCAAACAATTGCTGACGGAGACGCCATGAAACACTACCTGCAATTTTCCGACCTCGGCGCCAATGAGTACGCCTACCTGTTCGAACGCGCGGCCCTGATCAAGAAAAAGTTCAAGGCCTACGAAAAGCACCAGCCGCTGATTGACCGCACGCTGGTCATGATCTTCGAGAAGGCATCGACCCGCACCCGCGTGAGCTTTGAGGCCGGCATGTACCAACTGGGCGGCTCGGTGGTCAACCTCACCACCGAAGGCAGCCAGCTGGGCCGCGCCGAGCCGATCGAAGACAGCGCCAAGGTGATCAGCCGCATGGTGGACCTGGTGATGATCCGCACCTACGAGCAGACCAAGATCGAGCGTTTTGCCGAACACTCGCGTGTGCCCGTCATCAACGGCCTGACCAACGAGTTCCACCCGTGCCAGATCCTGGCTGACATATTTACGTACATCGAGCACCGTGGCTCCATCAAGGGCAAGACCGTGGCCTGGGTCGGCGACGGCAACAACATGGCCAACACCTGGCTGCAGGCGGCCGAGATCCTGGGCTTTACCGTGCATGTGAGCACGCCCAGCGGCTACGAGGTGGATCAGTCGGTGGCCGGCATCCGCTCGACCGACAGCTACAAGGTCTTCCAGAATCCGATGGACGCCTGCGCCGGGGCCGACCTGGTCACCACCGACGTCTGGACCAGCATGGGCTTCGAGGCCGAGAACGAGGCGCGCAAAAAAGCCTTCAACGACTGGTGCGTGGACGGGGACATGATGCGTGCCGCCAAGCCGGATGCGCTGTTCATGCACTGCCTGCCCGCGCACCGCGGCGAGGAGGTCGAGGCCGACGTGATCGACGGCCCGCAGTCGGTCGTGTGGGACGAGGCCGAGAACCGCATGCACGCACAAAAGGCGCTGATGGAGTATTTGCTGCTGGGGCGCGTCGACCCAGTGTGAGCGCCGCCTCCCCGCGCCCCCCACAAAAGCCCGGACAGAGACTGCCCGGGTTTTTTATGCCGCCAGGAACATCGCCTGCAGGTCGCTCAGGAAATCGAAGCCGCGCACCGTCGGCTTGACGCTGACAAGGTCACGCTCGATCAGGCCCTTCTGTTCGGCCTCCACGAGTCCTTGCTTGATGGCGGTAAACGCCAGGCCGGTGCGCTCGGAAAACCGGGACAGCTCGAACCCGTCCTTCAGACGCAGCGCGTTCAGCATGAACTCGAACGGCAGCTCGGCGCGGCCGACCTCCTCGTCCTGCGCCACGGCCTGCCCGGCGAGCGCGTTGTCCATGTACAGCCGGGGCTCGCGAAAGCGCACCTGGCGCACGATGCGGTGCGCAAAACTCAGCTTGCTGTGGGCGCCCGCGCCAATGCCCAGATAGTCGCCGAACTGCCAGTAGTTCAGGTTGTGCGCGCAGCGGTGGCCGGGTTTGGCATAGGCCGACACCTCGTAGCGCTCCAGCCCCGCGGCAGTGGTCAGCTCGGTGATGCGGTCCAGCATGGCGTAGGCCATGTCGTCCTCGGGTACCACCGGCGGGAATTTGGCGAAATAGGTGTTGGGTTCGATCGTCAGGTGGTAGATCGAGATGTGAGGAGGGTTTAGCGCAAGCGCAGTCTGGATATCCTGCTCTACATCTTGTAGCGTCTGGCCGGGCAGCGCATACATGATGTCGAGGTTGAAGGTGTCGAACGAGGCCGCGGCTTCTTCCACCGCGGCGAGCGCCTGGACCCGGTCGTGCACCCGGCCCAGCGCCTTCAGGTGCGCATCGTTGAAGCTCTGCACGCCCACCGACAGACGCGTCACGCCCGCGCCGCGAAACGCCTTGAAGCGGTCTTTCTCAAAGGTGCCCGGATTGGCCTCCAGCGTGATTTCACAATTGGGCTCCAGCGGCAGCCGCGCCCGGATGTCGCCCAGCAGCCGGTCGATGGCCTGCGGCGAGAACAGGCTCGGCGTGCCGCCGCCGATGAACACACTGTGAATCGTGCGGCCCCAGACCAGCGGCAGCGCGGCCTCGAGATCGGCCACCAGCGCATCGAGGTAGCGCTGCTCGGGCAGCTCGCCCGGCTTCATTTCGTGCGAATTGAAATCGCAGTAGGGGCACTTGCGGATGCACCAGGGCAGGTGCACGTACAGCGCCAGCGGCGGCAACGTGAACAGTTGCAAGGTACCGGGCCGCATGTAATGCTGGATGTCGTTCATGCGATCAATCCCGGCGGCTCATGATGCCGGCAACCAGCGTTCGCGCATCAGGCGCAGCATGTCGCGCGCCGCCTGCCCGCGATGGCTGTGGGCATTCTTGACCTCGCCGGGCAGTTGCGCAAACGTCTTGCCGAATGCCGGAATGAACATCACGGGGTCGAACCCGAAGCCGTTGCTGCCCGCCGGTTCGCGCGCGATCTCGCCGACCACGCGCCCGACCGCGATCAGCGGCTCCGGGTCCTGCGGCGAGCGCACGGCCACCAGGGTGCTGACCAGCGCCGCGCGGCGGTTCTCCAGATCCTTCATTTGCTCCAGCAGGGCGCGCACATTGTTGGCGTCGCCCTTGGCATAGCCAAACTGCGTGGCGTAGAACGCGGTGTCCACGCCGGGCAGGCCGCCAAAGGCATCGACGCACAGGCCCGCGTCGTCGGCCAGCGCGGGCAGGCCGCTGTGCTGCGCAGCGTGGCGGGCCTTGGCGAGCGCGTTTTCCACGAAGGTGCGAAACGGCTCCTCGGCCTCGGCGATGCCCAATTCGGCCTGGCGGATCAACGCCAGCCCCAGCGGCGCCAGCATGGCCTGCAGTTCGGCCAGCTTGCCCGGGTTGTTGGATGCGAGAACAATCTTCATGAAATCAGGCTCTAGCCCATATGGGGCGTTGGCTTTCAGCTATTTATTTGATAGTGACTGCTTTTGCGCCAGCACCAGATCACGGATGCCCTTGTCGGCCAGCGCGAGCAGCGCATCCATTTCCTGGCGCGAGAACGCGGCACCCTCGGCCGTGCCCTGCACTTCCACATAATGGCCGGCGCCGGTCATCACCACATTCATGTCAGTGTCGCAGGCGGAATCCTCGGTGTACTCCAGATCCAGCAGCGGCGTGCCCTGCACGATGCCGACCGAGATGGCAGCCACATGGTCCAGGATCGGCGAGGCGGCGAGCTTGCCTTGCGCGATCAGTTGGCCCACCGCATCCTGTGCGGCCACGAAGGCGCCAGTGATTGCCGCCGTGCGCGTGCCGCCGTCGGCCTGCAGCACGTCGCAATCCAGATAGATCGTGCGCTCGCCGAGTTTTTTCAAGTCGAACACCGCGCGCATCGAGCGCCCGATCAGGCGCTGGATTTCCTGCGTGCGCCCGCTCTGCTTGCCGCGCGCGGCCTCGCGGTCGCTGCGCGTGTGGGTGGCGCGCGGCAGCATGCCGTACTCGGCCGTGACCCAGCCTTCGCCGCTGCCCTTTTTGTGACCCGGCACTTTTTCCTCGACCGACGCTGTGCACAAGACTTTGGTATTGCCGAATTCGATCAGCACCGAGCCCTCGGCATGGATCGTGTAGTGGCGCGTGATGCGCACGGGACGCAGCTGGTCTGCGGCGCGGGCGCCGCTTCGTTGAAATTGACTCATGGTTCAGTGTGGAAAAGTTAAGGCGAAAGGCTGGAGAACACCCCCCGCAGGACTCAGGTCTTGCGGGCCGCGGAGCGCCGGATGGCTTCGTTGATCTCGGCAATGGAGCGCTCGATCGCGGCATCGTCGAGGTCTACCGCCGCGAGGTCGAGCAGACCCGCCTGGATGGTGGAGGCAAACACGCCGTCGCTGATGCTGTCGGTGGAAATGCCGCGCGTGGACTCGAACACATCGGGCGTTTCCCACTCCAGCGCGATCGCGGTCACGTTGTCGCTGCGGGCGCCGCCGCTGCGCAGGGCGCGCTCCACCAGTTCAGGCACCGCCCCGGACACGGGCTGCTGGCTCAGCTGACGCACGATTTCAGAGTCGTCGAGCGTGCCCCACAGGCCGTCCGAGCACAGCATGATCTTGTCGCCCTGCTGCAGCGTGATGGGCCCGGTGACGTCGAACCTCGGTTTGGTCGGGGAGCCGAGGCAGGTGAACAGGATGTTCCGGTTCATCGCCGTGAGTTTGCTCGCACCCGCGTTTTTATGTTCGATATAGGAGTGATCCCGTGTGCGGGTCAGCAACTCACCGTCGCGCACCACGTACAGGCGCGAGTCGCCGCAGTGAATCCAGGTGGCACTGGTGCCCTGCACGATGGCCGCCACCAGCGTCGTGCGCGGTGTGTCGAGCATGCCTTTTTCACTGGCGTAGCGCAGGATTTGATGATGTGCCGCCATCAACGCCGAGGCCAGAAACGCGGGCACATCCTTGACGATGGGGCGCGCCTCCTTCTGGTACAGCGCCGACACGATCTGCAGCGCAAGCTGGGAAGCGACCTCGCCCTCGGGGTGTCCGCCCATGCCGTCGGCCAGCACAAAAAGGCCGGACTCGCGGGTGTAGCAATAGCCCATGCGGTCTTCGTTTTTTTCGCGTCCGCCCCTGCGACTGACCTGAAAGACCGAAAACTTCATTTCGTCTTGGCGCCAAAGATCGTCACATTGCGCAGGTTCTTCTTGGTGTCCGTGATCACATTGTCAAACTGCAGCCGCACTTTTTCCCCGACAGTCAGCTTGGTGTAGCGCCGCTCGCCCTCCCGGCTCAGCTCCTTTTGCAGGGCAAAAACCGACTGCGGGCGCGACAGCGGATCGAGCGACATGCACCACTCCACCACCTCGATGAGGTTGTCCGAATACACACCGCGCAGGCGCGACAGCGCCAGCCCGAGCCGGTCCTTTTCCAGCCGCTGCGGCGCATCGTTGGGCGGATAGCCCTGCATGCAGGCATAAATGCAGGCGCCGATGGCATAGATGTCGGTCCACGGGCCCATCGAGGAGTCCCGGCGGTACATTTCGGGCGCGGCAAAACCGGGGGTGTACATCGGGCGGATGAAGTTGCCCTCTTTGGACAGCACCTCGCGCGCGGCGCCGAAATCGATCATCACGGCCCGGTTGTCATCGGTAATGAACACGTTGGCCGGCTTGATGTCCAGGTGCAGCATCTTGTGCTGGTGCACGATGCGCAGGCCACGCAGGATTTCGTCGAACAGCGAGCGGATGGTGGATTCGCGGAACACCTTTTGCTTCTTGAGCTCGCGCGCGGCAATGATGAAGTCCTGCAGCGTCGCCCCCTCCAGGTAGTTCATCACCATGTAGACCGTCTCGTTTTCCCGAAAGAAATTGAGCACGCTCACCACGGAGGCATGGGAGATCTGGGCCAGGGCGCGACCCTCTTCGAAAAAACTCTTGAGGCCGAGCCGGTACAGCGACAGCTTTTCGGGCTGCACCTGCGGCAGCAATTCGCCGGGGCCGCGGGTGGCGAGCGAAGAAGGCAGGTATTCCTTCACGGCGACCTGCTGGCCTTCGTTGTCAACGGCCAGGTAAACCAGGCCAAAACCACCGGCCGAGACCTTGCGCACCACGCGGTAGCCGCCAATCACGGTATCGGGCGGCAACGGAGCTGGTTTGACCTTTGACATAATTCGGGGCGGGTTGGCCTGCGACAGGCTGCATGGGAATCCGGTTATTCTCAGCGATCACGCAACGACCACTAACTACCGTCTATCAATGCCAGTTTACAGCATGACCGGCTATGCCAGCGCCCAGCACAGCGCGGCCGCAACCAGCCCCGAGCCGGATTTGAGAAGCCCGGCGCCCATGCGCCTCGGGCTCGAAATCCGCTCCGTCAACAGCCGCTTTCTGGACCTGACTTTTCGCCTGCCCGAGGAGCTTCGCCCGCACGAGCCGGCCCTGCGCGAGCTGTTGACCGCCCAGCTCAAACGCGGCAAGGTGGAGGTTCGTGCCGCGCTGGAGAGCGCCACCGCCAGCCCCCTGCCCGAGCCTTCCCCACGGCTGCTGCAGCGCCTGAACGTCCTGCAGGACAGCATCCAGGCCTGGCTGCCCGATGCGCCGCCGCTGAGCGTGGCCGATGTCATCCGCCTGTCGGCACCCGAGGGCCGGACCGATGCCGACTGGAGCCAGGGCTTGATGGCGCTGGCGGGCACCACCCTGCAAGCCTTGCTGGCCGCGCGCGAGCGCGAGGGCGCGCGCCTGGCGACCATGCTGCTCGGGCATCTGGCCCAACTGCGCGAATTGACCCGGCAAGCCGGGCCGCTGGTGCCCCGGGTAGTGGAGCAGCAACGCAACCGTTTTCTTGAGCGATGGAAGGACGCGATGGCGCTCACGGACGGCGCCACACTGCCCGAAGCGGCGCAGGACCGCGCCTTGAACGAGGCCACCGCCTTTGCCATTCGCATCGACGTCGCCGAGGAACTGACCCGCCTGGCCTCGCATCTGGACGAGATCGAGCGCCTTTTGACAAAAGGCGGCGAGGTCGGCAAGCGGCTGGATTTCCTGATCCAGGAACTGCACCGTGAGGCCAACACGCTGGGCTCGAAATCGGCGGCGCTGGAGCTGACCCACATTTCGGTGGACATGAAGGTGTTGATCGAGCAAATGCGCGAGCAGGTTCAGAATATCGAGTGACGCTACTATATTCATAGCACACTACCTACACCCTCTATGGACTACCCAGGTAATTTGTTCGTTGTCGCGGCCCCCAGTGGCGCCGGAAAATCCAGTCTCGTCAAGGCCCTGATGGAACTCGACGTGCGGGTTCAACCCTCGGTGTCGCACACCACGCGGGCGCCACGCGGCCAGGAAAAGCACGGCCGCGAATACTTCTTCGTGTCCCAGCAGGAATTCGACGCCATGATTTTGGGCAGCGCCTTCGTGGAGTGGGCGAACGTGCACGGCTTTCGCTATGGCACTTCCAAGAAAGCCATCGAGGAGCGCATCGCGCAGGGCGCCGATGTGATTCTTGAAATTGATTTCCAGGGGGCGCTGCAGATCAAGAAGACCTTTGCCAACGCCGTGCTGATCTTCATTCTTCCTCCCAGCTGGGACGAGCTGCGGTCCCGGCTGGAGCGCCGCGGCGAAGATTCACCCGAGGCGATCGAATTGCGGCTGAAGAACGCCGAGCTCGAAGTGGCGCAGGCCCACGAGTTCGACTTCGTTATAATCAACGAGTTGTTCGAGCGGGCGCTTTTCGACCTGAAAGCGATTGTCCACGCGCAACGGCTCAAATTCTCGGCCCAGCGCCGTGCCCGGGCCGACACTTTCCAGACACTGCACATTGCCTAGATTACCGGAGAACTTCATGGCCCGTATCACCGTTGAAGATTGCCTGCTGCAAATCCCGAACCGTTTCCAGCTGGTGCTGGCGGCCACCTACCGCGCCCGCATGCTGAGCCAGGGACACGCCGCTAAAATCGAGAGCAAGAACAAGCCGGGCGTGACCGCCCTGCGCGAGATCGCCGCGGGCAAGATCGGGCTTGAAATGCTCAAAAAAGTACCCAACTGATTGGGCTCTCGCCTCATCCCGAAAAAGCACCGCAATCCGGTGCTTTTTTTATGGCCCGATCACACGAATATCGGCTCCGCGCTACATTTAGGGGATGGGCGCCGTGCTTAACCTCACCCCTGCCGGAAGCGGCAGGGCCTCGACTGGCTTGAACCCGGGCGAGGCCAGCGTGGCTGCGGCCAACGCGGCCGCGGCCAGCTTTGCCGCGCTCACGGCCAAACTCGACTACCTGGAGCCATCCGAGGCGGAGCAGGTACGGCTGGCGTACCGCTACGCCGACCAGGCCCATCTAGGGCAGCTTCGCAACAATGGCGAGCCCTATATCACCCACCCGATTGCCGTCGCCGCCCAATGCGCCGAATGGAAGCTCGACGCCCAGGCCCTGATGGCGGCCTTGCTGCACGATGCGATGGAAGATTGCGGCATCACCAAACCGGACCTGATCGAGCGTTTTGGCGCGCCGGTCGCCGAACTGGTCGATGGCTTGACCAAGCTTGAAAAGCTGCAGTTCACGACCCGAGAGGAAAACCAGGCCGAGTCGTTCCGCAAGATGCTGCTGGCCATGGCCCGCGATGTGCGCGTCATCCTGATCAAGCTGGCCGACCGCACCCACAACATGCGCACCCTGTCGGATGTGCCGCGGGAAAAATGGGGCCGCATCTCGTCGGAAACGCTCGACATCTATGCCCCCATCGCGCACCGGCTGGGCCTGAACCAGACCTACCGCGAACTGCAGGACCTGTCGTTCAGCCATTTGCGGCCCTGGCGCTACAGCGTACTGTCCAAGGCCGTGGCCAAGGCGCGCAGCCGCCGGCGCGACCTGATCCAGAAGGTGCAGCGGGACGTCGAGGCCGTATTTAGCGCCGCCGGCATGCAGGTACGCATCTCGGGGCGGGAAAAGAGCCTGTATTCGATCTACAGCAAGATGAACGACAAGCATCTGAGCTTTGCGCAGGTCACCGATATCTACGGCTTTCGGGTGATCCTGTCCGACATTCCGGATTGCTACAAGGCCCTGGGCGTTCTGCACCAGCTATACAAGCCGGTTCCCGGCAAATTCAAGGACCACATCGCCATTGCCAAGGTCAACGGCTACCAGTCGCTGCACACCACGCTGGTCGGTCCCTCGGGCGTCAACGTCGAGTTCCAGTTGCGCACGGAGGGGATGAATGTGGTGGCGGAGTCGGGCATCGCGGCGCATTGGCTGTACAAGGCAAGCGAGCCGGGCGACGCCACGGGCGAGCGCATGGGCTCCAAATGGTTGCAGTCGCTGCTCGAAATCCAGTACGAGACCCACGATGCGGCCGAGTTCTGGGATCACGTCAAGGTCGACCTGTTTCCGGATGCGGTTTACGTTTTCACGCCCCGCAGCCAGATCATGGCATTGCCCCGCGGTGCAACCGTGGTCGATTTTGCCTATTCCATCCACAGCAATGTGGGCGACCGCACGGTGGCGGCCAAGATCAATGGCGAGCAGGTGCCGCTGCGCACCGAGTTGAAAAATGGCGACGTGATCGAGATCATCACGGCGCCCGTATCGGCGCCCAATCCGGCGTGGCTGGGCTTCGTGCGCACCGGCCGGGCGCGCTCCAAGATCCGGCACCACCTCAAGACACTCGCCTATGCCGAATCACAGGGACTGGGAGAGAAACTGCTCACCCAGGCGCTGCGGGCGGAAGGCATGGAAAAGCTGCCCGACAACGATGCGGCGCATCAAGCCATCTGGGACAAACTGCTGCGCTTTACGGGCAGCCGCAACCGCGAAGAACTGCTGACCGATCTGGGCCTGGGCAAAAGGATTGCCAGCATCGTTGCCAAGCGCCTGATGACCCTGCTCAGCGAGGGCGGCGAAAAACCCAATGCCGTGCTGATGACGCGCGAGCGCTACACGGCCCATGATCATGTGTCGCAGGGCGCCGTCACGCTCGACGGCAGCGAGAATGCTTCGGTACAGTTCGCCCAGTGCTGCAGACCCGTCCCGGGCGACGAGATCGTAGGCTATCTCGGGCGCGGCGAGGGCCTGGTGGTGCATACCAGCGACTGCGCGGTCGCCAGGCGGCTGCAGCACAAGGACAGTGAGCGTTTCATCACCGTGGGGTGGTCCGACGAGCCCGTGCGCACGTTTGAAACCTGCATCGTCACCACGGTCCACAATGGCAAGGGCGTCCTGGCCCGGGTTGCGGCGGCGCTGGCGGCGGCGGAAGCAGACATCACCCATATCGACATGAGCGACGAGATTGCACAGGATGCCACCGATTTGCGGTTTGTCATTGCCGTGCGCGACCGGGCACACCTGGATTCCGTGCTGCGCAACTTGAAGCGCACACCGTCGGTTTTGAAGGTCGTGCGGGCGGCGCCGGCCGCTTGACAGGCGCCCTTCCTCACGCCGCTGGCGGATAGGCCACCGCGAGCACCTCGATTTCCTGCGCCCCTGCCGGCGTCATCAGCTTCACGGCGTCCCCCTCGTGCGCTCTCAAGAGCGCCCTGGCGATCGGCGCAATCCAGCTCACCTGACCCTTCGCGCTATCTGCTTCGTCAATGCCCAAAATGGTCACGGTGCGCTCCTGGCCGGAGGCATCGGCATAAGTGACGGTGGCGCCGAAGAAAATCTGGTCACTGCCGTGATGGACGCTCGGGTCGGTGACCTCGGCAATCTCCAGCCGTTTCGTCAGGAAACGGATGCGCCGGTCGATTTCGCGCAGGCGTTTCTTGCCGTACAGGTAGTCGCCATTTTCCGAGCGGTCCCCGTTGCGGGCCGCCCAGTGCACGGCCTCCACCACTTTAGGCCGCTCACTGTCCATCAGCTCCAGCAATTCGGCGCGCAGCCGGGCAAATCCCGCGGGCGTGATGTAGTTTTTCCCGCCTGCAGGCAATGGCGCCGGCGACAGGTCGGCGTCATCGTCATCTGCATCGGTCTCTTTGGTAAAGGCCTTGTTCATGGTGGCTTCACAACCAATGAAAAAGCCCGCAATCCAGGGATTGCGGGCTTGTCGTTTGGTGCGGCTGGCAGGAATTGAACCCACGACCCCTTGGTTCGTAGCCAAGTACTCTATCCAACTGAGCTACAGCCGCGTAGCCGCAAATTGTAGCATGGCCCCAGCCCGGATTCGAACAGCCCCTTCCTTACCGACTTCCAAACGCACTCGACAGTGCGCTATTCAAGGTGTTGAGCCAATTCATCCCCTTCAACATGCTCAAGCTATTGGTGCTTGTATTGATCACGGTCTGGTTCTGTATGTTCTGGTTGTTCAAGGTATTTTGGATAAACGTGCCGAACGCCGCGCCATTGAAGGGAGCGGTACTCAAGGTAGCGGTGCCCAGGGTGACGGAAGTCGGAGATGCAGAGTTCGCAGAACTCGGGGATGGAGTACCTGGAGACACTGGGCCCGTAGCTGTAGCGACGGTGGCAGGCGTGGCGGCAGGTTGAACAGTATTGCCCGGGCCGTTTTGTATCAGATTCAGGGCGCCCACCTGCTGATTGATGAATGCCGCCTGCACCGGCGTAATTTTGCTCAGGTCGGCGATGTTGAACGATGTAGTAACGAGCAGATTGCCGTTGATGGCAATGGAACGCACAACGCCAAACGACACCGTCAGGCCGGCGCCGATGTCAAAGCCGCCACGCATTCCGTCCAGCGTCTTGTTGCTGGCGGCGAGCCATACCTCGCCACCCTGCGCCGGCTTGGCGATGGCCTGTGCCGCAATCGCGTTACCGCCAAACACGCAGCACGCACCCGCCAGTACACACAACCATGTGCCGACACGGCACGAAAGAGAGTGTAGGTATTTCATCAGAAGTCTCCCGGGCCGAGCTTGGGCAAAGTGATACCGCCCAACCCCGCTCTATCAATACCGGAGGCCAGCGGCGAGCGAGGCGCCACATGCCAGTCCACCGCGAGATTGAACCTGGCAGTGTCCATCCGGTTGTGGATGACAAACAGCAGGTGGCTCTCCCAGCTGGCTTCGAACGCTGCACGCGGCACGACTCGCGTGCCATTCGCAGGATCACCGATCAGCACCCGGTCCGCCTGCAGTCCCTTGACGACCACAAAATGGTGGTAGCCGTGCTGGTTGATCAGCACGATCGCCGGAATCCGCGCCTCGCCCAGCTTGTCCAGCGGTTGATTGAAGCCGTCCGCCTCGAAGCCATGGGCCGCCAGGAAGTTCTTCATGTCCAGCAACGAGAAACCCTCCCGCCGGATCTTGGCCTGATCGCCATGCGCATACATTTCATCGAATACCGCGCGCTCGGTGATCGGGTAGCCATATTGATAGGTCAGCAGCGTCGCAATCGCCGCCGAACCGCAACTGAAATCGTATTGCTGCAGCAGCGTGCTTGCCTGACGCGCCTGCTTGATGCTGGTAACCGGCATCGCATAGTCGCCGCTGCCCATGCTCGGCAGCTCAATGCGCGGCGCCGGGGCCTGCGCATGACACACACCCGCCACCAGGGCGGTCAACAAGAAGAGACGCATGGCGTTCTCCTGTTATTTCATCTGCAAATTCAGGGTAACCGCGTTCTGGATCAGGACGTTGGCACCCGTGTTCTGGATCACCACCGGAATGCCACTCAGATTGGAAAACGAGCCCCCGCCGATCGCATTCGTGCCCGTCACCACCTGGTTGGCCGAGTTGTCTGCAGTCACGCCCGACAGTTTCGTGTCGGTGATAGTCAGGTCGCCGCCGCGATGGCTTGCCAGCGCATTCGCACTGACCGGATAGCCAAAGCTGACCGCGCTTGCCGCCCCGACGGCTGTAGAGGCCGCCAATGTCTGCGCCGCCGCAGGCGTCAGCATCAGGGGAGGCAATGCCGCAAGGAAAAACAGGGAACAGCTGAGTAAACGCATGATGACTCCCTTTTTACTTTCCCGTATAGGTCGCCACCAGCAGCCATGGAGCCCCTTTTACGGATGCTCCACGGCTGCAGGATGGGCTAAGCCGCGCTCAGTGGGTGTACACGTTGGCCATAACGTTCACGCTTTGCTGCACCAGTGACGCCATGCCACTGTTCTGGCTGGCCATCATGATGCCCGCGGCAGATTGCCCGACGCTGGTCATGCTATTGGACATGTCGAAGGCGCCCGTGGTGACACCGATGGTGCCGCCGTTGCCACCGGTACCTCCATTGCCGGCCCCGCCGGTGCCACCCATGGCCGTGTTGGTGCCGCCCGAGCCGGCGCCACCGGTGCCACCGGCGCCACCGCCGCCATTGCCGCCGTTCCCGGCGGTAGCGCTGCCATTGGTGGCGCTGCCATTGGTGGCGCTGCCATTCGAAGCCATTCCACCGGCACCGCCGGTGCCAGCCCCACCGCTACGGGTGCTGGCGCCGCCATCACTCGCCGAGCTGCCGCCAGCGCCACCGGCACCACCGGCACCACCGGCACCACCGACGCGGCTACCGCCGTGCCGGCCATTCGCGCCACCGCCGTTGCCACCGTCGTTGCCACCGCCGCCATTGGCGGCCGATGTACCGCCATTGTTGCTGCCAGCAGCGCTGCCACCACGACCATTGCCGCCGCCGCCTGCACGAGCACTGCCGTTGTGTGCACTGCCGTTGTCTGCACTGCCGTTATCTGCACTGCCGCCTGCACCACCAGGCGCCGCTGCGCCGCCGGCCCCTGTGCCGCCTGAACCCGAACCGGAGGCGCTGCCACCGTTGCCGGTGCCGCCGCGGCCGCCATAACCCTTGGCACCATTCGCATTACCGGTGTTCCAGGAGTTATTGCCGATACCCGAAATGCTATTGCCGGTCACCGTGCCGCTCAGTTCACTCTTGGCAACCACCGTAGACTTGTTGAATGCGTCGCTGATGTTGGACGTAGCGTTGCCATAGTTCGCTGCGGCGGAGCCCGCGGCTGAGGCATCTGCATCATTATGCGTAATCGTTTTCGTCTTGGTGCTCGTGTTATTGGAATGGCTGGTGGCCGTGTTATAGGAATGGTTCGTTGAACTGTTCGAGTTGCCCGAATGGTTCGTGGAGCTATTCGTGTTGTTCGAATGGTTCGTGGAATTATCCGTGGGGGTGATCGTTGATGTGTTGGTGTTATTGCCGTCGGTCGTAGTCTGATCGGTGGTGTTGGCAATCGCCAAACCGCTAAAGCCGAACGCAATGGCAATGGCAGAGGCCAATAGTGTCTTTTTCATACCATCTCTCCTTGAAGTAAATGACGTTGAGGTTACGGTTTGAGTTGCGCAAAGTGCCACCCATGGGTCTTTGAGCACAATCCATGCCAGGTACAGCGAGCGTCCCAATCCCCTTCATCCCTCAAGGCAAAACGATTACTTCCTGTGTTATCGCGCAACACGGCAGCATCCATAACGTGGGAAAGTGCGCTTTTTATCGGCGGAGTGTCACATCTTGTTGACAGTCCTTTTCGCCCTCATGGTTGCTGATGCTGCGATCACCGATGAAATGAATCGGGATCAAGCGATCCAGCCGGAAAGATGGGGCATGCAAACTGTATCGACTCTGTGACGCCTCGAACCGAGTTTTACATGGTGGGTTACGGCCGCGCACGCGCGCCTGCCTTTGCCAAGTGCCGTACGGCCCGCTTTGGGCCCGGTTTTCGGGCGAAGGCAAGCACTGCATCAATCTTGTGACAGGGGGTTCGAATGCACCTGATTCCAATGACCTGGAACAGAACCGGCCATGAAATCCGCGCTCAGATGCGACGACAGCAGATGTATTTACGTTTAGATGCAAGTTTCAAAACCGCTTACGTATCAGGAAATTGAACAAAAACTCGAGCTACTGCGGAACATCAACCCCGCCCAGATTGAATCGCCAGGCTGGCAGTGCCTGTGCAAACCAGCGCATTGATGACCTGAGATGAATAAACGGGTGAAAACGAGGTGCAAAGTTCTCGCAAATTGTTCTTGAAGTGATAGCGCACTCCTATTCAAAATGAAAGCGCGGTACATGTCTGAGAACGCTGCGTACCCTGGAACAGCTCGCGCGCAGGTGACACGAATTCGGGGCGTCTTCCGCACCATCCCCTGTTCAGGGGATGGTGCAATGCACCGGGCCATGTAGTCTGCGCACAGGAGGTTCGCCATGAACAATAAAAGTCTGCAGCACAGGCCTGCTGCCTTGCTCGCTTATTCAACCTTGGCGTTATCAAGCGCCGTCGCACAGGCGCAAAGCCCGTCGGCGTCACCGGAGAGTTCGGGCGCGCAGATCGAATCGCTGCAACAGCAGTTGACCGAACAGGGTCGGCAAATCGACACGTTGAAGCGAATAACGACCGAGCAGGAGAAGAAATACCAGGCCTTGCGACGCGCGTTGAGACAGCAGTCCAGGGATGCCCAGCCCGGCGAAACGGCGCAGGGAACGAATGCAGAGCAGGCCTCTCCCAATGCACAGGGTGAACAAAATCCGGCGGACACGGAGCAGCATCCGGTGCAGGTCGGCGCCGCACCAAGCCAGGAGTCGCAACCGGCAGTCGAGATTCCACGGCTGTTCGAGCAGCCGGGCATTCTGACGCCCAAGGGCAAGTTCGTGTTTGAACCGTCACTGGAGTACAGCTACTCATCCACCAACCGGGTTGCACTGATCGGCTACACCATCATTCCGGCGCTGGTGATCGGGCTGATCGACGTGCAGCAGGTCAAGGACAGCATCCTGACCGGCGCGTTAACCGGCCGCTATGGCCTGACCAACCGCATGGAGGTGGAAGCCAAGATTCCCTATGTATATCGCTCGGATTCATCGGTAGGCCGGCAACTCAACGCGGGGTCGGCCGCTGACGACGTATTTGACACCAGCGGCAAAGCGATCGGCGACATCGAGATGACCGCGCGCTACCAGTTTAATGAAGGCAGCGCCACCAAACCCTACCTGATCGGCTCGCTGCGCTTCAAGACCCGAACCGGCAAGGATCCCTTTGAGGTAATCACCGACTGCGTAACCAGTTGCGTCGGCAATCCTGCCGGCACCGGGTTGCCGCTCGAGCAACCGACCGGCTCGGGCTTTTATTTGCTGCAGCCGGCATTGACCTGGTTGTTCCAGTCAGACCCTGCGGTGTTTTTCGGAACCTTCAGCTATGCACACAACTTCGCGCGCAACAATGTGAGCCTTTCGGTGCTGGGGGGCCAGCAGGAATTTCTCGGAACAGTGAAGGCCGGCGACATCATTGGCGCCAACTTCGGCATGGGTCTGGCGCTCAATGAAAAGACCGCCTTCAGCGTCGGCGTCGACGTGAACTCCGTCGGCCGCACGCTGCAAAACGGCGTGCCGGTCACAGGGTCGGTCCGGGTTGTGCTGGCAAAACTGCTGTTCGGCTTCTCTTATCGCTACAGCGACAAGACCACCCTGAATTTCACGGTCGGCGCGGGCTTGACGCGCGATACACCGGACCTGACGCTGAACCTCAGGATACCTTTGTCGTTCTAGAAATGGCACCATGCACTCACGAAAGATATTGTGTTTGACACTGGGTAACGGGCCGTCCACAGTGGAAGAGTACCTGCGCAGCCAGGATTGGGAAGTCGTTTCGGCCACCGATTTGGGGACGGCCCGCCAGATCCTCGGGAGCAACCACTTCCTGGTGTGCGTCCTGGTGCTCAACCAGCCAGCCCCTGATCTCATCGCCAGGATTGAGGCGTGCCTGAAGGCATCAAAGTCATCCGAGTGGGTTGGCGTTTTCCCACCGCAATCGCTCGAGTCGCCAGCCTTTCGCGGCCTGATTCTCGACTGCTTTTTCGACTACCACACGCATCCCGCGGACCTGGGCTATCTGGTCCGGACATTGGGGCATGCCTACGGCCGCGCGACCTTGCGAGAGGGTCATGACCTGCAACAGCGCTGCATCGAGCACATGGGCATGGTCGGGCAAAGCGCTGCCATCGATTTGCTGCGCTCGCAGATCAAAAAGGTAGCCGTCACCAATGCGCCCGTATTGATCGGTGGAGAAAGCGGCAGCGGCAAGGAACTCGCGGCACAGGCCATACATCAATGCTCACCGCGCGCAAGCGGGCCGTTCATCGCGGTCAATTGCGGTGCCATTTCGCCGAGCCTGATTCACTCCGAACTGTTCGGGCACGAGCGCGGCTCGTTTACCGGTGCGTCCACAGAAAAGCGCGGGTTGATTGAAATGGCAAATGGCGGAACCATTTTTCTCGACGAAATCGGCGACCTGCCGCGCGAATTGCAGACCAACCTCCTGCGCTTTCTGCAGGAGAAAACCATCAATCGCGTCGGTGCCACGCGCACGCTGCAGGTGGACGCGCGGGTCGTAGCGGCCTCGCACGTGGATCTGGCCGAAGCGGTATCGTCAGGCCACTTCCGCGAAGATCTGTTTTACCGGTTGAACGTGCTGACTCTTGCGGTGCCCGCGCTACGCGAACGCAAGGGCGACGTGCCAATGCTGGCCCAGCACTTCTATCGGCGCTGCACGGCAGACAAGAAGACCCGGGTTGAAGGCTTCAGCAAGCAGGCCATCGCCGCCATGATGGCCTACGACTGGCCAGGCAACGTGCGGGAACTGTTCAACCGGGTGCAGCGCGCCGTGGTGATGACCGATCGGCGCATGATCACGCCGCTAGACCTCGGGCTGACCGTTGAAGAAGGTCAGAGCAGCGTCGGCCTGGATACCGCCCGCACCATCGCCGAGCGCGACGCAATCTCCATCACCTTCAACCGGGTCGGGCGCAACGTCACGCACGCCGCGCGCGAACTGGGCATTTCGCGCATGACGCTGTATCGCCTCATGGAAAAGCACGGCATCGCCTCCGGAGCGGGATAGACCACGAATTCAGACAATGGGGATTTGGTAGGGCGTGTTGGGCTCGAACCAACGACCAAAGGATTATGAGAGCAATGTCTCGTGCTGCGTGGGTGTCTTTACCAAGCACTGCCTAGCAAAATCAAGCACTTACGCGCACTCAAAAGCAGTCACACGCAGCCACTTGCACCCGTTTGCAAATGATTTGCCATAAATTTGGCATAGATTTGGCATAACTATCAACTGCAAACGCCAGCGCATCCTACCTTGCGCGCAGGGCCGCTGCAACCCCAAGCCAGGACCTGGTTAGCTGTAGCGGCGCTTGTTGGTTCAGGACTGGCCAATACGAGGTATAGGCACCGCTGCTCGCGCTCACCCTGCCACGCTGGCGGGTCACCACAGCCTTTGCGGGGCATCCCTGGCGCATCTCTATCAAATGGACCGCGCCCGCGCTTGCGGACGGTGGGCGAGACAGCCGCACCGGCGCCGAGACGATTTCAAACCCGCGCTCTGCTTGACGTGGCACCTCTGCCAGCCGTCGCAAGGGCCTGGGCGGTGTCAGAGCCGCTCGAGCAGGTCGCCCACATGCCGTGCGTTGCGGGCACAGGTGTCGCGGAACTCCGCGCTGATGCGGCTGTCCTGCGAGGCTTCGTTCCAAAACTGCTGTGCAGCGCCAGCCGCGGCCTGCCAGCGTGTGCGTTGGGCCGGCAGGGGCAGGCCGGGCTCGAACGCGCACTGGGGAAGCTCCACCCCGCGCACCGGTGCATAGAGCATGGGCAGCATGTCGTACGCGGGAGCCATGCGCAGTCCCGGCAAGAACGACAAGTTGCCCTCATGCATGTCGCTGTTGGCGATGAGTTGGCCGAAGTGCCACAGCAGCTCGATGCTCTCTTGCACAGGCTCGTCGATGAAGCCCTTGTCGCGCAAGGCCTGCGCCGCGCTGGTCCAGGGCTTGCCGCCCAGGCCAAAGAACGCACCATTGAGGGAGGCCCAGGAGCACACCGGCGAGCGCCCGTGCGCTTGGTGGCGGTCAAAGCGCTCCACTTCTAGGAAGGTGCGCCCCCCTGCCTGGTGGATGTGACTGCGTGCAGCGGGCAGGCGCAGGTGCTTGGCAAGCGCTTCGAGCGCCAGGTGCTCGCACACGAGCAGGTCCGACCAGCGCTGGGTTCCCGGTGAGTTGTCCGAGCCGGAGAACTTCACGATGACATGAACGAGCCCGCCGTCGCGCCGGCGTACGGCCGTGAACTTGGGAAACTCCCCGCCGGCGGAAGAACCGGCCACACCGAGCGCCATCGAGTTCGCGGCCAGGGCCAGGTAGGCATCCTGGAAATTCGCTTCGGCTAGCGCAGTCGGGTCCTGCTGTGCTTGGATGAGCCAGTGGCGCAGCGCCGTCTCGCCCAGAATGTAGCAACCCGGCTGGTCGCTGCCTAGCAACGCAAGGGCGTACAGCGTGTCGTCCTCGGACCAGTGCCGCGGGTCCTCGTTGACCTGCAACAGGCTGGCGTTATGCCGGGCGAAGTGCCGCCCAAGGAATCCCTGTGGCCGCATATCCTCCAGGGGATATGGGAGGCCGTCAAACCAGCCGTCTGCCATGTCCTCATCCAGCGGCCAGGCAAAGGGCTCCCGGCAGTCGAGGGCGCAGCCGTTCGGATAGGTCGGAATAAGAGTGGCCACCTCGTGGGCGCGGCCTTGCTCGTCCACCCGGAAGAGGGGCAAGCTCTCCAACGTTCCCCGAACGGTGCGCCGGGGCGCGTAGGCGCTGCGCCGCGCCCGTCCACGCGAGACCACCTGCGGCCCCAGGGCGTGCACGGCACGCATGAGCGTCGCGCGGCTCACCTGCAAGCGCTCCAGCAGCTCCCGGGCGGGCACCCGATGCGAGGCACGCAAGGTCTGCAGGAGAGTGTCGGCAACAGTCATATATGAAACGATTCTTTTATAAAATGATTAGATTAATGGGACGGCAGTAATTTCTAACGCCCGCATTAGGTGAAACGATTTATGAAACAATTCTAGCTACTCGAGCTCATCTTGTCGAGTTGAACTCAAGCCTTCCAGTCCGGTACCCGCTCCAGCCCCCTAAAGCCCTTTAGCACGCACTCGTTCGCTACACGCGAACTACAGGCCACATGGGGTGGCCTGCACAAAAAAACGCCCTGCCTCTCTTTTTGCTTTGGTCGGCTTGGAGAGGCAGGGCGCAGCGGGCGAACCGATGACACGTATAGCAACCGGGTCTCCCGTTCTGGGGGGCCATCATGGCAATTTCTGCGCAGCAGCATGCGGTCGCGTTCGACCAGGACGAACCGTACGCCTACACGCACGCAGCGCCAGGTGCCTAATGCATGCCTGCGTGCGCGCTCATCGGCAAAGGCTTTGAAGTCGTACATGACGGCCGTCCCAGCCGCCGCGTTGCACTGAGGTTCAGCGGCCACGCGAGCGCGCTTCACCGGCTTGGGCGCGTCGGCGATTTCTTGGCGAAGGGTTTGGGCGACGGTCTGCCTGGCCTCCTTTTTTGGTGTCAAAGCCCCCTTGGAAGTTTTTGTAGGTGCCCAGGCGAATCCGCGCGGTATGTTTTCCTGATTGTTTGCCGTAGGTTGCCATATCAGCACACCTCCCGGGTGGGGCGCTGTGGCGCGTCAAAACGGAACTCGGGCCGGGGCGCACGGCCCCCCAAAATAATTTCCTGCATATTGGTCTCACTTACGTAGCGCCAGGACATCTGGCTTAACGTAAAGACACAGGACTTTTTTGCCACCGCGCGCCGCGCTTTTAGGCCTTTAGGACCGGGCCGCGCAGGGCTGGGTGGCTGGCACACAAACGCACGCCGGTGCATTCAAGTGCAGGAAATTTGGCATAGATTTGGCATAAATCGCCGCCAAAGCCCCAACAAAAAAGGACCTGCACACGCAGGTCCTTGATTTTGCTCAATAATTTTTGGTAGGGCGTGAGTGATTTGAACACTCGACCAAAGGATTATGAGTCCTCTGCTCTGACCAACTGAGCTAACGCCCCAAACCGGTTCCGATTGTAAGAGGCTACTTGTGGTGACTCAGCGCGTTGCTCACCAGCTTGGACGTGATATCCACAATCTGGATCATGCGGTCGTAGGGCATGCGGGTCGGACCGATCACGCCCAGCGTACCGACAATTTGCCCGTCTACCTCGTAGGGGGCACTGACAATCGACAGCTCCTCGAACGGTACGACCTGGCTCTCGCCGCCAATGTAGATCCGTACGCCTTCGGCCCGGCTGGAGATGTCGAGCAGCCGCATCAACTGGGTTTTTTGCTCGAACAGCTCGAAGGCACGGCGCAGCTGCCCCATGTCACTCGAGAAATCGCTGACGGCCAGCAGGTTGCGCTCACCCGAAATCACCACTTCGTCCTGCGACTCGGTCAAAGCCTCCGAACTGATGGTGACGGCCGCCTGCATCAGCGTGGCGATTTCGCCGCGAAGCTTTTCCACCTCCTGCTGCAGCCGCTCGCGCACCTGCTCGATGGCCAGGCCCGCGCAATGGGTGTTTAAATAATTGGCAGCTTCGAGCAATTGGGACTGGGTGTAGTCCACTTCGGTGAAGATCACCCGGTTTTGCACATCGCCGTCAGGCGACACGATGATGACGAGGAAGCGCCGGTCAGACAGTCTTAAAAATTCGATGTGACGGAACACCGAGGTGCGGCGCGGCGCCATCACCACGCCCACAAAATGCGACAGGTTGGACAACAGCTGGGCCGCATTGGTAATCACCTTCTGGGGCTGATCCTGCGCCAGGCTCGGCGCAGACAGAGGCCCGTGCTGGGCCGTCAGCATGGTGTCCACGAACAGGCGGTAGCCGCGCGCGGTCGGAATGCGGCCGGCCGAGGTATGCGGACTGGCAATCAGCCCCAATTCTTCCAGGTCCGACATCACGTTGCGGATGGTCGCGGGCGACAAATCCAGGCCCGATGCCTTTGACAACGTGCGTGAGCCGACAGGCTGCCCGTCGGCTATATAGCGTTCGACCAGAGCTTTCAATAACAACTTGGCGCGATCGTCGAGCATTCGGTCATTTTAATGTTGTAATTTACAAATGAAATCAATATTCCGCCATGTGGCGCTGATCGGCAAATACCAGGGCTCTGGCTCTGGCATTCTGACCGCATCTTCGCGCCAGGTGCTGGATGATATTGCCCATTACCTGGGCAAACAGGGTTGCGACGTCGCCGTGGAACGCGACACGGCTGCCAGTACCGGCCTGAGCCAGTATCCGGTACTCGATGCCGCGGCGATCGGCTCCGAATGCGATCTGGGTCTGGTGGTTGGCGGCGACGGCACCATGCTGGGCATTGGCCGGCGGCTGGCTTGTTACGGCGTCCCATTGATCGGCATCAACCAGGGGCGACTGGGTTTTATCACCGACATCCCGCTGGAAAATTACCAGACCGCGCTCACCCCCATGCTGCGCGGCGAGTACGAGGAAGACCACCGCAGCCTGATCCATGCCCGGGTCATGCGGGACGGGCGCTGCGTCTTCGATGCCCTGGCCATGAACGACGTCGTGGTCAATCGCGGAGGCACCTCGGGCATGATGGAACTGCGGGTCGAGGTGGACGGCCATTTCGTGGCGAACCAGCGCGCAGACGGCCTGATCATCGCCACACCCACCGGCTCCACGGCTTACGCCCTGTCGGCGGGTGGCCCCTTGTTGCATCCCTCTATCCCCGGCTGGCTGCTGGTTCCCATCGCTCCGCATAATCTATCGAATCGACCCATAGTCCTTGCTGATCAAACGGAGGTTGCTATTGAAATAGTAGCGAGCCGAGAGGCCAGCGCCAACTTCGACATGCAGTCGCTGGCCTCTTTGCTGCGCGGCGACCGCATCATCGTGCAGCGCTCGCAGCACCGTGTGCGCTTTTTGCATCCCAAAGGATGGAGCTACTTTGACACGCTGCGCAAAAAGCTCCACTGGAACGAAGGAGTTTCCTGAACGTGGCCCTCAAACGCCTGACCCTGCGCGACTTCGTCATCGTGCATGAACTGGAGCTGGATCTGGCCGATGGTTTCACGGTGCTCACCGGCGAGACCGGGGCCGGCAAATCCATCCTGATCGGTGCGCTGCAACTGGCGCTGGGCACACGGGCCGATGCCGGCGTGGTACGCGAGGGCGCCAGCCGTACCGATGTCTGCGCCGAGTTCGACGCCGCGCCAAACCTGAACGACTGGCTGGGCGAATCGGGCTTCGATCTGTCGGACAGCCTGCTGTTGCGCCGCACGGTCGACGCCCAAGGCAAGAGCCGCGCCTGGATCAATGGCAGCCCGGTCACCGCCACACAGTTGCGCGACATTGGCGAGCGACTGCTCGACATCCATGGCCAACACGCCTGGCAAAGCCTGACGCGGCCCGATTCGGTACGCGGCCTGCTCGACGCCTATGCGGGCATCAGTACCGAGCCGGTGAGTCAACTCTGGAGCGCCTGGCGCGATGCGCAAAAATCGCTGACAGACGCCCGCGCGGCCCAGGACAGCCTGCAGCGCGAGAGCGAGCGCCTGGCCTGGCAAATCGGCGAAGTGGACAAGCTCGCCCCGGGCTTTGATGAGTGGGACGAACTCAACACCAGCCACACCCGTCTGTCGCACGCGCAAGCCTTGCTGGATGCCGCGCAGGCGGCGCTGAGTGCACTGGAGGACGACGACGTCGGCGCGCTCGCAAGGCTCGCGCGGTCGCACACGTCGCTACAGAATCAGGAGCATGTTGAGAAGGATTTTCAAGGGCTTGCCGAGGTTTTGGCGTCCAGTCTGGCGCAGGCACAGGATGCCGCGCACTCGCTGCATGCGTATTTGCGAAAGACCGATCTGGATCCGCAACGCCTGGCCGAACTCGACGAGCGCATGTCCTTGTGGCTTTCCCTGGCGCGGCGCTACAAGCGCATGCCGGAAGAACTCCCCGGTGTGCTGGCATCGTGGAAGGAAGCGCTGGCCAAACTAAATGCTGCCTCCGATCTGGCGGCGCTGGAGGCGGCCGAACAAAAAGCGGGGGCCGCCTACATGGCCGAGGCCCACAGCCTGTCCAAAGCCCGCGGCAAGGCGGCCCCCCGGCTGGCCAAGGCCATTACCCAGGCCATGCAGGGCCTGGGCATGCAGGGAGGTGTGTTCGAAGTCGCGCTGCAAAAGGTCGAACGCCCGATGCAAAGCGGCCTGGAAGAAGTGGTGTTTCTGGTGGCGGGCCATGCCGGCAGCACGCCGCGCCCGGTGGGCAAGGTGGCCTCGGGTGGCGAGCTGTCACGGATCGCGCTGGCGATTGCCGTGACCACCAGCCAGCTCGGGACCGCCCAGACCCTGATCTTCGACGAAGTGGATGCCGGGGTCGGGGGTGCCGTGGCCGAGACGGTAGGACGCCTCATGAAGCAGCTCGGGCGCGACCGGCAAGTGCTGGCCGTCACGCATTTGCCGCAAGTGGCAGCATGCGCCGACCATCATTTGGTGGTCGCCAAGCAGCAGGGGACAACCGGCACGCTCAGCACCGTGGCGCCGGTCAACGGCGAGCAGCGCGTCGCCGAGGTGGCACGCATGCTGGGCGGCGAGCGCCTGTCCAGCACCACGCTGGCTCACGCCAAGGAAATGCTCGAGACCAGCGTGACCAAAACCGGGCTCAGGCCATGAGCCGCCGGGCCGCTCCCAAGGCGAATACCGCAGCGCGTCGCGCGCAGGTTGCCTTATGACCCGCCGGGCCGCTCCCACGGCGAATGCCGCGGCGCGCAGCGCGGAGGTCGTTCTCATCACCGGCATGTCGGGCTCGGGCAAGTCTGTTGCGCTGCATGCCCTGGAGGACGCGGGCTACTACTGCGTGGACAATCTTCCCCCTGAACTGTTGCAGGCCTTTGTCGCCCTGGAGCAGCAGCACCGCGCCGGCCGGGTCGCCATCGCCATGGACGTGCGCAGTGCGGCCTCGCTGCCGCTGGTGCCCAAACAACTGGCCGAACTGCGCCGGCACGGCGTGCAAATCAAGCCCCTGTTTCTGGACGCCACCACGGATACGCTGGTGCGCCGCTTTTCGGAAACCCGGCGCATGCACCCGTTGACCCGTCACACGGCCACAAGCAGCACGCAAGACCAGCAGCGCGCGCTGGTCGAGGCCATCGAGCTGGAGCGTGAACTGCTGTCGGATTTGCGCGAACAGGCGCATGTGATCGATACCAGCATGATCCGGTCGGCCCAGTTGCAGGGCTACGTCAAATCGCTGATTTCGGCGCCTGCCAGCCATCTCACGCTGGTGTTCGAGTCGTTCGCCTTCAAGCGCGGCATTCCGGTGGACGCCGACTATGTGTTCGATGTGCGCATGCTGCCCAACCCCCATTACGAGTCGGCGCTGCGCGCGCTGACCGGGCGCGACGAGCCGGTCGCCGCCTACCTGCGCCAGCAAGCCGAGGTGACCCAGATGCTCGGCGACATCCAGCACTTTCTGGATGCCTGGCTGGGTGCCCTGGCGCGCGACCATCGCAGCTACGTCACCGTGGCCATTGGCTGCACCGGCGGCCAGCATCGCTCGGTCTACCTGGTCGAGCAACTGGCCGACATCTTTGCCAGCCAATGGACCACCCTGAGGCGCCACCGCGAGCTGGATGTGGGTTGAGCCCGCCCCAGGCCCGACTCAACGCTGACTCAACAGCTTGCGAATCGGCGCGGGCAGCCCCAGGCCGGGCCACTGATCTGCGGCAAACCAGGCGCCCTCAAGGCCCGTCTTTGCACTGACTGGCAATTGCACCGTCACCGGATGCAGGTGCAAGTCCTTGTGCGTCAAAACATGGGTGAACGCCGGCGCGTCGTGCAGGCGCGCCCGAATCCGCACAGGCAGCTGCGCCTGCAGTGCCTCGCGGCTCTCGAACACGGGCAGGCAGTACAAGCCGGCCCAGACGCCCGGTGTCGGCCGCTTCGCCAGCCAGACGGCGCCATCGGCCGCGTGCGCCAGCAGCAGCCAGAGCGATTGCGCGCCGCGCTTGAGCTTGCGGGTCTTGACGGGATAATTTTCCGGCTCGCCCCGTTGCTGCGCGATGCAAAGCTCGCGCAGCGGGCAGATCAGGCAGTCCGGATTGCGCGCCAGGCAAATGGTGGCCCCGAGATCCATCAGGCCCTGGGTGTAACGCGGCATGGCCTGCGCCAGTGAGTGGTGCGGCAACAAGGCGGTAGCCTGATCCCATAGGGCGCGCTCGTTGGTAGCCACGGCCAGATCGGCATCAAAACCCAAGACACGGGTCAGGACACGCTTCACATTGCCGTCCAGAATGGCGACCCGCTCGCCAAAACAAAACGCCGCGATGGCGCCCGCGGTCGAGCGCCCGATGCCCGGCAGGGTTTGCAGCTGCTGCGCACTGGGCGGAAACTCGCCGCCATGCTGCGTCACCACGGCGACGGCACAGCGGTGCAGGTTGCGCGCACGGCTGTAATAGCCGAGCCCGCTCCACAGCGCCAGCACGTCGTCCAGGCTGGCCTTTGCGAGCGCCTTCACGTCAGGGAAACGCCGCAGGAAACGCGGGAAATAATCGAGAACGGTAGCCACCTGCGTCTGCTGCAGCATGATTTCCGAGAGCCAGACCCGATAAGGGTCCCGTGTGTCCTGCCACGGCAGGCCGCGGCGGCCATGCGTCCTTTGCCAGCCCACCACGCGGGCGGCAAACTCCTGCGGCCCGGCGGTCATGCCGTTTTGAGAGCGGCGAAAACCACCGGTTCGTCGGATTGCGGCACATCCAGCAGGCGCTCCGTCAACACCAGCAGCCTGGCATCGAGCTGATTGAGCGCCGCCTCCTGCTGGACAATGTCTGCAATGCGTTCGTCCAGCCCTGTGGCCGCCTGCTGGATGCGCTCGATGGCTTCCAGGCGATGGCCGAAATTGCGACGACGTTCACGCAGCTGCACATCGAGCTGGGCCGCGGCCGACTTGTTCCACAGCTCCACCTCGCTCAGCGCGGATTCATAGACCGCCCGCAAGCGCGTTGCCAGTGCCCGCACCAGGCGATCCGCAAATTCGGGCGTCGCCAGCTTGAGCGCGTTGGAGACGCCCAGGTATTGCAGGTGGCTGCGCTCAACCAGTTCAAGATCGCGCTCGAAACGCAGCAGGTCCGGCTCCTTGGGCGGCTGCAGTGAAAACCCGTGCTCCGCATTCAACTGGCGGAAGATCGCAACGAACATGGTCTGGATTTCGATGCCCGTCGCCTGGGCCCGGCCCAGCCCCTCACGCAGACGCTGAAAAGTCTGGTTGTAGGCTTTTTTGACGCCCAGCTTGATGCCCCGCTGGCGCAGCGCCCGGTTCAGATCGCCCAATTCCGCCTTCAGCGTGGACGCCCCGAGAATTGTGAACAACTCCCGCAGCAGCCTGAGGTGAACCGACCGAATCGCGTGGATCTTGGCCCCACTCACATCGAACTCGATCTGTTCCTGGTGGACTCGCGCCCGCATGTGATTGATCACCGCTGCGTTCTTGCCGCGCAGGCCCTTGAGCTCCAGCGCCTGCTCGGCAAGGTCACGGCGGCGAATCTGCATCACCCGGCCGGCTTGCGCGCGCAAGTCGGCAATACCGGCCGACATCTCGCTGCGCAGAATGCCCTGGCGCCGGCCCAGCAGCCCCACGCCCAGCGCCGCCTCCAGCGCCGGCAGCCGGCTCTCCCGCAGCAGCGCCGCATCGTCGGTCACCTTGGCCAAAAGACCCTTTTGCGCGGAGACGGGAAAAACCTGCTCCGGGGAAATACCCAGTAGCTCGGCCGTTGCGGCGCACTGGCGCTCGATCTGCTCGCGCACCCGCGCAGGGGTGCTGAGTTCGTCCCACAAGGTGTCGATCTTGTTGAGCACGACCAGCCGCGCATCGGCATGGTCACTGTCGGTGACCAAGTGCTCGCGCCAGATGGCCATGTCGGATTTGGTCACACCGGTATCGGCCGCCAGGATGAAAACCACCGCCTGCGCCTGCGGGATCAGGCTCACGGTCAATTCGGGCTCGGCGCCGATGGCGTTCAGACCTGGTGTGTCGAGGATCACAAGGCCCTGCTTGAGCAAAGGATGCGCCATATTCACCAGGGCATGGCGCCAGCGGGGCACCTCCACCAGGCCGTAGGCGTCCACCGGCGGATTGTCTTCGGGCGTCATGTCGTGCCAGAAGCCCAATGCCCGCGCCTCTTCGCGGCTGACGATGCGCACCTCCGCCACTTTTTCGAGGGCCTGTGCAAGCTCGGCCGGGTTGTTCACATCGAGGTCGATACGCGTCCATTTCTCGGGCACGGCGCGCCACTCCGTCAACGCTTTCGGCTGCAGCCGTGTCTCGATCGGCAACAGGCGCAAACAGGGCGGAACGTCGGCGTCGTAACCCAGCTCGGTCGGACACATCGTGGTGCGCCCTGCGCTGGCCGGCATGATGCGCCGTTTATAGCCGGCAAAGAAAATCGCGTTGATCAGCTCCGACTTGCCGCGCGAAAACTCGCCCACGAAGGCGACCATGACCTTGTCGGTGCGCATCCGGCCTTCGATCTGGTGCAAGCGCTCTTCAACGGCCGCGTCCATCAGTTCATGATCCTTCATCCATTCGGCCAGAAGCTTCAGGCGCAGGGCAAAATCACGCCGCCACGTACCATGTTGATCGAACTGGTCACCGAAGGAATTGCGCACTGTGTCTCCCTGCCTAGCTTTGGGTTATAGCATTGACGCGGGCCGGCGGCCTCAGTACCTCTGGCAGGCCGGGCAAAAATAGGTGGAACGCTGGCCCTGGCGCAACAATTTGATGCCGACACCGCACACCCGACATGGCTGGCCGGCGCGGTCATACACCATGGCCTCCAGCTGGAAGTAGCCGCTCTCGCCCTGCGCATTGGAAAAATCGCGCAGCGTGCTGCCTCCCTTTTGGACGGCTCGCGCCAGTACATCCCGTATCGCGACATACAAACGCGCCGCCTGAGGCCTGCTGATGCGCGCGCCCCGCACGGTGGGGCGGATTCCGGCCAGGAACAGCGCCTCGCAGGCGTAGATGTTGCCCACGCCCACCACGACCTCGCCGGCCAGCAGGATCTGCTTGATCGCCGCTTGGTGCCGCTTCAGCCCCGCATGGAACGCCTGCAGGCCAAAATCGGGGCCGAGCGGCTCCATGCCGAGTTTGCCCAGCAACCGGGCCGCCACCGGCGCGGCTTGATTGTCGGCGTACACCACGGCGCCAAACCGGCGCGGATCGTGCAGGCGCAGCACGCCCCGGCTCGTCAGCAGATCAAAGTGGTCGTGAACGCCCGCCGGCGGCTGGCTGGCGGCGAAGCTCAAGCTGCCCGACATGCCCAGATGCAGCAGCAACAGGCCATGATCCAGGTCGAGCAGCAGGTATTTCCCCCTGCGGCGCACGCCCCGCACGGTTCGCCCGGCGAGCTGGGCCGGGTCACAACCCAGCGCCCACCGCAGTGGCTTGCCCAGGCGCGCGCCATCGATGCGCGCGCCCGCGATCCGATCGGCAAAGCTCAGCCGGGTGACCTCGACCTCGGGTAGTTCAGGCATGGATACGAAGAATTAACAAGCTTGGATTATTATGGTTCGGATGAAGCGATTTAACTGCCTTGCACGCCCTCTCGTACTAGCCGCACTGGCGGCGATCGCCCTGGCGGCGCGGGCCGAAAGCCCCGCGGACAACACCCCTGCGCCGCCGCCCGTCAACTCGGCGATGGACGCAAATCTGTTTTACCAGCTTCTGCTGGCAGATATCAAGGTCGAAGAGGGCGAGCCCGGTGCCGGGTACTCCCTGATCCTCGACGCTGCGCGCAAAACCAACGATGCGGCGCTGTACCAGCGCGCCGTGGACATTGCCCTGCAGGCCCGTTCCGGCGAGTCGGCGCTACAGGCGGCCCGCGCCTGGAAACAGGCCCAGCCCCAGTCGCGCCAGGCTAACCGGCTGGTGCTGCAGATCCTGGTTGCGCTGAACCGCATCGACGACAGCACGGCGCCGCTCAAGGCCGAGATTGCGATGGCCACCCCGGACAAGCGCAACGCTGCCATATCGGCCATTCCACGCATCTACGCGCGCGCGTCCGACAAAAAATTGGCGGCCAGCGTGGTGGAAAAGGCGTTGGCCAACGAGCTGGCCCAGCCGGCAACGGGCGCCGCGGCCTGGACGACGGTTGGCAGCATGCGGCTTGCGGCCGACGACACGGCGGGCGCCCTGGATGCGGCACGCCGCGGGCAGGCCCTGGACCCGCGGTCTGAAGGCCCCGCCCTGCTGGCCCTTGAGATGATGGGCTCCAAAGTGCCGCCGGCCGAGCCCATCGTGCGCAAATATCTCGACGAGGGCACCCCCGCGCCCGAGGTGCGCATGGCCTACGTGCGCGTGCTGCTCGATGCCCAGCGCTACCCTGAGGCCGGCCAGCAGCTGCAGATCCTGACCACCTCGCAGCCCGATTTTGCACAAGCCTGGCTGGTCCAGGGCGCACTGCAGGAACAGAACAAGCAGAGCAGCGCCGCCGAAGCCTCCCTGAAACATTACGTGGATTTGATCAAGGCACAAAAACAGGGCGAAGAACGCGACCGCGGCCTGCTACCGGCCTACCTGTCCCTGTCGCAGATTGCCGAGAAGCGCAGCGACTACCCGACGGCTCAGGCCTGGCTCGACCGGATTGACAATTCACAGGACCTGGTCAGCGTGCAAAGCCAGCGCGCATCGATTCTGGCCAGGCAGGGCAAACTCGACGATGGGCTCGCGCTGATCCGCAGCATCCCCGAGCGCACGCCCGACGACGCCAGAGCGAAACTCATGGCCGAGGTGCAATTGCTGCGCGACAACAAGAAGTACCAGGCCGCCTACGATTTGCTCGGGACCGCCTCGGCGCAGGCCCCCCAGGACGCCGACCTGCTCTATGACCAGGCCATGCTGGCGGAAAAGCTGAACCATCCGGCCGATATGGAACGGCTGCTGCGCCAGCTCATCGCCCTCAAACCGGACGACGCTCAGGCCTACAACGCCCTGGGTTATTCGCTGGCCGATCGCGGCGAGCGCCTGCCCGAGGCCAAGCAGCTGATTCAAAAGGCGCTGGAATACGCACCCAGCGACCCCTTCATCATCGACAGCCTGGGCTGGGTCGAATTTCGCATGGGCAACAAGGAGGAGGCCGCACGCCTTCTGGAGGGCGCCTACAAGACCAAGCCCGATACCGAAATTGCGGCCCATCTGGGTGAAGTCCTGTGGAGCCTGGGGCAGCGCGAGCGCGCCCTTTCCGTCTGGAAGGAGGGGCAGCTGGCCGATACCAACAACGAAACCCTGCAGGCCACGCTCAAGCGCCTGCGCGTGAAACTGTGAGATGGCGCCCCCAGCCAGGTCGATGGCTGCTTGTGGTTGCTCTATTTTTTATAGCTGGATGCGAAAGCCCGATAAGGGCTACAGACCAAAACAATCAAAATAACTCATTCTGGAGTGGCCGCCTCGCACTCAGGGTCGACGCCGATCAGGCGCAGTCCTTCTCGGCGGGTTTCGAACTCCAGGGCAACGCCCAGACCGGCGAACTGGCACTGTACAACCCGCTGGGCAGCACGCTGGCGGTGCTGGCTTGGGCGCCGGGCTCCGCCACCTTGCGCTCGAACGACCAGACCCGCAATTTCGGTTCGCTCGATGAACTGGTCCGCCATGCGATCGGCACGGCCATTCCCGTGGCAGCGCTGTTCGACTGGCTGCAAGGCGTGAACACGCCCGTGCCGGGCTGGCAGGCTGACCTGTCGCAACTCGCCGGCGGGCGGCTGGTGGCGCGGCGCTCGGCACCCACACCCGCGGCCGAACTGCGGCTGGCGCTGGAAAAATAAGCGCCCCGGGATAATCACGCCATGAAGGCGCTGTATGACGTTCCGGCCCCGGCCAAACTCAATCTTTTTCTGCACATCACGGGGCGGCGGGCGGACGGCTACCACCTGCTGCAATCGGCTTTCATGCTGGTGGACTGGTGCGACGCGCTGCACTTCGAATTGCGATCCGACGGACACATCAGCCGCGAAGACCTGGGCCCCGCCCTGCCCTTGGATGATCTGACGCTGCGCGCGGCGCGGGCGCTGCAAGCCCTGGCGGCCCCGCACCTGGGCGTGCACATGGGCGTAGACAAACGGATACCTGCCCAGGCCGGCATGGGCGGCGGCTCTTCCGACGCAGCTTCCTGCCTTTTGGCCCTGAACCGCTTATGGAATCTTCACCTCCCGCTATCAAAGCTGGAGCATATTGGCCTGCAACTGGGTGCCGATGTGCCGTTTTTTTTGCGCGGGCACAACGCCTGGGTGCAGGGAATCGGCGAGAAAATAACGCCGCTTGAGGGTGAATTCCAGCTGCCGGCGGCCCGGTTTGTGGTGGTTAAACCGCAGGCCGGACTGGAAACGCGCCTGATTTTCGCAGCGCACGACCTCAAACGCGACACCGGAACTGCTATAATTTCAGGCTTTGCTGCGGACCCCTTTGGCTTTGGCCAAAACGACTTGCAGCCGGTTGCCCAAAGGCTCTGCCCTGATGTAACGCAAGCGCTCGAATGGCTTGCGGTGCAAGGATTGCAGGGGCGGATGACAGGCTCAGGCAGTGCGGTGTTTGCGCGAATGCGGCATGAAACGGACCCGGCGCGATGGGCGCTTGCGCCAGCGGGCTGGAATGTGCGGGCATGCAGCAATTTGGCTGTTCATCCTCTGGTGGGATGGGCAACCAGCGACGATTGATGGTGGGTGGCTGACGTTCTCAAGACGGCAGCCATCGACCCGTGTAGGGGAGTCGCCAAGTTGGTTAAGGCACTGGATTTTGATTCCAGCATGCGAAGGTTCGAATCCTTCCTCCCCTGCCAAATACGTTAGACGTACAGGCACAAAACTTAGATCGCTGGGACGCTCATGCAGGTTCATCACCCTGATTTCATGATTTTCACGGGCAACGCCAATCCTGGCCTGGCCGCCGAGATCGCGCAGCACCTTGGCATCAAGGTCGGTGCGGCCAGCGTAGGCCGCTTCTCCGACGGCGAAGTCAACGTGGAAATCAACCAGAACGTGCGCGCCCGCGACGTTTTCGTGGTGCAGTCCACCTGTGCGCCGACCAACGAGAACCTGATGGAGCTGCTGATCATCGTGGATGCGCTCAAGCGTGCATCGGCCGAGCGCATCAGCACGGTGATTCCGTATTTTGGCTACGCCCGGCAGGATCGGCGCCCGCGTTCGGCACGCGTGCCGATCAGCGCCAAGGTGGTGGCCAACATGCTGCAGGCTGTGGGCGTGGCCCGCGTGCTGACCATGGATTTGCACGCCGACCAGATTCAGGGGTTCTTCGACATCCCGGTCGACAACATTTATGCGTCGCCCGTGCTGCTGGGTGATTTGCGCCGGCAAAACTATGAGGACCTGATCGTGGTCTCGCCCGATGTTGGCGGCGTGGTTCGCGCCCGGGCGCTGGCCAAGCAGCTGGGTTGCGACATGGCGATCATCGACAAGCGCCGGCCCAAGGCCAACGTGAGCGAAGTCATGCACGTGATCGGCGAGATCGACGGCCGCAATTGCGTGGTCATGGACGACATGATCGACACGGCCGGCACCCTGGTGAAGGCGGCCGAAGTATTGAAGGAGCGCGGTGCCAAAAAGGTCTATGCCTATTGCACCCATCCGATTTTTTCCGGCCCGGCGATCGAGCGCATCACCAACAGCCCGGGGCTGGACGAAGTGGTGGTCACCGACACGATTCCGCTGAGCATTGCGGCCAGCAATTGCAAAAAAATCCGCCAGTTGTCCGTGGCACCGCTGATCGCCGAGACGATCCAGCGCATTGCCAAGGGCGATTCGGTCATGAGTTTGTTCTCGGATCAGGAAACCCTTTTCTGATCGGGGCAAAAAGCAGGTCTGCAATCTGCAGACCCTTTTCAACCGGAGTCACACTGGTCGCGGTGGACTCTTACAGGAGTGAGTTATGAAATTCGTCGCCTTCGAGCGCGCCAAGCAGGGTACGGGTGCGAGCCGCCGTCTCCGCATTACCGGCAAGACGCCCGGCATTGTTTACGGTGGCAGCGGTGAGCCGCAAATGATCGAACTCGATCACAACGCGCTGTGGCATGCCATCAAAAAAGAGGCCTTCCATTCCACCGTGCTGGACATGGAACTGAATGGCCAGACCAGCAAGGTGCTGCTGCGCAACGTGCAAATGCACCCGTTCAAGCAACTCGTGCTGCATATCGATTTCCAGCGTGTGGATGCCAACACCAAGCTGCACATGAAGGTGCCGCTGCACTTCACCGGCGCCGAGGAATCGCAGGCCGTCAAGCTCGAAAATTGCGTGCTCAACCACGTGATCTCCGAACTCGAAGTCTCCTGCCTGCCGGGCGACCTGCCCGAGTTCATTGGCGTGGACCTGAGCGGCCTGAAAAAGGGCCTGTCGCTGCACGTCAATGACATCACCCTGCCCAAGGGCGTGACGGTTGTGACCCATGGCAAGGAAAACCCTGTCGTGGTGTCCGTGGTCATGGTTGCGGGTGCCGAAGAGGCTGCCCCGGAAGAAGCCGCTGCCCCCGCAGCGACCGCGGATGCCGCTGCGGCCCCTGCTGCCGCGAAGGCTCCGGCTGCGGCCGCGAAAGCGCCGGCCGCCAAGAAATAAGGCCTGCGGCTTCGCCCCAAACGGCCCACTTCGGTGGGCCGTTTGTTTTGCGGCTCTACCTTCATAATGGCGCTTCATGATCAAACTGTTTGTCGGCCTTGGCAACCCGGGGCCCGAATACGAGGCCACGCGGCACAACGCCGGGTTCTGGTGGATCGATGCACTGGCGCGCGAACTCAAGGTCTCGCTTGCCCCTGAGAAGAGCTGCCACGCGCTGCTCGCGCGAACCACGCTGCATGGCCAGCCGCTGTGGCTCATGAAGCCGCAAACCTTCATGAACCTGTCCGGCAAGTCTGTCGCAGCGCTGGCGCGTTTCTTCAAGATCCAGCCCGGCGAAATCCTGGTGGTGCACGACGAACTGGATCTGGTGCCCGGTCAGGTCAAGCTGAAACTGGGCGGCAGCCACGCGGGGCACAACGGCCTGCGCGATATCCATGCGCAACTGGGCTCGGCCGACTACTGGCGCCTGCGCCTGGGTATCGGACACCCTGGCGTCAAAGCAGAGGTCATCAACTGGGTTCTAAAAAAACCCTCGCCGGAACAGCGCATCGCCATCGAGGACTGCATCACCCGCACCCTGAAGGCGGTACCGCACCTGGTCGCGGGCGAAATGGAAAAGGCGACCCTGATCGTGCACACCAGCAAGCCGCCACGCCCAAAACCGCCACGACCCGAGAATTGACGGGAATAGTGGTCAGCGGGTCGGTGAATCGGCCGGCACCAGCCCCTGCAGGCGCTGGTATTTTTGCCACAAGGTCTCGCGGCTCTCGACATGCCGGGGGTCGAGCGGGATGCACGCCACCGGGCACACCTGGACACACTGGGGTTCGTCAAAATGGCCCACGCATTCGGTGCAGCGGGTCGGATCGATCTCGTAGATCTCCAGCCCCAGATGAATGGCTTCATTGGGGCATTCCGGCTCGCACACGTCGCAGTTGATGCATTCGTCGGTAATGATTAGCGCCATGACGCTATTATCGGTTCCCGACAACAGCCCCTTGAATCCCCCCACTGCCCTCATGCAGACCTGATGCCCAACCTCCCTTCATGAGTCTCTTTCTCATCAAGCGCTTCATCACGCTGATCGTCACATTGCTGGGGGCGTCCATCGTGGTTTTCGGGGTGCTGGAAATTCTGCCGGGCAACGCCGCCCAAATGCTGATGGGCCCTGATGCGGCGCCCGAGGCCGTGCAGGCGCTGGCCATCAAGCTGGGACTGAATCACCCGGCGCTGGAACGCTACTGGCACTGGATCAGTGGACTGCTGGTGGGCGACCTCGGCCAAAGCTATGCCTACAGCACACCCGTGCTGGACCTGATCCGCGAGCGCCTCGCGCTCACCGTGCCGCTGGCGCTGCTGGCGATGGCGTTCACCACCGTGCTCGCGCTGCTGGTCGGCGTGACTGCCGCGGCGCGCCACAACAAGCTCGGCGACGTCGGCCTGATGAGTCTGACCCAGGTCGGCATTGCGATCCCGAATTTCTGGTTCGCGATCCTGTTGATCCTGCTGTTCTCGGTCAAGCTGCAATGGTTCTCCGCCGGCGGCTTCGACGGTTGGGGCGATGGCGTCTTCCAGGGCCTCAAGTCGCTCTTGCTGCCGGCGCTGTCGCTCGCCGTGGTGCAGGCCGCGATCCTGGCGCGCTTCACGCGCTCAGCGGTGCTCGAGGTGATGCGCGAGGACTTCGTGCGCACGGCGCGCGCCAAGGGCGTGTCGCAGCGTGCGGTGCTGTGGACCCACGTGCTGCGCAACGCGCTGATCCCGGTGGTCACGGTGATGGGCATGCAGTTCTCCGAACTGCTGGCCGGCACCATCGTGGTGGAGAACGTGTTCTACCTGCCCGGCCTGGGGCGCCTGATCTTCCAGGCCATCGGCAACCGCGACCTGATCGTGGTGCGCGACTGCGTGATGCTGCTGGCCGCGATGGTGGTCATCGTGAATTTTGTCGTCGATATCCTGTACGCTGTGATCGACCCGCGCGTCAAGGCGTCCGACCTATGAGCGCCGTCCCGAGCGCAGTGGCTTTGAGAATTCCGGGGTTCTGGCGCCGCGCGCTGCGGCACCGCAGCTTCGCGATCGGCGCCGTGCTGACGCTGCTGCTGCTGCTGGCCGCCACGCTGTCGCTGCTGTGGACGCCGTGGTCGCCCTACGACGTGGACATGGCCGCCAAGCTCCAGCCGCCATCCCCCGCCCATTGGCTCGGCACCGACACCTATGGCCGCGACGTGGTCTCGCTGCTGCTGGTCGGCGCACGCGCGTCCATCCTGGTGGGCGTAATCGCGGTCGGCATCGGCCTCACGGCCGGCACGGCGCTCGGCCTGCTCGCCGCCGCGCGGCGCGGCTGGGTCGAGGAAGCCATCATGCGGTTCACCGACTTCTCGATGGCCTTTCCCGCGATCCTGTCGGCCATCATGCTGACGGCGGTGTTCGGCGCCGGCATCGTCAACGCCATCGTCGCAATCGGCATCTACAACATCCCGACCTTCGCGCGCATCACGCGCGCCTCGGCCAACGCGATCTGGTCGCGCGAGTACGTGACGGCCGCGCGCGCCTGCGGCAAGGGCCCGTTCGCGATCACGATGCAGCATGTGCTGCCGAATATCTCGGCGGTGCTGATCGTGCAGATCACGATCCGCTTCGCGATCGCGATCCTGGCCGAGGCCGCCCTGTCCTACCTCGGTCTGGGCACGCAGCCACCGCAGCCTTCGTGGGGCCGCATGCTCAGCGAGGCCCAGACCATGATGTTCCAGGCGCCGCTGCTGGCGGTGTGGCCCGGCATGGCGATCGCGCTGGCGGTGCTGGGTCTCAACCTCCTCGGTGATGGCCTGCGCGACCTGCTGGATCCGCGCCTCGCACGGGCAAGGTGAGCGATATGCCTCTTCTCGAAGTCAACGACCTCCACGTCCAGCTGAAAACGCAGCGCGGCCCGGCGGAGGCCGTGCGTGGCATCGGCTTCACGCTGGAGCGAGGCGAGACCATGGGCATCGTGGGCGAGTCCGGCTGCGGCAAGTCGATCACGGTACAGTCGCTCATGGGCCTGCTGCCGCCCTCCGCGAAGGTCACGGGCAGCATCCGCTTCGACGGCACCGAGCTCGTGGGCCTGCCCGAGCCCGCCATGTGCGAGATCCGCGGCAACCGCATCGGCATGATCTTCCAGGAGCCGATGACGGCGCTGAACCCGGTGCACACCATTGCGCGCCAGGTCGGGGAGCCGCTGCGGCTGCATCGCGGCCTCACGGGCGCCGCAGCACGCCGGCAGGTGCTGGCGCTGCTCGAGCGCGTCGGCCTGCCCGACGCGGCGTCGCGCCTGGACGCCTACCCGCACCAGTTTTCGGGCGGCCAGCGCCAGCGCATCGGCATCGCGATGGCGCTGGCCTGCGGGCCCGACCTGTTGATCGCCGACGAACCCACCACCGCGCTCGACGTCACGATCCAAAAAGCCATCCTCGACCTGATTCGCGATCTGGTCGCGGAACGTGGCATGGCGTTGATCCTGATCTCGCACGACCTCGGCGTGATCGCGCAAAGCGTGTCGAAGATGCTGGTGATGTACGGCGGCAGCGTGGTCGAGAGCGGGCCGACGGCGGCCGTGTTTGCGGAGCAGGCCCATCCCTACACCCGGGGCCTGTTCGCCGCGCGGCCCGCGCTCGATGCGCCGCGCGGTGTGCGGCTCGCCACGATCCGGGGCAGCGTGCCCGAGCTGGTCGACCTGCCACCAGGCTGCCCGTTCGCGGGCCGGTGCAGCTTTACCGCAGACGCCTGCTACAGCACGCGCCCACCGGCCACCGTGCTGGCGCCGGGGCACGAAGTACGCTGCATCCGCCTTGAAGAGATCGCTGCCGGGGAAGTGCCCGCATGAACGCCAATACTATCAATACTATAGCTTCCAGTGCAGATGCAGTAAGGGCTACAGGCCGATTTGATTCAAATTCTCAGGACGTGCCGCTGCTCGAGGTGCGGGATCTCGTGCGCCACTATGCGTTGCCGCGCGAGAAGCTGTTCTCGCCGCCGGCGCAGGTGCGGGCGCTGAACGGCGTGAGCTTCAGCGTGCAGCCGGGCTGCAGCCTGGGCATTGTCGGCGAGTCGGGCTCGGGCAAGTCGACCATCGCGCGGCTCGTGATGGCGCTCGATGTGCCGACGTCCGGCAGCGTGCGGCTGCTCGGGCGTGACCTGCAGGCGCTCGGCAGGGCCGAACTGCGCGCGGCGCGGCGCGACGTGCAGATGGTGTTCCAGGATCCTTACGGTTCCCTCGACCCGCGCCAGAGCGTGGCGCGCATCGTGGCCGAGCCGCTCGAGGCGCTGGACGAAACCACCCGTACCGAGCAGCGCAAGCGCGCCGGCGAATCGCTCGCGGCCGTGGGCCTGCGCGCCAGCGACATGGACAAGTACCCGCACGAATTCTCGGGCGGCCAGCGCCAGCGCATCGCGATCGCGCGCGCGCTGATCACGCGGCCCAAACTGATCGTGGCCGACGAGCCGGTGAGCGCGCTCGACGTCTCGGTGCAGGCCCAGGTGCTGAACCTGATGCAGGACCTGCAGCAGCAGTTCGGCATCAGCTACCTGCTGATCAGCCACGACCTCGCGGTGGTGAACCACCTGTGCGACGAGGTCTGCGTGCTGCACCGCGGCGTGATCGTCGAGCGCGGCACGCCGCAGCAGCTGTTTGCCCATGCCGAGCATCCCTACACGCAGGCCCTGCTGGCGGCCGTGCCGCGCGCCGAACCGGCCGCCGCTCCCACATGACAGGGGCTTGCCCTCATGCGCGCCCCTTGCGCGTGATGTATGGTTATGTATCTCGTCCCGCTTTTCCAAGCATTTTCCTGGAGCCTTGAGCATGTTGAAACGCCGTACCCTTTTGACCACCGCCGCACTTGCCACCGTGCCGCTCGCGCTGCCGCACGCAGCGCTGGCGCAGGGCCGCAAGGATTCCATCGTGATCGGCATGTCGCTCGAACCGCCGGGGCTGGATCCGACCGCCGGCGCGGCTTCGGCGATTGCCGAGATCGTGCAATACAACATCCTGGAGACGCTGACCAAGATCAACGCCGACGGCAGCGTCACGCCGCTGCTGGCGGAGAGCTGGGAAGTCTCGCCCGACCTCAAGACCTACACCTTCAAGCTGCGCCGCGGCGTGAAATTCCAGAACGGCGAGCCGTTCAACGCCCAGAGCGTCAAGTTCTCGTTCGACCGCGCCGGCGGCGACAAGAGCACGAACAAGGACAAGCGCACCTTCGCGAACCTGAGCACTCGCCCGGTCGATGACTACACTGTGGTCCTGCTCAACAAGGAGATCGATCCCGACCTGCCGTTCCTGCTCGGCCAGGCGACCGCCGTGATCGTCGAGCCCAAGAGCGCCGACACCAATGCGACCCAGCCGGTCGGCACCGGCCCCTACAAGCTGGACAGCTGGGCCAAGGGCTCGTCGCTCACCCTCGTCAAGTGGGACGGGTTCCGCAACCCCGGTCAGGCCAAACTCAAGAAGGTCACGTTCCGCTTCATCTCCGACGTGGCCGCGCAGGCCGCGGCGCTACTGGCGGGCGACGTCGACGCGTTTCCGCGCATCGGCACGCGCGTGGTGCCGCAGTTCAAGAGCAACCCGCAGTTCCAGGTGCTCATCGGCGGCTCGCGCGCCAAGACCATCCTGGCCATCAACAACAAGCACAAGCCGCTGGACGATGTGCGCGTGCGCCGCGCGATCCTCGCCGCGATCGACCGCAAGGCCGTGATCGAGGGCGCGGCCGACGGCTTCGGCGTGCCGATCGGCAGCCATTATGTGCCCGGCGCGGCCGGCTACGTGGACACGACCGGCATCAACCCGTTCGACCCCGGGAAGGCCAAAAAACTGCTGGCCGAGGCGGGCGTCAAGCTGCCGCTCGAACTCACGATGACCTTGCCGCCGCCGCCCTACGCGCGCCAGGGCGGCGAGGTGATCGTGGCCGAGCTCGCCAAGGTGGGCATCACGGTCAAGGTGCAGAACGTCGAATGGGCGCAGTGGCTGAGTACCACCTATGGCGGCCCCCACAACTACGACCTGACCATCGTCTCGCACGTCGAACCCTTCGACCTGGGCAACTACACCAAGCCCGACTACTACTGGGGCTACCAGTCGAAGGCCTTCGACACGCTTTACGACAAGATCAAGACCACCGCGAATACCGCCGAGCGCAACAAACTGCTGGGCGATGCGCAGAAGATGCTGGCCGTGGATGCGGCCAACGGCTTCCTCTACCAGCCGCAGTTCCCCACCATCGCCAAAAAGGGCGTGAAGGGCTTGTGGAAAGACATGCCGATTTTCGTGAACGACGTCTCGGCGCTGAGCTGGTCGTGAACGCGCCGCGCCGGGCCGCCCCAAGCGAGCGAGCCCCCTTCGGGGGCAGCGAGGACACGAAGTGCCGAGCGTGGGGGCTGACATGACGGCGTTGTACGACCTGTCGGCACGGGAGCTTGGCCGCGCGTACCGCGAACGCAGCCTGTCCCCGGTCGACGTCGTGCAGGCGGTGCTGGCGCACATCGCGCGCTGGGAGCCGCACCTGCAAGCCACTTACCTGCTGCGGCCCGATGCGGCGCTGGAGCAGGCGCGGGCCTCGCAGGCCCGCTGGCAGCGGGGCGAGGCACGCGGGCCGCTCGACGGTGTGCCGGTCACGATCAAGGAAAACATCGCCACGCGCGGCGACCCGATACCGTCCGGCACCGCGGCGGTCGAACTCCGGGCCGCGGCGGCCGATGCGCCGCCGGCGGCGCGCCTGCGCGAAGCCGGCGCGGTGATCGTGAGCAAGACCACCATGCCCGACTACGGCATGCTCTCCTCGGGCCTGTCGAGCTTTCATACGCTGGCGCGCAACCCCTGGGATCTGACGCGCACGCCGGGTGGCTCCAGCGCGGGTGCCGGCGCCGCGGCCGCGGCCGGCTACGGGCCGCTGCACATCGGCACCGACATCGGCGGCTCGCTGCGCCTGCCGGCCGCCTGGTGCGGCATCTTCACCCTCAAGCCCAGCCTGGGCCGCATCCCGATCGACCCGCCCTACATGGGCCGCGCGGCGGGGCCGATGACGCGCACCGTGCTGGACGCCGCGCTGATGATGCAGGCTCTGGCACAACCCGACGCGCGCGACAGCATGAGCCTGCCGGCCCAGGACATCGCATGGTCGTCTGCCGATGTGGCAGTGGACCGGTTGCGCGGCGTGCGCATCGGCCTGCTGCTGGACGCCGGCTGCGGCCTCGCGGTCGAGCCCGAAATCCGGGCCGCGGTGACGCAGGCGGCGCGCCTGTTCGAGCAGGCCGGCGCCATCGTGGCGCCGATGCGGCCCTTCATGTCGCAGGCCATGCTCGATGGCATGGACCACCTGTGGCGCATGCGCTCGCTGACCGACCTGAACGCGCTGCCCCCCGCGCAGCGCGCCAGGGTGCTGCCCTACATCCGGCAATGGGCCGAGAGCGCCGCGGCTTTTAGCGGCGAACACGTGTTCCGCGCCTTCAGCCAGTTCCATGCGACGCGCGCCGCAACCGTAGCCGCCTGCGCAAAGTACGACTACGTGATCTCGCCCGTGTCGCCCAACATGCCGGCGCCCGCCGAAGACCCCTCGCCCACCAACGACCCGCTGCGCCCGCTCGAGCACATCGGCTTCACGGTACCGTTCAACATGTCGGAGCAGCCCGCCGCGTCGATCAACTGCGGCTACAGCGAGGGTGGCCTGCCGATCGGCCTGCAGATCGCCGGGCAGCGTTTTGATGACCTCGGAGTGCTGCAGATTGCGCGCGCCTTCGAGCTGATCCGGGGGCCGCAACGGGCCTGGCCCGAACCGCCCCCAGTCTGAGAGAAGGTCAGGTTGATCCGGCCTGGGCCAGTTTGGCCTGGTCGTACACGGGCTGCGCCGGCATATCGGCCAGGTGCTGCGTGTCGGCCCAGCTGATGACGTCGATCGCGTCGCCTTCCATGCGCACGCGGTTCAGCCCGCCGTTGGGGATTTCGCTCTGGCGCGGTCCGGCGAGCGGCAAGGCGCGCGCCGTGCGGTAAATCATGTCCAGCACACCGCCATGCGTCACCACCACCAGGGTCTGCTGGCCGTGCGCGGCCACCAGCTGGCGTATGGCGTTCATCACGCGCGCATGAAACTGGCGCGTGCTCTCGCCGCCCGGAATCGCGTAGTCCGCCTGAAATTGCACCCACTGTGCCCAGACATCGGGGTGCTGCGCGCGGATGTCGTCCACCCGCATCCCCTCCACCATGCCGAAACTCTGCTCGCGCAGGCCGCTGTTCGCTAGGCTGTGCAAGTCCAGCTGCAGCTCGGTCGGCAACGCGGTTTGCCGGGCGCGCTGCAGGTCGCTGCAGATCAGGTGATGCACGGACTCACTCGCCAGGCGCAGCGCCAGCCGGCGCGCCTGCTCGTGCCCCACGGCGTTCAGCGGCGCATCCAGCTGCCCCTGAAACCGCAGCTCGCGATTCCAGTCGGTCTCGCCATGACGGATCAGAATCAGTTCGGTCGTCAAGCGGTGGCATCCTCGTCGCGTTTGACGATCATCACCGGCACCTTGGCGGCATGCAGCACGGCCTGCGACACCGAGCCCAGCAGCGCGCTGCGCAAGCTGCCCTTGCCATGGGAGCCCATCAGTACCATGTTGCAGCCGAACCGCTCGACGATATCGATGATGGTATGTCCGGGATCCCCCGAGGCGACCTCGCATTCATAGACCACGCCCGCCTGCTTGAGCAGCGCCTGGGCACCTTCCAGCAAATACACGCCGGCGCCTTCGCTCACGCTCTCGAGCACCTGCGGATCGGGCGCCATCACCATCTCGTACAGCGACATGGGGTCCTGCACGTTGGCCAGCACCACGTCGGCCTGAAGGCCTTGTCTAATCAGCTCGATCGCAAAACGCACCGCCTTGAGCGAGACTTCGGATCCATCCACGGGCAGCAAAATTTTCATTCATCGTTCTCCAGTTTCAAGTGTAGGACCAGGCGCATACGACCGTCTGCACGCAACGCCGCGGGTCGATGTGCTCAATCACTCGCCGGGAGCGCTGCGCACCTTGTTCATCAGGCGCTCCAGCACCATGGACGAGACAAATTTGTTCACCTCGCCACCGAGCGAGGCAATCTCGCGCACGAAGGTGCTGGAAATAAACTGATACTTGTCGCTGGGCGTGAGAAACACCGTTTCCACATCGGGCATCAGGCTGCGGTTCATGCCGGCGAGCTGGAATTCGTAGTCGAAATCGGTCACGGCGCGCAGGCCGCGCACCATGGCCTTGGCGCCCCGCGCCACCACGAAATCGCGCAGCAGGCCGGAAAAGCTCTCCACGCTCACCTGCGGGTAAATCTTGACGGCCTCGCGCACCATCTCGATGCGCTCGTCCAGGCTGAACAGGGCCTTCTTGTGATGCCCCGCCGCCACGGCCACGATCACGCGATCGAACAGCTGGGTGGCCCGGCGCACCACATCTTCGTGGCCCAGCGTCATGGGATCAAAGGTGCCGGGATAAACGGCAGTCACGTTCAGGGCCATGGTGTGCTTCTCCTCGCCCGATTATGCAGTGCCGGCGACGGCGCGAGCCGCGCGGCGCGCCTTAAACCGCGCCGGCCAGGGGCTTGAGCAGGTGTGCATGAACCGCGCCGGCCTTCAGGTGGCGATGCACGGCCAGGCCAAAACCCGCCAGCAACCCGTCGCTCCAGGCCGAGGGGGCTTCGAGGTAGACGTAGCCGCCGCTCGCCACGGCGCGGCCCGCGGCCTGCAGGGCGGCCTCGAACAGGCCCGCGTCAAAAGGCGGATCGAGAAACACCACATCCATGCTGGCGGGAGCCAGTTGCCTGAGCGCCGTGATGCCGTCGCCGCGCTCGATCTGCGTGGCGCTGGCCTGCAGTTTGATCTGGATGGCCTTGAGTTGCGCCACCAGCGCGCCGTCCTGCTCCAGCAGGCGCACCTGCGCCGCGCCGCGCGATGCGGCCTCGAAGCCCAGGGCCCCGGTGCCGGCAAAGACATCGATGCAGCGCCAGCCGCTCAGGTCCTGCCCGAGCCAGTTGAACAGCGTCTCGCGCACGCGATCGGGCGTGGGGCGCAGGCCGGGCTTGTCGGCCACCGGCAACCGGGTGCGTTTCCACTGGCCGCCGATCAGGCGCACTTCGCCGGCAGGGGCCTTTTTCATCGCAGGGCCGCCCCAAGATGAAAAGCGGCCCCCTCCGGGGGCAGCGACCCGCGCAGCGGTGGAGCGTGGGGGTCATTTTTCACTTCGTCTCCCCCACCACCACGGTCACCATCCGCTCGGGCTGCAGCTTGCGCGCAAAGGCCGCCTTGATGTCGGCCACCGTCACCTTTTGCACCTGCTGGGTCCAGGTGTCCAGGTAGTCCAGCGGCAGCTTGTTCCAGGCGATGTTCGCGATGTTGCCCAGCAGCTTGCGGTTGCTGTCGATGCGCAGCGCAAAGCCGCCGATCAGGTTGTCTTTGGCGGCCTTGAGCTCGGCCTCGGTCGGACCATCGGCGACGAACTTCGCCACCACGCTGCGCGCCACCTGCACGGCCTCGCCGGCCTGATCCGGCCGGGTTTGCAGCCCCACCATGAAAGCCCCCGCGTGCAGGCCCGGCGCAAAGTAGCTGTACACGCTGTAGCTCAAGGCCCGCTTTTGCCGCACCTCGCTGGACAGGCGCGACACGAAACCGCCGCCGCCCAGGATGTAGTTGCCTACCGTGAGCGCGAAATAATCCGGGTCGTCGCGCTTGAAGCCCGGCTGGCCGATCAGCACCTGGGCCTGGGCCGCATCAAACGGGATGCGGATGTCTTGCGCCTTGGCCAGTGGCTGCACTTCGGGAATCGTGGGCAGCGGCGCGCACGAGGTCGTGGCCGGCAGGCGCGAGAGCAGGGTCGTTACCAGCGCATCGGCCTGCGCCCGCGTGACGGCGCCGACCAGGCTCACCTTGGCGCGGCAGGGCACGATCAGGCTGGCGTACAGCGTCTTCATGTCGGCCACGCTGATACGCGCCAGCGACGCCTGCGTCGTCTCGTAGCCGTAGGGGTGAATGCCGTACACGGCGGCCGCAAAGGCGCGGCCTGCAACGGTGCCGGGCCGGGTCAGCGCCTCCTTGAGCGAGGCGTCGAGGCGCTGGCGGTTGCGCTGCCACACGTCGTCCGGGAAGGCCGGCTCGCCGAGCTGGCGCGCCGCAAGCTGCACCGCGCGGCCCAGCAGATCGGGATAGGTCAGCGAGCGCAGCGAAAAACTCATGCGGTCATTGCCGGCGCTGCCGTCAAACCCCGCCCCCAGGTCGGCCCAGGCGTCGCTCAGCGCGTTCTCGTCCAATGCGGGATCAGTGCCGCGGGCCAGCACGCCGGCGGAAGTCATGTCGGCCGTCACGCTGGCCAGCCCGGCCTTGTCCAACGGGTCGCGCCGGCCACCCGCGTCGAAATCGATCTGCACATCGAGCATCGGAATGCCCGGGCTTTGCGCCAGGTAGACCTGCGCCCCGCTGGGTTGCGTCCAGTGCTCGATGGGAATGCCCGCCAGCGCGGAATTTGAGAAAAACAGGGCCGTAGCCCCCGCCAGCAGTGCGCCGGTAGCTATTTTTTTAAGAGCAATCATGATGGCGCCCGATCGTCGCGCATCCCCGGCAGGGGCGTGCGCGGCTTGCGGTTCTTGTCCAGCGGCTGCGGCCGCAGCACCGCCACCGTGAGCTGGTCATCGCCAAAGTATTTGCCGGCCACCGCCTTCACCTGCTCGGCCGTGACAGCGCGCAGCCGCGCGATGATGCGCTCGTCGGCATCCAGCGGCAGGCCCTGCACCCAGTTGCTGCCCAGCTCCCGGGCCTGGCTCATCACCGAATCGCGCTTGTACACCTGGCTGGCCACCCATTGGGTCTTGACGCGGTTCAGTTCCGCCTCGCTGACCCCCTCGCGCGCCACCTTGGCGACCTGTTCGCGCAGGGCCGCCTCGACCTGCTCCGCGCTCTTGCCCTGTGCCGGCACGCCGTCGAGCATGAAGAGCTGCGGGCCCCGCCCCGCAAAGCCGTTCGAGGCGCCCGCGCTGTCGGCCACCCGATCCGGCCCCTGCGTCAGCGCGCGCTCCAGCCGCGCGCCGCTGTAGCCGTCCAGCACCGCCGCCAGCACGCTCAACGCAAACGCGTCGCTGCTGCCATCCAGCGATTGCAGGGCCGGCACCTTGAACGCCAGCGCCACATAGGCCTGCTCGGCCGGCGCCTTGAAGTCGATGCGGCGCAGCCCGACCTGCTCGGGCTCCAGGCGCGGCTTGCGCACCGGCACGGGCCGGGCCGCAATGCCGCCGTAGTATTTTTCGGCCAGCCGCCTGACCTGCGCCACATCCACATCGCCCGCCACCACCACGGCCGCATTGGCCGGGACATACCAGCGGTGGTAGAAATGGCGCACGTCGTCCGGCGTCATGGCATCGAGGTCGCTCATCCAGCCGACCACCGGACGGTGGTACGGCGCCGCCTCGAAAACTGCGGCATTCAGCGCTTCATACAGGCGCGCGCGCGGCGAATCTTCGGTGCGCATGCGGCGTTCTTCCTTCACCACCTCGATCTCTTTTTTGAATTCTTCGTCGGGCCACTGGTTGTGCGCGAAACGGTCGGCCGCCAGCTTCATCACCTCTTCCAGCCGGCTGGCAGGGATCTGCTGGTAAAAACCGGTGTAGTCCGTGGTGGTGAAGGCGTTTTCCTGCCCACCCAGCGCGGCCACACGGCGCGAGAACTCGCCGGGCTTCACGCTGGGCGTGCCCTTGAACATCATGTGCTCCAGCGCATGGGCCACGCCCGAGGTGCCGTCGACCTCGTCCATGGAGCCCACGCGCACGTACAGCATCTGTACCGCCGTGGGCGCGCGCCGGTCGGGCTTGACGATCAGCGTGAGGCCGTTGGCCAGCGTGAACTGTTGCACCGTGGCGGGCGCCGCCGGTTGCTGCAGAAGTGCGGAGAGCGGCGCCGGCGAAGGCCCCGTTTGGGCGCCGGCGGCAAAGCCAGCCAGCAGGCAAAGTAGGGGCAGGAGGCGTTTCATAGAATGCTGTGATTCTAAGAACCCCGCAATGTTCAGCTTTTTCAAGAAAAAACCTCCTGCCCCTCCCGTGGCTGCGCCGCTGCCCGCACCGGCGCCGACGAGCCCTGCTGCTGCGCCCAGCCCCGCGGTGCCGGGCCGCGCCGCGCCGGGCTCGCTGATCGGCAGCGCGCTGGTCACGCCGATCGGCATCCCGGTGCCCGAAGCAGTGCCGCCCGAGCGCGCCAAATGGCTCGACAAACTCAAGGCCGGCCTGCGCAAGACCGGCTCCAGCATCTCCACGGTGTTCACCGGCGCGCAGATCGACGAGGCGCTCTATGAAGACCTGGAGGCCGCGCTGCTGATGGCCGACACCGGCGTGCAGGCCACGCAGTACCTGCTCGGCGAGGTCAAGCGCCGCGTCAAGGAGGGCGGCGTGACGCACCCCGTGGCCGTCAAGAACATCCTGATCGAGGCGCTGACCCAGTTACTCAAGCCGCTGGAAAAACCGCTGGTCATCGGCGAGCACAAGCCCACCGTGATCATGGTCGCCGGCGTCAATGGCGCGGGCAAGACCACCTCCATCGGCAAACTGACCAAGCATCTGTCCAGCGCCGGGGCCTCCGTGCTGCTGGCCGCGGCCGACACCTTTCGCGCCGCCGCGCGCGAGCAGCTCGGCGTGTGGGCCGACCGCAATACGGTGGAGATCATCAGCCAGGACGGCGGCGACCCGGCCGCGGTGAGCTTCGACGCGGTGAGCGCGGGCAAGGCGCGCGGGCGCGACGTGGTGCTGGTGGACACGGCAGGCCGCCTGCCGACCCAGCTGCATCTGATGCAGGAGCTGCGCAAGATCAAGCGCGTGGTGCAAAAGGCCGACCCGACCGCGCCGCACGAAGTGCTGCTGGTGATTGACGGCAACACCGGCCAGAACGCGCTGACCCAGGTGAAAGCCTTCGACGACGCGCTGCAGCTGACCGGCCTGATCGTCACCAAGCTGGACGGCACCGCCAAGGGCGGCGTGCTGGCCGCGATCGCGCAGGAGCGGCCCGTGCCGGTGTATTTCATCGGCGTCGGCGAACAGCTCGACGATCTGGAGACCTTCAACGCGCGCGAGTTTGCGCAGGCGCTGCTGGCATGACCGGCAATGAACCACCACGCTTATCCACCAAACCCTTTGATCACGACACACCCATGACCACCTTGCTGCCCCGCATTGAACTTGAGAGCGCCCCGCACCCCCGCGCTGCCGTCATCTGGCTGCACGGCCTGGGCGCCGACGGCAACGACTTTGCCGCCATCGTGCCCGAGCTGGAACTGAGCGGCTGCCCGCCGATCCGCTTTGTCTTTCCGCATGCACCGAGCATGCCGGTCACGCTCAACGGCGGCTATGTGATGCCCGCCTGGTACGACATCCTGGGCACCGACCTGGCCAAGCGCGAAGACGCGGCGGGCATCCAGCACTCGGCGCGCGCCATCGAGGCGCTGATTGCGCACGAGGTAGAACGCGGCATCGCGCCCGGCGCCATCGTGCTGGCGGGTTTTTCGCAGGGCTGCGCGATGGCGCTGCAGGTCGGGCTGCGCCATGGCGCGCGGCTGGCCGGCCTCATGGCGCTGTCGGGCTACCTGCCGCTGGCCGGCACGCTGGCCGCCGAGCGCAGCGCGGCCAATGCCGACACGCCGATCTTCATGGCGCATGGCCTGGCCGACCCGGTCGTGCCGATCGCGCGCGCGCAGGCCTCACGCCAGGCCCTGCTGGACCTGGGCTATGCGGTGCAGTGGCACAGCTACCCGATGCCGCACAGCGTGCACCCGCAGGAGATTGCCGACATCAGCCAGTTTTTGCGCTCCGTGCTGGGAGCCGCCGCCTGATGGTGCTGGGGATCGACTTCGGCACCTCCAACTCGGCGGCGGCCATCGTCCAGACCGGCGGCCGCGTGTGCCCGATTCCGCTGGACGGTGCCAGCGCCTCGATGCCGACCGCGCTGTTCTTCTCCAGCGAAGACGGTCACGGCGACCCGGTGGCCTACGGCAACGCCGCGCTGCAGGCCTACCTGCAGGGCACGCAGGGGCGACTCATGCGTTCCATCAAAAGCCTGCTCGGCAGCAGCCTGATGGACGAACAGACGCTGGTGAACGGCCAGGCCACCAGCCTGTTCGACATCGTGGTGCTGTTCTTCAGGGAACTCAAGGCCCGCTCCGAAGCCTTCCTGGGCCATCCGGTGCGCGCCGCCATGCTCGGGCGTCCGGTGCACTTTGTCGACGGCGACGACACGCGCGACGCACTGGCCCAGACCACGCTGGAGCGAGCAGCGCGGGCCGCGGGATTCGAGGCGATTCGGTTCCAGCTCGAGCCGATTGCCGCCGCCTTCGATTTCGAGCGCCGCGTGGCCACGGACACGACCGTGCTGGTGGTGGACATTGGCGGGGGCACCTCCGACTTCACTGTTCTGCGCGTGGGGCCGCAGCGGCTGTCCCGCACCGACCGCGCGCAGGACATCCTGGCCACCACGGGAACGCACATCGGTGGCACCGATTTCGACTACCTGCTGAACCTGCGCCATGTGATGCCGCTGCTCGGCCTGGGCCACGTAGGGCCGAACGGCCGCGAGGTGCCCTCCTCCGTCTTTTTCAACCTGTCGACCTGGCACCTGATCCACCCGCTGTACAGCCGCAAAAGCCTGCACGCGGCGCGCGAACTGAAGAGTGCGTTTGCCGACCCCGCGCTGCACAGCCGGCTCATGCGCGTGCTGAACCACCACGAGGGCCACCGGATTCTGTCGCATGTGGAAGCGGCCAAAATCGCCTGCTCCAGCCTGAACGCGCCGGCTGAAATCGACCTGGCCTGCATCGAGCGCGGCTTGGCTGCGCTGCTGTCGCCGGCGGGCCTGAGTCAGGTGTTGCAGCAGCAGGTGGCGCAGATCGTCCACTGCGCGCAGGAATGCGTGACGGCCTCCGGCGTGCGCGAGGTGAACGCGGTGTACCTGACCGGCGGCTCGTCGGCGCTGGCCCCGCTGGGCGCAGCGCTGCAGGCGGCGTTCTCCAGCGCGTCCATCGTGCGCGGCGACCGGTTTGGCAGCGTGGCCGCGGGCCTGGCGACCAGCGGCTGGGTGTCGCGCAAGGAATTTACTTAGCTACAAACTTGATAGCATCTAGTCGGCCGCCATTGGCACCGGCGCGCAAGCCTGCAACAATCGCCGGCATGAAATCCAAAGTGCAGTTCCGCTTTCGGATCTATCGCGACGAATGCATTGCCATCGGCCCTGGCAAGGTGGCGCTGCTGGAGGCCGTCGCCGAGACCGGCTCGATTTCCGCGGCGGCGCGGCAGCTCGGCATGTCTTACCGGCGCGCCTGGGTGCTGATCGATGAAGTGAATCGCTCGCTCAGATCACCCGCGGTCAGCACCTCGGCGGGCGGCACGCGTGGTGGCGGCTCGGCGCTGACACCCGTGGGCAAGAAACTGGTCAAGCACTACCGCGCGATAGAGAGCACGGCGCGCATGGCCGCTGCCGCCGACATCACGGCGCTGACCCGGCTGCTCGCGCCATGACGGCGGTGGACGGCGCGGGCGACAGCCCGCAGGCCTTTGCGATCTTCGCATCCGCCGTCATGTTCGGTGCAACTCATGCCCCATCCAGCATGACCATACGTCTTGCGAGAGCCGCTGCTTCGCGGGCGGTGGCGGCTCGCTGACCGTACCCAGACTGATGAAGCCGGCCAGGAATTCCGCCTCGGCCAGGCCGAGCTGGCGCGCCAGGATGGCGTCGAAACAGCGCTCGCCGCTGAGCACGATGGCACCAAAGCCCAGTTGGTGCGCCGCATTCAGGATGTTGCCCAGCGCGGCGCCGGCGCCCAGCCATTGCTCGCGCAGCGGCACCTTGCTGAGCTGGCGCGGCGAGACGACAAAGCCCAGCAGCACGGGCGCGCGGGTCGCATGCTCGCGGGCGCGCTTGAGATCCAGCGCGGTGGCGAGCGGGTCGCGCCGCAGCTTCTCCTGCTCGAAGCACTGCGCCAGCGCCGCCCGGCTGCGCGCGCGAAATTCAATGATGCGCCACGGGTGCAAGCCGCCGTGATCGGGCGCGCGCAGGCCCGCCTGGATCAGGCGGTCCAGTTCGTCGGCGTCGGGCCCGGGCGAGTGCAAGCGCCTGGGCGAGACCGAACGTCGTGCCAATAGGGTTTCCAGAGCCGGCGCACCGCCATCCAATGTGCCCGGGCCGGCCTTGCATCTGAGCACCTCGCCAATGTCCTGCGCGTCCAGCAGCGAGATCCGCAGCGACTGTCTCGCGCCGCCGGACGTGATCACCGACATCACCACGGAGCTTGAGTCAACTTCCTGTTCGATGCGCCATTCCGCCACCTCGGCCACGCGGCGCAGTGCCGCCTCGCCGGAGATGGAATGGACGACCGTGTTGTGCTCGAGATCACGCATGCTGCTTTTATCGACGAATTCGGCAATGCACCTGGAAGATCACATCGCTATATCCGTTGATATACAAGGATGGAGGGTGCCAGTGTATCGCCGAGACGCCCCTTCATCAACGGATCGGGATCGCCCTGCGCAGCGCGTCAGTCCGCGCCAATCATCACGCTGGAGGCCTTGATGATGGCGCAGGCCGCGCCCCAGACACAACGCCGTTGCGGGGATTGGGGCCGGGGGTCGAGCCATGCGTCAGCCAGGCCCTGAAACAGATACGCTCTGGCACCATATTGGTAAAACTCCCGAGCAGCCGCCGAAATAAAGTACATCTTTTTCCAATTTGAGTATTTATCCCACAACAGGGAGCACCTATTCTTCGCACTGTCGGCGCGGTGTTGTCGACGCCATGCAGATCGTTCCCATCACAAACTTCAGGAGACTGGCTCATGAAATTTTCAACGACCCTCGCCCTGGCCGCCGCAATGGCCGTGGCAGGCACGGCGCACGCCGCCACCGAGCTCGTCATCGCGACCGTGAACAACGGCCACATGATCGAGATGCAAAAACTCACGCCCTTCTTCGAGAAGGCGTACCCCGACATCAAGCTCAAGTGGGTCACGCTGGAAGAAGGCACCTTGCGCCAGCGCGTGACGACCGACATCGCCACCAAGGGCGGCCAGTTCGACGTGATGACGATCGGCCTGTACGAAGTGCCGATCTGGTCGAAGAAGGGCTGGCTCAAGCCCATTGCGACCGACGCGGCCTACGACGTGGACGATCTGTTGCCCGCCATCCGCACCGGCCTGTCCTACAAGGGCAAGCTCTATGGCGCGCCGTTTTACGGTGAAAGCTCGATGCTCATGTACCGCAAGGACCTGATGGACAAGGCCGGCGTGACGTTCTCCGGACGCCCGACCTGGAACCAGGTGCGCGATGCCGCGGCCAAGATCAGCGATCCGAAGGCCGGGGTCTATGGCATCTGCCTGCGCGGCAAGCCGGGCTGGGGCGACAACATGGCGCTGCTCAGCACCATGGTCAACACCTGGGGCGGCCAGTGGTTCAACATGAAGTGGCAGCCGCAGCTGGAGAGCAAACCCTGGCATAACGCGATCAGCTTCTACGTCGACATCATGAAGAAATACGGCCCGCCCGGCGCATCGGCCAACAGCTTCAACGAGAACCTGGCGCTCTTCAACGAGGGCAAGTGCGGCATGTGGGTGGATGCGACGATCGCGGCCTCGTTCATCAGCGATCCGAAGCAGTCGAAGGTGGCCGACAAGGTGGCCTTCGCGCAGTCGCCGGTGGCTGTCACGCCGAAGGGGGCCAACTGGCTGTGGTCCTGGAATCTGGCCATCCCGGCCAGCACCCAAAAGGCCGATGCGGCGCAGAAGTTCGTGACCTGGGCCACCTCCAAGGCCTACGTCGACCTGGTGGCGCAACAGGACGGCTGGGCGCGGGTGCCGACCGGCACGCGCAAATCAACCTATGCCAATCCTGAATTCCAGAAGGTCGCCACATTCGCCCCGGCGGAGCTGGAGGCGATCAACAGCGCCGATCCAAGCAGCCCCACGCTGCCGAAGTCACCCTATGTCGGTGTCCAGTATGTCGCCATCCCCGAGTTCCAGGCCATTGGCGTTGCGGTCGGCCAGCAAATGAGTGCGGCGCTGGCCGGTACGGTCACGGTGGACCAGGCTTTGAAGACCTCGCAGACGATTGTCGAGCGCGACATGAGCAAGGCCGGCTACTACAAGTGAGCCCCATCCCCTCCCCCGTTGGGGGAAGGGGTGACAAGCCCATCATGAACCGACTGATGCCCCGATCGCTGATGGCGCCTGCGGTGCTCACGCTCTTCCTCTGGATGATCGTGCCGCTGGCGATGACGTTGTATTTCTCCTTCGTCAACTACAACCTGCTGCAGCCGGGCGCGCACACGTTTGCCGGCATCGAGAATTTCCAGTACTTCATCACCGACCCGGACTTCTGGCCGGCGGTCTGGAACACGCTGCTGCTGATCGGCAGCGTAATCGTGATCACGGTGGTGTTCGGAATCCTGCTGGCATTGCTGGTCAACGACCCGTTTCCGGGGCGCGGCATCGTGCGCGTGCTGTTGATCTCCCCGTTCTTCGTCATGCCTACGGTGAATGCGTTGCTGTGGAAGCACATGATGATGAACCCGATCTACGGCGTGCTGGCCGATGTGTGGCGCGCCTTTGGCGCCACCCCGGTGGACTGGATGACCGACTGGCCGCTGCTCTCGGTCATCGTCATCGTTGCGTGGCAGTGGCTGCCCTTTGCCTGCCTGATCTTCATCACCTCGCTGCAATCGCTCGACCGTGAGCAGATGGAAGCGGCGCGCATGGACGGCGCCAGCGCGCCGCAGCGCTTCTTCTACCTCACGCTGCCGCATCTGGGCCGGCCGATAGCGGTGGTGATCATGATCGAGATGATTTTTCTGCTCAGCATCTTTGCGGAGATCGCCATCACAACCAGCGGCGGTCCAGGCAATGCGAGCACCAACATCACCTACATGATCTTCAAGCAGGCGCTGCTGAATTTCGACGTCGGCGTCGCCTCTGCCGGTGCGCTGTTCGCGGTGGTGCTGGCCAATATCGCCGCGGTCTTCCTGATCCGCATCATCGGCAAGAACCTGGACTGAAGGGGGACAAGACCATGCCACCCAACGACATCCTGCCCCTGGCGCTGCGCACCGTCACCGCGTGGCTCGTGACACTGCTGCTGTTCTTCCCGCTCGGCTGGCTGTTCCTGACGTCATTCAAGACCGAACTGCAGGCGATCCACGTGCCCCCGCTGTTCGTGTTCCATCCGACGATGGAAAACTTCGGCGAGGTGCAGCGCCGCAGCGACTACCTGCTGTATGCACGCAACTCGCTCGTCACGAGCCTGGGCTCGACCGTCCTGGGCCTGTTGATTGCGGTGCCGGCGGCTTATTCGATGGCGTTCTTCAAGACCCGGTTCACGCGCGACATCCTGATGTGGATGCTCTCGACCAAGATGATGCCGGCGGTCGGCGCCCTCGTGCCGATCTACGTGCTGGCGCAGACCGCCGGCATGCTGGACTCGGTGCCCGCGCTGATCATCGTGTTCACGCTCTCGAATCTGCCCATCATGGTCTGGATGCTTTTCACCAGCTACAAGGAAATCCCGGGCGAAATTCTGGAAGCGGCGCGCATGGATGGCGCCACCCTGTGGAAGGAGTTTGTCCATGTGGTGCTGCCGCTTTCCGTGGGCGGACTCGCGTCCACCGGGCTCTTGTGCCTGGTGCTGAGCTGGAACGAGGCCTTCTGGGCCCTCAACCTGACCTCGGCCAAGGCCGGCACGCTGGCCGTGATGATCGCGTCCTACTCGAGCCCCGAGGGCTTGTTCTGGGCCAAGCTCTCCGCCGCCTCGACGATGGCCATTGCACCGATCATCGTGTTCGGCTGGCTGTGCCAGAAACAACTGGTCCAGGGTCTGACCTTCGGCGCCGTGAAATAACCAGACAAGGAGAAACGCATGGCTTACCTTCAGCTTCAGGACATGCGCAAGAGCTTCGGCGAGACGCACGTCATCCAGGGCGTGAACCTGGAGATCGCCAAGGGCGAGTTCATCGTCTTCGTCGGCCCCTCGGGCTGCGGCAAATCGACCTTGCTGCGCCTGATCGCGGGGCTCGAGCCGGTCACCAGCGGCAAGCTGCTGCTCGACGGGCGGGACATCACGCACATGCCCTCGGGCAAGCGCGACCTCGCGATGGTGTTCCAGAGCTACGCGCTGTATCCGCACATGAGCGTGTACGACAACATGTCGTTCGCGCTCAGGCTCGCGGGCGTGCCGAAGGACGAGATCAGGACGAAGGTCGAGTACGCGGCCAGACAGCTCAACCTGGCCCAGTACCTGGAGCGCACGCCCAAGGAGCTGTCGGGCGGCCAGCGACAGCGCGTGGCCATCGGCCGCGCCATCGTGCGCGCCCCCAAGGTGTTTTTGTTCGACGAGCCCCTGTCCAACCTGGACGCAGCGCTGCGCGGCAACACACGCGTGGAAATCCACAAACTGCATGTAGCCCTCGGTGCGACCACCATCTACGTGACGCACGACCAGGTCGAGGCGATGACGCTGGCCGACCGCGTGGTGGTGCTGCGCGACGGCCGGATCGAGCAGGTCGGCTCGCCGCTCGATCTGTACGACCACCCGGCCAGCCAGTTCGTGGCGCAGTTCATCGGCATGCCGTCGATGAACATGGTCGCCGCGGGAGCGATCCCCAGCTTCTCGAACCAGACCGGCGGACGCCTGCCGAGCGACGGCTTTCTGGGCGTGCGCCCCGAGGGCCTGCGCGTGCACCAGGGCCATGGCGCCGGCGTGCCGGGCCGCGTCGACCTGATCGAGGCGCTGGGCAACGACACGCTGATCCACGTGGACGTCGGCGGTGTGCAACTCATCGCGCGCCAGAACGAGCGCACGCCACTGAAGATCGGTGACGACGTAGGAGTGGAGCTCAACCCCGCGGTGCTGCACCTGTTCAATCGAGAAGGCCGCGCACTCGCCGCCTGAGAATTTTCCGGAGAATTCGACGTGACACTCGCAGCAGCGCCAGCCACTTCCCGGGTCATGCTCCATCTGGGGCTCGGCTCGTTTCACCGCGCGCACCAGGCAGCTTACCTGCAGCAGCTCATCGAGGCCGGCGACACGCGCTGGTCGCTCTCGGGCGGCAACCTGCGCGCCGACATGGCCGGATTGCTGGGGACACTGCGGGCGCAGGGCGGGCGCTATACGCTGGAGACCGTGTCGCCGGCCGGCGAGTACCGCTACCAGCGCATCGAGTCGATCCGCGAGGTGCTGCCCTACGAGCCCACGCTCGCGGCGCTGATCGCGCGCGGCGCGGACGCGGCCACGCGCGTGATCTCGTTCACCGTGACCGAGGCCGGCTACTACCTCGACGCCCATGACAGGCTCGACCTGGGTTTCAGCGATCTCGCAGCCGACATCGAACGCGCGAAACGTGGTGGGCCGGGCGACACGATCTACGGCGCGGTGTGCGCCATCCTGCGCGCGCGCCGTGCGGCCGACGCCGGACCGGTGACATTGCTGTGCTGCGACAACCTGCGCCACAACGGCCAGCGCTTTCGCGCCGGCCTGCTCGAGTTTATCGAGCGCAGCGGCGACGCCGCGCTGCGAGGCTGGGTTGACGCCAACACCGCCTGCCCGAACGCGATGGTGGACCGCATCACGCCGCGCCCGCCGCCCGAACTGCGCGAGCGCGTGCGTCGCGCCACCGGCTGGATCGATGCCGCGCCGGTCACGGCGGAGAGCTTCATCCAGTGGGTGATCGAGGACAACTTCATCGCCGGGCGGCCCGAATGGGAGCGCGTGGGCGTGCAGATGGTCGATTCGGTCGCACCGTTTGAGGAGGCGAAGATCCGGGTCCTGAACGCGACGCACAGCTGCATCGCCTGGGCCGGCACCCTGATCGGCCTGCAATTCATTCACGAGGGCACGCACACGCCGGCGATCCGTCAGATGGCCTGGGACTACGTGACCGACGACGTCATCCCGTGCCTGAGCCAACCCGGCAACCCCAGTCCTGTCGATTTGCCGGCCTACCGCGACGTGGTGCTGGAGCGATTCGGCAACGCCGCGATCCGCGACACGAATCAGCGCGTCGCGATGGACGGCTTCTCCAAGATCCCGGGCTTTATCGCGCCCACGGTGCGCGAACGGCTGGCGCAGGGACAGACGATCGACAGCGTGGCGATGCTGCCGGCACTGTTTCTCGCCTTCCTGCAGCGCTGGCACCGCGGTGAGCTGGCCTACACCTATGAGGACCAGGGGATGGACCCGGCCGCCGCACACGGGATCTGCGCAGCAGCAGATCCGGTGGCCGCGATGGGTGCCGACGCGGGGCTGTGGGCGGAGCTGGCCGGCGACGCACGGCTGCTCGGCGCATTGCGACGCGCCGCACAACGAGTTATTGATTTTCAAAAGGATCATTCATGAGCGCACGTTTGCAGGATCGGCACGCCTTGTTGACAGGCGCGGGAGGGGGCATCGGCCTGGCCGTCGCCGAGGCCTATCTGGCACAGGGCGCGCGCTGCACCGTGGTGGACATCGCGTCCACCGCACCCGCCGTGCTGGCGCCGCTGCTGGATGCCCATGCCGGGCGGCTGCAGTACGTCAGCGCCGACATCACGCGGCCCGGGCAGATCGAGACGATGCTGGACGCGGCCGAGAGCCGCTTTGGCGCGCCGGGCGTGCTGTTCAACAACGCTGCCGTGTTCGACCTGGCGCCGCTGCTGGACAGCGACGAGGCCATGTACGACCGGCTGTTCGCCGTCAACGTCAAGGGCATGTTCTTCGTGATGCAGAAGGTGCTGGCGCGCATGGTCGCGCAGGGCGTGCACGGCGCGGTGATCAACATGGCCTCGCAGGCCGGGCGGCGCGGCGAGGCGCTGGTCGCGCACTACTGCGCGACCAAGGCCGCGGTGATCAGCTACACCCAGAGCGCTGCACTGGCCATGGCGCCGCACCGCATCCGCGTGAATGCGATCGCACCGGGCGTGATCGACACGCCGATGTGGCAACAGGTGGATGCATTGTTCGCGCGATACGAGAAATTGCCACTGGGGGAAAAGAAGAAGCAGGTCGGCCTGGCGGTGCCGCTGGGCTACATGGGTGCGCCGGCCGACATCGCGGGCGCCGCGGTCTTTCTGGCCAGCGACGAGGCCTCCTACATTACCGCCCAGACGCTGAACGTGGACGGTGGCTCGGTGATGAGCTAGGCTTGCAGAGCACTCACCCCGCATGACTCGAATGACCCCATGACCGCCCGTCGCCGCACCCTGCCCCGCCAGCGCCAGCCCGAACTGGAGCACGACCGCGGGCGCAGCCCCGAGCTGGGCTACGAGCCGCCCGACACGAGCGGCTCCATCCGCTGCCTGGCACACGGTTTCCCCACGCCGCTGGCGCGCTGGCATTACCACGACGAATACGAGTTGCACCTGATCGTGGCCTCTTCCGGCAAGACCTTCGTGGGCGACTACATCGGCTACTTCCAGCCCGGCCACCTGGTGCTGACCGGCCCGCGCCTGCCGCACAACTGGATCTCGCTGGATCTGCCGGAAGGCGGCATCGCCGAGCGCGACCTGGTCATCCAGTTTGCGCACGCGCCGATCGCGCAGGCGGCCGCACATCTGCCCGAGCTGGCCGAGCTGCTGCCGCTGCTGGACCGCGCACGCAACGGTGTCGAGTTCTTCGGCCTGTCGGAGCGCGCGGTCGACCATTGGCACAAGGTCAAGGCTCGTCAAGGCCTGGCGCGCCTGGGCGCATTCTGCGAATTTCTGGCCGACCTGGCGCGCTGCACCGATTACCGGCTGCTGTCGCACGCGCAGCTGCAAAGCGAGGACAACGCGGCCCAGCTGGACCAGATCAATGCGATCCTGAGCCGCATCACCGCCGACCTGGGGCAACCGCTGTCGGCCGCGCAGCTCGCAGCGGAGCTGGGCATGAGCGAGAGCCGCTTCTCGCGCTTCTTCCGCCGCGCCACGGGCAACACCTTCACCGACTTCGTGAACCAGGTGCGCATCAACCGCGCCTGCCAGCTGCTCATGGAGTCGGACCAGTACATCACCCACATCTGCTATGAGGTCGGCTTCAACAACGTGGCCAACTTCAACCGCCGCTTCCTCGATTTCAAGGGCATGACGCCGGGCGAGTTCCGGCGCCAGGTGGACGGCCGCTTCGGCATCAAGCGCTAGCGCCATGTACCTCGGGATCGATCTGGGCACGTCGGGCGTCAAGGTGGTGCTGCTGGACGAGGCGCAGCAGCTCGCTGGCGTGGCCGATGCGCCGCTGGCTGTCTCGCACCCGCAGCCCCTGTGGAGCGAGCAGGCTCCGCACAGTTGGTGGCTGGCGCTGGACCGGGCCATGCAGCAGTTGCGCCATGCCGCGCCGGGCGCACTGGCGCGCGTGCGCGCGCTCGGCCTGTCGGGTCAGATGCACGGCGCCGTGCTGCTGGACGCGCGCCAGCACGTGCTGCGGCCGGCCATGCTGTGGAACGACGGCCGCGCGTTCGCGCAATGCGCGCAGCTGGAGGCCGCCGAGCCAAGGTCGCGCGCCATCACCGGCAACCTGGCCATGCCCGGCTTTACCGCGCCCAAACTGCTGTGGCTGCGCCAGCACGAAGCGGCCGTGTTCGCGCAGACCCGCACCGTGCTGCTGCCCAAAGACTGGCTGCGGCTGCAGCTCACCGGCGAGGCGGTCAGCGACATGTCCGATGCGTCCGGCACGCTCTGGCTGGACGTGGGAGCACGGCGCTGGAGCGAGCCCATGCTGGCCGCCTGCGGCCTGACGCTGGCCCACATGCCGCGCCTGGTGGAAGGCAGCGCGCCGGGCGGCTCGTTGCGCCCCGAGATCGCGCAGGCCTGGGGGCTGCCTGCCGGTGTGGTGGTGGCCGGCGGCGCGGGCGACAATGCCGCCAGCGCGGTGGGCATGGGCGTGGTCCGCGCGGGTGAGGGTTTTGTCTCGCTGGGCACCTCAGGCGTGATTTTTCTCGCCACGGACTCTTTTCGCCCGGCGCCCGCGCAGGCGGTGCATGCCTTTGCGCATGCGCTCCCCGGGCGCTGGCACCAGATGTCGGTGATGCTGAGTGCCGCGAGCGCACTGGCCTGGGCCGCGCGCCTGACGGGGCGACGCAGCGAAGCGGCGCTGCTGGAAGAAGTGGCGCTGCTGCAGCCGGCCCGGCGCGCGCAGGCGCCGCTGTTCCTGCCCTACCTGTCGGGCGAGCGCACACCGCACAACAACGCGCACGCCAGCGCGTCCTTCACGGGATTGCGCCAGGAGCACGGCGCCGCCGATATCGGCTACGCCGTGGTCGAGGGCGTGAGCTTTGGGCTGATGGACGGTTTCGCCGCGATGCGCGGCGGCGGCCCTTTGGCGAACGAACTGGCGCTGGTGGGCGGCGGTGCGCGCAGCGACCTGTGGGCGCAGCTGCTGGCCTGCGGCCTGGGCTGCGCGCTGCGCCGGCATGAGGGCGCACACGCCGCCGCGGCCGTGGGCGCCGCACGGCTGGGCTGGCTGGCGGATGGCGGGGACGAAGCACAGGTGTGCCGCGCGCCCCAGGGCGGGCGCCTGTTCGAGCCCAACACCATGGAGACCGCGCTGCTGCGGCCGCGCTACCAGCGCTTTCGTGCGCTCTACCCCGCGCTGGCGCCGCACTTCGCGAATATCCCGGAGGAAGCAGCATGACGCGCGTTGTCGTGTTTGGCGAAATGCTGGTAGACCAGTTCGAGTCCGGCCCCGTTTCGCGCAAGGAGATAATGGCTTCCCGCCCGCCGTTTCCAGGCGGGTGTTCGCGCCCTGACTGTCCGCATGTCGTCCCTTCCTGCCACGCCTGCCTCTTCGGCTGAGTTTTCTCTCAGGCAAATCGCCGTGCCGGCCTTTGGCCCCTCGCTGCTATTCGGGCTGGGCGAAGGCGCCGTTCTCCCGATCATTCCTTTGATGGCGCGTGACCTGGGCGCCTCCGTGCCGATGGCCGCGCTGGTCGTCGCCCTGATCAGCATCGGCTCGCTGCTCAACAACATTCCGGCGTCGCTGATCACGATGCGCTGGGGCGAGCGCGGGGCCATCGTCGCCGCGGGTCTTTGGAGTGGCCTCGGTCTGGCACTTTGCGTGTTGACGTCGCACCTGGCCCTGTTCGCAACCGGCTGCCTCATGGTGGGCATGTCACAGGCCGTGTACAACCTGGCGCGCCAGATCTACATGACGGAGGCCGTTCCGATCGCGTACCGGGCGCGGGCGCTGTCGACACTGGGGGGAGTGATGCGCATCGGCATGTTCATCGGCCCCTTTCTCGGAGCCGCTGCGATCCATGCGTTTGGCCTGCAGGCGGCCTTCGGCGTGGGGATTGCGGGCGTGCTGGGCGCAGCGGCCATCGGTGCGCGTGTCCCGGACCTGGAGACACCCCCCACCCCGCCCGGCCAGACGCCACCGGCCGCCACGACCATCGTCTCGACACTCAGGGATCATCGCCATGTGTTCCTCACGCTGGGCCTGGGCGTTGTGCTGGTCAGTGCCGTGCGGGCATCGCGCCAGGTGGTCATCCCTTTGTGGGCCGATCACCTCGCGCTGGCACCTGCCGTGGCATCGCTGGTCTACGGCCTGGCAGGCGGCATCGACATGCTGGTCTTCTACCCGGCCGGCAAGGTGATGGATCACAAGGGCAGGCGCTGGGTCGCGGTTCCATCGATGCTCATCATGGGCATGGCGATGCTGTGGATGCCTTTCACGTCGGGCTTCAACACGTTGTTGCTCGCCTCGCTGTCCATCGGTTTCGGCAACGGCATTGGCTCGGGAATGATCATGACCCTGGGCGCCGACCACTCCCCGCGGCATGGACGTGCGCACTTCCTCGGTGTGTGGCGCCTGATGTCCGACATCGGCTCCTCGTGCGGACCGGTACTGCTGTCATTCCTGGCGGGCAGCTTGTCACTGGCAGCAGGAATCGCCGCCACCGGGCTCATCGCCTTCGCTGCGGCGGGGACGCTGGCCTATTGGATTCCTGAAACGCACGGCTCCGAACGGAGCTGAAACTCCGGACCACCGGAATCAGTCGATGCGGTCCTGGACGCAAGGCTTGCGAGCTACTGCTTTCTCGAAACAGCAAGCGCGCAGTGCTCACCAACCGCCGCCCACGCCTGGTTGCAATGGCGGCCGCCGATGCTGGGGGTTTGGCCTGGCAGCCTGGGTCGGGTGCCTCAGTCGCTATTGAATTCATAGCTACCTTCCATTGAAGCACAAGGGCTGCAGCCCGTTTTCATCTACATCCCGAGATAGGCCTTGCGAACTTCGTCGGACGCGGCCAGGTCGGCGGCGGTGCCTTCGAGGGCGATGCGCCCGCTTTGCATCACATACGCGCGCGTTGCCACTTCGAGCGCCTGCGCCATGTTCTGCTCGACCAGCAGCACGGCCAGGCCGTCCTGCCGGTTCAGCGCCACCAGCGCATCGAACACCTGCTCGATCAGGATGGGCGACAGGCCCAGGCTGGGCTCATCGATCAGCAGCAGGCGCGGCCCGCTCATGAGTGCGCGGCCGATGGCCAGCATCTGGCGTTCGCCGCCGGACATGGTGCCGGCCAATTGTTCGCGCCGCTCCAGCAGGCGCGGGAAGAGTTTGTAGACCCGCTGCAGGCGCTGCCGATACAGGGCTTCATCGCGCAGGATGTACGCACCCAGGCGCAGGTTCTGCTCGACGGGCTGGCGTGCGAACACGCGCGCGCCCTCGGGGATCAGGGCGATGCCTTTCCTGATCAATACCTCGGGCGGCTGGCCGGTGATGTCCTGCCCTTCGAACGTCACGCGCCCGCCTGCCGGTTTGACCGACCCCACGATGGCCAGCAAGGTGCTGGACTTGCCCGCGCCGTTGGCGCCCAGCAAGGCCGCAACCTCGCCGGTGCGCACTTCCAGTGAAATGCCGCGCACGGCCTGCACGCCGCCGTAGGCCACGTGCAGATCGTCGACCTTCAACATCGCATCAGGCACGGTGCTTCCTTCCCAGATAGGCTTCGATCACGGCCGGATTGCGCACGATGTCCTGCGGTGCGCCCTCGGCGATCATCTGCCCGAAATTGAGCACCAGCACGCGGTGCGCCAGACGCATCACCACCTCCAGCACATGCTCGACAATGATCAGGGTGACGCCGGCGGTGTGAATGCCGCGCAATATCTCGGTCAGCGCAATCGCCTCGCTCGGATTCAGCCCGCCGGCCACCTCGTCGAGCAGCAGCATTTTCGGCTCCGTGGCCAGCGCGCGCGCCAGTTCCACGCGTTTCTGGCCCGCCACGTTCAGCTCCGCCGCACGCACGTCCGTGCGCTCGCGCAGGCCCACCAGTGCCAGCACGCGCTCGGACGCCTCGCGCGCATCGGCGAGTTTGGGATGGCGCAGCAACGCGCCCACCATGGTGTTCTCCAGCACGGTCATCTGGCCGAAGCTGCGCGGAATCTGGTAGGTGCGCACCAGCCCCATCGCGGCGACCTGCTCTGGCGCCAGTCCGAGCATGGACTGGCCATTGAACGTCACGCTGCCGGAGGTCGGCGCGTGATGGCCCACCAGGCCGTTGAACAGCGTGCTTTTGCCGGCCCCGTTGGGTCCGATGATGGCCAGAATCTCGCCGGGCTCGACCGCCAGACTGATGTCCTTGTTGGCCACCAATCCGCCAAAGCGCTTGCTCAGGCCTTTAACGTCCAGCAGCGCCACGACGCCTCCGAAGCGTGACCAGACCACCCGGCAGAAACATCGTCACCAGCAGGATGGCGAGGCCGAACACCAGCAGGTCCAGCCCCTTGCCCGAACTGCCCCACAACACGCGCGTGCCCTCCGACAGCGGAATGAGCAGCGCGGCACCCAGCCACGGCCCGGACAGCGTCCCGACACCGCCCAGGATCGCCACCAGCACGATCTGCACCGAGAACGTCAGGTTGAACATCGAATCGGGGTCGATGAAGCCGACGTACATGGCGAAAAAGCCGCCCCACACGCCGGTCATGACGGCGGACAGCACGAACGCGCGCATCTTGTAGCGCTCGGCCGGCACCCCCAGGCTGCGGGCGGCAGCCTCGTCGCCGTTGATGGCGCGCCAGTAAAAGCCGCTTTTCGAGTGCACCAGGAAGTGGGTTGCCACAAAGGTCAGCAGCGCCAGGGCGACGGCGATCCAGTAGTACGGCACCTTGGTGCGAAACAGCAGCATCCAGGGCGCGCTGGCGATCGGCGCCTCCATGCCCACGGCGCCGCCGGCCCACTGCCAGTTGGTGACCAGAATCAGGCCGATCTGCAGCAAGGCGATCGTCGCCATCGCAAAATAATGGCCCGACAGCCGCAAGGTGGGCCCGCCGACCAGGTAGGCCATGGCGCCCGCGATCAGGCCGCCCACCGGAATGCCGATCAGCGGCGTGATTTTCAGATGGTGCAGCAACAGCAGCGTGGTGTAGCCGCCGATCCCGACGAAGACGCTGTGCCCAAACGAAATGCGGCCCAGAAAGCCGCCGACCAGGTTCCACGAGGCGCCCAGCGCGCCGAACATGATGGCCAGCAGCAGCACCTGGATGGTGAACGAGTCCTTCACCACCACGGGCACCAGCGCGAGCAGCGCCGCGATGACCACGGCGGCCAGCAGCGGCAGCCGCGAAATGGAGGGGCGGCTCATCTCACCACCGCCCGAACAGGCCGCGCGGCCGGTACCACAGAACCAGCACGAACACGATGAAAACGCTGACCGTCTTCAGCGCCGGTTCCACGAAATAGCCGGTCATCGCCTCGATGATGCCGATCAGAATCCCGGCGATGAAGGCGCCGGGCAAGGAGCCAAAGCCGCCCATGCAGACCGCGACAAACGCCATCAGGCCAAACACCGTGCCCACCGACGGAAACACGTAGAAAAAGGTGGTGAGCAGCGCACCGGCCAGGCCGACGACGGCGCTGCCCAGCACCCAGACCTGCGCGTTGACGCGGTCGGGCGCAATGCCCACCAGCGCGGCGACCTGGCGGTCTTCGGCCACCGCTTGCAGCGCATGGCCCCAGCGCGTGCGGTACACCAGGAAAAACAGCGCGACGATGACCACCAGCGCCACGATGCCGGTGATGACCTGCGGCCGCCCCGTGGAGATGCCGGCCAGGCTGACGCTGCCGGAGACCAGCGTGTCGGGCAGGCTGCGGTAGTCGGGACTGAAAAATATGAAGGCCAGCTGCCGCAGCACCAGGCCCAGTCCGAAGGTGGCCAGAATGGCCGCCATGGCGGGGCCCTTCTGCAGGCGGCGGATGATCAGCGCATAGGTCATGAAGCCGACGAATCCGAGCACGCAGGCCACCAGCGGCGCGGAAAACAGGGGATCGAGGTGACCCAGCGTGAACATCCAGTAGGCGGCGTACATGCCCAGCATCAGGAACTCGCCGTGCGCAAAATTCAGGACATCGGTGATGCCCCAGATCAGCGCCAGACCGACCGCCACCGCGGCATAGATCAGGCCATTGAAAAGGCCGGCGGCAAGCGCTTCAAACACGCCAGGCTCCTGCGGCCGGTCTCACGGACCGCCCCCTACCGTCTTTCATTTCCAGCTGAAAGGCAGGGTCGGCATCGTGCTGTCGAGTTTGTACTTCTCGGGCCAGACCGTGTGGTACTGGGCACCCTTGAGTTCGAGGATCAGGCCCGAGCCCTTGTCGTTCTGGCCCTTCTCGTCGAACTTGACGCCGGCCCACGGCATGATCACTTGCGCTTCGGCCAGGTTGGTGCTGGCAAGCGCCTTGCGGATGGCCTCGGGGTCGGTCGAGCCGGCGCGGTTGATGGCGTCGGCCAGCACCAGCACGCCCTGCATCGAGCGCGCATTGTTGCCGTTCATGTCCTTGCCGGTCTTGGCCTTGTACATGTCGTTGAGGGTCTTGATGATCGGCTTGGCGCTGGCCAGGTCGTTGCCCCAAACGTCCCGGGTCAGCACGCCCTGCACCTGCGGGCCCACTTCCTGCACGAAACGCGAATCGATGAAGCCGGCATCGTTGGCCAGCAGCACGGGCGGCGCGTATTTGGTCTCGCGCATGGTGCGCACGAACAGCATGGCGTCGGACGTGTAGCTGGCGAAGATGGCCACGTCGGGCTTGGCGGCCGCCAGTTTTTGCACCTCGGCCGTGACCGATGCCGACCCCGCCGCGTAGGCGATGTTGGCAACGATGTCGCGGTTGTACTTCTTGGCAAATTTCTCGACCGCCTTGTAGGTGTTCACGCCGAAGTCGGTGTTCTCGTACACCACGGCAATCTTCTTCGTCGGCACCTTCTTCACGCCCTTCAGGAACTGCATCATGTTGTCCACGAACGTATCATCGTTGGGCGTCGTGCGGAAGAACCACTTGTAGCCGCGATCGGTCAGGTCGGGGCTGCTGGACTCGCCGTTCAGGAAGGGGATACCGGCCTGCTCGGCAACACGGCTGGCCGTCTTGGTCACGGCCGATTGATACGCGCCGGTCAGCGCCACCACCTTGTCCTGGTCGATCAGGCGCTGCGCATCGGCCAGGCCCGTCTCGGGCTTGCCCTGGGAGTCGCCGAACACCACTTCGATCTTGGCGCCGCCGAGACTGGGCAGGCCGGCACCGGCCGCCAGCGGGATACCGCCGAGTTCGGGGTGCGGGTTGTTGACAATGTCCACCGCCAGTTCGATGGCGGCCTTGATCTCCGCACCGGTGGACGCCAGGGCGCCGCTCAGCGGGTAAATGGCCCCGATGCGCACGGTTTTTTGCTGCGCCAGAGCGGGCTGCCCCAACGCCAGTGCGGCGCAGGCGACGACGCCCGCCATCAGCTTCTTCATTGTCATCATGGTTGCTCCTGAAAAACCAAAACCCGGATACGAACGGAAACCGGCGGCCCATTATTTGCCTGATCGGGCCGCCGGCGCCACAGAGATTACCCGGGCCGAACGTTGGCTCGTGGCACGGACCCATTGCGTGGCCTGCAGTTCATTGTGCTTTGTGAAAAGGACGGAGATTTTTACAGGGTAAACCCGCGGTAATCGCTGTCCCCATTTTGTATACACTTTTATATACGAACTTGCATTCCATCAATCTATGGGTACTCTTTTGCAAGGTATGCGCGAATCTTGATCGTCAGCACTCAACCGACCCGAGGTCATTCCATGGACATCCGAAATCCTTCACCCAGCCTCTATAACGAAGACTTGGCACCGGCGCGGGAGCGCCACTGGGGCGCCTTCAGCATCTTCAACGTCTGGACCTCGGACGTGCACAGCCTGTGGGGCTACTACCTGGCGGCCAGCCTGTTCCTGCTGTGCGGCAGCTTCCTCAACTTCATCGTCGCCATCGGACTCGGCTCGCTCATCATCTTCGCGCTGATGAGCCTGGTGGGCTACGCGGGCGAGAAGACCGGCGTGCCCTACCCGGTGCTGGCGCGCGCCTCGTTCGGCGTCTGGGGCGCCAACCTGCCGGCGCTGGTGCGCGCCATCGTCGCCTGCTTCTGGTACGGCGCGCAGACGGCCGCGGCCTCGGGCGCCATCGTCGCGCTGCTGACGCGCTCCGATGCCATCATGCAGTTCCACCAGAACACGCACTGGCTTGGCCACTCGGGCCTGGAGGTCATCTGTTACATCGTCATCTGGGCGCTGCAGCTGCTCATCATCCAGAACGGCATGGAGACCGTGCGCAGGTTCCAGGACTGGGCCGGCCCCGCCGTCTGGGTGGCGATGCTGATCCTGGCCATCGGTCTGTGTATCAAGGCGGGCGGCTTCTCGTTCGACCATGGGATTCCCCAAGCCGTGCTGCTCGAGAAGACCAAGGATGCCGGCGTGACCGGCGAGCCCGGCTCGTTCTGGGCGCTGATGGCCGTGGGCGCGACCTGGGTCACCTACTTCGCGGCGCTGTACCTGAACTTCTGCGACTTCTCGCGCTACGCCAGGAACAGAGCCGCGATCACCAAGGGCAACCTGTGGGGGCTGCCGGTGAACCTGCTGCTGTTCTCGCTGGTCGCCGGCATCACCACCATCGCCGCGTTCACGGTCTATGGCGAAGTGCTGCTGCACCCCGAGCAGATCTCGGCCAAGTTCGACAGCTGGTTCCTGGCTGCGCTGGCGGCGCTGACTTTCGCTGTGGCCACGCTGGGCATCAACGTGGTGGCCAACTTCGTCTCGCCGGCGTTCGACTTCTCCAACGCATTCCCGCGCGTCATCAGCTTCAAGAGGGGCGGCTACATTGCGGCGCTCATCGCGCTGGTGCTGTATCCGTTCGCGCCGTGGGATGGCGATGCCTCGCATTTCGTCAACGCGATCGGCGCCACAATGGGGCCGCTCTTGGGCATCATCCTGGTGGACTACTACCTGATTGCCAAAGGCAAGGTCAACATCGAGGCGCTGTATCACGAGAACGGCGAGTACCGCTATGAGGGCGGCTGGAACGTCAACGCACTGATCGCGACCGCCATCGGTGCCGTGTTTTCCAGCATCCTGCCGAACCTGACCCACCTGCTGCCGTCGTGGTGGGGCACCTACGGCTGGTTCTTCGGCGTCGCGATCGGCGGCGTGGTGTATTTCGCGCTGGCCACGATCCGGCCCAGGACGGCATCCGCTGCTGCGCTGCGGGCCTGATTCAGTCAACCGGCCATGGCATCGACTTCGGCAGCGTCATAACGGGTGATTCGGCGGGCGATTCGGCCGGCGCATCGCGGCTCTCTACCTCATCAACGCCGCGCCACCAAGGCGTGACACCGTCAACCTGCGCCGGCTCCACCGGCTCGCCCAGGCGCGGCATGACCAGTTGCACGCCCTGCTTCGGGCCGAGCGCCAGCAGGGTCTCCGCCGGCTCGTCCCACGCGTGCAGCGCCAGGCTGAACGTGCCCCAGTGCACCGGCAGGAAGGCTCCGCCGCCCAGCAAGGCGTGGGCCTTGAGCGCATTGGCTGGCCCGAGATGGATGTCGCCCCACGACGGGTGGAAGGCGCCCACCTCCAGCATCACCAGGTCGAAGGGGCCGAGCCGCTCCCGAATGGTGGCGTACTCGGAAGTCAGGCCCGTGTCGCCACTGAAGAACACCGAATGACGCGACGAACGGATCACCAGCGACGACCACAGCGTTGCATTGCGATCCTTCAGTCCGCGCCCTGAGAAGTGCTGCGACGGCGCGGCGGTGACGCTCAGGTCGGCGTTCGGCAGCGTGCAAGACTCCCACCAGTCGAGTTCGGTGATGCGCTGCGCCGGCACGCCCCAGGCCTCCAGATGCGCGCCGACGCCCAGCGAGGTGACAAACGGCACCTCGCGCCGCGCCAGCTCGCGGATGGTCGGGTAGTCCAGATGGTCGTAGTGGTCGTGCGACACCAGCACCAAGTCGATAGGCGGCAAATCGCGCAGCGCGATCGGCACAGGCTGGAAGCGCCTCGGGCCGGCCAGCCTGGAGGGCGACGCGCGCAGACCCCAGACCGGATCGGTCAGAACGCGCAGGCCGTCGATCTCGATCAACACGGTGGAATGGCCAAGCCAAGTGGCGCGCAGTCCGGTGCCGGGCTGGCTCCGCCAGCCGTCCCGCGGATCGACCGACGGCAGCGGCCCGCGTGGCACGCGCCGGGTCCCGCCGTACAGGAACTCGCTCAGGGTCGGGCGCGGCACGTCCAGGTTGCGCAATCCCGGCAGCACCGGGTGCATGTTGCGGAACCCGTCGCCGGCCCACAGCAGGGACGATTTCATGCGATCGAGCCGCAGCCCGTCAGGCTTCTTGCCGAGTGATTTCATGCGCACCTCGCGTGGCAATGCAGAGCGTTCCACTCTACCAGCGCGGCGCGGCGAGCGCAGGCATTTAAGGATGATGGATGCTATTTAATTCATAGCTAACTACCGATACTGCATATGGGATAGAGCCACTATTCTCTTAAATTTCCGTAGGTGATCACAATGCGGTGGCTCGCAGCCGTCTGCTCAGAGAAACGGAATCTGCCAGGTGGGAGTGCTTCAAACCTGCCAACTACCATCGACTCCAACGCGCCCCGGAGCAGGCACTCATGACTCGACCTCCGAATGACGGCAACGCAGGGCGGATTCAACCGGTCGATGCAACACACTATGACCCGCCCCAAGCGGAAGGAGTGTTGCAGATGAAATACCGGAAACGAACCTACTACACGGACAGCCAGAAGGCATTGATGTGGGAGCGCTGGAAAGCTGGCTGGACGCTTCATCAGATCGCTCGCCTGTTTGATCGATCGCACGGGTCTGTACGAGGCATCCTGGCTCAGACGGGCGGGATTCGCCCGCCCGAACGGCATCGCTCGAGGCTGGCGCTGACGCTTGCTGAGCGAGAGGAAATCTCTCGCTCTCTGGTGATCGGTCACTCGACCCGTGCGATCGCGGCGCGAATCGGACGAGCGCCCTCTACGGTTAGCCGCGAGATCGAGCGCAATGGCGGGCGAGCTGGCTATCGAGCGAACCAGGCCGACAGCGGAGCTTGGGATCGGGCACATCGTCCCAAGCTCTGCAAACTGGGTGAAAACCGTGCCTTGGCGCGCGTCGTGACCGACAAGCTGCGCACGCTGTGGTCGCCGGAGCAAATCGCTGGGTGGCTCAAGCATACTTATCCGTGCGACGAGACCTTTCACGTGTCACACGAGACTATCTACCGTAGCCTGTTCATCCAAGCGCGTGGCGCCTTGAAGAAGGAGCTGCTGGAGCACCTGAGACGTACACGCGGCATGCGTCGCTCCCGTCATCACACGCAGAAGACGGCGATCCATGGGCAGATCGTCGATGCCGTTTCGATCAGTGAGCGCCCCGCCTCTGTCGAGGATCGGGCAGTGCCTGGGCACTGGGAAGGAGACTTGGTCTGCGGCAGCGCCAATAGCCAAATTGCGACGCTCGTTGAGCGCCAAACGCGATACGTGATGTTGGTGAAGCTGGAAGGCAAAGACACGCAGACGGTCGTGAACGCGCTCATCAAGAATGCTCGCAAGCTGCCGCAGGAGCTCTACAAGTCACTGACCTGGGACAGAGGCACGGAGATGCATGGGCACAAGCAATTCACGATGGCCACTGACATCCAGGTTTACTTCTGCGACCCACGGAGCCCCTGGCAACGCGGAAGCAACGAGAACACGAACGGGCTGCTCAGGCAGTACATGCCGAAGGGCATCGATATCTCGGGTTACTCACAGGCTCAGCTCAATGCGATCGCGCGACAATTGAACGAGAGGCCGCGTAAGACGCTCGGCTTCCACACGCCCGCTGAGATGTTCAGCGAATCTGTTGCATCGACCGGTTGAATCCGCCAGCGGGAACGGACTTTCATGGCAGGCCCCCTGCATGCACGGTCTCTGGCACATTGCGGTCATTCAGACCCCATCCGAGCTTTGCCATATTTCCTGGAGAGCCTGTGGAGGTCATGGAAGTGCTTCCCATTCCTGGAACGTGATTTGGACGGACTCGTGTTGTATGCCCCGCCCCGGTCATTGGCTACCTGCGCGTTCACGGGAGTTTGCGCCTTCGGTGGCCGGACGGCTCCGGCACTCTCCTGCGATACGGAACTCTTTCAGTTTTGCAGGGCGCGACCTTTGGTTTCAGGCAAAGCCAGCATCGCCAGCGCCGTGATGACACTGGCGCCCGCGACATACCACGCCGGAGAAACCGGGTTGTGCGTGGCGCCAATGAGCCAGGTGATGATGAACTGTGTGGTACCACCGAACAGCGCGACGCCCACCGCATAGGCGATCGCCATGCCGGTGGCGCGGATGCCGCGCGGCAGCAGCTCCGGGATCGCTACCAGGGACGCGGCGCCGCTGATGGCAGTGAGCGCGGCAAGAAAGCCCGACACCAAAAACAGGGTCGAAGGCGTCGGATGCGCAACCAGGAGCAGGAAACAAGGCACTGTCAACACCGCTGCGGCCACGCGCGGCCAGAGCATGACGGGGCGGCGGCCGTAGCGGTCGCACATCCAGCCCCCCATCACAGCGAAGACCAGGGTGCTCAGGCCCACGATCACGGTCGCACCCATGGCGTTGACTGGCGCCATCTTGAGCGTCGCAATCGCGTAGGTGGTCATGTAGTTGCCCAGATAGGTCGAGACCGTGCCGCCAATAACGATCAGCACCGCCAGCACGATGATGCCGCGATGGCGGGCCAACCCGGCCATGCCAGTGTCCGCCTGCTCCACCGCCTCGGTGTGCAGTGTCTCGGGCATGTTGCGGCGCAGGTACAGTGCAACCGGCAGCAGCAAGATGCCGACGACAAATGGCACGCGCCAACCCCACGCGAGCATCTCGGCGGAGGACAAGGTGGCGGAGAGACCCAGGCCCAGAAAGCCCGCGATCAGGATTCCGATGCCTTGCGAGGCCAATATCCAGCTGCCGTAGATGCCGCGCTTGTCTGCCGGTGCCGCTTCAATCAAAAACGCGGCCGACGGACCAATTTCGCCACCCAGGGCGAGTCCCTGAATCAGGCGGCAGATGACGACGATGATGGGCGCGGCCAGGCCGATGCTGGCAAATGAAGGCGTCAGCGCCAGACCCAGCGTGCCGATGGTGATCAAGGCAATGGTCAGCAACAGCGCTGCCCGCCGACCGGCGCGGTCGGCGAAAGCGCCGATCACGATGCCCCCGATGGGCCGCGCGACAAAACCGACACCGAACACCGCCAGCGACAGCAGCAGGCTGCCCAATGGCGTCGATGCCGGAAAGAAGGTCTTGCCGATGTACACGGCAAAGAACGCGTAGGCCACAAAGTCGTAGAACTCCAGGGCATTGCCGGCCACCGTGGCGACGATGACGCTGGTGGGTATGCGCGCAGTCGCGACGGGGCGGCCGGGCGCCATGGCGGCAGGGCCACCGGCAACAAGGGCTTCGGAATTCATAGGTGAGTCTCGCTTTATGGATGGGAACAGTGGTGGACAAGGACCGGTCGACTGGCGAGCGCCCAACGAGCCGCGCCAAAGGCTATTCAGTGGCGATTCTCGGGACAGTCAATTGAGACGTCCAATGCATTCGTTTATGCGTTAGCATGATTTCAATGCATACATTGAAATAGGAACCTCCATGACTCTGGTTCAACTCCGGCACTTGATCACTCTGGCCGAAACAGGCTCGTTCAGCAGGGCGGCGCAGGCAGTGTTCCTGACGCAGCCTGCACTCAGCCGCAGCATTCGGGCGCTCGAGGACGAACTGCAGACCCCCTTGTTCGACCGCATCGGGCGGCGCATCGAGCTGACGCCCGTTGGGCAGATGACGCTCGATCGAGCACGCCATCTCGTGCTGGACGCCGACGAGTTACGTGCTGGCGCTGCGCGCCTGGAAGACGGTTTGTCGGGCACGTTGCGCATTGGACTGGGGTCCGGCCCCGGAGCCATGCTGATGACGCCGCTGCTGCTGCACATAGCCCAGGAGCGGCCCAGACTGCATGTCGAGATTTCCAGAGCTGGCACGGAGCTGCTGGCGCAGGCGCTGCGCGCGCGCTCACTGGACGCAATGGTGGTGGATGTGCGCTCGTTGCGTGCTGCGCCTGATTTGCGCGTTGACTCCGTGCAGGAGATGCGTGGGACCTTCATGGTGCGGCGCGGCCATCCGCTTGCGCGGTTGCGGTCAGGCGTTACATTCGAGGCGATCGCCCGGTACCCCATCGCATCGACGCCGCTTTCTGACGAAGTTGCAAAAGTGCTGATTGAGCACTACGGCGCGCAGGCGCACCCAGACCAGTGCGTCACGCTGCAATGCGAGGAGTTGACGAGCCTGGTGGAAGTCGCCCGCCGCAGCGATGCCGTGCTGCTGGCCATTCGTGCTGCTGCGCCCGAACTGGTCGAACTGAAGACCGTTCCGCCGCTCAACGCCACCGCGCGCTTTGGCATCGTCACACTGGCCCGTCGGACCCAGGCGCCGGCGCTGTCGGCCGTGCGCACACTGGTGCAGCGGCTGTTGCAGGACGCCCCGGCGCTCTAGAGCAAGCTGGATGCGTCCCGGTGACCACCCGGTGGGTTCGAAGGCGCTGCAAACTTTCGACTCGGGAAACGATGAGCGACCGGTCTCGCCGGCAGCGGTCACTGGGCCGCCAAACTTGACCGGCTGGACCCAGTCACAATACGTCGTTGACAACGTACTATGTCAGCGCCAACGCGCTTGGCGCGCTCGCGCACATGGCCGCCCTTGCCAACGCTCTCCGAACCAGAATGTTGTCTACCGCACAGACCACGAGGTGATCTTCGCCTAAGCTTGAAGCTGTAGTCCACTGCTTCCCGTTCGCATTGTGGGATGGGTGTGCTATTCAACAAGCCGAATCACAATAGCGCTCACAAGGATGCAGACAGCATGAGTTCGACGCGCAAGGCCTACTTCGCCGGTGGGGGCATTGGGCCATTGGCCGACTGCATCCCCTGCCGCATGCCCTACATCACCAGCATGTTCATGCCGCGCGCGCCCGGCGACCGCCCGCTGCCGGTGCCGGTGCCGGTGCCGGTGCCGGTGCCGTCCGACACGAAGAACTTCGCCTTCATCAGCCAGTTCGTCGAGATCCCACAGGACACCATCTTCACGGTGGAGTTCTCGGTGCGGGCAGCGCAGATGGCGGTGTACCAGCTGCTTGGCATCACGAAGCCGATTCCATCCGTGACCCCGCACGACAAGTCGCTTCATGCGAAGTTCGACGCGCTGGTCAGAGCACTGAAGTAGCACGCGTCACCAACCGACAAAGGAGCAGCCCCATGCCACAAACCACCACCCACCGCAGTCCCCTGGAACACCACACGCACATCCTGATGGTTCTCACCTCGCACGGCCAGCTCGGCGACACCGGCCGCAAGACCGGCTTCTGGCTGGAGGAGTTCGCCGCACCCTACTACGCCTTCCAGGATGCTGGCGCCACGCTGACCCTGGCCTCGCCGCTGGGCGGGCAGCCACCCTTGGACCCGAAGAGCGACGAGGATAGCTCGCAGACCGAGGCCACTCGCCGCTTCAAGGCCGATGCCGCCGCGCAGTTCGCGCTGGCCCATACGGTCAAGCTGTCGACGCTGCGCGCGACCGGCTTCGACGCAGTGTTCTACCCCGGCGGCCACGGACCCCTTTGGGACCTGGCGCAAGACGCCGCGTCGATCGCCCTGATCGACGCGATGATCGCCGCAGGCAAGCCGGTGGCGGCCGTCTGCCACGCGCCAGGCGTGCTTGGACATGCCCGGGGGCTCGGCGGTCAGGCGCTGGTCAAGGGCAAGAACGTCACCGGCTTCACCAACACCGAGGAGGAAGCCGCCGGACTGACCCGAGTCGTGCCGTTCCTGGTGGAAGACATGCTCACAGAGCGTGGCGGCCATTTCACGAAGGCAGCCGACTGGCAACCGCATGTCGTGGTCGACGGGCTGCTGATCACCGGTCAGAACCCGGCCTCCTCCGCGCCTGCTGCCCAGGCGCTGCTGACCCATCTTCGCGCTCGCCAGGCCACCAAATGAGCATGGCCGCCGTGCCGGAGCCATCAGTGCCTACGGCGAGCGCGCATGCCGATGCCGTCCTGCGCATCCTGAAGCGCCTGCTGCAAGGTTTCGCTGGCGGTGCCCATCTGCGCCTGTGAAACGACAGTTCCCACGGCGTCGGTCAGGGGCCGCCGCAATTACGCTCGTGCTGCGGGAACCGATGCTGCTGCGCAGCCTCGTCACCGCACGGGGCCCCTTGTTGCTGGCAGACGCCTATTTGCGCGGCCAGATCGGTGTCGAAGGCGATCTTTAAAGCGCACTCGCCCTGAAGGGGCACTTCGAGGGACTGGCCCTGCCCTGGCGCGACAAACTGGCCATGTTGCTGGATGCATGGCGCCTGCGCATATGACTGGCAACGCGCGTGTTCTCGGCCACAGCCTGGAAGGCCAGTGGCTGCCATCCGCTCAACGGCCGGCGAACGTCAAGTGTCAAAGTAGAGCGGTTCGCCGCGCGGGAAAATCTCACCGACCGCTTTGGTTGCGCGCCGTCATTCGGCATAGAGCTTTGACCGACAGCAGTCAGTCTGCTGGAGCCAATCACCTTCGCCGATTGCTGCCGTTCAAATTCCGCGTCGGCTTTGGGTCGGGTGGAGCACCCGCGTTGCAGCGTTACCGGTTGGTCGCTACCGTCAAGGCTTTTTCGGTGGCAGATGCAAGCCCTTTGCTCGCAAACTCTTCGCAGACGCCCAGAAATTCTGCGTCGGCATCCTTAAAAGTGCGGCTCCCACCCCGCTCACGGGCACTGTCTGGTTCAGGCGGGCAGGAAGCCGTCCACCGACAGATAGCGCTCGCCGGTGTCGTAGTTGAAGCCGATGATGCGGCTGCCGGCGGGCAGTTCGGGCAGCTTTTGGGCAATCGCCGCCAGCGTGGCTCCCGACGAAATGCCTACCAGGATGCCTTCCTCGCGGGCGCTGCGGCGGGCATATTCACGGGCGTCTTCGGCTTGCACCACGATGGCGCCATCGAGCACGCTGGTGTCGAGGTTCTTCGGAATGAATCCGGCGCCCAGCCCCTGAATGGCGTGCGGGCCGGGTGGGCCGCCTGAAATCACAGCCGAGCCGGCGGGTTCGACAGCAAACACCTTGAGATTCGGGAATTTCGCCTTGAGCACGCGTGCGCAGCCGGTAATGTGACCGCCGGTGCCGACGCCGGTGATGAGCACATCAAGGCCATCGGGGAAGTCGGCAAGGATTTCTTTCGCTGTGGTTTCGGCGTGAACATCGATGTTGGCCGGGTTCTCGAACTGCTGCGGAATCCAGGCGCCGGGCGTCTGCGCCTGCAGTTCTTCGGCGCGGGCAATGGCGCCCTTCATGCCTTTTTCCTTGGGGGTCAGGTCAAAGCTGGCGCCGTAGGCCAGCATCAGGCGGCGCCGCTCAATGCTCATGCTGTCGGGCATCACCAGGATGATTTTGTAACCCTTGACGGCGGCCACCAGCGCCAGGCCGATGCCGGTGTTGCCCGACGTTGGCTCGATGATGGTGCCACCGGGCTTGAGCGCACCTGATTTTTCTGCTGCTTCGACCATGGCCAGTGCGATGCGGTCCTTGATGGAGCCGCCCGGGTTGCTCCGCTCGGACTTGATCCAGACCTTCGCGTGCGGCCCGAAGATGCGGTTGATGCGCACGTGCGGCGTGTTGCCAATGGTTTGCAGAATGTTGTCGACTTTCATGGCGTCCCCTGAAAGATTGGGTGGAAAAGCAGTGGCGTTTATTCTGAACCAGATGTTCTGTCGGTTCAGCCATATAGATATGCCGGATCGGTGGTATTCCTGCCGCGGCGCTTGCGGTTCCGAGGCGATCAGGGCTTGCGCCCGGTCATCAGGAACAGCGGATAGGCCCGCCCATTGCTATGCTGCAGACGAAGAATTTCGCTGAACGCGATGTCCACAAAACCTGCTTGCTCGGCCAGCGCACGCAAGCTGTCCGGTGCAAAGCCGAAGTGCTGCACGCCCTTGGCGGCGTTGTCGCCGTGAAAGCTGCCGTCTTCCGCGTAAAGGTCGACCAAGGCAATGCGCCCGCCGCTGTGCAGCGCAGCGGCAAATGCGCGCAGGAGCGCGGCGGTGTCCGCAACGTGGTGCATCGCCATACAGCTCACGATGGCGTGGTATTGCTCGGGCAGGCCCGCGAAGATGTCTTTCTGGCGCGTGGTGATGTTGGAAAAGCCCTTTTCATCGAGCACCTGCAGCATGGCGCCCGACATGTCGAGCGCCGTGACCTGCGCCACCTGGGGCGCAATGGCGGTGGACAGCAGCCCGGTGCCCGCGCCGAAATCGAGCACATGGTCGCTGGTCTGCAAAGGCAACTGCGCCAGCAGGCGCTCGGGCACGGCGGCCAGTTGCAGCGACGTTGGGCGCTGGTCCCAATCGCGGGCGGCAGTGTCGAAATGGGTGGTGGCGGGCGTGGTCATGGTGCTGGGCTTGAAAAAGGGGTGAACGGGGCGCGTGGGTCAGGGATAGTCGCCCCCGTGAAGCACGCCAGGCCGCTGCTGGTGCAATCTGGGAAACCAGGCGCTGGAGGAACGTCCGCACTGCACAAGACAGCATAGCAGCTAACGGCTGCCCACCGTGAGGTGAGGATCAGAGCAACAGAGACGAGTCGAAACAGGCACTCGCCACCGAGCGTGTTCTATCAGTCGCCGGCGCAAGCGGGTACGGCTGGCGAACGTCAAGTGTCAAAGTAGAGCGGTCTGCCGCGCGGGAAAATCTCACCGCCCGCTTTGGTTACGCGCCGCCATCCGCCAGCAAGCTTTGAACGACAGCATTCAGTCTGTAGCTGCTGCCGCAACCTCATGATGAGGCGCCGAACCTTATGGGGAAGGGTCCGTCTTCGCGCCAGCCATCAGCCGCGCGTGACCTCGATGCTGTACAGCCCCCAGGGGCACAGGGCGAATCGTTCCTTGAGTGGCTTATCCTTGAACGCGGCGAGCGTATCGGCCTCGTAGATGGCCCACTGCGGGCCCAGCCCGCCCAGCGCGAGTGGGCCGCCGTCGATGTCGTTGGCCACAATCATGCGGTAGCGGCGCGCGCCGGCCAGGCTCAGCGGTACGACGTAGCCGTCCACCGCTCGAAGTCCGAGCATCACTTCGCTGGCCGGCGGCACACCCACTGCCTCCAGCACGCTGGTCAGCAGCGGACCCGAGAGCGTATGCACCCTGGCGTCGTACTCCAGCGTCGGCCGGATTCGAACGTCCGGCAGGCGGCCCAATGCCTCGGCGTCGAACACGTACGCCTTGTCAAACTTGACGCCGTGCTTGACCATCAACTGATCGAGCGCCGGATCGACGGGGCCCCGGTTGGACCTGCCGATCAGTCCGCTGACGGTTAGCAGGCCCGGGCTCTTGTGGGTCTGCTGCGCCGCCGACACGCGCGCCGCAGGCAGCAGGCCGGCGAGTGTCGCCGTGCCCAGAAAGTGTCGTTTATTCATTGGCCGATTGTGGAGCAATACACTTGCCTTCGTCTGCCGCGGCGCCTGTCGCGCCGGCTGGCGTAAAGTGAGCGAAAATCCAAAAAACGATACTCATGAACGAAACAACCCAGCTTCCCTCTCTGCCCGACCGACTGTCCATTGATCCGCGCAGCCCGCATCACGTCGCTGCCGTGTTCGAACACGACGTTGGCATTCGATTGAATGACAAGGAGCGTCAGGATGTCGAGGAGTACTGCATCAGCGAGGGCTGGATCAAGGTGCCCGCCGGCAAGACGCTGGACCGCAAGGGCCATCCGCTGTTGATCAAGCTCAAGGGCAAGGTCGAAGCGTTTTATCGCTGAATCCATCAGCCTGCACGGAAATCAACATGCTGCATCCTCAGGTTCGTACCTTGCTCGACCTCATCGAAAGGTCGGGCTTGCCCCCGACCCACACGCTATCCCCGCTTGACGCACGCGCGTTGTACCGCGACCGCCGCAGCTTCACCCAGCCGGCGCCGCCCGCCGTGTCCCTGGTGCGCGAACTGCAGGCACAGGGTCCGCACGGATCGATCCCGCTGCGCCTGTATTGCCCCGCAGGTGCGCCGCAGGCCGCGCTACTGCCTGTCCTCGTTTACTTTCATGGCGGCGGTTTTGTCATTGGCGACTTGGACACGCACGATGTGCTGTGCCGCGAACTCGCCAACGGCGCCCGTTGCGCGGTGGTCGCGGTGGACTACCGGCTGGCGCCCGAGCATCCATTTCCCTGCGCGGTGGACGACTGCCTGGCCGCTACCCGCTGGGTGGCGGACAACGCACCCGAACTGCACCTCGATGCCACGCGCCTGGCGGTTGGCGGCGACAGTGCCGGCGGCAATCTGGCGGCCGTCGTGTCGCTGCTGGCACGGGATGCGGGTGCCCCGCCCATCGTGTTTCAGCTGCTGATTTACCCCGCCACCGACGCGCGTTGCAGCGCGCCATCGCACCAGACCAATGGCCAGGGCTATTTGCTCACCACCGACTCGATGGCCTACTACCTCGGGCACTACTTCAGGACAGCGCAAGACAAGCTGAGCGATCGTGCGTCACCCCTGCTGAGCCAGGACCTCGCCCGCCTGCCGCCAGCGCTGGTGCTGACCGCGGGCTACGACCCGTTGCGCGACGAGGGTTTGCAGTACGCGCAGCGTTTGAGCGAGGCCGGGAACCGTGTCACTCAAGTGTGTTTCGAGCGCCAGATTCACGGTTTCATCCTTATGGGCAAGGCGCTTGACGAGGCGAACTCGGCCGTAGCGCTGTGCGCGGCCGAGTTGCGACGCGCCTTCCGGGGCTGATTCGTTTATGCAAAATCTTCCTGCTCTTCTCGGGCTCGTCGGCGCCCTCTCCGTGGGCGTCGTCAGTCCGGGCCCCAGCTTCGTCATGGTGGCGCGCACGGCGGTGGCGACCTCGCGCTCGGAAGGCGTGGCCGCCGCCGTGGGCATGGGCGGCGGCGGCGTGCTGTTTGCCAGCGCGGCCCTGCTCGGACTGAATGCGCTGATGCTCGCGGTGCCGCTGGTGTATCTGGCGCTGAAGGTGGCGGGCGGGCTGTACCTGGCCTGGCTCGGGCTGCGCATCTGGCGGTCTGCCCGGCAAGCGCTCAACATCACGGGCCTGGGAGAGGGCGCGGGCAAGAACACACACCGGTCGCTGCTGCTGGGCTTCACCACCCAGATCAGCAATCCGAAAACCGCCATCGTCTACGCCAGCGTGTTTGCCGCCTTCCTTCCACCGGCGCCTTCGCTGGGATTCAACCTGACGCTGGTGACGATTGTCTTCGTCATCGAGACGGGCTGGTACGCCCTGGTGGCGCTAGCCCTGGCGTCGGAGCGGCCCCGCAACACATATCTGCACTACAAGGCATGGATGGACCGCGTCGCCGGTGGCGTGATGATGGCCCTGGGCCTTGAGCTGGTGTCGTCGGCGTATAGGCGATGAAGCTCGGGCGGGGTTGACCAAACCACCCGGCACCATCCATAGTGGGAAATTAAGGCGCGCCCGCATGCCGCAAGAGCTGCTGGCCTGGGTGGCAAGGTTTCACGACTGGAAACGGAGCTGAATCATGTTGTACCGTCAGATGGTCTGTTTATTTTTACTGCTGGCCTGGGGCGGCGCGGGATCGGCGCAGACCTTGAGCCCGCTGGCCAGTATTACCGGGGGCACCAGCGACAAGCCCCCCGCACCGTGGCAGATCCTTGGTTTTCCCCAAAAGAATACCCAAAAGCCGGTCACGCAGTTCGATGTCGTGACGCTCGATGGCGAACGGGCCCTGCGCATTCGCACCGACCGCTCGTACGGCAATCTGGTGGATGAGTTGAGCGGGGGGGCGTTGCCCGGACAACTGGCGTGGCGCTGGCGCCTCGATCAGCCTTTGAAGAACACGGACATCCACACCAGGGCCGGCGATGATTCCGCGCTAAAGGTCTGCGTCCTGTTCGACGAGCCGCTGGAGCGCGTGCCGACGCTGGAGCGCACCGTGCTGCGCGTCGAGCGGTCGAGCACCGGCCAGAACCTGCCGGCGGCTACGCTGTGCTACCTGTGGGACAGCAAATACCCGGCGGGCACCGCGGGCAAAAACGCCTTCACGAATCGCCTGCGCTACATCGTGCTGCAAGGACCCGAGGCGCCGCTCGCGGTGTGGGCCGCGGAAACACGCAACGTGGCGCAGGACTTCATGAAGCTGTTTGGCGATGAGGACCCGGATATGCCGCCCGTCGCCGGCGTGCTGGTGGGTGCGGACGCCGACAACACGCAGGGCCAGAGCCTGGGGTACGTGCGCGATCTGCGCTGGCTGCCCTAGACCGGATGTTGAAAGGCATCCGGGAGTTCGTGCTGCTCGGCGCCGGCCACGCCTGTCTGCTGATGCTGGCCACGTTGGGTCTGGCGCCGGAAAGACGCGATCGGCCGGCGCTTCGTGCAAAGGCAGCGCACACAAGCTTGAGAATAGTTGATTCTTCGAGGCAACGACCGTGCACGATCAAGTCAAGCTGGAAGGGGGCGCCCTGGGACTGGGTGAATCCGTCATCATGGGGGTGGCGGGCACCGCTCCCGCGTTCAGCATCGCGGCGACCACCGCGACCCTGATCGCCGCGGTCGGGATCCAGTCGCCGGCCAGCCTGCTGTTTTGCGGCCTGATCATGTTCGGGGTGACGTTTGCCTACCTGCACCTGAATCGCCTGAGCCCCAACGCCGGCGCCTGCTACGCGTGGGTGGGCGCGATTTTCAACCCGACGCTGGGCTTCTTCGCCGGGTGGGCGCTATTGGTGGCCTCGGCGGTCTTCATGGTGTCGGGCACCATTCCCGCCGCCGCCGCCACGCTGGTGCTGTTCGACCCCAAGCTGGCCAGCAACCCGGCGGCCGTGACCTTCGTCGCGGCCGCATGGCTCCTGGCGGTAAGCGCGGTCATCGTCAAGGGCATCAAGCCCACCAGCTATACCCAGGTGGTGATGACCGTCATCGAAGTCGGCGTGCTGGTGGCCGTGATCATCGCCGCGCTGCTCCAGTACGGCGCGCGGCCGGCCCATGCGTTTTCGCTGGCCTGGTTCTCCCCGTTCGCCTTCACCCCCCGGCTGTTCGCCACCGGGGCGCTGACCGCGCTGTTCTTTTTCTGGGGCTGGGACGTCACGGTGAACCTGACCGAGGAAACGCGGGATTCCTCCCACGCGCCGGGCCGCGGCGCCCTGCTGGCGATGGTGATCGTGCTGGCACTGTTCATTGCGTTCGCGGCCGTCACCCTGCTGGTGCTGACCGACCAGGAGATCCAGCAGTCAAGCACCAACGTGGTGTTTGCGATCGCAGGTCGCCTGTTCCCCAAGCCGTGGAATTACCTGGCCGTCATTGCCGTGGCGCTCAGCACGGTCGGCACGCTGGAAACCTCGATCCTGCAGTTCACCCGCACCATGTACGCCAAGGGCCGCGACGGCAGCCTGCACCCCCGCTATGCGGTGCTGCACAAGACCTGGCGCACGCCGTGGGTCGCCACCGCTGTGATCACCTCGTTCGGGCTGGTTTTTCTGTTCCTGTCCTCGTATTTCCCGAGCGTCAACCTGATCATCAAGGATTCCGTTAACGCCATCGGCTTCCAGGTGGCGTTCTACTATGGGCTGGCGGGCTTCGCCTGTGCCTGGCATTTCCGGCGCGAGGCCCTGCGCTCGGGCAGCAAGCTGATTTTTCTGCTGCTGTGGCCGGCCTGCAGCGCGGGCTTCCTGTGGTTCATCGCGGCCTACAGCATCCCTACGTTCGATCTGGTGACCAACCTTGTCGGACTGGGCGGCATCGCGATCGGCGTCGTGCCGCTGCTGTGGAATCGGCGTCATCCATTGCGGGCTTGAGTTTTCGAAAGCCAGACCATCTGGACGAACTACGCGCCCAGCTTCGACTTACCGTCTTGTTCACCCTTCAGGCACCACCTCCGGCCAGGGGCGCCCAGCCGCTGCGGCAGCGCCGGCAGCGGGCGGCGGCACAAGCGCGGGCTCACCCAACAGCGGGATCGCGAAGCAGGTATCCGGCGCCAGACTCCGCCAGTTCAGCGGCTGTCCGGGGAGCAATAGTCGGGCACCGCATTGCGCCGTAGCGGCCAGCGCAGCAGGTGCGGTGGCACGAACCAGAATGAAGCGCATGGTGCGGCCATCACGCGCCAACGTCAGTTCGGCCTGGTGCCAATGCGAGGGCAGGCAAGGTGTGAAGCACAAGTCCTGCGCGCCTTGCTGCAGTCCGAAAATCGACTCGATGGCGGCGCGGTGCATCCAGGCCGCAGCACCCGTGTACCAGCTCCAGCCACCACGTCCGACGTAGGGCGGCTGGCTGTACACGTCTCCGGCCATGACATACGGCTCGATGCCGTAGACCGCCCCGTGCGCTGGATGGCGCGCGCGGTGCGCCGGACTGAGATAGGTGAAATAGCGGTAGGCGACGTCGCCGCCACTTGAATCCGCAAGGGTTGTGGCGTAGTCGGCCTGAGCCATCAACGCCCAGACACCGGCGTGCGAGTATTGGCCGCCGTTTTCGCGCACGCCCGGCGGATAGGCCTGGATGTAGCCGGCACTCGGGACGGCATGAACCAGTGGGGGATCCAGCAGCCTGATCAGGCCCGCTTCATGATCTACCAGGTGATCCTCCATCGCCGCCAGCGCCGTATGCTGCAAGTCGGCTGGCGCAGCCCTGGAGAGGACCGCCCAGGCCTGCGCGATCAAGTCGATGCGCGCTTCCGGGTTGGCGTGTGAACCCAGCGCCTGCCCGTCGTCGAAAAAGGCACGTTTGAACCATTGCCCATCCCACGCGGGACCGATCAAGGCGTTTTTCCAGCCCAGCGCGGCCCTTTCCCAGCGCAATGCACGCGCCTCGTCGCCACGCGCGCGCGCCAGCGGCGCGAACCCATCGACCAGCTGACACAGGAACCAGCCCAGCCACACCGACTCGCCGCGTCCCTGCGCGCCGACCCGGTTCATGCCATCGTTCCAGTCACCGCTGCCCATCAACGGCAAGCCGTGCGCGCCCACACGAAGGCTGCGGTCGATGGCCCGCGCGCCATGCTCGTAGACCGACGCTTCCTGGCGGCTGACGGCAGGCGTGTCATACGCGTCCTCCGCCCCCTCGGGAATGGGCGCGCCTTCGATGAACGGCACGCCCTGATCGAGCAGCGTGGCGTCGCCGGTGGCGCGCAGGTAATGCACGCAGGCGTGGGGCAGCCACAGCAGGTCATCGGAGAAATGCGTGCGCACACCCGCGCCGAGCGGTGCGTGCCACCAATGCTGCACATCGCCCTCGGTGAATTGGCGTGACGCGCACAGCACGATCTGCTGGCGCAGCATGGCGGGGGCGGCCCATGCCAGCGCCATTGCGTCCTGCAGCTGGTCGCGAAAACCGGTGGCGCCGCCCGCCTGGTAGAAGCCGGCCTTGGCCCACAAGCGGCACGACACCGTCTGGTACAGCAGCCAGCGGTTCACCATGGCGTCGAACAAGGGGTCGGGAGTCTTCACCACGGTAGCACCCAGCAATTGATCCCAGCTGCGGTGGACCTGCTGCACGCGCTGCGCGGCCGGCGTTGCCGCTGCCACAGTCGCGAGCTGGCGGGCAGCATTCGCGCTGTCGGCATAGCCCAGCAGGAACACCCGCTCCGCCGATTCGCCGGCGGCCAGCGCAACGCGTGTTGACAGGGCCGCGCACGGGTCGAGCCCGGCACCGCTGCGCTGGCCGAAGTGATCCGGCAGCACCAGGCGCCCGCGCGCATCGAAACACTCACGCCGGTCGCAAGTCCAGTCTTCGGGCTCGTCCGCGGCGCCTGCGATGCCCAGGAAGGCCGTGCCATCGCCGAACCCCGCAGCGCGCTCGCGCTGCGTGCACAGCAGGGCGGTGAGCTTTTGCTCGCGCCCGCTGCCGGATTCAACGCCCGGCTGCTGCACCACGGGCAGGCGCTGGCGATGCAACGCGGTCAGCACCGTGCTGCGGTCAGACCGGCTCGCCCCCATCATCCATTCGGCAATACCGATTACCCGCAAGTGCAGCGTCTTCGCGCCGTGGTTGATGAGCCGCAACTGCACCTGCTTGACACAGGTTTTCGCATCGACACACCACGTTGCCGTGACCTCCAGTTCTGCACGGCGGTGGCTGATGACGCTATAGCCCTGTCCATGCGAGACGCGATAGTCCACGGCGCCGTCGCCCCAGGCGCAGGGTGCGACGCTCCATACCTCCATGGTCTTGCGATCCTGCAGCAAGAACCATTCGGCCGGCGGATCGGCCACCGGATCGTTGGACCACCCGGTGAGCTGGTTCAGGCGGCTGTTCACGGCCCAGGTGTAGCCGCCACCAGCTTCCGAGAGCTGGGCGCCGAAAGACGAATTGGCCAATACATTGATCCACGGCCGCGCCGGTCGCGAACCGGCACCGACGTCGAAACAGAATTCACCCGTGGCCGCAACAAACTGACCCGATGGTGCCGGGGTTGCGGCGTCGGCGCCCCAGGCGAGAGCCAGCGCCGAGATCGAGGCGTCATATCGCTCCTCGAACGCCAGTTCATGCTGATCGACCCATTCCTGCACATGGTGCGACAGCGGTCGCCCGTCGGCGCGCAGCCGCACCCGCGCCAGGATTTCCAGTGTGCTCTGCTCATCGCTGGAGAGCTCGTCGGCACGCAAGACGTGGATCGCCGTAACGGCCGGCCTGGCTTGCGCATCGCCTTCGGCCAGATGGCGCTCGCGCAGCGCAGCAATCTCGCGCTGCAGCTCCATCAGGTACGAGGCCGGTTCGGAATTGATGATGACCAGGTCGCACGCGATACCGCCCCACGCCCACAGGCTCAGGGCCTGGGCCAGCGAGCGCAGCATGCCCAGGCCTTGAGCCACACCGGCAGACACCAGGACCAGCGGGCGATCGCCCGAGATGCCGAAACGCCAAAGCAGCCGCCGGTCACACACCGAGGCTGCGGCCCCGGAGCGGCTCTCGCTGGACTGCGGACGCGTCAGGCTCATCACCAGCGCCGTGGTCAGTGTCTGAATGGCCGCGAAGTTTCTCGGACTGACGTGCAGGGCCCCCAGGCGGATCCCGGCCAGCGTAGCCGACATCAGCGAGGCGCGGCGCACGTGGCTGGGTTGCCGGTACTTGTCGATCACGGCACGCAGGGTGTCGCCGTTATCGGAGGCGGCTGTCGCAAAGGTCAGCAGTGCCTTTGCATCGGGCGCGATGCGAAGGCGCACGGCCAGGGCGCACACCGGGTCCAGCCCGGTGTCAAGCGTGACGTCTTGCGCGCTGCCTTCGGTGGCAGCCGGCAGGGTCACGAATGATGCCAGCGGCTGACTTGCGTCGTGGTTGCGGCCTCGCCAGTATTGCCGGTCCGTTTGCACCCGCACGCTCACGACCTGCGGGTCAGTGTCGGCCAGGAAATGCGCTGCCTGCAATCCCTGTTCGGTGGGCAGGCGCGGTTTGCGCTCGAACAGGAGCGCCTGTTGTGCAGCCAGCCATTGGGCGCGTACGAACAGGCTGGTGAACGCGGGGTGGTCTTCATCGGCACGCGGCTCGGCCAGCGTCACGTCAAAGGCCGACATCAACTCGATGTCGAGCGTGCGACCGCTCAGGTTACGCAGTTCGACCTGCCGGAACTCTATATCGTCCTCCGGGCTGACCCACACCGTGGTGTGAGCCTGAAACTCGGGCCAGACGGCATCGAAGCACACGCGGTCGGCATGGTAGGTGCTGCTGTAGTGCGCGGCCGGGTCGGGGGCCGGGTGCTGGGTGATTGAGACCGGGTACAACTGCGGGTCCCGGCGCACATAAATGAAGCTCCCATAGGCGTCGCGCAGCGCATCGTCACGCCAGCGCGTGATGCCGATCCCGCGCTGGCGGCTCCAGCCGGCGCCGTTGGCGCGCAACGACACGCTGTAGCGCCCATTGGAGAGCACATGGGTGGGCTCCACCGCCATCGCGCCCGGCGACACGTCGCGCAGCAGCCCCAAGGCACGCCGTTGCAGCGTCTGCGGCGGCGGGCCCATTGGCGGCGCATGGAGCCTTGAAACTTCACGTGGGACCCGCTCATGCAACAGCGAGGCCACCGCCTCGATATGCGCATTGGCCATGCCCCAGCGCTGCGCCGGGCCATCCAGCAGCACATTGGCCAACGCCACGATACTCATGCCCTGGTGGTGCGCCATGAAGGTGCTCACCGGCGTGAATAACTCGTCATTCACCTGTCGCGCAGGGGAAAAGTCCAGCGCCTCGATAAACCCGTAGCGCGCGCGCGCGCCCAGGGCTTGCAGCGCCGCAAAGTTGAGACATGCACGGTGCGGTGCAATCTGCGCTGCCAGTGCCGTGGCATAGGGCGTAATCACCAACTCGTCAACAGGGGTTCGGCGCAGCGCCAGCCTGGGCACGCCTTGCGGCGCATACTGGTAGGCCAAGGTGTGGTCACGCCCGGCATAGGCCGACTCCGAGATGCCCCAGGGCACGTCCCGCGCCTGGGCAAAGGCGATCTGCTCCAGAACCGCCGCATGGCCGGCTTCACGCAACACGCTGTCATATGGCTCATTGAGCACCAGGGTTGGCATCAGGTATTCGAACATCGAGCCCGACCAGGAACGCAGGCCGGCGTCGGTGCCAATGGCATAGAACAGCCGCCCCAGAGAGGCCCAGTGACGCACCGGCACATCGCCCTTGCCGATGGCCAGCAAACTGGTCAGCCGCGATTCCGACGCCAGCAAATCGTAAAAACTCGCGTCCAGCTGCCGTTCTTCGACCCGGTATCCGATGTGCAGCAGGTGCCGCTTGCGGTGGTACAGAAAGCGGAAGTCCGGCTGCCAGGCCAACTCCTCGCAGGCACGGGCCAGCGCTCGCAAGCGCACGCCGGTGTCACCCGTACCCACTATTGCGGCATCGGTTGTCCTGTGGGCGCGAATGTCCCGCCACGCCGAACGCAGCGTTGCCAAGTGGTCACCCAGGCACCAGGCGAGTTCATCCCGCGGCGTCGACTGGGCAGGACCCGTGAACTCGGCACTGCCGGGCAACAGCCGGGCCAGTTCATCGGTGGCTTCGCGCAGCAGACGCTCCATCTGCGCCGCGCTATGTTGGCCCTCGGCCAGCGGCTCCGGCAGGGCCAGCAAACGCGCCAGGGCGGCGTCTCCCAGCAACGCCGGCACCAGATCGGGCAACCTTGCCAGCAGCGGCGCGAGCCTTTGCCTGGAAGCGCGAATGGCACGCTGGGCCGCACTCGCATCATGCGGCGCAAGCGCCAGCTCCAGGCAGGCCTGCGCCACCGCGAGCAGGTGGCCGCTGAGATTGCCGCTGTCCACGGTGGACACGTACATGGGTAGCAGCGGCGCGCATGTTTGCGTTTCATACCAGTTCAGAAAATGGCCGCGGTACCGCTGCAGAGTACCCAGCGTGGCGAGCGTCGCTTCCAGGCGCTCCAGCAACTCTTGCGTGCCGATCCAGCCAAACTGGCGGGCGCAGGCCGCGCTCAGCAGGTACAGGCCTATGTTGGTGGGCGAGGTGCGATGCGCCACCAGATCATGCGGCAGGGTCTGCACGTTGTCGGGCGGCAGGTGATTGTCCCCGGGTCCCACGCTGCGTTCAAAAAAACGCCAGGTGTCACGTGCGATGCCCTCCAGGTAGGCCTGGTCCCTGGCTGGCAGGGCTGCGTCCTGGCGCGCCGGGCGCTCCCGGCTGACCCACCAGGTCCATGGCGCCGATGCGGCCCACAGCACGCACAAGGTCAGCGCCAGCAAGGGATATGGCGTATTCGCAGCATACAGCCCACCGAACAGCAGCAACGCCGCCACCGGCGCCCTCCAATGCTGGCGCGTTAGCGCCGCGAGCCCCGTCTTCGCCGCCGACTGCGCAGCAGCAGCGGTGGTCCATTGCAGCAGTCGGCGGTGGCTGATGGTCATGCGATAGAGCGCGCGCCCGATGGCATCCACGGCCATCAGGGACTCCTGCAATAACTGGATCAAATGCCACACCCCTCCCAAAAACGCACGTGCCAGGTCCGCCCCTGCCTGACGGTAGAAATGACGCTTCGCAAGATCGTCACGGGTGGGCGACAAACCGGCAATGGCACCCATCAGCGGTCCGGCAGAAAATGCGGCCATCACCAGCGCCAGCGCCGCCCAGGGGGACACGACAACGCCGGCCAGCGCCAGCAGCAACAACGCCAGCGAAACGGGCGCCACCAGCGAACGGCGCAGGTTATCGAACATCTTCCAGCGGTTGATGGCACGAAGCGGGTAGCGCATCGGATGCAGCAGAAACGGCAGCAACTGCCAGTCACCACGCGTCCAGCGGTGCACGCGCGACGCCGCGACGTCGGCATGGAACGGTGCATCCTCGATGACGGTGATGTCGGTCACCGCAGCGCAGCGCGCCAATGAGCCTTCGAGCAAATCATGGCTGAGCACCCGGCCCTCGGGCAGGCGCCCAGACAGTACCGCATGCATCGCCCGCACGTTGAGCAACCCTTTGCCGGTGAAAGTGCCCTCGGAAAACAGATCCTGATACACCTCGGAGGTTGCGGCGCTGTACGGGTCGATGCCGCACCGTCCGGCAAACAGCCAGTGGTAAAGCGTGACGTTGCTGGGTGCGGGCAATGGCGTCACGATACGGGGCTGCAAGATGCCATAACCGGCCACCACGACGCGCCCGCCGGTATCCAGACGCGGCTGGTTGTGCTGGTGCGCGGCCACGCCCACCAGTTCGCGCAGCCGCCCCGGCGGCAATTGGGTATCGCTGTCGAGCGTGACGACATACTGCGTGCCGGCTGCGATACGGGAGTTTTCGCCCAAATCCAGAAACGCAGCCGATGAATCTTCTACCAGTCCCGCGATGAGCAGTTCCAGTTTGCCGCGCTTTCTCTCCCAACCGATCCAGCACTGTTCGGTTTTGCTGAAATGACGCTCCCTATGCAGCACGATGAAGCGGGGGGCATCGCTGGCATCGCCGGGATAACGCGCATTGAGCGCACGGATCTGCCGCACCGCACCGGTCAGCAAGGCGTCGTCCGAAGCCAGGTGCGATGCATCGGCGTCGGTCCAATCGGTCAGCAGCGCAAATTGCGCATGACGTTCCGGGTTGGCGAGGTAGTGCAGCTCCAGCCGGCGCACCAGGTCGCGACTCGATGCAGCGGTCGTGAGCATGGCTGGAATCACCACCATCACCCGGTGCTCTGGCGGTATACCGTTGGACAGGGCCAGGCGGGGCAGGCGCTGCGGCCGGACCGACTCGCTGATGAGCCGGTTGATCACCGCCACCACCGCTTCAGACGCCGGGAACATCATCAGGACAGCGCCGAACAGAGCCCACTCCAGTGGGGCGCCCCCCGCGCTGATCACCCCGTGATGGCGCAACAGCATCCACGCAACAACGCCCACGCTACCCAGCAGCAGCGAACCCAGGTAAACAGGTAGCGCCGCGCAGCGGGCCAGCGCCCGCCGCCGGACCGCCATGCGCTCATGCAGGCCGAGTGCGGCCACGAGTGCCGGCCGGCCTGCGCCGCTCAACCAGTGCCTGGGCATTGCCGCGTCGCTATGGGTGACGTCGGCTGCCCGCATCAGATCGAGCAGTGTCTGTGCCACGGATGTCTCGCTGCGACCCGTGCGCCGGGCCAGCAGCTCGATGCCGTGCAGCGTCTGGTCGCGCGTGATGGTGCTCTCGGCCTCGAACACCGCCGAAGTCAGCATCAGCCGCATGAGCGTACTGGTGCGGGCGACGATATCGGACCAATCGGCATCGCCGATGGAGCGCAGCGATCTGACCGCGTTGCTCACACTCAGGTTGTCAGCGGCCTGGTCGGCGCTTTGCTGTGCCTGCGCTGCAGCCATGTCGGGCAGCGCACTGTGCAGCCATTCGCGGTAGCCCACGTGATTGGTCGTGTGATGGTCTTGCAGGCGCTGCGCCATCTGCGCCAGAAACACCCGGCCGACCCCGCGCCGGTTGAGCAGGGCCAGCAACTGGTCAAGCGCATGCAGGGTGTAGCGCTCGATGTGATCGCAGCAGAGGTTTGCAACTTCGCGTGCCGCCTTGTTGCTCGCGACACGTTCGGCCAGGCGACGCAGGTTCTCGACCAGGACGACGCGCAAGGTGGTGGGCAGTGCCCACATCTCGCTCAGGTTCAAATCCCGGGTTTCCTGGTAGGCACACAGAAACTGCGTCAGCAAATCCTCGTCGAACGCACCGTCGGTATGCGCCACGAAGGCCCAGGCCACCCCATAGATACGCGGCAAGCCGGCGAGCGGCTCATCCAGCAGCACCGGCAGCGCACGGAAATACAGGCGTGGAAGTCCGTCGTGAATTTCTTTGAGCTGCGCTTCGATCAGGTGAAAATTGTCAAGCAGCCATTCGGCCGCCGGACTGATGTCGTAGCCTGTGGACGCCTGCACGCCAAGATAGTGGTGGGCTTCGCGCAGCGTCTGGATGTTGCTTTGCAGGCGCGGAAAAAAGGTTGCCGCAGGGGAGCCGGACCTGGCGGCGCGGTGCGTCTCTCCCAAACTGCGGCCATGTTGAGCAAAGCGCTGCGAGCCAAATATCTCGGAGCGGAGCGGCGGCTCAACAGGTCCGCGCGTACCATCCAGAATGTCGCACAAAGCTCGTGGTGCATCTGGTATCAGGCGCCGCAACTCGGGTTGCGCCATACCTTACAACACCAGGGAACCAAGACCGATGGCCAGCCCTATCACAACCAGCGTCGTCACGAAGCGCGGCGCCACAAAGCGGTTCGTGATTTCTGCGATGCAATGCAAGGTAAACAGGCGCCCGCGCGCACCCCGGCACAAGTTCAGATGATTTCCTAAAGCCGATAACTCCACGGGGGAGGTGTCTGCGGCGTCGCCAAACGATGAAGTGCTCCAGCGAGTGGCGCCAGTGATATGAATGCCCATGAAAATTCTCCTTCCGAACCGGCAAACAGCCGGGCGGAAAATTGCGAAAATGGAATTCGCGTTCGCGGCTTTGGCCACGCATGTCAAGCGGCTACCAGGCGATGCATAAATCGTACACAAGGTACGGTCCGGCGTCTGTCGTCCGGTCACGCTCCGGCATGTAGGACAAGTCCTATGGAGTCCGTTCTTGATAGCGCATGGTCACATTTGAGTGTGACCATGCGCCATGTTGGCGGACTTATGCCTGAATGGCATGTTTAACTACTTGCTGAAGCGCGCCTTGGCTTCCATCAGGCAGTTGTCCTTGGCTGCTCCCGCTTGCGTATCGCATTTTTCCTTGGCTACCGCGTACTCGGCGTCACTCTTGTCGGCTGCTGCGTCCTTATGCGCGTCGGCGGACTTCTTGTTGGCCGTCGTCTTTGCGTCGGTGGTCTTCATCTGCGCCTTGGCGTCGGCTTTGGCGCTGACTTGCGCGGCCTTGGCTTCTTTCAGGCAAACATCCTTCGCGTTGCCGGCCGCGTCGTCGCAGCGCTCCTTGGCTACCCCATAGTCGGCATCTGCTTTGGCCTCGCGGGCCTCGTAACGTGTTTTGGGGCTGGGCTTGTAGCTGGCTTCGAGTACGGCTTTGGCAGTCTTCTCGTTGCCTGTGGCCTGGGCCATGCAGATATCTTTGGCATTGCCGGCGGACGATGCGCAGGCTGTCTCGGCCGCCTTGTAGTCCGCCGATATCCTGGCCTGGCCGGCCTTGTAGTCGTTCTTGGACATGGTTTGCGCCATCGCACCGGCACTGAACACCAGGCCTGCCGCAAGCGCGATTGCATTAATGGTAGTGTTGAATTTATTCATTGTTCTTCCTTCATATGACGAGATTGGGAGTGATGGATTGGCAGGCAATGCCGAACCCAAGCATTTCTTCGCCAAATCGGTGCGGCCTTTAACCGTTGCGTCTTGCTTCGGTACAGGGCCTGCGTGCGGATTGGCTCCGATGAGTTGAGTGTCGTTTGCGGCGCGCATGGCGGCCATAGGCTTGCCGGCCGTACGCCCGTCGGCAAGGCGAGAAATCTGGCGTAGGACGCCACTGACAAGGCCGGATCCAAACGGCACCCCGCATCAGGATGTCAATCCCGATCGGGCATCACGTTCTAACCAAGCACAAGATGAACCAGATGCACCCGCCCATCGTCGAGCAACGGGATAGGAACCACGTTGCGGGCGGCGTTGACTTGCGCCGCGCCATCGAGTGCAACGGACGCGATGCCACAACTAACGCCGGCCGGATTTTCCACGGTGATTTCGTAACGGGTGACTGTGCCGTGCTTGCCACGACGGCGATACACAATCCGGTAGCCTGGCCAGGACTTGGGAATGCAGGGGCTGAGCAGCAGCTGATCACCCTGCAAATGAAACCCCAGGATGGCCTCCAGCCCGCCACGATAAAGCCAGCCGGCCGAGCCCGTATACCAGGTCCAGCCACCGCGCCCGATGTACGGTGCCACCGAATAGACATCGGCGCAGGCTACGTAGGGCTCGACCTGATAGCGCGCCAGCGCATCGGCGGTTGCACTGTGCCGGATGGGATTGAGGATGCTGAACAATTCGCCTGCGCCGTCTCCCTGCCCGAGCATCGCGCGGGCAAAAATTGACCAGGTCGCACCATGCGTGTATTGCCCCCCGTTTTCCCGAATTCCGGGCGGGTAGCCTTTGATGTAGCCGGGATTGAGTGGCGTGTGGTCAAAGGGCGGCGTGAACAGCAGCGCGATCTTGTCGTCGTGCCGGACCAGGTATTTGTCGACTGCGGCCATGGCCTGGGCGGCATGGCCGGGATCGGCGGCACCTGACATCAGGCTCCAAGATTGCGCAATCGTGTCGATCCGGCATTCCTCGCTATCTTGCGACCCGAGTGCCGTGCCATCGTCGTAGTAGCCTCGCCGATACCACTCGCCATCCCAGCCCACCGGGCCTTCGAGCGCGCTCCTTAACGCCGCCGCATATCTGTGCCAGGAGGCAGCACGAGCATGCTCACCGCGTGCGTCGGCAAATGGCGCGAAGGCATTCATCGTGGCCAGCAAAAACCAGGCTAGCCAGACGCTTTCACCGCGGCCCAGCGCGCCCACGTTGTTCATGCCGTCATTCCAGTCCCCGGTGCCCATCAATGGCAGGCCATGGGGGCCCAACGTCAGGCTGGAATCGATGGCTCGCGCAGCGTGCTCGTACAGACTGGCTTGCTCGCTGGCAACACCAGGCTGATAAAACGCATCGGTGTCGCCCGCCTTGATCGCGGCGCCTTCGAGAAAGGGCAGGCTTTCGTTCAGTACAGCGGCATCGCCGGTCGTCTGGACGTAATGGGTCGCGACATACGCCAGCCAGATGCGGTCATCGCTGATGCGCGTGCGGATGCCCTGCCCTGAAGGCGGCAACCACCAATGCTGGACATCACCTTCCCTGAATTGCCGCGCCGCCGTCCGCAGCAGGTGTTCGCGCGCAATGTCGGGGCGGCTGACGCACAGCGCCATCACATCCTGCAACTGATCGCGAAAGCCATAGGCACCGCTGGCCTGGTAATACGCCGTGCGCGCCCAGACCCGACAACCCAGCACCTGATACAGCAGCCAATCGTTCAGCAGGATATCCATCGCGCGATCCGGCGTGCGCACCTGCACCGTCTCCAACACCGCATCCCATTGCGCATGCACCTCACCCAACACGGCGTCAAGATCGGTTGTGCGATATTTCTCAACCAGCGCCCGCGCCTCGTCAACCGAAGCGGCGTCGCCGAGCATGAACACAATGTCGACCTGCTCATCGGGCGCCAAATCAATGAAGGTCTGCAGCGCCCCACAGGGGTTCAACCCGGCACCGACGCGCCCCGACAATGGAGCCCTGCCCGCCAGCGCGGCCGGACGATCGACCGCACCATAGCGCCCGAGAAACTCCAGGCGGTCGCCGGTACATGACTGCTGCCGCCCTCCCAGGTCGATGAACGCCATGCGCTCACCGAACTCTGCACGCCACGTATTGCGCGCAAACAGCGCGCCGGTCGCGGCATCGCACGAGGTTGCCACGAACGGCGCCGGCACCGTGCCATTTGCACCCAGGGCCCATTCCACATAGCCGGTCACCGACAGGCGGCGCGTGCGCGAGGAACGGTTGTACAGGCGCAGGCGCGACAGCTTGACCGGATCTGCGGGTGGCACGAATTGCAACAACGCCACATCGACGCCATATGCATGGTGTTCGAAGCGGCTATAGCCCTTGCCATGGAGTACGGTGTAGGTCGCGTCCACCACACGGATCGGCAACGCCGTCGCACTCCACAAGGCACCGCTGTCCTCATCACGCAGGTACAGCACCTCATGCGGCGTGTCGCTGACCGGATCGTTGGGCCAGGGCGTCAGCGGATTCTGCTGGCTGTTGAGTGACCACGTATAACCGCCGCCCTCGCTTGACACCAGGAAGCCGAAGCACGGGTTGGCGATCACGTTGACCCAAGGCGCCGGCGTACAGCGATCGCCGGTGAGCGTAATGGCATAAGTGCGGCCGGACTCGATGAACCCCCCTGTGCCATTGTCGAACTCGCGTTTCGGAATCGGGCTTGGGACAGTGGAAGTGACGTCCTCATCTGCTGCTTGTGTGGGGGGGTAGGAATTGCCAGACGGTGCGGTGGACAGTTCGCAGTCGTCGTGGGCATTTTTGGAGACGGGCGCAGGCAAACCGTGCTCCGCATCCAGCACAACGCGGGCGGCGGTGGTCAAGCCGGCGCGCAAGGCATCGGAAATAAGGGTGTCGCGCAGCATGAACACCGCGGCGCCAACGGCCTCGCGATCGGCCTTCAGCCGGGCATTCTGCGCCTGCATTCGCACATCCAGCCAGGCATGCAGGGGATCGCCATCGCTGACCGCGGTGTCGAGCAGCGCCACATCAACCCCCAGGCGCTTCGATTGCCAGTACTGCTGCGCCAGCAGCAACTCATCCAGACATGCCAGATCAGATTCGCCGGCCATGCGCGCCAGCACGATGGGACGGTCGCCGGAAATGCCGCTGCTCCAGAGCACGGGCGGCCCACCACTGCCGCGCTCCAGCATTGCGGCAGGTGCGCGCAAGTGGCTGTCGGCATAAATCAGGGCACCGGCAAGATATCCGAAGCGCTCCGCCTGCACGGCATCGATACCGAGGCGCGTCTGCTCTGCGACGGCATGGGCCAGTGATCCCGCCAGCACTTGCTCGCAGGCGCCGCTCGCACGCAATGGCTGCACGAGCGCAAGTACACCCTCACGCGAGTCAGCCAGTGCGGTCCAGAACGCCACCCGCACGCTCGCGCCGGGCGCCACGCACACCTGCCGGCGCAAGCTGAAAATCGGGTCGAGCACACACCCGCAGGTGTTTGACAGTGCCGCACCGGGCTCCATGGCCAGCGCGTGGCGCAGTGTGCGGCCACGGCCGAGAAAGCGCACGCGATCCGTTTCGAACGTGCCAACACCCCCGTCAGTTTCCTCGACCATCGCCACATGGGCTGCCCACACCTGGGGCTCGTCGGGCGAGCGACGCCGTCGCGTAGCGAGAAGAATGCCGCCCTGCTCCACCCATTGCGTCTGCACAAACATCTTGGAGAACGCCGGATGGGCCGCATCGGCGCCCGCCGGTCCAAGCACCAATTCCGCATACGAGGTCAACGTGAGCTCCCGCGGGATGTCGCCGTGATTGGTGAGCGTGACGCGGCGCAGTTCGACATCGCGATCAGCAGCGACCGCCACATTGAGTGCGGTGGTCAGCGTGCCCCAGCGCTGCGTGATGCCGACGTGGCCGTCTGACAACGCGGCCGCATAGTCATCTGCCTCCTTGCCGCAAGGCTGCAGTCCTGCCGACCAAACCGCACCGCTGACCTCATCGCGCAGCAGCAGGTAGCTGCCCCAGCCGTCGGCCACAGGGTCCTCGCGCCAACGGGTCACGGCGAATTCACGCCAGTTGCTGTAACCCGAGCCCGCAGCGTTCAACATCACCGTATAGCGGCCGTTCGACAGCAACTGCACCGGTGGCGGCGCGTGGGTGAAGGATGTCTGGCAATACTGCATGAGGTGCGTGCTCCCTGACTGCGATCCGTGTTGATCTGCGATGCGGTGCAAGAGCTGCTATTAGCATACGCTTGAAGCGGCGCAAAGTCGCGGGAACTTGTACACACGCGCAGTGGTCGGAGTAGCATCCATAGGTGATTTACCTGCCCATGCCAACCGACGAAGCATTGCTTGATTCCCTGCAGCGAGCGGCATTCGACTACTTTCTGCGAACGGTCAATCCGCTCAACGGCCTGGTGGCCGACACATCGCGTGACAACTCGCCCGTCAGCATCGCGGTGGTCGGTTTTGCGTTGTCATCGTATCCGGTGGCTGTGGAGCGAGGCTGGATGGCGCGTTCCGATGCGGTCCAATGCAGCCTCGCCGCACTGCGTTTTTTCCGCAACAGCGACCAGAGTGGCAGCCCCACGGCGACCGGCTTCAAGGGGTTTTACTATCATTTTCTCGACATCCACACAGGCGCGCGTGTCTGGCGATCGGAGCTGTCGATGATCGATACGGCGCTGCTCATCGCCGGCGCGCTGACCGCGAGCATGTATTTCACGGCAGAAACGGCCGATGAAATCGAGTTGCGTGGCCTGGTCGACTTTCTTTACCGCCGTATTGACTGGCATTGGGCACAGGACGATGGTGAGACGATCCGGCAAGGCTGGAAGCCCGAATGCGGATTCCTGCACTACGGTTGGGAAGGCTATAGCGAAGCGATCCTGCTGTACGTGCTTGCCATGGGCTCGCCCACGCACCCGATCAAGGGCGATTGCTACCAGGCATGGACGGCCACCTACCAGTGGGAAAACCTGTACGGCCACGACTACCTTTATGCAGGCCCGCTGTTCGTGCATCATTTCTCGCACGCCTGGATTGATTTTCGGGGCATCCATGACAGTTTCATGCATGAAAAGCGCTCGGACTATTTCGAAAACAGCCGGCGCGCTGCCTACGTCCAGCGTGAGTACGCGCAGCGCAACCCGCACGAATTCGCCGGTTACGACCAGAACTGCTGGGGCCTGTCCGCCTGCGATGGCCCCAGCGATGAGCAGGCCGATGTATCCAACGAAACCCGGCGCCTGTTCGGTTATGCCGCCCGCGGTGTGCCGTACGGACCGGACGACGGCACCTTGTCCGCCCCGTCCGTGCTGTCATCGCTGCCGTTCGCGCCCGAGATCGTGCTGGATGCCGTGCGCAACATAATGGAGCGCTATCCGCAGACGCTGACCGAAGGTCGCTTCTGCAGCAGCTTCAACCCGACACTGGCTGACGCCGACGGGCGGCCGTGGACTTCCGCTGGGCATTACGGACTCGATCAGGGCATTGTGCTCATGATGATAGAGAACCATCGCACCGGGTGGATCTGGCAGCTGATGCGCAGTTGCCCCTGCATCAGGAGCGGTTTGCACCATGCGGGATTTCGCGGCGGCTGGCTGCAGCCACCGTGCATCCATGGAGCACGCTGATGTCGCCGCAGAACAATGTACCGATAGCCACCCTGCAGGACGCCTATGAGCACGCGCGCCTTGCCAATGTGCATCCTGCCGCGTGGCAGAATCCGAAACCCGCGGACTGTTACCAGTTGGTGATCGTCGGTGCCGGGCCGGCTGGCATTGCCGCAGCGGAAACGGCCGCCGCGCTCGGTGCCAGGGTGGCGCTGATCGAACGCCGCCTGATCGGTGGTACGTGTCTGAATACCGGCTGCATACCGTCGAAAACACTCATCCGCACCTCCCGGCTGTATGCCGATATGCGCAACGCCACGCACTATGGCGCGCAGATCCCGGACGATATCCGGGTCGACTTTGCCGCGGTCATGGAGCGCGTGCGCCGTATTCGCAGTCATCTCAGCCGCGGCGATTCGGCGCGGCGATTGACCGCGCTCGGTGTGGATGTGTTTTTCGGCAACGCATGCTTCACCGGGACCGACGCGTTGACGGTCAATGATAAAACGCTGCACTTCAAGAAAGCCGTGATCGCGACCGGCGCGAGGCCGCATATTCCGTCCATCCCCGGCCTTCGAGAGGCAGGTTGCCTGACCAACGCAGACGTCTTCAAGCTGACCGAACTGCCGCGCCGCCTGCTGGTGATCGGCGGCGGCCCGCTCGGTTGCGAACTGGCGCAGGCGTTCTGCCGGTTCGGTGCTCAAGTCACCATCGTGCAGGACATGCCACTGTTTCTCGGCAAGGAGGAACGTGACGCGGCACAGATTCTGTCGGATGCGTTTGAGCGCGACGGCATCGAGGTACGGCTGAATACCAACGTCGTTGCCATACGCATGGAGAATGGGCAGAAACTGGTCGATCTTGTTAGCGACGATTACCGCAACACGATCGCGGTCGATGCGATTCTCACCGGCGTCGGCCGCTCACCGAATGTCGAAGGGCTGAACCTGGAAGCCGCCGGCGTCGATTTTGCAGCGGGAGACGGCATCCGCGTCGACGATTTCCTGTGCACCAGCAACCCCCATATCTATGCGGCCGGCGACGTCTGCCTGACATACCAGTACACCGATACCGCCACGGCGTCGGCGCGCATCGTGGTGCAGAACGCGCTGTTCCGCGGCCGCGAACGCTTGAGCGCGCTGGTCATCCCCTGGTGCACCTTCACGGATCCGGAAATCGCCCACGTCGGCCTGTATGTGCGGGAGGCCAACCGGCAGCACATTCCGGTCAAGACTTTTACGATTCCGATGCACGACATCGACCGCGCGGTGACCGACAGCGAGAATGGCGGTTTCGTGAAAATCCACGTCAGGGAGCGAACGGACCAGATTCTCGGTGCGACCATCGTTGCCCGCCATGCGGGTGACATGATCAACGAGATCACCCTGGCCATGGTGGCGGGTATCGGTCTGCGCACGCTGGCCCGGGTCATTCATGCCTATCCCACGCAGGCTGAAGCGATCCGTCAGGCGGCCGACGCCTACAACCGCACGCGTCTGACCCCGCGAATCCAGTCGCGACTGCGCCGCTGGCTGGCCAGGAACACGCCATGAGTCCCCCAGCACCCAACGCCGCCGCCGTGCGATGGCACGGTGTCGCCAACGCCGCAGCGCTGCGCGATGCGGCTTGCCAGCGCATTCTGGTGGCCGCGGCCGACGCCATCCAGCAACGCGGCCGTTTCGCGATCGTGCTTGCCGGTGGCAACACGCCGCAGGGCGTGTACCGGATGCTGCGCGGCGCCGACACCGACTGGTCATGCTGGCAGGTGTATTTCGGCGACGAGCGCTGCCTTCCCACCATTGACCCCGAACGTAACAGCCGGATGGCGGCCGAAGCATGGCTCTACCATGTTGCGATCCCGAAAAGCCAGATGCATGCCCTGCCCGCTGAACGTGGCGCGCGAGCGGCCGCGCAGGCCTACGCCAACACCTTGCGCCATGTTGGCGACTTTGATCTGGTGCTGCTGGGGCTCGGCGAAGACGGCCACACCGCCAGCCTGTTTCCAGACCACGACTGGGGTACCGATGCAGACGCGGCGGACGCGCTGGCCGTGCTGGATGCGCCCAAGCCACCGGCGCAGCGCGTGTCCCTCAGCGCCAGGCGCCTGAGTCGCGCGCGTGCGGTGCTGTTCCTGGTCGAAGGCGAGTCCAAACGTGATGCGGTGATGCAATGGCGCGCAGGCGCCGATATTCCGGCGCGCGCCATTCACCCAGAGGGGGGAGTCGACGTGCTGGTGGAGGCGATGCTGTTGCCAGCTGGCACGGCCTAGATTGAAAACAGGGTTGAAACCAGCGCCCGGAATTGGCTCATCATCACTTGCCGATTGAAACACCTTGCAGGAGTTCCTCATGCATAACAAAGAGCTTGATTTTCCAAGTACCGCACAACTGCGCCAACGGGCGCTTTCGCTGTGGGACAACGAGGGCGGCTCAGGGCCATGCGGTCCCAAGAGGGCTTCCCATCGGGCGAAGTGCAGTCCGGTCTCGATCTCGCTCGCGACATGGCCATCCGCATCGCACCGAGGCCACGCTTTACCGCGCACCGACTGACCATTCATGCCGCAGTCGAAATGATCAGCCTGATTGGGCGTGCAGCTCAGTTTCGCGTCGTACCACTCGCCTGAACGCGATGGCAAGAGGCGCTCTGCGTCCTACCGTATCGGCGGCACAGGATGGACTTGCAGAGCGCCGTCCTTGTGTCCGTTCAACATTTTGAGCCTGACCATCTCGATGGCATGGGCCGACTCCAGCCTTTGGGGACACACCTCGGAGCAGTTCATGATGGTGCGGCGGCGAAACAGGCTGTCTGACGCTGCCTTGATTTCACGTACAGCAAGAAGTATTGGATTGCGGTCGAGACGGCGTTCGGAAACACGCTCCAGGTCGTCGGCACCAGCCGCAACCACTGGCCGGTGGTGAACAGCAGCACGTAGAACGCGATGCCGTTGATCATCCACAATAAAGTGACCGAAAAATGCCACCAGCGCGCCAGCCCGATCGAATGGCGAATGCCGGGGATGCCCAGCCACGACGGAATCGTTACCGAATCGTCCTTCGCGGTCCAGATCCGCCCGGTCGGCACCGCCTTCTGGAAGCGAAACCACTCGGTGCCCGGCGTGCAGTCGCGCTTCCAGTACAGCCGCGGATGGTCCGCGAGAATTTGCACTCCGGCGCGAATGATGAAGGCCATGAAGAAGAAGTTCAGGAAGTGCAGCAACCTGAGCCAGCCGGGGAAACCAGTGGTGACGGCAACCGAGGGTGGAATGCCCGGGTAACGCACCAGGAACTCCTGCACCGCAGGAAGTAGCCGCAACGCCTGGGCCACGGCCACACAGATAACGAGCAGCACAAAGATCAGTGGCAATGCCCACAGCGCATTGACCCAATGCCGGCCGATGCGAACCTTCGGCGCGACGCCGGCTTGCGGCGGCAACCAGTGGCTGAGCAAGACGCGGTCGTCGGCGGTGCTCAGCTTATTCGCCAGCGGATCGTGAAGCGACGGTGCTTCTCTCGAGATCGCCATCAGTCCTCCTTGATGCAAAGCGTGCCGTTTATTTCAACGTGTAGGCGACCACCTCGTCGCCCAGCGTGGTGCCGAAGGAGCCATGGCCGCCCGCGGCGACCACCACCATCTGCTTGCCATTGACCCGATACGTCATTGGCGTGGCTTGTCCGCCTGCGGGCAGGCGCGCTTGCCAGAGCTTGCGCCCGGTCGTCACGTCGTAGGCACGCAGGTAGTTGTCGAGCGTGCCGCTGTAGAACGCGACGCCCCCGGCAGTAATTAACGGGCCGCCGAGGCTGGCCACGCCCATCGGTAACGGGATCGGCAGGAACTTGGGCATCTGGTCGCGTACGGTACCGTTGCGGTGCATCCAGGCGAGTTTGCCGGTACGCAGATCGACGCCGGCAATCGAGCCCCATGGCGGCTGCTGGCATGGCAGCCCGAGCGGCGACATGAAGGGTCCGATCTTGATCGCATAACGGCCACCATAGTTCTCGTTCCAGTGTTCTTTTTGGCCGGCGCTGACGTAGTTCGTGGTCGCGTCGTGGCGCGCAAAGAGCTGATAGGTGAACGCCAGACGCACCGGTGTCGCGACCATGACTTGCCTGACAGGATCAACGGCGATGCCACCCCAGTTGAAGACGCCGGCATTGCCCGGGTACACCAGCGTGCGCTGCGTAGCAGGCGGGGTATAGGGGCCCTGGTAGCCCATCGAATGGAATTCGATGCGGCAGGCCAGTTGGTCAAATGGCGTCGCACCCCACATGTCGCGGCCGGTGAGCGGCGGCGGCATGAAGTTGAGCGACGAGCTTGGCTGCGTCGGCGAGATCCTTTCGCCGGGCACGGTGCTCTTCGGCTCAGGCAACTCCCGCACCGGGAAGATCGGCTTGCCGGTACGGCGGTCGAGCACGTACAGGTCGCCCTGCTTGGTCGGTGCGATCAACGCCGGCACCGTGCTGCCGCTGACCGTGAGGTTAACCAATGTGGGCTGTGCCGGCATATCGCGGTCCCACAGGTCGATATGCACCCCCTGGAAGACCCAGCGCATCTGTCCGGTGGCGATGTCCAGCGCGACGATGGAACTCGAAAATCGCTGCACCTCAGGGCTGCGATCGAAGTCCAGTTGATCTGGCGATTGGTTTTCGATCGGGAAATAGACAAGTCCGAGCTTTTCGTCGACGCTGCCGCCGGGCCAACTGCCTGGCGTGTTGGGCGTATAAAGCTGCCCTGGCGGCAATGGTGTCGTCACGTCGGGACGCCCCAGATCCCAGTTCCAGACCAGGCGCCCGGTGTGCACATCGAAAGCGCGGATCACGCCCGATGGATTGGTGACCGACTCGGTGTCGTTGATCGATGCACCGATGATCAACAGCTTGCGCGTGACCACCGGCGGGGAGGTCTCCATGTAATAACCGGGCAGCAAGTTGGGCATGTTGACCGCGAGGTTCAGGATGCCGCCATCTCCAAACTCGGTGCAGGGGCGGCCGGTTAGCGCATCCAGCTCGAACAGCCGGCCGTCGATGGTCGGCAGGATGATTCGTCGCGTGCAGGCCGAGGTCGATTCGGAGCGTGTATCGGCGAGCGTATTCGGCGCCGAAACCGCGGACGATGCGGGGTTGGCTTCGGGAGTGGTTGCATTTGGCAGCGCAGTCGATAAAGCCGCGTCGCTTGCGTCATCGTGGTAAGCAAGCCCGCGGCAGCTCAAATGCTGGCTGGTGGGGCCGACCTTTATGTGCGGGTCGAACTGCCAGCGCACGGTGCCGGTGGCGGCGTCGAGCGCGATCACATTTTCATGCACGCTGCACAAATATAGCGTGTTGCCGATCTTCAGCGGGGTGACCTCGAACGTGGTCTCGTGCGGGTCGCTCGGGCCCTTGGGGTCTCCGGTATGGAAGGTCCAGGCCAGTGCCAGCCGGCCCACCGTTTGTGGCGTGATGTCGGTCAACGACGAATAGCGCTGGCTATAACCGGTGCCTCCGTAAGCCAGCCAGTCGTCGCCGGACGCGCCTGGAACGATGGCCGCTTGCGCCGTGGCCTGCGGCAACTGCCCCGCAACATCGAACGGGTCACGGAAGATCGAGATCAAGGTGACCAGAACCACGACGATCATCGCGCCGCCAAGCCAGCCGCGCGAGCCCCGCCAGGACGATCGCGATTGCATTTTCTCGGTGGCCACAGCATTCAACGGGCGGTTGATCCAGGGCGTCAGAAGCCACAGCCCGATGACGGAAAAGAGCGCCCCTCGGGGTATCAGCGCCCAGCGATCGAGGCCGACTTCCCAGAGTGCCCAGACAAGAGTGGCCATCAACAGTGCCGCGTACACACTGAGCGCGGCGCGGCGGCATCGGGCCAGCAATATGCCGCTGACTAGCAATCCGATACCGAGAGCGATGTAAGCCCAACTGCCGCCGACGAAGGCGAGCCACACTCCCCCCATTGCAAGCAATGCGCCAAGCATCGCAAGTATCCATCCGGTAATCATGATTAGCATGGCGACTCCTAGCAACGGTTGATGAACAAGCCCACCGCCGAACGCGCGACGAAATCGCCGTTGCGCATCGCGTCGCATTCTGCGAGTGTTTCGCGTCTTCGGGGGGGAGTCTGTGTGCTTGCCAACATACGCGCATCAATTTGTGATTGCCTAACTCTTGCGTTACGTGATGAGGTGTCGCACTTGGAAGTTGACGCCGCCCGGGCTAATCCAGGACACCGGCGTATCAGTGCATGGACGCACCGATATCCAGCGACGAGTAAGTCAGGTGGCCATCCACAATGCGGGCGGGCGACGTCATCGGGTGCAAGGTGGCATGCTTGCCATCCAGGATGTGCATCACCTTGACGCCACGCACACACAGCGCATCGGCGATCATCGAGCGGTGGCAGCGCCACCAGACGGCTTCGGCGCACATCAGCGCGGTGCGCGATCGGCTCGCCAGCGCCAGCAATTGATCCAGGCCTTGCGCGAACCCGTCGCTGGCCATGTAGTCGGCGTAGCCGCGAAACGAGGCATTGCGCCAGGCGGTGTTCGGCGAATCGGGTGAGACACGCCGACGCCCGCCGAGGGCTTGCAGCCAGTGGTAGTCCAGCGCATGCGCTGCGAGGGTGGCCGCCAGCGCCTCCTTGCCGTACTGCGGATATTTGCGTGAGCCAGGGAAGCTGCGCACATCGGCAATGGCCTCTATGCGGTACGCGGCAAGCAGGCCAAGGAATTCCTCGATCGGGCGCGTCGAATGGCCGATCGTCCAGACCGTGAGTTCACGCCCCGGATCGTTTGCCGCTGTTGCCATGCTTCTCACCGGTCAGATCTTGTGCAGCGCGGTGCCCTTGTGCATGGCAATGTGCTCGGTCTTGTCGCTCTTGATTTCATACTGCGGATCATCGGTGCTGGCGTGGTGCGTATAGCCTTTGTAGTCGGTGTCCTTCGTGTGCACCTTGATGATCTTGCCGCTGACGTGCCCGGCTTCCGAATTCCAGCGCACGTGATCGCCAATCTTGAATTTCGTGGTCATGACTTTTGCACCCCCTTGGTGCTCAGCAACGCCCTGGCGCGCGCGCAGACGTTGTCGACGGTGAATCCGTATTCGCGCAGCAAGACGTCGGCCGGCGCGGAAGCGCCGAACCGCTCGACGCCGAGCACATCGCCCCGGTCGCCGACATAGCGGCGCCACCCTTGGGTCGCACCCAGCTCAACCGACAGACGCGCATGAACCGAGGGCGGCAGCACCGCATCGCGCCCGGCTTGCGGCAGCGCATCGAACAATTCCCAACTGGGCATAGACACGCAACGCACCGCGACGCCCTCTCCTTGCAGGCGCTCGGCCGCCTGCAGGATCAGGCTGACCTCGGAGCCGGTGGCGATAAGAATCAGTTCCGGCGCACCAGCGGGCGGGTCACTCAACACATACGCGCCGCGCCGCAGGCCATCGGCCGATGCGTAGCGGCTACGGTCCAGCGTGGGCAGGTCCTGCCGGGTCAATACCAGCGCTACCGGGCGATCCAGCGACTCCAGCGCGACGCGCCAGGCCACCGCGGTTTCATTCGCGTCGCAGGGGCGAATCACCGTGAGGTTGGGGACGGCGCGCAAACCGGCCAATTGTTCCACCGGCTGGTGCGTGGGGCCATCCTCGCCCAGCGCGATGCTGTCGTGCGTGAACACATACACCACATGCAAATTCATCAACGCCGCCAGGCGCATCGGCGGGCGCATGTAGTCGGAGAAGATCAGAAAGGTCGAGCCATAAGGAATAAAACCCCCGTGTGCAGCAAAGCCGTTGATGACGGCACCCATCGCGTGCTCACGCACGCCGAAGTGCAGGTTGCGCCCCGCGTAGCTCCAGCCACCTCCCTCCGAGCCTTGCTCATCCTCGCCCTGTGGGGGCGGAGGATTGAAGTCGCCCAGGCCCTTCAAGGCCGTTTTCGTCGATGGGTCCAGGTCGGCCGAGCCACCCGTCAGTGCCGGCAGTCGTGGTGCGATCGCATTCATCACCTTGCCGCCGGCAACGCGTGTGGCCATGCCTTTGGCATCGGCGGGAAAAACCGGGATGTCCGCATCCCAGCCCGCTGGCAGTTCGCCGCCTGAGCGGCCCTCAAATTCGCGGGACAGATCCGGAAATGCCTCGGCATAGGCGCGCATGCGCGCGTTCCACGCCGCCTCATCCTGCGCGCCGCGGTCCACCGCTTTGCGCAAGTGCGCCAGCGCCCCGTCGGGCACCAGGAAGTCAGGCTCGGTCGGCCAGCCCAGTTTCTGCTTGGTCTTGCGCACGTCCTCCGCGCCGAGCGGGGAGCCATGCGCCTTGAAGCTGTCCTGCTCGGGCGCGCCATAGCCGAGATGGGTGCGCACGAGAATCAGCGACGGCCGCGCCGCTTCCGCGCGCGCGGCCTGCAACGCAGCATCGATCGCGGCCAGGTCGTTGCCGTCGGCTACCGTCAGCGTATGCCAGCCATAGGCCTCGAAACGGGCTGCGCGATCTTCCGAGAAGGTGATGTCCGTGCCGGCGGACAGGGTGACGTAGTTGTCGTCGTACAGGCAGGTGAGCTTGCCCAGCTGCAGGTGTCCGGCCAGGGACGCGGCCTCCGACGCCACCCCTTCCATCAGGTCGCCATCGCTGACGATAGCCCAGGTCCGATGATCCACCGGCGTGTGTCCATCGCGGTTGTAACGCGCGGCCAGTTGCGCTTCGGCCATCGCCATGCCCACCGCATTGGCCATGCCCTGCCCGAGCGGACCGGTGGTGACTTCGACACCCGGCGTGTGACCGCGCTCGGGATGGCCCGGCGCCTTGCTGCCCCATTGGCGGAATTGCTTGATATCGTCCAGCGACAGGTCGTAGCCGGTCACAAACAGCAAGCTGTACAGCAACGCCGAGCCATGCCCCGCCGACAGCACGAAGCGATCACGATCAAACCAGTGCGGGTTGCGCGGGTTGTGCTTCAGGTGCCGCGTCCACAGCGCATAGGCCATCGGTGCGGCGCCCAGCGGCAACCCCGGATGGCCGCTGTCCGCTTTCTGCACCATGTCCACCGACAGAAAGCGCAGGGTGTTGATGCATTGCTGGTCGAGTGGGTCTGACATGGTCAATCCTTGTTGCTGCGGCCAAAACAGAGCGTTAATGCTGCGCGAGCGCGCCATCAACGATCTTCTGCGCCTGTTGCAGGATCAGGCGCAGATGCGCCTCATCCTTGAAGCTCTCCGCGTATATTTTGTAGATGTCTTCGGTGCCGGATGGCCTTGCGGCAAACCAGCCACTGGCGGCGACAACCTTGATGCCACCGATCGGCGCCTGGTTGCCCGGGGCATGGTCCAACACGCCCTCGATCTTCTCGCCGGCCAGCTCGGTGCTCTGCACCTGCTGCGGTGACAGCTTCGCGAGCTCAGCCTTTTGTTCGGGCGTCGCGGGCGCCTCGATGCGATCGGCCACCACCTTGCCCAACTCGCGAACGAGATCGCGATACAGCTCGGCAGGGTCGCGGCCGCGGCGCGCGGTGACTTCCGCCGACAGCAATGCCGGCACGATGCCGTCCTTGTCGGTGGTCCACACGGCGCCGTCCCTGCGCAGGAACGCCGCGCCTGCGCTTTCTTCGCCGCCGAAACCGAGTGAGCCGTCGAACAAGCCGTCGACGAACCATTTGAAGCCGACGGGCACCTCGAAAAGCGGGCGATCCAGCCGCTTGGCGACCCGATCAATCATCGATGTGCTGACCACGGTCTTGCCGATCGCCGCCCGTTTGTTCCATTGCGGTCGATGCTGGAACAGGTAATCGATCAGCACCGACAGGTAATGATTCGGCTCCATCAAGCCGCCACTGCGCGTGACGATGCCGTGGCGGTCGTGGTCGGTATCGCAGGCGAACGCCACGTCGTATTGGTCCTTCAGGCCAATCAGCCGCTGCATCGCGTACGACGACGACGGATCCATGCGGATTTGGCCGTCCCAGTCCACCGTCATGAACGCGAACTGCGGATCGACTTCTTCGCTGACCACGGTCAGACCAAGTTTGTAGTGCTCGGCGATCGGCGCCCAGTAATGCACGCCGGCGCCGCCCAGTGGATCGACGCCCAGATGAATACCGGCGCTGCGAATCACGTCGAAATCGATGATGTTGCCGAGGTCGGCGACGTACGCATTGAGATAGTCGTGCGCGTGCGTTGTCGCGGCCTTGCGCGCCTGCGCCAGTGGCATGCGCTTGACGCCCTTCAGGCCGGATTCCAGCAATGCATTGGCGCGATGCTGGATCCAGCCGGTGACGCCGGTGTCGGCCGGCCCGCCATTGGGCGGGTTGTATTTGAAGCCGCCATTGTCGGGCGGGTTGTGTGACGGTGTGATCACGATGCCGTCGGCCAGGCCCGTCGTGCGAGCGCGGTTGTAGCCAAGGATCGCATGCGATATGCCCGGCGTCGGCGTGTATTCGCCGCCGGCCGCGATCATCGTCTCCACCCCGTTGGCGGCCAGCACCTCCAGCGCGCTGTCAAATGCCGGTTGCGACAGCGCATGCGTATCGATGCCGATGTACAGCGGGCCGTTGATACCCTGACCAGCGCGGTAGTCACAGATCGCCTGGCTGATCGCCAGCACATGCCATTCGTTGAAGCTGGTCTCGAACGAGGAGCCCCGATGGCCCGAGGTGCCGAATGCCACGCGCTGCCCGGGCACGGAAGGGTCGGGCACACCCGTGTAATAGGCCGCGACGAGTTTGGACACATTCACCAGGATCTCCGGCGGGGCCGGCTTGCCAGCCAAGGGGCTGATTTTCATGGTTTTGTCCTTGTTGCTACTGATTCAGTAGCATGATGTGCAGAACTGGCATGGGGTACACGCGCTTTTTCAAAGATTTTTACCCATTTTCGGTAGCGTTCGGCAATGTGGGATACCGCTTCCTGTCTCGTCATTTCCTTAGCTTCGAAGCCTGCCACCGCATCCCAGAACGTGGTGCGCCCCACCGCAAAGCCGATGAACCCGGGCACTGGCGCGGCGGCCTCCAACCAGTCCACCACTTTCTTTTCATCGGCACCGCGTCCCAGCACGATGCAGCCGACGTCGCCCCGGCCGTCACGCCGCGCAATGTCGACCAGCTGTTCGCAATCCTCGCGGCGCTCGAGGCCTTCGATCTTCCAGACATCCGGCTCAATACCCGCATCCTGCAGCGCACGAATGGCCTGGCGCATCAAGTCAGGACGAAGCTGATCGTCGTAGGCGTTCTTGTCCGCCCCAACATGCTCCATCTGCGCCTTCGTGGCCGGCACCAGCAGCTCGAACATGAACCGCTGCTCAGTCGCCCGGCAGTGATCGGACAGCTGCTTGAGGCGGGCCGTCTGGCGTTGATTGAGCGCCATGTCGCCCTGCGGGTTGTAGCGCACCAGCACCTTCGCGAAGGTCGGTTTGAAGGCTTCGAGGTGCGCGGCATACGCGTCGCCATATTCGAATTCGAACTCGTCCGAGCCGCTCTTCTCCACCGAGACCGCGGTTACATAGCCGCTCGATGCGGCGTCGCGGAGAATGTCGGCGCCGAATTCCTCATCGACCAGAATGCCGGCGCAGGCGACGGGCACCGCGCCCGTGAGCGCTTGCCGGAATCCGTCGTAGATCAGTCGTTTGCTGCGGGCCACCCTGTCGTGCTCGTCCGCCGTCAGCGGCGGTTTGAAATGAAACATGCCGCTGACGTAGGAGCCGCGATGGTCGAACGGCAACAGGTAAAGCGGCTCGGTATAGCCCAGGTTCATGATGCTTTCCCCCGGAGCCGGCGGTAGCGCCGGATCAATGCGTTGGTTGAACTGTCGTGCCCGAGCGTCGGCTCGTCCTTGCTTTCAAGCTCGGGAATGATGCGCTGCGCCAGTACCTTGCCCAGTTCGACCCCCCACTGATCGAACGAGTCGATATGCCAGATCACCCCCTGTGTGAAGACACTGTGCTCGTACAGTGCGACCAGTTGCCCCAGCGTCTGCGGCGTCAGCCGCTCGGCGAGGACGGTGTTGGTCGGGCGGTTGCCTTCAAAGGTGCGATGCGGCGCCAGCCAGGCGGGAGTTCCTTCGGCCTCGACCTGCTCTTTCGTCTTGCCAAACGCCAGCGCTTCGGTCTGCGCGAGCAGGTTGGCCAGCAACAGGTCGTGATGGCTCCCCAGCGGATTCAGTGACTGGCAAAAGCCGATGAAATCGCAGGGCACCAACCGGGTGCCCTGGTGGATGAGCTGATAGAACGAATGCTGGCCGTTGGTGCCCGGCTCGCCCCAGTAGATCGGCCCGGTCGACACGTCGACGGGACAGCCCTCCAGGGTGACATGCTTGCCGTTGCTCTCCATCGTCAATTGCTGCAGGTACGCAGGAAAACGCTTGAGGTAGTGCTCATACGGCAGCACCGCGACCGTCTGGGCACCGAGGAAATTGTTGTTCCAGATCGCCAGCAGCCCCATCAGAACCGGCAGATTTCGCTCGAACGGGGTGCGGCGAAAATGCTGGTCCATGGCATGAAAGCCGGACAACATCGCGCGAAAATTCTCCGCTCCGATGGCAAGCATTGTGGACAGGCCAATCGCCGAATCCATGGAGTAGCGGCCACCAACCCAATCCCAGAAGCCGAACATGTTGGCGGTGGCTATGCCGAACTTCGCCACGCCTTCGGCGTTGGTCGAGACGGCGACGAAATGCCGTTGCACTGCCCGCTCATCTTTCAGCTTGCGCAAGCTCCAGGCGCGGGCCGAGTGCGCATTGGTCAGCGTCTCCAGCGTCGTAAACGTCTTGGAACAGATGACGAACAGCGTTTCTTCCGGGTCCAGGTCGCGCGTGGCTTCCTCGAAGTCCGTGCCATCGACGTTGGAGAGGAAGCGGAACGTCATGTCGCGCTGGCTGTAGTGGCGCAGCGCCTCGTAGGCCATGACCGGGCCGAGATCCGAGCCACCGATGCCAATGTTGATGACGTTGCGAATGGGCCGGCCGGTATACCCCAGCCAGCTCGCGCTGCGCACGCTCTCGGAGAAAATCGCCATGTGATCGAGAACGGCATGGACCTCCGGCACGACGTCGGCGCCATCGACCTCGATCCGCTCGCCTGACTGCGCGCGCAGGGCGACATGGAGCACCGCCCGCTGCTCGCTCGCGTTGATCTTCTGGCCGCTGAACATGGCCTCGATGCGGTCGGCCAAACCGCACTCGGTGGCCAACTGCAGGAGCAGCTTGAGCGTCTCGTCGGTCACGCGATTCTTGGAATAGTCGAGATAGAGGTCGGCGCCTTCGGCGGTCAACCGCTCGCCCCGCTGTGGATCGTCGGCAAAGATCTGCCGCAAATGCAGATTGCGCACTTGTTCGTGATGCGCCGCCAGAGCCTTCCATGCGGGCCGGTCGGCAAGTCGCGGGTGGGATATGGGTGCCGGGTCATTCATGATTGCGCACCCCCGCCACGCTGGCTTTGCGCGAGCGTTGCGCTCTTGCTTGCAATGACCGCCATCAAATCGCTCCAGGATTTGCTGAACGATTCGGCCCCCTCGCGCTGCAATCGGATGGCCAGCGCTGCCTCGTCCACGCCGGCCTGCGCGAAGGCAGCGAGCACCTGTTGCGCATCGCCGCCATCCGCCGCCATCGCAGCGTTCACGACGCCATGGTCGGCAAAAGCCAGCAGCGTCTTCTCGGGGATGGTGTTGATGGTGTCGGGCGCAGCGAGCGCCTCCAGATACAGCGTATCGGGCGCTGCCGGGTCTTTGGTGCCGGTGCTGGCCCATAACAGGCGCTGCGGCCGGGCGCCGGCGTTTGCCAGCGTGCGCCAGCGCGACGAGACCAGAAGCTCGCGATAAGCGCGGTAGGTGCGCTGCGCAATGGCGATACCCAGACGATTGCGAAGCGCTTCGGGAACCTGGTCCTTCACGGCCACATCCCAGCGGCTCACGAAAATCGAGGCGACCGAGCCGACGACTGGGTCGCGCCCCGCGGCGATGCGCCGTTCGATGCCGCGCATGTAGGCGCCGGCGGCCGCGAGATATTGTTCGCGGGAGAACAGCAAGGTGACGTTGACCGGCACACCGGCAAAAATCGACTCTTCAATGGCAATGATGCCCGCTGGCGTGCCTGGAATCTTGATGAACAGATTGGGCCGCGCTGCGCGTGCATGGAGTTGCGCGGCTTCGCGCACCGTGGCCGCCGCATCGTTGGCCAGCAATGGCGATACTTCCAGCGAGACCCAGCCGTCCACGCCGGCCGTGGCCTCGTGGCTGGGGCGAAACAGATCCGCGGCCCGGGTCAGGTCTTCCAGTGCCAAATCGAAAAATAAGGCCTCGCCTGATTTTCCTGCGGCGGCCTTTTTCTGAATCGCCTCGTCGTAGAAGTTCGTACCTCGAATGGCGAGATCGAAAATCGTCGGATTCGAAGTGAGCCCGGTCACCGCGAAGTCGTGCAGGTAGCGCTGCAACGTACCGCTTTCCAGCAGTCCGCGCGTGATGTTGTCGAGCCACAGGCTTTGCCCGAGCTCGTGAAGCTGTTGGGTAGCGTTCATGATGACCTCTTTTCTGTATGGCCCGCGCGGATGGCATCCAGCGAGGCCGGCAAGTCGCAATGGATCAAATCGCCGATGCGCTCGACCGTCAGATCGGCGGCGGGGTAAGTCGCGATGTTGTGGGGATCGAGGGCGTAGTGCCCCTGGCGTGGAAAGACGGTTGTCAGCCGCTCGCCCATCACGTTCTTCATGGCGGCCAGAATGCGCAGCTTGTCATCGACCATGACGTAATGGCGGGCCGGATAACGCCGCTCCATGTCGTCGAGCATTCTCTCTTTATGAACATAGATCAGCACGCGCCCTTCGACTGCCTGCCATAGCTCCGAGCGCTGGATTTTTCGCGGCTGGAAGACCACGTCGCCGTCCGATAACACAACCGTCGGCCCATGCAGGCCAAGATGTTTGATCACGTCGAGCGCGCCTGGATACAAGCGGTCGGCAAACGGGTAGTCCAATAGAAACGCAGACATTTGCAACAAGCGTGGATCGCTCGTTGCGTCCAGACGGTAACGCTGCAATGCGCCCAGGTAATCCGCGTATCCCAGTTCGGTGCGCAACGCTTCGAAAATTTCCCAGTAGCGATCCCGGTTCGCGGCGCCGAATTCACGCTCGAGGTGGGTGCGCAGATCGGCTTGCACGCGGTCGTTGTCGAGCAGCGTGTTATCGCAGTCAAACAGAAAAACCATGTCCTCTGGCGTTTTCATGGAGACGCCACCTCCGGTGCGGGGTTGTGCCATTGATCACCGTCGGCCATGAGCTGCTCCGCTGCCGCAGGCCCCCAGGTATCCGGTTCATAGCTGGTGACTGGCACGGCGTTGCCGAGGACCGGATCCACCACGCGCCAGGCTGCTTCGACCGTGTCGCCGCGCGTGAACAACGCGGCGTCTCCGCGCAGCGCATCGCCCAGCAGACGCTCGTAAGGTGTCATCTCGTCGCCGGGACTGTGATGTGCGATCAGTTCTGTGGCCGATCCAACCATCGATTCTCCGGGTGCCTTGGTTCGTGCCCCGACCGAAATCAAGACATCGGGGCTGAGCCGGAAGCGAAAATAGTTCGACCGGCCGCAATCGTCGGCATCGAATATCGCACGGGACGGCGGCTTGAGCTCGACCAGCACCTCAGTGCACGTGACGGGTAGTTGTTTGCCGGCACGAATGTAGAAAGGCACCCCTTCCCAGCGCGCATTATCGATATACAGCCGCAGCGCCGCGAACGTCTCTACCTGCGAGTGGGGCGACACGCCGTCCTCGCCGAGATATCCGCGGAATTGACCCCGGACGACTTCTGTCGGGGCCAGCGGGCGCATCGCGCTCAGCACCCGCAACTTTTCGTCGCGTATCGCATCCGGGCCGCCATCCGTCGGGGGTTCCATTGTGAGCAGGGCCATGACCTGCAGCATGTGGTTCTGCACCACGTCGCGTATCGCTCCGACCTCCTCATAGAAGGCGCCGCGCCCCTGCACCCCCATTTGCTCGGCCATGGTGATCTGCACACTTGCCACATGGTCGCGACACCAGACCGGCTCAAGGATGGTATTGACAAAACGGAAATAGAGCAGGTTCTCGACCGCTTCCTTGCCGAGATAGTGATCGATGCGAAAAATGGCGTCCTCGGCAAAGGATCTGTGCAGCGTGCGATTGAGTGCCTGCGCCGAAGCAAGATCGCGGCCAAAAGGCTTTTCCACGACAACCCGTGCATCCCGGGCGCAGCCGGATTTGGCGAGCCCCTGTATGACGGACTCGAACATGCCCGGCGGAATGGCAAGATAGTGCAACGGCCGCACCGCGCTGCCCAACGCCCGGTGCAGTTGCTCATACGTCGCGTCGTCCTGGTAATCGCCATCGACGTACTGGAGTCGGGCGGAGAGCTTCGCAAATGCACCGGCATCCAGACCGCCATGCTTTTGCAGGCTGTCGTGCGCGCGGTCCCGGAACTGGTCAAGATTCCAGCCCGATTTCGCCACCCCGATGATGGGCAGATCGAGGTGCCCATGCTTGATCATCGCCTGCAGCGCGGGGAATACCTGCTTGTAAGCCAGGTCACCCGTGGCACCAAAGAAAACAAAGGCGTCGCAGTGGGATACCGTCATGGTTCGCTCCCCCTTACTGCTTGGCGGCCTTTTCCACATGGCCGCCAAATCCATGCCGCATGGCTGACAACACCTTGTCGGCAAAGCCGGCCTCCCCGCGCGAACTGAAACGCTCGAAGAGCGCGGCACTCAGGATGGGTACCGGCACGGCTTCTTCGATTGCCGCCGCAATCGTCCACCGGCCTTCTCCGGAGTCCGACACGCGGCCCGCATAACTTTCCAGCTTCGGATCCGTCAGCAGCGCGCTCGCGGTGAGATCGAGCAGCCAGGAGCCGATCACGCTGCCTCGGCGCCAGAGCTCCGTGATCTCGGGCAGATCCAGTTCGTATTGATAAAACTCCGGGTTGCGCAGCGGTGTCGTTTCGGCATCCGAGTCGCTTTTCTGCTTGCCCACATTGGCGTTGCGCAGGACATTCAGTCCCTCGGCATAGGCGCCCATGATGCCGTACTCGATGCCGTTGTGAACCATCTTGACAAAGTGGCCGGCGCCTTGCGGGCCACAGTGCAGATAGCCCTGCTCGGCGGTACCGCCGGGTTTTTGCCGGCCGGCCGTGGGCGGCGCCGCGCCGATGCCAGGAGCGAGCGTGGCAAAGATCGGGGCAAGGTGCTGGACGACCTCTTTTTCGCCCCCGATCATCAGGCAATAGCCCCGATCGAGTCCGGCGACGCCCCCGCTCGTTCCGACATCCACGTAGTGGATCTGCTTCGATTTCGCCTCGGCCCCGCGCCGGATATCGTCGCGGTAATACGAGTTGCCCCCATCGATAATGATGTCACCTGGCTGGAGCAGCGGAATCAGCGTGGCCAGCATATCGTCCACCGCCGCGGCCGGCACCATCAACCACACCGCACGCGGCGCGGCCAGTCGCGCGACAAAATCTTCGACCGAAAAGGTCCCGGTCGCGCCCTGGGCCTGCAGGTTCTTGACGGCCTGCGGGGTGCGGTCGTAGACCACACACTCGTGGTCTGCCTTGACCAGGCGACACACCATGTTGGCGCCCATACGTCCCAATCCGATCATTCCGAGTTGCATAGTGAGCCCCTTATCTTTCATGGATGCGGTGACGGCATCTGCGCCCGATGGCAGGATGAGCAAGGTGCGGCCCCTCAAAGCCCGGCCACGTGACCGAACCCAAACTCAAGCATGGAACGCGCCTCGTCTTGCGGCTAGCGGACGGCGCCCCCACCTGCTGTAGTAAATGTCCTACGAATCCGGATGCGGCAAATGCGCAGGGCCGGAGCGCACCCGGTGGTCACCGATAGCCGAAAACTACCGATGGCATTGAACTTATCGTTTAGCACTCTCTCCAATAGAGTGCTAATATTTGAACTCAGACGAAAGGACTTCTGGTATGTCAACTCAAACTGGAGCCTCTGGCACCGCCTTGGCGGTCGTAAACCCGTGGGCGCTGATGCCCCCGCTGGGGAACCTGGACGCCTATATTTCGGCGGTCAACCGCCTGCCCATGCTCACCCTGGAGCAGGAGCAGGAGTTTGCCCACAAGCTCCAACAAAACAATGACCTGGAAGCCGCCGGCAAGCTGGTGCTGTCGCACCTGCGGCTGGTGGTTTCGGTCTCGCGCAAGTACCTGGGTTATGGCCTGCCGCATGGCGACCTGATCCAGGAGGGCAATATCGGCCTGATGAAGGCCGTGAAACGCTTCGACCCCGACCAGGGCGTGCGCCTGGTGAGCTATGCGCTGCACTGGATCAAGGCCGAGATTCACGAATACATCCTGAAAAACTGGCGCATGGTCAAGGTGGCCACCACCAAGGCGCAGCGCAAGCTGTTTTTCAACCTGCGTTCGATGAAGCAGGGCTTCAAGTCCGATGCGCTGGACGCCGACACGCACCGCGAGACCCTGAGCGAGTCCGAGATCGACGTGATGGCACGCGAACTCAATGTCAAGCGCGCCGACGTGACGGAGATGGAAACCCGTCTCTCGGGCGGCGACGTGATGCTCGACCCGGGCGCATCCGACGATGGCGACGACGGCTATGGCCCGATTGCCTATTTGGCCGACGCGCATCACGAACCGACCGCCATGATCGAGGCGCACCAGCGCGACGTACTGGCCAGCGACGGCATTGCCAGCGCCCTGGCCACGCTCGATGACCGCAGCCGGCGTATCGTCGAGGAGCGCTGGCTCAAGGTCAACGATGACGGCTCGGGCGGCATGACGCTGCACGACCTGGCCGCGGTCTATGGCGTCAGCGCCGAACGCATTCGCCAGATCGAGGTCGCGGCCATGAAGAAGATGAAAAAGGCGCTGGTCGAGTACGCCTGAGCGCGCATTGGTGCTGGCGGTAACATCGTGTTTTTTACGGAAACACGCATGCTTCGCCACCTCCTCAAGAACGCTATATTTCTGATAGCTGCTACCGCAGTATCCACCGGGGCTTTGGCCCAAAAAATCTCCAAAGAACCGGCCGCCTGGCCGACCAAACCGCTGCGGATCCTGGTCGGCTTTCCGGGCGGCTCCTCGCCCGACCTGGTGGCGCGCGCGCTACAGGAGCCCCTGTCCAGGGCCCTGGGCCAGCCCGTGATCGTGGAAAATCGCCCCGGCGCGGGCGGCAACATCGCCGCCAACCTGGTGGCCAAGGCCACGGATGACCACACCATCGGCGTGATGATCAACGGCAACATGACGATTGCCAAGCTGCTGAACCCGGCCACCCCGTACGATCCCGAAAAAGACCTCGCGCCGATCAGCCTGATCGGCACTGCGCCGCTGGTGCTGACAGTCCCGGTGTCAGCGCCCGGCCACAACGCGCAGGATTTCTTTGTGGCGGCGCGCAATGCCGGCAACAAATGGAGCTACGGCAGCCCCGGCGTGGGCACGGTGGGCCACATCGGCATGGAGCTGCTCAAGGCCAAGACCGGCATCGATCCCGTGCACGTTCCCTACCCGGGCAACCCGCAGGTCATCGCCGCCATGATCGGCGGCCAGATCAACCTGGCGCTGCTGCCGCCGGGCCTGGCGACCACGCAAATACGCGCGGGCAAGTTGCGCGCGATTGGCGTCACCTCCGCCGGCCGCAGCTCGCTGGCTCCCGAGATTCCCAGCCTGGCCGAAGCCGGCATCCAGGGCTACCGGCTTGAAATCTGGACCGCCGCGGCCGCTCCCACCAACATGCCCAAGCCCATCGTGGCGCGCCTCTCGGCCCTGATCAGCGAAATTGTGCGCACCCCCGAGATGCGCCAGAAGTTGTTCATTCAGGGCTGGCAGGTTGCCGGCACCTCGCCCGAGGGGCTGGCCAACCGCATCAAGTCCGACACCGCGCTGCTCGGTGGCGTGATTGCGATGCGCGGCATCCGGGTCGATTGAGGGGTTCGCGGTCCCGTCCGAGGGGGCGGGGCAAGCCATCGTTTGCTATTGAATTAATAGCTATACGCGAACGCTGGACATGGGCTACAGTCACTTTTTATCAAGTTTTTGGCCACTCCACGAATTGCGGTTCATGCCCGCGCGATTTGAGCCAGTCGGCCAGCGCGTAGCCGGTGCCGGCGGGCCAGCACTTCACCGCCTGCGGCGTGTACAGCCGGTAATCCGCCAGTTCGGGTGACAGCCGCACCTCGCCTTCGGCCAGCGCATGGTAGGCGATGATGATCTGGTTCATGCGCTGGAAGTCGTACACACCAATCAGATCGAGCGCGCGGGCCTCCAGGTTGGTTTCTTCCTTGATCTCGCGCGCGATACCGCCCTCGGGCGTTTCGCCGGCTTCCATGAAACCCGTGATCAGCGCATACATCTTGCCGGTCCACGCGGCGTTGCGCGCCAGCAAAATCTGCCCCTGGTATTCGATCACGGCCGCCAGCACGGGCGTGGGATTGTTCCAGTGGGTGTAGCCGCAGGCCACACAGCGCAGCCGCTCCTTCTCGCCGCCGTCCTCCAGTTGGGCGATCCACTCCAGCGGCGTCGCGCAGTTGGGGCAGAAGCGGAATTCCTGGCTCATGCGGGAAACACGCCGGTCGAGAGGTAGCGGTCGCCGCGGTCGCAGACGATGAACACGATGGTCGCGTTTTCTTCGCGCCTGGCGATCTCCTGCGCCACCCAGCATGCCCCGCCTGACGAAATCCCCGCAAAGATCCCCTCCTCGCGTGCCATGCGCCGGGCCATCTCCTCGGCCTCGTCCTGGCTCACGTACACCAGCTCGTCTACATAGGTTGCGTCATAAATCTTCGGCAAATATTCCTGCGGCCACTTGCGGATGCCGGGGATGCGCGAGCCCTCGGACGGCTGCGCGCCCACCACCTTGACGCCCGGGTTTTTCTCTTTCAAATAGCGCGACACGCCGGTGATGGTGCCGGTGGTGCCCATGGCGCTCACAAAATGGGTCACCTTGCCGTGCGTGTCGGCCCAGATTTCGGGGCCGGTGGTCTCGTAGTGAATGCGCGGATTGTCCGCGTTGGCAAACTGGTCGAGCACATGGCCCTTGCCTTCCTTCTGCATTTTTTCGGCGAGGTCGCGCGAGTATTCGATGCCGCCACTCTTGGGCGTCAGAATCAGCTCGGCGCCGAACGCCTTCATGGTCTGGGCGCGCTCGACCGACAAGTCCTCCGGCATGATCAGCACCATGTGGTAGCCCCGGATCGCGGCCGCCATCGCCAGCGCAATGCCGGTGTTGCCCGAGGTCGCCTCGATCAACGTGGTGCCGGGCTTGATCTCGCCGCGCTCTTCGGCGCGCTTGATCATCGACAGGGCGGGCCGGTCCTTGACCGAACCGGCCGGGTTGTTGCCCTCGAGCTTGCCGAGGACTACATTGCCGCGCTGGGCGTTGCCGTCGGCGTTGATGCGCTGCAGCGCCACCAGCGGGGTTTTGCCGATAGTGTCTTCAATCGTTAGGTAGTTCATAGCCAGCACTGTGCCATAATTTCGGATTACCCTCCTGCCGCCCGGGTGGTGAAATTGGTAGACGCAGGGGACTCAAAATCCCCCGCCGCAAGGCGTGCCGGTTCGATTCCGGCCCCGGGCACCAGCGCTAGAAGACTCCAAGCCCCTATCCCAACGGATATGGGGCTTTTTTATGGGAAATGCAGGTGCTGGCAGGCGGGGCAAGCCAGACCGGTGCAGCAGATTCGAACGCGCGAACTATAAATAAGTACACCTGTTCGGGAGCTCATCATGCGCACGCTCGGTTGTTGGTCCAGCTGGTTCTGGCGAGGTTTTTCAGCGTCGCTGCTGGCGCTGAGCCAGGCCGCCACAGCGGCGCCCCAGTCTGCGCAGGTACAGGCCATGCTGGATGCGCTCAACCGGGCCGATGCGGCCGTCGTGGGCGTGCAGGTCACGGCGATAGACGGTGCACGCACGGCCGAGACGCTGGGCCAGGAGCGCAGCGGCTCGGGCGTGGTCATTGGGCCGGACGGACTGATCCTGACCATTGGCTACCTGATGCTGGAGGCCGACCAGATCCAGATCGTGACCCAGGACCACAAAACGCTGCCCGCCAGAGCCGTGGCCTATGACCTGGCCACCGGTTTTGGGTTGATCAAACCGCTGCTGCCGCTGCGCGGCATCAAACCCGTGAAGCTGGGCAGCTTGAAAGAACTGGAGTTGGGCGAGCCGGTGATTGTGGCCACCGGCGGTGACGGCGGCGGGGTGGCCATTACGGAGCTGGTCAGCAAGCGCGCATTTTCCGGCAACTGGGAATACCACATCGAAGCGGCGCTGTTCACCAGCCCGCCCATTGCCGATCATGCGGGCGCACCACTGTTCAACCGCAGGGGCGAGCTGGTGGGCATTGGCAGCCTGCTGGTGCTGGATGCCACGGGCGAGGGTGAAGGCCTGCCCGGCAATATGTTTGTGCCGGTCGACCTGCTCAAACCCATTTTGGCGGAGCTGCAAAAAACCGGCAGCAGCAAACCAAGCCGGCGCCCCTGGCTGGGGCTGACGTCCAGCGACCAGGGCGGTCATGTGCAGATCCTGCGCGTCAACCCGGACAGCCCCGCGCAATCGGCGGGGCTGCAGCCGGGCGACCTGGTACTGGCCGTGGATGGCACCAAGGTGGTCACACTCGATGCGTTCTATAAAAAACTCTGGGAGCACGCCGAGCCGAATGCCGAAATCCGGCTGACGGTACTGCAAGGCGCCGACGTCAAGACCATCAGCGTGCATGCGGTGGACCGCATGACGACTCTGCAAAAACCTGCAGGCATTTAAACCTTGCGGCACTCTATTTCTGGCAGCAGCCCTGTATCGACGGTCGGATAGCGCAGGATCAGCCGCAGTTCGCGCTTCATGCGCGTGTTGTCCATCAGGCGCGATTCATTCATGAAGCTGAGCAGCAGCAGCGGCAGTTGGTCCTGCGCGGTGTCGCGCGGCACGCGCGGGGGCTTGGGCAAGCCGTACAGCGTGGCCGCCAGGTCGAAATAAGCGCCCATCTTGAGCCGGGTGTCATCGTTCACGTTGTAGACCCGCTGCGGCTTGCCGCGCCACAGCGCCGCAGCACAGGCCCGCGCCAGATCATCGGCGTGGATGTGGTTGGTGTAGACGTCATCCTGATCTACCAGCACGGGGGTGCACTTGAGCAGGCGTGCGCGCGGCGTGCCGCCTTCGCGGTCCGCAGCGTAGATCCCCGGAATGCGCAGGATGCTGGTGCGTACCCGGCCGGCCGGCATCGTGCTGCGACCCAGAAACCGCACGGCCTGCTCGGCCGACACCCGTTTGCTGGCCCGGGGCGTGCGTGGGCTCACGGCCCGGGTCTCGGCCACCAGGGCACCCTGGCAGTCGCCATACACGCCGCTGGTCGAACCATAGACGAAAGAAGCGGGTGCAGAGCGCAGGCGCAGCACCTGGGTCAGCGCGCGCGTTCGCGGATCGCCCCAGCCCTCGGGCGGCGGCGGCGCCAGATAGACCACGCGCGTGGCAATGCCGGCAAGCCGGCGCAGGCTGGCCGGCACGTCCAGGTTGCCGTGCAAAGGGGTGATGCCGCGCGCGCGCAATTCGCTCACGCGCTGCGGCGACGAGGTCAGCGCGAGCAGCCGCATGCGGCCCGCCATGCCGCGCGCCACACGCATTCCGACGTCGCCACAGCCCACCATCAACACCCGTTCGCGGCGAAAGCGCGCGGGCAAGGCGCCAGGAGGGGATTGGTTTGAAGGCAAAATCGGGAGTTGGTGAAAAGAAGACTCCCCCGAGGATACCGAAAAGATGACCTTCAATATCTCTGTGCTGCCCAGTGGCCGCAGCTTTGTCGCCAATCCCGGCGAAGCGATTCTGGCGGCAGGCATTCGCGCCGGCGTGGGGCTGCCCTACGGTTGCAAGGACGGCGCCTGCGGTTCGTGCAAGTGCAAAAAGATTGAAGGCACGGTGGTGCACGGCCCGCACCAGAGCAAGGCGCTGTCCCCGGAAGAAGAAGCCAGCGGCTTCATCCTGACCTGCTGCGGCGTACCGCACAGCGACGTGGTGCTGGAGTCGCGCCAGGTGACGGACGAGAGCGCCTTCCCGATCCGCAAGATGCCCGTGCGCGTGGTCGGGCTGGAGAAAAAATCGCACGACGTCATGCTGGTCAAGCTGCAACTGCCGGCCAACGACACGTTCAAATACCACGCGGGCCAATACATCGAATTCATCCTGCGCGATGGCGCGCGGCGCAGCTACTCGATGGGCAACGCGCCGCACCGCGGACCTGGCGTGGAGCTGCACATTCGCCATATGCCCGGCGGCAAGTTCACCGACCATGTGTTCCATGCGATGAAAGACAAGGAGATCCTGCGCGTGGAGGGCCCGTATGGCAGCTTCTTCATGCGCGAGGACTCGACCAAACCGATGATCCTGCTGGCCTCGGGCACGGGCTTTGCGCCGATCAAGGCGGTGATCGAGCACATGCAGTTCAAGGGCATCGAGCGCCCCGCCACGCTCTATTGGGGCGGGCGCCGCCCCGAAGACTTGTATCTGGACGACTGGGTCAGGGCACGCGTGGCCGAAATGCCCAACCTGAGCTATGTGCCGGTAATCTCCGACGCGCTGCCCGAGGACAAATGGAGCGGGCGCACGGGCTTCGTGCACCAAGCCGTGCTGGAGGATTTTCCGGACCTCTCAGGCTACCAGGTGTATGCCTGCGGCGCGCCCATCGTGGTGGATTCGGCGCGCGCCGACTACACCCGCCTGGCGGGTCTGTCGCCGGATGAGTTCTACGCCGACGCGTTCACCACCGAGGCCGACAAGGCGCAGGCCGGCATCGCGGCCTGAGGCCGCGCTCAGGAGGAAGCCGGAGCCGCCTTTGCCGGCTGATGCCTGTGCATGGGGTGGCCGCCATGGTGGTGATGCGTCATCTTGTGGACTGGCGCGGCCTGATCCCCTTTTTCGAGGCTGGCTTTGTAGTCGGCCTCCGCGGCAGCCATGCGCTCCTCCCGCGTCGTCGTCGAGTCGGCCCCGGTCGGCGCCGCAGCAGCGGCAGCCTTGTGGGCGTGCCCGTGCATCCGCGTCTTGTGCGCTGCCGCCTTGTGCGGGGCAGCGGGCGCGGCGGTCGCAGGGGCGGTAGCCGGGGTGACGGCAGGAGTCGCTGGGGGAGTCTGGGCAAACGCGAGGCCACCGGTGGCGAGGGCAGCTGCAATCAGTAATGGGTGAATTTTCATCTTGGATTCCTTCAAAATCATGGAAAACATTCCACACCCATAACGCAGAGGACGACATGGAGACAGACAGCGTTCACGAAAAGTGATGTAAGGGATTGTCACGGTGGCGCGCGGGCCAATGTTTTGCACAATAAGGGCATGAAACGTCGACACCTCTTCCCTGCCCTGGCCCAGGCGCTGGCACTTTCTGCCATCCCTGCGCTGATCCTCTCCCCGTCCCTCGCGCAAGCCCAGGCGCGCCCGATCCGGCTCATCGTGCCTTACGGCGCGGGTGGCCCGATCGACCTGACGGCCCGCATTCTGGCAGAGGCCGTGAAGGAGACGCTCGGGCCGGTCATCATCGACAACAAGCCGGGTGCGGGCGGCAACATCGGCGCCGACATGATCGCCAAGGCCGCTCCCGACGGCCTGACGATCGGCATCGCAGCGACCGCCACCAACGCCGTCAACCCCTGGCTGTACCGCAAGATGCCCTACAACGCGGCGACCGATTTCGCGCCCATCACGCAAATCCTGCGTGTGCCCAACGTGCTGGTGATGAACGCCGAGACAGCCCGGCGCTTCAAGATCAGCAGCGTGCGCGACCTGATTGCGTATGCCAGGGCCCATCCCGGCACGCTCAACTACGGCAGCGGCGGCAATGGCAGTGCGGGCCACCTGGCCGGCGAAATGTTCAAGGCGCAAGCCGGGATTTTTGCCGTTCACATTCCCTACAACGGCGGCAACCCGGCGCAGCTGGCGTTGCTGAGCGGCCAGGTCGACTTCAACTTCGACAACCTTGCGACCGCCGCGCCCAACATCCGCTCGGGCAAGCTCAAGGCCATCGCCGTGACCACGCTCGCGCGCTCACCCGCGTTGCCGGACGTGCCGCCCGTGGCCGACACGCTCAAGGGCTTTTCGATCGATACCTGGTGGGGCCTGGTGGCGCCGGCGGGCACACCGAAAGAGGTGATTGCCAGGCTGAATCACGCGTTTGTGGCGGCGCTGAATGCCCCCAACACCAGAACACGCTTCGCCAGCCTGCTGGCGGAACCGGTCCCGAGCACGCCCGAGGCGTTCGGCGCCTTCATGAAGAGCGAGCTCGCGAAGTACGAGAAAGTGGTGAAGGCCTCGGGCGCCACCGTGGACTGAGGCCCATCCGCCCGGCCCACGGTCCGGCATCAGCGTCGGCGCCTTCAGTTAAGCGCGGTTCGGACGCCGTTCTTGTAGACGTAAAGCGTCACTGCAGGGTTGGTCAGTTCGCCATTGGCCGTAAAAGAGATATTCGCGGTTACGCCCTTGTAGTGCGTCTTGGCCAGGAACGGAACATAGACCTTGGGGTCGACTGAGTTGGCCCGCTTCATGGCGTCCACCAGCACAAAGGTCGCGTCATAGGCATAGGGACTGTAGATCTGGAATTGCCCCGGGAATTTGGCGTCGTACCGTTTCTTCCAGGCCGGTCCACCCTGCATTTTTTCTATTGAAGCGCCGCCTGTCGCACAGGTCACGTTCTTCAGGGCGCCTGCATTCGAGGCGAGCTCGGCCAGTTTTTCGGTGCACAGCGCATCGCCGCCGAAAAACTTCACGTCGACCATGCCCAACTGCTCCATCTGGCGCAGCATCGGACCGGCCTGGGCATCGAGCCCGCCGTAAAAAATCGCATCCGGCTTCTTGCTCTTGAGCGACGTCAGGATCGCCATGAAGTCGGTTGCCTTGTCATTGGTGTATTCCGCGCCGACAACCTGCAGACCCTTTTTGACCGCGGTCTCCTTGAACACCGCCGCAACCCCCTGGCCGTATGCGGTCCGGTCGTCAATGATGGCCACCTTCTTGACTTTCAGCGCGTCCGCAGCGTACAACGCCAGCGCGGCACCCAGCGCATTGTCATTGGCAATCAGCCGGAAGGTGGTTTTGTAGCCAGGCTTGGTCAGATCCGGATTGGTGGCAGAGGCCGTGATATTGGGAATGCCGCACCGGTTGTAGATGGCCGACGCGGGAATGGACGTCCCTGACTGGAGATGCCCGACCACCCCGGCAACTTTGGAGTCGCACATTTTCTGCGCCACGGCGGTGGCTTGCCGCGGGTCACCGGCATCGTCTTCGGCATCGATTTCGAATTTGATTTTCTTGCCGCCAATCACCGGGTTCTGCGCATTGATTTCGTCAATGGCCAGGCGAACCCCGTTCTCGGTGTCCTTGCCGATGTGGGCAATCCCGCCAGAGATCGGACCCGCATGCCCGATCTTGACGATTTGCACGTCCTGGGCCATAGCCATGGACGCCGCCACGGTCAACGCGGTCGCAGCAGCAAGTTGGAAGGAGAAAGTCGATTGTGCCCAGTGTTTCATCATGTCGTTCTTGAACAAATAAAGGAGGATTCGACGGGACGCCCCGCAGGGCCGCCCGAAGAGCGTCATCCTACATCTTTGCCCTGCGCGATCACACCCCTGCCGCGGCAAAACCCCGTCACTCGCCCAGATAGGCCGCGCGCACCTTCGGGTCGCTCAACATCTGTTTGGCATCGCCGCTCATGGTGATGATGCCCGACTCCATGACATAGCCGCGATTCGCAATGCTCAGCGCCCGGCTGGCGTTCTGCTCGACCAGCAGGACGGTCACGCCCTGTGCGTACACGTCGCGAATCACCTCGAAGATCTTGTCCACCATGATGGGGCTCAGGCCCATGGACGGCTCATCCATCAACAGCACCTTGGGCCGGCTCATCAACGCACGGCCCATGGCCAGCATTTGCTGCTCGCCGCCCGACATGGTGCCGGCCAGCTGGTCCTTGCGCTCCTTCAGGCGCGGGAAGATGGTGAACATCTTGTCGATATCGGCCGCTATGTCGGCCTTGTCGTTGCGCACGTAGGCGCCCATCTGCAGGTTCTCGGTAATGCTCATGCGGGCAAACACGCCGCGGCCCTCGGGCACCATGGCCAGACCCTGCTTGACCAGATCCCAGGGCCCCTGGCCCTTGATGCTCCTGCCCATGTATTCGATGTCGCCGTCGGCAATGGAAAGACTGCCGGTAATGGCCTTCATGGTGGTGGTCTTGCCGGCCCCGTTGGAGCCGATCAGCGAGACCAGCTCGCCTTCGTGCACCTCGAAGTCCACCCCCTTGACGGCCTGGATGCCCCCGTAGGCGACCTTCAGGCCGCTCACTTTGAGTAATGTATTTGCGTTGGTGTTGGCCATATCAGTGTCCCCCTGTCCCCAGGTAGGCCTCGATCACTTTTTCGTTCTTCTGCACGGTAGCGGGTGTCCCTTCGGCAATCTGCTTGCCGTAGTCCAGCACGGTGACGCGGTCGCACAGTCCCATGACGAGTTTCACGTCGTGCTCGATCAGCAAGATGGTGCGGTTGTCATTGCGGATGCGATTGATCAGTTCGCGCAGCAGCACTTTTTCAGTTGCGTTCATGCCGGCCGCGGGCTCGTCCAGCGCAATCAGCTGCGGGTCGGTGGCCAGCGCTCGCGCAATCTCCAGGCGGCGCTGGTCGCCGTAGCTCAGCGTGCGCGCCTTGTAGTCGGCGAACTTGCCAATGCCCACGTAGTCGAGCAGCTCATGCCCGCGCTTGGCAATGGCGGCTTCCTCGGCCTTGAAGCCGGGGCCGCGAAAAATCGCGCCGAATACACCCGAATGGGTCCGCACATGGCGTCCCACCATCACGTTCTCGATCGCCGTCATGTCGGAGAACAGACGAATGTTCTGGAAGGTACGCGCAATGCCGGCCTTGGCGACTTCGTGCACGGCATGCGGCTTGTACGGTTTTCCGGCCAGCTCGAAGGTGCCGCTGTCAGGGGTGTACAAGCCCGTGAGTACATTGAAGAACGTGGTCTTGCCGGCGCCATTGGGCCCGATCAGGCCGTAGACCTGGCCGCGCTCGATGCGGATGCCCACGTCGCTCAGCGCCTGCAAACCGCCGAACCGCTTGGAAACGCCGGAGACGTTGAGGACTGTATCTGTATCTGCCATATCGCCCTCCTTATTTCTTGGTTAGCAGTGACTTGCCACGCTCGGGCGAGGGCCACAGGCCGCGCGGACGCAGCAGCATGATGATGATCATGGCCAGTGCAATCAGCAGCTGGCGCAGGATGGCGGAGTCGAGCCGGCCGCCGGTCATGCCCTGCAGCGGACCGGCAACGAAACGCAGCACCTCGGGCAGCGCCGACAGCAGCACGGCGCCCAGGATCACGCCGGGCAAATGCCCGGTACCGCCCAGCACCACCATGGCGACGATCATCACCGACTCCATCAGGCTGAATGACTCGGGTGACACAAAGCCCTGGAAAGCCGCAAACATGGTGCCTGCCACGCCGCCAAAGGTGGCGCCCATGCCGAACGCGAGTAATTTCATGTTGCGGGTGTTGATGCCCATGGCCTTGGCCGCAATTTCGTCTTCCCGAATGGCCATCCAGGCGCGGCCGATGCGTGACAACTGAAGGCGGTGGCAGATCACCACGCTGATGATGACCAGCGCCAGGAACAGGTAGTAATACAGGCTGACCGAGGCGACCTCGAAGCCAAACACCGTGACCGGCCGGCCCAGGTTCAACCCAAAGAGGGTGATGGGGTCGATCTGGTTGACCCCTTTCGGGCCATTGGTGAGATTGATGGGCTGGTCCAGGTTGTTCATGAACACCCGGATGATTTCACCGAAACCGAGTGTCACGATCGCCAGGTAGTCGCCGCGCAGCTTGAGTACCGGCACGCCCAGGATCACGCCGAACGCACCCGCCAGCAGGGCGCCGGCCGGAAGCACCAGCCACAGCGGTGAATGAAGGCCCTGGGGAAACATGGCGGCGATGGCCGGAAAGTTGTCCGTCAGTTGCGGCGAGGCCAGCAGGCCGTACATGTAGGCACCAATGGCGAAGAAAGCCACGTAGCCCAGGTCCAGCAGGCCGGCAAAGCCCACCACGATGTTCAGGCCCAGGGCCAGCATCACGTACAGGAGCGAGCTGTCGAGGATGCGGATCCAGGCATTGCCCGCGCTTTGCAGCACCAGCGGCAGGATCAGCAGTGCGATGCCTGCCAGGAAGAAAACAATCAGTTGGTTTTTCTGTTTCATGTCGAGTCTCCTTGGCCGCGCTCAGGACCGGTCCGCCACACGTTCACCCAGCAGGCCCGATGGCCGCAGCGTGAGCATGCCGATCAGCACGATAAAGGCGAAGATGTCGCTGTAGTTGCTGCCGAGAAAACCGCCCGTCACTTGCCCGATATAACCCGCGCCGATGGACTCGATCAGTCCGAGCAGAATGCCGCCGACCACGGCGCCGGCCAGGTTGCCGATGCCGCCAAACACGGCAGCGGTAAAGGCCTTGAGGCCGGGCAGGAAACCCATGGTGTGCTGCACCGTGCCGTAGTTGGAGGCGTACATCACACCGGCAATGGCGGCCAGCACCGCGCCGATGACGAAGGTGGCCGAAATCACCTGGTCGGGCTTGACGCCCATCAGGGCCGCCACCCCCGGGTTCTCGGACGTGGCGCGCATGGCCCGGCCGAGCCGCGTGTAGTTCACCACCCACATCAGCACGGCCAGCGAGACCGCGGTAAAGCCCAGAATCAGGATCTGCGTCGGCGTGATCACCGCACCGCCGATACTCAAAGGCGCACTCGGCAGCAGCGTCGGATACGGTTTGTAGTTGGGCTTCCAGATGATCATGGCCAGCGTCTGTAGCAGCAGCGACATGCCGACGGCGGTAATCAGGGGAGCCAGTTTGGGGGCGTTGCGCAGCGGCCGGTAAGCCACTTTCTCGATCACGAAGTTGAGCGCGGCGGCCACCACGCACGCGATGATCAGCGAGATCAGCAAGACCAGCCAGCCTGGCGTGCCGGGCATCGCGTCGCGCATGTAGCCGATGATGGTCCAACTGGTCATGGCCCCGACCATCAGCACTTCGCCGTGCGCAAAATTGATCAGGTTGATGATGCCGTACACCATGGTGTAGCCCAGGGCGATCAAGGCATACATGCTGCCCAGCACCAGACCGTTGATGATCTGCTGAAGCAGGATATCCATAAAAATTCTCCGTTTTGTAATCGGCTGATGCGCTAGCTGACATCTGCTTGGGCCAGAAAAGCTGACCGGTTTGCAGTGTGACCTTGTGAGTCTTTTCTTTCACCTAGCAAAAACCCGCCAGTGTGCAGCCGGTGGCGGGTTTGTGGTGCGAGATTGTAGCGAAGGGCCGTTCACGCATGGCGCTGATTTGCGCGGGTTTACCCTTGGTCAAGTCCGACAATCAGGGCTTTTAAAGCTTATTAGTTTTTCTGATTATTGAGGCGTTTGAGCTCGCGCAAGCGCTCCGCGATCCGGATCTCCAACCCGCGCTCCACCGGGCGGTAGAAGCCCGGCGCCGTCATGTCGTCGGGCCAGTAACGCTCGCCCGCCGCAAAGCCACCGGCCTCGTCGTGCGCGTAGCGGTAGTTCTTGCCGTAGTCCAGCGTCTTCATGAGCTGGGTCGGTGCGTTGCGCAAATGCAGCGGCACCGCGCGCGTGCCGTCCTTCTTCACAAAACTTTTCGCCTCGTTGAAGGCCTTGTAGACCGCGTTCGATTTGGGCGCCACCGCCAGATAAACCACACATTCGGCCAGCGCCAGTTCGCCCTCGGGGGTGCCGAGCCGCTCATACACTTCAGCCGCATCGAGCGCCAGGCGCAGCGCGCGCGGATCCGCCAGACCGATGTCTTCGCTGGCCATGCGGATCAGCCGGCGCGCCATGTAGCGCGGGTCGGCGCCGCCGTCGAGCATGCGCACCAACCAGTACAGCGCGGCGTCCGGATCGGAGCCGCGCACCGATTTGTGCAGCGCGCTGATGGTGTCGTAGAACTGCTCGCCGCCCTTGTCATAGCGGCGCATGCGCTCGCCCAGCACCTTGAGCAGCCAGGCATCGGTGATCTCGCTGCGCTGCTCGCGCCCGGCCGCCACCGCCAGTGTCTCCAGCGTGTTGAGCAGCCGCCGCGCGTCGCCATCGGCGTACGCCACCAGGCGCTCGACCGCTATTGTTTCAATAGCTGGTACCGCATGTATGGCCTGGGCTTTGGCCACTATTTGCTTTAAGTCCGCTTCCGACAACGGCTGCAGCACGTACACCGTGGCGCGCGACAGCAACGCGGAGTTGACCTCGAACGAGGGGTTCTCGGTGGTCGCACCGATGAAGGTGAACAGGCCGCTCTCCACATGCGGCAGGAACGCATCCTGCTGGCTCTTGTTGAAACGGTGCACCTCGTCGACAAACACGATGGTGCGCCGCCCGCCGCCGCCCAACAGGTTGCCCTGCGCCACCTGGGCCTGCTCCACCGCCTCGCGGATGTCCTTCACCCCGCCCAGCACCGCGCTGATGGTGATGAACTGGGCGTCGAACGCGTCGGCCATGAGGCGCGCGATGGTGGTCTTGCCGGTGCCCGGCGGCCCCCACAAAATGCAGCTGTGCGGCTGGCCCGACTCGAACGCGATGCGCAGCGCCATGCCCTCGCCCAGCAAATGCTGCTGGCCCACCACCTCGCCCAACGTGTGTGGGCGCAGGCGCTCGGCCAGCGGCACGTTCGGGCTCACTGGGTAACCTCCATGCTCCGCATTGCGGTGCGAGCTTGCTTGGGGCGGCCCGGCGCGGCGCTCATGGACCACTCATCCCTGCGCGCGCCGTCACTGGCGGATCACGTCCGCCCCCGCGGGCGGCTTGAACACGAAGGCGTCGGCCGGCAGGGCGGCGTTGACCTCGAACTTGCTGAAGGTCAGCACCGAGCGCTGGCCAAAGCTGTCCAGGATCTCCAGCACGGCGAGCTGGCTGCCGCCGTTGCCCGGCTTGAAGCCGACGCGCACGCTTTGCAGCTGGCCATCCCTGGCCTTCGGGGTCGCGACCACCCACTGCAAGCCGTCCTTGTCCGGCGCGTCCTGCAGGTTGAAGTCGGCCTGCAGCGCGTGCAGATCGGGCGCCGCGGCAATCAGCGCGGCCGGCGTGGAGGCCAGCAGCTGCGCCTGCTTGCGCGCCGTCACCTGGTTCAAATCCACGTCGTACAGCCACAGCGTCTGGCCGTCGGCCACGATGCTTTGCTCGAACGGCTTCTGGTAGAGAAACTTGAAGCGGTTGGGGCGCAAAAACTCGAAGGTACCGGTCGACGTCTTGCTGCGCGCACTCTGGCCGGGCCTGGCCGGCGCGGTCACGACCTGGCTGAATTCGGCGCGCCCGCTCTTCACCGTCTTGACGAACGACTCAAGGCTTTCCATGCCTCCAGCCCTTGCCAGTTGTGCACATCCAGCTATCAAAATAATAGCCAGCAGGTTTCGCAGGGAATTGACTTGCATCTGCATCGCGCTTACTCCGCTCGCGCCGGCACGAGAATCTCGCGCTGGCCGCTGCCGCTCATGGCGCTCACCAGGCCGGCCTTTTCCATGTCTTCGACCAGCCGCGCGGCGCGGTTGTAGCCGATCTTCAAATGGCGCTGCACCAGCGAAATGCTGGCCTTGCGGTTTTTCAGCACCACCTCGACCGCCTGGTCGTACATCGGGTCCTTCTCGCCGCCGCCGTCCGGCGCGCCATCAACGCCCTCTTCGCCATCGACCGTGCCGCCTTCGAGCACGCCTTCGATGTAGTTGGCCGGGCCCTGCGACTTCAGGTAGCTCACCACGCGGTGCACTTCCTCGTCGCTCACAAAGGCACCATGCACGCGGATCGGAAAGCCCGTGCCGCTCGGCATGTAGAGCATGTCGCCCATGCCGAGCAGGGCTTCGGCGCCCATCTGGTCCAGGATGGTGCGCGAGTCGATCTTGCTGCTGACCTGGAACGCGATGCGCGTCGGGATATTCGCCTTGATCAGGCCGGTGATCACGTCCACGCTGGGGCGCTGCGTCGCCAGGATCAGGTGGATGCCGGCGGCGCGCGCCTTTTGCGCCAGCCGCGCGATCAGCTCCTCGATCTTCTTGCCCACCACCATCATCAGGTCGGCCAGCTCGTCGATCACCACCACGATGTGCGGCAGGCGGTCGAGCGGCTCGGGAGAATCGGGCGTCAGGCTGAACGGGTTGTAGATGAATTCCTCGCGCGCCGCGGCCTCGTCAATCTTGGCGTTGTAGCCCGCCAGGTTGCGCACGCCCATCTTGCTCAGCAGCTTGTAGCGGCGCTCCATCTCGGCCACGCACCAGGTCAGGCCATGCGCCGCCTGGCGCATGTCGGTCACCACGGGCGCGAGCAGGTGCGGAATGCCCTCGTAGACTGACATCTCCAGCATCTTGGGGTCGATCATCAAGAGCCGCACATCGCGCGCCTCGGCCTTGTACAGCAGCGACAGGATCATGGCATTGATGCCGACCGATTTGCCCGAGCCCGTGGTGCCGGCCACCAGCACGTGCGGCATCTTGGCCAGGTCGGCCACCACCGGGTTGCCCACGATGTCCTTGCCCAGTCCCATGGTCAGCAGCGACTTGGCTTCGTTGTAGATTTGCGAGCCCAGAATTTCGGACAGCTTGATGGACTGGCGCTTGGCGTTGGGCAACTCCAGCGCCATGTAGTTCTTGCCCGGGATGGTCTCGATCACGCGGATCGAGATCAGGCTCAGCGAGCGCGCCAGATCGCGCGCCAGATTCACCACCTGCGCGCCCTTCACGCCGGTGGCCGGCTCGATCTCGTAGCGCGTGATCACCGGCCCCGGCGAGGCCAGCACCACGCGCACTTCCACGCCAAAATCCTTGAGCTTTTTCTCGATCAGGCGGCTGGTCATCTCCAGTGTCTCGGGCGCCACGGTTTCCTGGCGCGTGAGTGCCCCGTCGAGCAGATCCACCTGCGGCAGCTTGCTGTCCGGCAGCTCCGTGAACAGGGGCTTCTGGCGTTCCTTGGCCACGCGCTCGCTCTTGGGGACCGCGACCAGCAGCGGCTCGATCAGGACCGGGTTGGGATGGTGCTCTTCAATCTCGGTCCGCTCTTCCAGCAGCACTTCCTCGCGTTCGCGCGCGGCCTGTTTGCCCAGCGCCAGATCCTCGGCGATTTCGCGTTTTTCGCGGCGCGACTCGACCAGCGAATAAAGCTTTGCGCCGACGCGCTCGGCCACATGCGCCCACGAAAAGCGGAACACCAGCGCGGCGCCGATCACCCCCAGCACAATGCCCACCAATCCCGAGCCGGTGAAGCCCAGCCATTTGACACTGGCGGGTCCGACCAGATAGCCCAGCACACCACCGGCAGAGCCTGGCAGGCTGGACTCGAAACGGTACATGCGCGACCACTCCAGCGCCGTGCTCGCGCACAGCAGCAGCGCCAGGGCGCACCAGAACGCCGCGCGGCTGGCGGCAAACCGGCCCAAGCGCGAAGCATCATGGGGCGCGGACGCCATCTTGGCAGCCGGGTCATCTCCGCGCAGCCCGCGCGCCAGCGCCGCAAGCCAGGCACGCACCGCGGCCGCAAAGCACCACCAGGCGGAAAAACCCAGTAGGAAATAACTGGCGTCGGCAATCCAGGCCCCCAGGCGGCCGCCCAGGTTGCGCACCGGACCGCCGTAGCCCGAAGTGGACCAGGCGGCGTCCTGCGGCGAGTAGCTGAGCAATGCCAAAAGCCAGAAAACGATGGCCAGCAGCGCCAGAATCAGGCCGACCTCATGAACGAAGCGGGTAGCGCCGAAGCGTTCCGTTGTTTTGACGGACGAAGACGAATTCAGGGTATTGAGCGAGTAAGTCATAGGCGAAACGTAGGGCGCCAGCTTACCCGAAACCAGAGTGGGAAAATCAGTCCAGCGGTTCGATCCGCTCCCTGATCACCATGGAGCCGTTCTCCTGTATTTCGGTGAAGCCGCGTTCCTCGAGATCCTTCATGACCCGGCTGACCATCTCGCGCGAGGCACCCACCATTTTGGCGATATCCTGGCGCGAAACCTTGTCGCGGATCACGAGCGTGCCATCCGGTTCGGGCTTGGCAAACTCCAGCAGGGCACGCGCCACGCGGCCGTACACGTCCATCAAGGCCAGCGATTCAATCTTGCGGTCGGCGTGGCGCAGCCGCTGCACCAGGCCGCGCATGACCGCGTAGGCCATGGAGGAGTTTTCCGGCAGGCAGCGGGCAAACTCGGCGTGCCCGAGCATCAGCACGTCGGTCTGCACCTCGGCGCGAACCGTGGCGGAATGCGGCTCGTCGTCGATCAGGCTCATCTCGCCGATGTAGTCGCCCGGCTGCATGCTGGCCAGAATCACCTCGCGGCCGCGGCTGTCGGAGGTCACGACGCGGGCGCGTCCGGTCAGGATGATGAACAGGGCGTTGGCCTTCTTGCCCTGCTCCACGATGGTCTCGCCGCGTTTGAACCGGTGCTTGACAATCGCCGCCGCCACGGCCTCGGCCTGCACCGAGGTCAGCATGGAAAACAGTGGCACACGGCGCAATAATTCCAGGTTCGACAACATCGACATTTCGGCTAATCTCCGCAGTCCACCCCTTGGCGGGGCTTTTGGTTTTTACAATGACGCACGTGGGTTCAGGGTTGATACCTTGTAACCGACCCCAAACTGTACACCGCCCTGTGGTTTTCCCTTTCCGAATGTAACTATGTCTAACACAAAACACGCCCGCGTCCTGATTCTGGGTTCCGGCCCCGCCGGCTATACCGCCGCCATTTATGCGGCGCGCGCCAACCTCAAGCCGATGCTGGTGACCGGCATTGCGCAAGGCGGCCAGCTCATGACCACGACCGACGTGGACAACTGGCCCGCTGATGTGCATGGCGTGCAGGGCCCCGAGTTGATGCAGCGCTTTCTGGAGCATGCCGAGCGCTTCAACACCGAGATCGTTTTTGATCACATCAACACGGTCGATTTGAGCCAGCGGCCCTTCACGCTCAAGGGCGACAGCTTCGAGTACACCTGCGACGCGTTGATCCTGGCCACGGGCGCGTCGGCGCAGTACCTCGGGTTGCCGTCCGAGTCGGCGTTCATGGGGCGCGGCGTCTCCGGCTGCGCCACCTGCGACGGCTTTTTCTACCGCGAGCAGGTGTGCTGCGTGGTGGGTGGCGGCAACACGGCGGTGGAAGAGGCGCTGTACCTGTCCAACATCGCCAGCAAGGTGTACCTGGTGCACCGCCGCGACAAGTTCAGGGCCGAGGCGATCCTGATCGACAAGCTGATGGAGAAAGTGGCCGCCGGCAAGATCGAACTCAAGCTGCACACCGTGCTCGACGAGGTGCTGGGCGATGCCTCCGGCGTCACCGGGGTACGCCTGAAGAACGTCAACAGTGGCGCCACCCATGACCTGATCCTCAAGGGCTGCTTCATTGCCATCGGGCACCGGCCCAACACGGAAATTTTTCAGGGCCAGCTCGAGATGAAGAACGGCTACATCATCACCAAAACGGGGCTGCAGGGTTTTGCCACCATGACCAGCGTGCCCGGCGTTTTTGCCGCCGGCGACGTGCAGGACCATGTTTACCGCCAGGCCATCACCAGCGCGGGCACGGGCTGCATGGCCGCACTGGATGCCCAGCGCTTTCTGGAGCAGTAACGGGGTTGTTGGGGGAAACCGTTATAATTCAAGGCTTTGCTGAATTCAGCCCCCGGTTTCGTTCCGGGGATCTCAGGCAGCAAATCGGGTTACCGCCACCCTCTCATTGGCGAGGTGAGGCCTTCACAATCAAGTGACGGCCGTTGAAAAGTATCGGAGTGTCCTCATGGCACGCGTATGTGAAGTCACGGGCAAAGGCCCGATGGTCGGGAACAATGTTTCCCACGCCAACAACAAAACCAAGCGCCGGTTCCTGCCGAACCTGCAATACCGCCGTTTCTGGGTCGAGACCGAGAACCGCTGGATTCGTCTGCGCATCTCGAATGCCGGTCTGCGCCTGATCGACAAAAATGGTATTGACTCCGTGCTCGCCGACCTGCGCGCACGCGGCCAGGCCTAAACCCACATTACTGGAGCAGCATCATGGCAAGCAAAGGCGGACGCGAAAAAATCAAGCTGGAATCGACGGCCGGTACCGGTCACTTCTACACCACCAGCAAGAACAAGAAAACCATGCCCGAGAAAATGGCGATCATGAAGTTTGATCCCAAGGCTCGCAAGCATGTGGAATACAAGGAGATCAAGCTGAAGTAATTCGGCTTGCCTCTCCCATGAAAAGCCCGCTGTTGCGGGCTTTTCTTTTTGCTGCAGCAGCTCACGGGTGCCATCGGCTTGCGGCGCGCGCCGGATCGGCCCTAGACTACCCCCAAGTTCAACTTGTCGGGCCGTTTTCCAATGTCACATGCGCGGGTATTGACCCTGACATGCGTGGCCATGACGGCTTTCGCAGGCAACTCCCTGCTGTGTCGGCTGGCCCTGAAGAACACCGGCATTGACGCGGCCAGCTTCACATCCATTCGCATTCTCTCCGGCGCCCTGGCGCTGTGGCTGATCGTGCGAATCCGCGGCGGCGCACCCGGCACATCGGGGAATTGGCCCTCGGCGTTTGCACTTTTTTGCTATGCAGCCTGTTTCTCGTTTGCCTATGTCGGTCTGCCGGCCGCAACAGGCGCACTGCTGCTGTTTGGCGCCGTGCAGGTCACGATGATCGGCTATGGACTGTGGATCGGTGAACACCTGTCGGCGCGGCAGATCACGGGTCTGGTGCTCGCGTTTGGCGGGCTGGTGGGACTTCTGCTGCCCGGGCTGTCGGCTCCGCCGCTCCGTGAGGCCACGCTCATGCTGGCCGCCGGCGTGGCTTGGGGTATCTACTCCTTGCGCGGCAGGGGCACCCAGGACCCGATCCGCGTGACCGCGGGGAATTTCCTGCGCTGCGGGGGTTTTGCGGTGGGCTTGAGCGCGGCGATGCTGGCGCGGACCTCGCTGGACAGTTGGGGAATCGGCTATGCCATCGCGTCAGGCGCCTTTGCGTCCGGTGTGGGCTACGCCATTTGGTATACCGCATTGCGTGGGCTCAAGGCGACCAGCGCGGCCAGCGTCCAGCTCAGTGTGCCCGTCATCGCCGCCGGGGGCGCCATCGTGCTGCTCGGCGAATCCATGACGCTACGCCTGCTCGTTGCGTCCGTCGTCATTCTTGGGGGAATCGCCCTGGTGATTTTCGACAAGCGCAAAAGCCGGTGACGCGACCCAAGTGCAGCGGCGTGTGCGCCGCACGGCATGTCACCCTGGCGCGCGCGGTGCACAAAAAAAGCCCGCGGCTGCAGGCTTTTTGAGGCGACCGGGGGCGTTGACCCCGAAGCATCAGGCACGCACGGCGCGCAGCTTGATGGAAAACTCTCTCAAGGCAGCAATGCCGCTTTCCTCGGCGCGGTGACACCAGGCCGCAAGATCAGCGGCCAGTTGCTCGCGCGACTGCGAGGTATTCAGCCACAGCTGGCGCAGCTCTTCGCGCATGGTCACCATCTTGTCCAGCACCGGGTGCGCGGCGCGGGCCTGGGCCAGTTGCGGCACGGCGCCAGCGGGCACCTTGTCGGCGTCGCGGTGCAGCCAGCGCCGGGCGGACTCCAGCTCCGATACATCGCCCTGCCTGGCCTTGAGCGCCGCAATTTCGGCCTTGCAGGCACGGCGCAGGTCGCGCGCGTAGCCCGCCATCACCTCGTAGCGGTGGGCGATCAGCGCTTCGAGCGTCTTCTCGTTGGCCACCGGCTGGATGGCGCCGAGCTGCAGCCTGGGAACGGTCTTCTTGACACGGGCCAGGCCGGCCTTTTCCAGCAACCTGATATAGCCCCAGCCGATGTCGAATTCGTAGGGTTTGACCGAGAACTTGGCCGACGTCGGATAGGTGTGGTGGTTGTTGTGCAGCTCTTCACCACCAATGATGATGCCCCAGGGCGACACATTGGTGCTGGCATCCGGCGCCTCGAAATTGCGATAGCCCCAGAAGTGCCCCACGCCATTGACCACGCCAGCGGCCCAGAACGGGATCCAGACCATCTGCACCGCCCACACGGTCAGGCCGGCGGCGCCAAACAGCGCCAGGTCGATGATCATCATCAGGCCCACGCCTTGCCAGCTGTAGCGCGTGTACACGTTGCGCTCGAGCCAGTCGTTCGGGCAGCCCTGGCTGTACTTGCTCAGGGTTTCCTGGTTTTTGGACTCGGCGCGGTACAACTCGGCACCCTGCCAGAACACCTTCTTGATGCCGTGCGACTGCGGGCTGTGCGGATCGTCGATGGTTTCGCATTTGGCGTGGTGCTTGCGGTGGATCGAGACCCACTCCTTGGTGACCTGCCCAGTCGCCAACCAGAGCCAGAAGCGGAAAAAATGCGCTGGAATCGCGTGCAGATCGAGGGCGCGGTGCGCCTGATGGCGGTGCAGGTAGATCGTCACGCTGGCGATCGTGATGTGGGTGGTCGCTAGCGTGTACAGCACGATTTCCCACCAGGACAGGTTCCACAGCCCGTTCGCGAGCCAATCGATGCCCGCGTTCAGCACGGACCAGTCAGGTAATAACATTTCAACAAGCCTTTTCAATGAGCTTTTTGCAGGCGTCATTCGCCTAAATAAAAGCCTCTCATTTTATGATGGCGCAAGAAAAATAGATATTGAGACCCGGCACTCTTGCAAATATCGGGGCTTTTGGGCTAATTTTTCACCCAAACGGCGGCAAAGAAGCCGTCTGTTCCATGCCGATGCGGCCACAACCGCAGGTATTCGGTGCCGCGGGCAGGACCACTGCACAGGCTCACGGCGTTTTCGACCTTCAGATTGGACAGGAGTTCCCCCACGTCCAGTGGAGTGAACTCACTGTTTGCCGCGGTAAACGCCTGGGCAATCGCCTCGTTTTCCTGCGGCAGCACACTGCAGGTGGCGTACACCAGCCGTCCGCCGGGCTTGAGCAGCCGGGCGGCACTTTGCAAAATCGCCGCCTGCTTGACCACCATCTCCGCCACCGACTGGGGCGACTGGCGCCATTTGAGGTCGGGATTGCGGCGCAGCGTGCCCAGGCCGGAGCACGGCGCATCGACCAGCACGCGGTCGATCTTGCCGGCCAGGCGCTTGATGCGCTCGTCGCGCTCGTGCGCGATGGCCGCCGGATGCACGTTGGACAGCCCGCTGCGTGCCAGCCGCGGCTTGAGCGCATCGAGCCGGTGCGCCGAGGTGTCGAACGCATACAGCCGTCCGGTGTTGCGCATGCACGCGCCAATAGCCAGTGTCTTGCCGCCCGCGCCGGCGCAAAAATCCACCACCATTTCGCCGCGCTTGGCGTCCAGCAGCAGCGCCAGCAACTGCGAGCCTTCGTCCTGCACCTCGATCGCGCCGCGCGCAAAGGCCTCCACCTTGGTCAGCGCGGGCTTGCTGTCCAGCCGCAGGCCCCAGGGCGAGTACGGCGTCGCCACAGATTTGATGCCGGCCTTGGCCAGTTCCTTTTGCACTTCGGGCCGCTTGTCGGTCAAGGCATTGACGCGCAAATCGAGTCCCGCGCTTTTGTTCAGGCTGTCCACCAGCGGCCAGAACTCGTCCCCCAGCTGCTCGCGCAGCGGCTGCACCAGCCACTCGGGCAGGTTGTGGCGGTGCCGCTCCATCAAGTCAGCGACATTGATCTGGTCGCACTGGTCGAGCCAGTTTTTCTCCTGGTCTGTGAGGGCACTCTTGAGAAAATCGCGCGGGCCGTGGAAACCCAGAATCGCCAGCCGGCGCTCCTTGGGACCGCTGCCCGAGGGCGCCAAGTGGTCGAACAACAGCTTCTTGCGCAGCACGGTATAGACCGTCTCGGCCAGCGTGGCGCGCTCGCGCGGGCCAAACTCCTTGTGGTCGCGGAAAAAGCGCGACACGATGGAGTCGGCCGGGTGATCGAATTTGAGGGTCAGCCTGACGAGTTCAGAGCAGGCATCAAGCAGGGCTTTAGGATGCATAGCCTGCGATTGTCCCATGCATGTCTTTTTTCACCCGTTGCCCATCATGTCCGAAGAATCCCTGCCGCCGCTGATCACCACGCCGCCCGGGCGCTACCGCCACTACAAGGGCCACTTGTACGAGGTCGTCGGCACCGCACGCCACAGCGAAACACTGGAGCCCCTGACGCTGTACCGCGCGCTCTACGGCGAGCACGGCCTGTGGGTGCGGCCCGCGGCGATGTTCAACGAAGACATCGTAATCGACGGCGTGGCACAACCCCGATTCACCCGGGTTTACGAATGAAAAGTGCCTGTATCCCTTGCTGGCTATTCGCTGTCAGCTATAAATTTGGAAGCAACTGCGCGATTGCGCGCGGGTAGAGCAGGTGCTCCTGGGTGCGAACCCGCGCGGCCAGCGTCTCGGGCGTGTCGTGCGGCAGCAGCGGCACCACGGCCTGCGCCAGGATCGGACCGTGGTCCAGTTCCGCCGTCACCTGATGCACGGTGGCCCCGGCCACCTGGCAGCCGGCCTCGATCGCGCGCTGGTGCGTGTGCAAGCCCGGGAAGGCTGGCAACAGCGAGGGGTGGATGTTGAGCAGCCGCCCCTCGTAGCGACTGACGAAATCCGGCGTCAGGATGCGCATGAAACCGGCCAGCACCACCAGCGCCGGCTGATGGCGCTCGATGGCCGCGGCCAGTGCGGCGTCGAACGCCTCGCGCGACGGATGCACGGTGTGCTCGACCACCTCGGCCGCAAGGCCCTGCTCGCGCGCGAAGACCAGGCCCCTGGCCGTGGCCTTGTTGCTGATGACGGCCGCCACACGGGCGCCCCATTTCCCCTGCCAGCCGTCACGCCGGGCCGCCCGCACGATGGCCGCCATGTTGGAGCCCTCGCCCGAGATCAAAATCACAATGTTTTTCATAGTTGGCGGAATTATCGGGCTCACCCGGACGCGCTTGTCCACCCGGTTGGGGGCCGACAGGAAAACGTGCTGGCGCAGCACCTGCAAAGCGTGCAAAACTATGCCTGCCGCCGGGCTTGTCGCCACTTGGACAGAAGCAATCGAACGGTCGTGCTAAAAACGGCAATTCTGCCCGGCATTCACTGGAGATTTATCGAATGGATTTGGCCTTTACCCCCGAAGAACAGAAGTTTCGCGAAGACATCCGCAGCTGGGTGCACGCGAACCTGCCTCCCGACATCTCGCACAAGGTGCACAACTCCCTGCGCCTGTCGCGCGACGACATGCAGCGCTGGGCCAAGATCCTGGGCAAGAAAGGCTGGCTCGGCTGGGGCTGGCCCACGCAGTTCGGCGGCCCGGGCTGGAACGCGGTGCAAAAACATTTGTTCGAGGAAGAATGCGCGCTGGCCGGTGCGCCGCGCGTGGTGCCGTTCGGCCCGGTGATGGTGGCGCCCGTGATCATGACCTTCGGCAATGCCGAGCAGCAAAAGCGCTTCCTGCCCGGCATTGCCAGCGGCGAGGTCTGGTGGAGCCAGGGCTACAGCGAGCCGGGCTCGGGCTCCGACCTCGCCTCCGTCAAGACCCGGGCCGAGCGCCAAGGCGACAAATACATCGTCAACGGCCAGAAAACCTGGACCACCCTGGGCCAGTACGGCGAATGGATTTTCTGCCTGGTGCGCACCAGCACCGAGGGCAAGCCGCAAACCGGCATCAGTTTTCTGCTGATCGACATGAAGTCGCCCGGCGTGACGGTGCGCCCCATCGTGCTGCTGGACGGCGAGGCCGAGGTCAACGAGGTCTGGTTCGACAACGTCGAAGTGCCGGCCGAGAACCTGATCGGCGAGGAGAACAAGGGCTGGACCTACGCCAAGCACCTGCTGAGCCACGAACGCACCAACATCGCCGACGTAAACCGGGCCAAGCGCGAACTCGAGCGCCTCAAGCGCATCGCCAAGGCCGAGGGCGTGTATGAAGACACCCGCTTCCGCGACGAGATCGCCAAGCTCGAGGTCGATGTGGTGGCGCTGGAGATGATGGTGCTGCGCGTGCTGTCGGCCGAGAAGTCGGGCAAGAATTCGCTCGACGTGGCGGGCCTGCTCAAGATCCGCGGCAGCGAAATCCAGCAGCGCTACAGCGAACTCATGATGCTGGCCGCCGGCCCCTACAGCCTGCCCCTCATTCATGAGGCGATGGAAGCCGGCTGGCAGGGCGACTACGTGGGCGCCGCCCACTGCGCGCCGCTGGCCTCGACCTACTTCAACCTGCGCAAGACCACCATCTACGGCGGCAGCAACGAAGTGCAACGAAATATCGTCGCTCAGACAGTACTCGGTTAAGGAACAAAAATGGACTTTGATTTCACGGACGACCAGGAACATCTGCGCGACGCGGTGCGCAAATGGGTGGACAAGGGTTACAGCTTCGAGCGCCGCCAGGGCATCGTCCGCGCCGGCGGCTTCTCGCGCGAGGCCTATACCGAACTCGCGCAACTCGGCCTGGCCGGCCTGTACATCCCCGAAGCCCATGACGGCCTGGGCATGGGCCCGGTCGAGGGCATGGTGGTGATGGAGGAGCTCGGGCGCGGCATCGTGCTGGAGCCGCTGGTGCAGACGCTGATCGCCGGCGGCGTGCTCTCGGGCTACGCCCCCGAAGCCGTCAAGGCCGCGTGGCTGCCCAGGATTGCCAGCGGCGAAGCGCTGGTCGTGCTGGCGCAACAGGAGCGCGCGGCCCGCTACCAGCTCGATGTCTGCGCGGCCAAAGCGGCGCAAGCCGGCACCGGATGGACGGTGAGCGCTAGCAAAAGCATAGTATCCGTGGGCGACCAGGCCGACGCTTTCATCGTGCCCGCTACCGTGGACGGCAAGCTGGCGCTGTTCCTGGTGGAGCGCAGCGCCGCCGGCGTCAGCACCCGCGGCTACGGCACGCAGGATGGTGGCCGCGCCGCCGAGATCACCCTCGAGGATGCCCCGGCCAGCCTGATCACGCTCGACGGCTTGAGCGCACTGGAACACGCGGTCGACATCGGCATCGCCGCCACCTGCGCCGAAGGCGTGGGCGTGATGGACAAGACGATGGCGATCACGGCCGAGTACCTGAACACGCGCAAGCAGTTCGGCGTGTTCATCGGCAGCTTCCAGGCGCTGCGGCACCGTGTTGCCGACATGAAAATGCAGCTGGAGCTGGCGCGCTCCATGAGCTACTACGCCGCGCTCAAGCTCAACGCCCCCACCGAGGAACGGCGCCGCGCGCTGGCGCGCGCCAAGTACCAACTGGGCGTGTCGATGCGCTTTGTCGGCCAGCAGGCGGTGCAGCTGCACGGCGGCATCGGCGTGACCGACGAGTACATCGTGAGCCACTACTTCAAGCGGCTCACGCAGATGGAGATGACCTTTGGCGACACCCTGCACCACCTGGGCGAGGTCTCGCAGCGCATGCAGGACAAGGCCGGCGTATTCGCATGACGCTTCGCCATTGATAGCAAACAATGCCCGCAGGTCCTGGACTTGCGGGCTTTTTTATTCGAACTGGAGAACGCCATGATGACCACCCGTCGCCTGTTCCTCGGGTTGATGACCAGCACCGTGCTGCTGGCCGGCTGCGCCACCGGGCCCAGCTTGCAGGAAGCCCCGCCCATCGTCTTCGTGCATGGCAACGGCGACAGCGCCGCGCTCTGGCAGACCACGATCTGGCGCTTCGAGTCGAACGGCTGGCCGGCCAATCGCCTGCATGCCATCGATGTGCCCTACCCGCTGGCGCGCGACGACGACAGCAAGCCACAGGCCGGACGCTCGTCAACCGCGGAGAACATGGCGTACCTGAGCGCCGCGGTCGACCAGGTGCGCCGGGCGACCGGGGCCAGCCAGGTGGTGCTGGTGGGCAACTCGCGCGGCGGCAACGCCATTCGCAATTACATCCGGAACGGCGGTGGTGACAAAACCGTGAGTCAGGCCATCCTGGGCGGCACGCCCAACCACGGCGTCTGGGCCATCAAGGGCTTCAACGAAGGCAACGAATTCTCGGGCACCGGGCCATTCCTCACCGGGCTCAATGCGCCCAAGGGTCCGAACGGCGATGAAGTCACGCCTGGCGTGAAATGGCTGACGATCCGCTCCGACAATAACGACAAGTACGCCCAGCCCGACGGCCTGTGGATCGGCGCCAAGGGCAAGCCCACCAATGTGACGTTCGAGGGCCCGGCGCTCAAGGGGGCGACCAATGTGGTGATTCCGCGTGTCGACCATCGCGAAACCGCGTTTTCGCAAGCGGCCTTCGGCGCCATGTACACCTTCATCACCGGCCACGCGCCCCGCACGCTGGCCATCGTGCCCGAGGCGGCGCCCGTGCTGGGTGGCAAGGTCACCGGCCTGGGTGTGCAGTCCAGCGACCCCGCCTCCGGCGACTTCAGCAACAACCTGCCGTTGGCCGGTGCGCAGCTGGCGGTGTATGCGACCGACCCGGCCACGGGCGAGCGCATCGGCGCTGCCGTGCTCAGCCAGACCATCGCCGCCGACGGGTTGTGGGGCCCGTTCAAGGCACAAGCCGGTGTGCCGTATGAGTTCGTCATCAGCGCACCGGGCTACGCCACCACGCACATTTACCGCAGCCCGTTCCCCCGCTCGAGCCGCATCGTGGACATGCACCCGGAGCGACTGAAGGCCGGCGACCAGGGCGCCGGCTCGGTCGTCACGCTGACGCGTCCACGCGGCTATTTCGATGCCGTGCGCGACAAAATCAGCTTCGACGGCCAGACGCCCCCACCCGGGGTGCCGCCCGCCGGCGTCGCTGGTGTTTCGAGTTCGACCCTCAAGACCGCCCCGGCGGGCATCCGTGCCATCACGGCCGAATTCAACGGCGAGCGGATCACCGGGCGTACCTGGCCCGCGGCCGGGAACAATGCGGTGGTGCTGGAACTGACGAACTGAAGACGGCGCAGGACGCCGGGCGCGCCCGGCGCGTCAACTGTACAGGCGCGAGGTCTTGGGCAGATGCGCCATCAGGAACTCCATCTGGTCCGCCAGAATCCGGCGGTTGCGCAGGATGAAGTCTTCCCACAGGCTGGGCACGTACGGGGTGTAGAGCAGCGGCATGTGGGCCTGCTCGGGCGTGCGGCTGCTCTTGCGGTGGTTGCAGGCGCGGCAGGCGGTGACCACGTTCATCCACTTGTCGACGCCGTTCTGCGCGAACGGGATGATGTGCTCGCGCGTCAGCTCTTCTTCATGAAACTGGTTGCCGCAATAGGCGCAGATGTTGCGGTCGCGCGCAAACAGCTTGCTGTTGGTCAGGCCGGGCTTGAGGTGGAATGGGTTGATGTTGGGCACGCCCCGGGTGCCGATGATGCTGTTGACGGTGATGATCGACTGCTCGCCCGAGACCGCGTTGTGGCCACCGCGGAACACGGCCACCTCGCCCCCCACCTCCCAGCGCACTTCCTGGGCGGCATAGTGAATCACTGCCTGTTCCAGTGAAATCCACGACTGGGGCAACCCCTGAGCTGACAGCTTCAAGACCTTCAAAACACGCCTCCAACAACAGTTAAAAAACTACTGGCACGCAGCGATGCGTTTTCAAGTCGATCGCGGCACGACGGCGGCGACCCGGCTGAGTCACAATATACTCTTTTCATGACAATTTAGCGTCAGGCCCATGTTCGACGGGCGCGATCTGCTATCAAAAAGATAACACGCCATGCTGATTTTTCGTGGTTTCAATTACCCCGGCATCTCCACCGCCTGCGCACTGACGATCGGCAACTTCGATGGCATGCACCGCGGCCACCAGGCCATGCTGGCGCTCTTGAGCAACGAGGCGCGGCACCGCGGCGTGCCCAGCTGCGTGATGACTTTCGAGCCGCATCCGCGCGACTACTTCGCCGCCCTGGCGCACAAACCCGAGCTGGCGCCGGCGCGCATCGGCACCCTGCGCGACAAGCTCACCGAACTGGCGCGCTGCGGCGTCGACCAGACCGTGGTGATGCGGTTCGACGCGCGGCTCGCCTCCCTGCCGCCACAGGCCTTTATCGATGATGTGCTGGTGCGCGGCCTGGGCGCCAAATATGTGCTGGTGGGCGACGATTTCCGCTTCGGCGCCAAGCGCGCGGGGGACTACGCCATGCTGGATGCCGCCGGCGCCGCGGGCGGTTTCGACGTGGCGCGCATGAACAGCTACGAGGTACACGGCCTGCGCGTGTCCAGCTCCGCGGTGCGCGAGGCGCTGGGCCAGGGCCGCATGATGGATGCCGCGGCCCTGCTCGGGCGCCCCTACAGCATCAGCGGCCATGTGGTGCACGGGCGCAAGCTCGGGCGCGACCTGGGCTTTCCGACCCTGAATTTGCGCTTTGCGCACTGGAAGCCGGCGGCCAGCGGGATCTTTGCGGTGCAGGTCCATGGCCTGTCCGGGCAGCCACTGCCCGGCGTGGCGAACCTGGGGATTCGCCCGTCACTGGACCCGCTTGACGTGAACGGCGGACGCGTGCTGCTGGAGACGCATTGCCTGGACTGGCCCGCCGCCCTGGGCCTTGAGGGTGCGTACGGTAAAATCATCCGGGTGGAGCTGCTGCACAAACTGCATGACGAACTGAAGTACGAAGGTCTTGGTGCCCTGAAGGCAGGCATCGCCCGGGACTGCCTGGACGCGCGTGCGTTTTTCGCGTCGATGCACGGGCAAACCCATCGCCAGACCACGCGCGACCGAATTTGACGCCGCCGCCATTGCGAATGGCTATTTCGCAAGCCCCGCAAGCCCCCTCGCGCAACCCCTTTTCAGGATTCCGGCCCGTGCGCCGGAACGACAAGTTCATTAAGGCATGGCCATGACCGATACCACTCCCGCCGCTGACCCCGTTGCCAAAACCGATTACCGCAGCACGCTGAACCTGCCCGACACCCCATTCCCGATGCGCGGCGACCTGCCCAAGCGCGAGCCGGGCTGGGCCCGGGAATGGAACGAGCAGGGCCTGTACCAGCGCCTGCGCGACGCGCGCCATGGCGCGCCGAAATTCATCCTGCACGACGGCCCGCCCTACGCCAATGGCCAGATCCACATGGGCCACGCGGTCAACAAGATCCTCAAGGACATGGTCACCAAGGCGCGCCAGCTCGAGGGCTTCGATGCGCTGTACGTGCCAGGCTGGGACTGCCACGGGCTGCCGATCGAGAACGCGATCGAGAAGAAATACGGCCGGAATCTCTCCCGCGACGAGATGCAGGCGAAAAGCCGCGCCTACGCGACCGAGCAGATTGCGCAGCAGATGCTTGATTTCCAGCGCCTGGGCGTGCTGGGGGAATGGGACCACCCGTACAAGACGATGGACTTCGCCAACGAGGCCGGCGAGCTGCGCGCCTTCAAGCGCGTGATCGAGCGCGGCTTCGTGTACCGCGGACTCAAGCCGGTGTACTGGTGCTTCGATTGCGGCTCGTCACTGGCCGAGTTCGAGATCGAATACGCGGACAAGAAGAGCCAGACCATCGACGTGGCGTTCAAGGCGCACGAGCCGGCCAGGCTCGCGGCGGCGTTCGGCCTCCCCGCGCTGGAGAAGGATGCCTTTGCCGTCATCTGGACCACCACCGCCTGGACGATCCCCGCGAACCAGGCGATCAACCTGAACCCCGAGCTCGACTACACGCTGGTGGATACCGAGCGCGGCCTGCTGATCCTGGCCGCCTCGCTGGTCGAGCAGTGCCTGCAGCGCTACCACCTCGCCGGCACGGTGCTGGCGACGGTCCAGGGCAAACAGCTCGGCGGCCTCGAATTCGAGCACCCGCTGTATGACGCCAATGCGGGCTACCGGCGCCTGTCGCCCGTCTATCTGGCCGACTACGCCACCGCTAGCGACGGCACGGGCCTGGTGCACTCGTCGCCGGCCTACGGCCTGGACGACTTCAACTCCTGCGTCGCGCATGGCCTGGCCTACGACGACATCCTGAATCCGGTGCAGGGCAACGGCTCGTACGCACCCGACTTTCCGCTGTTCGGCGGGCAGAACATCTGGAAAGCGGTGCCGGTCATCATCGAGGCACTGCAGAACGCCGGCCGCCTGCTCGCCACCGCGACCATCGGCCACAGCTACCCGCACTGCTGGCGCCACAAGACGCCGGTGATCTACCGCGCCGCGGCCCAGTGGTTCATCCGCATGGACGAAGGCGTGGGTGTGTTCACCAAGGACAAGGCGCCCAAGACCCTGCGCCAGACCGCGCTCGACGCCATCGAGCAAACCAGTTTCTACCCGGAAAACGGCAAGGCGCGGCTGCGCGACATGATCGCGGGCCGGCCCGACTGGTGCATCTCGCGCCAGCGCAGCTGGGGCGTGCCGATCCCGTTCTTCCTGCACAAGGATTCGGGCGAGCTGCACCCGCGCACCATGGAGATCCTCGACCAGGCCGCCGACATCGTCGAGCATGGCGGCATCGAGGCCTGGAGCCGCGTGACGGCCGAAGAGATCCTGGGTGCGCAAGATGCGCCGCACTACACCAAGAGCGCCGACATCCTCGAGGTCTGGTTCGACTCGGGCTCGACCTTCTACCACGTGCTGCGTGGCACGCATCCGGACAACCACCACGAGAGCGGCCCCGAGGCCGACCTGTACCTGGAAGGCCACGACCAGCACCGCGGCTGGTTCCATGCGTCGCTGTTGATCGCCTGCGCGATGGAGGGCCGCGCGCCCTACCGCGGCCTCTTGACGCACGGCTTCACGGTGGACAGCCAGGGCCGCAAGATGAGCAAGTCGCTCGGCAACGGCATCGACCCGCAGAACGTGTCGAAAAAACTCGGCGCCGAAATCATCCGCCTGTGGGTGGCCGCGAGCGACTACTCGGGCGACATTGCCGGCGACGACAAAATCCTCGCGCGGGTCGTGGACACCTACCGGCGCGTGCGCAACACGCTGAAGTTCCTGCTCGCCAACACCAGCGACTTCGACATCGCGACCGACGCGGTGCCCCTGAACCAGATGCTGGAGATCGATCGCTACGCGTTGGCCCGCGCCGCGCAGCTGCAGGCCGACATCCTGGCGCACTACAAGGTGTACGAATTCCACCCGGTGGTGTCCAAGCTGCAGATCTATTGCAGCGAAGACCTGGGCTCGTTCTACCTCGACATCCTGAAGGACCGGCTCTACACCACGGCCCCGAAGTCGCTGGCGCGGCGCAGTGCGCAAACCGCGCTGTGGCACATCACCCAGGCCATGCTGCGCTGGATGGCGCCGTTCCTCTCCTTCACCGCCGAGGAGGCCTGGAAGTTCGCGGGCCAGAGCGAATCCATCTTCATGGAAACCTACAGCGAACTGGCCGCACCCGATGCCGGTCTGCTGGCCAAATGGTCGCGCATCCGCGAACTGCGCGATGCGGTGAACAAGGACATCGAAGTCCTGCGCGCCGAGGGCCAGGTGGGTTCGTCCTTGCAGGCCAATGTGTCCCTGGGCGTGAATGCCGACGACCATGCGCTGCTCGCCAGTCTCGGGGACGACCTGAAGTTCGTGTTCATCACATCCGCTATTGATTTGGTAGCGGCTAGCGAACTACAGATAAGGGCTACAGCCAGTTTGGATACCAAATGCGAGCGCTGCTGGCATTACCGCGCCGACGTCGGCCACGACCCGGCGCACCCGACGCTGTGCACGCGCTGCACCAGCAACCTGTTCGGTGCGGGTGAAGTGCGGGAGTTTGCGTAATGGCCAAGAGCAGCTTCGTCAAATCCTCCGGCAGCCTGTTGCCCTGGCTGGGCCTGGCCCTCGCCGTGCTGATCCTGGACCAGTTCACCAAGGTGCTGATCCTGGGCTACTACCAGCTCGGCGCCAGCACGGTGGTGACCAGCTTCTTCAACGTGGTGCGGGTGCATAACAGCGGCGCGGCGTTCTCGTTCCTGGCGGCGGCCTCGGGCTGGCAGCGCTGGTTCTTCACCGCCATCGGCGTGGTGGCGGCGCTGCTGATCGTGTGGCTGCTGCGCTCGCACGCGGGCCAGAAGCTGTTTTCGTTTGCGCTGGCCTGCATTCTGGGCGGTGCCGTGGGCAATGTGGTGGACCGGCTGCTGCACAGCTACGTGATCGATTTCCTGGACTTTCACTGGCACGGCACGCACTTTCCGGCCTTCAACCTGGCCGACAGCGCCATCACGCTGGGCGCGGCCTGCCTGATCCTCGACGAGCTGCGCCGGGTGCGACGCGGCCGCTAGCCCCGCATGAAGGACCTGCTCAACCTGTTCGCCGACGTCGCGCTGCTGGTCTGGGGCACCCAGCTGGTGCGCACGGGGGTGCTGCGCGCGTTCGGCAGCAATTTGCGGCAGGTGCTCGCGCGCAGCATGGGCAACCGCTTCACGGCGGCGCTCTCGGGCATCGGCGTGACGGCGCTGCTGCAGTCCAGCACCGCGACCTCGCTGATGACCTCGTCCTTTGTGGGTCAGGGCCTGATCACGCTGCCGGCCGCGCTGGCCGTGATGCGCGGGGCCGATATCGGTACCGCGCTGATGGTCGTGCTGTTCTCGTTCGATCTGTCCTGGCTCTCGCCGCTGTTCATTTTCACCGGCGTGGTGCTGTTCCTCACGCGCCAGGACACGCTGGCCGGGCGCATCGGGCGGGTCGTGATCGGGCTGGGGCTGATCCTGCTGGCGCTGCAGCTGATCATGGTGTCCGCCGCGCCGCTGCTGGCCACGCCTGCCGTGCGCGCCCTGCTGGGCTCGGTCGGCAGCGACCTGCCGACCGAAATCATCCTGGGCATGCTGCTGGCCGTCATGGCCTATTCGAGCCTGGCCGTGGTGCTGCTGATCGCGGCGCTGGCCGCCTCCTCCATGATCTCGCTGGACGTGGCGCTGGGCCTGGTGCTGGGCGCCAACCTGGGCAGTGGCCTGGCCGCCGTGCTGACCACCGCCAAGTCGGCCGTCGAGGTGCGCCAGGTCAGCGTCGGCAACCTGGTGTTCAAGATGATGGGCGTGGCGCTGATGGCGCCCTGCGTCGGCCTGTGGCTGCGCCACGTGCAGCCGCTTCTGCCCAGTCCCACGCACGGCGTGGTGCTGTTCCACCTGGGCTTCAACGTCATCATGAGCGTGGCCTTCATCGGTCTGACGCAGCCGGTGGCGCGCCTCGTCGCCAGGCTGCTGCCGAAGAAGCCGGACACGTCCGCCTCGCAGATGCGCCCGCGCCACCTGGATCCGTCGGCGCTGCCCATGCCCTCGCTGGCCATCTCGTGCGCCGCGCGCGAGGCCCTGCACCAGGCCGATGTGGTGGAGACCATGATGAACGGCATGCTCACCGTGATCAAGACCAATGACTTGCGCCTCGCCCAGGAGCTGCGCAAGATGGACGACACGGTGGATGAGCTGTACACGGCCATCAAGTACTACATGACGAAGATCCCGCGCGAGGCGCTCGATGAAGAAGAGAGCCGGCGCTGGACCGACATCATCAGCTTCACCATCAACATGGAGCAGGTCGGCGACATCATCGAGCGCGTGCTCATCGATGTGGAAGACAAGAAAATCAAGCCGGGGCGCAGCTTCTCGGAGGCCGGCATGGCCGAGATCAGCGAGCTGCACGCGCGCCTGGTGGACAACCTGCGCCTGGGCATGAGCGTGTTCCTGAACGGCAATGTGCACGATGCGCAGAAGCTGATCGAGGAAAAAATGCGCTTTCGCGACCTGGAGCGGCGCTACGCCACGGCGCACCTGGACCGCCTGAGCGAGAACAGCGTGCTGAGCATCGAGACCAGTTCGCTGCACATCGACCTGATCAGCGACTTGAAGCGCATCAACTCGCACATCTGCTCGATCGCCTACCCGATTCTTGAGTCGGCCGGCGCACTGGCGCCGAACCGGCTCAAGACCGCCACGCTGGGCGAAGACAACCGCCGCACCTGAAGCGGGCGCGAGCCCGCAAACGCCCGCGCCGCTTCAGCGCGAGGGTGTGGCCACCGCGTCCTGCGCGGAGGCCGCGTGCGCACGCCGCGCGTAGCGCCGCGCCAGCACCGCGCAGACCATCAACTGGATCTGGTGAAACAGCATCAGCGGCAGCACGACGGCACCCACCGCGCCCGAGGCAAACAGCACCTTGGCCATCGGAATGCCGCTGGCCAGGCTTTTCTTGGAGCCGCAAAACACGATGGTGATTTCGTCTTCCTTCGTAAAGCCGAGCCGGCGCGCGCTCCAGCCGGTCAGCCCCAGCATCAGTGCCAGCAGCACGGCGCACACCCCCAGCAGGCCGGCCAGGCTTGAGAAGGACACCTGCTTCCACAAGCCCTGCACGACGGCGGCGCTGAACGCGGTATAGACCACCAGCAGGATCGAGCCCTGGTCGACGAATTTGAGCGCGCCGCCGTGGCGTGCCAGCCAGGGATGGATCCAGCCGCGCAGCAACTGCCCGGCGACAAAGGGCGCCATCAGCTGCAACATGATGTGGCCAATCGAACTCCAGGCACTGGCCGCCCCCGCCCGGTGCGGCACCACGAACAGGCTCACCAGCACCGGCGTGATGAAAATGCCGATCAGGGTGGAGGCCGAGGCACTGCACACGGCGGCCGCCACGTTGCCGCGCGCGATCGAGGTGAACGCGATGGCCGACTGCACCGTGGCCGGCAGCATGCACAGGAACAGCACACCCAGGTACAGGTCTGGCGTGACCAGCGGCGCCAGCAACGGTTTGAGCGCCAGCCCGAGCACTGGAAACAGCCCGAAGGTGCTGGCCAGCACCAGCAGGTGCAGCCGCCAGTGCGTGGCGCCGGCGATGATGGCCTCGCGCGAGAGCTTGGCGCCGTGCAGGAAAAACAGCAGGCCGATGGCCACGGCGGTCAGGGTTTCAAAATCGGCGCCCAGCGCACCGCGCGCCGGCCACACGCTGGCCAGCGCCACCGTGGCGACCAGGGCCAGCGTGAAGTTGTCGGGCAAAAAGCGGGGCTGAAACATGGCGGGCGATTCACAAGGATTCGAACCACGCCGCCAGAATCAGCGCCGCCTCCAGCGTGAATTCGCCTTGCTGCATTTTGCAGAGCAACTCGCGCTGATCCAGCAAGGCAAAGCGCGCCACCTCGCCATCCTGGTTGACGGGCACCAGGCCTGCGGGCACGGTGCAGCGGTACCAATCGATCCCCTCGACGGTGTAGCCGGGCTCTTCGTCCGCGCCGGACGGCCGGCGGATGCCGACCCGGCCGCCGTGGGTGACGTCCTGTAGCGCATCGAGCGCCAGGCCCGCCTCCTCCCAGGTCTCGCGCACCAGGGCCTGCTGCTGCGTATCGCGGGCCGCGACCATGCCGCCCATCAAGGTATCCCACAGGCCGGGGTCGTTGGGCTTGTCGAGCGCGCGCTGCTGCACCCAGACGCGGCCGTCAAAGCTTGCCCCGACCAGGTGTACCGCGTGCGTGGTGATGCCCAGCGCACGCACCACCGCGCGCTCGACCGTGCCCAGGCGCTCGCCCGCCTTGCCGGTCACGGCCAGCTGCTCGTTGCGCCAGACATGGGCCAGGCCGGCGTCCCGCAGGGCGCGCGCCAGGGTATCGAGGCCGGCCGTGACATCTCCCGTCAGGCGCCAGCCCGGGGCGCCGTCACGCTCCACTTTTTGTAGCGTACTGTGCAGACCCTGTATGGGCTTGAATGCTATTTGGTTCAAAAATTCCGGCTCCACCGAACCGATGACAACCTCCCCCGCCCACAAGGGCACACGCGCCCGCAAGGGCGGCTGACTGGCAGCGGTGCGCAGCCCGGCCAGCCAGGCCGGATCGGGCAACAACTTCGTCACAGCGTCAGGATGGTGCAGCCGATGGTCTGGCGCGCTTCCAGCGCGATGTGCGCCTGCCGCACCTCGGCCAGCGCAAAGCGCTGGCCAATGTGGATCTTGACCTGGCCGCTGCCCACCATGGCAAACAGGTCGTCGGCCATGGCCTGCGTGCTCTCGCGCGTGGCAATGTGGTGGAACAGGGTCTGGCGCGTGAGGTAGAGCGAGCCCTTGGCGGCCAGGATGCCGGGCGCAAACGGCGGCACCGGGCCGGACGCATTGCCGAAGCTGGCCAGCAGGCCGAACGGGCGCAGGCAATCGAGCGATTTCTCGAAGGTGTCCTTGCCGACCGAGTCGTACACCACCTTCACGCCCTGCCCGCCGGTGATCTCCTTCACGCGCGCAGCGAAGTCCTGCGTGCTGTAGTTGATGGCGAAGGCCGCGCCGTTTTGCAGCGCCAGCGCGCATTTGGCGTCCGAGCCGGCGGTGCCGATCAGCTGCAGGCCCAACGCCTTGGCCCACTGGCAGGCGATCAGCCCGACGCCGCCTGCGGCCGCGTGGAACAGCACGAAGTCGCCGGCCTGCAGCCCGCCCTGCGGCAGCGTTCTTTTGAGCAGGTACTGCGCGGTCAGGCCCTTGAGCATCATGGCCGCGCCGGTCTCGAACGAGATCGCATCGGGCAGCTTGCACACGCACTTGGCGGGCATCACGCGCACTTCGCAGTAGCTGCCGGGCGGCTGACTGGCATAGGCGGCGCGGTCGCCCACCTGCAGGTGGGTCACGCCCTCGCCCACGGCCTCGACCACGCCCGCGGCTTCCATGCCGAGCTGCAGCGGCACCGGCATCGGGTACAGGCCGTCGCGCTGGTACACGTCGATAAAGTTCAGGCCGATGGCGCGGTGCCGGATGCGGATCTCGCCGGGGCGCGGATCGCCCACGCTCACATCGACGAGTTTGAGCTGCTCGGGGCCGCCCTGCTGGTCGATGCGAACCGCTTTGCTGGTGATGGATGTCATGTCGGGTCTCCTGAAGATGGGGTGAATCGGGCTTGCGCCGAATCGTGCCACGAAACCGCGCGGCGCGTTGCGGCGCCGAGCCTGCACCAGACGCGCCGGCTCAAGCCATCTGGCCGCCGGCCGCAAGCAGCTTGGCCGGATCGGTCTGGCCCAGATGCGCCTGCAGCGAGGCCAGCTCGCTGCGGTGCAGTTGCGCCAGCCGCGCCAGGCACAACTCGCCCTGCGGCGTCAGGCGCACTTCGACCCGGCGCAGGTCGCTCTGGCTGGCGCTGCGGCTGACCAGCCCGGCGGCCTCGCAGCGCGACACGAGGGCGACGACGCCGTTGTGCTTGGCCTGCAGGCGCTCTGCCAGCTCCACCACGGTGGCCCAGTCCCGGCCCGGAAAGCCCTTGATCTGCAGCATCAACTGGTACTGCAGCGGCGTTACGCCCGACTTGCGCGTCGCCTCCTCGCTGAAGCGCATGAAGCGGCGCAGCCGGTAGCGCAGCTGCGCCATTTTTTCGAATTCGGCTTTGGGCATGGCGCGCACGGGCAGTTTCACCGGTTGGGTTTTCATGGACAAACTGTATCACGTCATGATATAAAGACAGCCGCTCGCGCCCACTCTGCTCCCTCTTTTGCGCCGCATCCACCCGCAGGCGCAAGCGCCCCTGGACCTGCAACACCATGATTGAGACCGGACTGACCAACCTGTTCGCCCTGCGCCACCCGATTGTTCTCGCGCCGATGGCCGGCGTCTCGGGCGGGCACCTCGCCGCGGCCGTGTCCAACGCCGGCGGCCTGGGCCTGGTGGGCGGCGGCTATGGCGATCCGGCCTGGCTGCGCAAGGAAATGTTCCGCGCCAAGGAAGCCACCCAGCAACCCTGGGGCGTCGGCCTGATCACCTGGGCGGTCGATCGGGGCGTGATCGAACTGGTGCTGCGCTATCAGCCCGACGCCGTGATGTTGTCTTTTGGCGACCCGCGGCCCCACGGCGCCATCATCAAGGCAGCCGGCTGCCGGCTGATCTGCCAGGTGCAGGACCTCGACGAGGCCCGGCTGGCGCAGGAGGCCGGCGCCGACATCATCGTGGCCCAGGGCACCGAGGCCGGCGGCCACGGCGGCGGCCGCGCCACGCTGCCGCTGGTGCCCGCCGTGGTCGATGCGGTGGCGCCGACGCCGGTGCTGGCGGCCGGCGGCATCGCCGATGGCCGCGGCCTGGCGGCGGCACTGGCACTCGGGGCCCACGGTGCCCTCATCGGGACCCGCTTTTATGCCAGCACCGAGGCGCTCGGGCGCCAGCGCGCCAAGCAGCGCATCGTGGCGGCGCGCGGCCACGAGACCTTGCGCACCCGCGTCTTCGACATCGTGCGCGGCTACGGCTGGCCTCGGGGCTACTACGGGCGCGCGCTGCACAATGAATTCGTGACGCGCTGGAGTGGCCGCGAAGAAGAACTGATCGAAGCCCTTCCCATCGAGCGCACGGCCTACCACGAGGCGATGGGCGACGGCAATCTCGACACCACCGTGGTCTGGGCCGGCGAGGCCGTGGACCTGATCCACAGCGTGGAAGACGCGGCAACCCTGGTGGCGCGCATCAGTCTTGATGCCGAAGCGCGGCTCGGCCTGTGCGCCAGGCTGGTGCGCTAGGTGTCTGGCCGCCGGCACGCGCCATCTTGCTCCGGCGTGCCGTACGTCACGATGTCCTGCGGGTCAGACGATACCTGCCGCCTTGAGGCTCTGCAGCTCGGCCTCGCTCAGGCCGAGCAGTTCGGACAGCACGTCCTGCGTGCCCTCGCCCAGCACTGGCGGCGCATGGCGCACCGGCAAGCGCTCGCCGTCGAGGCGGTACGGTGGCGCCAGCACGTGCATGCTGCCGACCTCGGGGTGGGGCTGCTGGGTCAACAGGCCGCCGCGAGCCGTGCGTTCGGAGGTCAGCGCCTCGTGCAGGCCCAGCACCTCGCCGCAGGGGATGCCGGCGCCCGCCAGGCGCTGCAGCAGCAGGGCACGCGGGCGGCTGCGCAGCTCGTGCAGGATCTGCGGCAGCAGAACCTCACGGTGCTCGGTGCGTTTCACGTTGGTGGCGAAGCGTTCATCGTCGGCCAGGCCGGGGCGCTCGATCACCTCGCGGCAAAAACGCTCGAACTGGCTGTTGTTGCCCACGGTGATGACGAGCGGGCCATCGGCCGCGTCGAATACACCGTAGGGCACGATAGAAGGATGGGAATTGCCGTAGCGCGGCGGGTCCTTTTCCATCAGCAACGCCTCGAGGCCATAGTAGGAGGTGACCATGATGCCGCAGTCGTACAGCGCCATCTCGATGTGGCGACCCTGCCCGGTGCGCTGGCGCTCGAATAGCGCCGCCAGCACCGCCTGGGCCGAGTACATACCGGTGAACAGGTCCACCACCGCCACGCCGAACTTCAACGGCGGCTGGTTGGCCTCGCCATTGAGGGCCATCAAGCCGGCCTCGCCCTGCACCAGCAGGTCGTAGCCCGGGCGCGCCGCCTCGGGGCCGCTGCGGTCGTAGCCGGAGATCGAGCAGTACACCACGTCGGGCCGCACAGCCTTGACCTGCTCGTAGCCCAAACCCATTTTCTCGACACCGCCGAACTTGAAGTTCTGGATCACCACATCGCATTGCCGAGCCACCGCCAGCGCCAGCCGCTGGCCTTCGGTGGTCTGCAGGTCCAGCGTCACCGAACGCTTGTTGCGGTTGACGCTATTGAAGTAGGCGGTCTGCGTCGAGCCAATGCGCGAGCCCCAGTCGCGCGTATCGTCGCCCCGCTTCGGGTGCTCGACCTTGATCACCTCGGCACCGAAGTCCCCCAGGACCATGCCGCACCAGGGGCCGGCCAGCACACGGGAAAGGTCCAGCACACGGATGCCAGAGAGTGGAAGCGATGGGTTGTTCATGAAAGACGGCTCGCTCAGGCGGCCTTGCGCAGGAAGCCCTGGTTGCCGCCGTTGCGGTTGGGCGCGAAGCCGTTGGCCTGCAGCGACTCTTCCACGGTGTCGTAGAACACGCCGATCTTGCTGATCTCGCGCGCTTGCCGGGCCGTGGCAATCGGGCGGCCGAACTCGCGCGAAATGCGCACCAGCTGCTCGATCTGCGAGACGGTGCTCGCCTTGGCGGTGCGCGTCTGGTTCCACAGGCCGTCTTCGGTGCCGCAGCGCACATGCAGGCCCATGGCGATGCCGAACATGTTGACAGGCAGCACGTTGCGCACGTGGCTTTCCACCGTCAGCACCGCGCCATCGGGCACGTCGCGCACGAAGTTGCCCAGGCTGTAGACGCTGGGCTTGTCCATGCCACCACCAATCGCCACCCAGTTCATGACCAGCGGGCCCTTGTAGACGCCGCGGCGCATCAGGCGCTCCACCGACTCGAAGCTGTTGATGTTGTAGCACTGGAAGGCGCTCTGGATGCCCGCCTTGGTGAGACGGCGGATGTGCTCCTCCACCCAGCCGGGCTGGGAGGGCACCGTCATCTCCTTGTAGGCTTCGAAGATGGCGGGATTTTCGCGCGAGGTGCCTTTGAAGTCGGCCAGCTCCGCCTGCTCGGTGACGTTCATCTGCGAGGTGTTCACGGTCACCGTGACCTGGTCGGGCTTGGGGTCGAGTTCTGCCAGCATGTGGCGCGTGTCGTCGGAGAGCCACTTGGCCGCTGCGCCATCGGTCTCGGGCGCAAAGCTGATGGAGCCGCCCACCTGGATGATCATCTCGGGCACCGCGTTGCGCACACCGGCGATCAGCTCGTTGAACTTGGACAGGCGCTTGCTGCCCTTACCGTCCAGCTCGCGCACGTGCAGGTGCAGCACGGTGGCGCCGGCGTTGTAGCAGTCCACCGCCTTCTGGATCTGGTCCTCCATGGTGACGGGGATGTCTTCGGGAAAGTCGGAGGGCAGCCAGCCCGGCGCATACGGTGCGGCCGTGATGATCAGCGGCTGCTGGTTTTCGGGGAACAGGTGGCCGTCGAGAAAGTTCATGTCATGCCTCCAAAGGCAGATTGGGAGTAAGGGAAGAAATCGGAGGATGGGCGCTGGCGAACCCGGTGCTCAGTACGGCTTGTCGCCGATGATCGCGGCGCGTTCCATCTTGCGCGGGGCGGGCCAGTAGTCCATGACCGCGTAGTGCTGGGTCGAGCGGTTGTCCCAGATGGCCACACTGTTGGGTTTCCAGCGGAAGCGCACCTGGTACTCGGGAATGCTAGCCTGGCTGAGCAGGTAGTTCAGCAGCTGGCTGGCGCCAGGCGTCTTGTCGAGGCCGAAGCGCACGTTCTCGGGCGTGTGGTAGTTGGCGAAGTGCGTCGTGAAGCTGCAGACGTACAGCGCTTTTTCGCCGGTCTCGGGGTGGGTGCGCACCACCGGGTGCTCCACCATGGGGTTCTCCCTTCCGAGCGCCAGGCGCTTTTCTTCCGGCATGACGGCGCCAAAACCGTGCTCAATGCTGCTCTTGGCACGCAGGCCGTCGATGCGCTTCTTCACGTCCTCGGGCAGGTTCTTGTAGGCCTCCACCATGTTGACCCAGATGGTGTCGCCGCCCACGGGCGGGCATTCGATACAACGCAACACGCAGCCCATGGTCGGGGTCAAACGCCACATGCCGTCGGTGTGGTAGTTGTTCTCGTAGTTCTCGCGCTTGTCGTTGCGGTATATCTGCACCAAACCCGGATGGTCGGGGTCACTGCCGGCAACGGGGTGGTCCTCCAGTTCGCCAAAGCGGCGCGCAAAGGCCACGTGCTCGGCGCGGGTGATGTCCTGGTCGCGCAGGAACAGCACACGGTGCTTGAGCAGCAGCGCCTTGATTTCGGCGAACAGGTCCGCGTCGCGCGCGGCATCACCCAGGTTGACGCCCGAGATTTCGGCGCCGATGCAGCAGGTCAGTTGTTCGACTCGCATGAGGGTCTCCTAGTTAAATTACGAAAATGGAAGAGCCTGTGGTCTTTCGAGCCTCCAGGTCCTGATGTGCCTGCACGGCGTCCTGCAAGGCATAGCGCTATCAGGCTGCGGCGCCGGTGTTCAGGTGGCCAGCGAGGGGTGGCGCCACATCAAGCTTCACATCGGAGATCCGGGCCACATCCGCGTCATAAGTGCGCATTGCAATGAGAAAAAGCACCGCGGCCAATATGCTGGCCAGGGGAACAATTGCCAATGCCTGCTGCAAACCCCATTTATCGGACAGGACGCCAGTCAGGAACGGCCCCACAGCCAGGCCAAGCAGGTTGAGAATGACGGCAAGTACGGCCGCGCCGGTAGAGCGCATACCCGGGTGAATGACGTCCATGGCAATGCCGGTGATCACGCCCATGATGGAAGTCATGAAGAAGCCACCAAAAACAATCAGCTTGAACTGTGCATCACCCGTGTAGCTGCCGCCAAACGCGATCATGAAGATCACCGCGGTGGCCACGCACAGCACGGACAGAGCGGGCAGTTTGTTGTGCGGCTGGCGACGTGCCAGGCGGTCCACCACGATGCCCCAGAAGATGACGCCAACAGCGCTGACCAATATCACCAACGCCGTTTGTTTGCCTGCCGCCGCCGGAGTCATGCCGTGGAAACGGTTCAGGAAGCTGGGCAGCCACGCGGTGACGGCCGACATCGTCACCAGTTGCATCGCCCCCGCGATGCAGGCCCACAAGAGCGTGCGTGTGCGCGCCAGCGTGCCAAAGATGTGCTTGAGAGTCCCACCCAGAGACTGGCGGCTCGCTTGGCTCACCTGGCTCACCTGGCTCACTTTTGGCGTCAGTGCCACGGTCTTGTAGTCGCGCACGAACAGATAGAGCAGGGCCAGCACGAGTCCCGGCACACCGACCACACCAAAGGCGGCCTTCCAGCCCCAGTGGGCCGCAATCACGCCTCCCAACACCACGCCGAGTACCGCGCCCAGCGATGCGGCGGCGAAGAAGGCGCCGAGCACGGCACTGCGCAAGCGCTTGGGAAACAGGGTCGCGATCAGCGCGGCCCCCACCGAGCCATAGCCGGTTTCACCCGCCCCCACCACCGCACGCGCCGCAAACAGTTGACCAAAATTGGCCGTGAACATGCACGAGATGGTGGCCAGGCTCCATACGGTGGACATCACAACGATGCTCTTCACACGGCTCACGCGATCTGCCACCAGCGCCACCGGTATTCCGCCCACCCCCACCACGATGGAAATGATGGACACCAGGGAACCCAGTTGTTTGTCACTCAGATTCCATTCGCTCTTGATATGGGGAAACAGCGAAACGATCACCTGCCGGTCGATGTAATCAAACATCATGAGCGCAAAGGTCATGGCAAAGGCAAACCAGGCTTGCCGCTTGCTTATAAGGTAGTCGTCGTCGTTGCCGGCCCTGAGGCCATCGGGTATCACGTTCATGCTTGTCTCCTAATATTTATGAAATACCGGCCACGGTCCCGACGAATACCGTCGGGGGTCAAGGCGCAGGAACTTACTCGGTGGCCAGCCGTTGTATCAAGGCCTCGGCCATAGGCCACTCGCCAAAGCCGGATGCGGGGTTGAGGTGCCCGACGCTGCCGAGATCGACCATCTCGCTACCCCAGGCCCGGGCCAGCTCGCCCACGCGCTCATACGCTCCCAGCGGGTCGTTGCGGCTCATCGCCACCAGGCTGCGAAACGCCAGGCGCTCACGCGGCACGGGGAGCCAGCCGCCAGCCCGCAAGGCCTCCAGGCTCGGATAGCCGGCCGGCATGGGGCTGTCGAAATCGGGCGGTGTGGCCAGCAGGGCGCCACGCACCGCATCCGCATGGCGCGTGGTCCTGGCCCAGTGCGCCACCATGACACAGCCCCCGCTGTGCGCAACGATCACGATGGGCCTCTCGATGGCGGCGATCTCGCGCTCGATGGCCTTGACGCGGTCGGCGCAGTTGAGATCCTCTCGGCCCATGGGCGGGACCGCGCGGACGCTCGGCAGGCGCGCGCCCAGCAGGGTTTGCCAATGCTCCGCCACATGGTCACGCAGACCGGGGACGATCAGGACGGTTGGGGTCGTTGATTTCATGGTGATCTCATGGATTGTCGAATCGCCAGTCGATGCTCTGAGTGTGGGTTCGGCGGGCTTTTTCCGCTTGACAATACATGACAGGCATTTATCATTTTGTGCCAATCTTCTACTCAGTTTCCCGATGTCTTCACTGGTCCGCGCTGCGAGTCTCACCAACTACAGCGAGGTCGCTCGTGCCGCCGGACTGGACCCGGTGCGGATGCTCTTTGACGCGGGGTTAAGTCCGAGCGTATTGCGCGAACCGGACCTCATGATTCCGGTCGAGCGTGTCGGGCAACTGCTCCAGGCGTCCGCAACCATGTCAGGCAACGAGAGTTTCGGACTGTGCATGGCCGAGTCGCGCCTGCTGTCCAACCTTGGAGCGGTGGGAATGCTGATCCGCGACCAGGCGACGTTGCGCGACTCGCTTGATGTGCTGATGCGCTATCAGGTGCTGCTCAATGGTTCTCTGTCGCTGATGGTCGAGGAGTGCGCCGGACTGGTTGTTATCCGCGAGAACTTAATGGCTGGCAACGCGCACCAGCCCACGCGGCAAAGGATTGAGCTGGCGCTTGGGGTGATGCTGCGGTTGATGCGCCAGTTCCTCGGAGCCAGTTGGCAGCCGCGGCGCGTGTGCTTCGAGCACCCGGCGCCGCGCGACGTTAGTGCGCATCTGCGGCTGTTTGGGCGGTGCGTCGAGTTCGACTACGACTACAACTGCATCATCTGCGCGAAGGCCGATCTCGATGCGCCCAACCCGTCGGCCGATGCTGCGATGGCGCGTTACGCACAGCAGTTGCTGGACACGTCGCCCAAGCTGCAGGGGGCGACGATGCTCGGGGACGTGCGGCGCGCGATCCTGCTGCTGCTGCCCAGTGGGCGCTGCAGCATCGAACAGGTGGCCGAGCATCTGGGCGTGGTGTGCCGTACGGTCCAGCGCCGGCTGGCGGAACAGGGGCAGAGCTTCTCGTCGATGGTGAACGACATCCGCAAGGAGCTCGCCACGCGTCATGTCATCGAGAGCGATCGTCCGTTGACGGAGGTGGCGACCTTACTCGGTTTTTCCGCACCGAGCGGCCTCTCGCGCTGGTACCACGCGCAATTTGGTTGCAGCGCCAAGGAGAGCCGGGCCACACGCGGCGCCGCGCGCCGCCGGCCAGCACCCCCGCGAGCGCGAGAGTGATCCTTTACGAGGCCATGTGTATCGCCGTGGGCGACCGATCCAGCTGGCACCGATTGTCTGGCGCGACTCCAGCGCCCGACTAGAAGCTGGTCCGCAGACCTATGCCGTAACCAGTGCCATTGCCGAACGATGTACCGCCACCAAATGCGGTCTGCAGGCCGGGGTTGTTGCCGCCATTGGAACCCGAGAAGGTGTAGGTGCCATTGTTCTTGTTGTGGATGCGAGCAACCGAACCGTACAGGACGGTACGCTTGGACAGGGCGTACACGTAGCCCACCGCAATCTGGTTGGCACCATCGCTGGTTACGTTGTTCTGCTTGATGGAGTTGAAGGCGATCGGGATGTAGCCGGGGCCGGCGTTGATGGTGGCACCCAGCCCCCAGTGGGTGTACTTGGTGCCGGCGGCGTCGGAGTTGTTCGTGCCCGCGTGGGCCATTAGCTGACCCACGCCGAATCTGTACGACCCGGCCAGGTTGAGTTCCTTGTAGGTGCTGTAACCTTGACCAACATCGGCAGCATAGGGTGTACCTTTGGACTGCGCATAGGAAATCGCAGCGTTTACCGGGCCATTGGCATAGCCAAGGCGTCCGCCGGTGTATTGGCCGAGAGCCGGCATACCGCTGACGTTCTCAGGGAAGGCGTACATCAGCTGCGCGTACACACCGCTGCCAATGGCGGCAATAGCATTGGGGTTAAAGCCCCACAGGTACTGGATGGAGTTGTTGGCGCGGACCGCGGTAGCTGCATTGCCGCCAGCCACACCATTGGCGCCACCGCCCAAGGTAATGTTGCTGCCAGCACCAGGCCCGCTCAGGAGGAATGGATCGAACACGTAGTGGTTGATAAACGACGGGGTGTAGTCACGACCCAGGCGAATTTCACCAAAATCACTGGCCAAGCTGACGGTCGAGCGACGATTGAAGGTCAACCCTCCACCAAGACCGCTGCCGGTGTCGTTGAGTAAGGTACTTTCCAGCCAGAAATTGGCCGACAAGCCGCCGCCCAAGTCCTCCGTGCCACGGAAACCGAGCAGGCTTCCAGAGTTGCCGCTGCTGGTCAACATCGTTTTGCCGAGACCGCCTTGACTGAAGTGGGCGATGTCTGCATCCAGAACACCATACAGCATCACTGAGGATTGGGCAGAGGCCGCACCGACAAAAGCGAGGGCAGCCAGAGCAACTAGGGATTTTTTCATTGTGAGTCTCTAAGGGTTTCAGAAAATTATTGAACAAAAGTGTGCCGTGTCGCCACTAGGTCATGGCGCAGATAGTAGAAACAGATGAACGTATTTGCTTGATAATTTGGGACATTGACTGTCTAAATTGGGACAAGCTGGTGACAACCCTAATGAGTCCTCTTCGCAGTGCCAGCCTCAGCGACTACGTGAATTTGGCCCAGTCGCTGGGCCTGGATTTTCACAGCATGATGAGGCAGGTCGGCCTGTCGCCACGCTGCCTGGATGACCCCGAAACCCTGGTGTCGACGGAGTCGGTGCGGGAGTTGCTGGAAAACAGCGCGCACGCGACCGGCGTGGAGGACTTTGCCCTGCGCCTGGCGGCGCGGCGCACCTTGTCCAACCTCGGTCCTATCAGCCTGGTGCTCAAGGAAGAGTCCACCCCCCGGCAGGCCCTGGACACGCTGTGCCGCTACCTCAGGTTGATCAACCCATCGTTGATCGTGCAGGTCGAGGATGCGGCCGGTACGGTGACGATACGCGAGGAGATGCTGGGCTCGCAGTCGCTGTCCATGCGCCAGCCCATGGAGCTGGCCGTGGGGGTAATGTTTCGCATCCTGCGCGAGCTGGTCGGACCACAGTGGCGCCCCTTGCGTGTGTGTTTTGTTCATCGCCCGCCGCGTGACTTGGCGGGGCACCGTGCGTTTTTCGGCACGCGAGTGGACTTCAACCAGGAGTTCAATGGCTTGGTATGTGCGGCGGCGGATCTCCGGACCCGGCACGCGCACGCCGACACAGGCATCTCGCGGTTCGCCCGCGACCACCTGGATCGCGCGTTGTCGCGCCACAGCCAGGGCGCGCGTGACACGGTACGGCAGCTGATCGCGGCACTGCTGCCGGGCGGGCGCTGCACGGCCCAGCAGGTTGCCCAGCACCTGAACGTGGACCGCCGCACTCTTCACCGCCACCTGGCGGCGGAGGGAACCACCTTTTCCGAACTGCTCGACGAGGTACGCTCGGAACTGGTGCTGCGCCATCTGCGCGACAGCGACCTGCCCCTGAGCGCGGTGGCCAGCCTGCTGGGCTTTTCGGCGCCCAGTGCCTTTAGTCATTGGTTCCGGTCCGCCTTCGGCCGCAGCGTCACGCAGTCGCGTCGTTTGCCTCAGCCACCTCAGCCCTGAGGCTGGCGGGTACTCAAGGCGCCGGACGCTTGCGTCGTGCGCGCCAGGCCGCGGGGGCGGCACCGAATTGGGCCGCGAACCAGCGCGTGAAGGAACTGGGGGCACAGTAGCCCAGCAGTTCGGAGACGCGTGCCAGGTTGTACTGGGGGTTGTCCATGTAGCGCTGCGCCAGCTCGCACCGCACCTCGTTGAGGAGCTCGGTGAAGCTCGCGCCCGCCTCGTCGAGTTGGCGCTGCAGCGTGCGCACGCTCAGTCCCAAGCCTTGGGCAACATAGTCGCTGGTGGCGCGGCCCGACGGCAACATGAGGTAAATCGCCTTGCGCACCTCCAGCACGACAGACGGCTCGTTGACGCTCGGCTGGGATTCAACGAAGCGCTGCGCGTAGCGCGCCATGGCTGGGTCGGCCGAGGGGTTGGGGGCGTCCAGATTGGCGGCCGCGAGCACGATGCCGTTGAATTCGCTGCCAAATTCGAGCCGGCAGGTAAACAGGCGCCGGTGCAGGCTCAGTTCCGGCGGCGCGTCGTGGCTGAAGTTGACGCTGTAGGGCCGCCAGCGTGGCCCCAGCAGCGCCGCGCACATGCGAAACAGCACGCCGATGGCGAGTTCAATGGACTGCCGGGCCGGGGCTTCGGACACGATTTCCTCGCGCACGATGACCATCTTGCCAGCGTCCTCAATCTGCATCGCCAACGACTCGTTGAGCAGGTGGCGGTACTGCATGGTGGTGGTCAACACATCGCGCAGCGTGGCCTGGTGGCTGATCAGCAGGCTCACGACGCCGAAGTTCGACAGCTGACGCGACTCCGCCATGCGCAGGCCAAAGGTCAGGCAGCCCGAGGACCGGGCTGCATCTTCGAGTAGCGCCACCGCTGCTTCGACCGGGATGCGCTGTTCGGGGTTTTCCAGCAGCGCACGGCTCAGACCTGCCCGGCGCAGCGTGTCTTGCGGGTTGTACCCGAGGTCGCGGGCCACCTCGAAAAAATTGGTGAGCGCCGCAGCGCGAACCAGTGTAGTCATGAGCTTAAAGGTATCGAGACGACCGGCATTCTGGCATGAAATGCGAAGTGCGTGGCGCAAGTTGCGAAGCGCGCAGGCCGCGCAATCTCTACAGTTCACTTTATTCCATTAACACAAATAAAGGAGACGCAACATGGTCAAAGCCGTACGCTTTTATGAAGCGGGCGCCTCTGAGGTCCTGCGCTACGAGGATGTCGAAGTGGGCGAGCCGGGGCCGGGTCAAGTCCGGCTACGCCACGTCGCCGTAGGTCTGAATTACGCCGATACCTATTTCCGCAATGGCACCTACCCGATTCCCCTGCCCAATGGGATGGGGGTCGAAGCCTCGGGTGTCGTGCAAGCAGTGGGCCCGGGCGTGACGAACGTCGTGGCCGGCGACCGGGTCACCTACACAGGCTTCATCAACACCCTGGGGGCCTACAGCACGGAGCGCCTGATTCCGGCCGAGCCGCTGATCAAGCTGCCCGAGGCGATCGCCTTCGAGACCGCTGCCGCTATGACCATGCGCGGCCTGACCTCGGCCTACCTGATGCGCCGAATCTACCCTTTCAAGGCGGGCGACACCGTGCTGCTGCACGCCGCCGCCGGTGGCGTGGGCCTGATCGTCTCGCAGTGGGCCAAATTGCTCGGGCTGATGGTGATCGGCACGGTGTCGACCGATGCCAAGGCCGAAGTGGCGCGCGCCCACGGCTGTGATCACACCATCAACTACAGCCATGAGGACGTGGCCAAACGCGTGCGCGAACTCACCAATGGCGTGGGCGTGTCCGTGGTCTTCGACAGCGTAGGCAAAACCACCTTCATGTCCTCGCTGGACTCGCTCAAGCGGCGCGGCCTGTTGGTGTGCGTGGGCACGGCCTCCGGCGCGATCCCGCCATTCGATCCACAAATTCTGGCCAGGAAGGGCTCGCTGTACGTGACCCGCCCGGCCCTGGCCGACTACATCGCCGACCCGGCCGAGAAGGCGGAGCTGGCCGACGAAGTGTTCGGCCACGTAGCAGCAGGGCGCATCCGCATCGAGATCAACCAGCGCTACGCGCTGCAGGACGCCGTGCAGGCCCACCGCGATCTGGAGTCCCGCAAGACCATAGGCTCTTCGATTTTTGTGATCTGAAACCCCAATAGGAGACAAATCATGCGCATTGAACCTCTGACCTGTGCGATTGGCGCCGAACTGATCGACGTCAACCTCGCCGACGCGGCCAAAGACGACGCCTTGTTCGCCGAGATCCGTGCCGCACTGCTGAAGCACCGTGTGCTGTTTCTGCGTGATCAAGACATTTCACGCGCCGATCACGTGGCGTTTGCCCGCCGCTTCGGTGAGCTCGAAGACCACCCGGTTGTGGGCAGCGACCCCGATAACCCTGGCCTGGTACGCATCTACAAGTCGCCGGACCAGCCAAACGATCGGTACGAGAACTCGTGGCACAGCGATGCCACTTGGCGCGAAGCGCCTCAGTTCGGCGCGGTGCTGCGTTGTGTGGAATGCCCACCCGTAGGCGGCGACACCATGTGGGCCAATATGGTTCTGGCCTATGAGAAGCTGCCAGAGACTGTCAAGCAGCAGATTGAGGGCCTGCGCGCGCGTCACAGCATTGAGGCCAGCTTTGGCGCGGCCATGCCGATTGAGAAGCGCCTGGCGCTGAAAGCACAGTTTCCGGACGCCGAGCACCCCGTGGTTCGTACCCACCCAGAAACCGGTGAGAAGGTTCTGTTTGTCAATGGCTTCACTACCCACTTCACCAACTACCACACGCCTGCGCGCGTGCGTTATGGCCAGGACCACACACAGGGCAGTGCGGCCCTGCTTCAGTATCTGCTCAGCCAGGCCATGATCCCCGAATACCAGGTGCGCTGGCGCTGGAAACCCAACAGTGTGGCGATTTGGGACAACCGCTCTACCCAGCATTACGCAGTGATGGACTATCCGCCATGCCACCGCAAGATGGAGCGTGCCGGCATCGTCGGAGACAAGCCCTACTAAACACCGGGTTCACCAACGCCTTTTCTCAGACTTTTTTCTTACCCCGAACCTGCCTTTGGAGACATGACATGAACTTTCTCGACGGTCACCTTTTCCCTGAAAACCAGCAACCCTTGATCATCACGGCCGCGCCCTACGCACCGTCGTGGATGCCCTCGGACTTTCCCGAGGAGATCGCGGTCACGATGGAGGACCAAATCCAGAAGGCGGTGGACTGTTACAACGCCGGCGCCACCGTGCTGCACCTGCACGTGCGCGAGCTCGACGGCAGGGGCAGCAAGCGCCTGTCCAAGTTCAACGAGCTGATCGCCGGTGTGCGCAACGCGGTGCCCGAGATGATCATCCAGGTGGGCGGCTCCATCAGCTTCGCGCCCGAGACCGATGGTGCCGCGGCCAAATGGCTCTCCGACGACACGCGCCACATGCTGGCCGAGCTCGACCCCAAGCCCGACCAAGTCACGGTGACAGTCAACACGTCACAAATGAATGTCCTTGAACAGTTTGACATGCGGGACATCAAGGGTACTTCGATGGAAGACCCGGCGGTCTTCAATGCCTACAAGGAAATGACGGTGCCGGCGCAGCCGGGTTGGGTCGAGGAGCACGTCCGCCGCCTGACCAAGGCCGGCATCCAGAGCGCCTTCCAGTGCTACAACATCAACAGCTTCGAGTCGGTGGAGCGCCTGATGCGCCGCGGCGTCTACAAGGGCCCGCTGGTGATGAACTGGGTGGCCATCGGTGGCGGCATGGACGCGGCCAACCTCTACAACATGGCCAACATCGTGCGCGCCGTGCCTGACGGCGCGGTGCTGACGGTGGAAGCCTCGGTACTCAACGTGCTGCCAGTGAACACGATGGGCATCGCCTTGGGCCTGCACGTGCGCACCGGCACGGAGGACAACCTCTGGAACCAGTCGCGCACGGCCAAGATCGGCACAGCCAAGCAGATCGAGCAGCTGGTGCGCATCTCGCGCGAGCTCAGCCGCCCGATCGCGACTGCCCAACAGGCGCGCGAGATCAGCAAGATCGGCGTGTTCTACGACACCGTGGAAGAAAGCCTGCTGGCCAACGGCTTTGCACCCAACCGCAACGGCGGCCAGCAAGGCTTCCTGCGCAAGGCGGCCTGAACACGCGATGCAGCAGGCCATGCCTCCTCAACCCGGTATCCGGTTTTGCTGTGTGGCCCATGGCCTAGGCCTTGATACAACGGTTGGCCACCGAGTAAGTTCCCCGCCTCGGCCGTGGGCGATATGCGTCAGGACGGTGGCCGGTATTTCATAAATATTAGGAGACAAGCATGAACGTGGCGCCCGATGGCCCCGAAATGAGTTTCAGCCAAACGGCTATTCCGCTCAAATCCGACACGCCGATTTGCGATGAGCTTCGTATCTCCGAGAAGTGGAATGCCGACTGGGATGGTTTCACCGAACTTGACCCGATCTGGACTGAGAAATTCATGGCGATGGCCATGCACCCGATGGCCAAAGGTCTGATCGAACCCAAGGTGTGGGAGTTCATCGCCATTGCAGTGGATGCCTCGTGCACTCACATGTACGCGCCAGGCACCCGGCGCCACATACGTCGAGCGCTGGAATTGGGCGCTACGAAGGAGGAGATCACTGCCGTACTCCAGGGGGTGAGTGTGCTTGGCCTTCACGCGAACAGCATGGCAGCGCCGATGCTCATCGAGGAGATCGCCAAGCTCGACGCAACCGGGAATACTGCCGCGCTTGCGTAGGTCCCGGGCATACATCTACCTGATCTACCGTAAGAAACTTGCCATACCTGGCATCCTGCGGCAGCCCTTCATAAAACGACCTTCAGGCCTGCAAGCAGCTGCCGTCACCCTGAAAAGAGACTCAAGCCGCGCGCCGGCGAGCCAGCCTGTTCAGCAATCAAGTCCGTGTCCACAGACTTGATGACTGAAGGTTGAATCAATTCAAAAAAATTAGGAGACAAGCATGAACGTGATACCCGACGGCCCCGAGGCCGGCAACAACGACTACCTGATCAGCAAGCGGCAAGCCTGGTTTGCCTTTGCCATGACCTTCGGGCTCATGCTGTTCGATTACATCGACCGGCAGGTCATCGTCTCGCTATTTCCCCACATCAAGAGCGAATGGAACCTGAGTGACAAACAACTGGGTTCCCTGGTTTCCATCATTTCCATCGTGGTGGCAGTGGGCACACTACCACTATCGCTGCTGGCAGACCGCGTGAGCCGTGTGAAGAGCATCGTTGTGATGGCCGGCATATGGAGCGTGGCCTCTATTTCCTGCATGTTCACGGCCAATTTCGGCCAACTGTTTGTGGCGCGTGCGGTGGTGGGGGCGGGTGAAGCCGGCTACGGCTCCGCAGGGGCAGCCCTTATCGCGACACTGTATCCCAAGCGTTTGCGCAGTGCCGTGCTCGGCGCCTTCCTCGCTGCAGGATCGCTGGGCTCGGTACTGGGCGTGGTGCTGGGGGGCGTAATCGCGGCCCACTGGGGCTGGAAGGCCGCCTTCGGCGTGGTCGGTGTGCCGGGACTTGTACTGGCCGTGCTTTATCTATTCGTGCGCGACTACAAGACTGCGGCACTGACGCCAAAACAGGGCCAGGTAGCCCAGTCTCTGGGGGGAACTCTCAAGCATATCTTTGGCACGATGGCGCGCGCGCGCACGCTCTTGTGGGTCTGTGTCGGAGGGGCGTTGCAATTGATTACGTTGTCGGCCGTCTGGGCGTGGCTGCCCAGCTACCTGAACCGTTTCCACAGCATGACTCCGGAGGCTGCAGGCAAGCAAACGGCAGTGGTGATCTTGGCCGGAGCCTTTGGTTGCGTGTTCTGGGGGTTTGTGGTGGACCGCCTGGCACTTCGCAAGCCGCGCAACAAGCTACCCTTGCTGTCCGTGCTGTGCGTGCTCACCTCGGTGATCTTCATGGTGGCGTTTGGCGGTACCTACACGGGCGATGCACAGTTCACGCTGATCGTTCTCGGGGGCTTCTTCCTGACCTGCACCCCGGGTGTGGGTGCCGGTATCGTCATTGATGTCGTTCACCCGGGTGTGCGCTCGACCGGTGCGGCCGTCCTTACCCTGTTTCAGAACCTGTTTGGCCTGGCCGTGGGCCCGTTCCTGGCGGGTGTCCTGTCCGACCAATGGGGTTTGCGGCAGGCACTGGCAGTCACTTCGCTGTTCAGCACACTGGCCGCGGTGGTTTATGTCATCGCAATGTGCAGTTATGACGCGGATGTGGCGCAGATCTCCGATGTGAAGCTGGATGTGGCGCCACCCTTGACCGGAAACCTGAGCGCGAGCACCGCAGTCTGAGAGCGAATTGCCGTGCACGCTCCATGTTGATCTTGACGTTTACCTGGACTTGATCTGCTCTGCTCTGAATGCCTGATCGGCAATCAACGCCTGACGGCAAACGCATTTGCGCGAGTACAAGTACCTGCCGGACGACCAACCGGTAACGGTCCACAGGGCCATTGCCGTAATTCGAGGCAGAGGCTTAGTCAGGACTGATCTTGAGTTGCAGCTTCCTTATGATGGCTCGATTGTTGGCCATGGTCGCGGCCAGTATCTGCCGAAGCTGATCCATTGAGGCATCTTGCGGTAGATCGAAGCCCTGCGCGGCCAGCGCTTCGCGGAATTTGGCTGCATGTACAACCTTCGCCATTTCGCTCCGGATTCGATCGGCAAGCGGTTTGGGCGTGCTGCTCAGCATAAAGACGCCAACGCTCGCGTGAGGAAGGACAAAATCAGGCAACCCCAATTCGCCGAAACCGGGAACCTTGGGAAGGTACTGGGAGCGTGTCGACGACGCTATTGCAAGCGCCTTCAGCTTGCCACTCTTGACAAGTGGGGCGACGTTGCTGACAACATCAAAGGTCAGTTGCACCTGGTTTCCCATCAAGTCGACCAGTGCAGGAGCTGAACCCTTGTACGGAACGACCAGGATGTCATTGCCGCTCTTTGCCCTGAGCATCTCGCCGAGAAGATCCGAGCGGTTGCCGACACTGGAATTCGCTATGCTGACCGAGTGGGGATGACTCTTGGCGTAATCCAGTAAGTCTTTGACATTGTTGGGCGGAAAGTTTGCATTGGCCACCAGCACATGGAATATGCTGGTGATTTCTGCTACATAGGTGAACGTCTTGAGCGGGTCGTAAGGTGTCTTGACGGTGAGTGGTATATCGGTCAGAACACTTGATGGCCCCACCATCAAGGTGTACCCATCAGTAGGCGCGCTCATCATGGCCCGTTCGGCGATGACGGCCGAACCGCCTGGCTTGTTGTCCACCACCACGGGCTGACCAAGACTGGCCCGTAGCTGCTCAGCGAGCAGGCGTGCCGCCGCGTCGGAAATGCCGCCAGGAGGTGCAGGGACGATCAACCGAATGGGTTTATCCGGCCATTGCTGCGCCAGCGCAGGCGATACCGCCGTTAGCCAGGAAAGCGCAGCTATCGCGAAGACTCGCAGTTTCAATGAATTTAATACCATGAAAGTTCACCTTTGAAAGCGGAATCCTCAAATAACGAATATGGATGATCCGGTTGTCTTCCGGCCTTCAAGATCACGATGCGCCTGCACCGCATCCTCCAGGGCATACCGCTGGTTGATCTCGATGCGGATGCGCCCTGCCGCCACATGGCCGAACAGCTCCCCGACCAGTTCCGCCTTCTCGGCCGGATCCGCGATGTAGTCGGCCAAACCTGGACGGGTGATGTATGCGGAGCCTTTGCGGGCCAGGATGGCAGGGTCGAACGGGGGGATTTTTCCGGAAGCGGTTCCCACGCACACCAGCAAACCGCGGCGCTTGAGCGAGTCCAGCGACGCCATGAATGTGTCTTTGCCCACGCTGTCAAAAACCACGGAGACGCCCACGCCGTTGGTGATCTCGCGCACGCGCTTGGCAACGTCTTCGTGGCTGTAATAGATGATGTGCTCGCAACCATGGGCGCGTGCCACTTCGGCCTTGGCCTCGGTAGAAACGGTTCCAATCACATGGAGGCCCAGAAGTTTGGCCCACTGGGACACGATCAGGCCCACGCCACCGGCGGCAGCATGCAGCAGTATGGTTTCACCGCCCTGGAACGGGAAAATCCTGCGGCACAGGTAGGAAGCAGACAAACCGCGCATGGTCATTGCAGCCGCGGTCTCGCAGCTGATGCCCTCGGGCAGCTTGATCAGCGGTGCGGCAGAGATCAGCCGCTGCGTGCTGTAGGCGCCCAGCGTGTTGGTAAAGCCCGTGTAGGTCACACGGTCACCGACCACAAAATCGGTCACGCCGGCACCGACGGCCTCGACCACTCCGGCCGCCTCGTTGCCGATGCCGCTGGGCAGCGGAACTGGGTAGATGCCGCTGCGAAAATAAGTATCGGCAAAGTTCAGGCCCACCGCCACGTGGCGCAGGCGAACCTCTCCCGGCCCCGGTTCACCAACGTCTGCATCCTCAAACCGCAGTACGTCGGGAGCGCCCGTTTCGTAGAATTTAACGATCCTTGCCATTTTTTGTATCCTGTTGTGGTTGTATCAACGCGGCGGCGTTAGTCCGGCTTGCGCAGGAAGCCCTGGTTGCCCCCGTTGCGATTGGGCGCGAAGCCATTTTCCTGAAGCGTCTGGTCTGCCGTTTCGTAGAAGACACCAATCTTCAGAATCTCGCGAGCCTGCTGTCCTGTCGCAATCGGGCGACCAAATTCGCCGGCGATACGCACCAACTGCTTGATCTGCTCGACGGAGTTGGCCTTGCCCGAGCGGTCCTGCTTCCAGAGCACATCCTCAATGCCGCAGCGCACATGCAGGCCCAGAGCCATGCCGATCATGTTGATGGGCAGCACATTGAGCACCGAGCTCTCCACCGTGATCACCGAGCCATCGGGCGCAGCACGCAGGAAGTTGGCCAGGTTGTAGATGTTCGCCTGGTCCATGCCGCCGCTGATGGCCACCCAATTCATCACCAGCGGGCCCTTGTAGACGCCGCGGCGAATCATCCGCTCAATCGTTTCAAAGCTGTTGATGTTGTAGCACTGGAAGGCGCTCTGGATACCCGCTTTGCTCAGGCGGCGGATGTGCTCCTCGGCCCAGCTGGGGTTCGAGGGCACGATCATGTCCTTGTAGGTGGAGTAGAGGTGAGGGAAGCCGCGCGAAACGCCCTTGAAGTCATCGATGCCCGCATGCTCGGTCACGTTCATCTGGGTCGTGTTGACGGTCACCGTCACCTGGTCGGGCTTCGGAGTGAGTTCGGCCAGCATGTGGCGCGTGTCGTCGGAGAGCCACTTGGCTGCAGCACCATCGTCCTCGGGTGCGAAGCTGATGGAGCCGCCTACCTGGATAACCATCTCGGGCACCGCCTTGCGCACCCCGGCGATCAGCTCATTGAACATAGACAGGCGCTTGGAGCCCTTGCCATTGGCTTCGCGCACGTGCAGATGCAATACGGTGGCACCGGCTTCATAGCAATCCACCGCCTTCTGGATCTGCTCCTCCATGGTGATCGGGATGTCTTCCGGAAAGTCCGAGGGAATCCAGCCCGGTGCATAGGGGGCGGCGGTAATGATCAGGGGCTGCTGGTTCTCAGGATACAGATGGCCGTCAAGGAAGTTCATGATGAAGGGTCTCCAAGTTGAAATATCAAGTCTGAAGCGACAAGTGAATCATCTGGCCTGGCGTCACTTCCTGCTTGCCATTGCATGCCTCGGACTTGGCTTTTCATGACAGCTATCCGCCACCGCAACTGTCCCGGCGCAAAGGCAGACAGCCCGTCAATTTGAAAAAATGACGGGCTGAGCTTGCCTCTGAATTCCATATCCCATGACCGAGGTCATGGGTTGGCTTGCCTCAAGAAGAAATCCGCTTCGGGAGCAGGGAACTTCGGACCAGGGCGCACCGGCAATGCGAGTCGCACTGCCGGGCGCCTGGCCGCCGCCCGCACGGGGCGCTTGCGCTAAAAAGTCCCGGGATACGCCCCGCCGTCGGCCAGCACATTCTGGCCGGTGATATAGGCGGCATGGGTGCTGCACAAAAAGGCGCAGATGGCACCAAACTCGTCGGGGGTGCCGAAGCGCTGCGCCGGAATGTTTTTGACGCGCGCATGCAGGATGACCTCGATCGGCTGGCCGGTTTGCTCGGAGGTGCGCTGCGCCATGTTCTTGATGCGGTCGGTATCGAAGACGCCGGGCAACAGGTTGTTCAGGGTGACCCCCTGCTTTGCCAGTTTGCTGCGCGCCACGCCCGCCACGAAACCGGTCAGGCCGCTGCGCGCGCCGTTGGACAAACCCAGGATGTCGATCGGCGCTTTCACGGAACTGGAAGTGATGTTGACGATGCGGCCAAAACCGCGCGCCGCCATGCCGTCGACCGTGGCCCGGATCAGCTCGATGGGCGTGAGCATATTGGCGTCCACCGCGCGGATCCAGGCGTCGCGGTCCCAGTCGCGGAAGTCGCCGGGCGGCGGCCCGCCGGCGTTGGTGACCACGATGTCGAAGTCCCGGCCCGGCCCGCCCGGTGCGGCAAACACCGCGGCGCGGCCCTCGGGGGTGGTGATGTCTGCAGCAACAAACAGCACGCTAGCCTTTGTGGAACCTGCACAGTCAGCTATCAATTTGCTAGCAGCCGCCTGCAGCGTCTCGGCGCCGCGTGCGTTGATCACGACGTTCACGCCCTCGCGCACCAGCGCCTGCGCGCAGCCCAGCCCCAAGCCCTTGCTGGCACCGCAGACCAGCGCCCATTTGCCCGAAATACCCAGATCCATTTTTTGAACTCCTTGAGCTGACGGTCTCCGTCAGTCCCTGTATTTTGATACCAGAAAGACGCCGCCCATGACCAGCGCGGTGCCCACGACGATCCACGCGTTGAACGGCTCGCCCAGAATCAGCACACCCATCAGGATGGTCGACATCGGTCCCACCATGCCGGCCTGCGCCGCCAGCGCCGCGCCAATGCGCTCCACCGCCATCATGACCAGCAACACCGGCACGGCGGTGCACAGCGTGGCATTCAGGAGGGAGAGCCAGATGACCTGGGGCGCCACCAGCGCGGCGCTCAGGGGGCGCAGCAGCAAAAATTGCAGGATGCAGCACAGGCACGCCACCATGGTCGCCAGCCCCACCAGGCGCGAGGCGCCGATACGCCGCACCAGCTCGCCGCTGTACACCAGGTACACCGCGTAGCTGACGGCACTGGCAAACACCAGCAAGGCGCCCAGCATCACGTCCTCGCCCTGCAGCTTGATCTCGTGACTGAACACCACCAGCACCCCGCAATAGCTGATGGCCATGGCCACGACCTGGAGCGGCACCACCCGCTTGCGGTAGAACAGCCAGCCCAGCACCAGCACCAGCGTCGGGTTGAGGTACAGGATGAGCCGCTCCAGCGATGCCGTGACGTACTGCAGGCCGGCAAAGTCCAGAAAGCTGGCCAGGTAGTAGCCGCTCACGCCGAGCCCGAGCACGCCCAGCCAGTCGCGGCGCGTGAGCGCGGCCGCCGTGCCGCCCGTGCGGCGATAGGTGGCCCACCACGCCATCACGGCAAAGATCGGCAGCGCGAACAGCATGCGGTACATGATGAGCGTGACGGCATCCACGCCGTAGCGGTACGCCAGCTTGACGATGATCGCCTTGCCGCTGAAGGCAATCGCGCCCAGGGTCGCGAGCAGCAAGCCGGACGCTACGCTTTTCGTAGCTACCGGTCCATGTACCTTCAGGTCTACCGGCCTTTTTTGTTCTGAAACGAGGCTCAAGATGCAGCCTCAGAAGCCGGCGGCCTGGCCGTCGCGCCGGGCATCGCTGGCGGCCATGTAGCCTTCGACCCTGGGGTCGCCCATGCGCCAGATGAACTGGCCAGCGCCGAAGTCCTGGTACGGGTCGTCGATGACCGCGACGCGATGGCCACGATGCTGCAGGCCCTGCACGGTGACCGGGTCCATGCTGGCCTCGACGCGGAGATTAAGGCCCGCGTAGCAGCGCCAGCGCGGCGCGTCGCAGGCGGCTTGCGGACTCTGGCCGTAGTCGAGCATGCGCACCAGCGTCTGCAGATGGCCCTGCGGCTGCATGCCGGCGCCCATCACGCCGAAGCTCATGAGCGGATGGCCGTCCTTCGTCAAAAACGCGGGGATGATGGTGTGGAACGGCCGCTTGCCCGGCGCCACCGCGTTCGGGCTGGCCACGTCCAGGCTGAAGTCGTGGCCCCGGTTTTGCAGGCTCACGCCAAATTCGGGCTCGACGCAGCCCGAGCCGAAACCCATGTAGTTGCTCTGGATGAAGCTGACCATCATGCCGTTCTCATCCGCCGCCGTGAGGTAGATGGTGCCGCCGCGGGCCGGGTTGCCGGCGCCGAAGTCCTGCGCTTTTTTCATGTCGATGAGTTTGGCACGCGAGGCCAGGTAGCCGTCATCGAGCATTTGCGCGGCCGTCACCTCCATTGACGATGGCTCGGCCACGTAACGGTAGACATCGGCAAAGGCCAGCTTCATGGCCTCGATCTGCACATGCTGCGAGTCGACGCCGTCCACCGGCAGGCCCGCCACATCGAACTGCCCCAGCATGCCGAGCGCCATCAGCGCGGCAATGCCCTGCCCGTTGGGCGGGATCTCGTGCAGGGTGTGGCCGCGGTAATTCCGGGCGATCGTCTGCACCCACTCGGGGCGGTGCGCGGCCAGATCGCGCAGCGTCAGGCTGCCCCCGTGCTGCTGCGAGAAACGTACGATCGCTTCGGCAATCTCACCTTGGTAGAACGCTTCACCTTTCGTAGCCGCAATGGACCGCAGGGCGCGCGCCGCAGCCTTGAATTGAAACAATTCACCGACGTTCGGGGCCCGGCCCCACGGCAAAAAGGCCTGTGCAAAACCGGGCAGCGACTGCAGCTCGGCCACCGCGGCCGCCCACTTTCGCTGCACCACCGGCGGCACCAGATAGCCGCGCTCGGCGATCTCGATGGCGGGCTGCAGCAGGTCGGCAAACGGCAGCTTGCCAAAGCGCTCGCTCAGGGCCACCCAGCTGCCAACCGCACCGGGCACCGTGACGGCATCGAAGCCGCGCTTGGGCGGCCTCGCCGCGTCGGCACCGTATCTGGCGCGGAAGTACTCGCGCGTCCAGGCCTGCGGCGCGCGCCCCGAGGCGTTCAGCCCGTGCAGCGCCTGGCCGTCCCACAAGATGCAGAACGCGTCGCCGCCCAGCCCATTGCTGACCGGCTCGCAGATCGTCATGGCGGCGGCCGCCGCAACTGCCGCATCGACCGCGTTGCCGCCCTCCAGCAGCATACGCAGCCCGGCCTGCGCGGCCAGCGGGTGCGAGGTGGAGACCAGGTTGCGGGCGAACACCGGGATGCGCGTCGACGGGTAGGGGTTTCTGTGATTGAGGTTCATGCTCTCGCTCTCGTTTCGGTGCGGCGCCCGCTATTGTCCGGCACAACGAAAACGGCACCCGAAGGTGCCGCTTGTCTGCCGCTATCAGCGCGTTACTCTTCCACGAACGCCTCTTCGCGCTTCGCCTTCACGGAGGGCAGCATCACAATCACCACCAGCGCCAGCGCCGCCGCCAGCAGGGCCGCCGACAGGCCGCGCGTGAGAAAGACGCTCCAGTCGCCGCGCGACAGCAGCAGGGTCCGGCGCAGGTTTTCTTCCATCATCGGTCCCAGAATCAGGCCCAGCAGCATGGGGGCCGGCTCGCATCCGAGTTTGTTGAACAGATAGCCGACGATGCCGAAGGCGCCCACGACCCAGACGTCGAAGGTGTTGTTGTTGGTGGTGTAAACCCCCACCGCACAGAACAGCACGATCGCCGGGAACAGGTAGCGGTAAGGCACCGACAGCAGCTTGATCCAGATACCGATCAGCGGCAGGTTCAGGATGATGAGCATGGCGTTGCCGATCCACATGGAAGCGATCAGGCCCCAGAACAGTTCGGGGTTGCTGGTCATCACCTGCGGGCCCGGCTGGATGTTGTGGATGGTCATGGCCCCCACCATCAGCGCCATCACGGCGTTCGGCGGGATGCCCAGCGTCAGCAGCGGAATGAACGAGGCCTGGGCGCCGGCATTGTTGGCCGACTCGGGGGCCGCCACGCCGCGGATGTTGCCCTGGCCGAACGGCACTTCGCCGGGCCGCAACTTGGTCTTTTTCTCCAGCGCGTAGGCGGCAAAGGAAGACAGCAAGGCGCCGCCGCCCGGCAGGATGCCCAGCGCACACCCCAGCGCGGTGCCGCGCAGCACGGCAGGCAGCATGTCCTTGAAGTCCTGCCTGGTCGGGAACAGGCCCTGCACCTTGGCGGTGAACACCTCGCGCTCCTCCTCGGGCTGCGCCAGGTTGGTGATGATTTCACCGTAGCCAAACACGCCCATCGCAATCGCCACGAAGCCGATGCCGTCGGTCAACTCGGGGATGTCGAAGCTGTAGCGCGCCACGCCGGAGTTCACGTCGGTGCCGACCAGGCCCAGCAGCAGCCCCAGGATGATCATGGCCACCGCCTTGAGCAGCGAGCCCGAGGCCAGCACCACGGCACCGATCAGGCCCAGCACCATCAGCGAGAAATATTCGGCCGGGCCGAACTTGAAGGCCAGCTCGGTCAGCGGCGGCGCAAACGCAGCCAGCATCAGCGTGCCGACACAACCTGCAAAGAACGAGCCCAGGCCGGCGGCCGCCAGCGCCGGGCCGGCGCGGCCCTTGCGTGCCATCTGGTAGCCGTCGATCACGGTCACCACCGACGACGATTCGCCGGGCAGATTCACCAGAATGGCGGTGGTGGAGCCGCCGTACTGGGCGCCGTAGTAGATGCCGGCCAGCATGATCAGCGCCGACACCGGAGGCAGCGCATAGGTGGCCGGCAGCAGCATGGCGATGGTGGCGACCGGGCCGATGCCGGGCAGCACGCCGATCAGGGTGCCGAGCAGGCAGCCGACAAACGCATAAAGCAGGTTGCCAGGCGTGAACGCGACGCCAAAGCCAAGCGATAAATTAGCAATCAGATCCATGGTGGTGTTCACTCAACCCGCGATGAAAGTAGGCCACACCTGAATCTGCAGCTTGAGCGCCACGATGAAGGTGAAATAACTGCCCACGGCAAGAATGCTTGCCAGCACCAGGGTGGGCTTCCACTTGAAGGTATCGCCGGCCTTGCTGGAGATGAAGGTCAGCGCGTAGATCGCGGCGATCATCCCCATCGAGGGCAGACCGATGCTCGGCAGCCCGCCCAGCAGCACCCCGAAAATCAGGTTGGCGCCGATGATGTAGCACAGCGGCCGCCAGGCCCACTTGCCGACCTTGTCGCCATCCTCGGTTTCCACCACCAGCGCCTTGAACATCACCAGCGCGCCCATTGCTGCCAGGATCACGCCCAGCACCAGCGGGAAATAGCCGGGGCCCATGCGCGCGGCACCGCCCACGTTGTAGGCGGTTGCGCCCCAGGCAAACGCAATGCCCACGAGCGCGAACATGACGCCGGAGTAGAAGTCCTTTTGACTCTTGATTTTCACGTGTTGTCTCCTCGAAAAAAATTCGACCAGCGGATTGTCAGCGGCTTTGCCGGGCCGCCCGATGTGGATTCCACCTACGCCGGGAACCCGGCGCGCGGGCGCCGGGCGGCGGTCAGTCGAGCGGCGGCGTGGCGCTCAAGACTTCTTCCACCGTGGTCAGGCCTTCGGCCACGCGCAGCGCGCCGGCCAGCCGCAGCGGCCGCATGCCATCCTGCACGGCCTGGCGCTTGAGCGCACCGAGGTCCGGCGCCAGCGTGACCTGGCCCTTGAAGGCGTCGCTGACCGTGAGCAACTCGTACAGCCCCATGCGGCCCATGAAGCCGGTCATGCGGCAGTCGATGCAGCCCACGGGCTTGTAGGGGCGGTAGCCGCCGTTGATCTTCCAGGGCTTGACGATGGCCGCCAGCGCCTCGCGCGAGGTGGCGTCGTCTTTTTGCCGGCACTGCTTGCACAGCGTGCGCACGAGACGCTGCGCCAGCACGCCGAGCACCGTGGCGTTGATCAGGTAGGGCGGCACGCCCAGTTCCATGAGACGCGTGATGGCAGAGGGCGCATCGTTGGTGTGCAGGGTGGAGAACACCAGATGCCCGGTCAGCGCCGCCTGGATCGCCATTTCGGCCGTGGCCAGGTCGCGGATTTCGCCCACCATGATGATGTCGGGGTCCTGCCGCATGAGCGCGCGCAGGCCCTCGGTAAAACCGAAATCGAGCTGTGTCTGCACCTGCGTCTGGTTGAACGCGGGCTCGATCATCTCGATCGGATCCTCGATCGTGCTGACATTGACCTCCTCGGTCGCGATCCGCTTGAGCGTGGAGTACAGCGTGGTGGTCTTGCCGGATCCCGTCGGGCCGGTCACCAGAATCACGCCGTTGGGTCGCCTGACCAGGCCTTCCCAGCGCTCCGCATCGTGCGACGAGAAACCCAGCGCGTCGAGATCCTTGACGGTGGTGTCGGGGTCGAAAATCCGCATCACCATCTTCTCGCCAAAGGCGGTGGGCAGCGTGGACAGGCGCATCTCGATCTCTTCGCCGCGCGGGTTGCGCGTCTTGATGCGGCCGTCCAGCGGGCGGCGCTTTTCCATCACGTCCATGCGCCCGAGCAGCTTGATGCGCGCCGTCATGGCGTTCAGCACGCCCATCGGCATCTGGTACACCGGGTGCAGCACGCCGTCGATGCGAAAGCGGATCACGCCCTGCTCGCGGCGCGGCTCCAGATGGATGTCGCTGGCGCGCTGGTCGAACGCGTACTGCCACAGCCAGTCCACCACCTGCACCACGCCCTGGTCGTTGGCGTCTAACTGCTTGCTGGTCTTGCCCAGCTCGACCAGCTGCTCGAAACTCGCGGCCGCATTGCCGGAGCCGGCCTTTTGCGCCGCGCGCACGGATTTGGCCAGCGCGAAGAACTCGGCCGTGAAGCGGTGAATCTCCTGCGGACTGGCGACGACGCGGCGCACGCTGCGGCGCGACTGGCGCTCGACCTCGGCGACCCAGTCGATGATGAAGGGCTCGGCCGTGGCCACCACCACCTCGGTGGGCGTGACCTGCACCGGCAGCACGCGGTGGCGCTCGGCGTAGGCGGCGCTCATGATGTCGGCCACCTTGCCCACATCCACCTTCAAGGGGTCGATGCGCAGGTAGTCGAGCCCGGCGCGGCCGGCCAGCCACTGGGTCAGCGCTTCAATGTCCAGCGGCTTGCCATCGCTTGAGCGCTGCATCGCCACGCTGGCCAGGCGCACCAGCGGATGCTGCGCACTCTCGGCCTGCGAGCAGCGCGCGATGGTGCGGCGCGCTTCCTCATTCGAAATCACCCCGTCCGCGTTCAGCCACTCGACCAGGCGGCGCCAGTCCACCGGCCCCATCGGGACGGACTTGGGCAAAGGAGAATGCTTGGCGGGTTGCAAGGTGGCGCTCATGGAGGTCGTGGGGGAAGTGGTCAGGGTTGCAGCGGTTTGAACACCCGCAGCCACTTGGGCGCGGGCAGATGCCACAGAGTCTGGATGGTTTCCGCACGCGCGGCAAGCTCTGCGCGTTTCACGGCCCTGGCAGTGCGCAGCGCCAGCACCACGGTGTTGCCCTCACGCGTCGGCTTGAAGGCCCAGACCGCATCGCGGCCGAAAGCGGCCGCGATTTTCTCCAGGCTGCGCTCGTAGCTGGAAGAGCGGCCGAACAGGTTCACCGTCATGCAGCCGTCCTCGGTCAGCAGCCGGCGGCAGTCGGCATAGAAATCCTCGCTGTCGAGCACCGGCGCGGCGGCCTCGTGGTCGTACAGATCCACCTGCAGCGCGTCCACCGTGCCATGCCAGTGCGGGTGCCGCGCCACCTCGGCCGCGTCGCTCAGCACCACCTGCAGCCGCGCATCGTCGGGCGGCAGCTTGAACCACAGGCGGCAGGCCGCGACCACCTGCGGATTGAGCTCGATCGCGGTGGTCTTCATGCGCAGCTTCCTGCGGCAGAACTTGGTCAGCGAGGCGGCGCCCAGACCGAGCTGCATGGCGTGGCGTTTGGCCACTTCGGTGGGCTCCACAAACAGCAGCCAGGCCATCATGCGCTGCACATACTCCAGCTCGATGTCAAAGGGCGCATCCAGCAGCATCGAGCCCTGCACCCACTCGGTGCCCAGGTGCAGGTAGCGCACGTCGCCATAGTCGGAGAAGTTGACTTCCGGAAGTTCCCTGTCGGTTTTTTTTGTGCGTGCCATCAATCAGATGAGTCCATGTTGTTCGAAGACCTCGCGCCAGGCGGCGAGTTTGCGCTCGAAGCGCCAGGACGCGTTGGCCGGGCTGGTGGACGGCAATTTATAGACCGGTAAACCCAGTTCGGCGGTGTAACGCGCGTGTTTATAGCTCTCGCCGCCGTTGTGGACGATCGCCTGCAATTGCGGGCAGCGCCGGCGCAGGTTTGAGAAATCGTTGACCTGCGGGTTGCGGATGCTGGCGTCCAGGCTGCCTTCGCGCTCGCAGGCGCCGTACACGTCCCATACGCCCAGGCCGTGGGCGAGTAGCCATGTGCTTCTGTTTTCATAGCTGCCGGTGCCCGTCCCGTATGGGCTGGAAGGCCAAATGGCTTGAAGAATCTTCCAGAACTGGTTTTGCGGATGGGCATAGTACTGCTGCGCGGCGAGCGAGGCCGCACCGGGGAAACTGCCCAGCACCAGCAAGCGGGTCTGAGGTGACAGCAGCGGCGGCAGCCCCCGCAACATCACACGCACAGCGCCCCCACGTTCGCCCACTGCGTGTGGCTCGCTGGACAGGCCACCGCCAGAGTCGGCGGCTCTTCGCCCCGTCCGAACCTGCGCAGGCAAGCTCGGAGCCGCGGGGCTCAGCCCCTCGGGGGCCTTCGCGCCTTGGGACGGCCCGGCGGCGCTCACAGCAGCGCCCCCAGCCGCGGCAGCGCCGCCATGGCGTTGCGCGTTGTCGCCTGCGCCAGATCGGCGAGCCCCATGCCGCGCAGGTCGGCGACCACCTGTGCAATGCGCGGCAGCTCGGCCGGCTCGTTGCGGCCCTGCGGCGCGCCGGCCGCGCGTTGCTGCGCGGTTTTGTAAAGCCAGTGCGGGGGAATGTCCGGCGCATCGGTCTCCAGCACGATGGCATCCAGCGGCAAGGTGGCGGCCAGACGGCGCAGCTGCAGCGCGCGCTCGAACGTCACCGCACCGCCAAAGCCGAGCTTGAAGCCCAGCGCGACGAACTGGGTGGCCTGCACCTCGCTGCCATTGAAGGCGTGGGCGATACCGCGCCAAAGCCCGTCAGGCCCGGCCAGGTCGCGCAAAGCTTTCAGCAGCCGGTCGGCCGAGCGCCGCACGTGCAGGATCACCGGCAAGCCATGCCGGCGCGCCAGCTTGAGCTGTTCGCGGTAGAAAAACTCCTGACGTTCACGCAGTGGGCTCTGCAAGAGTTCGGGAACGAAATAGTCGAGCCCGATCTCGCCCACCGCGACCAGCCGCGGGTCGGCCTGGCGCAGCGCCAACTCGGTATCGAGCGCCGCCAGGTCCGCATCCACCGCCTGCGGCACGCACAAGGGGTGGATGCCCAGCGCATAGCTGTCCCCAAACTGGTGCGCCAGTTCACGCACCGCCGCGAAGTTGGCCACCTGCACGGCCGGCAGTACGCAATGCGCGACGCCCCTGGCAGCCGCCCGCGCGCGCATGGCGAGGACATCGCTGCAGAACTCGCGAGCATCCAGGTGGCAGTGGGTATCGATCCAGACCGTCATGGCCACCATAATGCCTGAAACGGGCGCGCAAACTGGATGCAGGAACGGGCAAACCGTGATACTGTAATTCCGTCGTTTCCAGCGCGTATTGAAAACATCCCTCACAGGTGACCTGATGCGCAAGCCCGCCCTCTACAGCCGCTCCCGTCGCGGGCCGGATGGCGCCTTGCCCGCCGGCGACGCGGCGCCAGCCACCGCCCCGGCACCGTCCCGCCGGCGCAGACTTTCCAGTCCACGTGTGCTGTGGTCGGTCATCGCCCTGCTGGCCGTCATGCTCGCGCTCAGCCTGGGCCTGGCGCTGCGTCCGGCAACGCGCACGGTCACGCAAAAAGACATTGACGCGGCCGTGCTCAAAACCCTGGAAACCACGGTCCTGCCCTCCCCCGCCACCGCCGCCTACAACGCGATTTTCCCCTCTGTCGTGCGGGTCATGGCCTATGGCAAGAGCCGCCATGGCAAGGACGAGGTCGAGCGCGGCGTCGGTACCGGCGTGGTCATTGTGGACAAGGGCGTGATCCTGACGAGCCTGCATGTGGTGCAGGACGCCGAGGTCATCCGGGTGGTTTTTTTCGACGGACTGATGTCGCGCGCCTCCGTCATCAGCACGCAGCCTGAAAACGACCTGGCCGTGCTGCAGGCCAGCACCATTCCGGACGACCTCATGCCCGCAACCCTGCGCTCCACCGCCGACCTGGCGACCGGCGACCAGGTGATGGCGGTCGGCTTTCCGTTCGGCATCGGCCCGTCGGCGTCGGCGGGCGTGGTGTCGGGCCTGAACCGCGTGTTCCGCTCGCCCAACGGCGGGCAGGAATTGTCCAACCTGATCCAGTTCGACGCCGCCGCCAACCCCGGCAACTCGGGCGGACCGCTGGTCACGATGGATGGTGCCGTCGTCGGCATCGTCACCGCCATCCTCAACCCGACACCGGCCCGCACCTTTATCGGCATCGGCTTTGCGGTACCGATCGAGAATGCCGCCTCGGCGGTTGGCATGTCACCCTTCTGAAGGACTCCCCCATGGACGCACAGACCCCCGCCGACAACAACGACACCGCACAGGTGATGGAGCAGATCCTGTACGAGGTCAAGCGCGTGGTGGTCGGGCAGGACCGCTTTCTCGAGCGCGTGATGGTTGCGATGCTGGCGCAGGGACACCTGCTGGTCGAAGGCGTACCGGGCCTGGCCAAGACGCTGACCGTCAAGACCCTGGCCAGCACGGTGCGCGGCCAGTTCAAGCGCATTCAGTTCACACCCGACCTGGTACCGGCGGACCTGGTCGGCACGCGCATCTACAACCAGAAAACCGGCGAGTTCAGCACCTCGCTGGGGCCGGTGTTCACCAACCTGCTGCTGGCCGACGAGATCAACCGCGCGCCGGCCAAGGTGCAAAGCGCGCTGCTGGAGGTGATGCAGGAGCGCCAGGTAACGATTGCCGGCGTGTCGCACAAGGTGCCCGAGCCGTTTCTGGTGATGGCCACGCAGAACCCGATCGAGACCGAGGGCACCTACCCGCTGCCGGAGGCGCAGGTGGACCGTTTCATGATGAAGGTGCTGGTGGACTACCCGAGCGACGAGGAGGAATTCGTGATCGTGGAGCGCGTCATCGGCCCGGCGGTGGCGGTGACCGCGGTGGCGACCACCGAGCAACTGTCCGCCTTGCAGCACGAGTGCCGCCGTATCTATGTCGACCCCTCGCTGATCCAGTACGCCGTGCGGCTGGTGTCCGCGACCCGGACGCCCGAGCGCCATGGCCTGAAGGATCTGGCCCGCTTCATCACCTTTGGCGCCAGCCCGCGCGCCACCATCAACCTGACCGAAGGTGCGCGCGCGCTGGCCATGCTGCGCGGGCGCAGCTACGCGCTGCCCGAGGACATGAGCGACCTGGTGCCCGACGTGCTGCGGCACCGGCTGGTGCTGTCGTACGAGGCGCTGTCGGAAGGGTTGACGGCGGACGCCCTCACCGCCCGGATCATGGCCAGGGTGTCGCCGCCGGCCAAGCCCCTGGCCCACGAAAAACTCGCCGCCTGAGGCCGCCATGTGGACCCGCACCCCACCCGTCCCGCCCGCGTCCGCCACGCCTGCCCTGGCGCCGGCGCCCGGGGCCGAGCACGTGCTGCGCCGGTTGGAGTGGACGGTGATCCGCCGGCTCGACGGGCTGCTGCAGGGCGACTACCGCACGCTGTTGCGCGGCGCCGGGCTGGACCTGGCCGACCTGCGCGAGTACCAGCACTTCGATGACGTGCGCCACATCGACTGGAACGTCACGGCGCGGCTGCAGCAAACGCATGTGCGCGTGTTCACCGAAGACCGCGAGATGAGCGCCTGGTTTTTGCTGGACCTGAGCCCCTCGGTCGATTTTGGCTCGGGCGAGCAGCGCAAGCGCCACGTGTCCACCGAATTCGTGGCCGTGCTGGCGCGGCTGCTGACGCGTCACGGCAACCGCGTCGGCGCGCTCCTGTACGGCGCCGGGGTGGACACCGTGATTCCGCCGGGCGGCGGGCGCCGGCATGTGCTGCACCTGCTGCACGCCATGCAAAACCGCCCGCTCGCGGGCGACACCGGCGGCACCCGGCTGCATGAGCTGCTGGCATCGGCCGCCACGGTGGTGCGGCGCCGCTCCACGCTGTTTGTGGTGTCCGATTTCATCAGCGAGCCCGACTGGGAAAGACCGCTGGGCGAGCTGGCGCGGCGCCACGACGTGGTGGCGGTGCGGCTGCTCGATCCGATGGAACTGGACTTGCCCGACCTTGGGCTCATCCCCATCCGCGACGCGGAAACCGGCGAACAACTGATGGTGGACACACACGACGCGGGTTTTCGCAAGCGCTTTGCGCGGATTGCGGCGCAGCGCGAGGCGGAACTGCGCCAGGCGCTGGCACGCGCGGGTGTCGACACGCTGGAGCTGTGCACCGACGATGACCTGGTGGCATCGGTGCTGCGCTTCACCGATTTGCGCAAGCGCCGCAGCCGGCTGCCGGGCGCCGGCGCATCGGTCAGCCCGCTGTCCGCGCACCTGCATGTGGCGGCCTGAGCCAGCCATCACGGAGACGATGCCATGACCTCGCCCGTCACCTTCCTGTGGCCCCAGTTGCTGTGGCTGCTGCTGGCACTGCCGCTGCTGGTGGCGCTGTATGTCTGGCTGTTGCGCCGCAAGAAAAAGCTGGCACTGCGCTATGCCAGCCTGTCCATCGTCAAGGAGGCCATGGGACCGGGCCAGAGCCTGCGCCGCCACATCCCGCCGCTGCTGCTGCTGCTGGCCATTGCCGCCATGCTGCTGGCGGCGGCGCGCCCCCTGGCCGTGATCACCTTGCCGATGCAGCAGGACACCATCATTTTGGCGATGGACGTGTCGGGCAGCATGCGCGCCACCGATGTGCTGCCCAGCCGCCTGGTCGCGGCCCAGAACGCGGCCAAGGCGTTTCTCGCGGAGCTGCCGCGCAGCGTGCGCGTGGGCATCATCGCCTTTGCGGGCACGGCCTCGGTGGTGCAGGCCCCGACCCTGAACCACGATGACCTGGTGACCGCCATCGACCGCTTCCAGCTGCAGCCGGGCACCGCCATCGGCAACGGCATCGTGCTGTCGCTGGCGACCCTGTTCCCCGACGCCGGCATCGACCTGGAGGCGATGGTCGACGGCGTGGGCGGCCCCCACGGGGTCGCAATCGACAAAAGCGCGCCCGGGGCGGGCAAAAAATTCACGCCTGTGACACCCGGCTCGTACAACACGGGGGCCATCATCCTGCTCACCGACGGCCAGCGCACCACCGGCGTGGACACCATGGAGGCGGCCAGCATGGCGGCCGATCGCGGGGTGCGCGTGTACACCGTGGGCGTGGGCACGGTGGATGGCGAGACCATCGGCTTTCAAGGCTGGTCTATGCGCGTGCGGCTCGACGAGGATACGCTCAAGGCCATCGCCGACAGCACCCGGGCCGAGTACTTTTACGCCGGTACTGCGGACAGCCTGAAAAATGTCTACGAAACCCTGCGCTCACGGCTGTCCGTCGAGAAAAAGGAAACCGAAATCTCCGCCCTGCTGGCACTCGCCGCCGCGCTGCTGGCCGTCACCGCGGCAGGACTATCGCTCTTGTGGTTCAACCGCATTCTCTGAAAGGCACGCATGCCACCACGATCCTCTGGCATGAGCCTGAACAGCCCGAACACCTTGTACCGATATTGCCGCAGCATCCGCTGGCTGATTTTCGTGGCACTGACGGGCACCGCGACCCTGTCCTTCGCCTGGAGCGACCACACCCTGGGCACCTGGCAGGCGCTGGCCGCCATGCCAGCAATCGCGGGGGCACCCCCCGTTGCCGCGGAAACCCTGGACGCGTTCCTGGCGGCCGAAGACACGGGCCTGCAGGCGCTGCTGGCGCAGGAGGAACAATGGGCACGCCGCAACGTCCCTGTGTATCCGCCGCAGCCGGATGCCTTGCAGTTCCGAGCCGGCGGCCCGCCCGCCACGCGCAGGCAGCGCTTCATGGCGGCCCTGCGCATCAATCCCGACTGCCAATTGCCGCTGTTCCTGCAGATGCGCCCCGGCACGCAGCCACCGCCCGGATCAAACCTGCCCTGGACCGGGGTCACGACACTGCGGCGCGACACCACGGCCCGCGAAACCCAATACCAGCGCCTTCACCCGGGAGAGCAAGTCGCGGTGCTGGAGGTTGTTGCCAGCGCGTCCGCAGAGCCCGACGACGGCCTGGACATCGGCCTGTGGGAAGACAACGGCACGCCCTATGGGCGCCGCTACGGTTTCGGCAAGCAGCCGTTCGGCGATCCGGCGCTCGAGTTCTCGGGGCAGGCGCCGTTTCACATGGGCTTTTTCCATGAGTCCTGGATCATCTACAAGGCAGCCCGCTTCCTGCGCCGCACTTACCCCGAATACCGAATCCATCTGTACCGGTCACTGGCGGCGTATGCGCTCAAGACCGGGCATCCATATTGGGGCTGGCGCTTTGCGGGATGGGCATTGCACTATGTGCAGGACCTGACGCAGCCCTACCATGCGAACGTCCTGCCGGGCGTGAGCACGGTGCGCATGCTGTGGATCAACGCCCTCGATATCGCGGGGTGGCACGGGCCCAAGGACCGGGCCATCCGGCTCGTCTCGAACCGCCATCTCGCGCTCGAAAACTACCAGTACCACCGCATGCGGGACGCCTATCTGCACAAGAACCCCATGGATGCCCTGCTGCGCGCCACGCGCAATACATCAAAGGACGCTGCGCAGGCACCCTGGTCGGACGCCACCCCGCGCCAGGTCGTGAGCCAGCAGGCGTACGACTGGGCCGACCGGACCGACCGCATGCTGGAACACGCCCTGCCCGCCAAATACATCTCTGACCCGGCCTACGTGTTCGAACAGACCGAGCCCGATATCGATTTGTTCGCCGTGCTGCAGCGTGCCCCGCAAAACATGCGGGACGACATGACACAGCTGGTGTCCGAGCTGATGCAGCATTTCGGCACGCAGTCGCGCGTGTTCATGGCGTCATTCCTGCCAAGACCCTGAACGCCTTGGAGCGGGCACGCCTGCGGCCCTGTTACATCACGGAACAATGCCGGGCCGGGCCTGTCTAAATCATGTCGACTGGCGCTTTCGCCGGTGACAGGAGGTGTCATCATGAAGCAGTTGAAACATTGGCAAGACCCGGTGAACGCCCTGCTGGGGGTGTGGGTCGTCCTCTCGCCCTGGGCACTGGGCTTCCAGGACATGACAACGGCCATGGCCAACGCGGTCATCATCGGCGTGGCGCTGATCGCAGCCTCGCTGGGGGCGATGATCGTGCCGCGTGCGTGGGAGGAGTGGACCGAAGGCATTCTGGGGCTCTGGCTGGTCATATCGCCCTGGGCACTGCGGTTCAGCGAGCAGCGCGACGCCATGCGCGCGGCGGTGATTAGCGGCATCGTGATCCTGGCGCTCGCGCTGTGGACACTCATGACCGACAAGGACTACAACAGCTGGACGCACGGGGCGGCGCACTGAGCCGCCGACGGTAGTTACTTGAGCGTCCTGAACGCTCCATGGACGCCCATGGAGCGGGGGAAGATTTGGCCTGTCGCCCGGCGACCGGGGAGCTTCCATTAGGGGAATTTCGCGATGCGGGATTAAAATCGCCGCGCCAACGACCTGAGGGGACTCCACATGACAACCTCGCCCGCCGCCAGCACGGGAACCCAATCTGCTGTCACGCGCAACGATCCTCACCACGGACCGTTGCCGGCGTTGGCGCTGGCGGCCATCGGCATCGTCTTTGGCGACATCGGTACGAGCCCGCTGTACACGATGAGCACGGTGTTCGATCCGGCCAACGGCTTGACGCTGAACCCGGCCAATCTGATCGGGGTGGTGTCGCTGATTCTGTGGTCGTTGCTGATCGTCGTCTCGCTCAAGTACGTCACTCTGATCATGCGTGCCAGCAACCATGGCGAGGGCGGCATCATGGCGCTGCTGGCGCTGGCGACCTCCTCGGTCGCTAGCCGGCCCCGGCTGCGCCACGGTCTGCTGATCGCCGGCGTCTTCGGTGCCGCCCTGTTTTTTGGTGATGGCGTCATCACGCCGGCCATTTCCGTGCTCGGCGCGGTCGAGGGCCTGGAAGTTGCCGCGCCACACCTCAAGCCCTACGTGCTGCCGATCACCCTGGCGGTACTGGTCGCCCTGTTCCTGGTCCAGAAGAAAGGGACCGCCGGCATAGGCGCAGTGTTCGGGCCGATCATGGTGCTCTGGTTCGGCGTGCTCGCGCTGGCCGGCCTGATGGATATCTTCAAGGCACCGGCCGTCCTGGCAGCGCTCAATCCGCTCGCAGGCATCAACTTTCTGCTGCAGCACGGCTGGCTGGCCTTCGTCTCATTGGGCTCGGTGGTGCTGGCGCTCACGGGTGCCGAGGCACTGTATGCGGACATGGGGCACTTTGGTGCGGCGCCGATCCGGATCTCGTGGTTCGGCCTGGTGTTCCCGGCACTCGCGCTCAACTACCTGGGCCAGGGCGCCCTGCTGCTGACCGAACCCAAAACGGTGGCCAGTCCGTTCTTCCACCTGTTTCCGTCGTGGGCGCTGTACCCGATGGTGGTGTTGGCGACCGTCGCGACCGTGATCGCATCGCAGGCCGTGATCTCCGGCGCGTATTCCATGACCCGGCAGGCAATCCATCTCGGCTTTCTGCCGCGCATGACCGTGGTTCACACCTCGGAGCGGGCAATCGGCCAGGTCTACGTGCCGGCGATCAACTGGATGCTGCTGGCTGCCGTGGTGATATCCGTGCTGGGTTTCGGCTCCTCCACCGCGCTCGGGTCCGCCTACGGGATCGCGGTCACCGGCACCATGCTGATCACCACCATCCTGACCTTCTACGTGGTGCGCTACGCCTGGAACTACAACTGGCTGGTGTGCGTGTTGTCGACCGGCTTCTTCTTCGCCATCGACGCGACCTTCTTTTCCGCCAACCTGCTCAAGTTCCTCCAGGGCGGGTGGTACCCGCTGCTCGCCGGCGCGGTGATCTTTACGGTGATGACAACCTGGCATCGCGGCCGCGAGATGATGATCGAGGAAGCCGGCACGCGCGCCGGCGCCGTGCCGCTGCGTCAGTACCTCGACAGCCTGTTCCGCAATCCTCCGCTGCGCGTGGGCGGCACCGCCGTGTTCCCGACCATCCACCCCGATGCCGTGCCGCATGCGCTGATCAACAACATCGAGCACAACGGGGTTTTTCACGACCGGGTGATCTTCGCGAACGTGACGATTCGCGACGTTCCCTATGTGGCCGCCAACGAGCGGTTGAGCATCACGCCGCTGGGGCAAAACTGCTTTCGCATCGTCGTCACCTACGGCTTCAAGGACGTCATCGATCTGCCGGCGGCACTGCAGGGCTGCACGGCCAAGGGCCTGGTGGTCGACCCACTGAAGGTCTCCTACTTCCTCAGCCACGCGCTGGTGGTCGCGATCGGCGGCAAGGGCATGATGCTGTGGCGCGAGAGGATGTTCGCGGCGATGTCGCACAACATCGGAAATGTGGCCGAGTACCTGAAGCTGCCGGCGAATCGCGTGATGGAATTGGGGACACGGGTGGAAATCTGATGCACGCGATCGCACACGGAAGCCGCCGACGACATTGCCGACATAGCCGAGGGTCTTGGCCTCGGCAATCTTGACCATGGCCGGCCCCATCGCGTTCGGTTCGCTCCCGCCGCCATGGGGCAATCATGCAAAAGCCGGACTATGCGCGCTAGCGCACAGATTGAATGACCACGAGCGCGTAGCCTGATCGTTAACGGTCATGCCCTGAAGAAATCAGTGGTTGATCCGTTTTTCCCATGGCGAAGGTCCGATCTCCTGACGCCGGTTATTGCTGCCAGAAACTGATCAATTCTGGGGAATTGCTCACACTGATGCGGACAGTTCTCGTCACTTAAACAGAAGGAATCATCATGAAATATTCGAAACTGATCATCGCTACGCTAATGACCCTCTCTTTGAGCGCCTGCTTTACCGTTCCTGCGGGTCCCCCTGGGCCACGGGGCGATACAGGTGACACCGGTGCCACCGGGCACACCGGATACACCGGCGCGACAGGTAACACGGGTGCCACTGGATATACCGGCGCAACGGGTAATACGGGTGCCACCGGATATACGGGCGCAACAGGTGGCACGGGTGCCACCGGTGACACTGGCGCCACCGGTAACACAGGTGCAACCGGATACACCGGCGCCACTGGTAACACCGGCGCAAGAGGCAACACTGGTGCGCGCGGAGCCACAAACGGCAGCACCATAGTGGTCGTTCCGCCGGCTCAGTAGCCGTGGCGTCTTGAACCAGCCTTGCAATTCGGCAGGCGCTTTTCATGAACTCCCATGTCACTGCCCCAAGCTGGACCACTTCATCGTATGGTGACGCCGCGGACACGTCGCCGATGGAGCTGTCGGCTCTGGGGAAGCATCTGGACCTGTGCAACGGGTCGCGCGGCCATTTGTTTAAGTTGCAATGCGTCGCGGAGGCGATAAACAGTTTGGCGGCACCACGATTCATGACGACGGTGGTGGTGACCGCGCTGCTGATCGGTATCGGTTCCTGGTTGGTGTAAGACATGACGCAACCCCTGTCGGAGAATCTGATGCCCGATCCTTTGTCGCCCGAACTCCTGCAAAAGATGCACGCCTACTGGCGCGCGGCGAACTACCTCTCGGTCGGGCAGATCTACCTGCAGGACAACCCCCTGCTCGAATCGCCTCTCAAGCTCGAACATGTCAAGCCCCGCCTGCTCGGGCACTGGGGCACGACACCGGGCTTGAATTTTCTGTATGTGCACCTGAACCGGCTGATCCAGCAGAACGACCTGAACATGATCTACGTCATCGGCCCCGGCCATGGCGGCCCGGGCATCGTGGCACAGACCTATCTGGAGGGCTCGTACACGGAGCGCTATCCGGCAATCGAGCGCAACCGCCATGGACTGCAGCGGCTCTTTCGCCAGTTTTCCTGGCCCCACGGCATCCCCAGCCACGTCTCCCCGGATACGCCCGGCTCCATTCACGAAGGCGGGGAGCTGGGTTATTCCCTGGCGCACGCCTACGGCGCGGCCTTCGACAATCCCGATCTGATCGTCGCCTGCGTCATCGGTGATGGCGAGGCGGAAACGGGAGCCCTGGCCACCAGCTGGCATTCGAACAAATTCCTGAATCCTGCGCGCGACGGCGCCGTGCTTCCGATCCTGCATCTGAACGGTTTCAAGATTGCCAATCCGACGGTGCTGGCCCGCATCAGCCGCCGGGAGCTGACCGATCTGATGCGCGGCTATGGCTACGAACCGCACTTCGTCGAAGGCAACGAGCCGGCGCTGGTGCACCAATGCCTTGCAGCCACGCTCGACGCGATCCTGGCACAGATTCGACGGATCCAGGGCGCCGCGCGCTCTGCCGGCGAGACGACGAGACCCGAGCGTGCGCGCTGGCCCATGATCGTGTTTCGCACGCCCAAGGGGTGGACGGGGCCTAAATTCGTCGATGGCCTGCCGGTGGAAGGCACCTGGCGCGCGCATCAGGTTCCCATTGCCGATCTCAAGACGCCCGAACACCTTCAGCAGCTCGAGGACTGGATGAAGAGCTACCGGCCGCACGAGTTGTTCGACGAGCGGGGTAAATTTCGCGAGGAGCTGGCCGCGCTGGCGCCCACGGGCCAGCGCCGCATGGGCTCCAATCCGCACGCCAATGGGGGCGAATTGTTGCAGCCGTTGTCGATGCCCCACTTCCATGACTACGCCGTGGCCATGCGCGGGCCCGGCAGCGTGGAAGCGGAGGCGACACGGGTTCTTGGGAACTTCTTGCGCGACGTGATGAAGCTCAATCTGGGCCAGCAGAACTTCCGCCTCTTCGGGCCGGACGAGACGGCGTCGAACCGGCTGGACGCCGTCTATGAGGTTTCCGGCAAGGCGTGGATGGCCGATGTCGAAGAGGTTGATGTCAATCTGAGCGCCGACGGCCGCGTCATGGAGGTGCTCAGCGAGCATCTGTGCGAAGGCTGGCTCGAAGGCTACCTGCTGACCGGCCGCCATGGCCTGTTCTCCTGCTATGAGGCCTTCATTCACATCGTCGATTCGATGTTCAATCAGCACGCGAAGTGGCTCAAGGTCAGCCGGACCATTGCGTGGCGCAAGCCGATCGCGTCGCTGAACTACCTGCTCACCTCGCTGGTATGGCGGCAGGACCACAATGGGTTCTCGCACCAGGATCCCGGCTTTATCGATCATGTCGCGAACAAGAAATCCGATGTGGTGCGCATCTACCTGCCGCCCGACGCCAACACCCTGCTGGCGGTGGCCGATCACTGTCTGCGCAGCCGCAACTACATCAACCTGATCGTCGCCGGTAAACAGCCCGAATGGCAGTGGCTGGACATCGATTCGGCCGTGCGCCACTGCACGGCCGGTGCGGGGATCTGGCAGTGGGCCAGCAACGACGCCGGCGACCCCGACGTGGTCATGGCCTGCGCCGGCAATGTGCCGACCCTGGAGGCGCTCGCTGCCGTCACGCTGTTGCGGGACTATGTGCCCGACATCCGCATCCGTGTCGTCAACGTCGTGGACTTAATGGTGTTGCAGCCCCCATCGGAGCATCCTCATGGTCTGGAAGACCGGGATTTTGATGAGTTGTTCACGACCAACAAGCCGGTGATCTTCGCCTTTCATGGCTACCCCGCGATCATCCACAAGCTGACCTACCGGCGCCGCAACCATGACAATATTCATGTGCGCGGCTACAAGGAGGAAGGCACGACCACGACGCCGTTCGACATGGTGGTGCTGAACAACCTGGACCGCTATCAGCTCGCGCTGGATGCCATCGGGCGGATTCCGCGCCTCCGCGATCAGGTGCAGGAGGCGACGGCACGCTACTGGACGACCATGGAGCGCCACAAGCTCTATATCGGCGAGCACGGCGAGGACATGCCGGAGGTGCGCGACTGGTACTGGAATTTTTGACCACAATGTCTCTTTCCGCCGGGATGCGACATGGCACATGCTGACGCCGTGACTATTCTCGCCCTCAACAGCGGCTCATCTTCGCTCAAATTCGGCCTGTACCGCGTCGGGGCCGCGCGAACAGATGTGTTGCTCTCCGGCGAGGCCGAGTCGATCGGCGCCAGCTCGAGCAAATTTTGCGCACAAGATTCACTCCGGAATGAGTTGACCTGCGAGACCGCATCCATCCCCAGCCAACGGGAAGCGATCACTCGTATCGGAAGACTTCTTGCTGAGTCCAAGACGCCGGCACCGGCCGCCATCGCGCATCGAATTGTGCACGTCGGTCCGAAACTGCGTCAGCATTGTTTGATTGACGATTCGGTCCTGAGGCAGTTGGAGGCGGCCACCGCCTTCGCGCCGCAGGCACACACATGACTAACGGCGCCCCGAGCGCGAGCCGCCAGAACGCCCACGTGACGGAGTAGACGGCATCGCGCGGGAGGTGGCCCGATAAGCATGCTGACAGGACGGGCCGCCAACACGAACGGCCCGCGGTCGCCCCCCAAACGGCTCCACACTGTAGCCAGGCCCCCAGCCGCCGTAGGGCTCGTAGTAATCCACTCCGAAGCCCACGTAGTCGCCCTATCCGTCTCCGCCGCCATCGAAAGCGCAGCCGCACAACAGGAGTGTGAATGGCCCGGCCACGATGGCGATCGCCGTGCTTCTAAAAAAATGATGCGACCTATTGGCTTAACCGTCTGTTCTATATTGCACTTAACTCACTAAATGCTGGAAGACAGCTTTGGGAGCGTGCCTTTGACGAGTTCTCACTTCGCAAGCCGCTTGCGGATGGCCAGCAATTCCTGGCGGCGCTCCGTGCTCGTTTTCGGGTAGGTCAGCTTGAGTCCATCGAGCGTGTCGAGCACGATCCTGGAGATAATCAGCCGGGCGTTTTCCTTGTCGTCGGCGGGTACGACATACCAGGGCGCAGCGCTGGTGCTTGTGGCGCCGAGACACTCCTCATAGGCTTTCATGTAGTGCCTCCAGAATTTTCTCTCTTCAATGTCCGCAAGACTGAATTTGAAGTTTTTTTCCGGCTCGTCGATCCGTTCGAGAAAGCGTTTTCGCTGCTCGTCCTTCGAGAGGTGGAGATAGAACTTCACGATGCGCGTTCCGTTGTCGTACAGATGTTTCTCCAGATTCGCGATCGAACGGTAGCGGTCGCGCCAGAGCACCTTGTCGTCGCGCGGCGTGTCCGGGAGCCCCTCACTGCGCAGAATGTTGCGATGCACGCGCACGATCAGCACTTCTTCGTAGTAAGACCGATTGAAGATGCCGATTCGCCCGCGTTCCGGCAAATCACGCGTGGTACGCCATAGAAAATCGTGCTGCAGTTCCGCGGGGCTGGGGTGCTTGAAGCTGAACACCTGGCAGCCTTGCGGATTGACGCCGGACATCACGTGCTTGATGGCGCCGTCTTTGCCGGCCGCATCCATGGCCTGAAAAATCAGCAGCACGGCATAGCGATTGGAGGCGTAGAGAAGCTGCTGTTGCGAACTGAGTTGTGCCACGTGCTCGCTCAGCAGTTCCTGGTATTGCTCCTTCGACTTGTACACGGGATCGACGATGGTAGGCCACTTTTTGAGGTTGACCTCGCCTCCCTCCCGAACCCGAAAATCCTTTGCATTGATCTTCATTCGTATCCTTTCGGCGGGGCATTCCGCTATTCCGCAATGAGTGTAGCCGCAACCTTTGGCACGTCAAACACAGGCCATGTTCGCTAGCGCACAGACACGCCGCCTCGTTGGGCGAACGATGTCAAAACGAGCGATGCGTGTCGTCGAGCCGGGCTCGACCTGATTTCCCACCGTGGCCTTCGAAAGAGCAAGATGGAACTTTTGCATAAATTATTTTCCGACGAGCCATTGCTCGCGCTCTTTGTCACCATTGCGCTCGGATACCTGGTTGGGAAAATAAAACTGGGCAACTTCGTCCTGGGCGGTATTGCCGGAACATTGCTGGTGGGCGTCGTCATTGGGCAACTTGGCATCAACATCGATAGCGGGATCAAGGCCATATTTTTTGCATTGTTTATCTACGCGGTCGGATTCCAGGGAGGACCACAGTTCTTCCATGCACTCAATAGACGTTCGCTGAATCAACTGGCATCCTCATTTGTCATGTGTTTTACGGGTTTGCTGTGTGTTTTGCTGGCGGCCTGGATGTTTGGCCTCGATCGAGGTATGGCGGCAGGACTCGCCGCCGGCGGACTGACCCAATCTGCAATTCTCGGCACGGCTGGCGATGCCATTGCCAAGCTCGGACTCGCGCCGGCGTTGGTCAAGACCATGCAAACCAACGTTGCCGTGGGTTACGCAGTTTGTTACATATTTGGTTCTCTCGGTCCGATCATCATGGTCACCTGGTTTCTGCCGATGGTGATGAAGTGGGACATCCGCCAGGAAGCGGTGAAGCTCGCGAACGAGATGTCTGGCGGCCACCCGGAACTGGACCCGGGTCAATTCAATGCCGTGAGGAGCATTGATACTCGCATCTATGAAATCGCATCGAGCAGCAAAGCGGCGGGCAAGACAGCGCTGGCAATCGACAAAGAGCTTTCGGATGCGAATGTGGAGGCTGTTTTCCGTGACGACAAGGCGCTCGATATAACCGACGCGACGATAGTCCGGAGCGGAGATCGGGTTGCGATCACCGGCACGATCGATGTCATGGAAAATGCGTCCGATTTCTTCGGTCGAGAGGTCCCGGCCCCGAACGGTCTGCTGCTGGTCCAGGAAAACCGCGAGATCATTTTGACCAACCGGTCTCTGAGCAACCGCGAAGTGGGCGAGATCCACGACCATGTCAACGTCGAAACGCGTCATGGTGTGTTCTTGACGGTGGTCATGCGCATGGGACGGGAACTGCCATTGCTGCGCAAGCTTCGGCTCAAAAGTGGTGATGAGTTGCACTTTACCGGCAGTCCCTCCGACCTCGATCGAGTGCAGTCGAAGATCGGCTACAAAATTTCCGCTGCCGCGGTCACCGACTTCATTTTCTTCGGTGTCGGCATGCTCATCGGCATGCTCATCGGGATGATTCAGTTCAAGCTTTGGGGTATCCCGATCTCGATCGGCAGCGGTGGCGGCTGTCTCTTGTCGGGTTTGTTTTTTGGCTGGTTGCGCAGCGTGCATCCGAAATTTTCAGCTTTGCCGATGGGCGCTTCCAACTTCCTGCGCGACTTTGGGCTGGCAGTATTTGTGGGAATCGTTGGCATCGCGGCCGGACCGCAGGCACTTGTCGCCATCCGGCAATATGGCTTGACGCTGCTATTTCTCGGGGTCGGCGTGACACTGGTCCCGCAGATTATTACCTTCTTCTTCTCCTACTTCATTCTGCGCATACGCAATCCAATCGAGGCGCTGGCTTGTGTCGCCGGCGGTCGCAGCGCGAACCCGGCTTTCGCTGCGTTGCTGTTGAAGGCAGGCAATGCGACCCCTGTCGTCTCTTTCACCGTCACCTATGCCGTTGCCAACGTATTCCTCACGCTCTGGGGGCCTGTCATCGTTGGCATCATCACGAAAAATGCTTCCCCTTAATTCAATAGGACAACTGTCATGGAAGAAAACAACTTCACGCAATTTGCGGCACTAAGCCCCTTTGAGCTTAAAGACCGGTTGATCGCCATTGCATCTTCCGACGCACAGAGACTGATGTTGAACGCAGGACGGGGAAACCCGAATTTTCTGGCGACATTGCCGCGTTGGGCTTTCCTGAGTTTGGGTGATTTCGCGATGCGAGAAGCCGAGCGGTCTTACTCCTATCTGGACAGCGGCTTCGGTGGCCTGCCGGAGCACGATGGCATCGTGCAGCGGTTCGAAGGGTACGCGAATCATCATCGACTCACCGACGGGGTTCATTTTCTACGCGCCGCAATTTCATATGTCAAGGATCAGCTTGGGCTCGATCAGGATGCGTTCCTGTTTGAAATGGTCAGCGCATTTCTCGGTTGCAATTACCCAACGCCCCCCAGAATGCTGGCGCACACCGAGGAGATCGTCAAAGCGTATCTGGCCCAGGAAATGTTTGGACCGATACCGCGGACCGGCGAGTTTTCAGTGTTTGCGACCGAGGGCGGTACGGCTGCCATGACTTACATCTTCCAAAGCCTGCGCGAAAATGGCCTGATCAAAACGGGTGACAAGATCGCCATTGGCACACCGATCTTTTCGCCTTATCTGGAAATCCCGGTTCTCAATGACTATGGGCTTGAAATCGTCGATATCCGGATGGATGAGCATGCCGACTGGCAGCTTCCTGACGCCGAAATCGACAAGTTGCTTGATCCTGCCATCAAGCTATTTTGCCTGGTCAACCCGAGTAATCCGCCATCTACAAAACTGTCCGACACGGTGCTCGACCAGTTGGCCAAATTGGTTGCCACCCGGCGTCCCGACCTTTTCATCGTCACCGATGATGTCTATGGAACCTTTGCGGATGAGTTTGTGTCGCTGTTCGCGAAATGCCCGCGCAACACGCTGTGTGTTTATTCGTTCTCAAAGTTCTTTGGCGCCACTGGATGGCGTCTCGGCGCCATTGCATTGCATAACGACAACGTCTTCGATGCCAGACTGGCTTCTCTGCCGGAGCAACAGAAACTTCTTCTCGACACACGCTATGCGTCACTCACGACCGAACCGCGCGCGCTTCTCTTTATCGATCGCCTGGTCGCCGACAGTCGCGCGGTTGCTTTAAACCACACGGCGGGCTTGTCGGTACCGCAGCAGTTGCAGATGGCCTTGTTTGCACTTAACGGATTGATGGACCGTGAACATCGCTACAAGGACTCGGCCAAACACCTGATACGAAAAAGATATCAGACGCTATTTTCCAATATGGGCATCAGAGCCACGCATGAATTCAATGACGTAAATTACTATACGTTGATCGACTTGCAGGAATTGGGCGGGACGCTGTATGGGCCGGAGTTCGAGGCGTGGTTTGTCAAAAGCGATTTAGGTACGAACTTTCTGTTCCGTCTTGCGCAAGAAACCGGCGTTGTGCTGTTGCCCGGCAAGGGATTCGAAGTGGTAGATACGTCGGCGCGCGTGTCGCTCGCCAACCTCACGGAGAGCGAATACGCTGCAATCGGGAAGTTTACGCGGCAGGTGCTCGACGAGTTCAATCAGGACTTCAGGAAAATCGCGGCTGTCTGATAGAGCGGCGAATAGAAAGTTGGGGGAAATACCGGATACCGGGATAAGGCTTTAGACAATTTTGAGACGGGCGAATACCGGCACCTTCACCACGTCCAGCGCGAAGGCAAACGTAATCGCAGCCGCCAGCGTCCAGAGTACTACCGAAGGTGGCAAGGGCGCCATGGCGATTCCGGCGATCGCCAATGTCGAGGCGATCAGGAGATCGCCAACCGACGATGCCACGAGCCAGGCGCTGGGGCGCGATGACCACACCCGCCGGCGTTCACGATTGGTATAGGTTGTCGCCTGATTGCCAAACACGATCACGACAAAAGCCAACGTCTGCAACGTCCCGATAGCGAACTTCATGTGATAGACGCCGAAGGCCAGGACGGATACGCAAAAGACCAGCTCGCCGATCCCCATGATGACGCCCGCGACCGTGAGTTTGCCGATTTGCCATGCATTCGGCGCCGGCGAGGGCCGCACATTGTCGGTCGTCAAGGACATGCCGAGAAAGTCGCCGGTGATCATGATCAGGACCATCAACAAGGGCGTCAGGACCGCATGCCCGGTCATGATCAGGCCGACGGCCAGGAAGAGCACCTGGACGGTCTTCTTGGTGATGGAGTTCAGTGTATAGGTCAGGATGCGCTGGAAGATCACGCGACCTTCCTTGACTGCGGCCACGATGCCGGACAGGCCGGGCTCGGTCAGCACCATGCCGGCGGCCGATTTGGCAACATCGGTTGCCGTCGAGACCGCGATCCCGATCTGCGCCTGGCGCAGCGCCGGCGCGTCGTTGGCGCCATCGCCGCACATGCCGACGGTGTGTCCGCCCTTCTGAAATGCCTTGACGAGCTGGAATTTGCCCTCCGGCAACACGCCGGCGAAGACCGCGAACTGCTCGGGGTGGACGGCGTCGGGGATTGGCCCCGGCGGACAGAGGGCGCCATCGAGTCCCACCGCATGCGCCACGATGGCGGCGGTTACCGGCGCATCCCCCGTCGCCATCACGGTGCGCACGCCGAGCCCGTGCAATTCCGTGACGAGCGCCGCCGAGTCCGCGCGAGGCGGGTCGCTGAGCGCGATAAGCCCGATCAGCTTCATCGCCGCCGCCGGGCCGGCGGCGACTGCCAGCACCCGAAAGCCCTGATCTTCGAGTTCCTTCGCCACCGCGGTCGCGCTCTGCGGGGGCGGCGCCAGACCGATGACTGCTGCAAAGGCGCCTTTCACGACACGCTGTGTGCCGCTGCCCGGATCCGTCACCGTCGCCTCGGACATCTTGGTCGCCGGATCAAACGGGACGAATTTGACCAGTTGCGGCGCATCGGCGGCTTGCTTGCCGCTGGCAGCCGCGCGAATGGCACCATCGACCGGGTCCTGTCCGCCATCCGAGCTGGCCAGCGCCGCCAGCGACAGAACATGTGCCGCGTCGAAGCCGTCCATGGGACGAACCGCGGTCACCGTCAGCGCGTTTTGGGTGAGCGTACCGGTCTTGTCGGCGCACAAGACATCCATCGATGCCGCTTCGTCCACCGCAGACAGGCGCGTCGGAAGGACGCCCAATTTGGCCAGCGCCCGCGCGCCAAGCGCCGATGCCAGGGTGAAGGTGGCTGGCAGCGCCACCGGTATCGATGCAAGCACCGCCGTCAGGACGAGGGGGATGATGTCGGTGACCGGCATCGTGAGAAACCAGGCATAAGCCACCAGCATGACGATGATGACGCCATTGAACATGGCGAGATTGCGCACCACGCGCAGAACGGCTTTTTGCTGGGAGCTGACGACGTGAGCGGTGCGCACGAGTTCCGCCGTGCGGCCGAACTTGGTTCGCGCGCCCGTCGCCGTGACTTCGGCCACCGCCTCGCCGCGCCGCACCAGCGCCCCCGCATAGGTCTGCAGACCCGCGCCCGCTTCGATGGGCACCGACTCCCCGGTGAGCATCGACTGGTCAAGCAGGATTTCGCCCTCCGTGAGGCGCACATCCGCGGCCACCACGCCGCCGAGTGACAGCTTCACCACATCCCCCGGCACCAGTTCGGCTGCGGGGATGGTTTTCCATGCGCCGTCGCGCCGGACCGATGCATTCAGTGCGAGCCGCGATTTCAGGGCGGCAAGGGTGGCCTGGGCACGACTCTCCTGGAACAGTCCGAGCGCCGCGTTGAACACCAAGAGACCGGCGATGATCGCCGCCTCGACATACTTGCCCAGTGCCAGTTGGAGCACGATGGCGGCTTCGAGCATCCACGGAACGGGGGCCCAGAATTTCTCAATCGCCATGCGCAGCGGGTGGAGCGCCGTATCGGGCATCGCGTTGGGACCGAACTTCTCCAGCCGGCGCCGCGCTTCATCACTCGTCAAGCCGCCTGGCGTGCCGACGTTGGCGGCGCCTGCCGGCTTGGCAGGTAAAGCTTCGGGTGTACGCAGCGGGGTAGTCATGGTCTGCCCGAACGTCGCGGCCACCGAATACCAACGACCGCGCGATCCCGGTCTCTGAAGGTTACACCGTTGCCCACGCCTTGGAACTTGCCAGCACCGTGCGAGCTTTAGCCTGCTCCTCGGCGCTGCCGTGCACCATGAGAACGAATTTGTCCGCCTTCAGGGCGGTTTCATATTTGATCACTTCGTCCTTGGGCACCCCGATCTTCGTCAGTGCTGCGCCCAGCGCCGACACGCCACCCACCACCACGGCGCCCTCGAGCGCCCCCACCAGCATGGACACCACAGGGCCCGCCATCGCAACCAGGCCTACTCCGGGCAGGAAGAAGACGGCCGGCGCGAGCAGCAAGCCCCAGATACCGCCCCAGAAGGCGCCGATGCCGCCCCAGGTCTTCATCTTGTCGCCCATGGTGTAGAAGCCCACCGGATGCTCTTCACTGTGATAGCCCTTGCCAACCAGCGATAGCTTCTTGACGTCAAAGCCGGACGTGCCCAACAACCTGATGGCCTGTTCCGCTTCAACGTGGGTATTGAAGACATAAACGGGCGAATTTTCCTTTTCCATGATGCTTCCTTGAAAAATTGAATAACTCAAAGGTCGTCTGATATCCAGCGGGATCCATACGCAACGGACCCTGCATCGAGCCAGCCGCCCAGTCTGTGCGGGAGGCGCAATCCGATCTGTGCGCCAACACGCTTATGGAGGACAAGCTTCCACTACTTACGTTCCTTTACGCCCCTTTACGCCCCCGCTGCAGAGCACTGTGAGCCACCGCACAGACCGGGTCCTGGACCGTGGCCATGCTTGTCAACATGCTTTCGCTTTCGGCGTGCCACACGCAGCTGACGAACGACGGCTCGCCCGGGAGTGCTGCCATCGGTAATTCCGGCCCTGTTCACACTCACTGGAATGCCAATCATGAAAGCACTTGTTTATCTGGGCCCGCAAAAGAAGGCACTCGAAGACCGTCCGAAGCCGAAGATCACTGCGCCCACGGACGCTGTCGTCAAGGTGACGCGAACGACGATCTGCGGCACCGACCTGCACATCCTCAAGGGGGACGTGCCCACCTGCCAGCCTGGTCGCATCCTGGGCCATGAAGGAGTCGGCATCGTCGATGAGGTGGGCTCGGCCGTCACGGCCTTCAAGTCGGGCGACCGGGTCCTGATTTCCTGTATCAGCGCGTGCGGCAAGTGCGCCAATTGCCGCAAGCAGATGTACTCGCACTGCACGACGGGCGGATGGATTCTCGGCAACAGCATCGATGGCACACAGGCCGAGTACGTGCGTATTCCGCATGCGGACATGAGCCTGTATCCGATCCCCGACGGCGCGGACGAAGAGGCGCTGGTCATGCTGAGCGACATCCTGCCCACTGGTTTCGAATGCGGCGTGCTCAACGGCAAGGTACAGCCCGGAAATACCGTTGCCATCGTCGGCGCCGGACCGATCGGACTGGCCGCGCTGCTCACCGCGCAGTTCTACTCGCCGGCCGAGATCATCATGATCGATCTGGACGATGGCCGCCTTGAATTGGCCACGCGTTTCGGCGCCACGGCAACAGTCAACAGCGCCGACGGCAAGGCCGCAGAGGCGGTCATGAAACTGACCGGTGGGCGTGGCGTCGATACCGCCATCGAGGCGGTCGGCATTCCGGCCACCTTCGAGCTGTGCGAGCAGCTTGTCGGCGCCGGGGGCACGATTGCGAATATCGGTGTGCATGGCACGAAGGTGGATCTGCACCTTGAAAAGCTGTGGGACCGCAACATCACGATCACCACGCGACTGGTCGACGCCGTGAGCACACCGATGCTGCTCAAGACGTTCTGCGCGCACAAGATCGACCCCAAGCTGCTGATCACGCACCGCTTCAAACTCGACCACATCCTCGACGCCTACGAGACCTTTGCACACGCTGCCGAAACGCACGCGCTCAAAGTGATCATCGAGACCTGACGACGGCTGTGCCCGCATCCCCCCGCGTTTCTTCAACCCTTTCGAAAGAGAACCTCATCATGAACTACCAGAGCATCAACCCGAACGACGGCAAGCTTCTCAAGAGCTTCGAGCACTTGAGCAGCGCGCAGCTCGAAAAGGCACTCGCCAACGCCGAGTCCTGTTTCCAGACCTGGAAGCACACCAGCTACGCCGAGCGCGCTGCCATCCTGGCCAAGGCCGCCGCACTGATGCACGCGCACGTGGACGACTTTGCCAAACTGGCGACGCTGGAGATGGGCAAGCGCATCGACGAGGCCCGCGGCGAAGTGAAATTCAGCGCGGACATCCTGGCCTACTACGCCAAAAACGCGCAAGCCTTTCTGGCGCCAACCCAACTTCATCCCAAAGTCGGCGAAGCCCACATGGAGAGCAGCCCCATCGGCGTGCTCTTCTGCGTGGAGCCCTGGAATTTTCCCTATTACCAGCTCGCGCGCGTCGCCGGTCCGCAACTGATGGCGGGCAATGTGCTGGTGGTCAAGCACGCCGGCTGCGTGCCGCAATGCGCGATTGCGTTCGAGAAGCTTTTGATCGACGCGGGCGCGCCCGTAGGCGCCTACACCAACCTGCTGATTTCGCATGCGCAGTCGGAACATGTCATTGACGATCCGCGCATCAAGGGCGTGGCCTTGACCGGCAGCGTCGCGGCAGGCAGGAGCATCGCCGCCCGCGCCGGACAGAACCTCAAGAAGTCCTCGATGGAGCTCGGTGGCAGCGATGCGTTCATCGTTCTCGAAGACGCCGACCTCGAAAAAACCATTCCCTGGGCGGTATGGGGCCGCATGTACAACGGCGGACAAACCTGCTGTGCCGCGAAGCGATTCATCGTCCTCGATTCGATTGCCGACAAATTCCTCGCGAAATTCCAGGCCGCGCTGCAAGCTCTGAAGCCAGGTGATCCGATGGACGAGAAGACCACGCACGGTCCCTTGTCCACCGAGGCCGCCCTGGTGCAGTTGCTCAAGCAAGTCGACAGCGCGGTGGCGCACGGTGCCAGGCTGCTGATGGGCGGCAAGCGCATGGAGCGGCCAGGCGCGTTCATGGAGACGACGATCCTGGCGGACATCAAGCCCGACAACCCCGCTTTCAGGGACGAATTTTTCGGCCCGGTGGTTTCGTTCTTCCGTGTCAAGGACGAGGCGGCGGCGATCGCGCTGGCCAACGACTCCGACTTCGGCCTCGGCGGCTCGGTCTGGACGCAGGACGTAGCGCGCGGCAAGCGCGTGGCCGGCGCGGTGGACACCGGGATGATGTTCGTCAACAACATCGACTGGTCCGACGCCGAACTGCCGTTCGGCGGCATCAAGTATTCGGGTTACGGGCGCGAACTCGGCAACATGGGCATCCAGGAGTTCGTCAACAAGAAGCTGGTTCGCACGGGTCACTTCGACGCGCCGGCATGAGCGCCCGCGAAAGCCAGCCATGTACGTCAATGTTGCCGTTCTGACAGAGACACGGGCGCACGAGCGCCGCGTGGCACTGGTGCCTTCCGTGGTTCCCAAACTGGTCAAGCTGGGTGCGAAGCTGCACATGCAGCCGGGCGCCGGAGCGGCCGTCCATCTGGAAGATAGCGCATTCGACGACGTGGTCTTCATTGAAGATCGCAAGACGCTGGTTGGCGATGCCGATGTGGTGCTCGCGGTGCAGCCACCCGCCCTGGAGGTGATCAGCGCGATGAAAGAGGGCGCGATCCTCATCTCCTTCATCTACGCCGACCAGGAGCCCGCGCTGGTTCAGCGTTTGCTGGACAAGAAGATCACCTGCTTCGCGATGGAGCGTGTGCCGCGCATCTCGCGGGCACAGGCGATGGATGCGCTGTCGAGCCAGTCCGCGCTCGCCGGCTACTACGCGGTGCAGCTGGGTGCCACCCATCTTGCGCGCATCTTGCCAAAGATCACCACGGCGGCAGGCTCGATCGGGCCGGCCCACGTGCTGGTGATGGGCTTGGGTGTGGCGGGGCTGGAGGCCGTTGCCACGGCCCACCGGCTCGGCGCCATCGTGGAAGGTTACGACGTCCGTCCCGAAACGCAGGAGCAGGCGCTCTCGTTGGGTGCCACCTTCGTCGCCACCGGCGTGGATGCGCGTGGCAAGGACGGTTATGCCCGTGAACTGAGTGCCGACGAAAAGAGCAAGGTTGCCGCGGCGCTGACCCAGCACATTCAAAAGGCAGATCTGATCATCACCACGGCCGCCATTCCCGGCAAGCCCTCACCCAAGCTCATCAGTCATGCGCAGGTTGCGGGCATGAAAGCCGGTGCCGTGATCGTCGATCTATCGGCCGAGGGCGGCGGCAATTGCGAGGACACGCGGCCCGGTGAGACGGTGCAGATCGGGCGCGTGACGATCGTCGCACCGCTGAACGTCCCTTCGATGCTTGGCGAAGATGCGAGCGAGCTCTACGCCAAGAATCAGTACAACCTGCTCGCACTGATGATGAAAGACAACGTCATCGACATCGACTGGAATGACGAAATACTGGCTAAAACGGTGCTCACTCACGCGGGTGCGAACAGGGCCACCGCGACGGCAGAGGTGGCCGCACCCGCCGCGCGTGCCAAACTGACCGCCCGGGCGGCTTGAGCCAAAAGAGGACACCCACATGGACTTTCAGATCAGCATTTCAGGCTTCGTCGCCTTGTACATTTTCATGCTCGCCGCCTTCGCGGGCTGGGTGATCATCGGCCGCGTGCCGGCCATCCTGCACACGCCCTTGATGTCGGGCTCGAACTTCGTGCATGGCATCGTCGTGGTGGGGGGCATCTATGCGCTGCTGAATGCGGGCACCGTCCAGGAGCAGGTGATCGGCTTCTTCGCCGTGCTGCTGGGCGCGGGCAATGCTGCCGGCGGCTACGCCGTGACCGACCGGATGCTCGCGATGTTCAAGACCAGCGGCCACGCCGGCGCGCATGCGAAGTCGGGCAACGTGAAGTCCCTGCGTCCCAGGAAACGCTGAGGACACCCGCATGTTGACCCTGCTTCCTCAATTCGGGATCGGCGCCGCCGACCTCGCGGCCGCCCTTCTTTTCATGTACGGGCTGTACCGCATGTCCTCGCCCGTCACGGCACCCTCGGGTATCTTTGTCGCCGGCATCGGCATGGCCGTCGCCATCCTGGCCAGCTTTCTCTATGCCTTCAACGTGGGTGCGGCGGCCCGGCCTCATCTGCTGGTGAATGTCGCGCTCGCCGTCGTCGCGCTCGGCATGGGCGGCGGCGCGGCGTGGTGGAGCGGCAAGAAGGTGGCGATGACGGCCATGCCGCAGATGGTGGCGCTCTACAACGGCATGGGTGGGGGCGCCGCCGGTGCCATTGCTGCGGTCGAGCTGTTTGGCAACAAGGCGCCAGGCGCGACCGGGCTCATCGTGACATTGCTGGGAGCGTTGATCGGCGCCGTGTCGCTGTCGGGCTCGCTGATCGCCTGGGCCAAGCTCGACGGGGTCATCAAGCAGCCCGTGCGGGTGAAGGGGCAGCAGGCCTTCAACGGGCTGGTATTGCTGGCGACGCTCGCGGTCGGCGTCTACATTGTCGCCGCGACGCAGGGTAACGTTTCGTTGGTGCTGGCCATACCGGCATCGATCTACCTGTTCTTCGGCTGTGCGCTGGTGCTGGGCGTCCTGATGACGCTGCCCATTGGCGGCGCGGACATGCCGGTGGTGATCTCGATCTTCAACGCCTTCACCGGCCTGGCGGTCGGGCTCGAAGGTTTCGTGCTGCAGAACCCGGCGCTGATGATTGCCGGCATGGTGGTTGGCGCCGCCGGCATCTTGCTGACGCTGCTGATGGCCAAGGCGATGAACCGCTCGGTGGCTAACGTGATCTTCAGTAATTTCGGCAATGCGCCCAGGCACAAGCAGGGCAACGTGAAGGGTAGCCTCAAGCCGACGGAAGCAGGCGACGCCGGCATCGCGATGCGCTATGCCAGCTCGGTCATCATCGTGCCGGGCTACGGGCTGGCCGTGGCGCAAGGTCAGGGCAAGCTCTTCGAGTTCGTCAAGCTGCTGCAGGCCGGCGGTGTCGCCGTGAAGTTCGCTGTCCATCCGGTGGCCGGCCGCATGCCGGGTCAGATGGACGTGTTGCTGGCCGAGGCGGGAGTGCCTTACGACCTGATCTTTCAGCTCGAAGACATCAACGACCAGTTCGCGAGCACCGACGTCGCGTTGGTGATCGGCGCCAACGACGTGGTGAACCCGGCCGCGCGCACCGACAAGTCCTCGCCGATCTTCGGTATGCCGATCCTGAACGCAGACAAGGCGAAGAGGGTGTTTGTCGTCAAGCGCGGTGAAGGCAAAGGCTATGCCGGCATCGTCAATGCGTTGTTCTACGCCGACAACTGCAACATGGTCTATGGTGACGCCCAGGCCGTGCTGATCCAGATGATCGAGGCGGTTCGGGGACTGGGACTGCCTGCGGCCGCATGAGTTCCATTCAACGGCGGTTTGTCACCGGCATCATTTCCTAGTGCAAGTGAAACGCCCCGGTACCGAACAGGCCGACCAGCCCGATCACGATCAGATAGATGGCTACGATGATGTTCAGTAGCTTGGGCATCACCAGGATGAGGATCCCTGCGATGAGCGAGATCAGGGGCGTCAGGCTGAGGTTAAGGTTCACGTGATCTCCAATGCTGTTGAGTCAAAACAAGGGCAGGTACGGCTCCCGTGCAGATCCGGACGGGCGCGTTACCTGGTGCCGGAGACTTCGACCTCCACGCGACGATCGGGCTGCAGGCAGGCAATCAATGCCCTGGTGGCCTTGTTGCCTTTGCAATCGCCGGGTTTCGTCACGGGATCTGCTCCGTCCATGCCTCTGGCGGCAATCTTGCCAGCCGGAATCCCTGCGGATTCCGCGAGGTAGCTCTTGACCGCTTCGGCGCGGCGCGTCGACAGCGCCATGTTGTAGTCGTGCGAACCGATCCGGTCAGTGTGTCCCGTGACGGTAATCGCGTCAAAGCTGGCGCCCTTCAGGTCTGCCGCAAATTTGTCCAGGGCCTGCCTGCCCTCGGGCTTGATAGCCGCCTTGTCAAAATCGAAAAGGGAATCCGCGGAGAAAGTGACCCTGGTGGGTAGCGCAGGCGGCGGCATCACGGCCACGGGTTCAGGCGCCGGCACGGCGGCCACCGGTTCGGGCGTAGCCTCGCGCGGGGCCGGGGCCTGCACTTTCGCACCGAATCGGTAGACCAGGCCGACCGAGACCAGATCAACGTCCCCTTTATTGCCAACGGCATCGTTGACGCGGTAGCGTTCGGCCTCGACGCGCATGGCCAGTGCATCATTGAATGCGTATTGAACTCCCACGCCAAACTTGTAGTTCGTGTCACGCTGGCTCGGGTTCGCGCTGGAGTACGGCACATTGACGGCCCCCGTTCCGGAAAAGGAGTCCCTGGCTCGAGCATTTGTCACGCCGACCCGGCCAAGCACCGACAGCTTTTCGGTGACCGGCAAAATCCCGACCGCGTCGAGATTCCATCCCTGCAGGCGGATATTGCCTGTCAGCGTTCCCGCCGGTACCGTGGTCGCCGCAAAGCCGAACTTGCCCAGATCGAAATAGCCACCCTCAAGGGCGAAATTCCTGTTGAACTGGTAACCGCCAAAAAACTTGCCGCCGGTAGAGCGATCCTGATCGGTGATTGAGGTCGTCGCAAGACCTCGGGTCAGCAGCCCACTGGTGATTCTCGCGTCGTCGATGGTCGCAGCGGACCGGCCCACGTTGGCCCCGCCATACCAGCCCAGATCGTCCGCCACCGCGAATTGGCTGGTGACGACAGCGATGGCCGCCAAACCCAGTCTTCCTGAGATTCTTGTTAATTTCATGTTTTTCTCCAAAATGGCCTGATCAAATTCATCAGATTTCACCCGTGCCTCGGGCGCTTTCTGATATCACTGCTTCTGCGTTGGCCCGACTGCGTCAGCCCTTTTCACTTGCACGTGGGAGGTGCGCTTGCATTACCCGGCACGGATACGACGTTGGAGTCGAAGACAAATGCGCCGGCCGTAAACGCCCCGGCAAACAGCCTGCCACACGAGGACGCGCCGGTGTTCATCGTGACACTGGCCGAGGCCAGGATGTTGCCTTGCCATTCAGAGTTGGTTCCAAGCGTTGCCGAAGTGCCCGCCTGCCACCAGACATTGGATGCCTTGGCGCCGTTGACCAGGAGGATGCGGGTGTGAGTTCCAGGGGAAGCGGCACCGGCTGCCGAGCCGACGGTGCTCGCCGACTGGAAGACAAAGACGGCATCGGGGTTGCCTTGGGCGTCAAGCGTGAGATCGTTCCCGATCAGAATCGACGTGTTGGATGTATACACGCCAGGATAGAACAGGTTCTGTCCGGCCACGAGTGCGCTTCCGGTGGTGGCGCCCAAACCAGTGGGGGCTGCTATCGGGGTGCCTCCCGCCAATGAACCGGCAGCTGGCGGCCCGGCCACAGGCGTGATGCTGAGAAACGCCGACCGCAAATCGCTGGTGACAGCATTTGCGGTGCTTGTATCCGGGTACGTGGGCGTAACGACGATCCCGCTGATGGTCGGAGTTGAGCCTCCACAAAGGCCAAAACCGCCCACGTTGTCAACTGTCACCGCATTACATGTCGCATTTGGATTCAGCACCGCATTCCCATTGATGTGACTGGTCGGGGCGGTGGGCGTATTGGTGACTCCGGCGGTAGCCGCAATCCCGAACGGGGCGGCCGAGCCTAGGTTGACTGGCGCCAGGCCAGCCGCGGCGAGTGTGACTGTCTTGAAGCTCCATGCATAGTTGCAGCCGATCGGGACGCCATTGGCACTTGTGGCACCCTGGATCACCGCCGTATAGGACGTGCCGGCCAGGAGCGCTGACGATGTCGTCAAAGTGGCCACCCGGGTGGCGGCGTTGTAGCTCACCGATGCAGGGACAAGTGCCGCCCCGCCCGCTGGCGCAAGTGCGAAGGTGGTTGCATTGATCGTTGCCGCACTCATTGCCAGACTGAAGGTGGCCGTGACCAATTTCCCGCCGCCCGCAACGCCATTCGTGCTGGTGGTGGCAAACTGGTTGCCACTGGTGGGATCCGACAGGGTCACCGTGGGGATGGTCGGTCCGGTCGCAGCAGCGCATGCAGCGCCCGGGATGATCGCGCCAGAGGGTGGAGCAAAAGCGACTCCGCCACCGCCCGTGCCCAGAATCGGATCCCGCCCGCCGCCGCCGCAGCCCACCACCAAAACACTCAGCAGCAATGCCATCAGCCACGGCAGGACGCTAGAGTGGCGCTCGTATTTATTCATTTGTTGACCCTCTTCTTCCGATCCTGAAAACCATCCATGTCACCGACCGACTCCTCGTCGATGCGCAATTGGACGGTCTGCGTTGTCGCTTTCGCATGGTGCGTCGCGGCCTGCAGTGTTCAGTGTTCCTACAGGAGAGTCTGTGCGGTAGCCCACACACGGGGAACGATTTGTGCGTTCGAGGAGACACTGCGGGCCAGACCCAGGTGAACACCACCCAGCGGCGCAATGACACCATGTTCGCTATCGCACATACAAAGCGGACTTAGGCTTCTATATTCAGGACGAAGTCTATTCAAGAGTGTCGTTGCGACAATCACTGGAGCTAGGCTCACCTCGAAGGTTCGCGATGCCTATTTCTCCCCCAAAAACGAAGATTCGGGCCGGCACCACGCCGGCAGCCCCTCACCGGGGATCCGCGACTGCCCATTCGCACGAAATAAAACTGAATCATCTGCTCAGCGCGTTGCCAGACACCGAGTTGAAGCGCTGGTTGCCGCAACTTGAAGCGATCAATCTACCGCTGGGCCATGTGCTGTATGAGTCAGGCAAAACTGAGCACTATGTGTACTTTCCAACCTCGGCCATCGTTTCGCTGCTGTACGTGATGAAAAATGGTGATTCGGCCGAGATCGCGGTGGTCGGCAACGAGGGCATCGTCGGTATTTCGCTGTTCATGGGAGGTAATTCCACTCCCAGTCGTGCCGTCGTGCAAAGCGCGGGCAAGGGCTTTCGGCTGAAAGCGCCGTTTATTAAGGAGGAGTTCGATCGATCCGGGCCGGTGACGCATTTGTTGCTGCGCTATACCCAGGCGCTGATCACGCAAATGTCACAAACAGCGGTTTGTAACCGGCACCACTCCCTGGATGAGCAACTGTGCCGCTGGCTATTGCTGAGCCTGGACCGCTTGCCGGGCAACCACCTGGTGATGACGCAGGAGCTGATTGCCAACATGCTCGGCGTGCGCCGCGAAGGCGTGACGGCGGCCGCACTCAAGGTGCAGAAGGCCGGGCTGATCAGCTACGCGCGCGGCCGCATCACGGTGCTGGACCGCAAAGGTCTGGAAGAGCGCAGTTGTGAATGTTACGAAGTGGTCAAACAGGAGTACGACCGCTTGCTTCCGATGGAGCTGGCGGCATAGTTTGTGCCGTGTGCGCAAGCGAACAGACGCGAGAGGTACATCACGTTTACGCTTTACCAGTGCTTCGTCGCGGCCTTTTTATTTTTGTACGGCGCTCGCGAAGACGTTCCATACTTTTGAAGGAGAACCCAGTATGTTGCGCAGCATGAAATCCCTGGAGGACTACTCTATCGGCGCGACCGACGGCACGGTCGGCCAGGTGAAGGACTTCTATTTCGACGACCAGGCGTGGGTCGTGCGCTACCTCGTGGTCGACACGGGTAGCTGGCTCGCCCATCGCAGCGTGCTGATTTCACCGATCGTCATCAAGCAGCCAGACTGGATCAAAAAGAATTTTCCCGTCTCGATCACGAAAGCACAGGTCAAGGACAGTCCGGCCATCGATACCCAAAAGCCGGTTTCGCGGCAGCACGAAAGGGACCACCTCGCCTACTACGGCTTCCCGTACTACTGGGGCGGCGCCGGCTTGTGGGGTGCCGGCATGTACCCGAACGAGATACTTCCCGGCTACGAGGGCTACGGCTCACCCGCTGCCGAACGCGCCGAAGAAGACAACGCGTATGCACGCACGCAGGAATCGCGCCAGCGCGATGACGACCCTCATCTGCGCAGCTGCAATGCCGTGGTCGGCTATCACATCCATGCAAGCGACGGCGACATCGGCCACGTCTGGGGGCTGCTCATGGACGAGGAAACCTGGGCCATCCGTTACCTGGTTGTGGACACCAGCAACTGGTGGCTGGGGCACAAGGTGCTCATCGCGCCGCCATGGATCATGAACTTGAACTGGGTCGACGGCACGGTCTCGGTCGATCTGACCCGCCAGGCCGTGAAAGACGCTCCGGCCTACGACGCGGCGATGGATCTCAATCGCACGCAGGAACAGGGTCTGCACGAACATTACGGGCAAGCCGGGTACTGGTCGGACGGCGTGAAGACGGAGACCGACATCAATCGCAAGTAGCACGATGCCTTCGCTTGCGCATTGAGTGTGAGGGCCAAAATTTCAAGTTGAAACACGTCATGGCCCTTATGGGTACTTCACTGTCAGCTATATTTTTCGTAGCGGGCCCCAGCAGATGCACCCATAAGGACTACACTGAACCTTTGGGATTGCCCAATAGATTTTTTGTTGCATTGAGGGCGAGCATGACGACAACGCAAAAGGGCAACGCGACGGGGCATCCGGCGCCAGGCAATGACAAGACCATCGAGGCGCTAGAGCCGGCCAAACTTGCCGCTGCGGATTTTCCCATTGTCGGTATCGGCGCCTCGGCCGGTGGGCTGGCGGCCATCGAGGCTTTCTTTTCCGGCATGCCCGCCGACTCCGATCCCGGCATGGCCTTTGTCCTGGTGCAGCATCTGGCGCCCGACCACACCAGCATCCTCACTGAACTCGTGCAGCGCACCACGCGCATGAAGGTCTTCGAGGTGCAGGACGGCATGGTCGTGCATGTGAACTGTGCCTACATCATTCCGCCCAATCGCGACATGGCGTTTTTGAACGGCACGCTGCAGTTGCTCGAGCCCTCGGCGCCGCGCGGCCACCGCCTGCCGATTGATTTCCTGTTTCGCTCGCTGGCGCAGGACCAGCGCGAGCGCGCTATCGGCATTGTGCTGTCGGGCACCGGCAGCGACGGCACCCTGGGCGTGCGGGCCATCAAGGGCGAAGGTGGCATGGTCATGGTGCAAAACCCCGAATCCTGCGAGTTTGATGGCATGCCGCGCAGCGCCGTGGCCACCGGCCTGGTGGACTACGAGCTCCCCCCGGCCGAGATGGCGGTGCAGCTGCTGGCTTACGTTGGCCATGCATTTGGCAAGCCGCCCCGGGTCGCCACTGTCGCGGCGCCTCAAAACGAGAATGCGCTTAAAAAGATCTTCATCCTGCTGCATACCCAGACCGGACACGATTTTTCCCAGCACAAGACCAGCACCATCTACCGCCGCATCGAGCGGCGCATGGCGGTCCACCAGGTCGATTCGATCGACAGTTACGTCAAGTACCTGCAGCAGACGCCGCTCGAAGCACACGCGCTGTTTCGCGACCTGCTGATCGGGGTGACCAATTTTTTCCGTGACCCCGAAGCCTTCGAGGTGCTTGAAAAGCAGGTCATTCCCAAGCTTTTCGACGCCAAACCCGCCGGCGCGGTGATTCGGGTGTGGTCAGCCGGGTGTTCCACCGGCGAAGAGGCCTATTCCATCGCCATCCTGCTGCAAGAGCGCCTGGATCAGCTTTCGCAAAACTACCAGGTGCAACTCTTCGCCACCGACATTGACAGCCGTGCCATTGCCACAGCCCGCGCCGGCATTTATCCCGCCAACATTGTTGGGGATATTTCGCCAGCGCGCTTGGCGCGCTTTTTCACCCCCGAGTCCGATGGCAGCGCCTACCGCGTGCGTAAAGGTCTTCGCGACATGCTGGTTTTTTCCGAGCATGACCTGATCAAGGACCCGCCGTTTTCAAAACTGGACCTGATCAGTTGCCGCAACGTCCTGATCTATATGGGCACCGACTTGCAAAAGAAACTGATTGCCCTGTTTCACTACGCGCTGGTGCCTGGCGGCATGCTTTTTTTGGGAACATCGGAAACCGTGGGTGAATTGAGTGGCCTGTTTGCCGTGCTGGATCGCAAGGCCAAGGTGTATCAGAGCAAAGAGGATTTCCAGGGCTCGAAGCGCACCGCAATGGGTCGCGTTCTGTCGCACCTGCCGCCCGCGACGGCCAGGAATGGCGTGCGGGCGCTGATGGCCGGGCCAACGACACTCCCCACGAGGAAGCCGTCCCTGCGCGAACTGACCGAGCAAGCCCTGCTGCAACAGGTCAGCCCGGCCGGCGCGCTGGTCAATGACCAGGGTGACATCCTGTACCTGCACGGCCGAACCGGTATGTTCCTGGAGCCGGCCGCGGGCGACGCGGGCATCAACAACATCCTGAAAATGTCGCGCGAAGGGTTGCGGCGAGATTTGACCACGGCCCTGCACAAGGCGGCCATCACCAACGAGCGCGTGCGCGCGCCGGGCCTGCGCGTTAAAACCAACGGCCACTTCACGCGGGTCAATCTCACCGTCTGCCCGCTGACGCAGGGTGTTGCCGCTGCACTGGAGTCGCCCCTGTTCCTGGTCATTCTGGAAGAAGCGCCTGCACCGGATGCTCACGAGGGGCCGCAGGCCGTACTGCCCCTCATCGCCGGCAAGGATGCCGGCGCGCAGATTGCGGAGCTCCATGAAGAGATCCGGACCCAGGAAGAACACCTTCATGCCGCGAATGAGGAGCTGGAGACATCCAACGAAGAGCTCAAGTCGTCCAACGAAGAAATGCAGTCGATCAACGAAGAGTTGCAGTCCACCAACGAGGAGCTGGAGACCTCCAAAGAAGAATTGCAGTCGATCAACGAAGAACTGGCCACGGTGAACACCGAGCTGCACACCAAGGTGACGGACCTGTCGCGCGCCAACAACGACATGAACAACCTGCTGGCGGGCACCGGCATTGGCACCGTCTTTGTCGACCACGATCTGCGCATCCTGCGCTTTACCCCCGCGGCGACGCCGATCCTCAACCTGATCCTGAGCGACGTGGGCAGGCCCATCGCGCACATTGCGTCCAACCTGGTCGGCTACGACCACCTGGTGGCAGATACGCAAAGCGTGCTGAAAACGCTGCTCCCCAAGGAAGTCGATGTTTTGACGGCGGAAGGCAAGTCCTATACCTTGGGCATCCTGCCCTACCGCACGCTTGACAATGTCATTGAAGGCGCCGTCATCACCTTTGTCGACATCACGGAGATGGTTCGTACCCGCGAAGCGCTGCGCGCGGCCAATGAGCTGGCGCGCCTGGCGGTGGTGGTGCGCGATGCGTTTGACGCCATTACCGTGCAGGATCTGGACGGCCGCATCATCGCCTGGAACCCCGGCGCGGTGCGCATGTACGGCTGGACCGAGCTTGAGGCCCTGAAAATGAACGTGCGCAGCCGGATTCCCGCGGCGCTGCAGCAAGAATCCCTGACCAGCGTGCACCGGCTCAGCCACTCTGGAACGCTCGAGCCCTACCAAACCCAACGGATCGCCAAGGACGGGAGCATCAAGGAGGTCTCGCTGACATCCACCGCATTGGTCAACGAGTCAGGCCAGATGTATGCCATTGCCACCACGGAGCGCACGCTGGCAGCAAAAATCACCCCGCCGACGAAGGCGCGCCATGCAAGCCCCGAATAAAACGAGTGGCAGCGACCAGTCCGCGGCCGGTTCGGTGCAGGCGCTGCGCCAGCGGGCTGAAGAGATCGCCCGCGAAAAAGCGCCGCTGCCGTCAAAAGACCCGGAAAACCTGTCACCTGGCGATATGCGGCAAACGCTTCATGAACTGCAAGTGCATCAAATCGAACTGGAGATGCAAAACGAAGAACTCCGGCAGACGCAAATGCAGCTGGACACCGCCAGGGCGCGCTACTTCGACCTCTATGACCTCGCCCCGGTGGGCTACTGCACCGTCAGCGAGGCAGGGCTGATTCTGGAAGCCAATTTCGCCGCCGCCGCGCTACTGGGCGTGGGCCGAGGCAAGCTTGTCGGGCAGCGGTTCAGCCGGTTTATCGGCAAATCGCACCAGGACAGCTTCTACCTGTACCGCAAGCAGATCCTGGCGTCGGATGAACTGCAACGCTGCGAGTTGCAGATGGTCAAGAGCGATGGCGCGCCCATTTGGGTCGCTCTGCAGGCGACGGCGGAGAACGACGCCGACGGCGTATGCGTGCTGCGCGTCGTCATGAGTGACGTCACCGAGCGCACGCGGGCCGGCGAGGCCCTGCGGGAGTCCGATGAGCGCTATCGCAATTTGTTCACCTTGATGGATGAAGGCTTTTGTGTCATCGAGAAGGTCGACGGCAACGCGGATCAGCCGTTTGATTTTCGCTACCTGGAAGTCAACCCGGCATTCACGATGCAATCGGGCATGAACGACGTCATCGGGAAAACCATCCGCGAGGTGTTTCCGGATGAGCCTGAGGAGTGGTTCGTCACCTACAACGATGTTTGCACGACCGGCGCGCCGATCAGGTTTGAGCGCAGACTCCTTACCAACGGGCGCGTACTGGAACTTTACGCGTTTCGGATCGGTAGACCTGAACGCCCGAAAGTTGCCGTCATCTTCAAGAACATCACCAAGCGCATACAGGCCGAAGCCGAGCGCAAACTCCTGGATCAAGCGTTGCAGGACAAGAACGCCGACCTGGAACGCGCGATGATCGTTGCGGACAAGGCCAACCGCGCGAAATCGGATTTCCTCTCCAGCATGAGTCACGAGCTGCGCACGCCGCTCAACGCCATCCTCGGGTTTGCCCAATTGATTGAATCGGGCACCCCGGCGCCCACCCCCTCGCAAAAGCGCAGCGTCGACCAGATTCTTCACGCCGGCTGGTACTTGCTGGAACTCGTCAACGGGATCCTTGACCTGGCGCTGGTCGAGTCCGGCAAGTTGTCGCTGTCGAGAGAAACCATGTCGCTGGCGGGGGTCATGCGGGAATGCGCGGCCATGATCGAGACGCAAGCGAATCAACGCGGTATCCGCCTGACATTTCCCGCGCCGGAGCTGTCCTATTTTGTCAACGCTGACCGCACGCGGATGAAGCAGATACTTGTGAATCTTCTATCCAACGCGATTAAATACAACAGGGTGGGAGGATCGGTGACGGTGAAATGCACCCAGGTCTCTTGCGGGCGCATCCGGATTTGTGTCGAAGACGCCGGCGAAGGTTTGAGCCAGGAGAAAATCCGGCACCTTTTTGAGCCGTTCAACCGCCTCGGGCGCGATGCACTCGCTGAAGAGGGAACCGGCATCGGCCTGGTGATGGCCAAGCGGCTGGTCGAAATGATGGGAGGCAGCATCGGCATGGAAAGTACCATCGGCAAGGGCAGTACGTTCTGGATCGAAATGGACCTGACGACAAGACGGCAGGCTTCCCAGGCCACTGATGTGCCCCAGGCGCCGGTGCAGCCTCAAGTGAATGCGCCGGTGCGCACACTGCTCTATGTCGAGGACAACCCGGCCAACCTGATGCTGGTCGAGAGTCTGGTGGAGCGTCGCCCTGATATACGCCTGCTGTCTGCAAAGGATGGCAACAGCGGGGTCGAGATGGCCCGTGCCGCGCGGCCGGATGCCATTTTGATGGACATCAATCTGCCAGACATCAGCGGCATCGATGTGCTGAAAATCTTGCGCAAGGACCTGGCAACGGCCCACATTCCGGTACTTGCCCTGAGTGCCGATGCCGTCCCCCACGATATAGACAAAGGTCTGGATGCGGGGTTCTTCAGGTACCTCACCAAACCCATCAGGATCAACGCGTTTATGGCCACGATAGACGATGCGCTGGAGTTCGCGAAAGCGCAATCTTCTCGCGCCGCCAAAGAAGGGCAGCCGCAATGAAAAACTTCCCCATTGTTTGCGTGGGCGGCTCGGCCGGTGGCCTGGACGCCTACATCCGGCTATTGCAAAATCTTCCATCAAACATGGGGGTGGCTATCGTGATCGTGAACCACATCACCATCATGCCAACCCAACTGCATGAAGTTCTCCCCCGCTTCACAGCCATGCCGGTTGAGCTCATCACGGAAAGACTGCGGGTCAAGCCGGACCATGTATTCATCATCCCTGCCAATCGGGATTTGCATGTCAGCGACGGCGCGTTTCTGCTAAAGCCCATATCAAAGCCTCGGGGCTGGCCCGATGTCATCACCGTTTTCTTGCGCTCCCTGACCAATTGCTGGGACGGCAAGCTGATTGCCGTGATCGTCTCCGGCTATGACGGCGATGGGGCCGCCGCCCTGTGCGGCATCAAGGAGGTGGGCGGCATCACCATCGCCCAAAAACTCAGCACGGCGAATCAGCCCGACATGCCGCAGAGTGCCATTGCCAGCGGCTGCATCGATTTTGTCCTGTCGCCAGAAGACATCGCCCGGGAAATTGCGCACATTGCGCGTGGTGAAGTCGGTCCACGCCAATAACAAGGAGATTGAAATGGTCAACACAACCGATATTCTCAACGCCCGCATTCTGATCGTTGACGACCAGGTGTCCAACGTGCAGTTGCTTGAGCAATTACTCGGTGATGCCGGCTACGCCTGCATTGCCTCCACGATCAATCCCGAGGAGGTTTGCGCCCTGCATGAGAAAAACGCGTACGACCTGATTTTGCTCGACCTGAAGATGCCCGGCATGGATGGATTCCAGGTGATGGAGGGGCTCAAAAAAAATGCGGCGAACCGGTACCTTCCCGTCATCGTGCTGACTGCCGAACCTGGGTACAAGCTGCGTGCGTTGCAGGCCGGCGCCAAGGACTTCATCAGCAAGCCGTTTGATCTGCTCGAAGTCAAGACGCGCATCCACAACATGCTGGAAGTGCGGCTGTTATACAAAGCGCTTGAGAATTACAACCAGCTGCTGGAACAAACGGTGCGGGAACGCACGGCCGAATTGCGCGAAAGTGAGGCCCGCTTTCGCAGCCTGACCGAGCTCGCCTCGGACTGGTACTGGGAGCAGAACGCGACAGGGGATTTCACCACGGTATGTGGCCCGGTTTTTGAGACGCTGGGAATCGAGGCCACGGCCCTCATGGGCAAGGCAACCGACGACAACGCTGGCGGCTGGAACGAGACGGAACGAAAAATACTTCAGGCCAAGATTGCCGCGCGCGAGCCGTTTCTGGATTTCGCCTTCAGCCGCGTCAACGCCGATGGCTCGGAGCAGCAGTTTCGGGTCAGCGGGGAGCCGATCTTCAACCAGTCCTGCCGCTTCACCGGCTACCGCGGAATCGGCGTGGAAACCACCCCCAGGAAATAGAACGGTCAGCAAAGCCGGCACCATGTCATCGCCCCATAGTCCAAATCAAAACCACCTTCTGGCCGCCCTGCCGACGGAGGAATTCGACAGTCTGGCAGCGCATCTGGAACTGGTGCCGTTGCCGCTGGGCGCCATGCTGTATGAGCCCGGCAGGCAGTTGCAGTATGCGTATTTCCCGACCACCTCCATTGTGTCGCTGCACTATGTCCTGGCCTCCGGCGCATCGGCCGAAACGGCGGGGGTGGGCAATGAAGGCATGGTGGGTATTTCGCTCTTCATGGGAGGGGACACCACGCCCAGCTCGGCCGTGGTGTGCATCGCGGGCCACGCCTATCGGCTGGAGCGCCGCAAGCTGTTGCAGGAATTCAATCGCGGGGGTTCGCTGCAGCGCTTGCTGCTGCGCTACACCCAGGCGCTGATCGCACAGATGTGCCAAACCGCGGCATGCAACCGGCACCATTCGGTGGAGCAGCAACTGTGCCGCTGGCTGCTGGCGGTCCTTGATCGAGTCCCCTCGCACGAACTGGTGGTTACGCAGGAATTGATCGCCAATATGCTCGGGGTGCGCCGGGAAGGCATTACGGAGGCCGCCGGGAAGCTGCAGCGCGCCGGTTTGATTCGCTACCGTCGGGGCCACATTGCCGTGCTGGACCGGATCGGCCTGGAGCGCCGGGCGTGTGAGTGCTACGCCGTGATCAAAAAGGAGTGGAGCTGACGGCTGCCCCATGTGCAGTACCGCCAGGGAGCCATCCTACCAAAGGGCCGAGTCCTGCATGTTCAGGTATTTTCTTTGAATATGCCTTTTTCGGCGAAGCAAGACGACGATGGCTATGGCGACCAGCACGAGCGCTGCTGCAACCAGCTCAGCCGCTGAAAGTGGCCGCCCCAGCGCGGCCAAAGCGAGTTGCGACAAGCCGAGCAGACATGCGCAAAACAATGTCAAGGCAAGGGCGGCCGTCAAAATCGCTCGAAACATTCTTTTTACCTTTCACATTGTTAAAACCCGGTGGTTGCGGGAAGTGCCGACACAAATCAGCCCGCGAGCAAAACTACCTCCTGGAGTGTGCATCATCCAACTCGACACGGGCCAGGCTCCAGGCAGCTTGTACATCCCGCACGTCCGGCTCCAGTTGACGGCGCCTCTGACGTTCAAGCGTCAGTGCCGCGTGCAGTTGGTCCAGCGCCGCGACACACTCCAGCACGATTTCCTGGGCTGACCCCCTCAGGTCGTGCGTCCTCGCAGGACTTGCGGCGGTATGGCGCTCATAGACCATCCGCCTGAGTCGTTCCTCGACTGCACGAAACAAAATGTCCCAATCCTCGATTGAGATATTCAACGGTGCGCACACAGACGAGGCGGAACCCGGCATTCCTGAAGCCGTATGCGCCAGGTTGTCACCCTGTGTGGGTGCCGATTCAATCATGCCGCACCTGTCGCTGAAATAAGTAATGCAAACGCCGCACCGGCTCCCGGACGCCGCGACCCGTGCACGCGGTTCGCCATGTCGCCTCGCATTTTCTGTATAGCACAACGAATAACCCTTCGTCTGTACGGTAACGAACGTTCAAACCTCGATAGCCGTTAAGCATGGCGACAAACTGCTGGTCGGCGTAACTCTCCCGGGAGCATCGATGTGGCCCATACGCTGCGTCAGGCGCACGTCCGGCCACGGCCATCTCCGGCGATGAAAGGGATCGGGACATCAGAGCAGTTTGCATGGGGGTTTCCAGGGCGGTTGGGGCCCGACTGGAGTCCACCATACGAGACGAGGAGGCTATCGGTCTGTGCGGTATCCAACAAAAGCCACCCAAAACGAGCCCGCGAGGCCTCCCCGCCTCCCATCCGTGCGGTAACGCACAGACACAACACGCAATTCGGCACAGATTTCAATGGCCCCTGGCGCATTGGGGTACTCACGAAATGACAACCAAAACCATGGCAAAACCTCGCTGGTGCTACGGATGCTGCCAGGTTCGGGACTGATTCTGAGAGGCCTCCATCAAAGCCGGCTCCAGTTTCTTTGGGGCTTGCTGATTACGGTGCAGGGCCGCCGGGAGCACCCGGCGTCAGTTGCCCCAGGTGACAAACATCACGATCGCTGCAGCAGCCATCACCAGGGTGGCCATCCAGCCGACGAGCTTCAGTCGCAGCGGGATGGAAAACTTGCCCATCACCTTGCGCCGGCTCGCCAGAAACATGATCACCAGCATGAGCGGCACGGCAATCACGCCATTGATAACCGCGCTCCAGAACAGCATCTTGATCGGGTCCATCGGCGAGAAACTCAGCCCCATGCCAATCAGCGTGGCCAGCGCGATGGTGGCGTAGAACAGCTTGGCCTTGCGCGGCTTGGCCTCGAGGCCGGTTTTCCAGCGGAAGGTCTCGCCCAGTGCGTAGGCACACGAACCGGCCAACACCGGCAGCGCGAGCAGCCCGGTGCCGATGATGCCGGCGGCAAAGAGCCAGAACGCAAACTTGCCTGCGATAGGAAGCAATGCGGCGGCCGCATCGGATGAGGTCTGGATATCGGTCTTGCCATTGGCGTGCAACACGACCGCAGCGGTCAGAATGATGAAGAACGCGACAACTTCGGAAAACAGCATCCCGGTGATGGTGTCCACGTTGATTCGCCGCAACGCATCCGGGCCCTGGTCCGATGCCCGTCTGAGTGGCTTGCGCCGGGGGGTGATGCGCACTTCGTTCGCCTCCTGCGAGGCCTGCCAGAAAAACAGGTACGGGCTGATCGTCGTTCCGAATACGGCAACGACGGCCACTGCATATTTGGCATTGAATTCGACAGCCGGCATGAACGTGCCCTTGGCCACGTCGAGCCAGGGTACATGGATGACCAGGACCGTGCCGACATAGGCAAACAAACTGAACGTCATGACCTTGAGCAGCGGGGAATACGAATCGAACGGGATGAATACCTGCAGCAGCACCGACACCACTGCGAAGCCGGCGGCATAGGCAAACGCCGGGCCACCTATCAGCAATTTCATGGCCGCCCCCATCGCGCCAATGTCTGCCGACAGGTTGATGATATTGGCCACAAATAGCAGGAAAACGAAGCCGATCGCCAACGCGAACGGGCACTGCGAACGAATATTCGCAGCCAGACCCTGCCCGGTGACACGCCCGATGCGCGCGCATATCGTCTGGATACCGATCATCAATGGCAGGGCCAGGAGGACTGTCCACAGCGTACCGTACCCGTAAGCGGCGCCTACCTGGGAATAGGTGGCAATTCCACTCGGATCATCGTCGGCCGCGCCGGTGATCAGTCCCGCGCCGAGACCGCCCAGCAAGGATATTTGCGCCGGATTTTCCAAAGCTTGATTCTGCGTGCCTATGTTTCCCGGGGCCAAACTATCCAACGCAGAAGAATGCGCTGGCATGGACAAGGTGCAGAGCCATGCACCGCCGCTACTTTGCTTGCGCGTGCTGGCGCCGAGCCGCCAGCACGGCGGTGTCTGCCAATGCCGCCGTCAGGCGCGAAAGACCGGTCAAAGCCGTCCCATCAACAGCAGCACGATGACGATGATCACTACCAGCCCCAGCCCGCCGCTGGGCGCGTAACCCCAGCTTCTGCTGTGCGGCCAGCTTGGAATGGCACCGATCAGCAGCACGATCAGAACGATCAACAGTATGGTGCCTAACATGGAATTCTCCTTTGACGTGATAAAGGCTGGACTCAGTTCGCTGGCGCGGAGGCCGGCGGCACGACGATCACCGCCGTGCTGTTACCCGTCTTGCCGGGGTCGCCCTTGCTGCCTTGATTCCCCTGATCGCCGGTTGCGCCGGTCGCACCTGGTGGGCCCGCGGGACCGGGCACTGCGGCCGGGGCCGCAGGGACATTGACGACCGTGGGTTGTTTATCGCAGGCACCCAGGCTCAGGGTGACGAGTACCGCCGAAATTAGAAGCATACGGTTCATGGGGAATCCTTTCGAAGTGGAAAATCGAGACATTGATCGGTCGATGGCAGAGTCAAAACATGGGTTTATTGGCGACAGCAGTGCCTCTAGCCGCGATCCCGTGAACGAATCATCAGGCTGAGCAGCGCCATCAGCGCCGCCCCGGTGGCAGCCGCAATCAACATCGCCTTGACGGGCTCCTCCTTGACGTAGCTCACCGTACTGTCCGCCGCGCGTATCGCCTGCTCACGAAGCTGTTGTGACGTGTCGCGAACGCTGTCCATCCCCTGCTGAGCCAATGTATTGACCTGCTGGGTAGCACGGTTGAGCAGCGGTGCGGCTTGCTGACGCATATCCTCAACGCTGCCGGCCAGAGTGTTCAGAGCATCATTGGCCACACGCTGGGTCGCCTTGATGGCCTTGTCGGCCGACTGGGCGGTGCGGTCTGCAAACACGCTGGATTGTTCCAGGGGGTTATCGGTATTCATGAGTGTTCCTTTGCGATGGGTTGAAATGGGTGAAGGGATGCCGCGACACCGCGAGTTGAATGGGAGAATCATGACGCGCCGCACCCGCGTGCGGTGTCGGACATTCATGGAAGCGGCTGTAGGAAAGTCTCCCGCGCCGGCCTATCCGGCGGCAACGAACCGGTCGGCACGCGCGGCATGCAGGACCCCCGGTGGATTGACGTGTAGCGTATCGGCAGGCGTGCAATTCCCAAGCCATGGATTGGGCTGCGCAAACCAGTTCGCCAGTTCCCAGGGATCGAAGACGGGGGTCAACTCCGCGAACACCGGCGCCAGCTCCGGTTGCGGGCGCATGTCGGCGTGGTGGAACTGAAACCAGGGCAGCCACGTTTGCGAACGCCACTCGAAGCAGATCACTTTTCTCTTGAGGATCCAGTTCGCGAGCTTTGTGACCGGGCTTTCGTCATGGTATTTGAGCATCTTCAAAACCTCCCCGGTCCGGCCAAGTCCGCCGCTGGCTCGATAGGCGTTGAGCATGGCGACAAACTGATGGTCGGCATGGCCCTGCGGAGTGCATCGGTGCGGGCCGCTGGCTGCGTCGGGCGCATGCCTGGCCAGGAGCGTCTCTGGCAATGAAATGGAGCGAGGCATCGGAACAGCTTGCATGGGGTCTCAAGTACGGCAGGGCACTACGTACGGGAGCCCTACCATACGAGACGAGGAGAGTGCCGGTCTGTGCGGTATCCAACAAAGTCCTCCTCGTAGGCCAATTCCGACGCCCGATGCCACTTCTCGCTGACGGACGGGCGTGTCCAAGACGCCGATGATGGGCTTTTCGCCCACTTGCCGCGCCATCCCATGCATATCGACACCCGTTCCTGCTGGACTCTGGCCAGGCAAGTCGCAAATTCATGGGTTGACGATTACGCGCCGAGCATGGGCGCGGCGCTGGCGTACTACACCATGTTCTCGCTGGCGCCGCTGTTGCTGATCGTCATTGCCGTGGCGGGGCTCGTATTTGGCCAGGACGCCGCCCGCGGCGAGATCGCCGGGCAATTGCGTTCACTGATGGGCGACCAGGGCGCGAACGCCGTGCAGGGATTGCTGGCCAGCGTCCATAAGCCGGCCCAAGGCGTGGCGGCCACCGCGGCCGGCGTGGTGCTGCTGTTCGTGGGTGCCACGTCGGTGTTCGGTGAGCTGCAGAATTCACTGGATCGCATCTGGCGCGTTCCCGCGCAGCAGCGCACGAATGGCTGGCTCGCGCTCGTGCGGGCACGCCTGCTTTCTTTCGGGATGGTTCTTGCCATCGGTTTCCTTCTCATCGTATCGCTCGTCGCAAGTGCCGCACTGGCCACGGCGGGCCGCTGGCTGGAACCCATTTTTGGGTCGTGGTACGCGGTGGCGGCAACAACCAATGCGGTGGGCGGTTTCCTGCTGGTGGGCGCCCTGTTTGCGTTGATCTACAAGGTCATGCCGCGTGCGCACGTGCAATGGAAGGATGTCTGGATCGGCGCCGGGTTCACGGCCCTGCTGTTTACCCTGGGCAAGTCACTGATCGGCTGGTATGTCGGGGGCAGCGGCATCGTCTCGGGCTTCGGCGCGGCCGGCTCGCTCGTGGTGATCCTGCTGTGGGTCTATTACTCGGCCCAGATATTCCTGATCGGCGCCGAATTCACCTGGGTGTATGCGAACACCCTGGGGTCGAGAAAAGGCAGCAACGACGAGGTGCGAACACAGACTCAGGCCAGCACGCCGGCGTAAGACTGCCGATCCTCGGCATAGCAGCCGCACGCGGCGGCTTCCAGGCCGCTGCGGTCGAGCACCGTGAGATCCCCGCGGTGGTATTTGATGAGCCCGTCGCGCTGCAAGGCGCCCGCGGCGGCCGTGATGCCGACGCGGCGTACACCGAGCATGTAGGCGAGGAATTCCTGGGTCACGGGAAAGCTGTCGCTGTGTGCCCGGTCCTGGCTCATCAGCAGCCAGCGCGCCAGGCGGGGGCCTATCAGATGAAAACGCACGCACACGGCGGCGGTGGCCAACTGCGCCATCAACACGTAAAGGTAACGGTCCATGACGCGTCGCAAGGACGCACTGTGGGCCAATTCGCGCCGGAAGGCACCGGCCCCGATGCGCCACGCCGTCCCGGGGCCTTGCACCAGTGCATGCAATGGCACGGCCGCTACACCCAGGGCCAGTTGCGCCCCGAGCATGCCTTCACGCCCCACCATACCGACTTCCAGACCCGGTTTGCCGTCAACCGGCGCCACCAGTGAGATAAAGCCGTCGAGGGGAAAGTAGGCATGGCGCGTCGGCTTGGCGGGCTCGCACAGCACCGCCCCCAGTACCAGGTGGACAGGCTCGCACAGGCCCAGAAGGCGCAGGCGGTCTTTGCGCGGGAGCAGTTCGATCAGGTGGTTTTCGGTGGTGGCCAAATTGACGCTCCGGCAGGTTGCTGGCCCCTCAAGGGGGATGGGTGCGCTGAAGATCACCCTGCTAGCGAATACCGCATCAATTGCATACCGTCTCAATCGGTGTTCCGATTGTGCGCGCAGCGCCGCCACATCACCGTCTGCCAGCGCACACAACCCTAAATAAATATCCCGCTCAGGCGGCGAGCGGCGCCGGCCGCAGGGACGCTAGCCTGTTGTGTTCCTTGCGCGCCGGCGTATAGCACTCGCAAGTGAATTGCTCAAGCCGCTGGCGGTCGAGCACATGGATGTGCCCGCGCCGGTAGCGGATTACGCCGGCCTGTTGCAGCTTGAGCGCCGCGGCGGTCACGCTTTCGCGGCGCACGCCCAGCAGGCTGGCCAGCAGTTCCTGCGTCATCACCAGCTCCCCGGCCGGCAATCGGTCCAGGCCCAGCAGCAGGCGCCGGCACAATTGCTGATTGATGGAGTGGTAGCGACTGCAGATGGCGGTCTGCGCCATTTGCGCCATCATGAGCTGGGTGTAGCGCAGCAGGATGGCGAGCATCGGGCCGGCGCGGTTGACCTCATTCCTTACCGCCTGCGCGGGCAGCCGGTAGGCCTGTCCCGCATTTTGCACCACGGCCTGGCTCGGCGTGGCGTTGCCGCCCATGAACAGCGAGATACCCACCACGCCGTCGTTGCCGACCACTGCGATCTCGGTCGATGCGCCCTCCTGTGTCAGGTACAGCAGCGACACGATGGCCGTGGTCGGAAAGTAGGCATAGACGGGCGTCGCGCCCGACTCGCTCAACATCTGGCCCTGCCGCAGGTCCACCAGTTGCAGATCCGCCTGCCAGCGATTCCATTCGGCATCGGGCAGCGCGGCGAGCAACTGATTTTGTTGCGGCGCGCAGGGTTGGCGGGGTGGTGCAATCATGGGGCTCTCGTTGTATTCTTCGAGTCCCATCATCCAGGCAGGCGTGCGCCCGCGCTATCGGCGATGACCGGTTTAGGGCGTGGGCTCGCTCCTACAGCGATGCCTGCCCTGCGCGTTATAGGGCTATATCGCCAATTTCACGGGAAGCAGCCGGTCGTACTCCTTCTTGACCACGGCATAGCACTCGCAGGTGCGCTTTTCCAGTCCCGGGCGGTCCAGCACCGAGATGCGCCCGCGCGCGTAGCGGATCAGCCCGGCCTCCTGGAGCTTGAGCGCGCCCTCGGTCACGCCTTCGCGGCGCACGCCGAGCATGTTGGCGATGAGTTCCTGCGTCATCACCAGTTCAGTGCCCTGCAGACGATCCAGGCTCAGCAGCAGCCAGCGGCACAGTTGCTGGTCCAGCGAATGGTGCCGGTTGCACACGGCCGTCTGCGCCATTTGCGTGATCAGGGCCTGCGTGTAGCGCAGCAGCAGGTGCATTACCGGGCCGGCGCGGCTGAATTCGTCTTTCATCGCCTGCGCGTTCAGCCGGAAGCCCTGGCCGGCGCTTTGTACCACCGCACGGCTGGGGGTGGACTCGCCGCCCATGAACAGCGAGATACCGACCAGTCCCTCGTTGCCGACGACGGCAATCTCGGCCGAGGCGCCGTTTTCCATCACGTACAGCAGCGAGACGATGGATGTCGCCGGAAAGTACACATGTTCCAGTGTCTTGCCCGACTCGTAGAGCACCTCGCCCAGCGGCATCTCGACCCATTCAAGCTGTGGCAGCCAACGCTGCCATTCGGCATCGGGCAACGCGGCGAGCAGGTGATTCTTTTTGGGATCGCGGGAAACGGTCATTGCGGAAGTCCGTGGTGCGGGGGGGGGGGCTGCCATGGGAGTGCCTTTGCAAAGCGTTTTTCCAAGTGTAGGAAGCGAGTGTACGGTTTCAAAAACACATTCTATGTTCGATACCGTACATACGAACGGTTCTTGTGCTCAGCCATGAAAGGCAGCGTCGCTGCACCTGTATTGTGTTGAGCGTTCGCTACCGGACAAACGGTCGGACACGGTGCGCAGACCTGTGCAGTTGTACCGCCGGTAAAGCCTTGCCTATGTATGCAAACGCACAGATGAGCCGTTGGCGATTCGCTAGCATGAATTCGCAGTCATCCATTGACTCATTTGCGTAGCAGTTCATTCAATTTTTGCAAGGAAAACCACCATGAACAAAAACCAGACCCACGGCGCCATCAAAGACATCGCCGGCAAGGTTCAAGAGGAAACCGGGAAGTTGACAGGCAGCAAGGAGCAGCAGGCGAAGGGTCTGCAAAAGCAGGTTGCGGGCAAGGCCGAGAAGATGCTTGGAGACGCCAAGGAAGTCGTCAAGGACGCCGTCGGCAAACGGTGAGAACCTGCCTGCCAGGAAAATATGAAAAATTCCGCTTGTCCGAAGCTGGAGAAAGTTGCCGTGCAGGGCGACTTTCTCCATCCTTTTGCCCCGACTGCCTGAAGGATCCAATATGAAGAAATTACTGGGCCTGGTGGCCTTCGTGCTGGCATCTGCGCCACTCGCCTACGCACAAGCACAAGACAATCCCGACCTGCGCGGCCACCCGGACGCCCGCAACGATCGCCAGATGCAATCACATGAACGCGAGGCGCATCACCGTGTCGTTGCCATACATGCGCACCACGTGAAGCATGATGTGGATCATCGCCGCCCTCGCCCGGTCGATCACAAAATGTAGTGTGGGGTGGCCGACCCGCCAATCGCGTGGACCTGTCCAAACCTGGCGTTGCGCCGCCGCCGGCCCCCCCCGGGAACAAGCCAGGCGAATCCGACCGCGACCAACTCAGCCGCAATATCGAGGCCGTGCCGGCGTTCTACGCGTGAGGAGCAAAATAGCTCCCGATGGCAACAGAGCAGCGGGCCCATCTGGACCTGAAGGCGACGCTATTGGCCGAGCAGAAGACCGCTAGGGCCACCAAAGAGGACGCAGCCGGCAGCCTGGAAACCGCACGCAGGTGCGCCGATACGCTGCGATACTTTCAATTGGAACCGGAGGAATAACCATGGCCGAAGCCGCGCAACCGAAGAACGAGCCCGAAGAATCGCCACTGTCGCCGTGGTGGGTGCGTTCGATACTGATCGTGCTGGTGCTCGGCTTTGCCGGCCTGCTGGCAATCACCCTGCTGGCCTATCGCAACGCGCCACCGATACCGGGCCAGGTCAAGGACGCCGACGGCACGACGCTGTTCACCGCCGATGACATCGGCAACGGCCAGGCGCTGTTCCTGCGTTATGGCTTGATGGACAACGGCACCATCTGGGGCCATGGCGCCTACCTCGGGCCCGACTATTCCGCCGAGGCACTGCACCATATCGGCGATGGCACCGCCGCCGCGCTGGCACAGCAGCAATACGGCAAGCCGGTGGCCGAACTGACGCCGGTACAGGCGGCGGCAATTCGCGCGCAAGTCGCGGTGACGCTGAAAACCAACCGCTTTGATGCCGCCAGCGACACGCTGCAGTTGACCGCGCCCGAAGCAGCGGCGTATCGCCAGCAGATCGTGCACTGGACCCGCTATTTCCACGACCCGGTAAAAAATGGCGGCCTCAAACCCGACCTGATCACCGACCCGGTCGAACTGCATCAACTGACGGCGTTCATCACGTGGGCGGCATGGGCTTCGGTGGCCGACCGGCCGGGCAGCAACTACTCGTACACGAACAACTTTCCGTTTGACCCCGAGGTCGGCAATCTGCCGCCGGCCGGTGCCTTGCTGTGGAGTGCGCTGAGCCTGGTAGTGCTGTTGGGGGGCATCGGTGCGGCGCTGCTGGCGTTCGGCAAATTCGACTACCTGGGCTGGATCACGCGCGGCCACCATGTGCACCCGCAAGTGATCCCGGGGCAGGCCAGCCGCGGCCAGCGCGCGCTGGTGAAGTTCTTCGTGGTCGTGATGCTGCTGTTCCTGATGCAAACGCTGGTGGGCGGCGGCGTGGCTCATTTCCGCGCGGACCCGAGCAGCTTCTACGGCTTCCAGCTGGAGAAGATTTTCCCCAGCAACCTGCTGCGCATCTGGCATCTGCAGACGGCCATTTTCTGGATCGCCACGGCCTACGTCGCTGCCGCCTTGTTCCTGGGGCGCTCGCTGCGCGCCGATGAACCGCGCTGGCTGGTACCGGCCATCAACCTGCTCTTTGCGGCGTTTGCACTGGTGATCGGGGCCAGCCTGCTCGGTGAGTGGGCGGGCCTGTCGGGCCTGCTGGGCGACTGGTGGTTCTGGTTCGGCAACCAGGGCTGGGAGTACCTGGAAATCGGCCGCTTCTGGCAATACCTGCTGGTAGCCGGCCTGCTCGGCTGGTTTGCGATGCTGTGGTGGCTGGCGCGCCCGCGCACGGTGGTCAACCCGAACGCGCGGCCCCTGGCGCGGATGTTCCTGTTCGCGGCACTCGCAATACCGGTGTTCTATGTTCCGGCGCTGTTCTTCGGTGCCAGGACCAACTTCACGGTGGTCGACACCTGGCGCTTCTGGATCATCCATTTGTGGGTGGAAGGCTTCTTCGAGTTCTTCGCCACCACGGTGGTCGCACTGACGTTCTTCCAGCTCGGCCTGACCCGGCGCAACACGGCGCTGCGGGTGATTTACCTCGATGCCATCCTGTACTTCGGCGGCGGCCTGATCGGCACCGGGCATCACTGGTACTTCACCGGGCAAAGCCAGTTCAACATGGCCATGTCGGCCATGATCTCGGTACTGGAAGTCGTGCCCTTGACGCTGCTGACGCTGGATGCCTGGGATTTCGTGCGCACCACCCGCGGCGACTGCGATGTCTGCGGCAAACGGGTCGGCGTACCGCACAAATGGACTTTCTATTTCCTGATCGCGGTGGGCTTCTGGAATTTCCTCGGCGCGGGTGTCTTCGGCTTCCTCGTCAACCTGCCGATCATCAGCTACTACGAAGTCGGCACCATCCTCACACCCAACCACGGCCACGCCGCGATGATGGGCGTGTTCGGCATGCTGGCCATCGCACTGATGGTGTTCGTGCTGCGCCAGACCAGCGACGACGCGCGCTGGCCGGGCATCGAAAAATACATCAAGGTCGGATTCTGGGGCACCAACATCGGCCTGTTGATGATGGTGGCACTCAGCCTGTTCCCGGGAGGCGTGCTGCAGGTGTGGGATGTCGTGCAGCACGGCTACTGGCATGCGCGCAGCCTCGCCTACACCGGCACCGACACGGCGCGCCTGATCGAGTGGCTGCGTCTGCCGGGCGACCTGGTATTCATCATCTTCGGCGCCATACCCCTATTGATCGCGGCGATCAAGGCCTACGCTGGCATATGCATGACGCGCGGGGCCCACATCTTGCCGCCCGCTTACCAGGAGACTTCAATTTGAGGGGAGCGGGTGCTGCGTCACGCCGATTCCGACAGCCGGCCCTGCACCAGCCGCAATTGCCGGCTGCAGCGCGCGGCCAGCGCGGCGTCGTGCGTGACCACCACAAAGGCCGTGCCCTGGTCGCGCGCCAGTTGCAGCATCAGCTCGAACACGCCGTTGGCGGTATTGCGGTCCAGGTTGCCAGTGGGCTCGTCGGCCAGCACGCAGGCGGGTTGCGTCACCAGCGCGCGGGCGATGGCGACGCGCTGGCGCTCGCCGCCCGAGAGTTCGGCCGGACGATGCTGCAGGCGCTCCTGCAAGCCCACCTGCGCTAGCATTTTCGTAGCTACCTGCGCAGACTCGGTGCGGGCCATACGCCGAATCCATAGCGGCATGGCGACGTTGTCGAGCGCGCTGAATTCGGGCAGCAGGTGGTGGAACTGGTAGACAAAACCCAGGCTGCGATTGCGCAAGACGCCCTGCTCCGCGGCGCTGAGCTGCGACAGCCGCTGGCCCTGGAGCTCAACGGTGCCGCTGGTCGGCGCATCGAGCCCACCCATCAGGTGCAGCAGCGTGCTCTTGCCTGAACCGGAAGCGCCGACGATGGCCAGCGTGTCGCCCGCGTGCACCGTGAGGTCCACGCCCTGCAGCACGGTGACGTCCAGCCGGCCCTCGGTGAAGCGTTTGGTCAGGCCGCTGGCTTGCAGCACGGCGGGGGATGGATTCCGGGTCAAGCCCGGAATGACAGCTTGTTTCAAGCCCGCAGCGACGGGTTTTACGATCGTCATGTCATTCATAGCGCAGCGCCTCCGCGGGGTTCACACGGCTGGCGCGCCAGCTCGGGTACAGCGTCGCCAGAAAGGACAGCACCAGCGAGATGATGCCGATCGGCATGATGTCGCCGCGCTGCGGGTCGCTGGGCATGCGGCTGATCAGGTAGATGTCGCGCGGCAGGAAGCTGGTGTGCAGCAGGTGCTCGATGAAAGGCACGATCACGTCGATGTTGTAGGCCACCAGCAGGCCCAGCAGCAGGCCGCCCAGTGTGCCGATCACGCCGACCATCGCGCCCTGCACCACGAACACGCCCATGATGCTGGACGGGCTCGCGCCGAGCGTGCGCAGGATCGCGATGTCGGCGCGTTTGTCGGTGACCGTCATCACCAGCGTGCTGACCAGATTGAACGCCGCCACCGCCACGATCAGCGTGAGGATGATGAACATCATGCGTTTTTCGACCTGCACGGCGGAGAACCAGGTCTTGTTCTGCTGCGTCCAGTCGCGGATCAACAGGTCGCCGCTCAGCGTGCCGGCCAGTTGATGCGCCACTTCGGGGGCCTGGTGCAAATCCTTCAGCTTGAGCTGCACGCCGGTCGGGCCTTCCAGGCGGAAGATGCGCGCGGCGTCGGCGATGTGCACCATGGCCAGCGTCGAGTCGTATTCGTAGTGGCCCGAGTCGAAGGTGCCGACCACCGTCATCTGCTTGAAGCGCGGCACCACACCGGCCGGCGTGATCTCCCCGCTGGGCGCCAGCAACGTGACCGGATCACCCACCAGCACGCCCAGGCTGTGCGCCAGGTCCGCGCCGAGCACGATGCCGAAGCTGCCGGGCACCAGTTTGGCGAGCGCGCCGCTCTTGAGGATCCCGTCCAGGTCGATCACCTGCGACTCGAGCGCCGGGTCGATGCCGCGAATCACCACGCCCTTCATGTCGTCACCGCGCGCCAGCAGCGCCTGGGTGGCGATGAAAGGCGCGGCACCGATGACCTGTGGATTGGCTTTGGCCTCGGCCATCGTGCGGGCCACATCCGGCAGCGCGGCACCGTCGGGCGCGAAGATCTCGATGTGCGAGACCACGCTGAGCATGCGGTCCGTCACCTCTTTCTGGAAGCCGTTCATCACGCTCAGGACGATGATGAGCGCCGCCACGCCCAGCGCAATGCCCAGCATGGAGACGCCCGAGATGAAAGAGATGAAGCCGTTGCGCCGGGTGGCGCGGCCGGCCCGCGTGTAGCGCCAGCCGAGAATGAGTTCGTAGGGGATTTGCATCGACCGTGGGGGATTGGAATCTACCGAAGGGGATTTGGTTTTGGGGCTGATTGTGGCATCCCGGACAATAGAGGCCATGCACCTGTTGATTCCGTTCGCTGCCTCCAGTTCCCCCGCGTGCCAGCAAGCGCTCGAGAGTTTGAAACTGCCCCACCTGGAAAAACTGCTGGGCCGCCTGGCGCTCACCCACACCGACACCGCCGACGAAGCTAGCCTCACGCCGCCGCATGAGCGCGCCCACGCGCGCGCCCTGGGCTGGGTGGCGCCGGACGGCTGCGTGCCCTGGGCGGCCCGGCAAGCCGCGCAGGCGGGCCTGATTCAACAGACCCCCAGTGGCGCCGACTGGGCCTGGATCACGCCCTGCCACTGGCATGTGCACGCCGACTACATCGTCATGGGCAACCCGCAGACGCAGGGCCTGGAGGCGCCGCAATCGCAAACCCTGCTGGACGCGATGCGCCCTTTTTTCGAGGAAGACGGCATCACGCTGCACTACGCCGCGCCCACGCAATGGCTGGCGCGCGGCGAGGTGTTCCGCGATCTGGCAACGGCCTCGCTGGACCGCGTGGCGGGCCGCGACATCGACGCCTGGCGGCCGAAGACGGCGCAGGCCGCCGCGCTGCGCCGCCTGCAAAACGAGATGCAGATGCTCTTGTACACGCACCCGCTCAACGACGAACGGGCCGAGCGTGGCCTGGCGCCGGTGAACTCGTTCTGGGTCAGTGGCACCGGCACGCTGCCTGCTGGCTGGAGCGCCCCCACGCAGAGTGAATTGGTGATGCCCGAGGCCCTGCGCGAGGCCGCGCTGGCGGGCGACTGGGCTGCATGGGTCACCGCCTGGCAGCAGCTCGATGCCACCGAATGCGCCGCCCTGCTGCGTGCGCTGGATGCCGGGCACAGCGTGCAACTCACGCTGTGCGGCGAGCGCAGCGCGCTCACGTTCGACGCCGCCCGCACCGGGCTGCTCAAGAGGATGATGAGTCAATTTGGCCGTCAGCCCTTGTCCTCCCTGCGCGATAAGCTATGAAAATAGTAGCGCGCGACATTCCGCCCCGCGCCGTCTGGGCGCTCGAGCAGGCCGGCGTGCATCCCTTGCTGGCGCGCCTGTACGCGGCGCGCGGCGTGCAAAACCCCGACGAACTCGACGACGGCCTCGCGCGCCTGCTGCCGCCCGACGGATTGAAGGGCACGCGCGAGGCCGCCGCGCTGCTGGCCGATGCCATTGCGGCCGACAAAAAGCTCTGCATCGTGGCCGACTACGACTGCGATGGCGCCACCGCCTGCGCCGTGGGCGTGCGCGGCCTGCGCCTGCTGGGCGCGCGCCATGTGCGCTATATCGTGCCGGACCGCGTGGTCGACGGCTACGGCCTCACGCCGCCGATTGCGCGGCGCGTGAAGGACAGCGGCGCCGACGTGCTGATCACCGTGGACAACGGCATCGCCAGCGTGGACGGCGTGGCCACCGCAAAAGCGCTGGGCCTGCAGGTGCTCGTGACGGACCACCATCTGCCCGGCTTGGAAATGCCCGCGGCTGACGTCATCGTGAATCCGAACCAGCCCGGCTGCGCCTTCGAGAGCAAGGCTATCGCCGGCGTCGGCGTGATGTTTTATGTGCTGCTGGCGCTGCGTGCCGAGCTGCGCCGACGCGGCGCCTTCGCATCCGCTCCAGAGCCGCGGCTCGACACCCTGCTGCCGCTGGTCGCACTCGGCACCGTGGCCGACGTGGTCCGGCTCGACCCCAACAACCGCCGCCTCGTGGCGCAGGGCCTCAAACGGGTGCGCGCCGGCGCGCTGCCGCCCGGACTGGCCAGCCTGTTCGTCGCCTCGGGCCGCGTGGCCCGCGCCGCCACCACCTTCGACTTCGGCTTTGCACTGGGCCCGCGCATCAACGCCGCGGGGCGCCTGGCCGACATGACGCTGGGCATCGAGTGCCTGCTCACCGACGACGCGGCGCGTGCCGACGAACTGGCGCGCGTGCTTGACGCCATCAACCGCGAACGGCGCGAGATCGAGGGCGACATGCGCGAGCAGGCGATGCTGGTCGCCGAGTCGCTGTTCGAGGAAGGCACCGAGCCGCCACCCGCCATCTGCGTGTTCGACCCCGACTTTCACGAGGGCGTGGTCGGCATCGTGGCCTCGCGCATCAAGGACAAGCTGCACCGCCCCGCGTTCGTGTTTGCGCAAAGCCGTGCGCCGGGCAAGGCGCATGAGCTCAAGGGCTCGGGCCGCTCCATTCCCGGCTTTCACCTGCGCGACGCACTCGACCTGGTCGCCAAGCGCCACCCCGGCGTGCTGCTGCGTTTTGGCGGGCACGCGATGGCGGCCGGCTGCACCATGGCCGAGGAACAGTTCGGCGTGTTCGAGCAGGCCCTCGCCGAGGTGGCGCGCGAGTGGCTGGATGCCGCCACGCTCACGCGCCGCCTCGACACCGATGGCCCGCTGCAGCCCGAGTACCGCCGCGCCGAGCTGGTCGATACCCTGCACAAAGAGGTGTGGGGCCAGGGCTTCGCGGCGCCGACCTTCAGCGAGGAAGTGGAAGTGATTTCACAGCGGCTGGTGGGCGAGAAACACCTGGCGCTCAAGCTGAAACACCAGGGCCAGCCGGTGGACGGCATCTGGTTCGGCCACACCGCGATGCTGCCGGCCAGGGTCAAGCTCGCGTTCCGGCTCGATGCCGATGAATGGCAGGGTGTGCGGCGCGTGCGCTTCCTGATCGAGGCCGCAGAAATTTAAGTGTTTCAGGGCTCTGGCCCTGATGGGTTCTGCGCAAGCAGCTATTCAATCAATAGCAACCGGCGCCGCGCACGCGCCCTTGAATCTGCTTCTTCAAAACTTGCATGAGCCATGGCGCCGGCGGAAATCCCTTGGATATTCGAGCGCCGTGTCGGCGAACAGCCCGCGCCGCGCACGCCGGGCTTGCGCTTCCTCGGCGGCATAAGGCCCCCTGCTGCGGCGATAGCGGTAGGACCAGGCGTGACCCTGGCGCACCATCCAGGCCGCGACATCCTCACCGCCGAACTCAATCCTGGCGACAGCGCGACCGTAGTCGTCGTAGCGGTGGATGGCCACATCGACGCTGCGCTGGCCCAGCCGCGCCGCTAAAGCGTCGCGCGACTGCGCCCCCCAGGCCTGGCAGATTTCGGGGGCGTCCAGCCCTTCGAGCCGGACCTTGAAAGGCGCACCACCGCCCAAAGGTCGCACCCACAGCGTGTCGCCATCGGTGATGTAGGTGACCTGCGCGGCGATCACACTTTCATGATTGAAGCCGCCTCCCGCCCAGGCACTGCATTGGCATATTGCTATCAATGTAATAGCAAGCCAGCGATTCGTGAGCCGCTGCCATAACATCAACGGCGTGCGCCTGCGGCGTCCCGCGCTCCGCATCCCTCAGCCCAGCAGCGCGTACTCGCCGCCCTTTTCCAGCGCGCGCTGGTAGGCGGGGCGCGCGTGAATGCGCGCCAGAAAATCCATCAGGTGGGGACGGCCCTGGTCCAGGCCGGCGCGCGCGGCCGCCGCCTCCAGCGGGAAACTCATCTGGATATCGGCGCCGCTGAATTCGCTGCCGGCAAACCACGGGCTCTTGCCGAGTTCGCCCTCCAGATAGTCGAGGTGCTGTTTGATCTGCGGGACGATGAACGCGCTCTTGGCCTTGCCTGAGATGGCCCTGGCAATCGGCTTGACGAAGAACGGCATGGGCGACTTCTCGATCGTGTCGAACACCAGCTTGAGCAGCAGCGGCGGCATGGCCGAGCCTTCCGCGTAGTGCAGCCAGTAGGTGTAGCGCAGCCGCTCGGGCGTGCCGGGTGCAGGCGCCAGCCGGCCGCCGCCGTACTGGTCGATCAGGTACTCGACGATGGCGCCCGATTCGGCCAGGGTCAGCGCGCCGTCGGTGATGACCGGCGACTTGCCCAGCGGGTGCACCGCGCGCAGCGAGGCCGGCGCCAGCATGGTTTTCGGGTCGCGCTGGTAGCGCTTGATCTCATACGGCAGGCCCAGCTCTTCGAGCAGCCACAGGATGCGCTGCGAGCGCGAGTTGTTGAGATGGCGAACGGTAATCATGAGGTGGCCTTTTTCCTGGGGACGGCAGTTGCCGCAGTTTCACGCAAGGCCCGACTATGCCCTGAAACCCGCGGCAGTCGGCGCTCTGTGGCACGCCATCTGCCCTACCAGGCTGGACGGGACTTCCTGATGAATTTCAGCGCCTTCAAGACGCCCGGGTCGGCGGGCTCAACGGCCTGCCGGGCCAGCCAGCCCAGCACAAAGCAGCCTGCACCGCGCGCCTGGCCGGCGCCGCCCGCGCCTGGGCTGCCCGCCAGCGCGCCGCCCAGCAGGGCACGCGCGATGTGGGCGTCATTGGCGCGGCCCAGGCTGCTTTGCAGTTCGTGCAGATGGCCCCGGTATTTGGCGTGCGGCGCAGCGCCCGGCAACGTCTCGAAAAACTCGGTGGCGTAGCGCTGGCGTTTGACCCGCAGGCGCAGCGCATGGCGCTGCTGCGGGCTCTGCCGGGCAAAATCGCGCGCACTGCGAACGAGCTTCTTGTGGCCGGCCTGCAGGGCGCGCGCGGCCCAGGGTTGCAGCGGCGCTTGCCAGGCCGCCTGGCGCGCCGGCTCGCTGCGCCAGGCCCGCTGCGCGAGCCAGCGGTGAAACGCCCGCAGCCACGCGGCGGGACCGGCCTGCACGATTGCACCCTGCATCGCCTGGCGCGCCGCGCGGCGGCGTGCTTGCACCACCCGCATCAACTGCCGCCACGCGGGCGGGTGGTCCAACGCGGGCGCAATCTCCGGCAGGGTCACGCAGCACAGCACATCCCAGTCACGCACGGGACCCAGGGCGCCGGCCAGCGCGCGCAGGCCCGCGAGCAATTCACCTGGCGGCAGCGGACACAGGCCGCGGTACAGGCGCAGCGCCACGCGCAGGCGCTGCAATGCCACGCGCGCCTGGTGCACATACTCGATGTCCTCGTCCTCCAGCACCCCCGGCAGGTTGGCCTGGAACTGCGCGAGACAGGCCGTGCACAGGGCGACAAAGCCGTCCTCGACCGACGCCTCGCCGGGCAGCCGCACGGGCGCGACCGGCACCGGTGCGGCGCGCTCGAACGCCGGCACCCGGCGCGCGGGGAGCGCCAGCTTGAGCTCTGTCTCGCGGTGGGTTTCGCGATGGGTAGGCGGTTTCGTCATGGCGTTGACTCACGTTGGCTCATTGTCCGACAAGGCCGCAAGAACTGGCCATAGGGCCTAAAATCGGTCCGTGTCCTCCATTCTCAACGCCGATCTCCACTGCCATTCCGTCGTCTCCGACGGCACCCTGACCCCGGAACAACTGGCCGCGCGCGCCAGCGCCAATGGCGTCGAGTTGTGGGCGCTGACCGACCATGACGAGATTGGCGGCCAGCAGCGCGCCTTGGCGGCAGCGCGGGCCAACGGCATGAAGTACCTCACCGGCACCGAGATTTCAGTCACGTTTGCGGGCGAGACCGTGCACATCGTCGGGCTCGGTTTCGATGCCGAAGACCCACGCATGGCGCAGGGCCTGCAGCGCACGCGCGGCGGACGCGGCCAGCGGGCGCTGGAGATGGCCGAAGGACTGGCCAGGGTCGGCATCCCGGGCGCGTACGAGGGCGCCCTGAAATTCGTCGGCAATCCCGAGCTGATTTCGCGCACGCACTTTGCCCGCTTTCTTGTCGAGACCGGCGCCTGCCACGACACGCACGAGGTGTTTCGCAAATACCTGACCGAGGGCAAGCCAGGCTTTGTGCCGCACCGCTGGGCCAGCCTGGCCGATGCGGTCAAGTGGATCACGCAATGCGGCGGGGTGGCCGTCATCGCGCACCCGGGCCGCTATAACTTCACGGCCAACGAAGAATACGCGCTGTTCACCGAATTCAAGGCCCACGGCGGGCGCGCGGTGGAGGTGGTGACAGGCAGCCACACGGCGGCCGAATACGTCGAGTACGCGGGCATGGCCCGGGAATTTGGCCTGGCCGCCTCACGCGGCAGCGATTTCCACAGTCCGGACGAGAGCCGGATCGACCTGGGCACCCTGCCCTACCTGCCGGGCGAACTCACGCCCGTGTGGGACCTGCTGACAGACCGCATCCAGTGAGCCGCCAGCCGAGCGCCCAGGCGGGCATCTGGCTGGTCGTGGCCGCCGCGGCCGGCTTTGCCATGCTGGACACCACCACCAAATACATCAGCTTCAGCGTGCCGGCGCTCATGGCCATGTGGCTGCGCTACCTGTTCCAGGCGCTGGCCACCACGGTCGTGGTGCTGCCCACACGCGGGCTGGCGCTGCTGCGTACCGCACACCCCAAATTCCAGTTTCTGCGCGGCGTGCTGCTGCTGGCAACCAGCCTGTTCGCGTTTTACAGCGTGAAGTACATGCCGGTGGGCGAGTTCACTGCCCTGGTCATGATCACGCCGCTGGTCATCACGCTGCTGGCGGCCCGTGTGCTGCGCGAGCGGGTGTCGCCGCTGCGCTGGCTGCTGGTGGCGGGCGGTTTTGCCGGCACGCTGGTGATCGTGCGCCCGGGCGGGCAGGCCTTTGGCTGGACCTTGCTGCTGCCGCTGGGCCTGGTCGTCAGCAATGCGTGGTTCCAGGTGCTGACCAGCCGGCTCGCCCGCACCGAAGACCCGGTCACCATGCATTTCTACACCGGCTGGGTCGGCACGCTGCTGGCCTCGCTGGCGCTGCCGTTCGTCTGGACCCCGCTGGCATCGTGGAGCCTGTGGGGCTGGCTGGCGCTGATGGGGCTGCTCGGCACGGTCGGCCATTTCCTGCTGATCCTGGCCTATATGCGCGCGCCCGCGGCCACGCTGACGCCTTTTTTGTACGTCCAGATCGGCTTTGCCATGCTGTGCGGCTGGCTGGTGTTCTCGCATGTGCCCGACCAGTGGTCGGTAATGGGCATCGCGATGATCGTGCTGTGCGGCGCGGCCGGGGCCTGGCTGACACGGCTGGAAGGCCGCGCGCACGATCCCATTAATATCCGGCCTGTGGAATCCTGAGCTTTTGCCCTGACATTGACTGCACCATGGCCCAATACTTCGAAGTTCACCCCGTCAACCCGCAGGTGCGCCTGCTCAAGCAGGCGGCGGCGCTGCTCGAGCGCGGCGGCATCGTGGCGGTGCCGACCGACTCCAGCTACGCGCTGGTGTGCCACCTCGATGACAAGACGGCGGCGGATCACCTGCGGCGCATCCGCGGCGTGGACGACAAGCACCACCTGACCCTGATGTGCCGCGACCTGAGCGAGCTGGCCACCTACGCCCGGGTCGACAACAAGCAGTTCCGCTTGCTCAAACTGGCCACGCCGGGCGCCTACACCTTCATCCTGGAAGCCAGCAAGGAGGTGCCGCGCCGCCTGAGCCACCCGCAGCGCAAGACGATCGGCCTGCGCGTGACCACGCACAAGGTGCTGCGGGAGCTTCTCGCCCTTCACAGTGGCCCGTTGCTAGCTACGACTTTAATAGCACCCGGGGAGACCGAGCCGCTCAACGACGCACAGGTCATCCGCAGCCGCTTCGAGCGCGAGATTGCGGGCGTGATCGACGCCGGCGCCTGCGCCTCGCGCCCCACCACCGTGATCGACCTGACGGGCATGGGCACGGGCGGCGAGCCGGTGCTGGTGCGCCTGGGCGGCGGCGATCCGGCCCGGCTCGGCTTGTCGGCCGATCTGGCCGGCGCGCTCTGAGACAATCACGCCGTGAACAACTACTCCGGCCTCATCCAGACGATTGCCCTGTACGCGCTGCCAGTGCTGTTCGCCATCACCGTGCACGAGGCCGCGCATGGCTACGCCGCGCGCCATTTCGGCGACAACACGGCCTGGGCGCTGGGCCGCGTGACGCTCAACCCCATCAAACACGTCGACCTGATGGGCACGATCCTGATCCCGCTGCTGCTGTACTTCGCCACCTCCGGCGCCTTTCTGTTCGGCTACGCCAAGCCGGTGCCGGTGAACTTCGGCGCGCTGCGCAATCCCAAGCGCGACATGGTCTGGGTGGCGCTGGCAGGTCCTGCGGTGAACCTGCTGCAGGCGCTCTTGTGGGGCATCGTTTTTTACCTGCTGCTCGGCGCGGGCGTGACGGAGCCGTTTTTTCTGAAGATGTGCCAGGGCGGCATTCTGGTCAATGTGGTGATGTTTGTCTTCAACCTGTTCCCGCTGCCGCCGCTGGACGGCGGCCGCGTCCTGGTGGGGCTGCTGCCACACCGGCAGGCAGTGCTGGTGTCGCGTATCGAGCCCTGGGGATTTTTCATCGTCATGGCGCTGGTGCTGGCCGGCGTGGTCAGCACTTACTGGCTGCTGCCCCTGATGGGCCTGACCTACGACCTGATCGACCTCGTGCTGTCGCCGCTGGCGGCCCTGGTCCGTTAACCCGACACGACCTCTCTCCTCATGATCCAGCCCCTTCGCGTTCTGACCGGCATCACCACCTCGGGTACCCCGCACCTGGGCAACTACGTGGGCGCCATTCGCCCCGCGGTCCAGGCCAGCCTGGCCGCTGGCACCGAGAGCTTTTATTTTCTGGCCGACTACCACGCGCTGATCAAGGTCGGCGAGCCGGCGCGGGTGCAGCGCTCCACGCTGGAGATCGCCGCCTCCTGGCTGGCCGCGGGACTGGACCCCGAGCGCGTCACCTTCTATCGCCAGTCCGATATTCCGGAAATCCCCGAACTGACCTGGCTGCTGACCTGCGTGACCGGCAAGGGCCTGCTGAACCGGGCGCATGCCTACAAGGCCGCGGTCGACCACAACGCGGCCGGCGGGCGCGATGCCGACGACGGCGTGACCGCCGGCCTGTTCATGTACCCCGTGCTGATGGGGGCCGACATCCTGATGTTCAATGCACACAAAGTGCCGGTGGGGCGCGACCAGATCCAGCACATCGAGATGGCGCGCGACATGGCCGCGAGCTTCAACCACCTGTATGGCGAGCATTTCGTGCTGCCCGAGGCCGCCATCGAGGAGTCGGTGGCGACGCTGCCGGGGCTCGATGGCCGCAAGATGAGCAAGAGCTACGACAACACCATTGCGCTGTTTGCGCCGCGCGAGCAGCTGCGCAAACTGATTGCCGGCGTGCTGACCGACTCGCGCACACCGGGCCAGCCCAAGGACACGGAAGGCTCGGCGCTGTTCCAGATTTACCAGGCCTTTGCCAGCCCCACGGAAACCGCCGCGCTGCGCCAGGCCTACGCCGACGGCATCGCCTGGGGCGATGCCAAGCAGCTGCTGTTCGAGCGCATCGACCGGGAAATTGCCCCGATGCGCGAGGCCTACCAGTCGCTGATCGATCACCCGGACCGGATCGAGGACATCCTGCATGCCGGTGCCGCCAAGGCGCGCAAACTCTCCGGGCCGGCCATGGCGCGGTTGCGCGAGGCGGTGGGACTGCGCGACCTGCGCACGCAGGCTGGCGCCGTAGTGGCAAAAACCGCCAAATCGGCCTTGCCGGCCTTCAAGCAATACCGCGAGCGCGACGGGCGCTTTTATTTCAAGCTGGTGGATGCGCGTGGCCGCCTGCTGCTGCAAAGCGCCGGTTTCGACTCGCCCAAAGAGGCGGCGCAGGCCATTGCACAACTGCGCCAGCAGGGCAGCGCGGCGCTGGCCGATGCCAATGCGGGACTGCAGGCCGCAGAAGGCGTCTCCCCCGTTGACATCGTGGCAGCGTTGCAGCAGCTGGCCGAGGCCCCGGCCTGAAACAGGTATCCTTTAGAGTTAAATAGTTGCAACGTTCCAGAGAGTTCCTCCCATGAGCCTGTACGTCATCGATGACCACCCCCTGATGCGCGAAGCAGTCGTGATGCTGCTGCGCCGGTACCGCGCGGGCGCCAATGTGGTCGAGCTCAACCGCCTCGGCGGTGTGGAAGAGGCGATCCGCCAGCATGGCGCGCCCGAACTTTTCTGTCTCGACCTCAAGCTGCCGGACACCATCGGCATGTCGGGCATCATCGAGCTCAAAAAACGCTACCCGGCGGCGGCGCTGGCGGTGCTGTCGGCCTCCCCGGCCGATGAATTCGAAGATCAGTGCATCGAAGCCGGCGCCGACGTCTACATCGAAAAGTCATCAGGGGCCAACGAGATTGGCTCCGCGCTGCATGCCCTGCTGACGCCGGACAGCACCTTCGAAGACTCCGGCACGACGGACAACAAGCTCTCCAGACGGCAAAAACAGTTGATCATCATGCTGGACCGGGGCCTGAGCAACCGTGAGATCGCGGACGAGCTGGGCATCAGCGAACACACGGTCAAGGTGCACCTGTGGCGGCTGTTCCGGCGCCTGGGCGTCAAAAGCCGCACGCAGGCCGTGCATTTCGCGCGTACTCACGGCATGTTGAACGGCTGAGCCAGGGCGGCATCCGGGCCCTGCAGGGTCAGCTTGAACACGCTGCCGCGCCCGGGTTGCGAGTTCATGGACAGGCTGTGGCCGAGCCGCTGCGCCAGACGCGCCACAATCGCCAGCCCCAGGCCAAAGCCATCGTCGGTGCCCGGGTGATTCGGTACCTTGTAGAACTCGCGGAAAACTTCTGCGTGGTACTGGCTCTCAATGCCGATGCCCGTGTCCCACACTTCAATGCGTACGCCTTGCCCCGCGCGCCGCGCCGCCACCAGCACGCCGCCGCTCTCGGTGTATTTCAGGGCATTGCCCAGCAGGTTGCCGACAATTCGCCGCAGCAAAATCCGGTCCGACTGCACCAGTGCCAGCCCCGGCACGCTGCTCACCCGCAACGCCAACCCCCGGGTTTGTGCCAGCGGACGGTACTGCAACTCCATCTCCTTGAGCAGCAGGACTACATCCACGGCTTCGACATGAAGGCGGGTTTTGCCCGAATCCAGTTTTGCCAGGTCGAACAGGGAGTCGAACAGGGCATTCACCGCCTTGGTGGACTCGACGATCCGGGGCGCGATTTCGGCCACGAGTTCGGGCTCGTTATTGAGCCAGTCCGCGTAGAGTCCCAGCGCATGCACGGGCTGGCGGATGTCGTGCGCGGCGTTCGCCAGAAACCGGTTTTTAATCGCCACCGCTTCCAGCGCGGCCTGGGTTTGCTGGGTCAAGGAATCGATCAACTGGCCGTTGCGGTACTGCAGCTCGACGTAGCTGCGATGCGTCTCGTACAGGCCCTGACCGGCCCGCAGCAGCAGCAGCCAGTGAATTCCGACCAGAAGCAAAAGCCAATAGTAAAAGGCAGCCGCCTCGAAGCGCAGATCCACCGCGATGCGCCACAAAATGACGCCCGCGCAGGTCAGTACCAGGGCGCTCACATAGGAGCGCAGCGTCTTGATCGAGTTCGACAGACTGGTGACCGCGAAGGTTCCGATCCCGACAATGATCAGCCAACCCAGAAACTGGGTCGCCAGCGGCGTCTTGTCGAAAAACAGCAGCCCCACCGAGGCCCACATGCAGGCGCCCAGGGGCCAGGTCCAGCCATAGCGCGCCATGAACTTCAGTTGGGCGTCGGTGCCGGCATGCGCCACGTGCAGGGTGTAGTGGCGCATGACCCAGAACCGCAGCACCGAAAACATCAACATGGCCAGCGTCCACAGACCCAAGCCGGCCATGGGCACTGCACTTTCTTGCAACACGGCAAACATCACCGGAATGATCAGGGCTGCCGTGATCTGCGTGCCCGGCGCCGTGCGCATGAGGTTGCGAATGAGCTCGGCGTCGATCCAGTCGGATTCGGAAGAGGGACAGGCAGGCGTCGGCGTTTCGGGCTTCATGCCCGCAGTCTATCGCGCCCCCAGCGGCGCAAGCCCGCCGCACCAGCAGCCAGATGGGGCGGCACGTCAGTCCCCCGATGGCGCGATTTTCTTGAGCAGCGGCGCGACCAGGTCCATGGGCAACGGGAACACGACCGTCGTGTTCTTGTCCGCGCCGATCACGGTCAGCGTCTCCAGGTAGCGCAGCAAGATGGCCTGCGGCTCCTGCGCCAGCACCTTCGCGGCCTGGAACAGTTTTTCGGACGCCTGCAGCTCGCCCTCGGCATGAATGACCTTGGCACGCCGCTCGCGCTCGGCCTCGGCCTGCCGCGCAATGGCCCGGATCATGGACTCGGTCAGGTCGACCTGCTTGATCTCGACATTCGAGACCTTGATGCCCCAGGAGCCCGTTTGCGCATCGAGCGCCTGCTGGATGTCCAGGTTCAGCGTCTCGCGCTCGGCCAGCATCTCGTCGAGCTGGTGCTTGCCCAGCACCGAGCGCAGCATGGTCTGCGCCAGCTGGCTGGTGGCGTCGAGGTAATCGACCACCTCGATCACGGCCTTCTGCGCGTCGGTCACGCGCAGATAGACCACGGCGTTGACTTTGACCGAGACGTTGTCGCGCGAAATCACGTCCTGGGACGGCACTTCCAGCACCACCGTGCGCAAGTCCACCCGCACCACCTGCTGGATCCCCGGGATGATGAGAACCAGCCCGGGGCCCTTGACCTTCCAGAAGCGCCCCAGGTTGAAGATGACACCGCGCTCGTACTCGCGAAAAATCCGGAACGAGGACGACAAAAAGGCCAGCACCAGCAGAAGGATGATCACCCAGAACCAGGGAAAAGCCGAGATCATTTTGTGCCTCCTTTCGATGGTGGATCCCGCCGATCCGCCCTTGCGACTGCAGCATAGTTGGATTGACGTATTGGCGCCGCCCGCCCGGCGATGGCGCCTGGGCGGGCATGGGATTGAAAAACCCCGGATGCCCGACCTTGCCGCCGGGGTGATAACTCATAATCTTTATTTTTAATATATCTTATAATTGTCTGCCGCTTGAACCTAGGCGCCACACGCATGAAAGGATTCCATGGTCACGGCTGATCTCTGCACCGAAGAAGAAGTCACTCGCCTGGTCCACGGGTTCTACGCCAAGGTGCGCCAGGACGATCTGTTGGGCCCGATCTTCAATCGCCACGTTGCCGACTGGGATCAGCACCTGGCCAAGCTGGTGGACTTCTGGTCCGCGATTTTGCGCGGCACCATGCGCTTCTCGGGCGCGCCCATGCCCGCCCACATTGCCCTGCCTGGCTTGAACGCGGGCCTGTTCCAGCGCTGGCTGGCGCTGTTCCACGACACCACCCAGGCGCTGGGCAACGAAGCCATGCGCGAGCGCGCCGACGCGATGGCCCGGCGCATCGCCCAGAGCTTCTGGTACGGCTACCAGCTGAGCCACGACCCCGACCAGATGCCGGGGCGGCTGGCCCAGGGCTGAGCCGCGCTGTCACAAAAGACGACACCATGAGCTACCCCATTTTCCTGACCCTGCATCTGTTCGCGGCGTTGATCTTCGTGGGCACGGTTTTCTTCGAAGTGCTGATCCTGGAGGGCGTGCGCAAGCATCTGCCCCTGGACGTGATGCGCCAGGTGGAGCGCGCCATCGGCAACCGCGCGCGCCGCCTCATGCCCTGGGTGCTGCTGGTGCTTTACGGCGCCGGCATCAGCATGGCCTGGCAGCACCGGGCGGCGCTGGCGCATCCGCTGGACAGCAGTTTCAGCCTGTTGCTGACTTTGAAAATCGTGCTCGCACTCAGCGTGCTGGGGCACTTCATCACGGCCATGGTTTCGATCAAGCGCGGCACGATGCATGCCAGGCGCTCGCGCTTCATTCACCTGAGCGTTTTTTTCCACATGATCGCCATCGTGCTGCTGGCCAAGGGCATGTTCTACCTCCACTGGTGAGCAAGTCCCGCGGGGCTCAAAAATCCATGGGAATCGTCACCGGCAGCGGCACGGCGCCCTGCCCGGACGTCTTGCCGGCAGACCGGTCAGGGATGAATTTTTCCGACGCCACGGGGTTGGATCCAACCGCACGCGCACGCTCTACCTGCGCATCGAGCACGGCCAGTTCGGTCTTGTAAAAGTCTGCAAACGCCATGTCCTGGCGCCGGTTTTCCACTGCACGCACATCCACCAGGAAGGTCACATCCAGTGGGCCTTCATCGATCTTGATCAAGGGCGGGTGGCCCAGCCTCTCCCCCACCAGCTTCAGTGCCTGCTCATGCGTGGTGCCGGGCATCAAGAGGGCAAAGCGCCACATGCTCAGGCGCGCCAGCACATGCTTGCCGACATCCAGTGCGTCGACCGCTTGCAGGACAATGGCCTCCACCATGCCGGTGGCTCCAGCGTGATAGACCTCCCTGATCTTCAGCAGGTCGGGAACATCCAGGAATACCAGCGTGGCAGGAACGCGCTTCTGGCGGCAATGACGCCAAAGTTCGGCGCCATGGTCCATGAAACCGTACTCGTTGAGCAGGCCACTGCTGGTGTCCACCCGGCGCTCCTCCAGCAATTCGTCGGTTCTGCGCATCACTTCGCCCATGTGGGTGGCGGCGGCCGAAAAGATGAAGACGAATCCTGCGCGCAGAAACAGGAACTCGGGCGTGGCCACGGGATGGAACCAGTAAATGATCAGCAGGTAAAGGCCGAGGCAGAACCCCAGCAGGCCCCAGACGAGGCGGGGCTTGAGCAGGATCGCATAGAGGATCAGCGGCACGACGACCCAGTTGACATTGGCCGCGCGCTCTTGATGGGTCTCGATCTGGATCAGTGTCAGGAAACCCAGCGCCATCAAAAGGGCGGCGCGCAGCAGCAGCTCGGTCTGCCGGCGCGCCGGCCTGCGCCAGCTCCACCCGGCGTGCAGGGCCGCGAGGGCCGCAAACAGCCACAACATCGGTGCCTGTCCATGCCCGATCAGGGCCGTCAGGGCGGTGGCGCACGCGACCGAGCCGCCTATCCATGGCTCGATCCAGCCGATATGGCGTGGCACATTGCCCTGCAGCGAGCGAATCTTCCTGCTGGTCAAGACCGGGGGCTGTGTGAGATCTCCACCGGCCTCGTCCGTAAACCCTGTTTTCAAGCGAACTCCGTGTAAACGCCCTTGTTGCCGGTTACTTTGACCGGCCGTCCTGCCTGATTCAGCCAACTCTACCAAGACATGTCGCGTCAAACCATGAAAGTTCACCTGCGACGGGCACTACAACCCACATGCCGTGGCTTATTAAATCTAATGGGCTATTGCAGATCCCGCGGGCCGTGGCGCTTTTGCCACATTCCGTGTTGGCCCGGTGTGCCGGCGGGCGTCATCAAAGAAAACGGCCATCGCTATTTTTTCAATAGCAAAAGCCTGTTGTCTGTGGCGGAGAGACAGGGATTCGAACCCTGGATAACCCATAAGGCTATACCGGATTTCGAGTCCGGCGCATTCGACCACTCTGCCATCTCTCCTGTGTCGAGCCCTGTAGTTTATCAGGACCGCAGAAGCTCCAGCCCACCCAGGTAGGAACGCAGCGCTTCGGGCACGGTGACCGATCCGTCGGCATTCTGGTAGTTCTCCAGAACAGCGACCAGCGTGCGGCCCACGGCCAGGCCGGAACCGTTGAGGGTGTGCACCAGTTCGTTCTTGCCCTGCGCGTTCTTGAAGCGCGCCTGCAGGCGGCGCGCCTGGAAGGCCTCGCAGTTGGAGACCGAGCTGATCTCGCGGTAGGTGTTCTGCGCCGGCAGCCAGACCTCGAGGTCGTAGGTCTTGGCCGCGCCAAAACCCATGTCGCCCGTGCACAGCGCCACCACGCGGTACGGCAGGCCGAGTTTCTGCAGGATGGCCTCGGCGTGGCCGGTCATGGCTTCCAGCGCCTCGTAGCTTTTCTCGGGGTGCACGATCTGCACCATCTCGACCTTGTCGAACTGGTGCTGGCGGATCATGCCGCGCGTGTCGCGCCCGGCGCTGCCGGCCTCGGAGCGAAAGCACGGGGTGTGGGCCGTGAGCTTGATCGGCAGATCGGCCTCGGCCACGACTTCATCGCGCACCACATTGGTCAGCGGCACTTCGCTGGTCGGGATGAGGTAGAGCGCGGTGCTGTCCGTCGTATCGCCCTCCTGCCCGCCTTTTTTGGCGGCAAACAAATCCTCTTCGAACTTGGGCAACTGGCCGGTGCCGCGCAGGCTGTCGGCATTCACGATGTACGGCACGTAGCACTCGGTGTAGCCGTGCTCCTGCGTTTGCACGTCGAGCATGAAGGCGGCGAGCGCCCGGTGCAGCCGCGCGATCGGACCCTTCATGAAGGTGAAGCGCGCGCCGGTCAGCTTGGTGCCCATGGCAAAGTCCAGCCCGAACGGCTGACCCACGTCCACATGGTCCCGGACTGCGAAGTCCATGGCGCGCGGCGTGCCCCAGCGGCGCACCTCCACATTGCCGGTCTCGTCCGCCCCTACCGGCACGCTTTCGTGCGGCAAATTGGGCACGGCGAGCAGCAGTGCCTGCAACTCGGCCTGGAGCGTGTCGAGCCGCGTGGCCGAGGCGTCGAGCTCGGCCTTGAGGGCCGCCACCTGCGCCATCACGGCATCCGTGCTTTCGCCTTTCGCCTTGAGCTGGCCGATCTGCTTGCTCAAACTGTTGCGCTGGGCCTGCAGCTCCTCGGTGCGGGTTTGCAGGGTCTTGCGTTCGGCCTCCAGCGTCTTGAAGGCAGTGACATCCAGGAAGGTCTGCGGCTTTTTTCGCGTCTCGAGCCGACCGACGACCGAGTTGAGGTCTTTTCGTAACAAAGTGATATCTAGCATGGGGTAATTTTAGTGGGAGCGGGTAAACCGCCTTTTTCACTGACAGAATCCGGAACTAGCATCGGTGCACAGAACGCGCCATCCCGGACAACACATGCGGATCGAACCCTATCTTTTCTTTGACGGCAACTGCGAAGCAGCGCTGACCTTCTACCAGCACTGCCTGGGCGGCCAGGTGGCCGAACTGCGCCGTTTCCGGGGCTCGCCGATGGAAGATCAGTTGCCTGCCGCGTGGCTGGACAAGGTGATGCACGCCAAGTTCGAGGCGGATGGGCACCGGTTCATGGCCAGCGACCGCACGCCGGGGCAGCCGTTCGGCGGCCATGCGGGGTATTACATGGCGGTGAATCTGCCCGGGGATCCAGTGCGCGGCGAACACGTGTTCAAGGCCCTGGCCACCGGCGGCATGATCACCATGCCGTTTGCGACCACCTTCTGGGGCGCGCACTTCGGCATGCTGGTCGACAAGTTCGGCGTCGGCTGGATGGTCAACTGCGAAATGGGTACCGCCGCCACGCCCTGACGAGTGCCCGAGCCGGCCGCAGCGCAGTACATGCAGCGGCAAGCGTGGGGGGCCGTTAGCCCAGGCTGGCCGGATCCATGTTGGCGCCGCACAGGATCAGGCAGACCTTCTCGCCTTCGCACGGCACATAGGCGCCGGTTTGCAGCGCCGCCACACCGAGTGCCGCGGCAGGCTCCACGGCCAGCCGCAACTCGCTCCAGAGCCATTGCTGCGCGGTGCGAATCGCCTCATCGGGCAGCAACAGGGCGTCTTTGACTTGGCGCTGCGTCACGTCCCATGCAATGGCGCCAATGCGCCGGGCACCGAGCGAATCGGCGGCGATGCCGCTCACCGCCACATCCACTGGCTGGCCGGCGGCGCGGGCCTGGAATAGCGTGGGCGCCAGTTCGGGCTCGAGCGCCACCACGCGGGCGCGCTGCCCGAACCAGGCCGCGACGCCGGCGATCAGCCCGCCGCCGCCCACGCTCACCAGCACCGCGTCGGGCAGACCCGCCTGCTGTTCGATCTCACAGGCCAGCGTGCCTGCGCCCGCCACCACCTCCGGCTGGTCGTAGGCATGGGTCAGCAGGGCGCCGGTCGCTTGCTGGCGGGCCAGGCAGGCCTCCAGTGCCTCGCTGTACACCGCACCCGCCACCACCACCTGCGCGCCCAGTGCGCGCAGCCGGGCGCGTTTGGCCTCGGGGCAGACGGCGGGCACAAACACCTCGCAGGGAACACCCAGCGCGCGGGCCGCCGCCGCGGTGGCAATGCCGGCATTGCCGCCGGACGCCACGATCACGCCACTGTCTGGAATCGGATTCGCCAGCAGCCGGTTCAGCATGCCGCGCGCCTTGAAGCTGCCGCCTACCTGCAGGTGCTCGAGCTTGAGCCAGACCTCGGCGCCGGCGACGCCCAAGGCCGCGCCGGGCAGTTTGACGATCGGAGTTTGACGTAAAAAGTGGCTGTAGCCCTTGTTCAGCCTTCGCCATACGCTATCAATTTCAGAGCTGTCCATGGCAGCTTTCGCGGTGTCCCTGTGTGGTCCGCGTGGCCATCACGGCGCACGCCCGGGCGTCTTCTCATCCAGCCTCATGCCCTTGGGCAGCGGAAACTTGACCGTCTCCTGGATGCCTTCCATGCGGCGCACCGACGCGCCCCCGAGCGCCTTGATGCGTTCGATGACTTGCTGCACCAGAATTTCGGGCGCCGAGGCGCCGGCCGTCAAGCCGACACGCGCCCTGCCCGCCAGCCATTCCGGCTTGAGCTCGTCGGCGTTGTCCACCATGTAGCTCGGCGTGCCCAGCTTGTGTGCCACTTCGCGCAGGCGGTTGCTGTTGGAGCTGGTGGGACTGCCGACCACGATCACCACATCGACCTGCGGGCTCATGATCTTGACCGCGTCCTGCCGGTTCTGCGTGGCGTAGCAGATGTCCTGCTGTTTGGGCTGGCGCACGTTCGGAAAACGCGCCTTCACCGCCGCCATGATTTGCGCCGCATCGTCCACGCTCAGCGTGGTTTGCGTGACCACCGCGAGCTTGTCGGTTTGCGCCGGCCGCACGCCCGCGACGTCAGCCACATCTTCCACCAGGTGGATGCCGCCATCGAGCTGGCCCATGGTGCCCTCGACCTCGGGGTGGCCCTTGTGGCCGATCATGATGAACTCGAAGCCCTCGCGGGCCAGCTTGGCCACTTCGACATGCACCTTGGTCACCAGCGGGCAGGTCGCATCAAAAATCTGGAAGCCGCGCGCCTTGGCTTCATCCTGGATCGCGCGGCTCACGCCATGTGCAGAAAAAACCAGCGTAGCCCCCGCGGGGACTTCGTCCAGCGCTTCAATAAAGATAGCACCGCGGGATTTGAGGTCGTTCACCACATAGGTGTTGTGCACGATCTCGTGGCGCACATAGATCGGGCGGCCGAACTTTTCCAGCGCGCGCTCCACGATCTCGATGGCGCGGTCCACGCCGGCGCAAAAGCCGCGCGGCTCGGCCAGCACGATTTCCTGGGCCGTCGGTTTCATAGCACGCCAATCAGCTGCACTTCAAACGTCACCGGCTGGCCCGCCAGCGGGTGGTTGAAGTCGAACAGCACCGAGTCGCCGTTCTCGTCGTTGCGCACTTGCTGCACCGCACCGGCGTAGTGGCCCCTGCCGTCCGGCGCGGGGAATTCCACCACGTCGCCGACCTGGTACTGCGCGTCGGGGTCGCCCATTTCCAGCAGCAGCTTGCGCGCCACCCACTGCACCATGGCGGGATTGCGCTCGCCAAAGGCCTCGCCGGCGGGAATGTCAAAGGCCGTGCGCACGCCCTCGTGCAGCCCGAGCAGGCGCTGTTCCATGGCGGGTGAGAGCTCGCCGGTGCCCAGCGAGAGCGTGGCCGGCTTGTCGTGGAAGGTGTTGATGATGTCGCCCGCCGGGCCGGCCAGGCGGTAATGCAGGGTCAGGAAAGAGCCCGGCTGAACCTGGGCTGGAGCTTGCGTCGCTTGAGTCATGGATATCTCGATAAACTGGCCTCTATTGTAGAAACCTCCACCGCCGCGCAAGCTGAACCCGTCGAAGTCCCTTCGGCGGGCTCGGGGCGACCGGCTCATCTAAATCTGCCATGGCCCTCAAAGACCTTCCTCCGGACGCCCGCCCGCGCGAGAAACTGCTGGCGCGCGGCCCCGGCGCCCTGAGCGACGCCGAACTGCTGGCGCTGCTGCTGCGCACCGGCATCCCCGGCAAGGGGGTGCTGCAACTGGCGCAGGAACTGCTGGAGGTCAAGACGGGCTTCGACGGCATTGCCGGGCTGCTGCATACCAGCGCTGATGACCTAAAACGCATCAAGGGCTTGGGCCCGGCCAAGCGGGCCGAACTGGTCGCCGTGCTGGAGCTGGCGCGGCGCGCGCTGGCGCAGCAGCTCCGGGAGCGCGAAGGTTTTGCTTCACCCGACGCCGTCAAGCACTACCTGCAATTGCACCTGGCGGCGCGGCCGCACGAAGTCTTCGCGGTGCTGTTTCTGGACGCGCAAAACCGGCTGCTGGCGCTGGAAGAGCTGTTTCGCGGCAGCCTCACACAAACCAGCGTGTACCCGCGCGAGGTCGTGCTGCGCGCGCTGCACCACCAGGCGGCCGCCGTGGTGCTGGCGCACAACCACCCCAGCGGCACCGTCGAGCCTTCACGCGCCGACGAGGCGCTGACGCAGACGCTCAAGGCCGCGCTCGCCCTGGTCGACGTGCGCGTGCTGGACCATGTGATCGTGGGCACGGGGCAGGCGCTGTCCATGGCCGAGCGGGGTTTGCTGTGAAGCTGCGCTCGTTGCAGGACCTGGGGGGCGTGCAAAAAAAGATCGCCGACAGGCACGCTTTGGCGCTGGCGCAGGAAGCCGCCCGGGTTGCGGCCGAGCACCGTGCCAAACTCGAGAAGGAACTGTTTGTTCGGGCCGTTGGAAGCGTCACGCCCATATCCGACGGGTGCAGAGTGCTATTGAATCCGGAGCAACCCCCGCCTGTCGCCCTGCACCGCCAGCGCGACGAGCAGGCGGCGTTGCGCGAGGCGCTGAGCGACGAATTCGACGCCAGCACCCTGCTCGATACCGACGAGCACCTGAGCTTTCGCCGCCCCGGCATCGGCCTGGAGGTGACGCGCAAGCTGCGCAAGGGCGAGTGGCGCATCCAGCGCGACATCGACCTGCACGGCCTGCGCACCGACGCCGCGCGCGAGGCGCTCGCGGCCTTCATCCGCGAAGCCTGCCAGCAGGGCCTGCGCTGCGTGCGCGTGGTGCACGGCAAGGGACTGGGCTCGCCGGGCAAGACGCCGGTGCTCAAGTCCCGGGTGCACAGCTGGCTGGTGCAGAAAAACGAAGTGCTGGCGTTCGTGCAGGCCAGGCCCGCACAGGACGGCGCCGGCGCGCTGGTGGTGTTACTGAAGCCTTCATCGGCGGCCAAGGTGTAACAGGCGCCCATTTCACTGAACTGCGCAGACGTACCCTCTCTCTAATGACTATGAACCCAACACTGAAAGGCGCGGCGAAGCGCCTGACCTTTTCGCTGACCCTCGTGTCCGCCCTGGGCGGATGCGCGGTCTATGGGCCGCCAGCCGGCCCGTATGCCTATGGCACCGACGCCAATGGCCAACCCGTTTACACGGCGCCGTACTACTACCCATATTCCTACCCCTCGTATTACCCGTACTACTACGACCCGCTGTATATCGGAGGCGGGCCTTTCTTCGGCTTTGGCTATTACGGCGGTGGTGGCTTCAGAGGTGGCCGCGGGGGAGGCCGCGGCGGTGGTCACGGTGGTGGCGGCCATGGTGGCGGTGGCCATGGTGGTGGTGGTGGACACGGCGGCGGCGGCGGGCACCGGTGAGGTCTGCGGCGGGCGGCTCCTGATGGAACTCGCGTGGTAGCTCACTGTGCGGCGCGGCGCAGGGTCTCCATCACGGGCCGGCGCAGCACCTCGCGCAGACCCCACCAGCCCGCGCCCAGTGCGAGCACAGCGCCCGCAATAGCACCGATGACAGGCACCCAGAGCGAAGGCGCCCATTCAAACCCAAACACATACCGGGCCAGTGCCCAGCCGACTCCCATGGCCACCACGCTGGCCAGAAATCCGGCGAGCAAACCGACGCCCACAAGCTCGGCGCGCTGCACCTGGCGCAGCAGGCTGGCCTGCGCGCCGACCGCACGCATGATGGCGAATTCCCGGGCGCGCTCCTCGCGCGTCGCGCTGATGGCAGCAAACAGCACGACCAGGCCCGCAGCGAGCGTGAAGCCGAACAAAAATTCCACCGCACGGATCACCTGGTCCAGCACGCGCTGCACCTGCGCGATGGTGCTGGTCATATCGACGCTGGTGATGTTCGGGAAGGCACGCACCAGGTTGTTGTCAAAGCCGCGTGTGTCGGGCGCCTTGAACGCGCCCATGTAGGTCGTGGGCACATCCGGCATCGTGCTGACCGGGTACATGGCAAAGAAGTTGGCCCGCATTGAGCCCCAGTCCACCTTGCGCAGCGAACTGATCCTGGCGTCGATCTGCACGCCGCCAACATCGAAGCGCAGCACATCGCCCAGCGCCAGGTTCAGGGTTTTGGCGATACCCTCCTCCACGCTGATGGCGCCCTTTTGTTCGGGCGTCCAGCGTCCGGCCACAATCTGGTTGTAGGGTGGCTGCACCGCGCTGTGGGACAGGTTGAATTCGCGGTCCACCAGGCGCCTGGCGCGGTCGTCGGCATAGTCGCCGGGCGTGACGCTTTTGCCGTTGATGGCCACCAGCCGTCCGCGAATCATCGGGTACCAGTCAAACTTTTGTACCCCTGCCGCGTGCAGCGCCTGCTGGAACGATGCGCTTTGTTCGGGCATGACGTTGATGACGAAACGGTTCGGCGCATCGGGCGGCGTGGCCTGGCGCCAGCCGTTGATAAGGTCGGTGCGCAGCAGCACCAGCAGCACCAGCGCCAGCAGGCCGACCGCCAACGCGCTGACCTGCACCACCGCATAGGCCGGGCGTGCCGAGATCTGGCGCGTGGCCAGCACCAGCCAGCGCGGCGCGGTGGCCTCGTTCACACCCCGGCGCAGCAGCTTGACGGCGAGCCAGCTCAAGGCCGCAAACACCAGCACGGCGGCTGCGAAGCCGCCCACCGCAATCAGGCCCAGCGTCAGGTCGCTGCTGGCAGCCAGCAGCAGCGCCGCAAAGCCGATCACCCCCAGCGCCAGCACGGCCAGCGAGGCGGGCTTGAGGTTGCCGACATCGCGGCGAATCACGCGCAGCGGCGGCACCTGCGCCAGCTGCAGCACCGGCGGCAAGCCAAAGGCCAGCATCAAGGTCAAGCCCATGCCCAGGCCCAAGCCCACGGGCCACAGACTGGCCGCCGGCAGCGCCACCTCGATGAGCCCCGCCAGTAGCAGCACGAACCCGTAATGCACGGCATAACCGAGCACAACGCCGGCGGCACTGGCAAACAGGCCCACCAGTGCAAATTCGAAGGTGTAGCTCCAGGCAATGGTGCGCTGGCTCTGGCCGAGCACGCGCAGCATGGCGCAATCGTCCAGATGGCTGGCCGCAAAGCCGCGCGCCGTCAGCGCGACCGCCACGGCGCTCAGCAAGGCCGCCAGCAGGGCCACCAGATTCAGGAATTTCTGCGCACGATCCAGTGTCTGCTGCATCGCAGGGCGTCCGCTTTCCAGCGACTCCACGCGCACGCCGCGCATCGTCGCGTCATCGGGGTTTTTGACCTGCAGCGTGGCCCACTGCACAAACGCCTTGACCTGCCGGTCGGATCCCGCCACGGCGAAGCGGTAGTTCACGCGGCTGGCGGGCTGGATCAGCCGCGTGGCCGCCAGATCCGCCTGGTTCAGCATGACGCGCGGCGCAAAGCTCATGAACCCGGCGCCGCGATCCGGCTCGATCACGATGATGCGGCTGATGTGCAGCGTCGCGTCGCCCAGCAGCAGCGCATCGCCCATCTTGAGGCTCAGGGCATCGAGCAGCGACGCGTCAACCCAGACTTCGCCGGGTGCGGGAATGTCGCGGGTGTTGTGCCCGGGCGCATCGGGCTGCGTCGCCACGCTGAGGCTGCCGCGCAGGGGATAGCCGGCGCCCACGGCCTTGAGCGCCACCAGCTTGCTGGCGCTGCCCTGTGCATCGGCGGCGCGGCCCATGGTCGGAAAGCCCAGCGTGCTCGCGGTCTGCAGCCCGAGCGCGCGCGCCTGGTCGATGAAGCGTTGGGGCGTCGGGTTGTCGCTGGAAATCACCGCGTCGCCGCCCAGCAGCTGGCGCGCATCGCGCTGCAGCCCGCCCTGCAGCCGGTCGGCAAAGAAGCCCACCGCCGTCAGGGCGCCCACCGCCAGCGTGACGGCCACGATCAGCAGGCGCAACTCGCCGGCACGCACATCGCGCCACAGCGTGCGCCAGCCCAGGCGAAGAAAAGAGGAATTCATAAAAGGGAATTGCCCACCGGGCCCAATCACGCTATTTTCACGCCATGGCGCGCAGGTTCAAACCGGCCAGTTCGGGCTGCAGCTGCAGGCGTTCGGGCGCGCTGTAGCAGATGAAATGTTTGTTGGTAGCGCGGCCAATGGTGCACAGCGCCAGCCGCTGCGCCACCTCGTGGCCCATCTGGGTGATGCCGCTGCGCGAGACCACGATGGACACGCCCATCTGCGCGGATTTGATGACCATCTCGCTGGTGAGACGGCCCGTGGTGTAGAACACCAAGTCAAAGGCGGGGCCGCAATTTTCCGGCGGGTCGCCCCCAGAAAAATGAGCCTCCCCGGGGGGCAGCGCAGCACGCGCGGCAGCCAGCGTGGGGACATCGTTTTCCTGCAGCCACATCCAGCCGGCGATCGTATCGATGGCGTTGTGGCGGCCCACATCCTCGACAAAAATCAGCATCTCCGGCTCGCCGTCTTTCACCCCGAACAGCGCACAGCCGTGCACCGAACCGGCCGACTTGTAGGTGCTTTCCTGGACTCGGATGGCGTTGACGATGCCGTAGAGCTGTGCCTGCGTCAGCACCGCGGGCGGCAGCCGGATCGTGTCGATTTCATCCATCAAGCCGCCAAACACACTGCCCTGCCCGCAACCGGTGGTGACCACGCGTTTGGCCGTGCGCTCTTCGAGGCGTTCGATGCCGGAGCGGGTCTTGACTGCCGCCGCGCCGACGTCCCAGTCCACCGTGATGGAATGGACCTCTTCAACGCTCCTGACCAGCCGCTGGTTGCGCAGAAACCCGAGCACCAGCAGTTCAGGGTGCGCCCCCAGCGTCATGAGTGTGACAAGCTCGCGGTTGTCCACATACACCGTGAGCGCGCGTTCGGCGGGAATCGAGATGGTGTCACGTTCGCCGTGCTCGTTGACGACCTCGATCTCACGCGTCAGCGGCGCGCGCGCCTGGGTCAGATAGGGCATCAGGATGGGCTGGGGCATGACACAAGACTACAACAAAAAAACCGGCACCTCACGGGCCGGCCTTTTGGTGGGAATGACCTCTCAGGGCTTTTTGGCAGGATTGCCAGTTGCGTCGGGCTGCTTGCCGCTGGACGGACTGGCCGCGGTGGCCGGCGGCGAATGGGCGCCCGCGGCCTCGAGCGGTTTGGTCGCTTCTGGCGGCGTGTACGCAAATGGGCCAGGGTCGGTGCAAGCCGGCGTGGCCACCGCCGGGCCGACCTGCTTGCCAGCAGCCTTGGCTGCTGCGAAATAGTCTGCCGCCACCTTGTCCTGGGACTTGCAAAGCAGGTAGCCATCCACCTTGCTGCTCCAGGCCGTCTTGGCGGCGGCCTCCAACGCTTTCGCCTTGGCTTCGTCGCTCAAGACGGGTGTCGGCAATTTGGCAAGCGCCGCGCTACACGCAACGAAAACCAGGCTGGCGATCAAAAGTTGCTTCATGATGTGTTGCCTCGATTACACCTGCACGGCCTGGCCGGACGGTGCAGGCGCATCGCGCTGCGCCGCAATCTTGCCGGCCTTCACGTCGTCGTACCAGAGCTCGTGGTGCTCCCTGGCCCAGGTCTCGTCCACGTAACCCGTCTTCATGGCTTTGTAGGCGCCCTGCATGCCGACGGTGCCCATGTAGATATGGCCCATGAACATGACGATCATCAGCACGGTCGCGACCGCATGCACCATGTGGGCGATCTGCATGGTGCCACGCACATAAACCAGACCGGGCAGCACCCTGTCCAGCACGAAGCCGGACGACACCACGACCAGGCCGAGGAAGAAAACGCCGCCCCAGAAAACGATTTTTTCACCCGCATTGAAGCGGTGCGACGCGGGCTCGTTGCCCGACAGCAGGCCGCCGCCCTTGCGCAACCACGTCATGTCTTCCTTGCGCGGCCAGTTGTCACGCAGGAAGGTGCAGAACACGACCACCAGCGACACGGCAAAAACCGGCCCGGCGAAGTTGTGCAGCGTCTTCAAGGCGTACGCCAGCCAGCCGAACAGCGTCGTGCCAATCACCGGCTGCATGAAAAACTTGCCGAACGCCATGACGAGACCCGAAATCGCCAGGATGCTGAACGCGATGGCATTCGCCCAATGCGCTGACCGCTCGAAGGCGGTGAAGCGCTCGATCTTGTGGCCGGTCTCGGCACCGTGCAGCCGCATGGCGCCACGGCGCCAATAAAACAGCGCGATGGCGCCCGCCACGATCAGCACCAGTGCGCCGCCGTAAGGAATGATCCAGTTGTTGCGAACCTGGCGCCAGGCCTCGCCGGCATTGGTCAGGCGCGAACCGGGATACTGCACAAACGGCTGGATCAGGTTGCCCGCTTCGGGCGCCTCGCTCCTGGGCAGGCTGCTGGTGCCCGTGGCGCCCGCGGCCACCTGTCGCCACATGGGCGCGTTGTTGCCCGGCTGGACTCTGGCGCGCTCGGCATTGGTCTGCTTTGCGTAGTCGGGATCGGCGCTCGCATCAGGCTTGACCTCGAAGATGTTGGCGCTCTGCACGCCCCCCAATGCGGCCGCCGCCGCTGGCGCAGCCCCGGCGGGCGGAGTAATCGGCGCCGCGGCCCCGGCCTTGGGCGGCTCCTGCGCCGACACCGTGCCCCACGCGCCAATCGCTATAAAAATAGTAGCAATGAGTGACCGAAGCATAGGGACTCCTGATCAGTTGACCTTGTTGTACTCGTTCTGGCCATTTTGTGTGCGCACCTTGAGCGCCTGCTCCCAACTGGTCTTGTCACCTGGCGTCCAGCCCGCTGCGGTGAACGGACTGGCAGGCCCGGTGTAGGCCGGTGCATCCAGTTTGACCCCGCTGCCCAGCGTTTGCGGCTTTTCACCGCAGGCCGCCAGGACCAGCACGGTCGCGATCAGGATCAGTGGGCGCATCATGACTTGCCTCCTGCGGCAGGTGGCTGGCCCGCCTGTTTCGAACCATAAGCCGTGCCCCAGCCCCAGACCTCGGCGCCCTTGCCGCGCTTGACCACGCGATTGCGGAAGATGTCGGCCACCACATCGCCGTCACCGGCCAGCAGCGCCTTGGTCGAGCACATCTCGGCGCAGATCGGCAGCTTGCCCTCGGCCAGCCGGTTGCGGCCGTATTTCTCAAACTCGGCCTGGCTGCCGTTGGCTTCCGGCCCGCCGGCGCAGAAGGTGCATTTGTCCATCTTGCCGCGCACGCCGAAGGTGCCTTGCGAGGGAAACTGCGGCGCCCCAAACGGGCAGGCATAGGAGCAGTAGCCGCAACCGATGCATACGTCCTTGTCGTGCAGCACCAGACCTTCGTCGGTATGGTAGAAGCAGTTCACGGGACACACCGCCATACAGGGTGCGTCGCTGCAGTGCATGCAGGCCACCGAGATGGATTTTTCACCGGGGACGCCATCATTGAGCGTCACCACGCGGCGGCGGTTCACGCCCCACGGAACCTCATGCTCGTTCTTGCAGGCCGTCACGCAGCCGTTGCACTCGATGCAGCGCTCGGCGTCACAAACAAATTTCATGCGTGCCATGGGGTCTCCTAATCAGTTGAGGACAGAGCAGAATCGCTTCGCAATTCCTGGCCTGTCCCGCAAGTTTTCATGCCTTCTCGACGTTGCAGATCGTCGTCTTGGTTTCCTGCATCATGGTCACGCTGTCGTAGCCATACGTGGTGCCCGTGTTGGCCGCCTCGCCTCGCACCACCGGATGCGCCCCGCTGGGGTAGTAGGCAAGCATGTCTGCCCCCTGCCAATGCCCCGAAAAGTGGAACGGCAAAAACACCGTGTCGGGGCCAACGCTCTCGGTCACGTGCGCCTGCACGTTCAACCTGGCACCGGTCGGAGTGCTGACCCAGATGCGCTCGCCATGGCGCACGCCCTTGTCGGCGGCCACCTTCGGGTTGATCTCGGCAAACATCTCCTGCTGCAGTTCGGCCAGCCACGGGTTCGAGCGCGTCTCTTCGCCGCCGCCCTCGTACTCCACCAGCCGGCCGGACGTCATGATGAGCGGGAACTTTTCAGCGACCTTGTCGGCCACGTTCTTGTCCTGCAAGGTCTTGAACAGCGTCGGCATCCGCCAGAAGGCCTTCTTGTCGTCATGCGTGGGGTACTGGGCCACCAGGTCCGGGCGCGTGCTGTAGATCGGCTCGCGGTGCTGTGGTATCGCATCCGGGAAGTTCCACACCAGCGCCCGCGCCTTGGCGTTGCCGAACGGATAGCAGCCATGATTTTTCATGGTGACCCGGATGATGCCGCCGGAAGGGTCGGTCTTCCAGTTCTTGCCCTCGGCCGCGGCCCTCTCCGCATCGGTGAGTTCGCTCCACCAGCCCAGCTTCTTCAGCAGCACATGGTCGAATTCAGGGTAACCGGTCGTGATGTCGGCGCCCAGGGAGTGCGAGCCGTCCTCGGCCAGCAGATTGACGCCATTGCGCTCCACCCCAAAGTTGGCGCGGAAGTTGCCGCCGCCATCCATCACGTGCTTGGACGTGTCGTACAGGTTGGGCGTGCCCGGGTGCTTGAGTTCGGGCGTGCCAAAGCAGGGCCAGGGCAGGCCAAAATAGTCGCCCGTCAGGTCGTAGCCGGTTTCCTTGTCCTTGCCAGTCCTGGCCTTGAGCGTTTTCACGTCGAACACATTCATGTTGCGCATGTGGGCCTTGAGCCGCTCGGGGCTCTGGCCGGTGTAACCGATGCTCCAGCAGGACCGGTTGATTTCGCGCAGGATGTCTTCCGGCACAGGCTCCTCCATGCCCCTGACCTTCTGCATCTTGTAGTTCTTCGACAGCTCCTTGGCAAAACCCAGTTTCTCGGCGAACTGGTGCATGATCATGTGGTCACTGCGGGACTCCCACAGCGGCTCGATCACTTTTTCGCGCCACTGCAGCGAGCGGTTGGAAGCCGTGACCGAGCCACTGGTCTCGAACTGGGTCGCCGCCGGCAGCAAATACACCGCACGATTGGGATTCAAGTCCTCGGCCCGGCCCGGCATGGCCGCCATCGCCGCCGTCGCCGACGGATATGGATCCACCACCACCAGCAAATCGAGCTTGTCCATGGCGCGCTTCATTTCCAGGCCACGCGTCTGGGAGTTGGGCGAGTGTCCCCAGAACACGACGCCGCGCAAATTCGCGTCCTGGTCGATCAACTCGTTTTTCTCGAGCACCCCGTCAATCCAGCGCGATACCGTGATGCCGGGCTTGGTCATCATGGCGGTCGATGCAAAGCGGCCCTTGATCCACTCGTAGTCCACGTCCCAGGCTTTGGCAAAGTGCTTCCATGAGCCCTCCGTGATGCCGTAATACCCGGGCAGGGAATCAGGATTGGGGCCGATGTCGGTCGCACCCTGCACATTGTCATGGCCGCGGAAAATATTCGCGCCGCCGCCCGATTTGCCGACGTTGCCCAGAGCCAGCTGCACGATGCACGAGGCGCGCACCATGGCGTTGCCAATGCTGTGCTGGGTCTGGCCCATGCACCACACCAGGGTGCTGGGCCGGTTCTCGCTCATCATGGTCGCGACACGCAGCATCTGCTCTTCTTTGACGCCACAGGCCTCAAACACCTTGTCGGGCGTCCACTTGGCGAGCACGTCTGCCTTCACCTGGTCCATGCCGTAGACACGGTCGTTGAGGTACTTCTGGTCTTCCCATCCGTTCTTGAAGATGTGGTACAGCACGCCGAACAGAAACGGGATGTCGGAGCCGGACCGGATGCGCACGTACTCGTCCGCCTTGGCGGCCGTGCGGGTAAAGCGCGGATCCACCACGATCATCTTGCAGCCGTTTTCTTTCGCGTGCAGCATGTGCATCATGCTCACGGGATGCGCCTCGGCAGCATTCGAGCCGATATACAACGCGCACTTGCTGTTTTGCATGTCGTTGTACGAATTGGTCATCGCCCCGTAGCCCCAGGTGTTGGCGACGCCGGCGACCGTGGTCGAGTGGCAGATGCGGGCCTGGTGGTCGCAGTTGTTGCTGCCCCACAGGCTGACAAACTTGCGCAGCAGATAGGACTGCTCGTTATTGTGTTTGGAGGAACCGATCCAGTAGACGGAGTCCTGGCCGCTGGCCTTGCGCAAATCCAGCATCTTCGCGCTGATCTCGCTGAGTGCCGTGTCCCAGCTGATGCGCTCGTATTTGCCATTCACCAGCTTCATGGGGTAGCGCAAGCGGTATTCGCCATGCCCGTGCTCGCGCAGCGCGGCGCCCTTGGCACAATGAGAACCCAGATTGATGGGGGAATCGAACACCGGATTCTGACGCACCCAAACGCCGTTTTCTACCACCGCATCGACCGCGCAGCCCACGGAGCAGTGCGTGCAGACGGTACGTTTAACCTGGATCTTGCTCGCATCCACGCCGGCCGAGCCCTCTGCCGCGCGGGCTCTCCTCACGAGGACCAGCTCGGTAGCGGCAATGCCCACGCCCACGCCAAGCCCCGAGCGGCGCAGAAACCCGCGACGGTCCATGGTGGGCAACGCCTGCGACAAACCGCGGCGCAGGCTGTGCACAAAAGGGGAACTGGCGGCGCCGGGCGCGGCGCTCTGCTTCTTGGTCAGCAACATGGAACTCTCCAGAACGGACGAGCGTTAAACGAGGGTGGTTTTGTAATAGCGCTTGACGTGGTCCGTCAGGCTGTAGCCGCCGCCTTTGGCCGGCGCCGCCTTGGGCTGGACCGGCAAGGCCTGGGTCTTGTGGGCCGCAGGTATCAAACTCGCCACTGCAGCGACAGCGCCGGCAGTGCCCGCACCGGCAAACAGGATACGACGCGATAGCTTGTTGCTCTCAGGCTGACTCATGCTTTGTCTCCTCAAGGTGCGTGGCTATGCAATTGCTTTCATAGTACCAACAAATGTAACTATGCATATTGTTTTTAACAACCTAGTAGAAACGCCCATACGAAAACCCGCTTGCGGCTGGACTTCATCATGAAAGCGCCATAGACTGCGCGGTTGCCCGCGGGGCCCACGGCGCTTGCGCCTCACGGCAGCATGTCGAAGCCTTGCGATTCGACGCTGAAAAAAGCGCGCATGAACGCCGACAGAACCGCATAGAACCTTGCCTTGGGATGCGCCGCGATGGCGTCGCACAAAGGCGTGGCCCACGGCTGCAGGTGGTCGCCGAAGAACTGCCGCTGCTGCGTCAGATTGGCCACCGCCACATCGTCCCCCGCGATCAGGTAGCGCATCACCTCGCAGACATAGGCAATGTGGTCTTCGGTCTCCGGCATGGCCTCGTCACGCGCGAGCCCCAGCCGGGCCAGGTCGCCGCGCAAGGCCGCCAGCGGCTTCTCGTTCAAAAAACCGCTGAGGTAGTGCGACCCGAAGACATAGACCTCGGGCTTGCCGACGCCCCCGAACAGGGCGTCGTATTCGTTGTGGATCGCCACGTCCCTCATGCTGCGCGCCACCGCCACGAGATCGCGCCACGGCTCTTCGAGAAAAGCGCCCGCGGCCGGCGTTTCGGTCGCGGCCACGCGCAGCTGCGCCAGCAATGGGGGCTCGGGCGGCACGTAAAGGAGCTGCGCCAGCAGGCCATACACTTCGGCCCGGGCGGTTTCTTCGTCGAGCGCCGAACCGGGGCTGATTTCAAGAGGAAGGGACTGGCTCATAGGTCGGTGATCTTTGATTCGTTCTCGGCCGAGTAAATGTCGATCACCCGGCAGTCGCCGCACATCTTGAGCCGCTGCAGTGCCGCCCCCTGGAACATGGAATGGCCCGAGAGCTTGCCCAGCATCGCCTCAATCGCCTTGAGCGTGCCAAACGGCTTGCCACAGCGCACGCAGGCGTAGGGCCGGGTCTCGTTGAGCACGCGTGCCTCCTTGCGCTGCGGGCTCAAGAGCAGGCGCGGCTGCAGGGTGATGGCATTCTCGGGACAGGTCGTGACGCACAGGCCGCATTGCACGCAATTCTTCTCGATGAAGCGCAGTTGCGGCAACTCCGGGTTGTCCTGCAGCGCGCTGGCCGGACAGGCGCTGACGCAGCTCAGGCACAGGGTGCAGCTGTCCTTGTTGACTTGCACCGAGCCGAACGGCGAGCCCTTTGCCGGCAACGCGATCGACTCGGGTGGCTGCGGCGCGTGTGCCAGCAGGTGGTCGAGCGCCAGCTCCAGCGTGCTGCGCTTTTCCTGCGCCACCGCAAACCGCGCCGCCACCTTCGGCAGCTGCTGGCGGGTCCGGGCCAGTGCCTGCAACGCCGCGTCAAGCTCTGCCGGCGTACCGGCATGCAGCAGCTTCAGGTGGGTGCCGCTGTAGCCCATGCCGTTCAGGATGGTTTGCGCCACGGCCATCTGCGCCTTCAACCCCTCCAGATACTGGGGCGCTTCTTCATGGGTCGTGAGGACCACTACCTGCGCCGCACCGAACGCGATGGCGCTGAGCCACACGTCCAGCCCCACACTGATGGTGTGCCACAGCGCGACCGGAATCACGTTGGCCGGCACCCCGTGCGCCTTTTTGAGCTGCGCGGCGCGCCCCAACTGCTCGACCAGCGCCTGCCCCCGTTCCTGGCTGTGCAACAACAGCACGGGGTCCTTGCCACCGGCCTTGGCGTAGGTGGACAGCAGCGTCTTGAATTTGACGCCCTGATCGCTGGCGCGCGGGTAGGCGTAGGTGATGGCGCCGGTCGGGCACACGGTGGTGCAGGCACCGCAGCCCACGCACAGATTCGGGTTGACCTTGATCTGCTGGCGCGATTTGTCGCTCGTAATGGCCAGCGCCGAACAGACTTCGATGCAGGCGTTGCAGCCCAGGGTTTCGTTGCGGCTGTGCGCGCACAGCTTTTGCTTGTAATTGAAAAACTTCGGCTTCTCGAATTCGCCGACCAGCTCACGCAGCTTGAGCAGGGCCGGCAAGTCATCCAGGGTCGGCGCCAGGCGGAAATAACCCTGCGGCAGCGCATGCTGGGTAAAGGTCGGGGTCGCGCCCCGATCGCGCAGATCGAGCACCAGGTCGAAGGTTTCGCTCAAGGCCTCGGGCTTGCGGCTGAAGTCGATGGCCCCGGCCACCTGGCAAACCTTCACGCAGTCCCGGTGGGATTTGCACACCTCGCTATCAATCTGATAGTCCAGACCGATGGCCTGTTCCGGGCACGCGACCAGGCAGGCATTGCAGCGCGTGCACAGGTCCAGGTCGATCGGGTTGCTCTGCAGCCATTGGAGTTCAAACGCGCCGAGCCAGCCGCTCAAGCTGTCAATGCGCCCGCTCAGCACCGGGTAGCGGCGCTCCTGCGCGCCGCCCGAGCGACCCGCGCCCTGCGTAAACAGGGTCACATTCAGCACGTCGCCAAGCAGGCTGGCGGCCTGCTCGGCCGCGTCGAGCGGGCCGATGATGAGCACACGCCCCGCGCTCTTGAAGGTGACTGTGGGAACCGGCTCGGGCTCGGGCAGGTGCGCGGCCGCCAGTTGGGCCGCGATTTTGGGCATGGCGCTGGCGCCGTCGCGGCTCCAGCCGCCGGTCTCGCGGATGTTGACGAAGCGGATGACGGAACTCGCCCCTTCGGTCTGTTCGCCCAGTTCCGCGAACAGGCGCTTTTCCTGGGTGCAGGCCACCACCACATCTTCGCCGCTCTGAATGGCCTTCTGGAACGCGCCCGCCTCGCGGCGGCACAAGGTGGAGTGAAGCGTCAGCTCTTCATGAAGCGCCGCGCCGAGGGTCTTCGACGCCAGCGGCATCGTCTGGTTGCAATCGCAAATGAGTGTCGGCATGGTCTGGGGGGCTTGGCTCGTGCGCCGGCGCAGACGCCAGGGTCTGGACAGGTGCAGGCTGGCTGGGGTCCTCTTCAGTCGGTTGATCGGTGGTTCCACCAAACTGTGCCACGGATTGGACCGTGGGGTTATCCGCATCATCCCGCACTGTTGTGTCCTGATTCTCTTCGCCGCCGAACAGGTTGAGGAATTTGGCGCCGACCATTTGCCGCAGCATGGCCGCAGGGATCGGATCGGGCTGCGAGTAGTCGTCGATGTAGGTGTCGAGCCGGTCCATCACGTTGTAGTGCGGGTCGGCAAAGAGCTTCTTCATCGCGGCGTTCCGGACCTCGGGGGTCACCCCGGACTCCATGAACGGCGTGAAGTTGGATGTCGGTGTGAGGGTCTTCACATCATCCAGCGACAACGGCGGCGATTGCGGCGGCACCGAGACATCGGGCGCCACCGCCGGTGTGGCCTCGAGCCCGGCCATCGTAGCGGGATCATCCGCGGACGGCGCCGGCGGCGACTCCGGTGCTAGCGGCGCCGCCGGCTCAGGCAGGGGCTTGCCTTCGCGCGCGTCCGCCTTGCGGCGCGACCAGCGGCCCAGAAAACCATCGGTCATGACGCGCCCTCCTGACCGCCGCCGCGCTTCTTTTCCGTCGTGACCGAGGCCGGGTTGCCGAAACGGTCGGTCAATGTCCTGAAGCTCTCGGGCCGCTTGCGGCGTTTCGGTTCCTGCACGTAATGCTCCTGCACAAAGGCCATCATCCACTCGATCACCGGCTTGGGCGCCGGCACCTGCTCCACGTTTTCCTGCGCGTCCAGCCAGCGGCCCGCATCGTGGTAGCTCAGCGTCACCACTTCGGGCCTGGCGATCGGCTCGTCGGCAATGGCGGGCGTCTCTTCCATGCGCCACAGCACAAACCAGCAGGGGGCCCCTGTGGTGCCGTTCAGGTAGTAGCCCTCGGCATCATCTGTAAACAATTCGACCTTGTAGCCCGGATGCAGCCAGCGCTCTTCGCTATCGTTTTTATAAAGCAGGCGGGGCGCCTGGCCAAAACCGGGCTCCTGCGCGAGCACATCGTCCAGCACCCAGCGCCACGTCTGCCAGCGGCTCATGGCGCCTTCGATGCGCTCCCTGCGCATGACAACGGCAACTTCAACGGTGGGGCGGGCGACACTCATGACAGCGCACTGTACCGGATCGCAATCGCCCCACCCGCGGGAGGTGAACGCCGCGCAGGGCCGCCCCGAGCAAGTTCGGCCCCCGCGGGGGGCAGCGCAGCACACGCAGTGACAAGCGTGGGGGCTTAGGGCTCGGCGATCAAGCCAGCGCGCCGGTCCCGTAACCAGTAACGGCAGCAACGTCCCCACCACGGCGAACCGCCACCGCGCAGTATTTGAATTCGGGGATTTTCCCGACCGGGTCCAGCGCCGCGTTGGTCATCAGGTTGGCCGCCGCCTCGTAGTAGGCGAATGGAATGAACACGGCACCCTGGGGCGTACCGTCGTCGCGCCGCACATGGATGGCCACCGCGCCGCGCCGCGATTGCACGGTGATCACGTCTCCCGCCTGCAGGCCGAGCGCCGCCAGATCGGCCGCGCACATCGAGGCGGTCGCCATCGGCTCGATCGCGTCCAGCACGCTGGCGCGGCGCGTCATGCTGCCGGTGTGCCAGTGCTCCAGCTGCCGGCCGGTGATCAGCACAAACGGGTAGTCGGCATCGGGCCGCTCGTTGGCCGGGATGATGTCGGCGGGCACCAGTTTGACCCGGCCATCGGGCGTGTCGAAGCGGTCGATGAACACCGTGGGTTGACCCGGGTCGTCGGCGTCGAGGCACGGATAGGTCACGCTCGATTCGCGCTGCAGCCGCTCCCAGGTGATGCCGCCGATTGCTGCGTGCATGGCCTGGCGCATTTCTTCATAGACTGCCGCCACGCCGCTGTGCTCGCCAGGGTAATTCCAGGGCAGCCCCATGCGGTCGGCGATCTGCTGGATGATCCACAGGTCGGGCCTGGCGTCGCCCGGCGGCTCGATCGCCTGCCGGCCGAGCTGCACCATGCGGTCGGTGTTGCTGACGGTGCCGGTCTTCTCGGGCCAGGCGGTGGCGGGCAGCACCACATCGGCCAGCCAGGCTGTCTCGGTCATAAAAATATCCTGTACCACCAGGTGCTCAAGACTGGCCAGCGCATGGCGCGCGTGGTTCAGGTCCGGGTCGCTCATGGCAGGGTTCTCGCCCATGATGTACATGCCGCGAATCTTGTGCGGATCGCTCTCGGGGGCCAGCACCTTGTGCATGATTTCCACCACCGTATAGCCGGGCTGGTCGTCCAGCGGCTGCCCCCAGAAGTTCTCGAACCACTGGTGCGCCGCCCGGTCGGAAACCAGCTGGTAGTTGGGGAACATCATCGGGATCAGGCCCGCGTCGCTGGCGCCCTGCACGTTGTTCTGGCCGCGCAGCGGATGCAGGCCCGTGCCGGGCTTGCCGATCTGGCCGGTGACGCTGGCCAGGGCGATCAGGCAGCGCGCGTTGTCGGTGCCGTGCACGTGCTGGCTGATGCCCATGCCCCACAGGATCATGGCGCCCTTCCTGGCGCCGCTCGGCCTCGCATATTCGCGCGCGACCTCGCGCAGGGTCTGCGCGGGAACGCCGCAGATCGGCGCCATCGCCTCCGGGCTGTAGCCCTTGACGTTATCCCGCAAAGCCTCGAAATTGCTGGCGCGCGTGCGGATGAACTCCTCGTCCACCAGCCCCTCCTCGATCACCGTGTGGATCAGCGCGTTGAGCATCGCCACGTCGGTATCGGCCTTGAACTGCAGGGTGCGCCAGGCATGCTTGCCAATGTCGGTGACGCGCGGGTCGGCCAGCACGATTTTGGTGCCGTTCCTGGCCGCATTCTTCATCCAGGTGGCCGCCACCGGATGGTTCGCCGTCGGATTCGAGCCGATCACCAGAATCAGCCCGGCATGGGCCACATCGCTCACCTGATTGCTGACCGCGCCGGAACCGACTCCTTCGAGCAGGGCCGCGACGCTGGAGGCGTGGCACAGGCGCGTGCAGTGGTCCACGTTGTTGCTGCCAAAGCCGGTGCGCACCAGCTTCTGGAACAGGTAGGCCTCCTCGTTGCTGCCCTTGGCCGAGCCGAAGCCGGCCAGCGCCTTCTTGCCATGACCGTCGCGCAGGTCCTTGAGCTTGCCGGCCGCCAGGCTCAGGGCTTCGTCCCAGCTCGCTTCGCGGAATACGGCGCGCCAGTCGCCGGAGCGGCCGGTCAGCGCGGCCGGGTCCTTGGGCACGCCGGGCTTGCGGATCAGCGGCGTGGTCAGGCGCTGCTCATGGTGCGCGTAGTCAAAACCAAAGCGGCCCTTGACGCACAGGCGGCCGTGGTTCGCCGGGCCATCGCGCCCGTCCACGCTGACGATGGTGTTGTCCTTGACGTTGTAGGTCAGCAGGCAGCCGACGCCGCAGAACGGGCAGACCGAGTCAACCTTTTTGTCCACCGCCTGCGAGCCAATCTGCGTCTTCGGGCTAAGGGCTCCGGTCGGGCAGGCCTGCACGCATTCGCCGCACCCGACACAGGTGCTGTCGCCCATAGCGTCGCCCAGATCGAACACAATCTGGCTCTGCGAGCCGCGCAGCGCGTAGCCAATCACGTCGTTGACCTGGATCTCGCGGCAGGCGCGCACGCAACGCGTGCACTGGATGCAGGCATCGAGGTTGACGGCCATGGCGGGGTGCGACATATCGGCGGCGGGCTGCGTGCGGCGCAGGGCCTTCAAAGCGGGGCGCACCGTCACGTTCATCTGCGCAGCCCACTGGCTGAGTTCGCCATGCTGGCCCACCGTGCCATGTTCTGCTGAAGCCTGCTCGACGCCTGCGACCGTCCCGGGGCGAACGCTGTCATTCCACTTGTAGCCCTGCTCCGGCATGTCGGACAGCAGCATCTCCAGCACCATCTTCTGGCTCTTGAGGGCGCGTTCGCTGACGGCCTTGACCTCCATTCCGGCGGCGACGCTGCGGCAGCAGCTCGGGGCCAGCGTGCGCTCGCCCTGGATCTCGACCACGCAGGCGCGGCAGTTGCCGTCGGCGCGCAGGCCGGCCGAATAGCACAGACGCGGGATCTCCACGCCGTGGCGTTCGGCGGCCCGGAGGATGGACTCGCCCTCGAAGGCGGTGACGGGCTGGCCGTCGAGCACAAAGTCGATCGTGGGCTGCGCGGATGGGCGGTCCTGGATGGCCACCAGTGCGGGCGTGCTCATTTGATCTCCTCGGGAAAATATTTCTGCACGCAGCGAATCGGATTCGGCGCCGCCTGCCCCAGGCCGCAGATCGAGGCATCGACCATGACCTGGCTCAGGTCTTCCAGCGTGCTCGTGTCCCACACCGGGGTCTGCATCAGCTGGGCGGCCTTGACCGTGCCGACGCGGCACGGCGTGCACTGGCCACAGCTCTCGTCGGCAAAAAATCGCATCATGCTGAGCGCGGCATCGCGCGCGCGGTCGTGCTGGCTCAAAATGATGACGGCGGCCGAGCCGATGAAGCAGTCGTAGGGCTGCAGCGTGTCGAAGTCCAGCGGAATCTGGTTCAGCCGCGCCGGCAGGATGCCGCCCGAAGCGCCGCCAGGCAGGTAGGCGTACAACTGGTGCCCGTCCGCCATGCCGCCGCAGTATTCGTCGATCAGCTCCTGCACCGTGATGCCGGCCGGCGCCAGCTTGACGCCGGGCTGCTTCACACGTCCGCTCACGCTGAAGGAGCGCAGTCCCTTGCGGCCGTGGCGCCCGAAGCCGCTGAACCACTGGGGCCCTTTTTCGACAATGTCGCGCACCCAGTACAGGGTCTCAAAGTTGTGCTCCAGCGTGGGCCGGCCGAACAGCCCGACCTGCGCGATGTGAGGCGGGCGCATGCGCGGCTCGCCGCGTTTGCCCTCGATGCTCTCGAGCATGGCCGACTCCTCGCCGCAGATGTAGGCGCCGGCGCCGCGCCGCAGTTCGATGCGCGGCAGCGCGCAGGGCGGATTCGCCTGCAGCTTGGCGATCTCGGCGGCCAGCATGCGGCGCGCATCGTGGTATTCGTCGCGCAGGTAGACGTAGCAGGTCTCGATGCCGACCACCTGCGCCGCGATCAACAGGCCTTCCAGGAAGCGGTGCGGGTCGCGCTCCAGGTAGACGCGGTCCTTGAAGGTGCCGGGCTCGCCCTCGTCGATGTTGACAGCCATCAGGCGCGGCGCGGGTTGCTCGCGCACGATGCGCCACTTGCGCCCGGCCGGAAATCCCGCGCCGCCCAGGCCGCGCAGGCCGGCGTCTTCCAGCGCCGTGATGACCGCGTCGGCGTCCCGCTGGCCGCCGGCCAGCGCTGCGGCGAGACTATAGCCGCCCTGCGCGCGGTAGTCGCCGTATGCTACAAAGTCGATAGCTGATGGCGGATATCTGGTATGGGCTAGCGCCTGATTTGATGCCTCAATCACAGTCTCGACGCTGGCCCTGGCGAGCGCGTGCTGCCCCACGGCCACGGCCGGCGCCTGTTCGCAGCGGCCGATGCACGGCGCGGGGATCACGCGCACGCCCGGACCCAGGAGCGCCGGCAGTTTTTCCAACAGATTGGCGGCGCCGGCGAGCTGGCAGCTCAGGCTGTCGCAGACGCGCACCGTGAGCAGCGCCGGCTGCGCGTCGTCCTTCAGGACCTCGAAGTGGTGGTAGAAGCTGGCGACCTCGTAGACCTCGGCCATCGGCAGGTTCATCTCGCGCGCCAGCGCCACCAGATGGCGCTCGTGCAGGCCGCGGAACGCGTCGTTGATGCGGTGCAGGTGCTCGATCAGCAGGTCGCGCGAATGCGGCGCGGGCCCGATCAGGGCGCGCACCTCGGCCACGGCGGCCTCATCGGCCTGCCGGCCCTTGAGCTGGCCGCGACGGCGGATGCTCGCGCGCAACTCGTCGGCGGAGGCCAGCACCGCGACCTCGCTCTTGTCATCCTGATGATTCATTGACGCTCTCCCTGCCCTTTCAGTGCCACGAATCCCCAATTTTGCTACGGGGCGCGCCGCAGCGCAGACCCGGCGGCCCGGGAAGAATTCGATGAGCTTTACACGACGCCCGCGGCGCGCGAACGCAGTGCAGGGCCGGGCCGCAGCGGCCAGCGTGGTGGCTCAATACGTCTCGAGGTGCAGGCGTCCTTCACGCTTGAGCGCTGCGCCCAACGTCTCCCACGACAGGCCGGCCTCCTGCGCTACGTCGCGCAGCGCCAGCACCACGCCCTCTTCCATGCTCTTGAGCCCGCAGACATAGAGGTAGGTGTTGGGGTCCTGCAGCAGCGCGGCCAGGTCCAGCGCGCGTTCGCGCATGCGGTCCTGCACGTAGCGTTTGGGACTCCCCGCCGCGCGCGAGAACGCGAAGTTGATGTCGATAAAGTCCTTGGGCAGACTCTGCAGCGGGCCGAAGTAAGGCAGCTCCTGCTGGGTGCGCGCACCGAAGAACAGCATCAGCTTGCCACCTTCGAACTTGCCACTCTTGCGCAAACGGCGCCGCCACTCGGTCATCGCGCGCATTGGCGCGCTGCCGGTGCCGGTGCAGATCATCACGACATTCGACTTCGGGTGATTCGGCATCAGGAACGAGGTGCCGAACGGGCCGATCACCTGCACTTGGTCGCCGACCTTGAGGTCGCAGATGTAATTGGACGCGACACCGCGCACCGGCCGGCCCTGGTGGTCTTCGGTGACGCGCTTGACGGTCAGCGAGATGTTGTTGTAGCCGGGCCGCTCGCCATTGCGCGGGCTCGCGATCGAGTACTGGCGCGCCGTGTGCGCGCGGCCGCTGGCGTCCACCCCGGGCGGCACGATGCCGACCGACTGGCCCTCCAGCACCGGGAACGGCATGGCCCCGAAGTCGAGCACCACGTGGTGGGTCTCGTTGGCGAAGCCGGCCTCGGTGCAGTTGAAGTTGCCGACCACCGTGGCCGTGGTCGCCTGCTTGGGACCGTACAGGTTGGTGTAGGCGTGCGCCGCCGACCAGGGCGGCACCGCGGCGCCGAACGCGGCCGAGTTGAACGGCGCCTCGCCGCTAACCGCCGCGGGCAGGGCCGGGGCTGCTGGCGCCTCCAGCGCCGCCTCGTCGATCACGCTCACGCCCTCGGCGGCGAGCTGCTCGGGGGTGAGCTCGGGCGGCAACTCGTCCCAGGTCAGCTGCTCCTCGATCGAATAGGCGCGCGCCAGCGGCATGATGCGCCAGTTGTCGATCGAGCCGGTCGGGCACGGCGAGATGCATGCCATGCACAGGTTGCAGATATCGGCGTTCACGACATAGTTGCGGTCATCATGCGTGATCGCTCCCGTTGGGCACACCGATTCGCAGGTGTTGCAGCGGATGCAGATTTCCGGGTCGATCAGGTGTTGCCTGATCGCGCGCGCGTCAACGGCCATGTCCATGACAGACCTTTCAGCCGAAGCGGACGTATTCGAAGTCAACCGGCTGGCGGTTGATGCCCATCACCGGCGGCGCGATCCAGCCCGCGAACTTGCCGGGATCGACCACGCGGCCCATCAGCGAGGCCACGAACGCGAAGTCGTCGGCGGAGGGCAGCCACTCATTCTTCTTCGCGGCCCACTCCGTCTCGCTCACCACGCGGCCTTCGGGCGACATCTTGATGCCCGCGAGCGCGCCAATCTGGCGGTTGAAGGCCTTGTGCGGCACCACCAGCCGGGTCGGGATGCCGGCTTTCTCCAGCACCCTGTTCCAGCGGCCGACACCGGCCACCGAGTCCTTGATGAAGTCGTCGCGCAGCACTTCGTTGAGCGCGTTCAGCATCGGCACGTCCTTCTCGACCAGCTGGCCGTTCTGCACTTCGAGCACCTTGTAGGTCTGGCCCTTGAGCACGTGGTCGTCGCCGCGCTTGCCTTCCTCGTAGCGGCCCTTCAGGCCCGAGCTGTAGAAGGTAGCGGCATTGCTGGACTGGTCGGCACCGAACAGGTCGATGGTCACGCTGTAGTGGAAATTCAGGTAGCGCTGGATCGTTCCGAGGTCGATGGCACCGGCCGCGCGAATCTTGGCCGCATCGTCGGTCTTGAGCTCGTTCATCACCTGCGCGGTGCGGGCCACCACGCGCGAGACGCCGCTCTCGCCCACGAACATGTGGTGCGCCTCCTCGGTAAGCATGAACTTGGTGGTGCGCGCCAGCGGGTCGAAGGCGCTCTCGGCCAGCGCCGACAGCTGGAACTTGCCGTCGCGGTCGGTGAAGTAGGTGAACATGAAGAAGGCCAGCCAGTCGGGCGTCTGCTCGTTGAAGGCCCCCAGGATGCGCGGGTTGTTGGCGTCACCCGAGGTGCGCTGCAGCAACGCATCGGCCTCGTCGCGGCCGTCGCGGCCGAAGTACTTGTGCAGCAGGTAGACCATGGCCCACAGGTGCCGGCCTTCTTCCACATTCACCTGGAACAGGTTGCGCAGGTCATACTGGCTCGGGCAGGTCAGGCCCAGGTGGCGCTGCTGCTCGACCGAAGCCGGCTCGGTGTCGCCCTGCGTCACGATGATGCGGCGCAGGTTGGCGCGGTGCTCGCCGGGCACGTCCTGCCAGGCCGCCTCCCCGGCATGATCGCCAAAGTGGACCTTGCGCTCCGCGTCGCCCGGGTTCAGGAAGATGCCCCAGCGGTAATCGCGCATCTTGACGTGGCCGAACTGGGCCCAGCCGTTGGGATCGACGCTGACCGCGGTGCGCAGGTACACGTCGAAGTTGGTCGAGCCGTCCGGACCGACGTCGTCCCACCACTGGATGAAGTTGGGCTGCCACTGCTCGAGCGCACGCTGCAGGGTGCGGTCTTCGCCGAGGTTGACGTTGTTCGGGATTTTTTCGCTGTAGTTGATCGTGGACATGACGGATCTCCGGGAGTTGGTCTGTGGGTGAAAGTGGGTTCTGCGAAAACGTATGGGGACGTGCGGGGCGTCAGACGCGGTTCAGGTCGAAGGCGGCCTTTTCGCCCTTGCCGTAGACCTTGAGCGCGCCCTTTTCGCCAACCGCGTTCGGGCGGTTGAAGATCCAGTTCTGCCAGGCCGTCAGGCGCCCGAAAATGCGGGTCGCCATGTTTTCCTTCTGGCAAAAGCGCAGGTTGGCCTCCAGGCCCGTGAGGGCGTCGGGCGACATGGCGGCGCGCGACTCGATCACCATGCGGATCTCATCGGCCCAGTCGATGTCGTCCAGCGCCGCGGTCACCAGGCCCAGCGCCTGCGCCGCATCGGCGTCGAGCGCCTTGCCGGCCGCACCGCGTGCCGCTTCCATCGGCGCCGTTTCTTCGTAGAAGCGGCGCGCCAGGCGCGACTGGTCGTTGACCATGGGGTAAAAGCCGAAGTTGAATTCGTTCAGCACCAGCGCCGGCGCCTTGTCGGCATCGTCGGGCAGCGTCAGCATGTAGGTGCGGTCGGCGCAGAAGGCCAGCTCGGCCAGCGTGCCGGCAAAGCAGGAGCCGGATTCGATCAGCGCAAACAGGCTGCGCGAGGACACGTCCAGGCGCGCCAGCGTGCGGCGCAGCAGACCAATCGTTTCGCGCACCAGCCAGTGGTCCTTGTGCGCCAGCATCGTCGCGTCGCAGGCCAGCACCGCTTTGGCATCGCCCGCGGTCTTGAGAATCCAGCTGCCGATGTCGAGTTCGTTGGTGCGCATGTGCAGGATGGCGTCGTCGAGTTCGCGCGCCATTTGCAGCGGCCACCAGGCGGCGCCGAGGGCTTCGATGCCGGCAATGTCCGTGGGTTGTGCCGCCGCCGGAGCCTTCACGGTGAAGGTAGCGGTGCGGTTGGCGCGGGCTATGTCCACGCTGACAAAACTGTAGGCCAGGGCATCGGCCGTCTTGCTGCACGCCAGCGGGGTCAGCGCCACGCCCTTGGCGCCGGCCGGGCGGTCGCTCGTGGCCGCCAGCCTGGCGGCGCGCTCGCTCACCACCTGTGCAAACTGCTGCGGCTTGGCAATCGCGTCGACCAGGCGCCAGTCGATGGCTTTCTGGCCGCGCACCCCTTCCGAGGTGGTGCAGAAAATATCGGCCAGGTCGTGGCGCACGTGGCGCTTGTCGGTCACACGCGTCAGGCCGCCGGTGCCGGGCAGCACACCCAGCAGCGGCACTTCGGGCAGCGACACGGTGGAGGAACGGTCGTCCACCAGCACGATGTCGTCGCAGGCCAGCGCCAGCTCGTAGCCGCCGCCGGCACAGGCGCCGTTGAGAGCGGCCACAAACTTCAGTCCGGAATGTTTGCTCGAGTCTTCGATGCCGTTGCGGGTTTCGTTGGTGAACTTGCAGAAGTTGACCTTCCAGGCATGGCTGGACAGGCCCAGCATGAAGATGTTGGCACCCGAGCAGAAAATCCGGTCCTTCAGGCTGGTCACGACCACCGCGCCCACTTCGGGGTGCTCGAAGCGGATGCGGTTGAGTGCGTCGTACAGCTCGATGTCCACCCCCAGGTCGTAGGAATTGAGCTTGAGCTTGTAGCCGGGGCGAATGCCGCCGTCTTCCGCGATATCGATGGACAGGGTCGCCACCTGGCCCTCGAAGCTCAGCTTCAGGTGTTTGTACTGGGAAGGGGTGGTCTGGTAAACCACGGGCGTCATTTCGGCCATGTTTGCTCCTGCGGGAATCGTTGAAGAAGGGCGTTCAGATGAATGCACCAAGGTGCAGCACACATGAATAATAATTCATATAAATTTCAATGTCAAATGCATTTTTATGCATGTTACATTTATTCTTCTGTGATGCGCCCCCTGGCTGTCATGGCGCCAGCGCCAAGCCGCTGCGCACTTGCGTGCGCAGTGCCTCGAAACTCTCCTCGAGCGGACGCAGGCTGGTGTTGAAGGTCAGATCGGCCTTGGAATAAAAGGCCGAGCGCCCCACCAGAATCCGCTTGAGGTCCTCCATCGCCTCCCTGCTTGCCGCCATGGGCCGCAGGTCGCCTTGCGCCGCCACGCGCGCCATATGGTCGGCCGGTGCGGCCTGCAGCCAAACGGTGTAGCAGTGCGTGAGCATCAGGTTGAAGTTGGCTGCGTCCGACACCAGGCCGCCGGGCGTGGCAATCACCACTTCGGGATAGATCTGGATCGCCTCTTCCAGCGCCCTGCGCTCGTAGCGGCGGTAGGCGTGGGCACCATAAAGGTTGTGAATCTCGCTGATGCCGCAGCCCGCGAATTTTTCAATCTCGCGACTCAGCTCGATGAAGGCGTAGCCCAGGTCGTCGGCCAGCCGCCGGCCCAGGGTGGACTTGCCGGCGCCGCGCAGCCCGATCAACGCAATACGCGCCTTGCGGGCGGGTTCGTTGTCGCCGCCGGCACCCAATAATTCGCCCAGCATCATGCGGGCGCGCCGCAGGTCGGCCTCGCTGCGGCGCTCCAGCAACTCGCGAATCAGCAGCCATTCGGGCGACGACGTCGTGATGTCGCCCAGCATTTCCGCCAGCGAGCACTGCAGCGCCTGCGACACCTGCAGCAGCACCAGAATGGAGGCGTTGCCGGTGCCGTATTCGAGATTCGCCAGATGCCGTTCCGACACGTCCGCCGCGCGCGCCACGGCCTTGCGCGTCATGCCGCGGCGCGAGCGCAAGGTGCGCACGCGCTCGCCCAGCGCGACCAGAAAAGGGCTGCGCACCTCTTCCCCGGGTGCCTCGAGCTGCGCCGCCAGCGGCAGCGCCTCAACATTCATCAAATCTGTCAAATCTGCGCCCATGAGCTACAACTCCATGACGAACCATTGCAGGGAAAACCCTCGGAAAATCAAATTGGCACTTGACATGCATAATAATGCATATTATCGTTGCACGCACAATAGTTCATTTATACAGGGAAGTTCAGGGCTTGCAAGCCGGACTTTCTAACTTTCAACGACTGCTTGATCTCCATCATGAACACCTCCTCTCCCCTACTCCCCAACTACCTTGCCGGACGCTGGCAAACCGGCAGCGGCCCCGGTGCGCTGCTGCGCGACCCGGTGCTCGGTACCGAACTGGCCCGCGTCAGCAACGGCGGCCTGGACTTGATCGAAGGTTTTGCCTTTGCGCGCGAGCAGGGCGGCCGCGCGCTGCGCGCCATGACCTACGCCGAGCGGGCCGCGATGCTGGCGGCCACCGCCCAGGTGCTGCAGTCCCACCGCGATGCGTATTACGAAATCGCCACCGCCAACTCGGGCACCACCGCCAAGGACTCGGCCGTGGACATCGACGGCGGCCTCTTTACCCTGGGCTACTACGCCAAACAGGGGGAGGCGCTCGGCGACGTGCGCTTCATGCTCGACGGCCCGGCCGCGCGCATGGCCAAGGACCCGACCTTCCAGTCGCAGCACATCATGGTGCCGACGCATGGCGTGGCGCTGTTCATCAACGCCTTCAATTTCCCGTCCTGGGGTCTGTGGGAAAAGGCCGCGCCGGCGCTGCTGTCGGGCGTGCCGGTCATCATCAAACCCGCCACCGCGACCGCCTGGCTGACCCAGCGCATGGTGCAGGACGTGATCGACGCCGGCGTGCTGCCGGCCGGCGCACTGTCGGTGGTGTGCGGCTCATCGAACGGGCTGATGGATGCGCTGCAGCCGTTCGACGTGCTCTCGTTCACGGGCTCGGCCGAGACCGCCCATGTCATTCGCAGCCACCGCGCCGTCGCCGCCCAGTCGGTGCGCGTCAACATCGAGGCCGACAGCCTGAACTCGGCCCTGCTGGCCCCCGGCACGGCCGCCGACTCGGAAGTCTTCAAACTGCTGGTGAGCGAAGTGGTGCGCGAGATGACGGTCAAGGCCGGCCAGAAGTGCACCGCCATCCGCCGCATCTTCGTGCCCGCCGCGCTGTACGATGCGGCGGCCCAGGCCATCAGCGCCAAGCTCGCCGGCGTGACGGTCGGCAACCCGCGCAATGCCAGCGTGCGCATGGGCTCGCTGGTCAGCCGCGAACAACTGGGCGCGGTGCAGGCCGGCCTGGCGCAATTGCGCACCGAGGCCGAGGTGCTGCACGACGGCGCCAGCCACACGCTGGTCGATGCCGACCCGGCCATCGCCGCCTGCGTCGGCCCGACCTTGCTCGGCACGCGCCACCCTGACGCGGCGCGCGTGTTGCACGAGGTCGAAGTGTTCGGCCCGGTGGCCACGCTGATGCCGTATGCGTCGCTGGACGAGGCGCTGGGCCTGATCCGCCGCGGCCAGGGCTCGCTGGTGACCTCGGTGTATGGCGACGACCCGGCCTTCATCGCCGATGCGGCGCTGGAGCTGGCCTCGTCGCATGGCCGGGTGCACGCCATCTCGCCGGATGTGGCCGCACTGCATTCGGGCCACGGCAATGTGATGCCGATGTCGCTGCATGGCGGGCCGGGCCGGGCCGGTGGCGGCGAAGAACTGGGCGGCCTGCGCGCGCTCAATTTCTACCACCGCCGCAGCGCCGTCCAGGCCAGTATCGCCGCGCTGAAGCGGCTCGGCACCGCATGAACCTGTTCCCCTAAAAATGCATCGGAAACCAGCATGAGCACATCCTCCTCCAGCCCCCAGACCCCGGCCGGCGCACCGGCCGTTGCGCCCCCCGGCGAGCGCTTCAATCTCGCCCAGCACCTGCTGACCTGCAATAGCGGGCGCGCCACGAAACCGGCCTTCGTCGACGACCTGGGCTCGCTCAGTTTCGGCCAACTGGAGGACCGCGTGCGCCGCGTGGCCGCCGGCCTGCGCGCGCTCGGCATCAAGCGCGAGGAGCGCGTGCTGCTGCTGATGCACGACTGCAATGACTGGCCGGTGAGCTTTCTCGGCGCGCTGTACGCCGGCATGGTGCCGGTGGCGGTGAACTCGCTGCTGACGGCCGACGACTACGCCTACATGCTGGAGCACTCACGCGCCCAGGCCGTGCTGGTGTCGGGCGCGCTGCTGCCGGCGCTCGTGTCGGCCATGACCCGGTCCGACCACGAGGTGCACAAGGTGATCGTGTCGCGCCCGGTCGCGCCGCTGCACCCGTCCGAGGTGGAGTTCGAGGCCTTTGTGCAGGCCCCCTCGCCGCTGGCCAGGCCCGCTGCCACCGGGCCGGACGACCCCGGCTTCTGGCTTTATTCGTCCGGCTCCACCGGCCGGCCCAAGGGCACGGTGCATTCACACGCCAACGCCTACTGGACAGCCGAGCTGTACGGCAAGGCCGTGCTGGGCCTCGTCGAGTCCGACGTCTGCTTCTCGGCCGCCAAGCTGTTCTTTGCCTACGGCCTGGGCAACGCGCTGACCTTTCCGCTGAGCGTGGGAGCCACCACGATCCTGATGGCGGAGCGGCCGACGCCCGAGGCCACCTTCAGGCGCTGGCTGGGCCAGGTGGGCGGCGTCAAGCCGACGGTGTTCTACGGCGCCCCCACCGGCTTTGCCGGCATGCTGGCCAGCCCGCAGCTGCCGGCGCGCGGCGACGTCGCGCTGCGCCTGGTGTCGTCTGCCGGCGAGGCGCTGCCGGCCGAAATCGGCGAGCGCTTCCAGCGTCACTTCGGTGTCGACATCGTGGACGGCATCGGCTCCACCGAGATGCTGCACATTTTCCTGTCGAACCGGCCCGGCAAGGTGCGCTATGGCAGCACCGGCTGGCCGGTGCCGGGCTATCAGATCGAGCTGCGCGGCGAAGACGGCCTTCCCGTGCCACTGCATGCAGATGGCTCCTGCGACCCTGGCGACCTGTACATCCAGGGCCCGTCCAGCGCCATGATGTACTGGGGCAACCGCAGCAAGACGCGCGAGACCTTCCAGGGCGGCTGGACCAAGAGCGGCGACAAGTACGTGCGCAATGCCGACGGCAGCTACACCTATTCGGGACGCAGCGACGACATGCTCAAGGTGAGCGGCATCTATGTGTCACCGTTCGAGGTGGAGGCCACGCTGGTGCAGCACCCGGCCGTGCTGGAGGCGGCGGTGATCGGCGTGAACGACGCCGACGGCCTGACCAAGACCAAGGCCTTCGTGGTGCTGAAAGACGGCGTCCAGGCCAACGAGGCCGAGCTGAAGGCGTTCGTGAAGGACCGGCTGGCGCCTTACAAGTACCCGCGCTTCATCGAATTCGTGGCCGAGCTGCCCAAGACCGCCACCGGCAAGATCCAGCGCTTCAAGCTGCGCGAGCAGGAGTCAAAGCGCCCTTGAGGCAGGCGTCCCGACGCGGCATATACTATCAAAACGATAGCTACATGCCAAATACCAGCAAGGGCTACAGCCCTAAAACGCTCAAGTATTCTTGGAAATCTTGATCGACGGGAACTTGGACGCGAAGTCCTTGTTCTTGGCCGCGATCGACACCGCCACCTGGCGCGCCACGGCCTTGTAGATGCCGGCCACCTCGCCCTCGGGATCGGCCACCACGGTGGGCTTGCCGCCATCCACCTGCAGCCGGATCTGCATGTCCAGCGGCAGTGCGCCCAGGTAGGCCATGCCGTAGTCGCCCGCCATCTTCTTGCCGCCGCCTTCGCCAAAGATGTGCTCGACATGGCCGCAGTTGCTGCATACATGCACCGCCATGTTTTCCACGATGCCGAGGATCGGCACGCCGACCTTCTCGAACATCTTGATGCCTTTTTTGGCATCGAGCAGCGCGATGTCCTGCGGCGTGGTGACGATCACGGCGCCCGTCATGGGCACGCGCTGGGACAGCGTGAGCTGGATGTCGCCGGTGCCGGGCGGCAGATCGACGATCAGGTAGTCCAGGTCCTTCCAGTTGGTCTGGCGCAGCAGCTGCTCCAGCGCCTGCGTGGCCATCGGGCCGCGCCAGATCATGGCCTCGTCCTGGTTCACCAGGAAACCGATCGACATGACCTGCACGCCGTAGTTCTCCATCGGCTCCATGGTTTTGCCGTCCTCGCTCTCGGGGCGGCCTTCGATGCCCATCATCATCGGAATGCTGGGGCCGTAGATGTCGGCGTCGAGCAGGCCCACGCTGGCGCCTTCGGCCGCCAGTGCCAGCGCCAGGTTCACAGCCGTGGTGCTCTTGCCCACGCCGCCCTTGCCCGACGCCACCGCGACGATGTTCTTCACGTTGGGCAGCAGTTGCACGCCGCGCTGCACCGCGTGCGCCTCAACCTTGACCGTCATGTTGACCGAGACATTCTGCACTCCGGCCACGCCCCGGGCGGCGGCGATCAAGGCCCGGCGCATGTCCGGAATCTGGCTCTTCGCCGGATAACCCAGTTCCACGTCGAACGACACGTCATCGCCGCTGACCTGCAGATTTTTCAGCGCTTTGGTACTGACGAAATCCTTGCCGGTGTTGGGGTCGAGCACCTCTTGCAGCGCAGTCAAAATCGCCTGTTGTTCTATTGCCATCTGGGAAATCTCCAAATTGAATCTATGAGGGGGATGTCGACGCCCCCAGGGCCGTCATTGCAGGCCGGGCGGGCCTGGGTTTGAGAAGAAGTTTAAGCCAACTGATCAAGCCACCTGGCCGATCAATCGGCGCCCGCAAGCGGGTCAGGGTGGCGCCGGGCCCATTCCTTGGCTTTCGCGATGGCAATACGGATGGCCCGCCCTTCCTCCATGCCCTCGCCCAGCAGCGCATTGGCAATCTCTATCGCCTTGAGGCGCGTGAGCTCCGGCAGGTGCCGCATCGACACCGGATAGCGCTGCATCGTCCAGGGCATGGCACGGCTCTCACACCAGCACGAAGCCATCGCCCGACCGGGCGCTGTCGCCCAGCGCCGCACGAATGGCGTCATCGACATGATCCAGCCAGACAAAGGTCAGCGCCTGGCGCGTGGACTCGGGCACGTCGCGCAAATCCTTCTCGTTGCGGCGCGGCAGCAGCACGGTGCGCACGCCGGCACGCTGGGCGGCCAACACCTTTTCCTTGATGCCGCCCACCGGCAGCACCAGGCCGCGCAGGCTGATCTCGCCGGTCATCGCCATGTCATGGTGCACCGCGTGGTCGGTAAACAGCGAGGCCAGCGCAATGAACATGGCCACCCCGGCGCTCGGCCCGTCCTTCGGAATCGCACCGGCCGGCACATGCACATGAATATCGATGCCTTCGAACCTTTCCGCCGGAATGCGCAGGGTGCTGGCCAGCGATTTCACCAGCGTCAGCGCGGCCTGGGCGCTTTCCTTCATCACATCGCCGAGCTGGCCGGTCAGGATCAGCCGGCCGCTGCCCGCCATGCGGCTCGCCTCGATGAACAGGATGTCGCCGCCCACCGGCGTCCAGGCCAACCCGGTGGCCACGCCCGGCACGCTGCTGCGCAGAGCGGTTTCATGCTCGAACTTCGCCGGCCCGAGAATCGCATCCAGATCGCCCGCATCGACGCGTACCTGCGTTTTCGAGCCATCCGCGATCTGCACGGCAGCGTGGCGCATGACGCGGCCGATCTCGCGCTCGAGCTGGCGCACACCGGCCTCCCGCGTGTAGTCGGCCACCACGGTCCGCAAGGCCTCGGGGGTCAGCTCACACTGGTCGGCCTGCAGGCCGTTGGCCTCGCGCTGGCGCCGCACCAGGTAGCGCTGGGCGATCTGCAGCTTTTCCTCCTGGGTGTAGCCCGGCAGTTCGATCACCTCCATGCGGTCGCGCATCGGCGCGGGCACATGGTCCATCACATTGGCCGTCGCCACGAACACCACGCGGCTCAGGTCAAACGGCACGCCCAGGTAGTTGTCCCGGAACGTCGAGTTCTGCTCCGGGTCCAGCACCTCCAGCAAGGCCGCCGAAGGGTCGCCGTGCGCACTGGGCGACAGTTTGTCGATCTCGTCCAGCATCATCACGCAGTGACGCGCGCCGGCCTTGCGCAGGCTTTGCACGATCATGCCCGGCATGGCGCCGATGTAGGTGCGGCGGTGACCGCGTATTTCGGCTTCGTCATGCACGCCGCCCAGCGACACGCGCACAAACGGCCGCCCCAGCGCCCGCGCAATGCTTTGCCCCAGCGAGGTCTTGCCCACGCCCGGCGGCCCGACAAAGCACAGGATCGGCGCGCGCCCCTGCGGATTGAGTTTCTGCACCGCCAAATACTCCACGATGCGCTGCTTGATGGGCTCGAGCCCATAGTGGTCGGCCTCTAGGATGCGGCGTGCCTCGGCCAGATCGATCGGACTGGCGGCCGGCGCGGCCCACGGCAGCTCGGTCATCCACTCCAGATAGGTGCGCAGCATCGAGTACTCACCGGACGCATCGGGCGTGCGTTGCAGGCGTGCCAGTTCCTTGCGTGCCTGGGCTTCCACCTCGGCCGGCATGCCCGCCTTCGCGATCAGCTCGCCGAGCTGCGCCGCGTCCTCGCTGTTGCCTTCTTCCTCGCCCAGTTCCTTCTGGATGGCCTTGAGTTGCGCGCGCAGGATGTGCTTGCGCTGGGTATCATCGATCTGCTCCTTGGTGCGCGCGCCTATTTCCTGCGACAGCCGTAGCACTTCGATGCGGTGTGTCAGCATCTGCAGCAGCTTTTGCAGCCGCTCTTCCGGGTTGGTCATTTCCAGCAGCATCTGCTTGTCGCTGGTCTCGCTGTCCAGCAGGCTCGCCACGACGTCCGCCAGGTGTGACGGTGACTTCACCGCTTGCAGCGTCTGCGCCAGCTCGGCCGGCGCCCCCGGCAACAGCGAGAGGATCTCGGCCGCCCGCTCGCGCAACTGCAGGCCCAGCGCCTCAGCCTGCGTGGAAACCTCGGCTGGCTCCTGGATGAACTGCACCCGGGCCGCCAGGAACGGATAGCCCTGCACCAGCGCCTCAATGCGAAAACGCCCCAAGCCCTGGCACAGCGCATGGCGCAGCTGCTCGTCCGAATCCACGTACTGCACCACCTTGGCCGTGGTCCCGACATCGAACAAGGCCTCGCGCCCCGGCTCTTCGACCCGCTCATCGCGCTGCAACACGATGCCCAGCATGGCGCCAGTGTTTTTTGCGTGCTGGAGCGCCGCGACCGATTTGGGGCGGCCGACGCTGATGGGCACCAGTGCGTGCGGAAACAGCACGACATTGCGCATCGGCACCAAGGCAATCACGCCTTCGGGAAGTGCGGCCAGCGGGGCGTCTTTGTTTTCGATGTCCATGAGTGTTCACCAAGTGATGCAAGCGTCCCGGAGCCCTGACCATTGCACCCTGCGAGCCGCCAACTCGTTTCAGTATAAATTTGCAGCCCGTTTGCCGATACGGGCCCGTCAAGGCCTTGTTGATATGGGTCAAGCGTGGGCAAAACCGGCGCTGCCGGCGCCTGAAGGCACGGGATCGGCACCTGGCGGAAAGCGGCCCGCTGCGCGCCTTAAAATCGCGGGCTAGCCTCGCCAAAGCCACACAATGTCCCAGCGCCGATTGTTCGTCACCACCGCCCTGCCGTATGCCAACGGCAATTTCCACATTGGCCACATCATGGAGTACATCCAGGCCGACATCTGGGTGCGTTTCCAGCGAATGCAGGGCGCCGAGGTGAATTTTGTGGGGGCCGACGACGCCCACGGCGCGCCCATCATGATTGCGGCCGAGAAGGCCGGCAAGACACCGCAGCAGTTCGTGGCCGACATCGCCGCGGGCCGCAAACCCTACCTGGACGGCTTTCACATTGCCTTCGACAACTGGCATTCGACCGACGGGCCGGAAAACCACGCGCTGGCGCAGCAGATTTATCTTGACCTCAAAAAGGCCGGACTGATCAGCACAAAAATCGTCGAGCAGTTCTTCGACCCGGAGAAGAACATGTTCCTGCCGGACCGCTTCATCAAGGGCGAGTGCCCGAATTGCCACGCCAAGGACCAGTACGGCGACAACTGCGAGGTGTGCGGCGCGGTGTATGCGCCGACCGACCTGATCAACCCCTATTCGGCGCTGTCGGGTGCCAAGCCGGTGCTGAAAAGCTCCGAGCACTTCTTCTTCCAGCTGTCCGACCCGCGCTGCGTGGCCTTTCTGGAGCAGTGGACGCAGGACGGCAAGCTGCAGCCCGAGGTGGCGAACAAGGTCAAGGAATGGTTCAGCGTGCGCACCAATCCCGACGGCAGCACCAGCGAAGGCCTGGGCGACTGGGACATCTCTAGAGACGCACCCTACTTCGGCATAGCGATTCCCGATGCGCCGGGCAAGTATTTCTACGTCTGGCTGGACGCGCCGATCGGCTACCTGGCCTCGCTGAAGAATCTGCTGGACAAGCGCGGCCAGAGCTATGACGACTACATGGCCGACCCGCTGCTTGAGCAGTACCACTTTATCGGCAAGGACATCGTCACCTTCCACACCCTGTTCTGGCCGGCCATGCTGCATTTCAGCGGGCGCAAGACACCCGACAACATCTTTGTGCACGGCTTTCTGACCGTGAACAACGGCGAGAAAATGAGCAAGAGCCGCGGCACCGGGCTGGACCCGCTGAAATACCTGAGCCTCTCCATGAACCCCGAATGGCTGCGCTACTACCTCGCGGCCAAGCTGAACGGGCGCAACGAGGATATCGATTTCAATGCCGACGACTTCATGGCGCGCGTGAACAGCGACCTGGTCGGCAAGTACATCAACATCGCCAGCCGCGCGGCCGGCTTCATCGCCAAACGCTTTGGCGGCAGGCTCGGCGCCATCGCGCCGGATGGAGAAGGCCTGCTCGACCTTCTTCGCCAGCAGAGCGAGGCCATCGCCAGCCTGTTCGAGAACCGCGACTACGCCCGGGCGCTGCGCGAGACCATGCTGCTGGCCGATCGCGTGAATGAATACGTGGACACGAACAAGCCCTGGGAACTGGCCCGGCAGGAGGGCATGGACGCGCGCCTGCAAGACGTGTGCACTACCTGCATCGAGGCCTTTCGCCTGCTCACGATTTACCTCAAGCCGGTGCTGCCCGCGCTGGCTACGAGCGTGGAGGCCTTCCTGCACGTCGCGCCGCTGTCGTTTGCCGACGCGAGCCAGTCCCTGGGCGCCGGCCATGTAATTGGCGATTACAAGCATCTGATGCAGCGCGTCGACATCAAACAGCTTGAGGCACTGTTTGAAGTGCCAGCCCTTGCGGAACCTGCGCAGCCAGCTACTGAATCAATAGCACCCGGCGGCGAGAGCATCGCACCCACCATAGCCATCGATGACTTCGCAAAGATTGACCTGCGCATCGCCAAAATCGTCCACTGCGAAGCGGTGCCGGGTTCGACCAAGCTGCTGCGATTGACGCTCGATGTCGGCGAAGGAAAGACCCGCAACGTCTTCAGCGGCATCGCCAGCGCCTACCAGCCCGAAGACCTGATCGGCCAGTTCACCGTCATGGTGGCGAATCTGGCGCCGCGCAAGATGAAGTTCGGCGTCAGCGAAGGCATGGTGCTGGCCGCCAGCCATGCCGACGAGAAAGCCCAGCCCGGCATTTACGTGCTGCACCCCTGGCCGGGCGCCGAGCCCGGCATGCGCGTGCGCTAGCGCTTGCCGGCCCTGGACTGCCGTTGCCGCACGACGCTGAGAATGCCGCGCAGGATTTCGATGGGCGGCGGCGGGCAACCGGGCACCGCCCCATCGACCGGAATCACGTTCGCCACCCTGCCACGGCTGGCATAGCTCTCGCCAAAGATACCGCCGGTGCAGCCACAGTCGCCGACCGCGATCACCAGCTTCGGGGCCGGCGTGGCGTCATAGGTACGCCGCAGCGCCTCTTCCATGTGGCGCGATACCGGCCCGGTCACCAGCAGCATGTCGGCATGGCGCGGGCTGGCAACGAGCTTGATGCCCAGCCCCTCGATGTTGTAGTAGGGGTTGTGGAGTGCGTTGATCTCCAGCTCACAGCCGTTGCAGGACCCGGCATCGACCACCCGGATGGTCAGCGCCTGGCCGAGGATGTCGAGGATGTCCCGGTGCATGCGCTCGATGATGACGTGATCGCTGTCGTCAACGCCGGGCGCCGGTTCGGTGACGATGCCGGTGCGGACAATTTGTTTGAGGATGTGCCGCATCAGAGATCGTGTCCGGAATAACTCAGGTTGAAGGATTTATTGATGAGCGGAAAGTCTGCGACGATATTGCCCATGATGGCATGCTCAAGCGCTGGCCAGTTCTGCCACGATGGGTCATGGCAGTGGCAACGCACGATGCGCTCGTCGGCCCCGACCTCCAGGGCCACCAGGACTTCGCCGCGCCAGCCTTCCACCCAGCCCATGCCGAATGCGGGAACGCCAGTAGCCGAGAGTTCGGCGCGCGTGGCGCCCTGCGGCAATCCTGTGCAGATGCTTCGAATCAGGCGCAGCGATTCCAGCGTTTCATCAAAACGCACGGCGACGCGGGCAGCGACATCGCCCTGATGCTGCGCCGCCATGGCCACCTTGAGACCATCGTAGGGGGCCCAGGCATGGTCGCAGCGCAGGTCAAACGCCTGCGCACTGGCGCGGCCAGCCAGGCCAATCAAACCCAGCTGTGCCGCGCGTTGCGGCGTGACGGTCCCGGCAGCAAGAAAACGATCTTGCAGGCCGGCATGTTCGTCATATGCAATCCGCAAGGTTTTCACTTCACGCTCGATCGCATCGCATTGTTGCGCGATTCGAATCAGCTGCGGCGGCGCCGGATCGGTGGCCGTGCCACCCGGCACCACCGCGTCCATCATGAAGCGATGTCCGAAGACCTCTCGGGACAGCCGATGCCAGTCTTCGCGCAGGCGCGAGAACTGGGACAGACCGAAACCCAGTGCCGCATCGTTGGCGATCCCGCCCAGGTCGCCAAGGTGGTTCGCCACGCGCTCGCGCTCCAGCATCAGCGCACGCAGCCAGGTCGCCCGCGCCGGGATCTCGCAGCGCCACGCGGATTCGAGCGCCATGCAGTAGGCCCAGGCGTAAGCCACCGTCGAGTCACCCGACACGCGACCGGCGAGCCGAAAAGCATCCTGCGGCGCCAGATCGGTGAAACGCCGTTCGATCCCCTTGTGCGCATAGCCCAGGTGCGCTTCCAGCCGGAGCACCTTCTCGCCGACCACCGAAAAGCGCCAGTGACCGGGCTCGATGATGCCGGCATGCACCGGCCCAACGGCAATCTCGTGCACCCCATCGCCTTCGACGCGCACAAAGGGATAGTCGGCGGGCAGCGCGCCTGCATCGATGGTCAGTGGCCGGGCCTCGTGTGGCGTTGACAACGGTGCAGGCGGCCACAGGCCATGGTCCAGCCAGGGGCGGGTGTCATGGCTACCCTCGGCATGCAGGCCCAGCAAGTCAGCCATGGCGCGCTGCATCCGCCCCGCACACGGGAACGCGGCCGCCAGATCCGGAAAACTCCGTGCCGCATCGTCCAGCGGCAATTCAACCCAGACCAGCCCCTCAGCCGTGGCATAGGCTGCACAGGCCACCATGGCCTGCCCGGCCGTGCGGCGGTCAACACCCCAGACCGAGACCAGCCGCCCGCCCGCGTCGGCGATGCTGCGCGCCACGTCGCTCCAGGCGGCGTGATCTACCACCCCGTGCCAGATCGGCAACGGTGCCTGCAGGCGCCGCAGATCGAGTTGCAGGTCCGACAATGCCATACGGCTAGTTTCCCAGCATGGCCGCCGCCTGGCGATACCACGCGTTCAGATAGGGCGGGATGTACAGGCCCAGCATCAGTCCAAGCCCCAGGTGCACGAACACCGGAACCAGCGCCGGCGGATGCGCCAGGGGTTTGACGTTGGTGTCGCCGAACACCATCGGCTGGACGCGACTGAAAATCGATGCGAACGCGACACCGAGCGCGATCAGCAGGAACGGTGTTGCCCAGGGCTGCTCGCGCATCGTGGTCGTGACAATCAGGAACTCGCTGGCGAAGACACCGAATGGCGGCATGCCCAGGATGGCCAGCGAGCCGAGCATCAAGCCCCAGCCGACCGTCGGGCTGACCTTGAGCAGGCCGCGGATGTTTTCCATGATCTGCGTGCCCGCCTTCTGCGCCGCATGTCCGACGGCAAAAAAGATGGCGGACTTGATCAGCGAATGTACCGTCATGTGCAGCAATCCGGCGAAGTTGGCAATCGGTCCGCCCAGGCCGAAGGCAAAGGTCATCAACCCCATGTGCTCAATGGACGAATAGGCGAACATGCGCTTGACGTCCTTCTGCCGGACCAGGAAGAACACCGCCGCCACCACCGACAGCAGGCCGAAGCCCATCATCAACCGGCCGGTCAGATGATTGTCGTGTAGCGCGCCATCGGTCAGAACCTTGCAGCGCAGGATCGCATAGAGCGCGACATTGAGCAACAGGCCGGACAGCACGGCGGACACCGGCGTCGGCCCCTCGGCGTGCGCGTCGGGCAACCAGTTGTGCAGCGGCACCAGACCGACTTTGGTGCCGTAACCGATGAACAGGAAGGCAAAAGCCAGGGTGATGATATTCGGGTTGAGTTGGCCCTTCACCGCGTCGAGGCTGGTCCACAACAGCGCTCCTCCTTCGGGGCCGATGACCTTTTCGGCCGCCATGTAAAGCAGCACCGTGCCAAATAGCGCCTGGGCAATACCCACGCCGCACAGGATGAAGTATTTCCACGCGGCCTCCAGGCTGGCCGCTGTACGGTACACGCTGACCAGCAACACCGTGGTCAGCGTGGCGGCCTCCATCGCGACCCAGATGATGCCCATGTTGTTGGTCGTCAGTGCCAGCAGCATCGTGAAGCTGAACATCTGGTACATGCTGTGGTACAGGCGCATGCGCGGCGGCGTCATCTTGCCGTGGTCGCGCTCCACCTGCATATAGGGCCGCGAGAATATCGAGGTGGTCAAGCCGACGAACGCCGTCAGCGCCACCAGGAAAACGTTCAGGGGGTCAATGTAGAACTCCTGGTTCCACACCAGCATCGAGCCCCCTTTGATGATCTGTGCCGTCAGTACGCAGGCTGCGACGAAGGTGCCCAGACTGAAGGCAACATTGACGTCGCGTGCGTTGTCGCGATGGCCGACCAGGGCCAGCACCAGGCCACCGGCGAGCGGAGTGCCGAGCAGGAAGGCCAGCGCGTTCAACTCGAAGTTCAACTCAATCTTCCTTCAGTTTTTCAAGATGCCGGATATCCAGGCTGTCGAACTGCTCGCGAATCTGGAACATGAACACCCCCAGGATGACTACGCCGATCAGCACGTCCAGCGCGATGCCAAGTTCGACCACCATGGGCATGCCGTAGGTGGCGGAGGTGGCCGCAAAGAACAGGCCGTTCTCCATCGCCAGGAAGCCGATGACCTGCGGCACCGCTTTGGCCCGCGTGATCATCATCAGAAACGACAGCAGCACGCAAGCCAGCGCAATGCCCAGCGTGCCGCTGGCCAGCGCCGACGACAGCTGCGAAATTGGCAGCGCGAGGTTGAAGGCAAAAATCACCACCCCGATGCCAATCAGCAGGGTCGTCGGGATGTTGATCAGCGTCTCGACGTCCCAACGGATGTCGAGACGGTCAATGATCCGGTGCAGCAGGTAGGGGATCAACAGCACCTTGAGCAACAAGGTCAGGCCGGCCGACAGATACAGGTGGGGCTGATGCGTTGCATAGCCGACCACGGCGGTGACCAGCGCCAGCGTGGCGCCCTGCATCGTGAACAGATTGATCAGCGACAGGATGCGGCGCTGCGAGATCATCGCGAACGCGAGCATCAAGAGCACGGCGCCGAGCAGGTTGACAAACTGGGTCAGCAGGACGCTCATCTCAATGGCTCAGGAGTAGTTCCACCAGCATGCCGATCACCGCCAGCAGGAAGGCGGTGCCGAGGAATTCCGGCACGCGGAAAATACGCATCTTCGCGCTCAGTGTCTCCAGCAAAGCCAGCAGGAAGCCGCCGATGGCGAGCTTGAGCACCAGCGCGGGCAGTGCCAGCAGCATGGACACAGGCGCCTGGGCGCCAGCGATACCCCAGGGGAAGAACAATGCCAGGCCAATGCACGAGTAGGCGAACAGCTTCAGGCTGGCGGCCCACTCGAGCAGCGCCAGATGGCGACCCGAGTACTCCAGGATCAGCGCCTCATGGATCATCGTCAACTCGAGATGGGTGGCCGGGTTGTCGACCGGCACGCGAGCGTTCTCCGCCAGCGACACCATCGTAAAGGCGACGCCCGCGAAGGCCAGCCCGGGATAGATGGTGAGCTCGCGGTGAACCAGCGTCTCGACAATGGTGGTGAGGGAGGTTGACTGGGAGATCAGCGAGGCCGAAAACAGCACCATCAACAGTGCCGGTTCTGCCAGGAAGCCAATCAGCATCTCGCGGCGCGCACCCATGCTGCCGAAGACGGTGCCGATGTCCATGGCAGCCAGCGAGATAAACACGCGTGCCAGGGCGAACAGCCCGACCAGCGCAATTGCGTCAGCTGCCGGCGCCAAAGGCAGGTCAGTGGACAACGTGGGGATGATGGCGCAAGCCAGGACCATACAGCCGAACATCACGTAAGGCGCGGCGCGAAACAACCGCGACGCGTGGTCGGCCACCATGGATTCCTTGTTGAACAATTTGTGCAGCATCCGGTACGGTTGCCACAACGCGGGCGCCGACTTGTTCTGCAGCCAGGCGTGACACTGGTTGACCCAGCCGGTCAGCAGCGGCGCCAGCGCAACCGCTATCACGATCTCGATCAATTGCGACAGGAATCCGGTGAAGCTCACGCCGGCCTCATTGCATTACCAACAGTAACGTGGCAACCAGGGTCACGAAGCTGTATAGCAGGTAGACGGAGATGCGGCCTTGCTGCATCGTGGCGAACAGGCGTGCGAGGTAGTTGGTCAGATCAACAATCGGCACGTAGAGCCAGTACCAGAAATGGTCCTCGATCGTGACGCGGTAGCGCGGCTGCTCGTCGAGGGCGGTCGGCAGCTCACGCCGCATCCGGAAGAAGGGATCGAAGATCTGGCGGATCGGCTGGCCGAAGCCCTCGGCCGTGTCCTGCATGCGCGCAGTCGCCCACGGGAAACCGCAGGCCCAGGGCAGGCCGCGGCGCAGTCGCCCGTGATAGAACATGCGCACGAGCAGGAAAGCGAGCGCAAAGCTCGCCAGGATGCCGAGCAGAAAAATCACCGGACCGTAGCTTGCCTGCGCCAGACTGTTCGGCGCCAGCAGCCAGCCGCTGGCTGCCGCCTTGGCACCGAGACCCGACGCGACGAGCTGCTGCGTCACCGGGTCGATTAGTTGAATGAACTGTACTGGCAGGAGGCCAAGGGCCACGCAGCCGAGCACCAGCCAGACCATGCCTGCGCGCTCCCAGCTGTCGGCATCACGGGCGTGAGCGAGTTTGTCCTCGCGCGGCTGGCCGAGGAAGATCACGCCGAAGAACTTGACCATCGTATAGCCAGCCAGTGCCGCCACCAGGGCGATCAGCGCGGCCACCACCGGGATGAGCATCGTCAGCAGCGGCACCGGCAGCCCGGGCGTGAACAGGAAGCTCTGCAACAGCAGCCACTCCGACACGAAACCGCCGAGCGGCGGCAGGCCGGCACTGGCCAGTACGCCGAGCAGCATGAGCCAGCCGACCCAGGGCATGGTTCTGATCAGGCCCCCGAGCTTGCCAAGATTTCTCTCCGAGGTTGCGTGCAGCACGCTGCCGGTGCCGAGGAAGAGCAGGCTCTTGAAGCAGGCGTGGCTGGCGACATGATAGAGCGTGGCCGTCAGGGCCAGCGCGGCCATCGGTTTCATGCCGTAGCCCGAGAAAATAAGCGTCAGGCCCATGCCGACGAACACCAGCCCCATGTTCTCGATCGACGAATAGGCCAGCAGTCGCTTCATGTCGGTCTGCACGGCGGCAAACACCACACCGACCATTGCGGTGGCCAGGCCAATGGCCAGCAGCAGCCCGCCCCACCACCACAAATGCAGGTGCAGCAGATCCAGCGACACGCGCAACAGGCCATAGATGGCGGTGTTCAGCATGACACCGCTCATCATTGCCGAGACGGGAGACGGCGCGGCCGGGTGCGCCTCGGGCAACCAGACGTGCAGTGGCACGATGCCGGCCTTGGCACCGAAGCCGAACACCGCCAGCAGGAAACCGACCGATGCCCAGAACGGCGTCAGCGCCTGGGCCCGCATGTTGCCGAACGTGTAGTCGCCGGTGTTGGCCTGCAGCACACCGAAGCACAGCAAGACCCCGAGCGCCCCGATATGCGCCATCACGACATACAGGTAGCCGGCGCTGCGCACCTCCGCGATGCGGTGGTTTGCCGTCACCAGGAAGAACGACGATAGCGCCATGGTCTCCCACATCACCATGAACGAGTAGGCGTCGTCGGCCAGCACAACCCCCGCCATGCTGGCCAGGAAGACGTGATACTCCAGACACAGCAGGCCCGGCGGCGTGCCCTCGCCCTTGCGGAAGTAGCCCGACGCAAAGGCAGAAATGCCGGCCCCCGCGCCACCGATCACCATCAGGAAGTAGGCGGAAAGGTTGTCCAGCCGCAGATGGAATGGCAAGCCGGGCAGACCGATGGGGAGAACAGCAACCTCGGGTGTGCCAGGCAGCGCGCTCAGTGCAAGCCCAAAGAGCGCCAACCCGAGCAGCCCGCCGACCGGAAAGAGCAGCTGGGCCACCAGGGCGAATCGACGCAGCGCGAACACCCCGGCGACGCCTACAAGCAGCCACGCCAGCATCACCACGAGCATCCAGTCGAGGCGCAGCCATTGCGTCAAAGGGGCCCAACTGCTCACAGCTCAGCTACCTTTGAGCCCCGTACGCCGTTTGCCGGGAACCGGGGCACCGTGCCTCGAAGGCGGCTTCGTCCCGGGCGGAGCGACATCGGCGGCGGGTGGAGACTCGCTCGCGATCAGCCCACTGCCCACGTACTGGACCCCGTGCTGGGCCAAGTAGTCGCGAATAAGCTGCCGCACCACCTGCGACGGCGTCAGATCCTGCTGAGCGCAAAGACGCTCGAACGCCACCTTCTTGTTCGGATCAATGAGCAGCGTGAGCCGTGCAGTCTTGAGTTCCATGGGACCTCATTATGACAATACAATTACCATATGCAGCGCATTGTAAGTGTATCTCATGCGATTCACGCGCACCAAATGCCGCATGCGGACACGCGCGATTGGGTTCTTGCGCTGAATGCCCCTTGGTTGGCTCAGGGCGAACGGTATGCCCCGCCCCGGTAAAATCACACAAAGAGGTCCAGTCCATGTCCATTTTTCGTCGTCCCGATTACCAATCCGAAATCACCCAGTTCATTGAGCAACTGAAGACCGCAAAACCCAACCTGGAAGCGCGCCAGCTGGCCGGGCGTGCGCTCCTGTGGGACAAAAACGTGGACCGCAGCGCCTGGGCCGAGTACCGCCAGGCCCAGGTGCCGCAAAAACCCTACGTCTACCTGACCGACAACGGATGAGCAACAAATCAGCCTGTAGCCCATACGGGGCCTACGCTGATAGCTACTCATCTGATAGCACTCAATGACCTCTTCCCTTGATGCCGCCGCGCTTGAGCCGGCTGTCGCCGCCCAGTTGGCCGCCATGCCGCAGGTGATCGACCAGGTTGCGCTGGCCCGGCTCTATGGCGAGCCGCTGTTTGCGATGCCGCAGGATTTGTACATCCCGCCGGACGCGCTGGAAGTGTTTCTGGAGGCGTTCGAGGGCCCGCTGGACCTGCTGCTGTACCTGATCCGCAAGCAGAATTTCAACATTCTCGACATCCCGATGGCGGGCCTGACGCGCCAGTATCTGACCTATGTGGACGAGATCCGCGGCCGCAACCTGGAGCTGGCGGCCGAGTACCTGCTGATGGCGGCGATGCTGATCGAGATCAAGTCGCGCATGCTGCTGCCCCCAAAAAAGGCGGCGGAAGGCCAGGAGCCCGAAGACCCGCGCGCCGAGCTGGTGCGCCGCCTGCTCGAGTACGAGCAGATGAAGCTGGCGGCGGCCGCGCTGAATGCCATGCCGCAGTTCGGCCGCGACTTCCTCAAGGCCGAGGTCTACATCGAGCAGTCGCTGCAGCCGCGTTTTCCGGACGTCAACGTGGTGGATTTGCAGGATGCCTGGCGCGACATCATGAAGCGCGCCAAGCTGGTACAGCACCACAAGATCAGCCGCGAGGAGCTGTCGGTACGCGAGCACATGAGCATCGTGCTGCGCCAGCTGCAGGGCCGCAAGTTCATGGAGTTCGAAAACCTGTTCGACCCCGCCAAGGGCGCGCCCGTGCTGGTGGTGACCTTCGTCGCGCTGCTCGAGCTGGCCAAGGAAATGCTGATCGAGGTCACGCAGGCCGAGGCGTTCGCGCCGATTTACGTGCGCCTGGCCTACTCGCCGACCTGAAACACCGTGCCTGCCACGTCTTGCCCGCCATGAGCGCCACTTCCCATTCCTTTGACGTGCTGATCGTCGGCAGCGGCCTGGCGGGTCTCAGCGCCGCGCTGCACCTGGCGCCCACGCAGCGCGTGGCCGTGCTCACCAAGCGGCAGTTGGGCGACGGCTCCAGCGGCTGGGCCCAGGGCGGCATCGCCGCCGTGCTGGCCGAGGGCGACAGCTTCGACGCGCATGTGGACGATACGCTGGTGGCGGGCGCTGGCCTGTCAGATCCGGCCGCCACCCGTTTTGTGGTGGAGCACGCGCCGCAAAGCATCGCCTGGCTGCGCGAACTGGGCGTGCCGTTCTCCGAGGAAGACGGCCACCTGCACCTGACGCGCGAAGGCGGCCACAGCGCGCGGCGCATCGTGCACGTGACCGACGCCACGGGCGCCGCCGTGCAGCAGGCGCTGATCGGGCACGTGCGCCGTACACCGAACATCACGCTGTTCGAGAACCACACGCTGGTCGACCTGATCAGCAGCGACCGGCTCGGCCTGCCCGGCAAGCGCTGCGTGGGCCTGTACGCGCTCGACGAGGCCACCGACGAGGTGCTGACCTTCAGCGCACCGCAAACGATTCTGGCGACCGGCGGCGCGGGCAAGGTCTACCTCTACACAACCAACCCCGACACGGCCACCGGCGACGGCATTGCCGCGGCCTGGCGCGCCGGCTGCCGGGTGCAGAACATGGAGTTCATCCAGTTCCACCCGACCTGCCTGTACCACCCGCACGCCAAGTCCTTCCTGATCAGCGAGGCCGTGCGCGGCGAAGGCGGACGCCTGCTGCTGCCGGACTCGAAGGGGGGCACGCGCTTCATGCCGCAGCACGACGCGCGCGCCGAACTGGCACCGCGCGACGTGGTGGCGCGCGCGATCGACTTCGAGATGAAAAAGCACGGCCTCGATTGCGTGCTGCTGGACATCTCGCACCAGCCGCTGGAGTTCATCCTGGCGCACTTCCCGAACATTTACGCACGCTGCCTGGAACTCGGCATCGACATCTCGAAACAGCCGATTCCGGTGGTGCCGGCCGCCCACTACACCTGTGGCGGCGTGCGCACCGACCTGGCGGGCCGCACCGACCTGCCCGGCCTGTACGCCGTCGGTGAGGTCGCCTGCACCGGGCTGCACGGCGCGAACCGGCTGGCCAGCAATTCGCTGGTCGAATGCATGGTGTTTGCACGCGCCACGGCGCAGGCCATTGCCCAGGCGCCCGGCCCCGCAGTGCCGCCACTCCCCAACTGGGACGACAGCCGCGTGACCGACGCGGACGAGACCGTGGTGATCTCGCACAACTGGGACGAGCTGCGCCGCTTCATGTGGGACTACGTGGGCATAGTGCGCACCAACAAGCGGCTGGAACGCGCGGCGCACCGCATCGCGCTGCTGCAGAGCGAAATCCAGGAGTTCTACGGGCTTTTTCACGTCACGCGCGACCTGCTGGAGCTGCGCAACCTGGTGCAGGTGGCCGAACTCATCGTGCGCTCGGCGCAGGCCCGGCATGAGAGCCGCGGCCTGCACTTCAGCCGCGACTATCCCACGCTGGCGACATCTGCATTGCCCACCATTCTGGTGCCGTTGCCGTAGGTAGTCCGGATTTCCCGGCCCGCGCCAACGCCATCTTCTACGGCGACACGCTGCCAACCCCCAGCGCCGCCGCACGGCGCTGCAGAAACCGTCGCACGGCCGGATCGCGCTCCAGGCCGATCGCGCGCTGGTAGGCGGCAAGCGCCGGCGCAGGCGCGCCGCTGCGCGCCAGCAGTTCGGCGCGCGCGGCCCAGTAGGGCTGATAGTCGGCCAGACGCGCATCGCCGGCCAGCGCATCCAGCGCCCTCAGGCCCGCATCGGCCCCTTGTGTTTCCGCCAGCGCCACCGCCCGGTTCAGCGCGGCCACGGGCGAGCCCGTCAACGCATGCAGCGCTTCGTAGAGTTGCACGATGGCAGCCCAGTGCGCAGCGCCGGTGCGTCGCCGCGCACAATAGGCCGATTGCACGGCAGCCTCCAGCTGATAGCGGCCGGGTGCCTCCAGGCGGCTGGCTCGCCGCAGCAACTCCTCGGCCTCGTCGATCATGGCGCCGTCCCAGCGCGCGCTGTCCTGCAGGGCCAGCGGCACGTATTCGCCCTGCGCATCGCGCCGCGCCGCACGGCGCGCATGCGCGTGCAGCATCAGCGCGAGCAGGCCCAGCGCTTCGGGCTGTTCGGGCAGCAGCGCCGCGACCAGCCGGCCCAGCCAGATAGCCTCCCCGGCCAGGTTGCGGCGGCGCGGATCGGCGCCCTCGGCGTCGGACCAGCCTTCGGCATAGGCGGCATAGATCGCCTCCAGCACCGCATCCAGCCGCTCGGGCAGGTGCGCACGTTCCGGCACCTGGAAACCGATGCCGGCCTGCCGGATCTTGGCCTTGGCACGCACCAGGCGCTGGCCCATGGTGGCAGGCGCAACCAGAAAGGCCGAAGCCATCGTGGCCGCGTCGAAGCCCAGCACCGTCTGCAGCATCAGCGGGGCGCGGGCCGCCGGCTCGATACCGGGATGCGCGCAGGCGAACAGCAGCTCCAGCCGCCGGTCCGGCAGGCTCCCCTCCGCCACATTGGCCGTCTCGGGCTCGGCCAGTTCAGCCAGCCACCCGAAGTAGCCGGCGGCGGCCTCGTCGTGCCGGCGCAGCCGGGCCGCATCGACCATCCTGCGCCGCGCCACGGTCAGCAGCCAGGCCTCGGGATTGCCCGGCACCCCGCGCGCCGGCCAGTCGGCCAGCGCCGCGGCAAACGCCTCCGAGAGCGCGTCCTCGGCGCCGGCCACGTCGCGCGTGCGCGCGGCCAGGAAGGCGACGAGCTTGCCGTAGCTGCGCCGCGCCGCGTCCTCGGCCGCGCGGGAAGCTTCGAGACTGCCCTGCGGCACCGCGCGCTCAGCTCTCGCCCATGGCCCAGATCGGGCGCACCTCGACCGTGCCGTGGCTGGCGCCGGGGCAGCGCGCGGCCCAGGACAGGGCGGTGTCGAGGTCGGGCACGTCGATCAGGTAGTAGCCGCCGAGTTGCTCGCGCGTCTCGATGAACGGCCCATTGAGCACTTCGGTCTTGCCACCGCGCACGCGCACGGTGGTGGTGGCGTCGGCGCTGCGCAGGCGGTTGCCGCCGCGCGCCACGCCGGCTGTCTGCAAGGCCTGGGTGTAGGCGCCGTAGGCCGCCAGGGCCGTCGAGCGTTCGGCCTCGCGCAGGGCTTGCAGCCCGGCAGGATCGGCATGGATAAGCAACAGATATTCCATGGAAAACTCCTTCTGGTCAGAACGGCGCACCATGCGCCGCCTTGACAATGTCGCTCGGCGAGCGCCGATTTCGACATACCCCGGGAGAGAATCTACGCCGCTCCGATGGTTGGCACCAGCGCGCCCGCATCGTGCCCGCCCTTGAGCGCCGCGGTAAAGGCCAGCATGCGGTCGATCGGCAGGCGCGCACGCAGGCCCAGCGCCGGATCGACATGCACCTCGTTGCTGCCGCGCTCCAGCACCTCGGCCAGGCCGGCCAGCCCGTTCATCGCCATCCACGGGCAGTGCGCGCAACTCTTGCAGGTGGCGCTGTTGCCCGCGGTGGGCGCTTCAATAAAGATCTTGCCGGGGTTGAGCGTGCGCAGCTTGTGCATCATGCCGTTGTCGGTGGCCACGATGAATTCCGTGGCCTCCATCTCGCGCGCGGCCTTGAGAATGGCCGAGGTCGAACCCACGGCGTCGGCCAGCGCGATCACGTCGGCCGGCGATTCGGGGTGCACCAGCACCCTGGCCTGCGGGTGCTCGCGCTTGAGGGCTTGCAGCTCGAAGGCCTTGAACTCGTCGTGCACGATACACGCGCCGTTCCAAAACACCATGTCGGCACCGGTCTCGCGCCGGATGTAGTCGCCCAGGTGTTTGTCGGGCGCCCACAGGATCCTGTGGCCCGCGTCCTTGAGCGCGCGCACGATGTCGAGCGCGCAGCTCGACGTGACGAGCCAGTCGGCGCGCGCCTTCACGGCGGCACTGGTGTTGGCGTACACCACCACGGTGCGCTCCGGATGCTGGTCGCAAAAGGCGCTGAAGGCATCGATGGGGCAGCCCAGATCGAGCGAACAGGTCGCATCCAGGTCGGGCATCAACACACGCTTTTCAGGGGAGAGAATCTTGGCCGTCTCGCCCATGAAGCGCACGCCCGACACCACCAGCGTCTGCGCCGCGTGGTCGCGCCCGAAGCGCGCCATCTCCAGCGAATCGCTGACGATGCCGCCGGTTTCCTCGGCCAGGTCCTGCAGGTCGGGATGCACGTAGTAGTGCGACACCATCACGGCATTGCGCTCGCGCAGCAGGCGCCGGATCTTGTCCTTCAGCGCGGCGCGCTGCGCCGGCGCGGGCTCGGCGGGCACGCGAGCCCAGGCGTGCCGCGTATCGCACGCAGGCTGTTCGTATTCGACGTCGATGATCGGGGCCACGGCACGCATCACAGCTCCTGCAGGCGCATGGAAAAATCGGTGGCCTTCACGTCCTTGGTCAGGGCCCCAACCGAGATGCGGTCAACCCCCGTTTCGGCCAGCGCACGCAAGCCGTCCAGCGTGACGCCGCCGGAAATTTCGAGGACCGCGCGCCCCGCGTTGATGCGCACCGCCTCGCGCAGGGTGGGTAAATCCATATTGTCGAGCAGCACCATTTGCGCCCCGGCCTCCAGGGCTTCCTCGAGTTGCGCCAGCGTCTCGACCTCGATCTCGACGAAGCCGGCCTGCGCCGCCACGCGCGCCGCCGCCTGCAGCACCGGCCGGATGCCGCCGGCCGCCGCGATGTGATTTTCCTTGATCAGCACCGCGTCGTACAGGCCGATGCGGTGATTCGTGCCGCCGCCGGTACGCACCGCATATTTTTGCGCCAGGCGCAGGCCCGGCAGGGTCTTGCGCGTATCCACGATGCTGGCCCGCGTGCCGCGCACGGCGTCCACGTACAGGGCCGTTTTGCTGGCCACGGCGCTGAGCAATTGCAGAAAGTTGAGGGCGGTGCGCTCCGCACTGAGCAGCGCGCGCGCCGGACCTTCGACCTCCAGCACCACCTGCCCGGCGCCGCAGCGCTGGCCCTCCGCCACGTGCCAGTGGATGCGCAATTGCGGCTCCACCTGGCGCAGCGTGGCCTCGACCCAGGGGGCGCCGCAGATGACGGCGACCTCGCGCGCGATCACGCGGGCCCGGGCGCGGCGGCCGGCATCCACCAGGCCAGCGGTCAGGTCGCCACCGCCCAGGTCTTCCGCCAATGCACGCGCGGCGTCGGCGCGGGCCAGATCGGCCACGCGCTCGGGGGAGAAATCAAAAATGGGGGTCATGGTTGAAAACGTAACGGTGTCAAAAGGGGGGCGCCCCTACAACTGCTCGTGCGTGGGTTCGCGCCCCATCAGGGCCGCGACGGCGGCGTCCGGCTTGAGCTGGCCGTCCAGCAGGGCCACCACGCCTTGCGATATCGGCATGTCTACGCCGAGCAGCGCGGCACGCTGTACCACGGTGCGCGCGCAGTACACGCCTTCGGCCACGTGGCCGAGCGAATCCACGGCTTGCTTGAGCGTGCGGCCCTGTGCCAGCAGCAGGCCGACGCGGCGGTTGCGGCTCAAATCACCCGTGGCGGTGAGCACCAGGTCGCCCAGACCGGACAGGCCCATGAAAGTGTCGGGCCGGGCACCGAGGGCCACACCCAGGCGCGTCATTTCCGCCAGGCCGCGCGTGATGAGCGCGGCGCGCGCGTTCAGCCCCAGGCCCAGGCCGTCGCACAGGCCGGTAGCGATCGCGAGCACGTTCTTCACCGCGCCGCCGACCTCCACGCCGGTGACGTCTTCGTTCACATACACGCGCAGGGCAGCGCTGTGGAACGCCTTGACCAGCGCGTCGCGCACGCTCGCATGTTCGCTGGCGGCCACCAGCGCGGTCGGCTGGCCGCGCGCCACCTCCATGGCAAAGCTCGGGCCGCTGAGCGCCCCCGCGATCAGATCAGGAGCAACCTGCGCCCGTACTTCATGGGCCAGCAGCCCAAATGACTGCGCACGCGCGGCCTCGAAGCCCTTGCACAGCCAGGCCACGGGCGTCGCACAGGTTTTGAGCCGGGAGAGCAGCTCGCGCAGGCCCGACATGGGCGTGGCGATGATGACCAGGTCCTGCCCCGCCACGGCGGCAGCCACCGTCCCCGCACACACGTCCAGCGAATCCGGCAGCGCGATACCCGGCAGGTAGCGCGCATTGACGCGCTGCGCCTGCAGGCTCGCCGCCTGCGCCGCATCGCGTGCCCAGAGCGTGACCCGGTGCCGCGCCGGCGCGTTGCTGGCGGCGCCGATGGCCAGCGCCGTGCCCCACGATCCAGCGCCGAGAACTACGATTTTCATAGCGTTCGGTGCAGAGTGGGTAAGGGCTACAGGCCTAAAAGGCTTAAGAAATTACTGCGTCACAACACTGGGCGCCTGCTCGGCACCGTTGGTCTGGGCTTGCTGCTGTTGCTCGTACATGGCCTGGAAGTTGATTTCCGACAGGTGCACCGGCGGGAAACCGGCGCGCTGGATCAGATCGGCCACGTTGCCGCGCAGGTACGGGTAGACGATTTGCGGGCAGGCAATGCCCAGGATCGGGCCGGTCTGCTCGGCGGGCAGGTTGCGCAGCTCGAAGATGCCGGCCTGCCGGGCCTCGACCAGAAACACGGTTTTTTCCTTGATCTTGGTCTGCACGGTGGCCGTCACGGTCACTTCGAACAGGCCATCGCCCACCGGAGAGGCGTCCACACCGAGCTGGATGTCCACGGTGGGCTGTTCCTGCTCGAGCAGGATGGCCGGCGAATTGGGCTGCTCCAGCGAGGCTTCCTTGAGGTACACGCGCTGAATCTGGAAAACGGGATCTTGGTCGGCCATGGGTTTCTTTCAAGTCAAAAACAGGACCCGCCGGAGATGTTTTTCCCGGCGGGCGGTGAAGTGTCAGGGGTTGCCGGCGCAATTATCTCAGGTGATCGCGCGAGCTCAGGCGGCATTGAGCAGCGGCATCAGGCCGCCCTGGCCATCGAGCGCCATCAGGTCGTCGCAGCCGCCCACGTGGGTTTGCCCGATGAAGATTTGCGGCACGGTGCGCCGCCCGGTGATGTCCATCATGACCCGGCGCTGCTCGGGGTCCTGATCGACGCGGATCTCCTCGATCTGCGCCACGCCCCTGGATTTGAGGATCTGTTTGGCGCGAATGCAGTAGGGGCAAACGGCCGTGGTGTACATCTTGACGGATTGCATGGTGCGGGGTTTCAGGCCTTCAGGTATTTTGAATCGGCAGATTAGCGTCTTTCCAGGCTTTGAGGCCGCCGCCCAGCGCTTGAGCCTGCTCGTAACCCAGTTTCTTGACCGCCGCGAGCGCGCGGTTGGAGCGCGCGCCGGTGGCGCACACCAGGATCACGGGCAGCGTCTTGTTTTTCACGGTCTCGGTGAGTTTTTTCTCGAGCTGGTCAAACGGTACGTTTTTGGCGCCGCCAATGTGGCCGGCCGCGAACTCTTCGGGCTCGCTGACATCGACCACCACGGCACGCTCGCGGTTGATCAGCTGCACCGCGCCGGCGGGGTCCAGGCTGCCGCCCGAGGCGCCCTTGATCACGGGCCACACCAGCATGCCGCCCGAGGCCAGCGCCACGCACAGCAGCATCCAGTTGTCGATAATAAATTTCACTTGAGTCCTTGTTGGTTGGCGGGTATTTAACCCGTCATTTTAGAATGGAGGGCTTTGCAGCCGAATATCCGCAGGAATTGACAAGGATCCCATGTACAAACTGGTACTCATCCGCCACGGCGAATCGACCTGGAATCTGGAAAACCGCTTCACGGGCTGGACCGACGTGGACCTCACCGCCGCCGGCATCGAACAGGCCAAGGCCGCGGGCCGGCTGCTCAAGGCCGAAGGCTACGAGTTCGACGTGACGCACACCAGCGTGCTCAAGCGCGCCACGCGCACCCTGTGGCATTGCCTGGACGAAATGGACCGCACCTGGCTGCCGGTGGTGCACAGCTGGCGCCTGAACGAGCGCCATTACGGTGCGCTGCAGGGCCTGAACAAGGCGGATACCGCCAAAAAATACGGCGACGCGCAGGTGCTGGCATGGCGGCGCAGCTACGACACGCCGCCGCCGGCGCTGGAGCCGGGCGACCCGCGCTGCGAGCGCGGCGACCTGCGCTACGCCAAGCTCAAGCCCGGCCAGGTGCCGCTGACCGAATGCCTGAAGGACACGGTGGCGCGCGTGATGCCGTTCTGGAGCGAGGCCATGGCGCCCGCCATCCGGTCCGGCAAGCGCATCCTGGTGGCGGCGCACGGCAACTCGATCCGCGCGCTGGTCAAGTACCTGGACGGAGTCTCCGATGCCGACATCGTCGGCCTGAACATCCCCAACGGCATACCGCTGGTGTATGAACTCGACGCCGGCTTGACACCGGTCCGGCACTACTACCTTGGAGATGCCGACGCAGCGGCTCGGGCCGCCGCCGCAGTGGCCTCCCAAGGTAAAGCCCAAGTAAAGGTTTGAGGTCTTTTTCACAGAAGCGTCGACCGTCGCGGAACCGTCACAATAGGCGACGTTCCAAGGTGTATATTGGGGTTGCAAAGGTGTTTTTTCTATGCGTCATAAACTGAAGATTGCGGGCTGGATTTCGATTGGCGCCATCACGGGGGCGTTGACCACCGTTTCACTGCAGACGGTCGCCCGCGGCTCGCTGGCGCCGCTGCCGCTCGAAGAGCTGCAGCAATTGGCCTCGGTGTTCGGCATGATCAAGACCGACTACGTGGAGCCGGTGGATGAGAAGAAGCTGATTTCCAATGCCATTTCGGGCATGGTTTCCGGACTCGACCCCCATTCGGAGTATTTCGACAAAAAATCGTTCAAGGAATTCCGTGAAGGAACGAGCGGAAAGTTTGTCGGCGTGGGCATCGAGATCACCCAGGAAGACGGCCTCGTCAAGGTGGTCTCGCCCATTGAGGGGACACCGGCCTACCGCGCCGGGATCAAACCGAACGACCTGATCACGAAGATCGACGACACCGCCGTCAAGGGCCTGTCGCTGAGCGACGCCGTCAAGAAAATGCGCGGCCAACCCAACACCAAGGTCACGCTCACCATCTTCCGCAAGGACGAGAGCCGTAGCTTCGTCGTGACCATCACGCGCGAAGAAATCCAGACGCAGTCGGTGCGCGGCAAGATCGTCGAGCCCGGCTATGCCTGGATCCGTCTGAGCCAGTTCCAGGACCGCACGGTCGAGGACTTCGCGCGCAAGGTCACGGAAATCTACAAGCAGGATCCCAACCTCAAGGGACTGGTGCTGGATTTGCGCAACGACCCGGGTGGTCTGCTGGATTCCGCGGTGGCCATTTCGGCGGCCTTTCTGCCAGACAACGTGACCGTGGTGTCGACCAAGGGCCAGTTGCCGGAGAGCAATTTCACGTACAAGGCGGCGCCCGAGTTTTACCAGCGGCGCAGCGGCGCCGATCCCCTGAAGGGCCTGCCCGCCGCACTGAAAACCGTGCCGCTGGTGGTGCTGGTCAATGAAGGCACGGCCTCCGCCAGCGAGATCGTGTCGGGCGCCCTGCAGGATTACAAGCGGGCCACCATCATGGGCAGCCAGACCTTTGGCAAGGGCTCGGTGCAGACGGTGCGCCCGCTCGGGCCGGACACCGGCCTGAAACTCACGACCGCCCGCTACTACACGCCCAGCGGCCGCTCGATTCAGGCCAAGGGCATCGTGCCCGATGTGCTGGTCGACGAGACCGAAAAAGGCAACCTGTTCGCCGCCCTGCGCACCCGCGAAGCCGATCTGGACCACCACCTCAACAGCGGTCAGGGGCCCGAGGTCAAGGATCCGGCCCGCGAGAAAGCCCGCGATGACGCGCGCAAGGAGCTGGAACTCGAAATGCTCAAGCCGCAGGCGGAACAAAAAGTGCCTGAACTCGGCAGTGACAAGGACTTCCAGCTGGCCCAGGCGCTGAACCAGCTCAAGGGCCGCCCCGTCATGGTCAGCAAGACCATGACCGAGCGCAAGGAAGAGAAGAAAGAGAATTGACCGACGACCAGCTGCTGCGCTATTCGCGCCACATCCTGCTCGACGAGATCGGCATCGAGGGGCAGCAGCGGTTGCTGGCGGCGCATGCGCTGATCATCGGCGCGGGCGGCCTCGGCTCTCCCGCGGCGCTGTATCTCGCGTCGGCAGGCGTGGGCCACATCACCCTCGTCGATGACGACACGGTGGATCTGACCAACCTGCAGCGGCAGATCGCCCACAACACCGCGCGCATCGGCATGGCCAAGGTGCAATCGGCGATGCAATCCGTTGCGGCCATCAATCCGGAAGTGACCGTGACGCCGATCCAGGCGCGCGCCGGCGCGGGCCTGCTGTCTGAACTGGTGGCCCGAGCCGACGTCGTGCTGGACTGCTGCGACAACTTCGCCACCCGGCAGGCCGTGAACGCGGCCTGCGTCGCGCATCGCAAGCCGCTGGTCTCGGGCGCCGCCATCCGGTTTGACGGCCAGCTCACGGTGTATGACCCACGCGATGAGCTGTCGCCCTGCTATGCGTGCATCTTCCCGCCCGATACGAACTTTGAAGAAGCACGCTGCGCCACCATGGGGGTCTTTGCACCGCTGGTCGGCATCGTCGGCGCCATGCAGGCGGCCGAGGCCCTGAAACTGCTGAGTCACGCGGGCCAGCCGCTCACCGGCCGGCTTTTGATGCTGGATGCACGCTCGATGGAATGGAACGAGATGCGGGTGCCGCGCAATGCGGCATGCAGCGTCTGCGGCGCCCACACCTCCTGAAGCGCCGGGGGTCGAACCAGACGGTTATGGGGTGCGCCGTGGTGGTCCGGTGGCGGCGGCCTGCGCCAGTACTTGCGCACAATCCGCATCCTTGCCCGGCCCGGTTTCCACGGTGGCAGCCAATGCCAGCAACGGGTTGATGGCGCCCAATGCCAGGGCAACTCCGGCCCGCCCTGCCAGCGCGGTCTTATCCGGCCCGGCGGATGGCGCCTTGAAGCTACCCGTGATCTCGAGCGGCGAACGCAAACTGAGAATGCTCCGGTCTTTGGGCTCGGGCTTGAGCACGATATCCAGCGTCTCATTCGCCAGATCGATGGTCCCGCTGCCGTTGATCACCGTGCTCGAGGTATCGAGCACGAGCGATCGGCTGCTCATCAATCCATGTTTCACGTCGAACGCGGCCGCCGCGCAACGCAGCAGCACAGGCTTGTCCCCCACAACCAGGAATGTGATGATCTTCCCGCCATCGAGTCCCGCCTCCGCCAGTAGCAGGCGGCTGATCTGGCCTTTGCCCATGAGCAGCGCCACGCTGCCGGACGCCGAGCCAAGCACCTGGGCCGTCGAATTGCCGCGCCCCTGCAGATCCACTCGCCCATGAAGCTTGCCGAAGCTGCCTTTGGTGAGCTCGATGGTGGGAAACAAGCGGTTGAGCTGGAGCGCGCTCGCCTGCAGTTGCGCACTCACGGCGGCAGGCACGACGTTCGCATCGATCCTGATGTTCCCGGCCAACTCGCCGCCCGCCACCCCTAGATTCAGGGGGTCCATCTGCAGCACGCCGTTGACGAGCCGGACATGAACACTCATCTTGTCCAGTGGCAACGCCCTGATGTGCCGGATGTCGGAGGCTGCGTACCAAACGTCAGCATCCATGACTTTCAAGCGCTCGAAATCCAGCGCGCTGTCGGGCAGCACCTTGCGCCCGGGCCGAACGGGCGGCGTGGCAGCCGCATTCCGCGTGGGAGACGCGCCAATTAACGGCCCGAGGTCATCAAAATCCAGCGTCCTGGACTGCAGTTTTCCGGTCAGCAGGGGAATCGTCCTGCCGCGGTCGTAACTCATGTCGCCCGACAGGTCCGACCGGCCCAACCGCCCCTGCATCTTGCCGACCGCCCACACGCCGCCCTGCTTGCGCAAATTTCCGCGCAGCGCATACGGTGGCGTCTGCGGCAGCACCACACCGAGCAAGGTATAGAGTTCTGCGAGGCTTTGGCCGCGAATGTCAAACGTGGCATCCACGCTCGCCAGCGTGGCCAGGCCGGCGATCGAGCCGCTGGCCTTCAGGCTCGTGCGGCCCGCGGTGGCTTGAACCTCGACGGGGAAGGGTTGCTGTACGGCCGAGTTCAATTGCAAGACGCTGCCGGTGCGCCCACGCGCCGTGAATGCCTGTTTTTTAAGCACCCCGCGCGCCGAGTAGGACAGTGGCAGGGCGGGATTCGACGTGGCGTCCATGCCGAAGTCAACCGCAATGTCGGCGCCCTGGGCACTGTCGACATAGTGCACGGTCCCGTTATCCACCTGCAGCAGACCAATGTCGGGGACCGTGCTCCGGTCGGAAGTGTCTTTGCCCAGTGCCCAGGTCCGCCGGCCGTCGGGTTCGATCTGAAGCGACAGCTGAGGCTTGCGCAAAATCACCAGCGGGAGTTCAAGCTTGCCATGCAGCAAGGGCCAGAGACTGACATCGAATTGGGCCACCTCGGCCTTGAGCAGATAAGGGTCGTGCGCCCATGCGGGGTTGGCGAATTCGACCCCTTCGGCGATCACGCGTGTCGTCAGCCCCAGCCGTACATCGAGGCGCCGCGTGATCTCGAACCGGCGCCCCGTGAGGTCGCTGACATAGTGGTTGAGCGGGCCGCGCAGCAGATCCCACGGGAATAAAAATGCCATGCCTGCCAGCACAATCAGGATCGACGCCAGCCCGGCGGGCCAGCGGATCCATGGGGACTTGAAGGAAATTTTCACGGTGCCTCTCGCGCCACGCAAAGCATGTCTTGCGGCGCCTGGTTGTTTCGCCCCAGTATGTTGCACAACACATCCTGCGGCGATCAGTCAGTTTCGCCCATCCGTGTCAGTCCACACCGACAAACACAGCGCGTAGGAGTCGTCCTACATAAAGCCGACCCCATGGCTGGCATCGTGAGGCCCGGGAACACGGTACATTTCTAACCGGCAGCCGCACAACTTCGATCCAATCCGTGGACACCCTCCGCCGCAAAACCCTGAATAGAGCCTACCGTGTCGCCCCGAACCTACATCGTTGAGGACAACGCGACCATCCGCGAAAATCTGGTGGCCACGCTGGAAGAACTGGCGGGCGTCAAGGCCGTGGGATTTTCCGAGACCGAGGATGAAGGCAAGGCGTGGTTGACCGAGAACGACCAGGCATGGGATCTGGCCATCGTGGATCTGTTTCTGCGGCAAGGCAGCGGCCTTCATGTGCTGGAAGCCTGCCGCAATCGCCGGCCGAGCCAGAAAGTCGTGGTTCTCACCAACTACGCCACGCGCGACATTCGCAAGCGCTGCGCCCAACTGGGCGTTGACGCGGTTTTTGACAAATCCAATGAAATCGACGCCCTGATTGAATTTTGTGCCGGCAAGGGCTCACCAGCCGGTGCACCGCTCAATCAATAAGCTTGTTTTTCAGCGCGTAGTAGGTCAGGTCGCTGTTGGACGAGAGATTCATTTTTTCCATCAGGCGGGTGCGATAAGTGCTGACGGTTTTGACACTCAAGGACAGCGCCTTGGCGATGTCGCCCGCTGTTTCACCCTTGGCCAGTTTCAGGAATACCTGAAATTCGCGCTCCGAGAGTTGCTCGTGGGGTGCGGTGTCGTTCTTGTGGTTGAGTTGCTGCGCCAGCAGCTCTGCCACCGAGGGCGAGATATAGCGCCGGCCCAGCGCAATGGTGCGTATGGCATTGACAATTTCCAGCGGGTCGCACTGCTTGTTGAGGTAGCCGCTGGCGCCCTGACGAATAAGGTTCAAGGCGTAATGTTCCTCGGGATAGCCGCTCAGTATCAGCACACCGATATCCGGCGCCTTGGCACGGATCATGGCCAGCGCGTCTATGCCGCTCTGTCCGGGCATGGACAGGTCCATCACCAGCACATCGATTTCGGTGGTGCGCACCAGATCGATGGCTTCACGCCCGCTGGCGGCCTCCCCCACCACCCGCAGGTCCACGTGGTCGGAAAAGAACTGCCGCAGCCCCGACCGCACAATGGCATGGTCATCGACAATTCCAATCTTGATCATCTCGGTGTCTTTCAGTGAGGTTGCTGCACTGATTATTCACGATTTATCCTCGGTATTCACTGGAGACCCTTATGCGATGGTTTGTAATGCCCAAGATGACGATCAGCCTGCCCCTGGCGGTGCTGGCGGCATGCCTGCTGATTGGTATCAATGAAGCAGGCTACAAGCGGTCCGCCGCCGCGATGCAGGACATGGCGCAAGCGCAGAACATCCGGACCGGACTCACCACACTGCTCAAGCTCATGCTGAATGCAGAAACGGGGCAGCGCGGCTTTCTGCTCACAGGAGACCCTAAATACCTGGCGCCCTATGAATCCGCCCTGACCGAGGTCAACCAGAATCTGGGCAGCCTGCACGAGCTTTACGCGTCCGACCCTGGCGAGCTCACCGAATTCAACCGTCTGTCGCAGGACGTCTCCGGCAAGATGGCCGAGATGGCCGTGAGCGTACGCATGCGCAAGCAGGGTCAGGAGGATGGCTGGAAAGCCGTTCTGCTCACCGATGTGGGCAAGGAACAGATGGACGCCATCCGCGACCAGACCTCGAAATTGATTGCACAGAGCGCGCGCAAGATGAGCGTCAATCAGGCTCAGGTGGTGCGGGCGCTGCAGCTGTCACGCATCGGCATCGCGCTCGTGGCCATGATCGGCTTGCTGGCGTTCTACATGTACCTGCTGCAAAGCAATGCCCTGCGGGCCGCCGGGCAGCGCGAACAGGAATCCCTGAAGAGGGAGCGCGACCAGCTCGAACGGCAGGTTCGTGAGCGCACCGAGAGCCTGGCAGCGCTGGCCACCCACTTGCAGCAGGTGCGCGAGGAAGAGCGCGGCCATCTGGCGCGCGAACTGCACGACGAACTCGGCTCGCTGCTGACGGCGGCCAAACTGGACGTGGCAAGACTCAAATCCAGACAGGCCGGCGCCTCGCCAGAAGCCGCCGAGCGCCTGCAGCACCTGACCGACACGCTCAACAGCGGCATCGCACTGTCGCGCCGCATCATCGAAGACTTGCGCCCCTCGTCGCTGTCCCACCTGGGTCTGGTGGCTTCGCTCGAAATTCTGGCGCAGGAATTTGGTGAAAGAGCGGGACTCACTGTCACCACGGATCTCGAGGCGGTCGAACTGGGGGGGGCAGCACAACTCACGGTCTACCGGCTGCTTCAGGAGTCGCTGACCAATATTGGCAAGTACGCACAGGCCCAGCAGGTCACCATCAGCCTGCAGAACTTCGATAGTTACATCAGCGTAGAGGTCAAGGATGACGGCAAGGGGTTCGACACGACCCAGGCCCGCCTTTCGAGCCATGGGCTCATCGGCATGCGGCACCGGGTCGAAGCCAGCGGCGGGCGCCTCACGGTGACTTCCCGTATCGGCGGGGGCACCTGTATCTCTGCCGTCTTACCCAAGGGCGCCAACGCGGGCTGACCCGCGTTCGACAAAGGCACCCTACTTTGTCGGTGGATTCCTACAACGCCTCAACGCGGTCGCTGACAACCGCTCAAGCCTCCCGCCGATGAACAACGGCTTACTCCCGCTTTAACCTTGCTACAGGTGGTTCGATAGTGACCACCTCATCAAATGGGCACCGCCCAGCAAGGAGATCCGTATGTTGCACTACGCCGTTGTATTCCTGGTGATTGCATTGATCGCCGCCATTTTTGGCTTTGGCGGCATCGTCGCCGGCGCTGTTGAGATTGCCAAGATTCTGTTCTTCATTTTCGTCATCATGGCCATCGTCAGCTTCGTGGTGGGCTTGCTTAAAAATGGCTAGCCTCGCCGACGCCATCATTCAAACCTCCCTTTATAAGGACTCAGTTCATGACAAGCTTCACCTCAAAAACCGGCACCCAGAACGATCCACAAGAGACCGCGCGCCACTTGGCAAACCATGTGCTGAAATCAGCAGAGCAGGCTTACGACACGACGCGCAACTTTGCGGACGAATCGCTTGACCAGGCACAGCGATTCGCCCGGCGCGGTCTGGATGCCGCCTCCGACGCCGGAGCCAAAGCGCAAAAGACTCTGGTGCGCTACGCCGACAGCACCGGGGAGTACGTGGCGAACCAACCCATGAAGTCCCTATTGATCGCGGCCGCAGCAGGTGCGGCCCTTGCCACATTGCTGCTTTCTGTGCGGCATCGCAATGGCAGGTGAACGGATGGGGTCTCCGGTTCGCGCTGCGGGCCGCCAATAACAAACAATGCGCGAAAGGAAATCGAATGCAAAATATCAAACTTGGAACCAGCGACAGCCTTGTCCTGGATGAAAAAGCGCTGAAGCAGGCCGCACAAAACCTGGAGGACGGCGCCGTCACTCCCAGCTATGGCCCGCATCGCGATGCCATCGTGAAATTGCTGAATGACGCGCTGGCCACCGAGCTCGTGTGCGTGTTGCGCTACAAGCGTCACTATTTCACGGCCGTGGGCCTGGCGTCGGCGAAGATTGCAGAAGAATTCCTGGTGCACGCCAACGAAGAAGCTGCGCACGCCGACCTGCTGGCGCAACGCATTGTTCAGCTTGGCGGTGACCCCGATTTTTCGCCCGACACGCTCAAGCAGCGCAGCCATGCCGCGTACGACGAATCAAAAGATCTCAAAACCATGGTTCGGGCAAACCTGGTCGCGGAGCGGATTGCGATCGAGAGCTACACCCAGATGATCAGCCTGCTGGCTGACAAGGATCCGACCACCCGCAGAATGCTGGAAAGTATCCTGGCCCAGGAAGAAGAGCACGCGAATGAGCTCAAGGACTGGCTCGCGATCTGACGCTTCCATCTTTATTGTGCAAGCTGGTTGGCGTGGTGCCGCAAATTGGCGAGCTTTTCAACGACAGCACCAAATTACAACTATCCATTTGAAGGAATCATCATGAAATACGCTCGCGCACTTGCATTTGCCGCTCTGACCGGAATCACGGCCGTCACCATGGGCTGCGCCGTCTCGCGCGGCCAGGAAACCGTCGGCTCGTATGTGGATGATGCCACCATCACCACACAGGTGAAAGCCAAATTCGTCGGAGATAAAACCGTGGATGCCACCGCCATCAGTGTCGAGACATTGAACGGCACCGTTCAGCTCTCTGGTTTTGCCAAATCGAACGCCGAAAAAGACCGGGCTGTGAGCATCGCGCGCGGCGTCAACGGTGTGAAGGGCGTACACGACAGTATCGTCGTGCGGCCTTGACGCGGTCATTCTGGCGCTGCCAGTAAAAAAGCCGGCTGCGGGACAATGTCCCGCAGCCGGCTTTTTTACAATCTCTCCTGAGAAAGGTTTCTCCATGTCCATGCACCGCCCACTGACCCGCCGCCAATCGATTGCTGCCGCCAGCGCCCTGCTATTGACGCTGGGACAGGGCGCCACACAGGCGCTTGCGGAAGGCGCGTATCCGGGAAAGACTGTAACGTTCGTCAACTGCTGGCCCCCCGGTGGTCCCTCGGACATCCTTGCGCGCTCAGTCGCCAGCGTCCTGGACACCACCCTGAAGCAGTCTTTCGTAGTGGAGAACAAGCCGGGGGCCGCGGGCAACATCGGCTCCGACTATGTGGCCAAGAGCCAGCCCGACGGTTACACCGTGCTGTTCGGCATCGGCACCACCTATACCGTCAATCCGCACCTCTACAAGAAGATGCCGTTCAAGCCCGGCGATCTCAAGCCGGTCATGATCCTGGCCACATCCGGTCTGCTGGTGGGCGTGAACCCGTCCACCCGAATCAAAACGATGAGTGAACTCGTCGCCCGGGCGAAGACGAAGACGCTGAACTTCAGCTCCGGGGGCAACGGCAGCCCGGGCCATCTGGAGGTGGCGTTGCTCAACGAACTGACCCAAACGAGGCTCAATCACATCCCCTACAAGGGCAATTCGCCGGCCGTCAGCGCGGTGGTGTCAGGAGAGGTCGATGGCGGCGTGCTGGCCACCCCCGGCATGCTGCCCTTCGTGAAGGCCGGGAAAATCACGGCGCTGGCCGTGACGAGCCGGCAGCGCTCGACACTGGCCCCCGACATCCCCACCGTGGCCGAGGCCGGATACAAGGAATTGCTGCAGGAAGTGCTGTATGTTGCCATGGTGCCCGCAGCCACCCCCGAGCCGGTCATGCAAATCCTGCAGCGTGCCTTTGCCGACGCGCTGGCACGCCCCGACGTGCAAAAGCGCATGGCCATTCTGGACCTTCAGTTTGACGGTTCCACAGGCGCCGCGGCAGTCAAGCGATTGACAGAAGATTCGGATCGCTTCGGCCACATCATCCAGGCTACCGGTATGAAAATTGACTGAATACAGACGTGGAGCTCCGATGAAACAACCCAACATTATCTTCATCGTCGCCGACGATCTGGGCTACGCCGACCTGGGCTGCTATGGCGGACGGGACGCCGTGTTCGGCCCCGTCTCACCCGTGCTCGACGGCCTCGCCGCGCAGGGGCTCAAGTTCACGCAGGGCTACGCGAACTCTCCCGTGTGCTCGCCCACGCGCTTTGCGCTGATGACGGCGCGCTACCAGTACCGCCTGCGCGGCGCAGCCGAGGAGCCGATCAACAGCAAGAGCCGCGGCAGCGCCACGCTGGGCCTGCCGCCCGAGCATCCAACGCTGCCCTCGCTGCTGCGCGACGCCGGCTACCGCACGGCCCTCATCGGCAAATGGCATCTGGGCTACCTGCCGAACTTTGGCCCGCTGCGCTCCGGCTACGAAGAGTTCTTCGGCCCGACCTCGGGCGGCGTCGACTACTTCACCCATTGCGATTCGAGTGGCAATCACGATCTCTGTTTCGGCGAAGAGGAGCAGCACCACGAGGGCTACCTGACCGACCTGCTCTCGCGCCGCGCGGTCGACTATGTAGAGCGCATGGCGCAGCAGCCGGCGCCTTTCTTCCTCAGCCTGCACTACACCGCGCCGCACTGGCCGTGGGAGACGCGTGACGACGCCGCCAAGGCGCCGGTCATCAAGGACAACCTGTTCGACCTCGCGGGCGGCAACATCCACATCTACCGCCGCATGATTCACCACATGGACGAGGGCATCGGCTGGATCATGGCCGCGCTCGAGGAAAACGGCCTGGCCGACAACACGCTGGTGGTCTTCACCAGCGACAACGGCGGCGAACGCTTCTCCGACAACTGGCCGCTGGTCGGCGGCAAGATGGACCTGACCGAAGGTGGCATCCGCGTGCCGTGGATTGCGCACTGGCCGGCATTGATCCAGCCGGGTGGCGAGAGCGTGCAGCACTGCATGACCATGGACTGGTCGGCCACCCTGCTGGACGCGGCCGGCGCCCGCGCGCATCCCGACTACCCGCTCGATGGTGTGTCGCTGCTGCCGGTGCTGCGCGATGCCAGTCACAGCTTCCACCGCCCGCTGCATTGGCGCATGAACCACCGCGGCCAGCGCGCGCTGCGCGATGGCGACTGGAAGTACCTCACGGTGGACGGCAACGAGTACCTGTTCAACATTCCGGCCGATGAGCGCGAGCGAGCGAATCGCGCCAGGCTGGAGCCGGCGCGCCTGGACGCCATGCGCGCGGCCTGGCAGGCCTGGGAGGCCACCATGCCGCCGATTCCCGCGGACGCCACCATCAGCCTGGGTTATTCCTACAAGGACATGCCGCAGCGCTGACGCTCGTGCCCCGCGCGAGGGCCACGTTAGTATCGGCGGCACATGGTCAACATCACATCCCTGCATCGCTGGTTTCCCTTCCTCGGCTGGCCCCGGCCCGACCGCGAAACCCTGAACGGTGAGCTCTGGGCCGGCATCACCGTCGGCCTGATGGTGATCCCGCAAGGTGTCGCCTATGCCGCACTGGCAGGCATGCCGCTGGTCACCGGCATTTACGCGTCCATGCTGCCCGCGCTGGTCGCCGTGCTGTGGAGCTCGTCCACCCGGCTGTCGGTCGGACCGACGGCGCTGACCTGCCTGCTGGTGGCGTCTTCGCTCACGGGCCTGGCGGCGCCAGGCAGCGCCGAGTGGGTCAACCTGGCGGTCTGGCTGGCGCTGCTGTCGGGACTGCTGCAGGTGGTGCTGGGCTGCGTGCGCTTTGGCTGGCTGCTCAACGTGGTGAGTTCGCCCGTACTCATGGGATTCACCCAGGCCGCAGCGGTGCTGATTCTGGCCTCGCAAATTCCGGCGCTGCTCGGCTTCAGGAGTGGCTGGAGCCATCTCTTCACACAACCCGGCCTGCATGCCATGGCCGCGGCTTTCGGCCTGGGCAGCCTGGCCGCACTGGTACTGGCCAGGCGCCTTGTGCCGCGCTTTCCGGCCGTGGTGCTGGTCGTGCTGGCCGCATCGGCGCTGAGCGCCGCCACGGGCTTTGAAGCAGGCGGCGGCCGGGTGGTGGGCACGCTGGCCTCGGGCCTGCCGTCCCTCTACATTCCGTCGCTGCTGCCATGGCCGGCCCTGAGCCAGCTCGTGGTTCCGGTGCTGGTGATCACCCTGGTGAGTTTTCTGGAAACCGCGTCCAGCGCCAAGGTGGAAAGCCAGCGCGAAGGCCACCGCTGGAACCAGAACCAGGATCTGATCGGCCAGGGCCTGGCCAAGCTTGCCTCGGGACTGTGCGGGGCGTTCCCCACCAGTTCCTCGTTTTCGCGTTCGGCCCTGAACCTCTACGCCGGCGCCAGGACCGGCTGGGCCACGATCGTGTCGGTGATCGTGGTGCTGCTGGCGCTGCTGTTCCTGACGCCGGTGCTGCATCACGTGCCGCAGTCGGTGCTGGCCGGCGTGGTGGTCGCCGCCATCTACGGCCTGCTCAGGCCCTCGTCCTTTGTGCGGGTGTGGCGGATCTCGCGGGTCGAGGCCCTGACCGCCGCCGTGACCTTCGTGATCACGGTGCTGAGCGCGCCCAGTCTTTACTGGGGGGTGATTGCCGGGCTGCTGATGAGCCTGAGCCACTTCTTGTACCAGCGGCTGCACCCGCGCATCATCGAGGTCGGCCTGCACCCGGACGGCAGCTTGCGCGATCGTCATCTCTGGAAACTGCCGCCGCTGGCGCCGCACGTGTATGCGCTGCGCATGGACGCCGAGCTCGACTTTGCGTCGGCCAGCGAATTCGAGCGCGCCATTGTGGAGCACCTGGCCACCTCGCACCAGGTCCAGCATGTGTGCCTGTTCGCGCACCCCATCAACCGGATCGACGCCACGGGCGTGGAGCGCTTTGGGCAGGTGCGCCAGATGCTCAGCGGCCGCGGCATCCTGCTGCACATCAGCAGCCTCAAGCTACCGGTCGAGAGCGTGCTGCGCCAGGCCGGTGAAATTCAGGAAGGGCCCTGGCTGAAGCTGTACCGGACCGATGCCGAGTTGCTGCTGGCGATGAGCCAGCCCACCCCGGTTCAGGCGCTCACAATCCAGCCTTCGAGCGGGTCGAGGTCCACGGGAAGTCCGTAACGCGGCGCCCCCTGCTCATGCCGGACCTGCGCCCAGGCGGCCTGCAGCAGGCACAGCGTGGCGTCCAGCGAGTCGCCGCTGGCGTCATCGGCCAGGGCGTCGCGCTGCGCATGGGTCAGCTTGAGCCGCATGCCCAGACGGGTCTGGCCGTGCTCCAGCGCCGTGATCAGGTCCTTGCGCGCAATCAGCCGATCGGGCGACTGTTTGGCCGCCGTGTCGCTCTTGTAGCTGCGCCGGCCCAGAACTTCACGCGCGAGCAGGCCGGGATAGCCCTCCAGCGCCACGCGCGCCACGTCGCCCTCGTGCAGCCCTGGCAGGTGCACGCCGGCACCCAGCAGGCGCGGCACGCCCGCGTGCAGCATGAAGGCCACGGGCGGATTGACCCACTTCATGGACGGACTCGAACCGGCGGGCCCATCGGTCTTGCGGTGCGCGAATTTGGCGCCTGCAGGCCGCGCATCACAATAGGCCGCAAAGGTGGCGCGAAGGGCCTCGCGGCTCAGACTGGCGTAGTGACGCATGCAGGCGTCCCATTGCGTCGGCCAGCCGAGCTGTTCGACCAGCGCGCGCGGCAAGCCAAACGGGAAATCAAACGCACCGATCCAGCTGCGGGACTCGCGCAGCCACAGTCCAAACGCATCGAGCGATTCGAGTCGCTCCATTTTTGATAGCACGACGCGCCCACCCGACAAGGACCCCAGGGCTAAAACAATGGGCTTTCGGCGCGTAGGGCGGCTCGTGAAGTCGCAGCCGATCAGATGAAAGTCAGGCATGGACGCGGGGCAGCGCGTGGCACCGGGCGCCAGCCCGGGTAGGACCTGTGGCTCAGGCGCGCCCGCAGATCGAGGCGGTGGCCATGAGCTCTTCGAGCAGCGCCAGCGACACCGTGCCCGACACCGCATACGGGTCAAGCTCGGGCTTCTCGGAATACTTCATCAGGATATTCGTGTTGATCCTGGACAGGTTGACCTGCCCCATGGTCCAGCCGCCGAAGCGGCGTTCGGAAATTTCCTCGTAGTTCAGCAACACCACATCCTTGTGCCGCGGATCCTTCTGGATGTGGCCGTACAGCTCGTTCACGGGCATGCGCCCGCCTTCGATGGCCTGCAGGAAGACACCGCCGCCGTAGCACAGGATGCCCGTGATGCCGCTGGTGGGGTTGTACTGGCGCGACTGCGTCAAGATCGACTCGATGGCACCGGGGCTCGGGTCCACCGCGCGGCTGGCATAAAGCAAACGTACAAGCATGGCATCAATCCTTTTGCGGAATCAGGGACAAAAATTCGCGGCGCAGGTTCGGGTCCTTCAGGAACACGCCGCGCATGACCGAGTTGATCATCTTGCTGTCCATGTCCTTCACGCCGCGCCAGGCCATGCAGTAGTGGCTGGCCTGCATGACGAGGGCCAGGCCGTCGGGCTGGGTTTTCTCCTGGATCAGGTCGGCCAGTTGCACCACGGCCTCTTCCTGGATTTGCGGGCGCCCCATGACCCATTCGGCCAGGCGCGCGTACTTGGACAAGCCGATCACATTGGTGTGCTCGTTGGGCATCACGCCGATCCAGAGCTTGCCGATCACCGGGCAGAAGTGGTGCGAGCAGGCGCTGCGCACGGTGATGGGCCCGACGATCATCAACTCGTTCAGGTGTTCGACGTTCGGAAACTCGGTGATGGTGGGCGCGTGCACGTAGCGGCCCTTGAAGACCTCGCGCAGGTACATCTTGGCCACGCGCCGCGCGGTATTGTTGGTGTTGTGATCACCGTGGGTATCGATCACCATGCTGTCGAGCACGCCCTGCATCTTGACCTCGACCTCGTCGAGCAGCTTGTCGAGCTCGCCCGGTTCGATGAAATCGGCGATGTTGTCGTTCGAATGAAAGCGCTGGCGCGCCGCCAGCAGCCGCTCGCGTATCTTCACGGAAACGGGGGTGCCTTCGTCCTGATCGGCTGGGCTCATGGTGTCGGGTGTTTTCAATAACATGAAGTGATGGTAACAGCGATTGATTGTTGATGTTTTTTGCCATGAGCCCACACCGGTTGTGCACAGATAGCTATCAATACAGTAGCAAAATCATCAGTAGCGATAGCCCGTCACAAACAGCGCCGCACGCATCAGGCCAAAGGCGATGCGGTCGCGCAGGCGCTGGCGCCACGGCCTGCCGGCGTACTGCGCCGCATCCACGCGCTGGCCGCCGTTCTCCATGGCGCGAACCAGCCTGCCGCGCAGGTCGGCGGCGAAGCCGGCGTCGTTCACCACCACGTTCGCCTCGCGCGCCAGCAGCAGGCTCAAGGGGTCCAGGTTGGAGGAGCCCACCGTCACCCAGCGGCCATCCACCACGGCCACCTTGGCATGCAGAAAGCTGGCCGAATACTCGTAAATCTCGACCCCGGCAGCCAGTAGCGCGCCGTACACCGGACGGGCCGCGTGGTACTGCATGAAGTATTCGTACTTGCCCTGCAGCAGCAATTGCACCTTGACGCCGCGCTGCGCCGCCATCTTGAGCGCCCGGCGCAACTTGCGCCCCGGCACGAAGTAGGCGTTGGCAATGATGATTTCCTGACGGGCTTCGCCGATGGCCTTGCGGTAGGCGCGCTCGATCTTGCTGCGGTGGTGCACGTTGTCACGCAGCAGCAGCAGCGCCTTGGCAAAATGAACATCGTCTGCGCCATTTTTGGCGCTCCCCTGCGTGCCGTGACGATAGCCGGCGGCCGTGCGCAGCGAGCTCAGCGCGGCCGGGAAGTTGCGCTGGCGGGTGTCACGCACCGCCTGCAGGCGCCACCACAACAGCGCCATGGTGTCCCGCATCTCCTGAACCAGCATACCGGACGCGCGCACGGCAAAGTCCAGGCGCGGCAGCATCAAGGTACCGTAATTGGGATCGTGCAAGTCGTCCAGGATATTGATGCCGCCGCAAAACGACACCTGGCCATCGACCACACACAGCTTGCGGTGCAGGCGCCGCCAGCGGCTGGGGAGCAGGTAGCCCAGCGGCCCCAGCGGCGCGTAAACCCGCCACTGCACGCCCGCCCGATCGAAGCGCTCGCGCCATTCGGGCGGGAATGTGCCGGTGCCCACGCCATCGACCACGAGCTGCACCGTCACGCCGCGCTGCGCCGCGCGCTCCAGCGCCTGCGCCACGCCGGCACTGGTGCCGGTGAAATCGAAGATGTAGGTTTCCAGCCGAACCTCGGCCAGAGCCAGGTCCACGGCCTCGATCAACGCAGGGAAAAATTCCTTGCTGCCTTGCAACAACTGGATCTGGTGTTCACGACGCTGCAGCAAGTCCGGCCGGGGCATGTCAAATTTCAAATTCGGCAATCAGCGGCAAATGATCCGACATGCGCCACCAGACGCGCCCTCGCGGAATCTGCAGCCCCAGCGGTTTGAGGCCCCGCGAATAAATGTGATCGAGTTGAACCACCGGCAGGCGGGCCGGATAGGTCGCGTTGCGTCCGTCGTCAAACGCAACCAGATCGACAGCACCCAGTGCCCGCCTGATCTGCACGCCCCAGTCATTGAAGTCTCCGGCCACCAGCAGCGGCGCCTGCGCCGGCACCTCGCGTTCGATAAAGCGTTTGAGCTGCGCCACTTGCCGGGTGCGGCTGGCAGGAATCAGGCCGAGGTGGACCACGATCACGTGGACGGTACGGCCATGGGCATTCACCTCGACATGCAACAGCCCACGCTGCTCGAAGCGATGATCCGACATGTCTTCATGCTGGTGGTCGATGACGGGCCAGCGCGACAGCAGCGCATTGCCGTGCTCGCCGTAGCGTGTAAAGGCATTCGTCTGATACACCGCCTCGTACCCCTCGGGCGCCAGAAACTCGGCCTGCGGCAAATCCGGCCAGCGCTTGAAATGCCGGGCCTCGCGCCGGTGCAGCTTGCGCACTTCCTGCAGGCACACCACATCGGCGTCGATCTGCTCGACGGCATGGCCCAGGTTGTGAATCTCAAGCCGGCGGGCCGGGCCGATGCCCTGCACGCCCTTGTGGATGTTGTAGGTGGCTACGCGAAGAATCGTCATGCGGCAAACTTTACTCCGATCAGTTTTGGCAGCATCAGGATGGCTTCGGCATTGGAGGGCGAAAAACACCGGTCGGCCGCCTCGCGCCAGGGCAGCCACTGGCTAGCCGTGTGTTCGCGCGGACTCAAGGTGACCGGCGTGCCCGGCGGCACCACCAGCCCGAACACATGCTCGGTGTTGCGCGTGACCCCCGGCGCATAGCGGTGCTGCCAGCGCGGGTAAATGTCGTACACGTTCTCCAGACCCCAATCGCGCAGACCGCCGGCCAGCGCAGTGCCGCTCGCACAGTCGATACCGGTTTCTTCCCGCACTTCGCGCGCCGCCGTCTGCCGAAGGTCCTCGTCAATGCGATCCTTGCTGCCGGTCACCGACTGCCAGAAGTCCGTGGCGTCGGCGCGCCTGAGCAGCAGCACGTCGAGCGCCGGCGTGTAGATCACCACCAGCACGGACAGGGGAATCTTGTAGGGCTTGACCATGAAAAAGGGGCGCCGATACGTCGTTCTTCATTGTGCCCCAAGCCCTCAAACGCCGGGACAGGTCACTCCGGCTTGACCAGGTCGCTGTTCCTGAGCCTGATGTGCAACTCGCGCAACTGCTTCTCGTCCACAGGCGTGGGCGCCTGCGTCAGCAGATCCTGCGCGCGCTGGGTCTTGGGGAAGGCGATCACGTCGCGAATCGAGTCGGCGCCTGTCATGAGCGTGACGATGCGGTCCAGACCGAACGCCAGGCCACCGTGCGGCGGTGCACCATATTGCAGCGCATCGAGCAGGAAGCCGAATTTTTGCTGGGCCTCTTCGGGGCCGATCTTCAGCGCGTCAAACACCTTTTGCTGCACGCCGGCCTGGTGGATACGCACAGAGCCGCCGCCGATCTCCCAGCCGTTGAGCACCATGTCGTAGCCCTTGGCGATGCATTTCTCGGGCGCGGTCACCATCCAGTCTTCATGACCGTCCTTGGGCGCGGTAAACGGGTGGTGCACCGCGGTGTAGCGCTGGGCCTCGTCGTCGAACTCGAACATCGGGAAGTCCACCACCCACATCGGCCGCCAGCCGGCCTCGAACAGGCCGTTCTTCTTGCCGAACTCGCTCAGGCCGATCTTCAGGCGCAGGGCGCCCATGGCGTCGTTGACGATCTTGGCCTTGTCCGCGCCGAAGAAAATCAGGTCGCCGTCCTGCGCACCCGTGCGCGCCAGAATCTGGGTAATGGCCTGGTCGTGAATGTTTTTGACGATCGGGCTTTGCAGGCCCGGCCACCGAAGGGCCTTGTCACCCGGGCCTTTGGCCTGCTCGTTGACCTTGATGTAGGCCAGCCCCTTGGCGCCGTAAATCTTGACGAACTCGGCGTAGCCGTCGATCTCGCCGCGGGAGAGGCCCCCGGCCTCCCTGGCGCCGCCCGGAATCCGCAGGGCCACCACGCGCCCGCCCTTCATGTTGGCGGCGCCGGAGAAGACCTTGAAATCCACGTCGGCCATCACGTCGGTCAGCTCGGTCAATTCGAGATTCACACGCAGGTCCGGCTTGTCGGAGCCGTAGCGGTGCATCGCCTGTGCATACGCCATCACCGGGAATTCGCCCAAATCAACGTTCAAGGTGTTCTTGAAGACGGTGCTGATCATGTCCTGGAACAGGTCGCGGATTTCCTGCTCGGCCAGGAACGAGGTCTCGATATCGATCTGCGTGAACTCGGGCTGGCGATCGGCGCGCAGGTCTTCGTCGCGGAAGCATTTGGTGATCTGGTAGTAGCGGTCAAAGCCGGCCACCATCAGCAGCTGCTTGAACAGCTGCGGGCTTTGCGGCAGTGCGAAAAACATGCCACTGTGCACGCGCGAGGGCACCAGGTAGTCGCGTGCGCCTTCGGGCGTGGACTTGCCCAGCATCGGGGTTTCGATGTCGATGAAGCCATGGGCATCGAGGAACTTGCGCACCTCCATCGCGGTCTTGTAGCGCAGCATCAGGTTGTTCTGCATGTACGGACGGCGCAGGTCCAGCACACGGTGCGTCAGGCGCGTGGTCTCGGACAGGTTGTCGTCATCGAGCTGGAACGGCGGCGTCACGGACGGGTTCAGGACCGTGAGCTCGTGGCACAGCACCTCGATCTTGCCGCTCTTGAGGTGCTCGTTGACCGTGCCTTCGGGGCGCGCGCGCACCAGGCCCTTGACCTGAATGCAAAACTCGTTGCGCAGGCCTTCGGCCGTCTCGAACATCGCGGCGCGATCCGGGTCGCATACCACTTGCACGTAGCCTTCGCGATCGCGCAGGTCGACAAAAATCACGCCGCCGTGGTCGCGCCGGCGGTTTACCCAGCCGCACAGGGAAACGGTTTGGCCCATCAGGGCCTCGGTCACAAGACCGCAATAGTGGGAACGCATCGCCATGGTATTTCTTTTCAACTTCTCACTAAAATTACTTCAGACCAGCGCTGCAGGAGCGCGCTCTATTTGGCGGCGGCGCCGACCGGGCCGCCCGGAATCACAACGCCCATCGAGACGACATACTTGAGCGCCTCGTCAACGTTCATTTTCAATTCGACGCAATCGCTCTTCCTGAGCATCACAAAATAGCCGCCGGTCGGATTCGGCGTGGTCGGCACATACACGCTCAGGCAGTCGTCCGGCAAATGGTTGGCCGCATCGCCGCCCGGCACGCCCGTCACGAAACCGATGGTCCAGACGCCTTCGCGGGGCCACTGCAGCAGCACCGCCGTGCGAAATGCGTTGCCGTTTTCGGAAAACAGGGTGTCCGACACCTGCTTCACGCCGGAATAGATGGAGCGCACCACCGGGATGCGGTGCAGCAAGGCATTCGACCAGCCCACCAGCTTGCGGCCAAAGAAATTGCTCGCGGTGGCGCCCACCACCAGCAAAATGGCCAGCGCCAGCAGTACCCCAAAGCCAGGAATGTGGAATCCCAGCAGCCGGTCCGGCTGCCACTGTGCGGGCAGGATCAGCAGGGTCTGGTCCAGCGTGCCGACGATCCAGTCCAGCACCCAGACAGTGATGGCCACAGGCACGATCACCAGCAGGCCAGCCAGCAGCCATTTTCGGATTGCAGCCATCACGGTCGTTCAGTGTCAGTGACCAGAAGGCGTCGCCGCCGCAGGTGTAGCGTCAGGTTTGGCGGGCGCGGCCTCGGATCTGGCGGGCGCAGCGTCGGATTTGGCCGTCGTGGCGCCCTCGGAAGGCTTGCTGTCGGTTTTGGCTTCGGTCTTGTGGTCGTCGGTCGCCGTTGCGGGCTTCGCCGCGGCGTCGCCGGCGCCGCCGCGGAAATCCGTGGCGTACCAGCCAGACCCCTTGAGCCGGAAACCGGCCGCCGTGAGCTGTTTTTTGAAGGTTGGCGCCCCGCAATGGGGACAAACGGTCAGGGGCGCATCCGAGATTTTCTGCAATGCGTCTTTGCTGTGCCCGCAGGACTCGCATTTATAAGCATAGATTGGCATGGCGTTAAGGGTTTCGGGAGGGTGCAAAACCCTCAATTATAGGCGTCGACCCGAAAATCAAGCCCCTGACCTCCCCGGTTCCGCCCGGGCGTGCGCGGCCCGTCAGCCTGCGGCTGCCAGCCTGTGGTGCGACGCACGGCTGTTCCTGATCGCCTGCGGCCCCAGCGAGCCGATCAGCATCCCCGTCAGCGCCGCCAGCACGCCAGCGAGCTGAGCCGGAAACTCGCCACCAGCCGGGGTGGCCAGAAACAGCACCCAGGTCAGCACGCCCAGCACAATGGAGAAAATCGCACCCTGGGTGGTCGCCCCATTCCAGTACAGCCCGAACACCAGCGGCACGAAAGCCCCCACCAGCGTCACCTGATACGCCCCGGACACCATCTCGTAGATCGGCGTGCCCTGCGTCTTGATGGCATACAGCAGCACCAGCGCGCTGAACACCAGCACCGTCACGCGCATGGTCCTGAGCTCCTGTTTGTCGCTGATGCGCGGCCTGAACTGGCGCCAGATGTTCTCCACGAAGGTGACGCTGGGCGCCAGCAGCGTGGCCGACGCCGTGGATTTGATGGCCGACAGCAGGGCGCCGAAGAACAGGACCTGCATCACGAACGGCATGTGCGTCAACACCAGTTCGGGCAGCACCTTCTGCGGGTCGTCCTTCAGCAGCGCGGCGGTATGCTCGGGCATGATGATCAGCGCACTGGTCACCAGGAACATGGGAACGAAAGCAAACAGGATGTAGAAAACGCCGCCGATCACGGGACCCTTGGTGGCGGCGCCCACACTGTTGGCCGACATGACGCGCTGGAACACGTCCTGCTGCGGAATCGAGCCCAGCATCATGGTGATGGCCGCCGCAAAGAAAAACAGCATGTCCTTGAAGGTCGGCTCGGGCCAGAAGTTGAACAGGTCGCGGCTGACTGCGAGTTGCACCACCTTGTCGGCGCCGCCCGCCTGATGGCCCGCAAACACCGCCAGGATGGTCAGGCCGATCACCAGAATGATCATCTGGATGAAGTCGGTGACGGCCACCGACCACATGCCGCCAAACAGCGTGTAGGCCAGGATCGACACCACGCCGATCACCATGCCGGCGGAGATGCTGATGGCGCCCTGCGACAGCAGGTTGAACACCAGGCCCAGCGCGGTGACCTGGGCCGACACCCAGCCCAGGTAGCTGAGCATGATGATGAGCGAGCACACCACCTCCACCGTGCGGCCGAAGCGCTCGCGATAGTAGTCGCTGATGGTGAGCAGGCTCATCCTGTACAGCTTGCCGGCGAAAAAAAGTCCGACCAGGATCAGGCAGGTGCCGGCGCCGAACGGGTCTTCCACCACGCCGTTCAGGCCGCTGCCCACGAACTTGGCCGGGATGCCGAGCACCGTCTCGGAGCCGAACCAGGTGGCAAACGTGGTGGTCACGATCATGGCCAGCGGCAGCCCGCGGCCCGCAATCGCGTAGTCGGCGGAATTTTTGACACGCTTGGCCGCATACAGGCCAATCGCGATGGTGACGAGCAGATAAACAATGACCAGGGTCAACAGCACGGCGCACTCTCCTTTTCGTGCCCGGCATTATCCCGGCAAACGCCAGGCTAGAACAGCCGCACGCGCAGCATGATCTGCAGCACGATCAGGCCCAGCGCAAAACCGATGCCGCCGTAGATCAACCCCTGCAGCAGCCCGTTGGTGCGCTTTTGCTCGGCCAGCAGCTCCTGCAGCTCGCGCCGTTGGTCGGCGCCGGGGCGTTGCTGCAGATAGTCGTGCAGCAGGCGCGGCAGCTCCGGCAGCAGCTTGGCATAGCGCGGCGCCTGGTCCTTGAGCTGGTCGATGAGCTTTTGCGGCCCGACCTGCTCCAGCATCCACTTCTCCAGAAACGGTTTGGCGGTGGCCCACAGATCGAGCTCGGGATCGAGCTCGCGGCCCAGCCCCTCGATATTGAGCAGGGTTTTCTGCAGCAGCACCAGTTGCGGCTGGATTTCGACCTGGAAGCGCCGCGAGGTCTGGAACAGGCGCATCAACACCATGCCGAGCGAGATTTCCTTCAGCGGACGGTCGAAGTAGGGTTCGCAGACGCTGCGGATGGCCGACTCCAGCTCGTCCACGCGGGTACCGGCCGGCACCCAGCCGGACTCGATATGCAGCTCGGCCACGCGTTTGTAGTCGCGCCGGAAAAACGCCGTGAAGTTTTGCGCCAGGTATTCCTTGTCGAACTCGGTGAGCGTGCCCACGATGCCGAAGTCCAGCAGGATGTAGCGCCCCAGCGTGGCCGGCTCGATGCTGACCTGCAGGTTGCCGGGGTGCATGTCGGCGTGGAAAAAGCCGTCGCGAAACACCTGGGTGAAAAAAATCGTCACGCCATCGCGCGCCAGCCGCGGGATGTCGACCGCGGCGGCGCGCAGGCGCTCCATCTGGCTGATGGGCACGCCCTTCATGCGCTCCATCACGATCACATCGGGCATGCAGTAGTCCCAGAACATCTCGGGAATCAGCACCAGATCGAGCCCCTGCATGTTGCGGCGCAGCTGCGCCGCACTCGAGGCTTCGCGCACCAGGTCCAGCTCGTCGTGCAGGTATTTGTCGAACTCGGCCACCACCTCGCGCGGCTTCAGGCGCTTGCCGTCGCTCGAGAGCCGCTCCACCCAGACCGCCAGCATGCGGATCAGGCTCAGGTCTTTTTCGATCGCCAGCAGCATGTTCGGTCGCAGCACCTTGACGGCAACTTCGCGCTCCTGGCCATCGCGGCCCCGCAGCATGGCGAAGTGAACCTGCGCAATCGAGGCGCTGGCAATCGGCTCGCGGTCGAAGCTGGTGAAAATTTCGCTCAAAGGCTTGCGAAAGGCACGCTCGATGGTCGCGATCGCGATGGCCGAATCGAACGGAGGCACGCGGTCCTGCAGCCGCGCCAGCTCGTCGGCAATGTCCATCGGCAGCAAGTCGCGCCGGGTCGAGAGCACCTGGCCGAATTTGACGAAAATCGGCCCCAGCCGCTCCAGCGCCTCACGCAGCCGCTGGCCGCGCGGCGCCTGCAGGTTGCGCCCGACCGAGACCCCGCGCGCGATGACCCGAAGCCAGGGTTTTTGAAAACTCGTGAGCACCAGCTCGTCGAGCCCATAGCGCAGCGCAATCAGGACGATGAAGGCGCCGCGAAAAATACGCCTCATGGCTGCGCCCTGCCGGGACCCGCAGGGCTTTGCGCACGCGCGCTGGTGAACTGGCGCAGCCCGTCCGCCAGACGGCGCGCGGCCTGGCCCAATGCATGGGCCGGCGCATCACCCAGCACGCGCGACAGGTCTTCTTCCACGTCCCAGCGCACATGGTCCACCAGCCAGTTGACCTCGGCGGCGAGCTGCACATCGCCTTCAATGCGCACGGCGGGCTTGTCGCCTCGCAGCGCCGCCTGGGCCAACTCGAACGGCGACGCCTGCAGCATGGCCAGCGTCAGGTCGGGGCGCGCGTGCGCCGGCGCCACGTCGAGCAGGCCGGCCGGAGTCGCTATCAGCTTGATAGCGAATGAGCGCCACTGGGCAAGGACGACACGGTCTTTTTGCCGTGCAAGGCGGGCCATGGCCTCACTCTCCTGCGCCAGCACGTGATTCAGGAACAGCACCAGGCGATGCTGCATCTCGTCGACCAGCCATGCCGGTGCCCTCAGACCGGGCGCCAGCTTGTCGACCATATCGTTCAAAAAAGAAAAGGGGGACGATGTAACCATAGTCCCCGATTATTCCCCGAAAGCCATTGCGCCCCGGCGGCGCCCAACGCGCCGTCACCTCGCTACTGGAGCGCCTGCACGCCGGCCACCAGCCAGCCGCTGGTGCCGCTCTTGGGCTTGGACATGTTCCAGACCTCCCGGAACGGGCTCGGGCCGGCGGACGGCTCCTCGCGGATCATGCCGGAGAACTCCACGCTGGCCAGGTAGCCCTCGCCCAGGTCCTCGATGCCCAGCAACTGCGCCTGCAGCATCACCACGTCGGTCCGGTTGGACTGCCCGCCCGTATGCACTTCGCGCTCGGACAGCTGGGTCTTGATCTCGCCCAGCATGGTGTCGGTCATCATGGTGCGCAGCATGCCGATGTCGGCGCGATCCCAGGCGTCCTGCAGCGTCACAAAGTTGCGCTTGGCCGCGGCCAGAAACCCGTCGGCATCGAACCCTTCGGGAACGCCCCAGGTTTGCGAGCCAGTCAGGGCTGAACCGATCAGGGAGCCTGGAGCGGGCAAGGCCGCCGCCCCGTTCTGGGATTTGTCCGGATCAAACGCCATGCCGGTGCGCTCCCAGGGACGTGCCGAAGCGTCGTTGCCCACGTTGTCGGGGCTGTACTGGCGCGGCGTGACCGCCGCCGGCGCGCCGCCGGCGCCCTCGAATGCAAACCCAGCGCCCGCCGGCGTGGCGCCCGCCCTGCGCGAACGCATCACCATCCCGTACACCGCAAGCCCGATCACCACCACCAGGGCCAGCAGCAGGATTTGCCCAAACGCCGCGCCCAACCCGAGCGAGTGCGCCAGCCAGGCCAGGCCCAGACCGGCCGCCAGGCCGCCGAGCATGCCGCCCCACGGCTTTCGGGGTGCAGGAGCGGCGCCATTGGCCCCCGCCGCAGCGGGCGCCGGTTTGGCCGCACTTTGCGTGGCGCCGCCCGGCGCGACCGGCGCCCGGGCGGCCTCGCGCTGCGTCACGTTGCCGGACTGCTGGCCGAAGGAGCGCCCGCCCCCCAGGCGCCGCGCCGCGTCGGCGTTCAGGCTCGACAGGGCGAGAAAAACCGCCAGAATCAAAGACCAGTACTTCATGTCAATCTCCCTTTTCCTTTTTTCCCGGATGCGCTAGCACTTGATTCCAACATGCAGCGCCACGACGCCGCCGGACAGGTTGTGATAGTCCACATGGCCAAAGCCGCTTTGCTTCATCAGGGCCTTGAGCGCCTCTTGATCGGGGTGCATGCGAATGGACTCCGCCAGGTAGCGGTAGCTGGCGTCGTCGCCGGCCACCAGCCGGCCCAAGCCGGGCAGCACCTTGAAGGAATACCAGTCGTAGAGCTTCTCCAGCGGCTTGGCCACCTTCGAGAATTCGAGCACCAGCAGCTTGCCGCCGGGGTGAAGCACGCGGTTCATCTCGGCCAGCGCCGCGTCCTTGTGCGTCATGTTGCGCAGGCCGAAGGCGACGCTGACCACATCGAACGAGTCGCTGGCAAACGGCAGCTTTTCGGCGTCGCACACCAGCGTGGGCAGCGCCACGCCCGCATCGAGCAGGCGCTCGCGCCCGGTGCGCAGCATGGCCTCGTTGATGTCGGTGTGCACCACCCGGCCCGATGCGCCGGCCTTCTTGGCGAAGGCCAGCGCCAGATCGCCCGTGCCGCCCGCGATATCGAGCACCGATTGGCCCTCGCGCACATCGGCCACCAGCACGGTGTAGGCCTTCCAGGCGCGGTGCAGCCCCAGCGACATGAGGTCGTTCATCAGGTCGTATTTGGGCGCGACCGAGTCGAACACGCCGCGCACGCGGCGCGCCTTGTCGCCTTCTTCGACCGATTGAAAACCGAAATGCGTTGTTGTCATAAGGGCGATGCTAGAGCGGAAATGGCGCCAGCGCGGTGACACCCCCGCATTGTGTCGGAGATTTGTCGGGAATTAGTCGAAATGATGAGAAAAATCGGGGCTACGCCCTTGATGGATCTACGCAGGATGCTATATTATTAATAGCAGACGGGAGCCTCAATGGCTGCCGCGGGCGTGCCCGCCCTTGCCCGGCATGGGCGCGTCGCGATCGACACCGGCGGCGCGCAGGCGCTCCGTGTAGTCGCCCCACAGCTTGTCCTGCTGGGAGCCCAGAAAGTACAGGTAGTCCCACGAGAAAATACCGGTGTTGTGGCCGTCGGAAAAGCTCGGTTGCACCGCGTAGTTGCCAATCGGCTCCAGCGCCACCAGGTCCACCTCGCGCTTGCCGGTCTGCAGCACTTCCTGGCCGTGGCCATGGCCCTGCACCTCGGCAGAGGGCGAATACACGCGCATCAGCTCGAACGGAATGCGAAAGGTGACGCCGTCCGAAAACGTGATTTCAAGCACGCGCGACTGGCTGTGTACCGTGATGTCTTGGGGCGTCGGCGCCCCGGATTTCAAACCGGCCATGGAAGGCTCCTCTCAAGTGTTGGTGGCAGAGCAAAATTGCTGCGTAATTCCTGGTCTGTCCCGCAAGGTATCAGACCAACACGCGCTCGATCCCGCCCGCATTCGCGGCGGCCACGTACTCGGGCAGCCACTGTTCGCCCAGGATCTGGTTCGCCATCTCGATCACGATGTAATCGGCCTCGAGCAGGCCGTTCTGCAGGTCGTCTTCATAGCGCTTGAGGCCCTGCAGACAGCTCGGGCAGCTGGTGAGAATCTTCACATTGCCTTGCGCGCCTACGGTGCCGGCGGCGCGCAGTTGCGCTTCGCCCTTGCGGATTTCTTCTTCCTTGCGAAACCGCACCTGGGTCGCAATGTCGGGCCGGGTCACGCCCAGCGTGCCGGATTCGCCGCAGCAGCGCTCGCTCTTGATCACGTTGTCGCCGACCAGCGCCTTGACCGTTTTCATCGGATCGCCGAGCTTCATGGGATTGTGGCAAGGCTCGTGGTACAGGTAGCCCCCCTGCCCCGCGGGCAGCGTGATGCCTTTTTCCAGCAGGTACTCGTGGATGTCGATGATGCGGCTGCCCGGAAAGATCTTGTCGAACTCGTAGCCCTGCAGCTGGTCATAGCAGGTGCCGCAGCTCACCACCACGGTCTTGATGTCCAGGTAGTTGAGCGTATTGGCCACGCGGTGGAACAGCACGCGGTTGTCGGTGATGATTTTCTCGGCCTTGTCGTACTGGCCCGCGCCACGCTGCGGATAGCCGCAGCACAGGTAGCCGGGCGGCAGCACGGTCTGCACGCCGGCGTGCCAGAGCATGGCCTGGGTCGCGAGCCCCACCTGCGAGAACAGCCGCTCGGAGCCGCAGCCCGGGAAGTAGAACACCGCCTCCGTCTCAGGCGTGGTGCCCGTGGGGTTGCGGATGATCGGCACGTAATCCTTGTCCTCGATGTCGAGCAGCGCGCGCGCCGTCTTCTTGGGCAGGCCGCCCGGCATCTTCTTGTTGATGAAGTGGATCACCTGCTCGCGCACCGGCGCGGTGCCCAGCGTGGCCGGCGGTTTGGCGGTCTGCGCCCGGGCCAGCCGGTGCAGCAGCTGGTTGGCCAGGCGCTGCGCCTTGAAGCCCACGCCGACCATGGCGCCGCGCACCAGCTTGATGGTCTGCGGATTGGTGGCGTTGAGAAAGAACATGGCCGCCGCATTGCCGGGGCGAAAGCTCTTTTTCCCCATCTTGCGCAGCAGGTTGCGCATGTTCATCGACACGTCGCCGAAGTCGATGTCGACCGGGCACGGGGACAGGCACTTGTGGCACACGGTGCAGTGGTCGGCCACGTCCTCGAACTCCTCCCAGTGCCGGATCGAGACGCCGCGCCGGGTCTGCTCCTCGTACAGGAAGGCCTCGACCAGCAGCGAGGTCGCCAGGATCTTGTTGCGCGGGCTGTACAACAGGTTGGCACGCGGCACGTGGGTGGCGCACACGGGCTTGCACTTGCCGCAGCGCAGGCAGTCCTTCACCGAATCGGCAATCGCGCCGATGTCGGACTGCTGCATGATCAGCGACTCGTGCCCCATGAGGCCGAAGCTGGGCGTGTAGGCGTTGGTCAAATCGGCCTGGATCTCGCCCTCACCCCTGCCCTCTCCCGCTGGCGGGAGAGGGAGTGGCTGGCCCCCTCTCCCGCCAGCGGGAGAGGGTCGGGGTGAGGGGGTGCGCAGCAGCTTGCCCTTGTTGAAGCGCCCCTCGGGATCGACCCGGCGCTTGTAGTCGGTGAACGGCTGGAGCTCTTCATCGCTCAGGAACTCGAGCTTGGTGATGCCGATGCCGTGCTCGCCCGAGATCACGCCGTCGAGCGAGCGTGCCAGCGCCATGATGCGCTTGACCGCCTCGTGCGCGGTTTGCAGCATGTCGTAGTCGTCGCTGTTGACCGGGATGTTGGTGTGTACATTGCCGTCGCCCGCATGCATGTGCAGCGCGGCCCAGACCCGGCCCTTGAGCACGCGCTGGTGAACCGCGTTGCACTCTTCCAGAATCGGCTTGAACGCGTCGCCCGAAAAAATCGCCTGTAGCGGAGCGCGAATCTGCGTCTTCCAGCTGGCGCGCAGCGAATGGTCCTGCAGCCCGGGAAACAGCTCGGCCACGCCCTTCAGCCAGCCGCTCCACAGCGCGCGCACCTCGTGGATCAACGCCAGCGCCTGCGCCACGCGGTCTTCCAGCAGTTCGGCCGACGGCACCTCGCCCGACTCGTCCTTCTTGCCCAGCGGCAGGTTGCCGCGCGTAAAGAAAGCCTCCAGCTCGTCGCACAGCCGGAGCTTGTTGGCGAGGCTCAGCTCGATGTTGATGCGCTCGATACCGTCGGTGTATTCGGCCATGCGCGGCAGCGGAATCACCACGTCCTCGTTGATCTTGAAGGCGTTGGTGTGCCGGCTGATGGCCGCCGTGCGCTTGCGATCCAGCCAGAACTTCTTGCGCGCCTCCGGGCTGATGGCGATGAAGCCCTCGCCGCTGCGCGAGTTGGCAATGCGCACCACCTCGGAGGTGGCGCGCGCCACGGCGTCGGCGTCGTCGCCCGCGATGTCGCCGAACAGCACCATCTTGGGCAGGCCGCCATGTTTCTTCGACTTGGTGGCGTAGCCCACGGCCTTCAGGTAGCGGTCATCCAGATGTTCCAGGCCCGCCAGCAGGACCGGGGAGGGAGCCGGTCCTTCGCCATTCTCACCCGTGCGCTTTTGCAGGGAGAACATGAAGTCCTTGATCTCGACGATGCTGGGCACCGCGTCCTTCGCGTTACCAAAGAACTCCAGGCACACGGTGCGGGTGTGCACCGGCATGCGGTGCACGATCCAGCGCGCGCTGGTGATCAGGCCGTCGCAGCCCTCTTTCTGGATGCCGGGCAGGCCCGAGAGGAACTTGTCGGTCACGTCCTTGCCCAGCCCTTCCTTGCGGAAGGTCTTGCCGGGAATGTCCAGCCGCTCGGTGCGCACCGGCGTCTTGCCGTCGGCCTCGAAGTAGCGCAGCTCGAAGCTGGCCAGCTCGGCATCGTGGATCTTGCCCAGGTTGTGGTTCAGCCGCGTGACTTCCAGCCACTGCGCCTGCGGCGTCACCATGCGCCACGAGGCCAGGTTGTCCAGCGCGGTGCCCCACAGCACGGCCTTTTTGCCGCCCGCGTTCATGGCGATGTTGCCGCCGATGCACGAGGCCTCGGCCGAGGTCGGATCGACGGCAAACACGAAGCCTGCGCGCTCGGCGGCGTCCGCCACGCGCTGCGTCACCACGCCCGCCTCGGTCCACACGGTGGCCACCGGCTGGTCCAGCCCGGGCAACGAAACCATCTCGACCTCGGTCATGGCCTCCAGCTTTTCGGTGTTGATGACCGCGCTCCTCCAGCTCAAGGGAATGGCGCCGCCCGTGTAGCCGGTGCCGCCGCCGCGCGCAATGATGGTCAGGCCCAGTTCGATGCAGCCCTTGACCAGGGCCGCCATCTCGGCCTCGGTATCCGGGGTCAGCACCACAAACGGGTACTCCACGCGCCAGTCGGTGGCATCGGTCACGTGCGAGACGCGCGAGAGGCCGTCGAACTTGATGTTGTCCCTCGCGGTGCACTTCTGCAGCACGCGCCGGGCCTGCCGGCGCAGGCGGGCCACTTCCAAAAATGTAGCATCGAATGCCCGTACCGCCTGGGCTGCAGCCTCAAGAAGCTCTCCAACGATGACGTCCCGCCCGGCATCCATCGCGGGTGTGCGGCGTTTTCCGACCTCGGCCAGGCGGTGCTCCAGGGCCTCCACCAGCAGCTTGCGGCGCTTCGGGTTGTCCAGCAAATCGTCCTGCAGATACGGATTGCGCTGCACCACCCAGATGTCGCCCAGCACCTCGTACAGCATGCGCGCCGAACGCCCGGTGCGCCGCTCCTGGCGCAGGGAATTAAGCACCTCCCAGGCCCTTGCGCCCAACAGCCGGATCACGATCTCGCGGTCGGAAAACGAGGTGTAGTTGTAGGGGATTTCGCGCAGGCGGGGCGCCTCATCGGCCGCGGCCATGAGGTGGTTGAGCGTTGTGGGAGCGTTCATGAGGTCCTGGAATTGCAGCCAGAACGGACTGCCGTGCTGGGATCGAATGTTACCGCAGCGCAGCATTCACGCGCCTGCCATGGGGGAACCCCATGGAAACCCGGGTTGCGGCGTGCCGGTGCTGTCGTGTTAAATCAATGTGTCACATTTCCTTGATAGCCTCAGGCATCGATACAGGAGTCTTCACGATGAAACTGCAATTTACTGCGGCAGCGCTTGCTGCGGCCTTGGTCCTGCCCTTGTCGGCGCAGGCGCAAACCGAAATCCAGTGGTGGCACGCCATGAGCGGACCGCTGGGCGATTGGGTCGGCGACCTCGCCAAGGACTTCAACGCAAGCCAGAAAGAATACAAGGTCGTTCCCACCTACAAGGGCACCTATGGCGAAACGCTGACCGCCGGCATGGCGGCATTTCGGGCCGGCAACGCGCCCGACATCCTGCAGGTGTATGAAGTCGGCACCGCCACCATGATGGCGGCCAAGGGCGCGATCAAGCCGGTCGGCGAAGTCATGACCATGGGCGGCGCCAAGTTCGACAGCAAGGCCTACATTCCGGCGGTGGCGGGCTACTACACGGCGCCCAACGGCCAGATGCTGAGCCTGCCATTCAACAGTTCGACCACGGTTTTTTATTACAACAAGGATGCGTTCAAGGCTGCGGGCATCGACCCCAACAAGGCGCCCGCCACCTGGCCCGAAGTGATTCTGGACGCCGCCAAGCTCAAGGCAGCCGGCCACAAGTGCCCGTTCACGACGAGCTGGATGAGCTGGACCCAACTGGAGAGCTTCTCGACCTGGCACAACGTGCTGTTTGCAACGCTGAACAATGGCTTCGGCGGCCCGGCAGCCCGGCTGGTCTTCAACTCGCCACTGCACGTACGCCATTTCGACGATCTGTCCAATATGGCCAAGCAGGGCCTGTTCGTCTACAAGGGCCGCGACAACGCGGCCGATGTCTCGTTCCCCTCGGGTGAATGCGCGATGATGACGGGCTCCTCCGGCCTGTATTCGCGCGTCAGCAAGGAAGCCAAGTTTGCCTACGGCATCTCGGCCCTGCCGTATTACCCGGATGTGGCCGGCGCTCCGCAAAACACCATCATCGGCGGTGCCAGCCTGTGGGTGATGGCGGGCAAGAAAGCGGAAACCTACAAGGGCGTGGCGGCGTTCTTCAAGTACCTGTCGCGGCCCGACGTGCAGTCGGCCAGCCACAAGCGCACCGGCTACCTGCCGATCACCACGGCCGCCTATGAACTCACCGACAAGTCCGGCTTCTACAAGGAGCACCCCGGTACCGATGTGGCGGTGACGCAGATGATCCGCAAGACCACGGACAAGTCGCGCGGCATCCGGCTGGGCAACTTCAACCAGATCCGCACCATCATCGACGAAGAAACCGAGCAGATCTGGACCGGCAAGAAAACGCCGAAAGAGGCGCTGGACGCTGCCGTCACACGCGGCAACGAGCAACTGGAACGGTTCCAGAAGGCCAACAAGTCCTGAAGGATTGCTTTCGTCGGCGCCGTCATGACGGCGATTGGCTCCGGCCCTTCCCGCAACGCGGGGAGGGCCTCATAGTTTGATCCATGGAAAAACGTGTCCTCTTCCGCTCCCGGTGGCTACCGTGGATGCTGCTCGCGCCTCAGGTGACCGTCATCGCGGTCTTCTTCTTCTGGCCGGCCGGGCAGGCCATGCTGCAATCGTTCCAGCTGCAGGATGCCTTTGGCCTGTCTACCCAGTGGGTGGGTTTCGACAATTTCAGAGACCTGTTCACCGACTCGGCGTATCTGAACTCCTTCAAGATCACCGCGCTCTTCTCGTTGCTGGTGGCGGCCTTGGGCATTGGCCTGTCGCTCATGCTGGCTGTTTTTGCGGACCGCATCATCCGGGGTGCGCTGTTTTACAAGACTTTCCTGATCGTGCCGTATGCGGTCGCGCCGGCCGTGGCGGGCGTCCTGTGGCTGTTCATGTTCTCGCCCACGCTGGGCGTCGTGGCGTATGCGTTGCGCAGCCTTGGCGTGGACTGGAACTCCCTGCTCAATACGGGCGATGCGGTCGCCCTGATCGTGATGGCCGCGGTGTGGAAGCAGATTTCCTACAATTTCCTGTTCTTCATGGCGGGACTGCAGTCGATTCCCAAGTCCCTGATCGAAGCGGCAGCCATCGACGGCGCAGGACCCTGGCGGCGCTTCTGGAGCATCCAGTTTCCGCTGCTGTCGCCGACCACTTTCTTCCTGCTGGTGATCAACATGGTCTACGCCTTCTTCGACACCTTTGCGATCATCGACGCCACCACGCGCGGCGGTCCGGGCCAGGACACCATGATCCTGGTCTACAAGGTCTATAACGACGGCTTCAAGAATGGCGATCTGGGCGGCTCCGCGGCCCAGTCGGTGGTGCTCATGGCCATCGTGATTGCGCTGACCGTGGTGCAGTTCCGCTATGTCGAGAAAAAGGTCCAATATTGATGAAAGCCCTGCATCATGGTTGAACGCAGCCCGTGGCTGACGGTCCTGGCCCACGTGGTGATGGTGCTGGGCCTGCTGGTCGTCGCATTTCCGCTGTACCTGGCGTTCGTCGCCTCCTCGCACACCGCACAGGAAATCATCCAGGCGCCGATGCCGCTGCTGCCGGGCGGCCATCTGTGGGAAACCTACAAAACCGCCCTGCTGGGCGGCGGCGACGGCGCCGGCTCGACCGCGCCGGTGGCGCGCATGATGTGGGTGAGTCTGGTCACGGCGCTGGTGATCACCTTTGGCAAGATCGCCATCTCGCTCTTGTCGGCGTTCGCCATCGTCTACTTCCGCTTCCCGTTCAAGAATTTCTTCTTCTGGGCCATCTTCGTCACGCTGATGCTGCCGGTCGAGGTGCGCATCATGCCGACCTACAAGGTGGTGTCCGATCTGGGCATGCTCAACACCTATGCGGGCCTGACCATTCCCCTGATCGCCTCGGCCACCGCCACCTTCCTGTTCCGCCAGTTCTTCCTGACCGTGCCCGATGAGCTGGTGGAAGCGGCGCGCATGGATGGCGCCGGGCCAATGCGTTTCTTCAAGGACATCCTGCTGCCGCTGTCCAAGACCTCGATCGCGGCGTTGTTCGTGATCCAGTTCATCTACGGCTGGAACCAGTACCTGTGGCCGCTGCTGGCCACCACCAGCGAGGACATGTACCCGGTGGTGATCGGCATCAAACGCATGATCGCGGGCGGCGACTCGGCAAACCAGTGGAACGTGGTGATGGCCACCGCCATCCTGGCCATGGTGCCGCCGGCCATCGTGGTCATCCTGATGCAGAAGTGGTTCGTCAAGGGCCTGGTTGATACGGAAAAATAAAGATCAAAAATGGCCTCCATTTCACTCAGGAACATCACCAAACACTACGGCACCGGCAAGACGGCGGTGCAGGTGCTGCACGGCGTCAGCGCGGAAATTGCCGACCACGAATTCGTGGTCATCGTCGGCCCGTCCGGTTGCGGCAAGTCCACGCTCTTACGTATGGTGGCCGGGCTGGAAGAGATCAGCGGCGGCGAAATCGCCATTGGCGCGCGGGTCGTGAATGACCTGGAACCGGCGGAGCGCGACATCGCCATGGTGTTCCAGAACTACGCCCTGTACCCCCACATGAGCGTGTTCGACAACATGGCCTACGGCCTGAAGATCGCCAGGGTGCCGGCTGCCGAAATCAGGGCCCGGGTCGACAAGGCCGCCGGAATTCTGGAGCTGGCCCATCTGCTGGACCGCAAGCCCCGCGCGCTGTCCGGCGGGCAGCGCCAGCGCGTCGCGATGGGCCGCGCCATCGTGCGCCAGCCGCAGGTCTTTTTGTTCGACGAGCCGCTGTCGAACCTGGACGCCAAGCTGCGCGTGCAGACCCGGCTCGAAATCCAGAAGCTGCACCGTGAGCTGGGCATCACCTCGCTCTTCGTCACGCACGACCAGATCGAGGCGATGACGCTGGCGCAGCGCATGATCGTGATGAACGCGGGCCGCATGGAACAGTTCGGCACGCCCGAAGAGGTCTACACGCGCCCGGCCACCACATTCGTCGCCAGCTTCATGGGCTCGCCGCCGATGAACCTGCTCAAGAACGGGCCGAATGCCGAGTTGAAAGGCCCTGCCGGCGCCCTCATGGGCATTCGCCCCGAGCACCTGCAGATCACGCCCACGGGCTGGGCGCTGCAGGTCGAAACGCTGGAAATGCTGGGCGCGGAGCGGCTGGTGTATTGCCGCATGGGCGGCGAGCCGCTGATCGTGCGCACCGACGAGGGCCAGGTGGCACCGGCCATCGGCGCGACCATTCACGTGACGCCGCGCTTTGATCGCCTGCACTGGTTCGACGCCGCCAGCGGGCAGCGGCTGTAGTCGACGCGATCCGCACCATGTCGCTGCAAACCGTCAGCTTCGAGCTTTGGCCTTACCCGCGCTGGATCGCGCACCGCGGCGCGGGCAAGCTGGCACCGGAGAACACACTGGCCGCGTTCCGGCTCGGGGCCAGTCACGGCTACCGCATGTTCGAGTGCGATGTGAAGCTGTCCAGCGACGGCGTGCCATTTCTGATGCACGACACCCTGCTCGCGCGCACTACCAACAGCCGCCAGCGGCTGGATGCCGCGGCCAGCGACGTCGGCGGCGAGCACCCCTGGGGCGAGCTCGCGCAACTGGACGCGGGCAGCTGGCATTCGCGCGCCTTTGCGGGCGAGCCGCTGCCCAGTTTCGAGAACATCGCCCGCTATTGCCTGCACAACGGCCATTTTTTGAATGTCGAGATCAAGCCCACGCCCGGCGTGGAGCGCCACACCGGCGGAGTGGTCGCCCACCATGCCGCACGGCTCTGGCGCGACGCGGCCGCGCCGCCCCTGCTCAGCTCGTTCAGCATTGAGGCGCTGCAGGGCGCGCAGGCGGCCGAACCCTGCTTGCCGCGCGGCCTGCTGCTGGACACGCTCTGGCAGGGCTGGTTGGAGGCCGCCATCGACCTGGGCTGCGTGGCCATTGTGTGCAACCACGCGCTGTGGGACCGTGCCAGCGTCGCGCAGGCCCACAACGCCGGGCTGCGTGCCTTGAGCTACACCGTGAACGACGAGTGGGCCGCCCAGCGCCTGCTGGACCTCGGCACCGACGGCATCATCACCGACCGCGTGGATTTGTTCGCCCCGCGGGCTTGACGCGGCCGGCTCAGCGCCGCCAGCCCCGCACCATGAGCCACTGGCTGGTGGCGCAGCCAAGCACCAGCGCCGCGTAGGTCGCCATCTTGCCGTCGTGCCCGAAGTACCACAGCCCGAGCAGCAAGGCGGCCACGCCGACTACAGAATTGATAGCTACCTGCGCCCACCACGTATGGACTGCAGGGCCTTTTCTTTCAAATAACCGGGAGGCCAGCGCCGTGACAATGGCCACGAACAGCGCCGGCGCGACGAAATTGAGCAGTTGAATGAGCAGGTCCAGAGGTCCCATGGTGTTGCGTTTTGTGTGCCAGTGGCAGGTCGTTGATCCGGCTCAATACCTGTTCGAGCCATAAATTTTATAATTCAAAAATGGCAGTCTGGGCTTTAGGCATCAATCACACGACCGCGCCGCTCGATCTGCGCGGTCGCTTTGCGTTCGCCGTCGACCAGATCCAGCCGGCCCTGCATGGGTTGCGCGCGTCGCTGGCCCGCCATCCCGAGGTGGCCATCCTGTCCACCTGCAACCGGACCGAAATTTACTGCGCCGGCGAAAGACTGGCGGCGGGCCACGCGCTGGACTGGCTGGCCCGCACGGGCAACGTCTCCCCCGAGCTGCTGCGCTCGCACACCTACACACTGGAAGACGGGCCGGTGGCGCGCCATGCCTTTCGCGTCGCCAGCGGGCTCGATTCCATGGTGCTGGGCGAGGCCCAGATCCTGGGCCAGATCAAGGACGCGGTGCGTGCCGCGGAAGAAGCCGGTGCCCTGGGCACGACGCTGAACCAGCTGTTCCAGCGCTCGTTTGCGGTGGCCAAGGAAGTGCGCACCTCGACCGAAATCGGCGCGCACTCCATCAGCATGGCCGCCGCCGCCGTGCGGCTGGCGGGCCAGTTGTTCGAGGACCTGAGCCAGATCAAGGTCCTGTTTGTCGGCGCCGGCGAGATGATCGAACTCGCGGCCACCCATTTCGCGGCCAGAAACCCGAAGGCCATCGCCATCGCGAACCGCACCCTGGAGCGCGGTGAAAAACTGGCCAGCCGCTTCGGCGGCGAGGTGATGCGCCTGGCCGACCTGCCCGCGCGCCTGCACGAGTTCGACGCCGTGGTCAGCTGCACCGCCAGCACCCTGCCCATCATCGGCCTGGGCGCCGTCGAGCGGGCCCTGAAGGCGCGCCGGCACCGCCCGATGTTCATGGTCGACCTGGCCGTGCCGCGCGACATCGAGATCGAGGTCAAGGCGCTGCAGGACGTGTACCTGTACACCGTGGACGACCTCGCGGCCGTGGTGCAGACCGGCCAGGCGAATCGCCAGGCGGCGGTGGCACAGGCCGAGGTCATCATCGACGCCGGCGTGCAAAGCTTCATGCACTGGATGGACCAGCGCGGCAGTGTGCCGCTGATCCAGCAACTGAACGCGCAGGCGGACGAATGGCGCGGCGCCGAAATCGCGCGCGCGCGCCGGCTGCTGGCCCGCGGCGAAGATGTCGATGCGGTGCTGGAGGCCCTGTCCAGGGGCCTGACCCAGAAGATGCTGCACGGCGCCATGGCCGAGCTGCATGCGGGCGACCACGCGGCCCGCGAACGCGCCAGTGTCGCCATCGAGCATTTCTTTCTGCGCAAAAGCCGTTAGGGGCGCCCCATGAAATCCTTCCTGCGCGCGCGGCTGGAGCGTTACGCTGTCCGTTTGTCGGAGCTGGACTTTTTGCTCTCGCGCGAAGACATCATGCGCGACATGAGCCAGTTTCTGGTGCTCTCGCGCGAGCACTCCGACGTGGCGCAGCTGGTGAGCCGCTACCAGCGCTATGTGGCGCGCGAAAACGATCTGGCCGCGGCCCAGGCCCTGCAGGCCGACCCCACGAGTGACGCCGACATGGCCGAGATGGCGCAGGAGGAAATTGCCTCGGCGCAGGCCGAACTGGCGCAACTGCACGCCGAGCTGCAGCGCATGCTGCTGCCCAAGGACCCGGACGACGCGCGCAACGCCTTCGTCGAAATCCGCGCCGGCACGGGCGGCGACGAATCGGCCCTGTTCGCGGCCGATCTGCTGCGCATGTACGCCCGCTACTGCGAGCGCCGCGGCTGGAAGACCGAGATCATCAGCGAGTCGCCCAGCGAACTCGGGGGCTACAAGGAAGTGGTGCTGCGCGTGGTCGGTGACCAGGCCTATGGAGCGCTCAAGTTCGAATCCGGCGGGCACCGCGTGCAGCGCGTGCCGGCCACCGAGACGCAGGGGCGCATCCACACCAGCGCCTGCACCGTGGCCGTGCTGCCCGAGCCCGATGAGCAGGAGGCCATCAAGATCAACCCGGCCGACCTGCGCATCGACACCTACCGCGCCAGCGGTGCCGGTGGCCAGCACATCAACAAGACCGACTCGGCGGTGCGCATCACGCACATTCCGACCGGCATCGTGGCCGAGTGCCAGGACGGGCGCAGCCAGCACAGCAACAAGGCCCAGGCGCTCAAGGTACTCACCGCGCGCATCCAGGAAAAGGACCGCTCCGAGCGCGCCGCGAAGGACGCCGCCGAGCGCAAGAGCCTGATCGGCAGCGGCGACCGCAGCGACCGCATCCGCACCTACAACTTCCCGCAGGGACGCCTCACCGACCACCGCATCAACCTCACGCTGTACAAGCTGCTCGCCATCATGGAGGGCGAGCTGGACGACGTGGTGCAGGCGCTGCAGGCCTACGAGGCGGCGCAGCAGCTGGCCGAGCTGGAAGTGGCGAGTGCTTGACTACTCGCTAACTTTGTATCAAATCGACCTGTAGCCCTTACGTGGTATGCGAAGTCGGCTATTTTTTTCATAGCAATCGACCATGACCTCCACCGCCCAGGCGCTGCTCGAAGCGCAGTCCCGCGGCCTGGACCGGCTGGATGCGCAGTTGCTGCTGCTGCACGCGCTGGGCCGCGCCCCGCACGACCGCGCCTGGCTGCTCGCGCACGACACCGATGCGCTGCCGCCCGCGGTGCAAGCCACGTTTGACGCCCTGGTGCAGCGCCGCTCTGGCGGCGAGCCGCTCGCCTACCTCACCGGCCACAAGGAATTTTTCGGACTGGATCTGCAGATTGACGCGCGCGTGCTGGTGCCCCGGCCGGACACTGAAACGCTGGTGGAGTGGGCGCTGGAGGTGCTGGACGAGGCATCCGTTCGGTCGAACCCTGCGCTGCCCGATGCCAGGGATACCGCGGAACCGGCTTTGCCGGGCCGCTGGTATCGCCCCCTTGAGGGGGAGGCGCCGCAGGCGCTCCGGGGGGGGGGCATCTCCGTCATCGACCTGGGCACCGGCAGCGGTGCCGTGGCGCTGGCGCTCAAGCACGCGCGGCCCGGCCTGCAAGTCAGCGCCACGGACGCCAGCGCCGACGCGCTTCAGGTCGCCCAGGCCAACGCGCAGCGGCTGGGGTTGGCTATCGAATTCATTCAAGGCTCATGGCTGACGCCGATCGAAGGCCGCTACCACGCCATCGTGTCGAACCCGCCCTACATCGCCGCGCAGGACCGGCACCTGATGGATTTGACGCACGAGCCGCTGCAGGCGCTGGCCAGCGGCGACGACGGTCTGGACGACATTCGCCCCATCATCGCGCAGGCGCGTGCGCACCTGCACCCGGGCGGCTGGCTGCTGCTGGAACACGGCTACGACCAGGCCGAGTCGGTGCGTGCGTTGCTTAGCGGTGCCGGCTTCGAGGAAGTGCAGTCCAGGCTGGATCTGAGCGGCATCGAGCGCTGCAGCGGCGGACGCGCGCCGCGGGCCTGACTCAGCGGTTCACATCCACCACCAGGCGGCCGCGCACCTTGCCGTCCAGCAGGTCGGTTGATTTTTCAATCACCTGCGACAGCCCGATTTCGACCGTCATGCGCTCCAGGGTGTCGCCATCCACGTGCTGCGCCAGCAGCCGCCAGGCCTCGGCACGCCTGGCGTTGTTGATGAAGACACAGTTGATGCCGTACAGCGTCACGCCGCGCAGGATGAAGGGCATCACGGTGCTCGGGAAATCCGCGCCCTGCGCCAGGCCGCAGGCCGCGACGGCGCCGTTCCATTGGGTTGCGGCGCAGGCGTTGGCCAGGGTGTGGCTGCCGACCGTGTCGACCACGCCGGCCCAGCGCTCCTTCTGCAGCGGCTTGCCCTGCGCGGAGAGTTCGGCGCGGTCGATGATGTGCGCCGCACCCAGCGACGTCAGGTAGTCGGCTTCCTGCGGCCGTCCCGTGGACGCGGTGACCAAATAGCCGAGGCCCGAGAGCAGCCGCACGGCCACCGAACCAACCCCACCGGCCGCGCCGGTAACAAGTACTTCGCCGTCACCCGCCTTGAGGCCGTGGCGCTGCAAGGCCATCACGCACAGGGCCGCGGTGTAGCCCGCGGTGCCGATGGCCATCGCCTGCCGGGTCGAGTAAGCCTCGGGCAGCCGCAGCAGCCACCCCGCGGAGAGCCGCGCCTTCTGCGCCAGGCCGCCCCAATCCGTCTCGCCGATGCCCCAGCCGTTGACGACGACGCGGTCGCCGGGCTTCCAGGCGGGGTCGTTGCTTTGTTCGACGACGCCCGCCAGGTCGATGCCCGGCACCAGCGGCCACTTCTTCACGATCGCGCCGCGCCCGGTGATCGCCAGCGCATCCTTGAAATTCAGGCTCGAGTACTCCACGCGCACCGTCACGTCGCCCGCCGGCAACCGGGCTTCGTCCAGCGGCGCCAGCGTCGCAACGGTCTGCTTGTCGTTTTGGGTGAGCAACAGGGCCTGGAACATCGCGGAATCCTTCTCGGACATGGTTGATTGGGGGTCGCTACGCGCGCGGTGATTTCGTTTCGGCCTGGGACCGCAAGGCGGCAAAGTCCTCTTCGAAGAACTCCCACTCGCCCTTCTCGTTCGCGGCCCGGCGCCTGGCTTCTGCATGGCGCAGGTCCACGCGGCGGATCTTGCCGGAGATGGTCTTGGGCAGCTCCGCAAACTCGAGCCGGCGGATGCGCTTGTACGGCGCCAGCTTCACCCGCAGAAAGGTCAGGATGCTTTCGGCCAGCTCGGCCGAGGGGCTGTAGCCCTGACGCAGGACCACGAAGACCTTGGGCACCGCCAGACGCAGCGGATCGGGGCTGGGCACCACCGCGGCCTCGGCCACGGCTTCGTGCTCGATCGCGACGGATTCCAGCTCGAACGGCGAGATGCGATAGTCCGCGGCCTTGAACACATCGTCGGCGCGGCCCACGTAGGTGATGTAGCCGTCGGCATCGCGCGCGGCCACGTCGCCGGTGCGGTACACGCCCCCGCGCGTCACCTCGGCATTCTTCTCGCTGTCGTCGAGGTAGCCGCTCATCAGTCCGACGGGGCGCGGATCCAGCTGCAGCGCAATCTCGCCCTCGTCGGCGTGCTGGTCATCAGCGTTGATCAGCGCCACGCGATAGCCCGGCAGCGGCCGGCCCATCGACCCCGCCTTCACCGGCTGGCCCGGCGGGTTGCCGACCTGGGCCGTGGTTTCCGTCTGGCCATAACCGTCGCGTACCGTGATGCCCCAGGCCGTCTTGATCTGCTCGATGACCTCGGGGTTCAGCGGCTCGCCGGCGCCGATCAACTCACGGATGTGCAGACGGTCGCGATGCGCTGCGAGATCCTCCTGGATCAGCATGCGCCACACCGTCGGCGGCGCGCACATCGTCGTCACCTGGAATTTTTCCAGCACGCCGAGCAGGGCCGGCGCGTTGAAGCGCGTGTAGTTGTAGATGAAAACGCAGGCACCGGCATTCCAGGGCGCGAAGAAACAGCTCCACGCGTGCTTGGCCCAGCCGGGCGAGGAGATGTTGAGGTGGATGTCGCCGGGCTGCAGGCCAATCCAGTACATCGTCGACAAATGGCCCACCGGATAGCTCTGGTGCGTGTGCAGCACGAGCTTGGGCTGGGACGTCGTTCCGGAGGTGAAATACAGCAGCAAGGGGTCGCTCGCGCGGGTCACGCCGTCCGGGGTAAAGCCGGTGGCGGCCTGCATCGAATCGGCAAAATCCAGCCAGCCGCCAACGGCCTTGCCGACGCACACGCGGGTGTAGCTGCCGGGCACATCGGCGAACTTGTCGACGTTCGCCGCCCCCACGATCGCGTGCTTGACGTCGCCGCGCAGCATCCGGTCGCGCAGGTCCTGCGGCGTCAGCAGGTTGGAGCAGGGAATCAGCACCACACCCAGCTTGATGCAGGCCAGCATGCTCTCCCACAGCGGCACCTCGTTGTTCAGCATGAGGAGGACGCGGTCGCCGCGCTTGGCGCCCTGCGCGCGCAGCCAGTTGGCTACCTGGTTCGAGCGCGCCGACATCTGCGCGAACGAAAGCTTTCGCTGCTCGCCCGACTCCTCGACGATCCACAGCGCAGGCTTGTCGTTGCCCACCGCCATGCGGTCGAAGTGGTCCAGCGCCCAGTTGAACTCGGTGAGCTCGGGCCATTTGAAATCGCGGTAGGCGGTGGCGTAGTCGGTGCGGTGCGCCAGCAGGAAGTCGCGGGCTCGCAGGAAGGCGTCGGCGGCGGTCATTGTGTCTCCTTCAACATCATGGGGTGAACTGGAACTTTACTCCGCCGGCGCGGGCGGCTCAAACCCCTTCGGTCGCGACCAAGAGGGATTTAGCCGTGCGCGCACGGATGGCGCGCAGCGGCAGGTACTCGGGTGAGTCCCACCAGGCCTTGAGCCGGGCCATGCTCGGGAATTCGAGCAATACCCAGCGCCCGGGCGCCTCGCCCTCCAACACTTCCGTGACGCCGCCGCGGGCAATGGAGCGCCCCCCGTACGCCTCGATCGTGGCGGACACCTTCTGGCTGTACTCCTCGTATCCGATGCCGTCGACGACCTCGACGTGGGCGACTACATAAGCGACCATGGCTGCTTCTCCTGGGTGGGTGGTGACTCCCTGATTGTCGTGCGTCTGGCGCGCCAGCAAATCAGGTCCAATAGGGATATGGAAAACCCGCACGACATCGAACAGCGCCTGACCGATCTGGAGATCAAGGCCACCTTCACCGAAGACCTGCTGGAGCAGCTGGACCAGGTCATCGTCCGTCAGCAACAGCAAATCGACCTGCTGATTCGCGAGATCGGCCATCTGCGCCAGCCCGCCACGGACGCGCCAAGCGGCGCGGCGCGCAACCTGCGCGACGAGCTGCCGCCGCATTACTGAGCGATCGCCATTTCGCCGACAATCGTGGGTTGATCAAAGGTTTAACTCCATGACCCCCAGCCCCTCCGACGCACCTGTCCTGCCAGATGCATCCACGCCCCCCGAGACTTCGGCCAAAAAACCGGGACGCCTGCCTTCCGCCCGGCCCGTGCTGGAAAAACTGTTCGAGCTGTACCCGCATCTGTTCGGCGCCGAGTTCCTGCCGCTCAAGCTCGGGATCTTTCAGGAACTGCTGGCCGCGCACCCCGAGCATTTCTCGCGCGACGCGCTCAAGGCCGCCCTGGGCGTGCACACGCGCTCCACGCGCTACCTGCAAAGCGTGGCCGCGGGCAAACAGCGGCACGACCTGGCCGGCGTGGCCGTGGAGCCCGTGGCCCCCGAGCATGTCTGCCTGTCCGTGCTGGAGCTGTTCCGCCGCAAGCAGGGTCGAACCCCCGAAGACCTGCGGCCGAAGTTTCGCGCGCAGCTCCTGCGCGCGTTCGAGGCCTCCGGCCTGACACCCCAGGAGTACCGGGCCAAGGTCCAGACGAGCGATGCGCGCGCCAACGCCCTGCTGGAGGAAGCGTTTGCCGAATACGACCAGCAGCGCGCCAGACAGGAGGCCCTGTACCGGGCCCTGGAGAGCAGCGGCAAGACCCCCGCGGAGTTTGCCGAGATGTACGGCCTGAACCCGCGCGACGTGAGCGCGGCGCTCGAGCGCCAGCGCCGTCAGCAGACCCCGGCCGCCCCGCTCTGACGTCTCGCCGCGCACCGCAGACTCTGACAGGTCAGGCGGCTATGCCCTTCCAGCCTTTCACCCCGGCAAGCCGCCTTTACCTGGCCGGCGCCATCATCCTGATCGGGGGCCTGATCGCCGCCGCGCTGGTTTATTTCCTGGCGGCGAACCCCGCCGACACCAGCGCCGCCGGCTACAGCATCGTGGGCGGAAACACTTACGCCCTCACGCTCGCGGAATCGACGCGCGAACTGCAGGAGGTCGAGCGCCTCGGCGGCCAGCCCGCCGTCCTGGTGCTCGAATTTCACCGCTGGTTTTTATCGCTATGGCATGGGCGGCGCCTGGCGTACACGCTGGCGCTGCTGTCCGCCGCGGTCGCGCTGTTGTGCTTTCATATCGCGGGCTTGATGGGGGAAGATATTGGGGATTGAGCGCTTTGTGAGGGACGCGCGCCATGAGTTCTATTACAAAACTATTCGCGACTCATTTGTGGCTCTAACCGTTACCAGGTATACGTAGTTAGCTACAAATTTAATAGCCATCAACTCTTTGAACCGCCTTCGGTACTCGTCGACCAAAACGGTCAGTTTCCTACCGTTGGGGGGAGTCCATACAGGGTTAGTCGTCAGTGAGCGGGCCCGACACGGAGGCGGTAGCTTTCATTGTCAATGGCCGCATGAATACAGCGAGTGTGAGCGTACTGCGGTAACGCGGCGAGTAGCGCATGAATTTCAGCTCTCTTGGCTTCCAGCATTCGGCAGCCGAGAATTACTGACGTTACCGCCTGGGCCGGAAAACTGAAGAGATGGATTGCCTCCGACCCCGTTCCTATGACATGCGACGCATCCGCGAGCGGCACGATCATTCTCCATTCGGCTTCGTACTCCCACTCGACACCCTTCATCAGGAAGGCCGAACCATCCTCAACTTCTGAAAGTGTTAGAGAGGGCCGCTTGGAACTGTAAGTCACCTGACGTAGATGGTAATAGTTCGACGAACACCGTCGTTGACGACCTGACCTTGTTGAGTCAGATGTCCATGACATGACGCAGCATGGCAAACGGGACACGCCAGCCGGTGCCGCCTTCGCAATCGACAGAGGCCGTGCG
>NZ_MUNS01000021.1 GCF_002002705.1 Polaromonas sp. C04 | reverse complement strand
CCAGCAACACAAACAGCAGCGCCACTAAGGCGGCGAGGCCCGCAATCAACAGGCTGGAGGTGGCGAGCAGCGCCAGCACGCCCACGCCGGCGCCGGTGAGCAGCGCGCCGAGCTTGCGGCCGAACACGCTGCGCGCCACCGAACCGGCGATCGGCACCGCAAAAAACAGGAAGATGGCCAGGTCTGTCCACTGGAAGCCACCCGGGCCGGAGCCCGCCGCGCGGCGCGGCGCGGGCGCCGGCAGCGGCTCGCCGTTGATGAGCGCGATGATCTGGTCGACGCCCGCATTCAGTCCGTCCGCGTAGTCACCCTGGCGGAACGCGGGCGTGATGGCCTGCTCGATGATCTGGCTCGCGGCCAGGTCGGGAATCGCGCCCTCCAGCGTCTTGGCCACTTCGATGCGCACCCGATGATCATCCTTGGCGACGATCAGCAGCAGGCCGTCGCCGACGCCCTTGCGGCCGATCTTCCAGGTGTTGCCGACGCGATTCGCGTAGCTGGCGATGTCTTCAGGCTGCGTCGTGCCCACCATCAGCACCACGACCTGCGAGCCTTTGGACTGCTCCAGCGCGGCGAGCTTGGCCTCCAGGGCCTGCTTCTGCCCCGCGTCCAGCGTGCCGGTGCTGTCGATCACATGCGCCGTGAGCGCCGGCACGGCCTGCAGCGACTGCGCATGAAGCGGCGCGCCCGCTATCCCGAGCGCTACTAAAAATAGAGCTAAAAGCGCAGACCAGATGCGGGCTAGAGGCACTTTTAACTCTTATTTTTTACCGAAATCCACGACCGGCGGCGTCGAGATCTGCGCTTCGTTCTGCACCGTGAAGTTGGGTTTGGGCTGGTAGTGGAAGGCCATTGCCGTTAGGTTCGTGGGAAAGCTGCGCACCAGCACGTTGTACTCCTGCACGCTCTGGATATAGCGGTTGCGCGCCACGGTGATGCGGTTCTCGGTGCCCTCCAGCTGCACGCGCAGGTCCGAGAAGCCCTTGTTGGCCTTCAGGTCGGGATACTTTTCCACCGTCACCATGAGCCGGCTCAGCGCGCTGCCCAGCTCGCCCTGCGCGGCCTGGAACTTGGCGAAGGCGGCCGGGTCGTTCAGGGTCTCGGGCGTGACCTGGATCGAGGTCGCCTTGGCACGCGCCTCGATCACCTTGGTCAGCGTGTCCTGCTCGAACTGGGTCTCGCCCTTGACCGTGGCGACGATGTTGGGCACCAGGTCGGCGCGCCGCTGGTACTGGTTCAGCACCTCGCTCCAGGCGGATTTGGATTGTTCATCGAGCCGCTGAAAATCGTTGTAGCCGCAGCCGGTGAGGCCGCTGACGGCGAGGACGGTCATGAGGATGAGAAGCCAGCGTTTCATACGTTCCTTTTTTTGGCAATGCGGTTGCGGGAGGCACAAGACGTTAGCATAGATGGGGTGCCGCACTCCGTATTCAACGGCCCGCCATGATCAGGTAGCTCCACCATGCCCAAAGCCAGACTTCAGGCCGCCACCGTCGGTGGCTCGGCCGACGACATCGAGGCCGCGTTCTATGAGGCGCTGCAAACCGCCGACATCGACAAGCTCATGGCCTGCTGGGCCGATGAGGACGAGATTGTCTGCATTCATCCCGGCGGTCCGCGCCTGATCGGCGGCGCCGCGATCCGCGCCAGTTTCGACGCCATCTTCGCCAACGGCAGCATTCGCGCCCGACCCGAGCGGGTGCGCCGCGTCGAGTCGCTCGCCAGCGCGGTGCACAGCCTGGTCGAGCGCATCGAGGTGATGACGCCCGAAGGTCCGGGTGAGGCATACGTCATCGCCACCAACGTGTACCAGCGCTTCGCCCAGGGCTGGCGACTGGTGGCGCACCATGCGAGCCCCGGCACGCCGCACGAGATGCTCGAAGAAAGCCCGACGCCGCAGGTCCTGCATTGAACGTTTTGCGCTCGTTTTCATCAAAAATAATGCTTGTGGCCTTTGTCGAATAAGCTTCTCTAGCTATGAACTATGTAGCACCCCTGTGGCTGCCCGGCGGCAACCTGCAAACCATCTGGCCGGCCCTGTATGCGCGCCGGGTGTCGGGCGAACAGGTGCCCTATCGGCGTGAGCGCTGGCCGACGCCGGACGGCGACTTCATCGATATCGATTTTGGCGCGTGGCCCGGCCCCGCCAGCCGGCCCCTGCTGGTGCTGTTCCATGGCCTGGAAGGTTCCTCGCGCAGCCACTACGCCGAAGCGTTCGCCGACTTTGCGCGCGCGCGCGGCTTTGCCTTTGCGGCGCCGCATTTTCGCGGCTGCAGCGGCGAGATCAACCTGGCGCCGCGCGCCTACCACTCGGGCGACTTCGAGGAGATTGACTGGATCCTGCGGCGCCTGCATGCGCGCCAGCAGGCCCATGGCAGCGGCACCATCCTGGCGGCGGGGGTCTCGCTCGGCGGCAATGTGCTGCTGCGCTGGGCCGAGGAAATGGGCGCGCAGGCGGCCAGCGTGGTCGCCGCGGCGGCCGCGGTCAGCGCGCCGCTGGATCTCGCGGCGAGCGGTCACGCCATCGGACGCGGCTTCAACCGGCAGGTCTACACGCGCATGTTTTTACGCACCATGGTGCCGAAGGCGTTGAAGAAGCTGGCGCAGCATCCGGGCCTGTTCAGCCGCGAGCGCCTGCTGGCGGCGCGCGACCTGTACGACTTCGACAATGTCTTCACGGCGCCGCTGCATGGCTATCGCAATACCGACGACTACTGGGCCCGCGCCTCGGCCAAGCCGCATTTGCGCAAGATCCGCATTCCGGCGCTGATCGTCAACGCCCGCAACGATCCGTTTGTCCCGATCGGCTCGCTGCCGCGCGCGCAGGAGGTCTTTGAGCCCGTCACCCTGTGGCAGCCCGCGCAGGGCGGCCATGTGGGCTTTGCCGCAGGGCGCCTGCCGCCGGGCCATGTGCACACCATCCCGCAGGTCGTCGGGGGCTGGCTGGCGTCGCGGCTCGGCCAGTGATATGGTCAGTTGGTGAAGCACCATGGATGACATCGTCAAACAAGCGCTGGCCAAGTGGCCGAACGTGCCCCACTGCTATGGCTGGCTGGGGCTGGACGCGCGCGGCCAGTGGTACATGCGCGACGATCGCGTCCAGGCGGCCGGGCCGTTTGCGGGCGGCACGCCGTCCTCCAGAGGCTCCGTGCTCCGGCACGAAAAACTGCTCGACTTCATCCACCGCAACTACGAGGCCGATGCGCACGGCCAGTGGTTCTTCCAGAATGGTCCGCAACGTGTGTACGTGGAGCTGGAGACGACGCCGCTGGTCTGGCGCGTGAATGCCGATTTCTCCATCGTCGCGCACACCGGCCGTGCGGCCCGCATGCAGCGCTGTGTGCTCGACGAGCAGGGGCGCCTGTACCTCGAAGCCGACCTCGGCTTTGGTCTGGTGCACACGCTCGATATGGGGCTGGCGGCCGACGCGGTGGAGCAGAGCCTGTGGCTGCCGCAGGAGATGGCGGCGCACGAGCTGCCGGCGCGCTTTGGCTATGTGTGCAGCCCCGCGGCCCGCCAAAAACCCGGTGAGCTATAAAAATAGTAGCTAACGGTCATTGACGGACATGGGCTACAGGCTCATTTGACCATAAGAAAAGCCAGTCGATGACCGGCTTTGCCATGCGGCGCGGCGCGCGGCTTATTTGGCGGCGTTGACCATGTAGGCCACGGTGGCCTTGATTTCCGCATCGCTCGCATTGGAGCCACCCCTGGGCGGCATCGCACCCTTGCCAGCAATGGCGGTGGCCACCAGCGTGTCCATGCCGGTCGCAATGCGCGGCGCCCAGGCGGCCTTGTCGCCAAACTTGGGGGCACCGGCCACGCCCGTGGCGTGGCAGGCGAAACAGGTTTCCTTGTAACGGGTTTCGCCGATATTTGCGGCTGCCGCGGCCGGTGCTGCCGCAGCAGCAGCGACTGCCACCGGAGCGGCGGGTGCGGCGGCAACTGCTGGCGTTGCCGCAGCCGGTGCCGCCTGGGCCGGCGCGGCCTCGGCCGTCGCTGCCGGGGCAGCCTGGGGTTCCGGGAAGTGGCCGCCGGCGGCGCTGGTCATGTACACCACGGCGCGGCCGATTTCCAGGTCGTCGAAGTCGCCGCCGCCCTGCGGGCTCATGGCACCCTTGCCGTGCAGCGCCGAGTTCAGCAACGCGTCGTAGCCCTTGGCGATGCGCGGCGCCCACGCGGTGGCGTCGCCAAACTTGGGCGCACCGGCCACGCCGGCCGTGTGGCAGGTCGTGCACTGCGCCTTGAACACTTCTTCGCCGGTCTTGAGCGGGCGGTTGGCGTCGCGGATCTCGACCGTGCCGACCTTCTGGATACGCTCGTTCGCCGATTTTTCGGCGTTCACGGTACCGGCGGCCAGCATGTTGGCCGACGTCACGTAGTAAACAATGCCGATGATGGTGAAGATCGGAACCACGAAGGCGAAAAACACCGTGATCAGGAGCTGCTTGGGGTTCTTGATCGGGCCGGTGTGGACCGTGTCGTCGGCGTGACTGTTGTCGCTCATGGCGTCCTCAAAAGATCAGGGGCTGTGAAATCAGCGTTTGATTATACCGGCCGCCCTTTGGGCAAAGCCGCTTCATGGGCTGGCTGCGCGCGTGTCGGCGCCCGCCGCCTCGGTCCAGCCGCCGCCCAGCGTCTTATACAGCAGGACCTGGTTTTGCAGCTGCAGCAGGCGGGTCTGCACCACGGCCTGTTGCGCCGCAAACAGCGCGCGCTGCGCGTCCAGGTTGTCCAGGTAGCTGGCCACGCCGTTGCGGTAGCGCAGATTGGACAGCTGGTAGCGGACCGATTCGGCTTGCGCCTGCGCCTGCTGCGCGCGCAGCTGCTCGCCGAGCGTGGCACGGCCTGCCAGCGCGTCGGCCACCTCGCGGAAGGCGCTCTGGATGGCCTTTTCGTACTGCGCGACCGCAATCGCGCGGCCTGCGTTGGCCGAATCGAGTCCGGCCTGCCGGCGCCCGGCATCGAAAATCGGCAGCAGCAGTTGCGACGCCAGGGTCCAGCCGTACGTGCCCGACTGGAACAGCCCCGACAGCTGGGTGCTGGCCGAGCCGGCCTGTGCGGTCAGCGTGATCTGCGGGAAGAAGGCCGCCCGCGCCGCGCCGATGTTGGCATTCGCGGCGATCAGCTGCTGCTCGGCCTGGCGCACGTCGGGGCGGTTGATGAGAACGCTCGAGGGCAGGCCCGCCGGCAGATCCGTCAGCTGGGCCGCGTCGGCGAGCTGCGGCAGCGCCGAGGCGTTGAAGAAGCCCTCGGGCAGCGGCTGGCCCAGCAGCAGCACCAGGGCGTTTTCGTCCTGCGCGCGCTGCCTTTGCTGCTGCGCCAGCGCCACCTGCGCGCCCGCGAACAGCGACTCCACGTCGCGCGAATCAATCTCGGAGGCGGCGCCATGCTCGAAGCGCAGCCGCGTCAGCTTCAGCGACTCCTCGCGCGTGGCCAGGGTCTGGCGCGTCAGCTCAAGCAACTCTTCGTCGGCCAGCAGGTTCAGGTAGCCGTTGGCCACCGAGGCAATCAAGCTGATCTGGGCGGCCTTGCGGCCCTCCTCGGTTGCCAGGTACTGCGAGCGTGCCGCCGCCTTCAGGCTGCCGAGCCGGCCGAAGAAATCGAGCTCCCAGTTCGAAACCCCCAGGCCGGCGCTGTAGACGTTGAGGGTGCCGTCCCCGACTGCCGTCGGAGTGCGCGCCGCGGCGATGCCGACGGTCGGGAACTGGTCCGCACGCCTGATCTGGAACTGCGCACGGGCCTGCTCGATGTTTAGCACCGCCACACGCAGGTCGCGGTTGTTGGCCAGTGCCAGCCTGATCAGCTGGCGCAGCCTGGGGTCGGCGAAAAACGTCTGCCAGGGCACGTCGGGCGCGGCCGTTGTGCCCACGGCCGAGCCCGGCTCGCCGGGCTCGGCCGGCCAGGTGGCCGCCACCGGGGCGGCAGGCCGGTGATAGGTCGGGATCATGGAGCAGCCGCCGAGCAGCGTGGCCGCCACTGTCAGGGCCAGAGGGGTCAGGGTCGGGTGTTTCATGGCTGCGAGCCTTCCTGCACGGGCGCGGCGGGTGTGCCTGTGCCCAACTGTTCGTGGGCGTACCTCTTGCGTTGGCGCTCGCTGCCCTTGAACAGGCCCCTGACCGCAACGAAAAAGACCGGCACGAACAGCACCGCAAGCGCCACCGCGGTGATCATTCCGCCGATCACTGCCGTGCCGATGGCGCGCTGGCCGGCCGAACCTGCGCCGCTTGCGATCGCCAGCGGCAGGGTGCCCAGGATGAAGGCCACCGAGGTCATGATGATTGGGCGAAAGCGCAGATGCGCCGCCTCGATCGCGGCTTCGATCGCGCTCTTGCCGCGCGCCTGCGCGTCTTTGGCGAACTCGATGATCAGGATCGCGTTTTTCGCCGACAGCCCGATGATCGTGATCAGGCCGACCTGGAAGTACACGTCGTTCGAATAGCCGCGCAGCAGGGTGCCGAGCACGACCCCGAGCACGCCCAGCGGCACCACCAGGATCACCGACAGCGGAATCGACCAGCTCTCATACAGAGCGGCCAGGCACAGGAACACCGAGAGAATGGCAAAGCCGTACAGCAGGTAGGCCTTGGAGCCCGCGAGGCGCTCCTCGCGCGACTGGCCGGTCCACTCGAACGCGAAGCCGGGCGGCAGTTTCGCGGCCAGTTGCTCCATCTCGTCCATGGCCTGGCCGGTGCTGTGTCCGGGCGCGGCATCGCCCGAGATGCGCATCGTCGGGTAGCCGTTGTAGCGGATGGTCTGCATCGGGCCGGTGATCCAGCGCGTCGTGGCAAAAGCCGACAGCGGCACCGCCTGCCCCTGGCTGTTCAGCGCGTTGATGCGCAGCAGATCGTCGGGCTGCATGCGCTCGCGCGCATCGGCCTGCACCACCACGCGCTGCAGCCGCCCGGCATTCGGGAAGTCGTTCACATAGGCCGAGCCGAGCGCGGTCGAGAGTGCCGCATTCACCGCATCGAAGCCCACGCCAAGCGCACTGGCCTTGTCGCGATCCACGTCGAGTTGCAGCTGCGGCGCGTCTTCCAGGCCGTCGGGCCGCACCCCCGCGAGGATCTTGCTCTGCGCTGCCATGCCCAGCAACTGGTTGCGCGCGGCGACCAGCGCCGCGTGGCCGTTGCCGCCACGGTCCTGCAGGCGGAAGGTGAAGCCGGTGGCGTTGCCAAGTTCGGAGATCGGCGGCGGACTGAGCACGAAGATGAAGGCATCGCGCACGCTCATCAGTGCGCCCATGGCCCGCCCCGCAAGGGACTGCGCGGAATGCTGCGGGCCATCGCGGTCGCTCCAGTCCTTCAAGGGGACGAAGGCCAGGCCGGCATTCTGGCCGGTGCCCGAGAAGCTGAAGCCGAGCACGCTGACCATGCTCTGGACTTCGGGCTGACGCAGGAAGAAGGCTTCGGCCTGCTTCATGGCCTCCAGCGTGCGTCCCTGGGTTGCGCCCGGCGGTAACTGCACGTTGGCGATGATGTAGCCTTGGTCTTCATTCGGCAAAAAGGAGGTCGGCAAACGCGCGAACAGCAGACCGACCACGGCGGCGATCGCCACGTACACCAGCATGAAGCGGCCGGCGCGGCGCAGGATGCGCGTGACCCAACCCTCGTAGCCCTTGGCGGTCGACTTGAAGCCCCGGTTGAACCAGCCGAAAAAGCCGCCCTTTTCCAGGTGGTGCCCGGCCTCGACCGGCTTGAGCAAGGTGGCGCACAGTGCCGGTGTCAGCGACAGGGCCATGAAGGCCGACAGCGCGATCGCCGACACCATCACGGCCGAGAACTGCCGGTAGATATTGCCCACCGCGCCGCCAAAGAAGGCGAGCGGCACGAACACCGAGATCAGCACGACCGTGACACCGATGATGGCGCCATAGATCTGGCCCATGGCCTTTTTGGTCGCCTCGCGCGGCGCCAGGCCTTCCTCGCTCATGATGCGCTCGACGTTCTCGACCACGACGATCGCGTCGTCGACCACGATGCCGATCACCAGCACCATGCCGAACATGGTCAGCACGTTGATGGAAAAACCCATGGCCAGCAGCGCGCCGAAGGTGCCGAGCAGCGCCACCGGCACGACGATGGTCGGAATGATCGTGTAGCGGATGTTCTGCAGGAACAGGAACAGCACCAGGAACACCAGCACCACCGCCTCCAGCAGCGTCGTGGCGACCTGAATGATCGAGATCTTTACGAAGCGCGAGCTGTCATAGGGAATCGAGTACTTCACGCCCGGCGGAAAGTAGCGCGACAGCTGTTCCATGCGCGTGCGCACGGCCTGGGCCGTGGCCAGCGCGTTGCCGGTCGGCGAGAGCTGCACGCCGATGCCGGTGGAGGGTTTGCCGTTCAGGCGTGCCGAGGTTGCATAGGTCTGGGCGCCGAGTTCGATGCGGGCCACGTCCTTCAGGCGTACCGCCGACCCGTCGGCGTTGGCGCGCAACACGATGTTGCCGAACTGTGCGGCCGATTCGAGTTGGCCCTTGACGACCACGGTGGCAAAGATCGACTGGCCCGGCACGTTGGGCAGGTCGCCGATGGTGCCCGACGACACCTGCGCGTTCTGCGCCTGGATCGCCTGCGCCACGTTGGTTGTGGAGAGGTTGAAGCCGACCAGCTTGGCCGGGTCGATCCAGATCCGCATGGCACGCTCGGTGCCGAATAGCTGGGCCTGGCCGACGCCGGGCAGGCGCTGAATCTCGGGCAGCACGTTGCGCGAGGCATAGTCGCCCAGCGCGATGGGATCGAAGCGGGGGTCGTCGCTCGAGAGAATCGTGAACAGCAGGAAGTTCGAGCGTGACTTGTCGACCCGCACGCCCTGCTGCGTGACCGCCAGCGGCAGGCGCGGCGTGGCGCGGCTCAGGCGGTTTTGCACATCCACCTGCGCCAGGTCGGGATTGGTGCCGGCCTCGAAGCTCAGCGTGATGGAGCCGGTGCCGTCGGCCTGGCTGACCGACTCCATGTAGATCAGGCCGGGCGAGCCGTTCATCTCGCGCTCGATCACGCTGATGACCGCGTCTTCGAGCGTCTGCGCCGAGGCGCCGGGGTAGGCCGTGCTGATCACGATGGTTGGCGGCGCCACCGGCGGGTACTGTGCGATCGGCAGCTGCGTGATCGCGACACCGCCGATCACCAGGATGAACAGCGCGATGACCCACGCAAAAATGGGCCTGTCAATAAAAAACTGGGGCATGAGTGGCGCCCCTTATTTGGTGGACGCGGCGGACGCCGGCGCGCTGGCGGGTTGAGCCGCGGCCTGCCACGGAACCGCCTTGACGGTTGCATTGGGGCTCAGCTTCTGGAAGCCGTCCACCATGACCTGCTCGCCGGCCTTGAGGCCGCCCAGCACCACCCACTGCGCACCCTGCGCATTGCCGATCTTGACCGGGCGCGGACTGACCTTGCCGTCGCTTGCGACCACCATCACGCTGTCGCCCTGGTTCGATCGCGTCACGGCCTGTTGTGGCAGCAGCACCGCGTCGCCGGCCTGGGCCTGCTCCAGCCGCACCCGCACATAGAGTCCAGGCAGCAGCACGCCGCCGGGATTGGGCACTTCGGCGCGCAGCATGATCTGGCCCGTCGTGGGGTCGACCGTCAGGTCCGAGAACAGCAGCCGGCCGGGCCGGGCGTATTCGGTGCCGTCTTCCAGCACCACGCGCACACTGGCCGCCGCACTGCCGCTGGCGCGCTTGAGCCGTCCATCGTCCAGCGCCTTGCGCAACTTCATCACCTCGCCGGCAGACTGGGTGAAGTTCACATACACCGGGTCGATTTGCTGGATCACGGCCAGTTGTGTGGCCTCGCCCTGTCCGACCAGCGCGCCCTCCGTGACCAGTGCGCGGCCAATGCGCCCGGAGATGGGCGCGGTCACGCTGGCGTAGTCAAGGTTGATTTTGGCACTCTGCACGGCCGCCTTGCCGGCGGCGACGTCGGCCTCGGCCTGCTTTTGCCCCGCCACGGCGTTGGCGTAATCCTGTTTGCTGACCGCATTGGCTTCCACCAGCGGCCTGTAGCGCTCGGCCAGTGCCGCGGCTTGCGCCAGATTCGCCTGGGCCTTGCCCAGTGATGCCTGCGCGCTCTGGTAGGCCGCGGCGTAGGGCGCGGCATCGATGCGGAACAACAGCTGGCCGGCCTTCACGTCGCTGCCTTCGACAAACACGCGCTTTTGCAGGATGCCCGCGGCCCGGGCCCGCACCTGCGCGACGCGCGAGGCTTCGAGCCGGCCCGGCAATTCGGTGACCAGCCCTACATTGCCCGGGGTGACCGTGACCACGCCCACTTCGGTCGGCGGCGGTGCGCCGGGGGCTGCATTGGCTGACGTATCGCTCTTGCCGCAACCAGTCAACAGCAGGGCCAGCAGCAAGCTGCCCGACAGCAACAGACGACTCGTGGGAGTCAGCAACAAATCAGGCTTGGCGAGGCGCAGGGCAGGCATGCGATTCCTTTGGTGAGAGAGGGGCCCGATCGGGGCCGGAGCCGGGTTATTTTGGCAGCAGCACAGGTACAGAGCAGGCAAGCCGGTGCGGCGATCGCTACAATCCAGAATTACATACATCAGTGAATGTATGCTCAAGGGTCGTGAGTTTAACCGAAGGGGTTCCATCTTGGCTCGCCGCACCAAAGAAGAGGCGCTCGCCACCCGCCACCGGCTACTGGATGCCGCGGAGTTGCTGTTTCAGGCGCAGGGGGTATCGCGCACCTCGCTGAACGACATCGCGCTGCAGGCGGGTGCCACGCGCGGTGCCATTTACTGGCATTTCAAGGACAAGGCGGATCTGTTCAACGCCATGATCGAGCGCGTCACACTGCCGCTGGAAGAATCGTTCCAGCGCATGGGGCGGGGTACGGGGCTGGACCCGCTGCACGACATTCGCGGGGCCATGCTCGACGCGTTGCGCCGCACAGCCTCCGACGCACAGACGCGCAGGGTGTTCGAGGTGGCCACGCACAAGGTCGAGTATGTGGACGAGATGCGCGCGGTGCGGCTGCGGCACCTCGCGGTGCGCGATGAGTGCGTGACCCAGCTTGCGCAGGGTCTGCGCCAGGCGGCCAAAATACGCGGCCAGCGCCTGCCCGTGCCCGCGGCGGCGGCGGCGCGCGGCCTGCACGCCATGATCGACGGACTGATCGGCAACTGGCTGCTCGAGCCGGCGGCTTTCGATCTGCCCAAAGCGGGCCGCCATGCACTCGACGCCTATCTGGCGGGCCTGGGTCTGTCGCCGCACCCAGCCGGCGCGCGCTGAGCGCAGCGCCGGGGCCCAATCGACCCCCATCAATAAGGGATAATCGGCGCCAGCCTGCTGCAGACCACGCGGGTGCAGTCCGCGCAGGGTGCCAGCCCAACTTCCCGGCGAATGCGGGCTGACTTTCCCGGGTATTTTGCGAAGCGGCAAACTTTAATTGATCAAGGCGACAGGCCATATGGAAAAGCAGCACAGTTTTACGCGCGAAGAATTGTTGAAGTCCGGCCGGGGCGAGCTGTATGGCCCGAAGAATGCGCAATTGCCGCTGCCCAACATGTTGATGATGGATCGCATCACCCTGATTACGGATCAGGGCGGTGCTTATGGAAAAGGCGAAATCGTTGCCGAACTCGATATCCACCCCGATTTGTGGTTTTTTGCCTGTCATTTCCAGGGAGATCCCGTCATGCCTGGCTGCCTGGGCCTGGATGCGATGTGGCAACTGCTGGGGTTTTATCTGTGCTGGATGGGCGGCCCGGGCAAAGGCCGCGCCCTGGGCGTCGGAGAAGTCAAATTCACCGGGCAAGTGCTGCCCACTGCGAAAAAAGTCATCTACCGGATCAACATTAAAAGAGTGGTCATGCGCAAGCTGGTGCTGGGCATCGCCGACGCCACCATGGAGGTGGACGGCAAGGTTATTTACGAGGCCGCTGATCTGCGTGTTGGCCTGTTCACTTCCACGGAAAGCTTTTGAGGACACCAACGATGAAACGAGTCGTCGTCACCGGACTGGGCATTGTTTCCAGCATCGGGAATAACCGCCAGGACGTTGTCGATTCACTGAGACAGGGGCGCTCGGGCATTGTGTTTTCCGAGGTGTACCGCGACATGGGTTTTCGCAGCCATGTCCATGGTCCGATCAATATCGACCTCGATCAATTCATCGACCGCAAAATCAAGCGTTTCATGGGCGATGGTGCGGCGTTCAACTACATTGCCATGCAGCAGGCCATCGATGATTCGGGGCTGGGTGAATCTGAGGTGTCGAATTTCCGCACCGGGCTGGTGATGGGCTCGGGCGGTCCCTCGACCTCGAACCTGGTCGAAGCGGCCGACATCCTGCGCGCCAAGGGCATCCGCAAAGTGGGTCCTTACATGGTGCCCAGGACCATGTCCAGTACCACCACGGCCTGCCTGGCCACGCCGTACAAAATCAAGGGCGTGAATTACTCCATCAGCTCCGCCTGCGCCACCAGCGCGCACTGCATCGGCCATGCGATGGAATTGATCCAGATGGGCAAACAGGATGTGGTGTTTGCGGGGGGCGGCGAGGAAGTGCACTGGACCATGTCGCTGCTGTTCGACGCCATGGGCGCGCTGTCGTCCAAGTACAACGACTCGCCTGGCACGGCGTCACGGCCCTACGATGAAACCCGGGACGGGTTTATCATCTCCGGCGGCGGTGGTGTGCTGGTGATGGAAGAGCTGGAGCACGCCAAGGCCCGCGGCGCCAAAATCTATGCGGAGCTGACCGGTTATGGCGCCACCTCCGATGGCTATGACATGGTGCAGCCCTCGGGCGAGGGCGCCGTGCGCTGCATGCAGCAGGCCATGGCCACGGTCACGGGCAAGATCGACTACATCAATGCCCACGGCACCAGTACGCCGGTCGGCGATACTCGGGAACTTGAAGCGCTGCGGGTCGTGTTTGGCAAGGACGAGGTGCCTGCGGTCAGCTCCACCAAATCGCTGACGGGCCACGCGCTGGGTGCGGCCGGCGTGCATGAGGCCATTTATTCCTTGTTGATGATGCAGGAAAACTTCCTCAGTGCGTCAGCCAACATCACCCAACTCGATCCGGGCGCCGAGGGTATTCCCATCGTGCGCGAACGCCAGGACAACGTCACGTTGAATACGATCATGTCGAATAGTTTCGGTTTTGGCGGAACCAACGCGACGCTGATCTTCCAGCGCTACAACGGTTAGCGCCTGCTGGCCCTCGTCTTTCTCGATTGCATCAGCCAGGTAACTCCAGCAGCTTCAGGCGCTGCACTTTGCCCGACGGGCCTCTTGGCAGTTCGCCGACGAAGCGCAGCACCTTCGGCGCCTTGAAACGTCCGAGGTGCAGGGCGCAGAAGTCGCGCAACTGGTCTTCGCTGCACGCCGCGCCCTCACGGAGCACCACACATGCCATGATCTCCTGACCATAGTGCTTGTCGGGAATGCCGACCGCCGCGGCCTCGAGCACGGCAGGGTGGGCCAGCAGCGCCTCGTCAATCTCGCGCGGCGCGATGTTCTCGCCGCCCTTGATGATCAACTCCTTGATGCGGCCGGTGACGAAGAAAAACCCGTCGGCATCAACATGTCCGAGGTCGCCGGTGCGAAGCCACCCGTCGGGGGTGAAGCTTGCGCGCGTGGTCTCAATATTCTTGTAATAGCCCGGCATCACGTTCGGGCCGCGGATGACGAGTTCACCGGTAGCACCGATGGGCACCGGCGTGAGGCTTGCGTCGACGACCCTTGCCTCGCAGCCGGAGGCCCGGCCGACCGAACCGAGCTTGCGTTGAGCGCTGTCCAACGGATTTGAAAACGACGGCGCGGCGGTTTCGGTCAGGCCCATCGTTTCGATGATCCCGATGCCGAACTTGTCCTCGAACGCGCGGTGGTGTTCGGGCGCGAGCGCAGCCGATGCCGAGCGGCAAAAGCGGATGCGCGCGGTTTGGGCGCGCACGGGCGTTTCGCCTTCGAGCAAGTACGAGATCATCGTCGGCACGACATTGATCCAGGTGCATTGCGTCGCCGACGCCTGACCCCAGAAGCGCGCGGCCCGATGCCCGAGAGCTGTAGCAGTTGCGGCGACTGGATCGAACCGGCCGCGAGCAGGACTTCGGCCTTGCAGCGCGCTTCCTTCATCTGACCCGCCTGGCGGTAGCGCACGCCGACCGCGCGCGTGCCGTCCATGATCAATCCGGCGGCGAACGCGTCCGTTTCGATGCGCAAATTGGTGCGGCCGCGGGCCGGATCCAGGTAGGCCTTGGCGGTACTGCAGCGCCAACCCTTGTGGGTCGTCAACTGGTAGTAGCCGGCGCCTTCCTGTTGCGCGCCGTTGAAGTCGTCCGTGCGCGGCACACCAATCTGCCCTGCGCCATCGATGAAGGCTTCGATCAGCTCATGCCTGGCGCCAATGTCGGATACTTTCAGGGGCCCACCGCTGCCATGGAACGGAATCGCGCCACGCTGATTGCCCTCGGACTTGATGAAGTACGGCAGCACGTCGTCGTAACCCCAGCCAGTGTTTCCGAGTTCGGCCCAGTGGTCGTAGTCCTCGCGCTGGCCGCGGATGTAGATCAGGCCGTTGATCGAGCTCGAGCCCCCCAGCGTCTTGCCACGCGGCCAGTAGATGCGCCGGCCGTTCATGTTCGGATCGGGATCGGTGTTGAAGCGCCAGTTGTAGGTGTCGCTCCACATCGTCTTGCCATAGCCGATGGGCAAGTGGATCCAGAGCGAACGGTCGGGCGGACCGGCCTCGAGCAACAGCACGCGGGTGGCCGGATCCTCGCTGAGCCGACCGGCGAGCACGCAGCCCGCCGAGCCGGCACCAACGACGATGTAATCAAATTGTTCGCTCACAATCAGTTTCCTTTTGCAGCGCAATCTGGACAACCGAACAATCCAATCCAGAGCTGGCAAATCATAAAGTGTGATATCCCGGAACAAAAATGTTCCGCAATGACCGTGCGCCTGTGCACGTCGGCATTGATGCTCAACTGATCGCTCGCCGGCCCCAATTTTCTGCCTGGCCTTCGAGGTGACGTCGGATGAAATCTATCGGTATTCGGGTATGCCCTCTTCAATGCATGGGCGATCAATGATGTCGTCCTGCAATCGGTACGCTGGCGAATATCTGGCCAGGCCATTTACGACCTGCTCGGCATCCAGAGGCAGGAAAGCGACCGCCTCCACAGCATTGCGGCCGTGGGCGTCGAGATTGTTTCGTGGTCTTTCGTGAACCGCGGGCTGCGGCCTCCCGAGCATCTGCCGTGGATTTCTGCCGGGTGGTCGCTATCCCCTCAACGCAACTGTCAAGTCACTGCTCGGCGACTTGGTACGCATCGGCAGATGATCGATTGGATTTATTGGGTTACGTTCCAGGCGCTTGTCAGCCGAGCAGCACGGGCACCCAGTGGTTGATCATTGCGCCGCCGGCCACCAGCCAGCTGAACAGAATGGCCGCCAGCAGCAGCGGCTTGATGCCGGCTTTGCGAATAGCCCCCGCATGCGTGGACAGCCCCAGGGCGGCCATGGCCATGGCCAGTAGCGCGGTGTCGATCTCCGTGACGGCGACGACCACCGGCGCAGGCAGCCAGTGCAGCGAGTTGAACAGCACCACGCCGACAAAGGCAAAGGCAAACCAGGGCACCGTCACCTTGCGCGGCGCCGCCGTGGCGCTGCGCGCTGATGCGCCCGTGCCATCGCGACGCGCATCGTCGCGCGCCAGCCAGGCCGACAGCATGATCAGAAAGGGCGCCAGCATCATCACGCGCACCATCTTGGCAATCACCGCGGAGTCAGCCGCATCGGGCCCGATCGAGCGTGCGGCGGCCACCACCTGCGCCACCTCGTGGATGGTCGAGCCGGCGTAGATGCCGAAAGTATGGGCGCCGCCAGGAATCACGTGCCAGTACTGGTTCAGATCGAACAGCAGCGGGTACAGAAAGATCCCCAGCGTGCCGAACACCACCACCGTGGCGACCGCCACCGTGACCTGCTCGGCGCGCGCACGCACCACCGGCTCGGCCGCCATCACGGCAGCGGCGCCGCAGATCGAACTGCCAGCGCCAATCAGCATCGCCGTCTTGCGGTCCAGCCCGAGCCAGCGCGTGCCGATAAAACAAGCCAGCGCAAAGGTCGAACTCAGTACCAGCGCATCGATGGCCACGCCGGCCAGACCCACATGGCCGATATCCTGCATCGTCAGGCGCATGCCGTACAGCACCACGCCCAGGCGCAGCAGGTTTTGCTTCGAGAAGGTGACGCCGGCGCCGCTGGCCGTGGCAAAGCGCGGGTACACCGTGTTGCCCACCAGCATGCCCAGCACGATGGCCAGTGTCAGCGCGCTGAAACCATGGTCCTGCAGCCACTCGATGCGCCCCAGCGCCATGCCGGCAGCGGCCAGTGCGGCGCTGATGCCCAGACCCGGCAGCAGGCGCAGCAGTCCGTTCGGAGCGGGCACTCTCGGGGTGGCTTGGCCTCGTGAGACAGTTGTTGCGGCGCCGGTCATGTAATTCCTCTTTAAGTTTGGAGCGAGATGGCGCAACTTTAGGGATACCCCTAACATCTGTCCAACAAGTACTTTATGTAATATGTACCTATTAAATCGATATAAGGAAAGCCTCGGCCCATGGATGTTCTACGTCTGACACTGCGCCAGTTGCAGATTTTTGTGGCCGTGGCGCGCAGCGGCAGCACCACGGCCGCGAGCGAGCAGATTGCACTGTCCCAGTCGGCCACCAGTTCGGCCATCAACGAGCTCGAGCGCGTGTTGTCGTTGCGCCTGTTCGAGCGTGCCGGCAAACGATTGCTGCTCAACGACAACGGCCGCGCACTGCTGCCGCGGGCGCTGGCCCTGCTGGACGGTGCCGCAGGCGTCGAGCAGATGGCGCGCGACAGCAGTGCCCAGGCGCAGTCGCTGCGTATCGGTGCCAGTACGACGATTGGCAACTATGTGCTGCCGACGCTGCTGGGCCGGTTCCTCACCCAGCAGCAGCTTGACCAGGCTCCCGCCTGGCAGTCCAGGGTCATGATCGGCAACACCAGCGTCATTGCCGCGGCCGTGGCGGCGTTTGAACTGGATGTCGGCCTGATCGAAGGACCATGCCACGAGGCCACACTGGAAGTCACGCCGTGGCTGCAGGACGAGCTCGTCATTGTGGCGGCGCCGGATCATCCACTGGCGAATTCATCGCGCGACCCAACCGTGAACGCACGCGTGCCCGTGAAGGCACTGCGCGAGGCGCTGTGGCTGCTGCGCGAGGCGGGCTCGGGCACCCGCGAGACGACCGATCAGCTCATACTGCCGCAGCTTCGTTCCTACCGGCGCAGCATCGAGCTGGGTAGCTCGGAGGCCATCCAGCGTGCGGCGGCGCAGGGCTTGGGGCTGGCCTGTCTTTCGCACTGGGCCGTGGAAGATTTGATCGAGACGGGGCGGCTGTGCCGCTTGCCCACGACCTTGCCCAAAATGCTCCGGCAATGCTATCTCGTGGTGCACCGCGGCAAACAGATGACGCCCGCATTGCGGGGCTTTATCGGGTGCGTCTCGGTTGGAGACTTCCTGCCACGGCCTTGAGTTTCAATTCCCGTCGCAGAGTTTTCGCAGGGTCGTTGCTGTCGCGCACGGATCTCGCGCCGCGCTTTGTTTGAATCATGACGATGAGCTTGTCTCTCAGGGCCGCTGGGGCTCGCAGTTAGAATGGCTGGAGTTGCGGCTGTAGCTCAGTGGATAGAGTATTGGCCTCCGAAGATTATCTTCTAGGCGAAAATAGCCTTGACCAGAGCGCCTTGCCGCGTAAGTGACTACTTCGCGAGGTAATTTTGGTCCAAGTCTTGGGCCACGGATAAACCCCTCTCACTAGACCTGACTCCTTACCAATGGAGTTGTCAGTGTCTGCCATTCAAATCCCCGGGCTCGATATCGAAGAGCGTAGTCCCGGCACCTTTCGGGTCCGCGTCCGGATCCATCCGTTCTTCGCGCTGACCAATACATTCGGCAACGAACTTGCCGCGCTCGGCTGGGGCTGCCAACAGCTGGAGCGCCTGCATGCTTTGCATAAAAAGCTGAGCGATGAAGCACGCCTGCCAGGCGCGCCGCTGAGTCGTGACGCGGCCCAAGCGCTTGGGCTTGCGGACTTGATCGCCGGTGACGGCGCATCCAGCACAGTCGGTTCCGCAAGGGCGGCATCGCCGGGCGATGAAATCTTCGTCTTTGAAGTTCTTGACAGCTACCTCGAGAACGAGGCGAAGGAGCTCAGTGCAGGCTACGTCAGCCGTGCCCGGCGACTGAAAGATTATTTTGGCAATGTGGTCATCTCCAGCATTACCACCGCCTCCCTCAAGGCCTATATTGACGCCCGCCTCAGCGGCGCGTTGGGGCCGGGGCGGTCAAAGACCGCCTCCTATGCAACCAAAAACAGGGCGTACCAACGCAACCTGAGACGCCGTCATCGTGGTGTGCCGGTGGTCCCGACCCCTCGGTCCTTCGAATTGCCCTGCAGCGGGTCGGTGCGCCATGAGCTCAAGCTGTTCCGTCAAGCCCTCAGGGCTTATGCCAAACGGGACGATGGCCGCAGAGAGCGAATTGGCGCCTACGTGGTCACACATCCGATTGTCTGTGTCGAACTCCCGTCGCCCGGCGAACCCCGAAAACGCCGGATAAGCGACGAAGAGTTGTCAAGAATTTTGGCAAAAATATCTTGCCCCAGAAAGCGAGCGGCCATCATGCTGTGCATTTACACGTCGATACGTCGCGCCGAAGTCATCTCGTTAAGAAACGAGGATATCAATTGGTCGGAGAGCACCGTTTTGCTTCGCGCCCCTCTGGAGCCCGACCCGACTCGGCCGGGGCACATGCGAAAGAGGCGCAAGACCAAAACAGTTGCACGCGATGTGCCCCTCGTGCCACAGGCACTCGAGCTTCTGCGCCACGTTTGCAGCAACACGAACCGCCCCATGAGCCGATCGACCACATGCTGACGGCGCGTTGGCGTTCGGCGCCGTCCCAGTAGGTCTTCACCAGCGCCCGGCCCAGCAGCAGTGCCGTCGTCGCCAGCTCGCCCGGGGCGTCATGGCAACCAGCAGCGAACCGGCGATGCTCAGGTAAAAGCCAATGCGAGCAATCTTCACCCGACCAACAGGTCAGCCAAGCCGCCCATCACCACGATAAAGATGCCCGAGAACAGCAAGGTGATAGCCATCGCGATGTTCATCGTGTCGGACGCCACGCTCAGGTTGCAGCTCATGTCCAGAGCGATGATCAGTGTCGTCTGGGCAAATAGCCAGAACGCGATGACGCCCATGATGCTGCCGAGCAGCAGGCGGTCATTGCCCTTGAACGGTACGCTGGGGGAGGGAATGGTACTCATGAAGAACTCCTTTGAATCTGTTCCGTGGAAAGGTTGGCAGCCGTACAGGAACGGCGTTCACCGGCCGCAATGGCTGACGCCCCTGGCGCCAGTCCGTAGGGTCTGATCGAATACCGTTCGAGGACGTTGTTATGGGTTTGGTGGTTCTCACTGGCGCTTGGGTAGTCGCAGTTGCCAGCCGTAGCGCAACGACAAGAGCCGAATGCAAATGCACGCTGACGCGCCGAATCAGGGCGTGACGAACACGGACCAGCCCATCGCTTCGCCCGTCGCCTACGGCGGTGGCGGCGGCGGCGGTGCCCAGGATGATGGTGGCCTCGGCGTTGTGGTCATACAGCAGTGCTTTGTGCGCCCCGACGACGGCATAAAAGCCGAGCCCGATCTCTTCGAAAAACAGCACCAGATGCTTGAATCGGCCGAGCTGACCCTAGTCCGCACCGTTGCCGTCGCGCCCGAAAGAGCGCGGCAGGTTCCACTTGTAGCGCAGCGATAGGTAACGCAGCGCGAAGCACGCCATCAAAGCGACCCAGGTCCGCCCGCTCGACAACCATCCAAGACGCTCGCCAGCCACCTCGACGATGGCGCCAACCAGCGCAGCCGACGCATAGATCTCACGCTGAAGGATCACTGGCACCCGATTGAGAAGCACGTCGCGTATCACGCCGCCACCCACTGCTGTTACAACCCCCAGCAGCACCGCCACTTCGGCGTTGTTGCCAAGGATCATGGCCTTTTGCGCGCCCGTCACAGCAAACAGCCCAAGGCCCAAGGAGTCGAACAGGATCACTGGGTGCGCGAGGCGCACGACCAGCGAGTTCGCGGCCATCGCCATCAATGCCGCTGCCATGGCGACGGCAAGATAGCGCCAATCGGTCAGCCCGGCCGGGGGCACTGCGCCTATGCACAGGTCGCGCAGCACGCCCCCACCGCACGCGACCGCGAACGCGATGACGATGACGCCGAACCAGTCGAGGCCACGGTCCCTTGCAGCGACTGCACCGCTGATGGCAAAGGCGAACGTGCCGGCCAGATCAAGAATGGTGAACAGGCGGTGGTCGTTCAGGCCGGCAAGAGCCAATTCGTGGACGTTCATGGGTTCGGTTCCAGAGAAGGCTCCTGCCGCGTAGCATAGTGACGAGCGTCGGATGGCAATGCAGATCGACGCGGTCAGCTACCACATCAGCGCACGATGGGCCTCCCCGTCAGGACGCGGTGTCGCGGCAAAGCCATGCGGCGGCGGCGGTCAGCATGGCCTGCAAGCCGGTCTCGAGCGTCGGGTGGATCTGCGGCGCGAACTTCGGCGAGTGGTTGCTGGGGATCTTGTTGACGGTCTTGTCCTGTTTGGCCTTGGCGTAGACCGCCCGGTCGGTGCCGCCGACGAACCAAAATACATAGGGCACGCCCCAGGTGCGGCCGAAAATGCTGAAGTCTTCGCTGGCCGACGCCGGACTGGGCGCCAGCGAGGCGTTCTCGCCAAACTGGTGGCCGAACGCCTGTGCCACCTTTTGCGTAGTGACCAGGTCGTTTTCGGTCAGCGGGTAGCTGTTGATGGTGGTGAACTCGGGCGGGCGCTCCGCACCGGAGGCGTCGCATTCGGCGCAGCAGATGCGGCGGATCGACTTGAGCATGTACTCGCGCGTGTCCTCGCTGAAGGTGCGCATGTTCAGCTTGATGGTGGCGTCGTCGGGAATGATGTTTTCCTTGGTGCCGGCCTGCAGCGAGCCTATCGTGAGCACCGCCGGTTCAGTCGGCGCGATCTCCCGCGAGACGATGGTCTGCAGGCGCAGCGTGGTCGCGGCGGCCATGATCACCGGGTCGATCGAGGTTTGCGGCTGCGAGCCGTGCGAGCCGCGCCCGAACAGCTTGATCTTCAGGCTGTCTCCGGCCGACAGGGTGACGCCGGGACGGTAGTTCACGGTGCCGGCCACACCGACCATCACGTGCTGGCCCAGGATGATGTCGGGCTTTGGGAAGCGGCCCTCGCCCCAGTCGCGCACCATGGCGCTGGCGCCTTCGGCCGTTTCCTCGCCCGGCTGGAACACGATCATCAGCGTGCCGCGCCAGGCGGCGCGATTCGTGGACAGGATGCGCGCGGCACCGATCATCCAGGTCACGTGCATGTCGTGGCCGCACGAGTGCGCAACGCCGACCTCGACGCCGTCCGCGTCTCGCGCCGTCACGGTGCTGGCATAGGGCAGCCCGGTGTTTTCGGCCATCGGCAGCGCATCCATGTCGGCGCGCAGCATCACGGTCGGGCCGGCGCCGTTCTTCATCACGCAGACCACGCCGGTCACGCCGATGTTGCGCGTCACCTCGTAGCCGAGACCCTCCATCTCGTCGGCGACGATCTTCGCGGTGCGGACTTCCTGCATCGACAACTCGGGGTGCTGATGGATGTCCTTGTAAAGAGCTTCGAGATTGGTCATCAAGCCGGGTTCGGCGGAGGCGAGCGCTTGGGTGAGGGCATTCATGATGGCTCCAGAAGTGGCGAAGTGAAGTTGAAAGAAGTCTGACAGAAAGCGTGCTTGAGAACAAATGGTCGGCGCTTGACATGAAGATAGAGGATTCAGGCCTGCGCCTTCGTCCTCTTGGGCACCGTGAGCATGATGGAGATGATGGCCATCACGATCATCAACACGTTGAAGCCCAGCGCAACGATGGCGGCCTCCCGCACGGCCAGGTTGTCCTGGCGGCCACTGAAGGTGATCACGCCGTCCAGCCAGTTGACGCTCGAACTGTTACCACTCAGCGCGGTGAAAATGGCGGCGGAAATCGCCACGCCGAAGGCGGCGCCGAGCGACGAAGCCATCTTGTAGATGCCCGAACCCGAACCCGCCTGGGCAGCTGGCAGGTTCGATAGCGCCGCATCGGTCGAGGGGGTGGCATAGAACGCCAGACCGACACCGAACAGCGTGTACCCGACGCTCGCGAGGATCTTGTAGTGCGACAGCAGCAGGTTGGCGGGCGACACCATCAGGATCGCCAGGCCCGTAATCAGGCAGCCCCAGATCATCGGCTTGCGCGGGCCGAAGCGTTGCAGTAGTTTTTCGCCCACGCGGATGAAGGCGATGATGGCAATCGCATAGCCCAGCGTCAGAAAGCCTGCCTGTTGGGCGTTCATGTTGCCACCGAGCTGCACCAGTTGCAGCGACACGATCAGCGTGCCCGCAGTACCGTTGACCAGGAAGTTGGAGATCGTCGCGCCGGTGTAGGTCGCGTTTTTGAACAGGCCGAAGTCGAAGAACGCGTTGGACGTCTTGTCTTCGATGCGGAAAAACAGCCAGCCGAAAGCCACCGTTGCCGCCAGCAGACCCAGGCTAATCGGGCTGGTCCAACCCAGTTTGTTGCCCTGCGTCACCAGTACCTGCAGTGCCACCATAGTGACCATGAAAGCAAGCACGCCAGACAAGTCGAACTTGTACTCGCCGCTGGTTTCGGCCTTGCTCTCGGGCGCGCCGCGCATCATCCACAGTCCGAGCGCGCTCACGGCGATGGCTACCCAGAAGATCGAGCGCCAGCCAAAGTTCTGCGACATCAGGCCACCGACCAGCGAGCACACGCCCGAACCGCCCCAGGAACCGATCGACCACATGCTGATGGCACGCTGGCGTTCGGCGCCGTCCCAAAAAGCTTTCACCAGCGCCAGACTGGCCGGCATGATGCAGGCGGCCGACAGGCCTTGCAGCGCGCGGCCCACGAGCAGGACCGGTGTTGCCAGCTGACCCTGCGGCGTGATGGCCACCAGCAACGCGCCGGCGATGCTCAGGTAAAAGCCAATGCGGGTGATCTTCAGCCGGCCAACACGGTCGGCCAGGCCGCCCATCACCACGATGAAGATCCCCGAGAACAGCGAGGTGATGGCCACCGCGACGTTCATCATGCTCGCATCCATGCCGAGGTCGCGGCTCATGTCGGGCGCAATGTTGAGCGTCGTCTGGGCAAACAGCCAGAACGCGATGACACCCATGATGATGCCGAAAAGCAAGCGATCGTTGCCTTTGTATGGCACCTTGGGTTGAGCGCTGGTATTCATACCATCCTCCATTGCGACGATGCGACCTGGCTCATCTCGACGGCTGCGTCACCAAGAAAGCACCATGGATCGACAACGTGTTCGGTGTGGACATACTTCCTCGGCTTGACCTGCTACTGGCCGCGGAATGGCCACGGGCTCGAACTCGAACAATTTATGGGCCCACGTCATCAGGAGCAAGCGCGTGGAGCAGGCATGATCCGGGCACCACGAGGCCTGGCCTTGCGGCATCGGCTGTCATGCGTCGCGCGGCAGCACCGCCACGACGCGCGCGATGAACTGGTGGAAATCGGACATGTAGTTACGCAGGAACTCCGCCGTACTTTCGTTGGTAACATCGCCGTCCTCGGTGATGAGCCCGGGGGTAAACTGGATGTAGGCCTCCGGCGAGTTCATCTGAGGCGCGTTGCAGAAGCCGAGCACGCTGCGCAGGCTCAGCTGGGCCATCGCAGTGCCAATGGCGCCGGGCGAAGTGCCGATCACGGCGCAGGGCTTGCGCGTGAAAGAGTTCTTCCCCCACGGCCGACTGGCCCAGTCGATAGCATTCTTCAGGCCGCCGGGGATCGAGCGGTTGTATTCCGGCGTGACAAACAGTAGCGCATCGACATCGGCGATGGCCTGCTTGAAGGCCCATGCCACCGGTGGGTAGTCGGCGTCGTAGTCGTAGCTGTAGAGCGGCAGATCCTTGATCGGTATTTCCGTAAACACCAGTGCGGGCGGCGCCAGTTTCACCAGCGCCCTGGCGAGCTGACGATTGATGGAGGCCTTGGCGAGACTACCGTTCAGGTAGCCGACTTTGTGTGTCGTCATATGAACTTTCCTTTTAACACGAGAAGTCGATGTGATCGGCCGGCGTTCGGTTTTCAGTGACAGCAGTTGCGCGAACAGATCCTGTCAAGGCGCACGTCACGATACGCCTATTGACATGTGCCGTAAAGGGACTGGGCGCTGCGCATTCGGCGCGAGTTCTTGCACTGCCTCAGATTTATATCGATCCCGGTGACATTCCCTTGAAGTCGTCAGTCCGCTGGCAGCGATGCATGAATTGACGACCGGGCTTCCAGTCAAAAATTGTGGATTCGCGGCGGGCATCTCAGACCACGAAGATGCTGCAATTAACCCAGGCCCTAACGCGCTCTATTTTCCGTTTTTTGAATCGGTCCTATCTGCACGTGGCCGCGTCCGAAAGCCTTCACACTTACTTCGCGCACGTTCGCGGCGTTGCGGTCTTCCCCGTCGGTAAGCCGCCGGACTGGAAATAGCCGTTGGCGGGAGCTGCAAACGTTGGAATCGTCTCCATATCTTCGACATTCAACATGCAGATTTCAATGTCCGGTTTGGAGCGAGTAGCTCAGAAAATCGTAGGTCGGCTGTCAGTCTCTATGCTCAGGTCGCAACTATGCGCAGATGGTGTGGCTGTGATGGCTCTCAGATGGACGTTATGCGGCTCACGGCGAGGTAGGTGAGTTCAGATCTGGACATAGTTTTTCCGCAGGTGTTCATTGGTGTTTCCACTTCAGGAGATCGCCATGGGCATCATTCAACGTAAGCGGTCGACTAACCACGTTCTTGTGAAGCGCGTCTCAACCTACGAAGCTACGTTCCCACGTACATGTAGATGGGAACGTAATGTCAGAGCGGATTTCAGATTTGGCGCGGCGGCTGGTTGTT
>NZ_MUNS01000016.1 GCF_002002705.1 Polaromonas sp. C04 | reverse complement strand
GTGACGATCACCGTCAAGCTGATCAACCCGATCGCCATGGAAGAAGGCCTGCGCTTTGCCATCCGCGAAGGCGGCAAGACCGTGGGCGCCGGCGTGGTGGCAAAAATTATCGCGTAATCGATTTGTTTGTGGGACAGAGCCGGAAAACGCAGCGTTTTACCCTGTCCTCAACTGATTGAACAAACAAAGGAATTAGCATGTCAACCAAGCAAAAAATCCGTATCCGCCTGAAAGCGTTTGATTACAAACTCATCGACCAATCGGCCGCCGAGATCGTGGATACCGCCAAGCGCACCGGCGCCATCGTCAAGGGCCCCGTGCCTCTGCCGACGCGCATGAAACGTTTCGACATCCTGCGCTCGCCGCACGTCAACAAGACCAGCCGCGACCAGTTTGAAATCCGCACGCACCAGCGCCTGATGGATATCGTCGACCCGACGGACAAGACCGTTGACGCCCTGATGAAGCTCGATCTGCCCGCCGGCGTCGATGTGGAAATCAAGCTGCAATAAGTTCAAGGCGACCGAGATCTTCGGGATTTTGTACGCGCAAAGTCCTTTTAAAGCCTTTGGGTGCAGCACGAATTTGCCAGAGATGGCCATTCGGGTTATACTTTAGGGCTCTGCCCAATTTGCGCTGCAAATCGGCAGAGTTTTATTAACCTTCTTTCACACCCAAACGCTGTCGCCAATTGAAGTGGCAGCGGTGGAAGTTTTGGAGAAAACAATGAGTCTGAGCAACTCCCTGGGGTTGCTGGGCCGCAAGGTGGGCATGATGCGCCTATTCACCGACGACGGGGACGCAGTGCCTGTCACGGTGGTGGATGTGTCCAACAACCGCGTGACCCAGATCAAAACCCAAGAGAACGACGGCTACGTGGCCCTGCAGGTCACGTTCGGTTCGCGCAAAGCTTCGCGTGTCACCAAGCCGGCCGCTGGCCACCTTGCGAAAGCAGGCGTTGAAGCCGGGGAAATCATTCGGGAATTCCGTGTCACCGCCGATGCTGCCGCCCAATACCAGGCGGGTGCCTCGGTGCCGGTGAATGCGGTGTTTACGGTGGGTCAGAAGGTGGATGTGCAGGGCACCTCCATCGGCAAGGGCTACGCCGGAACCATCAAACGCCACCACATGAGCTCGCAGCGCGCATCGCACGGCAACAGCCGTTCGCACAACGTGCCGGGCTCCATCGGCATGGCGCAGGATCCGGGTCGTGTTTTCCCGGGCAAGCGCATGACCGGTCATTTGGGTGATGACACCGTCACCACGCAAAACCTGGATGTGTTTCGGATTGACGAAGCGCGCCAATTGCTCTTGATCCGAGGCGCGATCCCCGGCTCCAAGGGTGGTTTTGTGACCGTTCGCCATGCCGTCAAGGCCAAAGAATCTGCCGCCAACGCGAAGGGAGCGAACTGATGCAGCTCGAACTCCTGAACGACCAAGGTCAGGCCGCTTCCAAGTTTGAAGCCCCCGAGACCGTGTTTGGCCGTGAATACAACGAAGATCTGGTGCACCAGATCGTGGTCGCCTTCCAGGCCAATGCGCGTCAGGGCACGCGTGCCCAGAAAGACCGCGAACAGGTCCATCACTCGACCAAGAAGCCGTTCAAGCAAAAGGGGACGGGCCGCGCCCGTGCCGGTATGACGTCCTCGCCGCTGTGGCGCGGCGGCGGCCGGATTTTCCCGAACAGCCCGGACGAAAACTTCACGCAAAAAATCAACAAGAAGATGTACCGCGCCGGCATGGCCGCCATCTTCTCGCAGCTGGCGCGCGAAGGCCGCCTGGCCGTGGTCGATTCCCTGAAAGTGGAATCCCCCAAGACCAAGCCACTGGCCGCCCGCTTCAAGGCGATGAACCTGCAGTCGGTCATGGTGATTTCCGACGAAGTGGATGAAAACCTGTATTTAGCGTCCCGCAACCTGCTGAACGTGCTCGTCGTCGAGCCGCGTTACGCCGATCCGGTGTCGCTGGTGCACTACAAGAAAGTCCTCGTCACCAAGGGCGCAATGGACAAACTCAAGGAGATGTTCGCATGAGCACCGCCGCTGCAAAGTTTGACGAAGGCCGTTTGATGCAGGTGCTGGTCGCTCCCATCGTGTCTGAAAAGGCAACCATGGTGGCCGACAAGAGCAATGCCGTGACCTTCAAGGTGCTGCAGGATGCCTCCAAACCCGAGATCAAGGCCGCTGTGGAATTGATGTTCAAGGTGGAAGTCAAGGGCGTCTCTGTGGTGAACACCAAAGGCAAGACCAAGCGTTTTGGCAAATCCATCGGCCGCCGCGACAACGTGCGCAAGGCCTATGTGACGCTCAAGCCGGGTCAAGAGCTGAACCTGTCCGGGGAGGCCGCGTAATCATGGCTGTCATTAAACTCAAACCGACTTCACCGGGCCAGCGTGGCGTGGTGAAGGTGACCCGCGATCACCTGTACAAGGGTGATCCGTATGCGCCGCTGCTCGAACCCCAGTTCCAGCATGCAGGTCGCAACAACAATGGCCACATCACGACGCGCCACCGCGGCGGTGGCCACAAGCATCACTACCGCGTTGTCGATTTCTGCCGCACCAAAGACGGCATTCCGGCGAAAGTGGAGCGCGTCGAGTACGACCCGAACCGCACGGCGCACATCGCCTTGGTGTGCTATGCCGACGGCGAGCGCCGCTACATCATCGCGCCGCGCGGCCTGGAAGTGGGCGTGTCGCTGATGAGTGGTGCCGAGGCGCCGATCCGCGCCGGCAACACCCTGCCGATCCGCAACATCCCGGTGGGCTCGACCATTCACTGCATCGAACTGCAGCCGGGCAAAGGCGCGCAGATTGCCCGCTCGGCCGGTACCTCGGCAACCCTGCTGGCGCGCGAGGGCAGCTACGCCCAAGTGCGCATGCGCTCGGGCGAAGTGCGCAAGATTCATATCGAATGCCGCGCCACCATAGGCGAAGTCGCCAACGAAGAGCACAGCCTGCGCCGTCTGGGCAAGGCCGGTGTCAAGCGCTGGATGGGGATTCGTCCGACCGTTCGCGGTGTGGTCATGAACCCGGTGGATCACCCCCATGGCGGTGGTGAAGGCAAAACCGGTGAAGGCCGCCACCCCGTCGACCCTTGGGGCAATCTGACCAAGGGCTATCGCACCCGTAACAACAAGCGCACGCAGGTCATGATCGTGTCGCGTCGCAAGAAATAAGGGATAACAAATGACTCGCTCTCTTAAAAAGGGTCCGTTTGTTGACCAACATTTGGTGGTCAAGGCCGACAAGGCCGTGATGACCAAAGACAAAAAACCAATCAAGACCTGGTCGCGCCGCTCCATGGTTCTGCCCGAGTTCATCGGACTGACCATTGCCGTGCACAACGGCAAGCAGCACGTGCCGGTTTACATCACCGACCAGATGGTGGGCCACAAGCTGGGCGAATTCGCCCTGACGCGCACCTTCAAGGGTCACCCCGCGGACCGAAAAGTCCAGAAGAAATAAGGAAAGACCATGGAAACACGTGCAGTCCTTCGGGGCGTTCGTCTGTCGGTCGACAAAGGCCGTCTGGTCGCTGATCTGATTCGCGGCAAGAAAGTGGACCAGGCGCTCAACGTCCTGGAATTCACCCAGAAAAAAGCGGCAGTGATCATCAAGAAGGTTCTTGAGTCCGCTATCGCCAACGCCGAACACAATGACGGTGCCGACATCGACGAGTTGAAGGTCAAGACCATCTTCGTCGAGCAGGGTGCCTCGCTCAAGCGCTTTACCGCCCGCGCCAAAGGTCGTGGCAACCAGATCAGAAAACCCACGTGCCATGTGTACGTGACGGTTGGCAACTGAAAGGCTCGGCAGAACTATGGGACAAAAAATCCACCCCACCGGCTTCCGTCTTTCGGTCAGCCGCAACTGGGCTTCACGCTGGTACGCCAACAACCGTGACTTCGCCGGCATGCTGGCCGAAGACATCAAGGTGCGCGAGTACCTCAAGGCCAAGCTCAAGAACGCCGCGGTTTCGCGCGTGTTGATCGAGCGCCCCGCCAAGAACGCCCGCATCACCATTTTCTCGGCGCGTCCGGGCGTGGTGATCGGCAAAAAAGGCGAGGACATCGAAAACCTCAAGCGCGAACTCAGTCGTCAACTGGGCGTGCCGGTGGCCGTCAACATCGAGGAAGTGCGCAAGCCCGAAATCGATGCCAAGCTGATCGCCGACTCGATCACCCAGCAGCTCGAGAAACGCATCATGTTCCGCCGTGCGATGAAGCGCGCCATGCAGAACGCCATGCGTCTGGGCGCCCTGGGTATCAAGATCATGTCGTCGGGCCGCCTGAACGGGATCGAGATCGCGCGCTGCGAGTGGTACCGCGAAGGCCGCGTGCCGCTTCACACGCTGCGCGCCGACATCGACTACGGCACCTCGGAGGCCAAGACCACCTATGGTGTGATCGGCGTCAAGGTCTGGGTCTACAAGGGCGATACGCTGGGTCGCAACGATGCGCCCGCAGCCCTGGAGCCGCGCACCGATGACGAGCGCCGCCCGCGCGGTCCGCGCCGCGATGCGCGCCCCGGTGACCGTCCGCCCGCACGTGGCCCGCGCCGCCCTGTGGGTGCCAATGTGGCACCCGCCGATGGCAGCGACAAACCCGCAGAGGCTACCGTCGGTGCCGACGCAACCAAACCCTCCGTTAAGCGCGTCCGCAAGGTAGCCGCGCCAGCTGCAGCAGCTGACGGCGGAGCGAAAACCGAGTAATACGGAGAATAATCATGCTGCAACCCGCTCGCAGAAAGTACCGCAAGGAACAAAAAGGCCGCAACACCGGCATCGCCACCCGAGGCAACTCGGTGGCGTTCGGTGACTTCGGCCTGAAGTGCACCGACCGCGGCCGTCTGACCGCGCGCCAGATCGAAGCCGCACGCCGTGCGATTTCCCGTCACGTCAAACGTGGCGGCCGCATCTGGATCCGCGTGTTTCCCGACAAGCCAATCTCCCAGAAGCCCGCCGAAGTGCGGATGGGTAACGGCAAGGGCAATCCTGAATACTACGTGGCTGAAATCCAGCCCGGTAAAGTGGTGTTCGAGATCGTCGGCGTGCCCGAAGAACTCGCACGTGAGGCGTTTCGTCTGGCCGCTGCCAAGCTGCCGCTGCGCACCACGTTTGTCAGCCGAATGATCGGCGCGTAATTTCAGGAGAATGAAGAAATGAAAGCTGCTGAACTGCGCCAAAAAGACGTTGCCGGCGTGCAAGCCGAAGTCAAAGCGCTGCAAAAAGCCCACTTTGGCCTGCGCATGCAAAAAGCCACGCAACAACTCAACAACACCGCCACGCTGCGCTCGACGCGCCGCGATATTGCTCGCGCCAAGACGATTCTTGTCGAGAAGCAAACGGCTAAATAAGGAGCGACATCATGACGGAACCTAAAAAATCCCTCAAACGCACCTTGGTCGGCAAGGTCGTTAGCGACAAACGTGCAAAGACCGTCACCGTGCTGATCGAGCGTCGCGTCAAGCACGAGCTCTACGGCAAGATCGTTGGCAAGTCGAGCAAGTACCATGCCCACGATGAAAAGGGCGAGTACAAACTCGGCGACATGGTCGAAATCACGGAGAGCCGGCCCATCTCGAAGACGAAGAACTGGGTCGCGACCCGGCTGGTGCAAAAGGCCGTCGCGGTTTAAGCCTTCCACCGGCGTCGACTGCGCGCCACTGCAAAACAGCCCACAATGTGGGCTGTTTTCGCGTCTGGTGTTTCAATCTCCGAGGCACCGCCTGATTCACACTTAATCTGGAGCACAGCATGATCAAAGTTGGCGATACCCTTCCCGCAGTCACCCTGATGGAATTCTCCGAAGTCGAAGGCAATGGCTGCAGTATCGGCCCCAATCCGGTCGACGTGAGCAAGGCCGCTGCCGGCAAAACGATTGCCCTGTTTGCGCTGCCGGGCGCTTTCACGCCCACCTGCTCGGCCAAGCACGTGCCGGGTTATGTCGCGAAAGCCGATGAGCTCAAGGCCGCCGGCGTCGATGAAATCTGGTGTGTCAGCGTGAACGACGCGTTCGTGATGGGGGCCTGGGCGCGCGACCAGAAAACCGGCACCAAGGTGCGCATGCTGGCCGATGGCGACGCCGCCTTCGCCAAGGCCACCGGACTGACGCTGGACCTGACCGGCAAGGGCATGGGCCTGCGCAGCAACCGCTACTCGATGCTGGTCAGGAATGGCAAAGTGGCCACGCTGAACATCGAGGGCCCCGGTAAATTCGAAGTGAGCGACGCGGCCACGCTGCTGGCACAGGCCAAGGCCTGATCGATTCGCTATTTTATTTATAGCTGCAAGCGCTTGCCTCATAAGGGCTGCAGGCCGATTTGATTTGAAGCCGGTTACAAATCAGCCTTCAGGTAATGCGCTCCCGCGATCGGGTTGTGGTAGTAGGGCGGGACTTCCCTGAACCCCAGCTCCTCGTACAGGCTGCGCGCGGCCTCCATGTCGTCCAGCGTGTCGAGCAGGAGGCAGGCATAGCCCGCCCGGCGCGCGCAATCCAGCATCGCCTCGGCCAACTGGCGGCCCAGGCCAAAGCCGCGAAACGCCTTGCGCACATACAGGCGTTTCATCTCGCAGGCATTCGGGTAATCCACCGTGTCCAGCGCACGCAAGGCGCAACAGCCCGCCGCTGCGCCATCCACCAGCGCCAGCAGCAGGGCGCCACGGGGCGCCGCGTAGTCGCCCGGCAATGAAGCCAGTTCGGCTTCGAACCCCTGAAAGCCAAGATCCACCGCCAGGCTGTTCGCGTATTCGCGAAAAATCTCGCGTATGGACTCGATGTCGCGGGTCTCGACGGGTTCGATCAGCTGTATTGACGGAGTGTTCAAGGGCGGCCAGAGTGCGACCAGGTCTGCGCCGGTTTGTCGTCTTTCAGGCTTCGGCCAGCAGTTTCTCGATCAACCGGTGCAGTTCGGCGAAGTTGGGCTCACCCACATAGCGCTTCACGATCTCGCCGCGCTTGTTCACGAGATAGGTGGTGGGCGTGAGTTGCACGTCGCCCCAGGCCTTGGCGACCGTGCCGGTGTTGTCGATTGCGACCTTGAATGGCAGCTTGCGCGTCTCGGTGTAGTTCACGACATAGCTGGGCGGGTCGTAGCTCATGGCGACCGCCAGCGTGTCAAAACCCTGGGTCTTGTACTTGTCGTAGGTGGCGATGACCTTGGGCATTTCCGCCACGCAGGTGACGCAGCTGGTGGCCCAGAAGTTCACCAGGGTGACTTTGCCCTTCAGGTCGGCGGTGGTTTTGGTGCTGCCATCGAGCAACACAAAGGTCGATTGCGGCGCGGCCTGGTTGGCGGCGCTCCAATAGAAAGCGCCTCCGGCAATGGCCAGAACCAGCACGGCTGCCACACTGTATAAAGATCGTTTCATTGGAAGGATTCACTCATGGATCGTCGACAGTTTAATTCCACTTCGGTTTCGGCGCTTGGGATTCTGTTATGGGCCACTTACCAGCAGGCTTACGCGCTCTCGCTGGCGGACATCAGCAACGCGCAGGCTTCCCAAGGCTTGAAGGCCGCGCTGGAAAAGGGCGCCCAATCGGCCGTCAGCCTGCTTGGCAGGCCTGATGGATTCCTGGGCAACGCAAAAGTTCGGATCCCGCTGCCCGGCTATCTGGAAAACGCTTCCCAACTGCTCAAAACCCTGGGCCAGGGCCAGCGCGTGCAGGAGCTCGTGACCGCCATGAACCGTGCCGCCGAGGCCGCGGTGCCGATGGCGAAGGACATGCTGGTGGGTGCCGTCCGGGCCATGAACGTGAGCGATGCGAAGAAAATCCTCTCCGGCGGTGACAACTCGGTCACCAGTTTCTTCGCCGAAAAGACCCGCGCACCGCTGAGCGTCAAATTTCTGCCTGTGGTCACCAAGGCCACCGAAAAGGTGGGTCTGGCCGCGAAATACAACGCCGTCGCCGGCAAGGCGGCCGGCTTCGGCCTGGTGAAAAAGGAAGACGCGAACATCCAGCAGTACGTCACGGGCAAGGCGCTGGACGGTCTCTACCTGATGATTGGCGAGGAGGAAAAGAAGATCCGCCAGGATCCCGTGGGCACCGGCAGCGCCGTGATCGCCAAGGTGTTTGGCGCCCTGAAATGACGAGCCATTCGGCCGTCAAATAACCTTGTCGCTCTTCAATTGCGTGAGCCGGGCCTCGGAGTATTTCAGGATATCGCGCAGCACTTCCTGCGTGTGCTGCCCCAGCAACGGCGGCGGCCGTCCACCCGTTTGGGGCGTGCGCACCGGCGTGGCGCTGAGCTTGATCGGGCTCGCGACCAGTCGCAGATCGTCCCTCAAGGGATGCTGCCAGTCGTTCACCATGCCGCGCTGGCGCACCTGCGGGTCGGCAAACACTTCGGCCAGGTTGTTGATGGCGCCGCACGGCACCTTGGCCGCTTCCAGCGCCGCCAGCCAGTCGGCCTTGGTACGGGTTTTCAGAATGGCCTCCAACAGCGGCACCAACTGGGCACGGTTGCGCACACGGTCCTGGTTCTTGGCATAAAGCGGGTCCAGGCCCAGGTCTGGCCTGCCGGCAACGCTACAAAATTTGACATACTGGCGATCGTTGCCAACGGCCAGAATCAGGTGATCGCGTGTGCCGTCGGGGGCGCCGTCGGGCGCCTTCACCTCGAACACCTGGTAGGGCACGATGTTCTGGTGCGCGTTGCCGGATCGTCCCGGCACCTTGCCGCTCACGAGGTAGTTGGCGCCCAGATTCGCCAGCATCGCCACCTGGGTGTCCAGCAGGGCCATGTCCACATGCTGACCCTCGCCGGTGCGCTCGGCATGGCGCAGCGCCGCCAGGATGGCCACGGTGGCGTACATGCCGGTGAACAGGTCAGCCACTGCCACGCCGACTTTTTGCGGGCCACCGCCGAGGTCATCGCGCTCGCCGGTGATGCTCATGAGGCCGCCCATGCCCTGGATGGCGTAGTCGTAGCCGGCACGGTCCTTGTAGGGGCCGGTCTGGCCGAAGCCAGTGACGCTGCAGTAAACCAGTTTCGGATTCAGGGCTCTGAGCGAGGCGTAGTCGAGCCCATAGCGCGCCATGTCGCCGACCTTGAAGTTCTCGATGAACACGTCGCAATGTGCCACCAGATCGCGCACCAGCGCCTGGCCGGCCGGCTGGGCGATGTCGCAGCTGACCGAGCGCTTGTTGCGGTTGGTGCCCAGGTAGTAGGCGGCCTCAGCCGTGTCGTGGCCGGCCGCGTCCTGAATGAATGGCGGGCCCCAGGTGCGGGTGTCGTCGCCGCTGCCGGGGCGCTCGATCTTGATCACGTCCGCGCCCAGATCGGCCAGGGTTTGGGTACACCACGGTCCCGCCAGAATGCGTGACAGGTCGAGAACACGAATGCCTTGTAATGAGTCCATGGACAGCATTCTCGGTGCAAAACGATAATCGGGCGATGCGATATTTCCTGCGTGCTCCCGTCTTGTTCGCAGCCTTGTGGCTGGCGGCGTGCAGCCCCACTTTCAACTGGCGCGAGGTCCGCCCCGATACTTCGACGCTGATCGCCTTGTTACCCTGCAAACCCGATCAAGCGATGCGGGCCGTGAGCCTGGCCGGCCGGCCCGTGCGGCTCGACATGCTCAGTTGCGACGCCGGTGGCGCCACGTTTGCCATTGGCCACATGGCGATCAGCGATCCGGCACAGGCGGGCGAGATGCTGGCCCAGTGGCGCGCCGTGACGCTGGCCAACCTGCGCGCGACGGTGTCGAGCGACGAGCCTTTCCTGCCCAAGGGCACCTTGGCGTTGCCCCAGTCGGTTCGGGTGGTGGCGTCCGGCCAGCGTGCGGACGGTCAGGCGGTGGCGGTGCATGCGGCCTGGTTTGCCCAAAGTACGAGCTCGGGCATACAGTTGTTTCAGGCAGTCGTTTATGCCAGCAAAGTCAGCATGGAGGTGAGCGACACCTTCTTTTCGGCGCTCAGGCTTCAATGAGCGCGCGCAAACTCCGATAATCGGCAGCAATGAACAGTATCTTCATCATTGCCCATGCGCCGTTGGCCCGCGCCTTGCGTGAGTGCGCGCTGCATGTGTTTCCCGACTGCGCCAGCGGCGTGGTGGCGTTCGATGTGCAGCCCCATCTGCCGCCGGAGGAGACCCTGGCGGCGGCCCGCATTGCCATGGCCCAGATGGGAACGGACAGCACGCTGGTGCTGACCGATGTGTTTGGCGCCACGCCCTGTAACGTGGCGCAAAAGCTGGTCGACGGGGTGAACTCCCGGCTCATCACGGGGGTCAATTTGCCGATGGTGCTGCGCACGGTGTGTTATTGCCACGAGCCGCTTGACGCACTGGTCTCGCGCGCGGTGATTGGCGGCACCCAGGGCGTGATGCAGGTGGCCGTGACCGCGCCGCAAAACCAGACCAGAAAACCTCATGATCAAGACCTCAACGACCATCAGCAATAGACTGGGGCTGCATGCCCGCGCTTCGGCCAAACTGACCAAGCTGGCGGGTAGTTTTCCGTGCGAGGTGTGGCTGACCAAGGGCGAGCGCCGCGTCAACGCCAAGAGCATCATGGGGGTGATGATGCTGGCGGCGGGCATTGGCTCCGTCGTTGAAGTGGAGACGGATGGCGAACGTGAGCAGGAGGCCATGGACGCGTTGCTGGCGCTGATGGCCGACAAATTCGGGGAGGGCGAGTAGCATGTGGCGAGTCCGTGTTCCGGCCCGGGAGATGCGTCCATGACCTTCAGCGTGCAAGGTTTGCCGGTGGCCCGCGGCATCGCCATCGGGCGCGCCGTACTGGTCGCGTCCAGCCGGGCCGACGTGGCGCACTACTTTATCGAGCCGGCCCGCGTCGATGCCGAGATCGAGCGCGTGCGGGCCGGCCGCAACGCCGTGGTGGATGAAATCCACCGGTTGCAGCAAAGTGTGTCGCAAATGGGGCCCAAGGACGCGCCGCACGAGCTGACGGCCCTGCTCGACGTGCATTTGATGCTCTTGCAGGACGAGATGCTGGTCAGCGGCGTCAAGCACTGGATCACCAATCGTCTGTACAACGCCGAGTGGGCGCTGACCACCCAGCTCGAAGTGATTGCGCGCCAGTTCGACGAGATGGAGGACGAGTACCTGCGCGAGCGCAAGGCCGACCTGGAGCAGGTGGTCGAGCGCATCTTGCGCTACATGAAGGGCGTAGCATTGCCGATCACGCCGCCCACCACGCCGCACCGCAAGACACAGCAGGATTTGCTGCTGGACGATACGGTCGATGTGCCGCTGGTGCTGATCGCGCACGACCTCTCGCCGGCTGACATGCTGCAGTTCAAGCAGAGCGTGTTCGCCGGCTTCGTGACCGATGTGGGCGGCAAGACCTCGCATACCGCCATCGTGGCCCGCAGCCTGGACATCCCGGCCGTGGTGGGGGCACGATCCGCCAGCCAGCTGGTGCGCCAGGATGACTGGGTCATCATCGACGGCGATGCGGGCGTGATGATCGTCGATCCGTCTGCCATCATCCTGGCCGAATACGGCTTCAAGCAGCGTCAGGGCCAGCTCGAGCGCGAACGGCTGACGCGGCTGCGCCACACCCCCGCGATCACGATGGACGGCCAGAAGGTGGAGTTGCTGGCGAACATCGAAATGCCCGAGGACGCGGCCGGCGCGATCAAGGCGGGGGCCGTCGGCGTGGGCCTGTTCCGCAGCGAATTTCTGTTCATGGGCCGCACCGGTAAATTGCCCGACGAGGAAGAGCAGTACCAGGCCTACCGGCGCGCCGTGGAAGGCATGCGGGGCCTGCCCGTCACCATTCGCACGGTGGACATCGGCGCCGACAAGCCGCTGGACAAGTCGCAAAAAGATGGCACCAGCCTGAACCCGGCGCTGGGGCTGCGTGCCATCCGCTGGAGCCTGAACGACCCCGCCATGTTCCTGACCCAGTTGCGCGCCATCCTGCGCGCCGCGGCGCACGGGCAGGTCAACTTGCTGATTCCCATGCTGGCCCATGCCAGCGAGATCCGCCAGACCCTGTCGCTGATCGACTTTGCGCGCGCCGAGCTGGATAACCGGGGCGTGCCTTATGGTCCGGTCAAGCTCGGTGCCATGATCGAAATACCGGCGGCGGCCTTGATGCTCAAGCTGTTTCTGAAGCACTTCGACTTTCTCTCGATCGGCACCAACGACCTGATCCAGTACACGCTGGCGATCGATCGCGCCGATGAGGCCGTGGCCCACCTGTACGACCCGCTGCACCCGGCGGTGTTGCGCCTGGTGGCGGACACCATTGCCGAATGTAATGCGCAGGGCAAGGGCGTGAGCGTGTGCGGCGAGATGGCGGGCGATGCCAGCCACACCCGGCTGTTGCTGGGCCTGGGGCTGCGCAGCTTTTCCATGCACCCGGCGCAGATTCTGGCGGTCAAGCAGGAGGTGCTGCGCTCGGACACGTCCCGGCTGCAGCCCTGGGCGCAAAAGGTGATCGAGTCGGACGATCCGGCCTCGGTGCTGAGCGCCTGAGTCCCGGCGCGCGTTCAGCGGGCGCGCGTACCGACCAGTGCGGCGCCCACGATCATGACGGCCGCCAGCACGATCGAGGGGCTCGGCCGGTCCCCGCGCAGCACAAGCAACAGCAGCGTGGAGAGCAGAGGCGTCAAAAAACTCAGCAGGCCGATGCTGCGCGCGTCGCCCCGTTTGAGCGCCGCATCCCACAGGAAAAACGCGCCGCCGAGCGGGCCCAGGCCCATCAGCACGATGAGCAGCCAGTCCTGACCGCTCAGGGCGGCCGAAGGCTCCAGCAGGGAGTGGCACGCCAGCGAGAGCAGGCCCGAGACCGCGGCAAAGCCGCCGATCGCGGCCGTCGGAAACCTGGCGACACGTTGGGTCAGCAGCGAGTAACTGGCCCAGATGAACGCCGAGCCGGCGGCCGGCAGGTAGCCCCAGGCAAAGCCGGTATCCAGTTGCCGCCCGCCTGCAATGGCGATGGCCGCGCCGGCAAAGCCGACCAGCGCGGTGACGATGTGCACGAGTTTGAGCTGCACCCCGCGCAGCAGCACCGGCGCCAGCACCACCATCAGGAGCGGCCACAGGTAGTTCACCAGATTGGCCTGCACCGGCGGCGCATGACGCAAAGCGATGAACAGCAGGAAGTGAAAACCGAACAGGCCGTACACGCCCAGCGCCAGCGTTGCGGGCGGCACCCGCCATTGCCGCAGCTGCGGCCAGGCTGGAATGCTGCCGATCAGCAGCGCCAGGCCGGTCAGCAAAAAGGGTGGAACGTGGCTGAGCGATACGCCCAGCGACGCCAGCGTCGCCCACAGCGCAATCGCGCCCAGTGCGAACGGGTTTCCCCGCTTCACCGCGAGGAGCTGCCGGCGGCCCGGTTCAGGTCGGTTGCGTGCGCATGCTCCGCCTGCTGATCGGCGTGGTAGCTGCTGCGCACGAGTGCGCCCACGGCGGCGTGGCTGAAGCCCATCTCGTAGGCTCTAGCCTCGAGCATCTTGAAGGTGTCCGGGTGCACATAGCGCTTCACCGTCAGGTGGGAGGTCGAGGGCGCGAGGTACTGGCCGATCGTCAGCATGTTGATGCCGTGCTCGCGCATGTCGCGCATCACGGCCAGGATTTCGTCGTCGGTCTCGCCCAGGCCCACCATCAGGCCGCTCTTGGTCGGGATCTGCGGGAACAGCGCCTTGAACTTCTTGAGCAGGTTCAAGCTGAACGGGTAGTCCGAGCCCGGGCGCGCCTCCTTGTACAGGCGCGGCACGGTCTCCAGGTTGTGGTTCATCACATCGGGCGGCGCGGCCCTGAGGATGTCCAGCGCGCGGTCGTCGCGGCCGCGGAAGTCGGGCACCAGGATTTCGATCTGCGTGCCGGGCGACAGCTCGCGCGTCTTGCGAATGCAGTCCACAAAATGCTGGCTGCCGCCGTCGCGCAGGTCGTCGCGGTCCACGCTGGTGATGACCACGTATCTGAGGCGCAGGGCCGCGATGGTTTTCGCCAGGTTCTCGGGCTCGTTCGTGTCTAGCGCGTCAGGACGGCCATGACCCACATCACAGAACGGGCAGCGCCGTGTGCACTTGTCGCCCATGATCATGAAGGTGGCCGTGCCCTTCCCGAAGCACTCACCGATGTTGGGGCAGGAGGCTTCCTCGCACACCGTCACCAGCTTGTTGGCGCGCAGGATGTCCTTGATTTCATAGAAGCGCGTGCTGGGCGAGCCGGCCTTGACGCGGATCCAGTCCGGCTTTTTCAGAATCTCGCCCTGCTGCACCTTGACCGGGATGCGCGAGAGCTTGGCTGCGGCCTTCTGTTTGGCCAGTGGGTTGTACTGTTCGGCGCTTTGGGCCTCGCGAACCGTTTCGTACGCGACGGGGTTGGCGGCTTCTGTAGGGTTCATGGTGTGCTTTGGATGACCGGAAGTGTTGGGTGTCCGCTCACGGTGCCAGGTAGGTCTGCAGCTTTTGGCTCAATACATCGGAGGCCTCCTGCCAGCTTGCCGACACCCCGATTGTAGAAAGGTCTACCGTTTGCAGTCCCGCGTAGCCGCAGGGGTTGATGCGAGAGAAGGGCTCCAGATCCATCGCCACGTTCAGCGCCACGCCGTGATAGGTGCAGTGGCGGCTGACCTTGATGCCGAGCGCGGCGATTTTGCCGAGGCCCCGGAAATCGGGCGGTGAATGAATTGGAATCTGACCCCCATTGTTTTTTTGCGGCCGCTGCGCCAGCAGCGCGTGCGAGCCCGGATCATCGAGCCGTACATAAATTCCCGGCGCGCCTGCCACGCGGTGCCCCGTCACGCCAAAGTGCACCAGCGTCTGGAGCACGGCCTGCTCGATGCGGTACACGTATTCCTTGACGAAATAGCCGGCCCGCTGCAGGTCGATCAGCGGATATGCCACGACTTGCCCCGGCCCGTGGTAAGTGACCTGCCCGCCCCGGTTGGTGGCGATGACCGGGATGTCGCCGGGATTGAGGATGTGCTCCGATTTGCCCGCCAGCCCTTGTGTGTAAACGGCAGGATGCTCACAAATCCATAGTGCGTCGGGTGTCTCGGGGGTGCGCGCGGTGGTGAATTCCTGCATCGCGGCGTAGGTCGGCAGGTAGTCCACCCGGCCAAGGGGGTGCAGCGCGATCTCCACGGCGGCCTACAACACCATCTTCACCATCGGGTGCGTGGACAGCGTGCGGTAGAGCTCGTCGAGCTGCTCGCGCGAGGTCGCGGTCACGGTCACGGTGATGCCCAGGTAGTTGCCGGCCTTGCTGTCGCGCAACTCGATGGTGGTGGCGTCGAAGCCGGGATCGAACTGTTCGGCGATGCGGGTGATGGCGTGCACGAAACCATCGACCTTGGCGCCCATCACCTTGATGGGAAAGGGGCACGGGTACTCGATCAGCGAGTCCTTGCGCGGGTCTTGGGGGGATTCGGGGGGCGTGTTCATGGTCGGTGCGCTGGCCTATTGCGATGGGGCGATCTTGGCCTGCTGATAGCCCGCGTACAGCCTGGCGTAAACCGGGCCGGGCACGCCCGAGCCGACCGGTTGGCCGTCGAGCCGGGTAATCGCCAGCACCTCCTTGGTCGCGGACGACAGCAGCAATTCGTCGGCCTGGAGCACCTCGTCGCGGCTCAGGCGGCGCAGCTCGAATCCGAGGCCCTCGGCGCGGCAGAGCTCCTCGATCAGGCCGTAGCGGATGCCCTCCAGCACCAGGTTGTCCTTGGGCGAGCCGAACACGGTGCCGCCCTTGACGACCCAGACGTTGCTGGCCGCCGCCTCGCTCAAAAATCCGTCGCGGAACATCACGGTCTCCAGCGCACCGGCGTCGAAGCTGATCTGGCGCGCGAACACGGCGCCCAGCAGACTGGTGCTCTTGATGTGGGCCTTTTCCCAGCGGAAGTCGCTGGCCGTGACGCAGGCCGCACCCTGGCTGCGCAATTCGGGTGGCACGGGCTTCATCGCATTGCTCATCACGAACACGGTGGGGGTCAGGCCGTTCAGCATCACATGCTCGCGCATGGCTACGCCGCGGGTCACCTGGATGTAAATCAATTGATCGCTGTTTTCGGCCTTGGCCCCTGTCGAGCGTGCATAGTCAGCTATTAGTTTGGTAGCGACTTCGCGCCACTGCGCATGCGAGAGCGGGTTCGCGATGCGCAGCTCGGCGAGCGAGCGGTCGAGCCGCGCCATGTGCTGGGCAAAGCGGAACAGGCGGCCGCCGTACACCGGCACCACTTCATAGACCCCGTCGCCAAAGATAAAGCCGCGGTCCATGACACTGACCTTCGCGTCCTTGAGCGCCGTGAATTCGCCGTTGAGGTAGCACGGCAGGCTGGGCAGTTCGTTCATGGTGTGCGGAATGGGCAGAAGAGGATGTCGATAGATTCAGCGCAAAAACAACACAGCCGCAATGGCCAGCCATCCCAGTGCAAAGTTGAGCACTACCAGCGGGTGGATCCTGGCGATTTGCTGCCCTGCCTGCGGCCAGTCGGCCTGTGCCACGGCCTTTTTCATGCGGCTGAAGGGGCCGAAATACAGATGACCAAAGATGGCAAACATCAGCAGCCCGATGCCCATCATCAGGTGCCAGCCCACGGGCGCGTCTTTCATGCCCACCGAGCCCAGCATGGTGGCTCCGGTGAGCGCCAGCAAGCCCACGCTGATCCACGCCACCGAGAAGAAGCGCGTCAACACGCCCGCCAGCAAGGGCAGCCGCGCCGGCGGCTGCAATTGCGCGGTGACCACCGGACGCAGTGCCCACAGCATGAAAGCCATGCCGCCGAGCCAGACAATGGCTCCGCTCAGGTGCAGAAATTTTGCCAGCAGTGTCATCGGTCAACTTTCGTCTTGTTCGGGGTGTGACAGGGTAGATTGTGACGCAGCGCGCAAATCATTCGGGTGGCGAGTTCTTTTGCCGCGATCCTGGGGGTTTGGCTGGAGTTCGGGGGTTTCTACGTATAATCAAGAGCTTTGCTGAAAAAGCGGTTGTAACTTAGGTGTAATCTGGGATGTCAATAATCGCGGCGGCACCCGAGGAGGACGCGGCCGGGGCCGATTTCAAGCCTCTGACGGCCGAGCAGGCCCTGCTGCTTCGGGCGAGGAGTCCTTCGCTCTCCCCTTGGTGGGTCGTGGCGGGGCAGGGGGGGGCAGGCGCGCTGGTGGCTTTGGCTGCCTGGGCCTTGACGGGCCGGCAAAACGCCGGCTGGTCGGCTGGCTACGGCGCGCTGGCGGTGGTCATTCCGGCCGCGCTGTTTGCGCGGGGTCTGACGAGCCGGGTGTCCTCGGTGAATGCGGGGGCTGCGGTATTCGGATTCTTCCTGTGGGAAGCGGTCAAGATTGCCTTGACGGTCGCCATGTTGTTTGCGGCGCCAAGGCTGGTGACTGACTTGAGCTGGCCGGCGATGCTGGTGGGCCTGGTGGTGACGATGAAGGTATATTGGGTGGCGCTGGTGTGGCGCCCGAAACGTAGGACTTAACGAGTAAACAGATGGCTGCTGAAAACGGACCCACGGCGAGTGAATACATCGTTCACCACCTGACGCATTGGCAGAACCACCCCATGAAGGGCGTGGTCGATTTTTCCGTCGTCAACATCGACTCCATCTTCTGGAGCGTGCTGCTGGCCGTGCTATCGAGCTTCTTTCTTTGGCGCGCGGCCCGTGCGGCCAGCTCGGGCGTTCCTGGCCGATTCCAGGCTGCGGTTGAAATTCTGGTCGAGATGGTCGATACGCAGGCCAAAGGCATTATTCACAACGCCCAGAGCCGCAAGATGGTGGCGCCGCTGGGCCTGGCCGTGTTCATCTGGGTCTTTCTGATGAATGCGATGGACTTGCTGCCTGTCGACCTGCTGCCCACGGTCTGGGGCTGGATCACGGGCGCCGCCGGGCAGGATTCGCATCATGCGTATCTGCGGGTGGTTCCCACGGCTGATTTGTCAACCTGCTTCGGTCTGTCGGTGTCGGTGCTGCTCGTGTGCTTTGCCTACAACATCAAGATCAAGGGCGTGGGCGGCTGGCTGCATGAGCTGTTCACCGCCCCGTTTGGCAACCATCCCATCCTGTGGCCCGTCAATTTCGCCATGCAAATGATCGAGTTTGCCGCCAAGACCGTCTCGCATGGCATGCGGTTGTTCGGCAACATGTATGCGGGCGAGCTGCTATTCATGTTGATCGCGTTGATGGGTGCCGCCGCGGCTGGCTCGGTTTCGGGTGTCTTGCTGCCGGTCGGGCATGTGATCGCCGGAGCGATCTGGGCCATCTTCCACGTTCTGATCATCACCATCCAGGCGTTTATTTTCATGATGCTGGCGCTGGTGTATATCGGCCAGGCGCACGATACCCACTGATTTTTTCGCAGTTTCCCTTTCCTTCAACCCTAACTTTTCATTCTCTGGAGCTAAAAAAATGGAACACGTACTCGGCCTCGTCGCACTCGCCGCCGGCTTGATCATTGGCCTGGGCGCTGTGGGCGCCTGTATCGGTATCGGCATCATGGGTAGCAAATACCTGGAGTCCGCCGCGCGTCAGCCCGAGCTGATGAACGAATTGCAAACCAAGATGTTCCTGCTGGCCGGCCTGATCGACGCGGCCTTCCTGATTGGTGTCGGTATCGCGATGATGTTCGCGTTTGCCAACCCCTTCGTGCTCAAGTAATCGCCCGTAACCACCAATTGACTGAAAGGAAGTTGCTGTGAGTATCAACGCAACTCTTTTCGTCCAGGCAATCGTTTTTGCGATTCTGGTGTGGTTCACGATGAAATTCGTGTGGCCGCCCATCGCAGCTGCGCTGGACGAACGTGCCAAGAAAGTCGCCGACGGTCTTGCCGCCGCCGACAAGGCCAAGTCCGAGCTGTCCACCGCCAACAAGCGGGTGGAAGAAGAGCTGGCCAGGTCGCGCAACGAGACTGCCACGCGTCTGGCCGATGCCGAACGTCGCGCCCAGGCCATCATCGAAGAGGCCAAGGGCAAGGCCACGGAAGAGGGCAACAAGATTGTTGCCGCTGCCAGGGTCGAGGCCGACCAGCAAACCGTGAAGGCCCGCGAGGCCCTGCGCGAGCAGGTCGCCGTGCTGGCCGTCAAGGGCGCCGAGCAGATTCTCCGCAAGGAAGTCAATGCCGGGGTCCATGCCGACTTGCTGGCGCGTCTCAAGACCGAGCTGTAAGAGCGCACCATGGCTGAAATCGCAACCATTGCCCGCCCTTACGCCGAAGCATTGTTCAAGGCGACCGCTGCGCCCGATCTGGGCAGCACGGCCGCCTGGCTCGATGAGCTTGCGCTCATCGCCGCCAACCCGCAGCTGCTGCAGTTTGCCGACAACCCTACCGTCACGGCGAGCCAGGTGTTCGATGTGATCTCCGGCGTTGCCAGGTCGACGCTGCCGGATGCCGCCAGGAACTTCCTGCGCGCCGTGATCGAAAACGACCGGCTGACGGCGCTGCCCGAAATGGCGGACCAGTTCCGTGCCTTGAAGAACGCGCAAAGCGGCTCCTCGGACGCCATCGTGTACAGCCCTTTTCCGATGGACAGTGCCGCCCTGGCCGATGTGGCGGCGACGCTCGAAAAACGCTTTGGCCGCAAGCTCAATGTCAAGGTCGAACCCGAGCCGGCATTGATCGGCGGCATTCGCGTGGTGGTGGGCGACGAAGTGCTGGACACTTCCGTCAAGGCCCGCCTGGAACAGATGAAGGTGGCCCTGACCGCGTGATGATTCACGCGGATCGCGACCTCCAGTTTTCTGCTTGGGCATTGTGCCCAGGCGTTTGGCCAATTAACGAAAGAAGGAAAGAGTCATGCAACTCAATCCCGCAGAAATTTCTGAACTGATCAAGAGCCGCATTGAAGGCCTGTCCGCCGGTGCCGACATCCGCAATCAGGGTACGGTGGTGTCCGTATCGGACGGTATTTGCCGCATTCATGGCCTGTCCGACGTGATGCAGGGCGAAATGCTCGAATTCCCGGCCGGCAGCGACGGCTTGCCCACCTATGGCCTGGCGCTGAACCTCGAGCGCGATTCGGTCGGCGCCGTGATTTTGGGCGAATACGAGCATATCTCCGAAGGCGACACCGTCAAGTGCACGGGCCGCATTCTGGAGGTGCCGGTCGGCCCCGAGCTGCTGGGCCGCGTGGTCAACGCGCTGGGCCAGCCGATTGACGGCAAGGGCCCGATCAACGCCAAAATGACCGACGTGATCGAAAAGGTCGCGCCCGGCGTGATTGCGCGTAAATCGGTGGACCAGCCGATGCAGACCGGCCTGAAGTCGATCGACTCGATGGTGCCGATCGGCCGTGGTCAGCGCGAGTTGATCATCGGCGACCGCCAGACCGGCAAGACCGCCGTGGCGATCGATGCCATCATCAACCAGAAGGGTCAGAACATGACCTGCATCTACGTTGCCATCGGCCAGAAGGCGTCATCGGTCAAGAACGTGGTGCGCTCGCTGGAGCAGGCCGGTGCGATGGAGTACACCATCGTGGTGGCCGCCACGGCCTCCGAGTCGGCTGCCATGCAGTATGTCAGCGCCTATTCGGGCTGCACCATGGGCGAGTATTTCCGCGACCGTGGCCAGGACGCACTGATCGTGTACGACGATTTGTCCAAGCAGGCCGTGGCGTACCGCCAGGTCTCGCTGCTGCTGCGCCGCCCGCCAGGCCGTGAAGCCTACCCCGGCGACGTGTTCTATCTGCACAGCCGCCTGCTCGAGCGTGCGGCGCGCGTCAACGAACACTACGTTGAAACCTTCACCAAAGGCGAAGTCAAGGGCAAGACGGGTTCCCTCACCGCGCTGCCGATCATCGAAACGCAGGCCGGCGACGTGTCCGCGTTCGTGCCGACCAACGTTATCTCGATCACCGACGGCCAGATTTTCCTGGAAACCAACCTGTTCAACGCCGGTATCCGCCCCGCCATCAACGCTGGTATTTCCGTATCGCGCGTCGGTGGCGCCGCACAAACCAAGTTGATCAAGGGCCTGTCGGGCGGTATCCGTACCGACCTGGCGCAGTACCGTGAACTGGCGGCTTTTGCGCAGTTTGCTTCGGACCTGGACGAAGCCACGCGCAAGCAGCTCGACCGTGGCGCGCGCGTGACGGAACTGCTCAAGCAGTCCCAGTACAGTCCGCTGCCGATCAGCCTGATGGGCTGCTCGCTGTTCGCCGTGAACAAGGGCTTCATGGACGACATCGCCGTGAACAAGGTGCTGGCCTTCGAGTCGGGCTTGCATGCCTACCTCAAGGACAAGAACGCCGCGTTGCTGTCCAAGCTGGAAACCACTAGGGCGATGGACAAGGATGCTGAAGCTGAACTGACCGCGGCCACGGCGGCGTTCAAGAAGTCGTTTGCTTAAAACCACTCTACCGACCGCAACGTCACGTCAGAGTTTTATAGGCAAAAGGGGCACATATGGCAGCAGGCAAGGAATTACGCACCAAGATCAAGTCGGTGGAAAACACCAAGAAGATCACCAAGGCCATGGAAATGATTTCCGTGTCCAAGATGCGCAAGGCGCAGGAGCGCATGCGCGCCGCACGCCCGTACAGCGAGAAGGTCCGCAATATCGCCGCGAACCTGGGCCAGGCCAATCCCGAGTATGTTCACCCTTTCATGAAGACCCCGGAGGACGCCAAGTCCGTGGGCTTCATCGTGGTGACCACCGACAAGGGGCTGTGCGGCGGCTTGAACACCAACCTGTTCCGGGCTGTCACCGCCAAGCTGCGCGATACGCAGGCCGCGGGCAAGACGCCGCAGAGCGTGGCCATCGGCGGCAAGGGGCTGGGGTTTTTGAACCGTATTGGCGCGCGGGTCGTCTCGCACGTCACGCAGCTGGGTGACAGGCCGCATCTGGACAAGCTGATCGGCCCGGTCAAGGTGCTGCTGGATTCCTACGCCAAGGGCGAACTGGCCGCGGTCTACCTGAGCTACAACAGGTTCGTCAGCACCATGAAGCAGGAGCCCGTGGTCGAGCAGTTGCTGCCCTTGTCGAACGACACGCTGAAGGCGCAGTCCGACGCCAGCGAAGCGCAGAGCGGCGTCACGCATGGCTGGGATTACATCTACGAGCCCGATGCGCAATCGGTGATCGATGAGCTTCTGGTGCGTTACGTCGAGGCGCTGGTGTACCAGGCCGTCGCGGAAAACACCGCTTCCGAACATGCCGCGCGCATGGTGGCCATGAAGGCCGCCACCGACAACGCGGGCAACGTGATTGGCGAGCTCAAGCTGATCTACAACAAGACGCGTCAGGCGGCGATTACGAAAGAGCTTTCGGAAATCGTGGCGGGTGCCGCAGCGGTTTAACAAGATTCAAATTTTTGGAGCAAAAAATGGCTCAGGTTCAAGGAAAAATTGTTCAGTGTATTGGCGCCGTGGTGGACGTGGAATTTCCGCGCGATCAGATGCCCAAGATTTACGACGCTCTGAAAATGGATGGCTCGACGCTGACGCTGGAAGTTCAGCAGCAGCTCGGCGACGGCATCGTGCGCACCATCGCGCTGGGCTCGTCCGACGGTTTGCGCCGCGGCATGATCGTGCAAAACACGGCCAACCCCATCATGGTGCCCGTGGGCAAGGCCACGCTGGGCCGCATCATGGACGTGCTGGGTGCGCCGATCGACGAGCGTGGCCCGGTGAATGCCGAGCTCACCGCCTCGATTCACCGCAAGGCCCCGGCCTACGACGAGCTGTCGCCGTCGCAGGAGCTGCTGGAAACCGGTATCAAGGTGATCGACCTGGTATGTCCGTTCGCCAAGGGCGGCAAGGTCGGCCTGTTCGGCGGCGCCGGCGTGGGCAAGACCGTGAACATGATGGAGCTGATCAACAACATCGCCAAGGCGCACTCGGGTCTGTCCGTGTTCGCCGGCGTGGGTGAGCGCACCCGCGAGGGCAACGACTTCTACCACGAGATGGCCGACTCCGGCGTCGTGAACCTCGAGAACCTCGGTGAGTCCAAGGTGGCCATGGTCTACGGCCAGATGAACGAGCCCCCGGGCAACCGTCTGCGCGTGGCGCTGACGGGTCTGACCATTGCCGAGTCGTTCCGCGACGAAGGCAAGGATGTGCTGTTCTTCGTGGACAACATCTACCGCTACACGCTGGCCGGCACCGAAGTGTCCGCGCTGCTGGGCCGCATGCCTTCCGCCGTGGGCTACCAGCCGACGCTGGCCGAGGAAATGGGCCGTCTGCAAGAGCGCATCACCTCCACCAAGGTCGGCTCCATCACCTCGATCCAGGCCGTGTATGTGCCCGCCGATGACTTGACCGATCCGTCGCCCGCCACCACCTTTGCCCACCTGGATTCCACCGTGGTGCTGAGCCGTGACATCGCCTCGCTGGGGATTTATCCCGCGGTCGATCCGCTGGACTCCACCAGCCGCCAGCTGTCGCCGCAAGTGGTGGGTGAAGACCACTACAACACGGCGCGTGCCGTGCAGGGCACGCTGCAGCGCTACCGTGAATTGCGCGACATCATCGCGATCATGGGCATGGACGACCTGGCCCCCGAAGACAAGCTGGCCGTGGCGCGCGCGCGCAAGATCCAGCGCTTCCTGTCGCAGCCGTTCCACGTCGCCGAAGTGTTCACCGGTTCGCCCGGCAAGTACGTGCCGCTCTCCGAGACGATTCGCGGCTTCAAGATGATCGTCAACGGCGAATGCGACCACATGCCCGAGCAGGCTTTCTACATGGTCGGCACGATCGACGAAGCCTTCGAAAAAGCCAAAAAAGTTTAAGAGGTGAGCCACATGAGCACCATCCACGTTGACGTTGTCAGCGCCGAAGAGTCCATCTTCTCGGGTGAGGCCCGGTTTGTGGCGCTGCCCGGCGAGGCGGGCGAACTCGGCATCTACCCGCGCCACACGCCGCTGATCACCCGCATCAAGCCCGGCTCGGTGCGCATCGAGAAGGCCGATGGCAGCGAAGAGTTTGTCTTCGTCGCCGGCGGCATTCTGGAAGTGCAGCCCGACTGCGTGACGGTGCTGTCCGATACCGCCATCCGCGGCAAGGACCTGGACGACCACAAGGCCAACGAGGCCAGACTGGCGGCGGAAGAGGCCCTGAAAAACGCCAAGAACGACATCGACATCGCCAAGGCCCAGTCCGAGCTGTACATCATCGCGGCCGAGATCGCGGCGCTGCGCAAATACCGGCAGAAAAAATAGCGTTCGGGGCGGCATCCACTGTCCTCGCGTGTTTGAAGCAAGGCCCCGCTCGTGCGTCGACCGGGGCCTTTGTCATGGGGGTGCCGGCAAGCTCCCCCGCAGGCGCGGGCGCGCATCTACCCACCACTACAATTCAACGCATGGAGTTTGACAAATCCGGGAGCGGCGGTGAGGCGCGGGAGAACGCCGCCAGGCTGCTGGTGACGCCGACCGGCCTGGTGGAGTTGAGCCTGGCCGACGCGCGCGAGGTGGTCGGCTTCATGCATCCGAAACGCGTCACGACGGGCACGGTCTTCATTCAGGAAGGCGAGGCGACCGATGTCGACGACATGATGCTGATTCTCGAAGGGGAGGTCACGGTCGAGTACGAGGTGTCTTCCCCGCACGAGACCATGGTGGTGTCCATCCTGGGGCCCGGCGGCCTGATTGGTGAAATGGGGCTGCTCGACGGCTCGCCGCGCTCGGCCACCTGCACGGCGGCGACGGACCTGATGGTTGCGGTGCTCACGCGCGACGCCCTGCTGCAGTTGATCGGGGAGTGTCCCGACGTGGCCGCGCGCCTGCTGCTGACCATCTCCAGGCGCCTGTCGGACCGGCTGCGCGCGGCCAATCGCAAGTTGCGGACCTTTGCCCAGCTCAGTCGCGCGCTGCAGCAGGAACTGGACGCAACCCATTCGGTGAATCTGCGGCTGCTCGAAGGCGAGGCGCCCAAGGTCTGAGGCGTCGCCTCGCTGTCCCCGCGGCGCTAGCGCACGACGGGCGCGTCCGGCAACTCGTTGTGGCGAGCCTGCCCCGGCGCCAGCGGAAAATACTGCACCAGCAGGGCCGACACTTCCTCCAGCGCCTGCGTCAGGCCATCCTCAAAACGGCCTTCGCGAAAGGCGCCGCCCATGCGCTGGGTCACGGCTTGCCATTCAGCGGCGGGCACATGCCGGTTCAGGCCGCGGTCCGCTACCAGTTCAATCGCGTGCTCGGCCAGCAGCAGATAGATCAGCACGCCGTTGTTGGCCTCGGTGTCCCACACCCGCAGCTCGCCAAACAGCGCAACGGCGCGTGCGTGTGTGAGATGGGATATTGACGCGTCGCGCCACAGCGCGTGCAGCGGCAGGCTGGCCTCCACGCAAATGCGGATCTGGCCGCTGTGATGCTGTTCGCTGGCGGCCACGCGTTGTCTCAGCCGCTGCGCCATGGCGGGCGGGATCGCGCGGCGCGCGTGCGACTCGTCGAACCACAGGTGCTTGAGGATTCTTTGGAACCTGCCTGGCATCGCGTTCTTCCTGTGCTTTCCTGTGGTTACCACCTGCCGCTGGCGCCGCCGCCGCCGAAGTCGCCCCCGCCGCCCGAGCTAAAGC
>NZ_MUNS01000026.1 GCF_002002705.1 Polaromonas sp. C04 | reverse complement strand
TTGCACTCGACGCTGGGCTACGTCAGCCCAATGACGTTTGAGCAACGCTGGATCGCGGCCCAGCAGCAAGACAGGAAGTCCGCATAACGGGCAGCCTATGGAGTGCGGACAACAGGGGCAAGTTCACTGTCTGTCCCCCGGATATCTTCCAGCCACTGCATCGCGACTCGCAATTGCGCCAAATGGTTCGAGCGCGAGGCGTTCGATTTGCTCGGCGAACTGCTGCCAACGCTGCTGCAGCAGTTGAAGCCGCTGGGCCCGGCACAGGCCGCGCCAGCGGCTTAGGCGTCAAAGCGCGCAGCTTCGGAAACCCGCAAAGATGTCATTGCGATCCGGCGTGAAGAAATTGCGGTAACGCGGGTGTTTCATGCGCGCATGGGTGGCGAACGATGCGCCGCGCAGCACCTTGTGGCTGCCGAACCAGGGCACCGAATAGTCGCGGTACGGATGGGGCTGAAACCCTGGGTAGGGTTTGAACGGCGAGGACGTCCACTCCCACACCTGGCCCCAGTCCAGCAAACCCGTGGACAGGACGGCATGCTCCCACTCCCACTCGGTGGGCAGGCGCCGGCCCGCCCACCGGCACCATGCCTGCGCTTCATGCCAGCTGAGGTTGGAGGCCGGCAGGTCGGACTTAAGCGAGCGCATCTCGCCAAACGCGCTGCGCGTCCAGCGCCCGTTTTGCGTTTGAACATACCGCGGGCAGCTCTGCTGGTACTGCATGCGCCAGGCCCATCCCGCGTCCGACCAGTACCGTTGCTGGTCATAGCCTGTGTCTTCGACAAAAGCCATGAACTGCGCGTTGGTCACGGGCGAGCGGTCAATTTCAAACGCACCCAGCGAGACCTCATGGGCTGCCAGCTCATTGTCAAAGGCAAAACCCGCGCCTGTCCATCCAGTCTCGTGGGTGCCGGCGGGCACGGCGATCACGCCTGTAGCGCCCGGCATCGCTTCGGCAACGCCATCCATCGCAAAACCGAGGCTCTGCGCCATGTACACCGCAGCCTCGTTGTGCATGTCTTCATGAAACAGCGCCAGGCGAAAGAAGTACAACGCCTCGTCGGTATCGGCCGTGTTGGCCAGCAACGCGAGCGTGCCGGCGAGTGTCTTGTCGAGGTAGTCCAGGGACACCTGCACCGCCGGCAAAGGCAGTGACCAACGGGACGCGTGGGGCACGTTGCTGGAGTCGTAGAGCCGGTCGGCATCGTGGAGCACGGACGGCGCGCGTTCCGCTGCGGGGTCGCATGCCGTACCGCGCCCACGCTCCGGATTGCGCGCCAGCCACCACTCCTGAAACCAGCCGATGTGGCCCAGTTCCCACAGCGGCGGATTGAGCTCGGAGCGGTAAGGTACGCGCGGATCGGCCTCCCCCAGCGCACGCCGGGACGCCTGAAAGTGCTGCAAGGTGCGGGCGCGGGCATCCGCGAGCGCGCCAGCCAGCGTCGTGCGATCGGCACGCCGGGCCTGGGTCGCGATGGTGAAATCGTGGTTCAAGGATAGGGGTCCATTGAGGCTATAAACGAGCCATGCGCAAGCCGTCGATTTGCATCATCAGCCCGGCTCCGGCATCGGCCAACAATGGCAACTGGCAAACGGCGTGGCGCTGGTCACGCATGCTGGCCGCTCACTATAGTACGGAAATCCTGCAGGCATGGCAGGGCGAGCCCTTTGACGTGATGCTGGCCTTGCACGCCCGCCGCTCGGCGGACTCGGTGGCACGCTGGCATGCGAGGCACCCGCACAAGCCGCTGGCCGTGGTGCTGACCGGGACCGATTTGTACCGCGATATCCAGACCGATGCCCAGGCCCAGCGCTCCATCGCGCTGGCCCATCGGCTGGTGGTGTTGCAGGAGCTGGGGGCGCGCAGCCTGCCGCCGCCGCTGCGCCACAAGTGCAGCGTCATCTTCCAGTCGGCGACGCACCGGCAGCCGCTGGACAAACCGGGCAGCCACTTGCGCGCCCTGATGGTCGGGCACCTGCGTGAGGAAAAGGCGCCAGCCACGTACTTTGCTGCCGTGCGGCGCCTGGCCGGCAGGCCAGACATTCTGCTCGACCACATCGGCGCACCGCTCGACCCCGCCCTTGGAACCTTGGCGAGCCAGCTGCAACGCGAGTGTCCCCACTACCGCTGGCTCGGCGCCATGGACCACGAGGCCACCCGCCGGCGCATCCAGCGCGCCCATGTGCTGGTGCATCCAAGCCGCATCGAAGGCGGGGCGCATGTGATCATGGAGGCGGTGATGAGCGGCACCCCGGTGCTGGCCTCGCGCATTGACGGCAATGTGGGCATGCTCGGGGCCGATTACGCGGGTTATTTCGACTGCGGGGATGCCGCGCAGCTCGCGCAGCAGTTGCTCGCCTGCCGCGAAGGGCAATTGACACCCGACGCCCTGTTGGACCGCTTGCAGGCACAATCTTTCCTGCGCTCACACCTGTTCGAGCCCGCGGCCGAAAAAGCGGCCCTGATGCGCCTGATCAACGATTTAACGGAGATTTCATGAACGCCACCGTGCCATCCTCAAGTCCCTTGCCACCGCAGCCCCGCCTGACCTCGCTGTCGCACGGCGGGGGCTGCGGCTGCAAGATTGCACCCGGTGTGCTGTCCGACATCCTCAAGGGCACCAGCGCCATGCCGTTGCCGCCCGAGCTGCTGGTGGGCATCGAGACGGCCGACGATGCCGCCGTCTACCGGCTCAACGAGGAGCAGGCGCTGATCGCCACCACCGACTTCTTCATGCCCATCGTGGACGACCCGTTCGATTTCGGCCGCATTGCCGCGACCAACGCCATCTCCGACGTCTACGCCATGGGCGGGCGGCCCATCATGGCGCTGGCACTGGTGGGCATGCCCATCAATGTGCTGTCCACCGAGACCATCGGCCGCATTCTGGAGGGCGGCCAGTCGGTCTGCCGTGCGGCCGGCATTCCGATTGCCGGCGGCCACACCATCGACTCGGTGGAGCCGATCTACGGCCTGGTCGCGCTGGGCCTGGTGCACCCGCAGCGCGTCAAGCGCAACGCCGATGCCCGCCCGGGCGATCGCCTGATCCTGGGCAAGCCGCTGGGCGTGGGCGTGCTGTCGGCCGCGCTCAAGAAGGACCGGCTCGATGCGGCCGGCTATGCCCGGATGATCGCCTGCACCACCCAGCTCAACACGCCGGGGCCGGAATTGGCCGCGCTGGACGGCGTGCACGCGCTGACCGACGTGACCGGCTTCGGCCTGGCCGGCCACGTGCTGGAGATGGCGCGCGGCGCCGGTTGCCAGATAGGCATCGACTGGGCCCGCGTGCCCTTGCTCGCAGGCGTGCGCGAACTGGCGGAAGATGGCGTTGTCACCGGCGCGTCGGCCCGCAACTGGGCAGCCTACGGCGCGGAGGTGCAGTTGCCCCCCGGCTTTGCGGCGACCGACCAGGCCCTGCTGAGCGATCCGCAGACCAGTGGTGGACTGCTGGTGTCCTGTGCGCCGCAGGCCGTGGCTCAGGTGCTGGCGGTGTTCAGGCAGCACGGATTCGAGGCTGCCGCCGAGATCGGGGAAGTCCTGCCCGCAGCGGACGCGGCGCAGGCGCGGCTGCTGCTGCGCTGAATCAACAGGGGGTGTAGCGGCGCACCAGTTTCACCGTTGCGCCGTCGCCACCGTCCGGATCTCGTTCAGCCACTGCATCGCGGCCTGCAACTCCGCCGGCCGGATTTCGTGCCCGCCGGGGAACTCGGCATAGCGCAGCGTGAGCGGCAGGTGCGAAACATGCTCGCGCGCGGCATGGGCGCTGGCCAGCGGAATCATCTGGTCCTGCAGGCCGTGGCTGATCCACAGTTGCTTGCCCTGCAGCGCCTGCGCCGGCGCGGCCAGCGGCAACACCTGAGGCAGCAGGCGGCTGTGCAGCACCATGGCTGCGTGCAGCAGCTGCGGCTCGGTGAGCAGCAGCGACAGTGACATGATGCCGCCCTGGCTGAAGCCGCCCACCACCACGCGCCCGGGCGCAACGTCCAGTTGCTGCGCGGCCGCCGCCACGGTCTGGGCGAGAAGCTTGCGGCTGGCCGCTTCCTGCGCTTCATCGATGCTGCGCTCACCGCGCGGCGTGACGGCAAACTGGAACCATGCGTATGCGCGAGGCCCCATCGTGTAGGGTGCACGCAGGCTCAGCACGTGGAACTGCGGAGGCACGTGGGGCGTCAGGCCGAACAGGTCCTGCTCGTTGCTGCCGACGCCGTGCAGCAGCACCAGCAGCCAAGGCTCAGTGGTGCCGGCCGTTGCCGGGCGCTCTAAAAATGAGAGCGGAAGGTCAAGACTCATCAAGGACTCCTGGGTGTTTTGATTAAAGTTTTCTGAATAAGCAATCAAGGCTTGGCGCCCTGCACGAGTTCGATGCGCCGGCGCAGCCGCTCGGCCTCGGGCCGCTCACCGCCCTGCTCCGCACGCTCGGCCTGCACCAGCAGCCAGGCCAGCAAGGGGCGCCGCCAGCCTTGGGCGGAGGCGGTATCTGCCGCCAGTGCCATCAGCGCCGGACTGGCCCGGCCGCTCTCGAACAGCACACCGGCGGCCACCAGCCTTGACAGCGGATCAGTGATGCTGCTGACCGCCACCGCGTCGGCGTTGGCCGCGGCCGCGCCGCGCTGCTGCGCGGGCAGCAAGGCCACATCCTGCGGCTGCACGCGCGCGGCCAGGTAGTCGGCGTAGGCGCGCTCGGCCGCGGGGGCGTCCCGGCGCAGCTTTTCGAAGCCGGCACAGGGCTCGAACACCAGGCTGGCGACCCGGCTGGCGCAGCGCAGCAGTTCGGCTCGGGCCATCAGGTCGGGGCGGCCCGTGCGCGCAATCTCGCTGCGCGCATTCGCAAATTCCAGGGTCTCTACGCGCGTGTCGCCTGCCAGGTAGGCCGCGACGGAGCGCTGCATCGAATCCTGCGCGTTCATTTGCCAATCGGGTGCCTTGGGGCCGCTGGCGCACGCGCCCAGCAGCAACGCGCTGACCGCCATCAGCGCCCGGCCAGCTGCCAGTGCAGACCTTTTCATGGCAGCTTCAACACCGTGTCGCGCGCAAACGGCCACTTGCGATTGATCTCGTTGACCAGGCCCTCCACCTTGCGCAGGTTGGTTTCCACCTCGGCGCGCAGGGCACCGAGGTCGGTCGTGGCATCGCGTGCATTGGCACCGACGGCCTGCGCCTCCACCAGCACGGCGTCCACCTTCTTCAAACTGGTGCGCGCCTCGCCCAGCAGGGCATCGAGCTGCACGATGGTGGCGCGCGTTTCGGGCATCACGCCTTTGTCGCCAAACACCTGGGCGTCGGTCTTGGCCGCCAGGCCGTCCAGCCGGGCCAGCAGCGCGTTCGTGCGATCCAGCGTCGCCAGCAGTTTTTGGGTATTCGCTTCGTTGCCCAGCAGCACGCCCAGCGCCCCGTTGGGGCCGTTGAGTTTCCCGGTCAGGGTCTGCACGCTGGCCAGGCTCGCGCCGAGCGGCGCGTCCTTCGCGGTCAGGGCGCCCAGGTTGTCGAGCAATTCCTTCGCCGACGCCACCAGGCGTGGAATTTCCGCGTTGGTGTCGCCGCGCAGCACCGTGCGCTCCGCGCCATCGGGCAGCGGCGGGTCGGTCAACATGCCGCTGTAGGCGCGAATGTTGGTGCTGCCCACCAGGCCACGCACCAGCGTGAACACGCTGGACTGGCGCAGCCAGTGGGCATCCGTGCGCGGCACGTCGATGAGGATGCGGGCGTTGCCGTCAGCAGCCAGCTCGATGCGGCGCACGCGCCCGATCGGAAAGCCCGAAAACGTGAGGTCCATCCCCACCACCACGCCCTCGGAGTCGTCGGCGATCAGCACCAGCCGCTGCGTCGGCTCGAACGCGCCGCGCGCATACAGCACATACGCCACCGAGCCGCACACCAGCAGCAGCATGAGCAGCAGCAACAGCGCCGCCTTGAGTTCCAGGTGCGCGACCTGGGGCGGCGGCGAGGCAGCGGGCTGCGGTGGTGGGGGCTCTGACGGGTCGCTCATGAGTGGGTTGAGGATAAGTGGAGGTCAATAGTAGTTGCCCACGAGCGACGCCACTTCGATCAGCAGGATCACCGCGAACATGCGCACCAGGCCGCGCAACTCGGTGCTGACGCGTGAGCCGCTATCGGCCTTGTCGTACAGGCCCGAGGCCATGGGAATCAGGGAAACAGCCAGGCTGAAGAACAGCGTTTTGAGCACAAAGATCAGCGACACCGCGGGGCTGAACACCTGGCCGAACATGCGCGTGTAGCCCGGCAACCCCGACACGACAAAACCATACACAGCCAGATACGCCAGTGCCAGCGCCACCACGCAGCTCAGCGCCGCCAGGGTCACGCTCGAGCACACCCCTGCCACGACCCGCGGTAACACCTCACGGCGCATCGGGTCAACCCCTTCCCGGCGCAGTGCCTCCAGCTCGCCACGGCGGCGCATCTGCGAGAGTTCGGCGCCGTTCGGCAGGGTGCAGCGCAGCGCCACGAAGAGCGCGGCCGTGAGCGGAATCAGCTCCAGTACCAGCACCCGGATCACCAACTGCAACGCATACTGCGACAGACCATAGCTCAGGGCCGTGACCACGACGATGCGCGTCAGCACCAGGCTGACCAGCGCGCACAGCACCGTGAAGCCGCCGAGGATGGGCGCCGTATCGAGGTAGATGTGGCGGGCCAGCACGAGGCGATTCTCGCGACTGTAGCTCGACGGCGACAGCACCAACACCAGCAGCAGCGCGCCAAAGTGCACGATGTGCCACCAGCCGGCCAGCCAGCGCAGCACGGCACGGCCCGTGCCTGCCAGTGTGCCTTGCCACGAAACCATTGAGATCATCCGGACATGATAGCCCGGACGTTTCAGAAAAAACGCGGCCGCTTCAGCGCTGCTGAAGCTGTGCAACGTTCGCAGCGGCCACGGCGCTAGGTCCGTGCCGCTGCACCTGTCAAGCCTTTATCAGGAGCAGGCTTTGCCGTGACTGGGATGATCGCCCTGGGCCTTGGCGTCGGCCTCGGTCATGTACGAGCCCGCCTTGGTCTTCCCGTAGTATCTGTCGCCTTCGCAATGGTAGGTCTTGGAGCTGGTGTTGACCCAGACCTTGCCGGCGCCGCCGCCAGGTGCCGCAGCAGCAGGCAGGGCTGCTGTCTTGGACGAAGCCTTGGCCGACGACTTGGATGTCGCGGCAGCGGCTGGCGCAGCGGCTGCTGCAGGTGCAGCGGCGGCACCGGCAGCGCCTGCGGCGCCGTACCAGGTCTTCACACCCTTATGTCCCTTGCAGGCACCCTTTTTCGTGTCGCCCGTGTAGGGGGTTCCGTCCTTGCACAGGGCGGTCGGGTTGCCAGCTGCGGCCGTCGCAGCAGCGCCGGCTGGCGCCTGGGCAAAGGAAGCGGTGCCAAACACCGTGAACAGGGCGGCCAAGATCAAAGATTTCGTTTTCATGGAGTTTTCCTGACAAGTGAAGTTGCGGGATCGGAAAAATGGGCGGCTTACTGGACGTAACGCCAAATCACCAGCAAGACCACCGCGCCAATCACGGACATGATGATGCCGGCCGGATGAAACATTTGACCTTCGACCGGTTTGCTGAAGAGCCTGGCAATGAAACCCCCGATATAGGAGCCCACAATGCCCACGACGCCCGTCATGAGCAGCCCCATGTGCTCGGCACCGGGGGTCACCATTCGGGCCAGCAACCCGACCACGATACCGACAATGAACATCCAGATGAGGTGCAGCATAAGTGTTTCCTTTGGTTTTGGATAAGTTGTGCACGCGAATGCGCTGCCCAGTGTTATCGTTTTTGGGAATTGGCGCAACTTTTGTGCGCACTGGACCGTGACGCAATCGACACGCATGTTGCATCCGGGCACGTCAAATGGAAATAACGAGCCCCGGATCGAACGAGGCGTTTTCCGTCACCCCGTCACGCGCATAGCCGCGCGGATTGCAGAGCACGCGGGTGTTGCCCACCGCGTAGTCGTAGCTGTCGTGCAGATGGCCGTGGATCCACAGCGGGGCATTCCAGCGGCGCAGCTGCGGCTCGATGTCGGAGACAAAGCAGGCGTTCAGGGGCGAGCCTTCGTATTTGGGATTGATGCTGCCGATGGATGGCGCATGGTGCGAGACCACCACGGTGGTTCCATCGAACGGCTCGGCAAACTTCTTGTCCAGCCACGCCACCGATTCATCAAAGACCTGGCGTGACAGCTCGGGTGTGAACAGTGCGGCGCCATCGTCGTCGAGCCGGACCCGGCTGAAATCGCGGATCAACTGGCTCGCCATCGCCATGGACGCGGCACGCTCGGCCTCGGTGGCCTGCAGGCGAAAATCCGTCCACAAGGTGCAGCCCAGAAAACGCACGCCGCCCAGGCGCAGTTCGTCGCGCTCGAGCACGTGCACCTGGCTGCCACGCGCAAGCTCACGCAGGGTTGAGAGCGTGCCGGACAGACTGCCGCCGTAGTACTCGTGGTTCCCGGGAACATAAATCACCGGGACGGTGAACTGTTTGGCCCACGCCATGGCCTGCTGCGGCCGGGCCACGTCGCCCGCCAGAATCACCACATCGCACGCAACCTGGGGCACGGGCATGCCGGCCACGGTCAGGTGCAGATCAGAAAGAATTGCAAGTCGCATGATTGCCTCGGGTCAACATTCGGTAACCCATGTTACCGGTGTGCGCCGGCATCCGGGCTCGGACCGTCATTTAGCACCGCCAGCAGTGCTGCATTGAAGGCTTTCGGCCGCTCAAACTGCACCCAATGCCCCGCATCCTCAATCAATTGCAGACCCTGGACGCTGCGCACGGGGCGCAGGGCTTCGGCCAATGCGTCGAGTCGGCCTTTGTAGAGCGCGTCTTCGCGGCCATAGATGGCATACACCGGGCACTGCACCTGGGGCAAGGTGCGCGCCAGCACGTCGGTGTAGGCCAGGCCGCGCCCCTTCATGCGGTCGCGCACCACATTCGCGACATGCAACCGCAGCGCCAGCTCGGTGATGGACTCGGGGTGATGCAGCATCAGGGCCGCCAGGTTCTGGCGATGAATCGCGTCGCGCTGATCCGCATCGGCCAGATGGCGCCACGGCATCAGCGGGACGGTCTTGCGGGACGCCACCCCGAGGCCCGGTGCGCCGACGAGAACCAGACGTGCCACGCGCGCGGGAAATTGGACCGCCAGAAAGCCGGCGACCATGCCGCCGAAGGAAAATCCGACCAGGTCGCAGTGCTGCTCGCCCAGCAGGATTTTCAAACCAGCCTCGAGGGGCTCCGGCAGCACGTCGGCGTCCGTACCCCAGGCGGGCTTGGCCGAATCGCCAAAGCCCGGCAGGTCCGGCACCAGCACGCGGCGCCCGCTGGCGGCCAGCGCAAGGATATTGCGCAGCCAGTGCGTCCAGCTGCCGCTGCCGCCGTGCAACAGCACAACAGGGTTGTTCCCCGGCTCGCTCTGGCCCCACACATGCCAGACCAGCGCGCCCGCGCCGCACGGCGTTTCCAGGCGGGTCGCCGTGCCCAGCAGCTGGCGGACTTCATCGGGAAGAGCATCGGAAAGTGGCGTCGTCATGACCCGTTTATATCAAGCGGGCGGACCGGAATCGGGCGACGCTTTTTGCTTACTATGTATTTGATAGCGGATGGCGCAGGCCACTAAAGGGCTACGGGCATAAAACACATAAATTCACTCGCCCACCTTGCCGCGCAGCGCCTTGATGCTGGCGCGCTGGCTCTTGCCTTCCAGGCGCCGCTGCTTCGAGCCGTAGGTGGGCTTGGTCGCGCGCCGCACGCGCGGCGGCAGCGCCACGCTGTTGACCAGTTCGGTCAGGCGCGCCAGCGCATCGGCGCGGTTCATATCCTGGCTGCGGTGCTGCTGCGCCTTGAGCACCAGCACGCCCTCCTGCGTGATGCGGGTGTCGCGCAGCGCCAGCAGCCGGGCCTTGACGTCCTCGGGCAGCGATGACGCAGTGATGTCGAAGCGCAGGTGCACGGCGCTGGACACCTTGTTGACGTTCTGCCCGCCCGCGCCCTGGGCGCGGATGGCCGTGATCTCGATCTCCGCCGGGTTGATCTCAATCACGACGCACCACTCAATTCAAAGACCCGCCAAACCCGCCAGACCCGCAATCGCCAGCGCATACCCTTGCACGCCGAACCCGGCCATCACGGCCTTGGCCGCCGGGGAGATGTAGGAGTGATGGCGAAACGCTTCGCGCGCATGCACGTTGGAGATGTGCAGCTCGATCAGCGTGACGCCCGCGCCCTTGATGGCATCGTGCAATGCAACGCTGGTGTGGGTGTAGGCGCCGGCGTTCAACACCACGCCGGCCAGCGTGCCCGCGGCCTGTGCGCGGCCGGCTTCATGAATCCAGTCGATCAGCTCGCCTTCGTGGTTGCTCTGGCGAAAGTCGAGCGCCAGGTTGTGGCTGGCGCAGGCCTGCACACACAGCGCTTTCACGTCGGCCAGGGTCTGTGAGCCGTACACGGCGGGTTCGCGCGTGCCGAGCAGATTCAGATTGGGGCCGTTGAGGATGAGAGCAGTTTTCATGGAGTTTCCAGAATCAGGAAAAAATTGGATGGACGCGGTTTGACCTTACAGATGCCCCAGCACCGGATGCGGCTCGTACGCCGCTTCCAGCCGCTCGATCTCGGCCTCGGTCAAGGTCACCTCAGTCGCCGCCAGCGCCTGGTCGATCTGCCACGGTTTGCTGGCGCCCACGATCGGCGCCGTGACGCCCTTGTGCATCAGCCAGGCGTAGGCCAGCGTGGCGTTGCTGATGCCTTTCTTGGCAGCCAGCTTGCCCAAGACTTCCACCACCTTGAAGTCGCTCCTGCGGTAGTAGTACTTCTGCGCAACGTCATCGGTCCTGGCACGGCTGGTCTCGCCCTGCTCCTTGTCGCCGGCCTTGCGGTTGCCCGCGAGAAAGCCGCGCGCCAGCGGACTCCACGGAATCAGCGCCACGCCCTGGTCGCGGCACAGCGGAATCATCTCGCGCTCCTCCTCGCGGTAGGCCAGGTTGTAGTGGTTTTGCATGCTCACGAAACGCGTCCAGCCGTGCTCTTTGGCGACCTGCTGCGCCTTGGCAAACTGCCAGGCCCACATGCTGCTAGCGCCGAGGTAGCGCACCTTGCCGGCCTTCACCACGTCGTGCAGGGCCTCCATGGTTTCCTCGATCGGCGTCTCCGGGTCCAGCCGGTGAATCTGGTACAGGTCGATGTAGTCGCAGCCCAGGCGCTGCAGACTCGCGTCCACCGCGTGGAAGATGCGCTTGCGCCCCAGGCCGTCCATGTTCGGGCGGCGCACAGGTTTGGCCGCCGCGCTGTTGCCACCCTTGAAGGCCATCTCCACCGGGTAGTACAGCTTGGTCGCCAGCACCACTTCTTCGCGCTTGCACAGCATCTTGAGAAAGCGGCCACTCAAGGCCTCGCTCTCGCCAGCCGAATACATGTCGGCGGTGTCGAAGAAGTTGATCCCCATGTCCACCGCGTGCTTGACCACTGGCAGGGCCGCCGCCTCGTCCAGCACCCAGGGCCGCCACTGCGGCGTGCCATAGGTCATCATACCCAGGCAGATGCGCGACACCTTGAGGCCGGTGTTTCCGAAGCGGATGTATTGCATGTTTGCTCCTTGATGCGTGGGGCCTATCTGCCCGCCACTCACTACAGAAATTACGGAGAAGCGGCCGCGATCGGCGGCACCGGCACCCTGACATCGGCGCACTGGGCACGCTGCCGCAGCGCGTGCTCCATCACCACCAGCGCCAGCATGGCCTCGGCAATCGGCGTGGCGCGGATGCCCACACAGGGGTCATGGCGGCCCTTGGTCACGACCTCGGTGGCATTGCCTGCCAGGTCGATCGATTCGCGCGGCGAGATGATCGAGCTGGTCGGCTTGACTGCGATGCTCACTTCCAGATCCTGGCCGGTTGTGATGCCGCCCAGCGTGCCGCCCGCGTTGTTGGACTTGAAGCCCTGCGGCGACAGCGAATCGCCATGCGTGGTGCCGCGCTGCGTGACGCTGTCCCAGCCGGCACCGATTTCGACCGCCTTGACCGCGTTAATGCCCATCATGGCCCAGGCGATATCGGCATCCATCTTGTCGAACAGCGGCTCGCCCAAGCCCACGGGCACGCCGCAGGCCACCACGCGGATGCGCGCACCGCACGAGTCGCCGGCCTTGCGCAGCGCCTCCAGGTACGTCTCAAGGTTTGAGACATCGGCCACGGGCGCGAAGAAGGGGTTGTTCGGCACATGCTCCCACGACTCGAACGGCATCACGATCTCGCCGATCTGCGTCATGCAGCCGCGAAACACGCACCCGTACTGCGCCGCCAGCCATTTTTTGGCGACCGCGCCGGCCGCCACCATCGGCGCCGTCAGGCGCGCCGAGGAACGGCCGCCGCCGCGTGGGTCACGGATGCCGTATTTGTGCCAGTAGGTGTAGTCGGCGTGGCCGGGGCGAAAGGTCTGCAGGATGTTGCCGTAGTCCTTGCTGCGCTGGTCGGTGTTCTTGATCAAGAGGCAGATCGGCGTGCCGGTGGTCTTGCCCTCGTACACACCCGAGAGGATTTCGACCGCATCGGGCTCGTTGCGCTGGGTCACGAACCTGGAGGTGCCGGGGCGGCGCCGGTCCAGGTCGGGCTGGATGTCGGCCTCGCACAAAGCCATGCCGGGCGGGCAGCCGTCGATCACGCAGCCGATAGCCGGGCCATGGGATTCACCAAAGTTGGTGACGGCGAAGAGTGTTCCGAAGGTGTTGCCGCTCATGCGCCTGATTATCCCCGAGCCGGGGCGTGGCCGCCGGCCCCTAGAATCCCGGCATGGCCGCTCGCGACAGAATCGTTCCCATGGTCGTGGCCTGCCCACTGTTCCTGCAGAACCTCGACACCTCGGTCATGGCGACGGCGCTGCCCAGCATCGCGCGCTCGCTGGATGTGCAGGTGCTCCACCTCAACCTCGCGATCACCTCGTACCTGCTGAGCCTGGCGGTGTTCCTGCCGCTGAGCGGCTGGTTCGCCGAGCGCTTTGGCGCGCGGCGCGTCTTCTGCGGCGCCATTGCCTTCTTCTCGCTCGGCTCGGCCCTGTGCGGCGCGGCCAACTCCCTGCCCTCGCTGGTACTGTTTCGCGTGCTGCAGGGCCTGGGCGGCGCCATGATGGTGCCGGTGGGGCGGCTGATCCTGCTGCGCAGCGTGCCCCCCGCGCGCATGGTCGCCGCGATGGTCTGGTTCACGGTGCCGCCGGCCATCGGCCGCATGGCGGGCCCGCTGTTCGGCGGCGCCATCGTCACCTGGACCTCGTGGCGCTGGATCTTCCTGATCAACATCCCTTTCGGCCTGCTCGGTATCGCGCTGGCGCTGACCTTCATCGACGAGCACCATGAAGATGCCGCCCCCGCGCCCTTCGACGCCGTGGGCTTCGTGCTGCTGGCGCTGGGGCTGACCGCGCTGCTCGGCGCCATGGAGGCCACCGGCAAGGCGCTGGTTGCGGGCTGGCTGACGGGGACAGTCGCCGCGCTGGGTGCACTGGCGCTGGGCCTGTACGGCCTGCGCAGCCGGCGCAAGGCCAGCCCGATCATCGACCTGGGCATCCTGCGCTACCCGACCTACCGCGCCTCCATCATCGGCGGCATGCCGCTGCGCATCGCCATCGGCGCCTCGCCCTTCCTGCTGCCGCTGATGCTGCAACTGGGCTTCGGCCTGTCGCCGCTGGCCTCCGGCATGCTGACGGTGGCCACGGCGATCGGCTCGCTTGCCACCCGCACCGTCATGGCCCAGGCCATCCGCCGCATCGGCTTTCGCTCGCTGCTGATCGGCGCCACCACCCTGACCAGCCTGTTCTACGCCAGCTACGGCCTGTTCCGGCCGGACACGCCGCACGTGCTGATGTTTTGCGTGCTGATGCTCGGCGGACTGGTCAATTCGATGGGCATGGTGGCGCTGCAAACGCTGGGATTTTCGGAAATCCCCAAGCCGCGCATGAGCCACGCGACCACGCTGTCGAGCATGGCACAGCAGGTCTCGGTCAGTATCGGCGTGGTATTCGGCGCCTCGCTGGTGAGCGCGGCCGCCTGGTGGCATGGGGGCAGCGCGACGCACCTGATGGCGCGCGATTTTTCGCCGGCCTTCGTGGTGGTGGGTGCAATGACGCTGCTGTCGCTGTGCTTTTTCGTGCGCCTCGGCCGCGACGAGGGCGCCGAACTGCGCTGAATCAGGCCTCGCCGGATTCGTCCCCGCCCGGCCAGTCGCGGATGTAGGCCTTGAGCATCTTGTTCTCGAAGTTCTGGCTTTCCACCACCGTTTTGGCCACGTCGTAGAAGCTGATCACGCCCATGAGCATCTTCCGGTCCATCACCGGCAGATAGCGCGCGTGGCGGTCCAGCATCATGCGGCGCACTTCATCGAGTTCGGTCTCGGAGGTGCAGGTCAGCGGGTGGTCGTCCATGGAGGTGCGCACCAGCGTGCTCCCGAGAGCGCCGCCGTTTTTCACCACGGTCAGGATCACTTCGCGGAACGTGAGCATGCCGGCCATCTCGCCATGCTCCATGACGACGAGCGAGCCAATGTCCTTCTCCGCCATGATCTGCACCGCCACGGCCACCGGGTCATCCGGTGTCACGGTGTACAGGGTGTTGCCCTTGACGCGCAGGATATCGCTGACTTTCATGATGATTTCCTCGTGGCTGCCGATGTTTTGCCGCATCTCCCCGATGCCATTGAAATATAGCTCACAATATTCATTCAACACTGATCCGGATTCCGGGTCAAGCCTGCACGAGCGTCGCGGGTGCCCCGTGGTCATCCGGCTCAATCTACTTCGGAGACATCATGCCCGGTTATTCAGACCCTGGTTTCGACACCCTGGCCGTTCATGCCGGGGCCGCACCCGACCCCGCCACCGGCGCGCGCGCCACGCCGATCTACCTGACGACTTCTTTCGTTTTCGAAAGCTCCGACCACGCGGCCGCGCTGTTCAACCTGGAGCGCTCGGGCCACGTCTACTCGCGCCTGTCGAATCCCACCAACGCGGTGCTGGAGCAGCGTGTGGCGGCGCTGGAGGGTGGCATCGGCGCCATCACCACGGCCAGCGGCATGGCCGCGCTGCACCTGGCCATCGTCACGCTGATGGGCGCGGGCTCGCACATCGTGGCGTCCACCGCGCTGTACGGCGGCTCGCAAAACCTGCTGCACTTCACGCTGCGCCGCTTCGGCATCGAGACCACCTTTGTCAAGCCCGGCGACGTCGACGGCTGGCGCGCGGCCGTGCAGCCCAACACCAAACTGCTGTTTGGCGAAACCGTCGGCAACCCGGGACTGGAAGTGCTCGACATCGAGGCCGTGAGCGCCATTGCCCATGAAGCGGGCGTGCCCTTGCTGGTGGATTCGACGATGACCTCGCCCTGGCTGATCCGGCCGCTGGAGCATGGCGCCGACCTGATCTACCACGCGGCCACGAAATTCCTGAGCGGTCACGGCACTGTGATCGGCGGCATCGTCGTCGATGGTGGCAGCTTCGACTGGGATGCGGCATCCAGCGGCGCCGCGGGCAAGTTCGCCGAGCTGACCGCGCCCTACGACGGCTACCACAACATGGTGTTTACCGAGGAAAGCACCGTGGGCGCCTTTTTGCTGCGCGCGCGCCGCGAAGGGCTGCGCGACTTCGGCGCCTGCATGAGCCCGCACACCGCCTGGCTGATTTTGCAGGGCATCGAAACCCTGCCGCTGCGCATGGCGCGGCACATTTCGAACACGCAAAAAGTGGTCGAGTTCCTGGCCAGCCATCCGTTCGTTGCGCGCGTGGGCCACCCGATGCTCGAATCGCATCCGAGCCACGCGCTGGCGCAAAAGCTGCTGCCGCGCGGCGCCGGCTCGGTGTTCAGCTTCGACATGAAAGGCAACCGCGAGCAGGGCAAGAAGTTCATCGAGACGCTCCAGCTGTTCAGCCATCTGGCCAACGTGGGCGACTGCCGCAGCCTGGTGATTCACCCGGCCAGCACCACGCACTTCCGGATGAGCGACGAGGCGCTGGCCGCGGGCGGCATCACGCAAGGCACGATCCGCCTGTCGATCGGGCTGGAAGACCCTCATGATCTGATCGACGACCTCAAGCGCGCGCTCAAGGCCGCCGAGAAAGCGGGAGCCTGAGCATGAACCTCAGCGTCAACGGCCACACCACTTACTGCTACACCGGCGGCAAACCCTTCGATGCCGCCAAGCCGACTGTCGTCTTTCTGCATGGCGTGCTGAACGACCACAGCGTCTGGATTTTGCAAAGCCGCTACCTGGCCCACCACGGCTCCAACGTGCTCGCGGTGGATCTGCCAGGGCACTGCCGCAGCGCGGGCGAGGCCCCCAGCAGCGTGGAAGAAGCCGCGGACTTCGTGGCCGCCCTGCTCGATGCCGCGGGCGTGCAGCGCGCGGCGCTGGTGGGCCACAGCTGGGGCTCGCTCATTGCGCTGGAGGCAGCCGCGCGCCTGAAGGAGCGCGTGACCCACCTGGTGCTGGTGGGCACGGCCGCCCCCATGAAGGTATCGCCCGCGCTGCTGGAATCGTCGCTCAATAAGCCTTTGGCCGCCTTGCGCATGATCAACGTGTTCTCACGCAGCACGCTGGCCGCGCCGCCATCGGCGCTTGGGCCGGGCACCTGGGTCTATGGCGCAAGCATGGCGCTGGGGCGCCGCGTGCTGGCCAGCAACCCGCGGGTGAACCTGTTCCACCGCGGCTTCAAGGCCTGCGACAGCTACGCGAACGCGCAGGCCGCCATCGCCGCCATCACCTGCCCCGTGCTGTTCGTGCTGGGCGCGCAGGACCAGATGACCACGCCGAAGGCCGCGCAGCCGCTGATCGCGGCGGCGCGCGCCGCGGGCAAGGCCGTGGCGGTGGAGTCGCTGCCCGTCGGGCATCACCAGATGACCGAGGCGCCGGATCAGACGCTGGCGGCGATCAGGGCGTTTCTCGCAGCAGCGCCTGGCTGATCCCCAGTGAGCTCCGGCATACCTAGCATGATCGTCACACCCTCCATGACGCCCGAGCGCGCAAGCGAGATCGCCGACACCTTCGACCTGCGCGCCCTGCCCCCTGACTTCTACGCCAACCCCTATCCGGTGTACGCCGCGCTGCGCGAACACGAGCCCGCGCGCCGCATGCCTGACGGCTCGTATTTCCTGACGCGCTATGCCGACCTGATGGACGTGTACCGGGACGCGCAAACTTTCAGTTCAGACAAGAAGGCGGAGTTCGGCCCGAAATACAACCATGCACCCTTCGGCAGTGACACCACGCCGGCGCCACTGTTCGAGCACCACACGACCAGCCTGGTGTTCAACGACCCGCCGCTGCATACGCGCGTGCGCCGGCTGATCATGGGAGCGCTCACGCGCCGCGCGATTGACTCGATGCAGGCCGGGCTCGTCACGCTGGTGGATGGGCTGCTCGATCGCATCGAAGCCCAGGGCGGCGGCGACTTGGTGGGCGACTTCGCCGCGGCGATTCCGGTGGAGATCATCGGCAACCTGCTCGGCGTGCCGCATGCCGACCGCGGTCCGCTGCGCGGCTGGTCGCTGGCGATCCTGGGCGCGCTGGAGCCGACGCTCACGCCCGAACAGGAGGCGCTCGGCAATCGGAGCGTGAGCGAGTTCAGCGCCTACCTGAAGCACCTGGTGGCCGAGCGCCGCCGCCACCCGGGCGATCCCGAACACGATGTGCTGACGCGGCTGATCCAGGGCGATTGGCCGGACACGCACGAAGCGCGCGGTGGCAGCGAGCCACTGTCCGAGGCTGAACTGCTGCAGAACTGCATCTTCATCCTGAACGCCGGCCACGAAACCACCACCAACCTGATCGGCAACGCGCTGGTGGCGCTGCAGGAATGGCCTGATGCCAAACATCTATTGCTATCGAAAATGAAGCTATCAGCGCATAACCCACAAGGGCTGGAGGCAGATTTGACGCTTGCCGTTGATGAATTCCTGCGCTTCGAGTCGTCCAATCAGCTCGGTAACCGGCGCGCGCTCAAAGCCTGCAGCGTGGGCGGCATCCAGCTCGAAGCCGGCACACTGATCACGCTGGGCATCGGCGCGGCGAATCGCGACCCGGCGCAGTTTGCCGATCCGGATGTGCTCAACCTGGCCCGCGGCAATGGCCGCCATGGAGCGCCGGGCAGCAAGCACCTGGCTTTCGGCGTCGGCATCCACCAGTGCGCGGGCCTGAGCCTGGCGCGGCTCGAGGGGCGCATTGCGATCGGCCGCTTCCTGCAGCGCTTTCCCGACTACCGGCTGACGCAGATGCCCACGCGCGGCGGGCGCGCCCGCTTCAGGGGCTTTTTGCACGCTCCGTTTGCGTCGGCATAGCGGCCAGCACGCCGTCCAGCAACGCCTGCACCTGCGGCGCCGCGGGGATGCCCGGCCCCTGCAGCGCCAGGCCCTCGAGCAGGCGTGCCAGCGTTTGCGGCTGCGGCGTGAGGGGTCCGAAAAAGCGCAGCGCGGCGTCGTCGGCAATCAGGAGAGTGGGGAAGGTTTCCACCTCCACATCGCCCACCAGATCGGCCTGATCCTCGATGTCGATCCAGATAAATTGCAGTTGCGGGTGGGCCGCGCCTACTGCGTCGAACACGGCGCGGTACTCGCGGCAGGTGTCGCACCACTGCGCGCACAGGCAAAGCACGCGGCGCAATGGCGCGCCGGCGCCGGAATGGAAATCGGATTCGTCAGGCATGGCGCCATTTTGGCGCAGCATGACGATCATGGGTATTCGGCGCCCCGCAGCGTCACCCGCCGACGTAGATGAACTTGAACAGGAACACCCCGGCGATGAGCCAGGTCATCCAATGCACCTCCTTCGCCTTTCCGGTGCACAGCTTGATCAATGCATAGCTGATAAAGCCAAAGGCCAAGCCGTTGGCGATCGAGTAGGTGAAAGGCATCATCAGCGCCGTCACGGCGGCCGGAACCACCTCGGTGGACTCGTCCCAATCGAGCTCCACCAGTTCGCGCAGCATCAGGCAGGCGACGAAGAACAGCGCCGGTGCGGTCGCATACGCGGGCACCGAACCCGCCAGCGGCGCAATGAAAAGACAGGCAAGAAACAGCACGGACACGGTCATCGCGGTCAGGCCGGTGCGCCCCCCCGCCTGCACCCCTGCCGCGCTTTCGACGTAAGCCGTGGTGCTCGAGGTACCCAGCAGCGATCCGGCGAAGATCGCCACGCTGTCGGCCAGCAGGGCCCGGTTCAGCCGCTCCATCTTGCCGGGCACAAGCAACCCGGCGCGCTTGGCCACCCCCATCAGGGTGCCGGTCGCGTCGAACAGCTCGACCAGAAAGAACACCAGCACCACGTTCAGAAAACCGCCGGCCAGCGCCGCCTTGATGTCCAGATGCAGGAAGGTCGGGGCAATCGAGGGCGGCGCATCGAACACGCCGGCAAACTTGTTGCCGCCGAAGAAGAAAGAGGCCACCGTCACCGCGACAATGCCCAGCAGGATGGCACCCGGCACCTTGAGCCGATCCAGCGCGACGATCAGCAGGAATCCGAGCGAGGCCAGCACCACCGGCGCCGTGTGCAGGTCGCCCAGGGTCACGAAGGTCGCGTCGGACTTGACCACGATGCCCGCGCTCTTGAGCGCGATGATCGCGAGGAACAAGCCAATGCCCACCGTGATCGCGCTGCGCAGCGACTGCGGTATGCCGCTGATGATCAGCGCGCGCAGGCCGAACAGGGTCACCACCAGGAACAGGCAGCCCGAGATGAACACCGCACCCAGCGCCGCCTGCCAGGTAAAGCCCATGTGCAGCACCACGACGAACGCGAAATACGCGTTCAGCCCCATGCCGGGCGCCAGCGCGATCGGGTAGTTGGCATACAGCGCCATGATGGCGGTGCCCAGTGCCGCAATCAGGCAGGTGGCGACGAACACCGCGTCCTTGGGCATGCCCGCCGCGCCCAGGATCGACGGATTCACGAAGATGATGTAGGCCATCGTCAGGAAGGTGGTGACCCCCGCGATGACCTCGGTGCGTATGGTGGTCTCGTGCTCGGTGAGCTTGAAGACTCTTTCAAGTAGCTGCATGTTATGTTGTCTCCTGGAGGCCGATCAGGGGGGTGGAAGATTGGGATCGGCGGAGGCGCAATCTTCCCGAATTGCGCCCGCTGCGTCATACCAGGTTGCGCATAGAAGGTATCACCGCCGACACTTTCACTCGGGCGCTGGATGAGGTAACTTTGCATTTATGGTCCCGATTTGCGCGGCCGCAACAGACAAGTCAGCGAGGCAGCCCATGACGACACAACAGATTCGCTTTTTCCACCGCGGCGCGGTGGTCACGGTCGACAACGCGCCCCCGACGCGCACCGTGCTCGACTGGCTGCGCGAAGACGCGCACTGCACCGGCACGAAGGAAGGCTGCAACGAGGGCGACTGCGGCGCCTGCACCGTCGTGATCGGCGAGCTGGCAGCAAGCGGCGACACCAGCGCGGTGGATGGCCTGACGCTGCAAACCGTCAACGCCTGCATCCAGTTCCTGCCCACCCTGCATGGCAAGGCGCTGTTCACGGTAGAGGATCTGAAGGCGCAGTGCGACGCCAGGCGCCCCACGGGTGATTTGCACGGAAAGCATGCCGTGCAAGCCTTGCATCCGGTACAACAGGCGATGGTCGAATGCCACGGCTCGCAGTGCGGCTTTTGCACGCCGGGCTTCGTGATGTCGCTGTGGTCCGCTTACGAGCACCACCAGGCCCGCGGCACCGTGCCGACACGCCAGCAGCTGGCCGACGAGCTGTCGGGCAACCTGTGCCGCTGCACCGGCTACCGGCCGATTCTCGATGCAGGCCAGCGCATGTTCGACATGGACAAAGTGCGGCTCGACACCCGACCGGTGATCGCGGCACTGCAGCAGCTCTCGCGCAACGCCACCTTCAGTTATGCCGCGGCCGCACCGATGCCCGGCGCGCGCGCGGCGGTACTGCATTCGCCCAGGAGCCTGCAGGCACTCGCGGCATTGCGGCTGGAACAGCCGCAAGCCACGCTGCTCGCCGGATCGACCGACATCGGCTTGTGGGTCAACAAGCAGTTGCGCGACCTCGGCGACATCATCTATGTCGGTGACGTGGATGAACTCAAGACCGTTCGCGAGGCCAATGGCGAGCTGTACATCGGCGCCGGCGCCTCGCTCGAGGCGGCCTGGTCGGCGCTGGCGCGGCGCGTGCCGGCCTTGACCGATGTGTGGCTGCGCTTCGCATCCCCGCCCATCCGCAACGCCGGCACGATGGGCGGCAATGTGGCCAACGGCTCGCCCATCGGCGATTCACCGCCGATCCTGATGGCGCTGGATGCTGCGATCGAATTGCGCCACGGCTCGCGTGTGCGCCGCATGCCCTTGAGCGACTTTTATGTCGACTACATGAAGAACCGCCTGGAGCCCGGCGAGTTCGTGCAGGGCCTGGCGGTGCCGCTGGCGGCGATGCAGCGCCAGGTGCGCGCCTACAAGATCAGCAAGCGCTTTGACTGCGACATCTCGGCCCTGTGCGCGGGCCTGTCCATCGAGCTCGATGGCGACAGGATCAAGGCGGTGCGTCTGGCCTTTGGCGGCATGGCGGCGACCGTGAGGCGCGCAGCAAAGACGGAGGCGGCGCTCGTCGGCCAGCCCTGGGACGAGGCCGCGGTGGCCAGGGCGCAGGCGGCACTGGCGCAGGATTTCAAGCCGCTGTCCGACATGCGCGCGAGTGCCAAGTACCGGCTCCAGGTCGCGCAGAATCTGCTGCGGCGCTTCTGGCTGGAGACCCGCGCCAACGACCCGCTGTCCGCGTCGGCCACCAGCGTTTTCAGTGTCTTGCCGCACGCCACCCCTGACGGAGATTGACATGAACAAGCCGATCGAGCCGAAACTCCTGCAACCTGCCGAAGCCTTTGCCAGCTACCAGAAAAACGCCGCGGCGCGCTTTGACGAGCGCGAAGAAGAACACGCCCGGCGCCAGGGCGCGCGCGTCGGCATCAGCCGCCCGCATGAGTCGGCGCACCTGCATGTGGCGGGCGAGGCCACCTACATCGACGACATCCCGGAGGTCACCGGCACGCTGCATTGCGCGCTGGGCCTGTCGCCGGTCGCGGCCGGCCGCCTCACGGCCCTGTCGCTCGATGCGATTCGCGCGATGCCGGGCGTGGTCGACGTGATGGCGGCGGCCGATATTCCGGGCCCGAACGACTGCGGCTCGATCATCCACGACGACCCGATCCTGTGCGACGGCGAAATCCGCTACCTCGGGCAGCCGGTGTTCGCGGTGATCGCCGAAACGCGCCTTCAGGCGCGCCGCGCTGCCGCCAAGGCCAGGGATGCATTGACGATCGAGGCGCAAACGCCGGTGCTGACGCAGCAGGAGGCCCACGCAAAGGGCCAGTACGTGCTGGCGCCCATGCACTTGCTGCGCAGTGCGGCGGGCGGGGATGCGGACGAGGTCGCCAGAGCGATCGCGCAGGCGCCGCGGCGCCTGACGGGCACCTTGACCGTCGGCGGACAGGAGCAGTTCTACCTGGAAGGCCAGATCAGCTATGCGATTCCCAAGGAGGGCGGGGGCATGCAGGTGTACTGCTCGACCCAGCATCCCAGCGAAATGCAGCATCTGGTCGCCCATGCGCTCGAATTGCATGCGCATGACGTGCAGGTCGAATGCCGGCGCATGGGGGGCGGATTCGGCGGCAAGGAGTCGCAGTCGGCATTGTTTGCCTGCGTGGCCGCCGTGGCCGCGGCCAGGCTGAAACGGCCGGTCAAATTGCGGCTGGACCGGGACGACGACTTCCTGATTACCGGGCGCCGCCATGGCTTCTGGTACGAGTACGAGGTCGGCTACGACAACGACGGCCGGGTGCTCGGCGCCGAAATCACCATGGTGTCGAATGCCGGACATTCGGCCGACCTGTCCGCCCCGGTGATGACGCGCGCCCTGTGCCACTTCGACAATGCGTACTGGCTGCCCAACGTCAGCATGCACGGCTACTCGGCCCGAACGAACACACAGAGCAACACGGCATTCCGCGGTTTCGGCGGCCCGCAAGGCGCGATCGCGATGGAAAACATCCTCGATACGATTGCCCGCACCCTGGCGAAGGACCCGCTCGACGTGCGGCGCCTGAACTTCTACGGCCAGCACGAGCGCAACGTCACGCCCTACCGCCAGACGGTCGGCGACAACATCATCCATGAACTCGTGGCCGAACTGGAGGCCAGCAGCGACTACCGGGCGCGGCGCCAGGCGGCGGCGCAATTCAACGCAGCCAGCCCGGTGCTCAAGCGCGGCATCGCGCTCACGCCGGTGAAGTTCGGCATCTCGTTCAACGTCAAGCACTTCAACCAGGCCGGTGCGCTGGTCCACGTCTACAACGACGGCTCGATCCTGGTGAACCATGGCGGCACCGAGATGGGCCAGGGGCTGAACACCAAGGTCGCGCAGGTCGTGGCGCACGAGCTCGGCGTGAGTGTGGACCTCGTGCGCTGCACCGCGACCGACACCCAGAAGGTCGCGAACACCTCGGCGACCGCCGCGTCGACCGGCGCGGATCTGAACGGCAAGGCCGCGCAGGATGCGGCGCGGCAAATCCGCGAGCGGCTGGCCGCGTGCATCGCGTCGCACCACGGCGGCACCGCTGCCGAAGTGCGTTTCGCGAACGACAAGGTGGAGGTCGGCGGCAAGACGCTGGCGTTCAGCGCGGTCGTCGCGCAGGGCTATCTGGACCGGGTCCAGCTTTGGTCGGACGGGTTTTATGCGACGCCGGGCCTGTCGTGGGACAAGGACAAGATGCAGGGCCACCCGTTCTACTACTTTGCCTACGGCGCCGCCGTGAGCGAGGTCGTGGTCGACACCCTGACCGGCGAATGGAAGCTCGTACGCGCCGACATCCTGCACGACGCAGGCAAGTCGCTGAATCCGGCCGTGGACATTGGCCAGGTCGAGGGCGCGTTCATCCAGGGCATGGGCTGGCTCACGACGGAAGAACTGGTCTGGCACCCCAAGACGGGCCTTTTGACCACCCATGCGCCGAGCACCTACAAGATTCCGACCGCCAACGACTGCCCGCCCGTGTTCAACGTGCGGCTGTTCAATGGCCAGAATGCAGAAGACAGCATTCACCGCAGCAAGGCGGTGGGCGAGCCGCCACTGTTGCTGCCGTTTTCGGTGTTTTTCGCGCTGCGCGATGCGATCTCAAGCGCCGGCGATCACAAGGTCGACCCGCCGCTTTCCGCGCCCGCCACCAGTGAATCCATTTTGCGTGCCATCCAGGCAGTGCAGGCTGGCGTTTGATGCCATCGCCCGCGCACCGTCGCCGGACATCAGAGTGCTATTAACTTCATAGCACGCTGCGCAATAGCAGCGTGGACGTCTGGCTGTTTTTCCATAAATTGACGACAGAGTCCGCGCGCTCCAAAAGCAGCCGAAGGATGAGCGGCTCCAGCAGCGTGGTGTCCGGGTCGGCCAGCAGCACGTAGCGGGGCTCGGCCTCGTCCTGCACCTCGCTGAGCTGGCCGACCCAGTCGAGCCCGGTCAGGGTTTCCAGCACCGGCTCGAGCTGCAGCACATCCACCCGCAGGGCCCGCGCAAGCTGCAAGCCGCTCAGCCCCTTCAGGCCCACGGTGCGCGCCCGGTTCAACTGCTGCAGCACCTCCACCGCGAGCTGGAACTGCCAGCCGTGGCCGCCGCCGCGCCGCGCCACGCCGGCGAGCAGGCTGGGCAGGTAGGCGGCGATCACCGCGCCCAGCAGCACGATGATCCAGGCCACGTAGATCCACACCAGCAGGATCGGCAGGGTGGCAAAGGCGCCGTACACCATCGAATATGTCGGCACCGCGCCCAGGTACAGCGCCAGCAGCTTCTTCGCCAGCTCGATGCCGGCCGACACAAACAGACCGCCGGTCCAGGCGTGGCCCCACTTGACCTGCGTGTTGGGCACGTAGTGGTACATCGCCGCCATGCCGCCGCCCAGCAGAAAAAACTCGAGGGTATCGAGCAGCAGGCGCACGCCGCCCGGCATGTCACCAACCACGCCGCGCGAGGCCGAAATCGCGTAGGACGTGAGCGTCAGGCTGGTACCCAGCAGCAAGGGCCCCAGCGTGATGGCGGCCCAGTAGATGAGCACGCGCTGCGCCAGCGGTCGCGGCCGGCGCACGCGCCAGATACTGTTGAGCGTGCGGTCGATCGTCAGGATCATCGCGATCGCCGTGACCAGCAAGACGGCCAATCCGGCCGCGCCCAGCTTGCTTGCCTGCCCGGCGAACTGCGTGAGGTAGCCCACCACCTGGCGTGCGATGTTCTCGGGAATCAGGCTGTCGATCAGCCACTTTTGCAGCACCCGCTGCACCTGGGCAAACATCGGAAACGCGGTGAACACGGCCAGCGCCACGGTAAAGAACGGCACCAGCGCGATCGAGGTGGTGAACGTCAGGCTGCTGGCCGTGAGCCCCAGATGGTCTTCGCGAAAGCGCTCTCGCAGCGTGTGGGCCGTGGTTTTCCAGGGGAAGTGCGCCAGTTCTTTCAACAACTGCTCGAAGCGAAGGGACAAGGTCATGGCCGCTATGATGCCACTGCCATGCATGCAAACAGCCCACCCAACACCGCCC
>NZ_MUNS01000017.1 GCF_002002705.1 Polaromonas sp. C04 | reverse complement strand
GTCAGCCCCGCCCACCTGTCTGACTGGTTGCAGGCCGCCCGGGCGCACGGCCAGCCCGTCGTGCTCGATGTACGCGAGCCCCAGGAACTGCAGACCGCCAGCATCCGGGCCGGGGATTTTGCGCTGGTCGCCATTCCGATGGGGGAGATACCAGCACGGCTGGCCGAGCTGGACCCGGCGCAGCCGGTGGCCTGCCTGTGCCACCACGGGGGCCGCAGCCTGCGCGTGGCAACGTTTCTGGCGCAAAACGGGTTCGAGCACGTGGTCAACATCACGGGCGGCATCGACGCCTGGTCACAGCAACGCGACCAGTCCGTGCCGCGTTACTGAGCGCCGCCTTTACGATCCGAGCAGCGCCACCACGGCAGCCGCGGTCTTGTCGACCGCACCCCGGTGCGCCGCCGCAAACCCGGTGCCGCGCTCAGCCATGGCCGCCCTGCCCGGCGCGTCGCGCGTCAGCGCCAGGGCCGTTTGCAGCGCTGCCTCCATGGAGTCGGCCCGGCTGGCCGCACCGGCGGCCTCGGCCAGCCGGGCGGCCTGCGCAAAATTGAAGGTCGACGGCCCCATCACCACGGGGCAGCCGCAGGCCGCCGCCTCGATCAGGTTCTGCCCGCCGAGCGGCTCGAAACTGCCGCCGAGCAGCGCCACATCGGCCAGGCCGTAGTACAGCGCCATCTCGCCCAGCGAGTCGCCGAGCCAGACGTCGCCGGCCTGCGGTTGCAACGCCCAGGCACTGCGCCGCGACACACCCAAACCGTGTCGCTCGATCAACGCGGCGACCTCGTCGAAGCGCTGCGGGTGCCGCGGCACGATCAGCCACTGCACTTCGTCTACTATTGATTTTGTAGCTTCATCCGCAGGCTCTGCCTTGGCTGCAGCCCGAAATGACTGAAGAAGCTGGAGAAACCGGGCTTCCTCGCCCTCGCGCGAACTGGCCAGCAGGATCACGGGCCGGCCGCACGCCGCGCGCCAGGCCTTGCCCTGCGCGATTTGCGCCGCGTCGGGCGCCGCATCGAACTTGAGATTGCCGAACACCGCGCTGACCGGCGCACCGAGCTGGCGCAGGCGCTGCGCACCGATCTCGGTCTGCGCCCACACGGCGGCCAGCGACTGGTAGGCCGGTTTGGCGATCCAGGCCAGACGCAGCGCGTTGCGCAGCGATTTCTCACTCAGCCGCGCATTCGCCAGCACCAGCGGCACACCCGCCTGCCGGCAGGCCGCCGCCAGGTTGGGCCAGACCTCGGTCTCCAGCAGCACGCCGATGCGCGGCTTGAAGTGCTGCAAAAACCGCTGCACCGCGCCCGGCGTATCCCAGGGCTGCCAGACCTGCACATCCCCCGGCTGCAGCAGGCCAGCGCCCTCGGCGCGTCCGGTCGCCGTGCCGTTGGTGAGCAGCAGGCGCATGCCGGGCAGGCGCTGGCGTAGTTGCTTGATCAAAATGGCGGCGGTGCGCGTCTCGCCCAGCGACACCGCATGCAGCCAGATGAAGCCGGTGTCTAGCGGCGCATCGTAGTAGCCAAAGCGCTCCTGCACCGCCTGCAGGTAAACGGGCTCCGCCGCGCCGCGCCGCGCCAGCTTGCGGCGCAACAAGGGCTGCGCCAGCCACATGAGCAGCGAATAGAGGCTGCGCACGACGCTCAATGCGCGGCTTCCTCGATCGTCGCGTCGGGCTTGACCTGGCGCAGCAGCGCCAGCATCTCGCCCTCGATGCGCGCCAGAGCCTCGGGCGTGTTGCCCTCGAAGCGCAGCACCAGCACGGGCGTGGTGTTGGAGGCGCGGATCAGACCGAAGCCATCCGGCCAGTCGACGCGCAGGCCATCGATGTCCGACACCCTCGCCGGCGCGGCGAAGGTGCTCGCGGCCTGGCCCTGCAGTTTCGCGGTCACGTGGTGCGGCTCGCCCTCGGCGCACTTCACATTGAGTTCGGGCGTTGAAAAGCTGGTCGGCAGCGCGTTGAGCACGGCGTTGGCATCGGGCGACCGGCTCACGATCTCGAGCAGCCGGCACCCGGCATAGGTGCCGTCATCAAAACCAAACCAGCGCTCCTTGAAGAAGATGTGGCCGCTCATCTCGCCACCCAGCGGCGAGTCGATCTCTTTCATCCTGGCCTTGATCAGCGAGTGCCCGGTCTTGTACATCAGCGCCTTGCCCCCAAACGCTTCGATCGCGGGCGCGAGCCGCTGCGAGCACTTCACGTCGAACACGATCTCGCCGCCCGGCACACGACTCAAAACATCCTGCGCAAACAGGATCATCTGCCGGTCCGGGTAAATGGTGTTGCCGTCCTTGGTGACGATGCCGAGCCGGTCGCCGTCGCCGTCGAAGGCCAGGCCCAGTTCGGCGTCGGAGGCTTGCAGGGCCTTGATCAGGTCGCGCAGGTTCTCGGGCTTGCTCGGGTCGGGGTGGTGGTTGGGAAAGTTGCCGTCGACCTCGCTGAACAGCTCGGTCACCTGGCAGCCCAGGGCGCGGAAGATGGCCGGGGCCGACGCGCCCGCCACACCGTTGCCGCAATCGACCACGATGTGCATGGGCCGCGCCAGTTTGGCATCGGACACGATGCGGGCCTGATATGGGGCCAGGACATTGATGTTCCTGACATTTCCACCCGATTGCAGCACCCAGTTCTCCTCTTCCATCATGCGGCGCAGCGCCTGGATGTCTTCGCCATAGATGGCGTGCCCGCACATCACCATCTTGAAGCCGTTGTAGTCCTTCGGGTTGTGGCTGCCGGTCACCTGGATGCCGGAGCTCGCCAGCGTGCTGGCGGCAAAGTACAGCATGGGCGTGGTCACCATGCCGACGTCGATCACGTCGATGCCGGAGGCCAGCAGGCCGCGCACCAGCGCCGCGCTCAGGGACGGGCCACTCAGGCGTCCGTCGCGCCCGACCGCGACTGTGCGCTCGCCCTGCGCGCGCGCGATGGTGCCAAACGCCCGGCCGAGCGCCTCGGCGACCTGTGGCGTGAGCGTGGACGGCACCACGCCGCGAATGTCGTAGGCCTTGAAAATGGAGGGCGCCAGCTGCATTGAATGATTTCCCGGGGTAGTTGTTGCGCTGCCCGGGATTGTAGGCGCCGCCCCCGCAAGGGATATGTCCGAAAACGGCTAGTCAAAGTGGCCGCGCCGCGTATCATCAAGCCCATGACAAGCCTCGACGCGACCCGCACCGACGACGCCCGCTACCTGGCCCTGAAAGCCCGGGACGCCCGCTTCGACGGCAGCTTTTTCACCGGCGTCACCTCCACCGGCATCTACTGCCGTCCGGTCTGCGGCGTGAAGACGCCCAGGCGCGAGAACTGCCGCTTCTTCAGCCACGCCGCGCAGGCAGAGAGCGCCGGCTTTCGCCCCTGCCTGCGCTGCCGGCCCGAACTGGCACCGAACTCGATTGCGTGGTCGATCCAGGATGCCTCCTACATCCTGGCGCACCAGGCGGCCCGGCTGCTGGACGAGCCGGAACCCTGGAGCGACGCCACGCCGTCGGTAGAGCAACTGGCAGCGCGCCTGGGCGTGAGCGACCGCCACGTGCGGCGGATTTTCGAGGCGCAGTTCGGCGTCTCCCCGGTGCAGTACCTGCAAACCCGCCGCCTGCTCACGGCCAAGCAATTGCTGGCCGACACCGACCTGCCCATCACGCAGGTCGCGCTGATCAGCGGTTTCGGCAGCGTGCGGCGCTTCAACGCGGCGTTCGTGGCGCACTACAAGCTGAACCCGACGCAGCTGCGGCGCGCGGGCGCCGCGCCAGCGGGCCACGGCATCAGTGTGCGGCTCGGCTACCGACCGCCGTACGATGTGGACGCGATGCTCGGGTTCTTCGGCAAACGGCAACTGGATGCTATTGAATTCGTAGCTACAAGCCAATACCATCCAAGGGCTGGAAGGACTTTTTGTCTTGAATCGGGGGGGCGCGCGCATGCCGGCTGGCTGCTCGCCGAATTCGACGGCGCGCACCATCAGGTGATCTTGCGCGTGAGCGATTCGCTGCGCGATGTGCTGCCGCAAGTCATCCGCCGGGTGCGTGCCGCGTTCGACCTGGATGCCGACCCGCTGGCCATCAACAGCGCGCTGAACCCGCGCTTTCCGCTGGGCGACGGGCTGCGCGTGCCGGGCACGCTCGATGGCTACGAGCTGGCCGTGCGGGCCGTGCTGGGCCAGCAGATCACGGTGGCGGCCGCGCGCACGCTGGGCACGCGGCTGGTGGAGAAATTCGGCGCGCCGATGCAAACGCCCTTCCCCGAACTGACGCGGCTCTTTCCCGCACCGGCCGTGCTGGCCCAGGCCAGCGGCGACGCGCTGGGCCAGCTCGGCATCGTCAAACAGCGCCAGGCGGCCATCGTGGCGATCGCGCAGGCGGTGGCCGAGAAGCGGCTGCAACTGCATGGCGGCGCCGATGTGGGCGCCACGATCGCCGCGCTCAAGGAGCTGCCCGGCATCGGCGACTGGACGGCGCAGTACATCGCCATGCGGGCGCTGCGCTGGCCCGATGCGTTTCCGGCCGGCGATGTGGCGCTGCAAAAGGCGCTGGGCGTGCTTGAACCCAAAAACCCGCTGCGCGCGGCGCGCGAGGCGGAGGCCGCATCAACGGCCTGGAAGCCCTGGCGCAGCTATGCCGTGATCCGCGCCTGGGCCACCTTGCCCGAGCCGGCCAAAAAACCGGCGACTACCAAAAAGATAGCTGCAAGTGAAGACAGCACAAGGGCTACAGCCTGAAATGACCATGAATAAAAAGGTGAATGAGATGAAATTCGATACGCCAGTCGTGCAAACCACCTTCCACAGCCCGCTCGGCCCCGTCATCGTGGCCGCCACCGACCAGGGTCTGGCCGGCGTCTGGTTCGACGGCCAGCGCCACCTGCCCGACAGGTCCGCCTGGCGCGTCGATGACCGGCACCCGGTGCTGGTGCGCGCCGTGCAGCAGCTCATCGAGTATTTCGCCGGCCGGCGCACGGCGTTCGACCTGCCGCTGGACCTGCACGGCGGCACGGCCTTCCAGCAGTCGGTCTGGCACGCGCTGCTCAAAATCCCGCCCGGCAAGACCACCAGCTATGGCGCCCTGAGCTCGGGGCTCGGCAAGCCGGCGGCGGTGCGCGCCGTCGGAGCCGCCGTGGGTCGCAATCCGATCAGCGTCATCGTGCCGTGCCACCGTGTGATGGGCTCGGACGGCTCGCTCACCGGCTACGCGGGCGGCCTCAATCGCAAGGCAGCGCTGCTCAAGCTGGAGGGCGCGGCCGTGCGCCCGCAGGCGCTCCACCAGGTTCAGCAGGAGAGCCTGGTTTGACGCCCGCTGCTTCTTCGTCCAGCGCCGCAGGCGGCCCGGTGTGGGCGCGCGATTTCGTGTTGCTGTCCGCCATCTGGGGCGCTTCTTTCATGTTCATGGATCTGGCCGCGGTGGAATTCGGCGCTGTCCCCACGGCCGCCGTGCGCGTGAGCATTGCCGCGCTGTTCCTGTTGCCACTGCTGTTGAAGCGCGGCCTGGGTCCGCAGTTGCTTCAACACTGGAAACCGGTGTTTCTGGTAGGGCTGCTCAACTCGGGCATTCCGTTTGCTCTCTACTGCTTTGCGCTGCTGACGATCTCGACGGGGCTGTCGGCCATCCTCAACGCCACGGCGCCGCTGTTCGGCGCGGCGGTGGCGTGGCTCTGGCTGAAAGACCGGCTCAGTGCCTCGCGCACGCTGGGCCTGCTGATCGGACTCTCGGGTGTCGCCCTGCTGGTCTGGAACAAGGCAGACGGGGGTCCGAACCCGGCAGGCGCTTCCAGCCGGGCCAACCTGCTCGCGATCGGCGCCTGCCTGCTGGCCTGCCTGTGCTACGGCACCGCAGCCAGCTTTACCAAGCGCTACCTGACCGGCCTGCCGCCGCTCTTGACCGCGGCCGGCAGCCAGCTCGGCGCCGCGCTCGGGCTGGCGCTGCCCGCGCTCTGGTTATGGCCCGCCCACATGCCCGGCGCCAGGTCCTGGCTCTCGCTGCTGGCGCTGGGCGTGCTGTGCACCGGCCTGGCCTACATCCTGTTCTTCCGGCTGATCGAACACGCGGGGCCGGCGCGCGCGCTGGCCGTCACCTTCGTGGTGCCGGTGTTCGCGGTGCTGTACGGTGTGGCGTTTCTGGACGAGCATGTCACGCTTTGGATGGCGCTGTGCGCCGCCGTGATCGTGTGCGGCACGGCCCTGTCGACGGGCCTGCTCAAGCTCGGGCGCCGAAACCGGCTCCCGGCCTCCCACTGAAACCGGCGGCGTCCAAGATGCACCCTTTAGTTACTGGAGGGCGCCCGCGATCACGTTGATGCTGAGCGCGAGCACCACCATGTTGAAGGCAAACGAGGTCACGCTGTGGATCAGCGTCAGGCGGCGCATCTCGCGCGAGGTCACCTGCACGTCGGACACTTGCGAGGTCATGCCGACCACGTAGGCGCAGTACATGAAATCAAAATAGTCCGGCTCCAGCTTGCCGGGAAAGTCCAGCCCGCCCCCGTTCGGGCCCGGCTCCAGCAGTTCCTGGTAATAGCGGTGCGCGTAGCGGAACGCAAAAATGGTGTGCATCAACAGCCACGAGCAGGCCAGCGCCGTCATCGCCAGAATCAGATGCCCGGTGCGCTGCGCGGCCGACAGCCCCTTGACGCTCTGCAGCATCAGCACGATCGCCGCCACGCTGGCCAGCACCAGCACCAGCACCAGCAGGAACAGGATCATGCGGGACTGGTCCTGCGCCTGCGCGCGCTCGCGCGTGCGATCCGCGTCAAACGCCACCGCCAGCCACCAGGACAGCACCAGGAAGCAGCCCGCGCCCACGCACCATCCCAGTAAAACGCGGCCCTGCATCGTGAGTGGCAGCGGCAGCCAAGTCGTCGCCACAGCCGCCGCAGTGGCGTACCCCAGTCGCTGGTGGCTCGTTGTTTCGGAAAAGTGTTTGCGCATGCCAGCGATTGTGGCGTGGAAAACAGAAGTCGTTGACGCTAAGCTCCCTTCGCGTGGAGCGCAGCATCGCGCTCTTCGCGTCGCCAGTGAGCGATCTGGCCGGCGATGGACTCCAGGGCCCGCACTGCCAATATTCCCGGCATGGCGCGTTGGTAGAGAACGGGACACTGGCCACCAACCCAGATGGCGGTGCGCGAGGCAAGTTGGCGCCGCAAATCGCGCAGGCCCGCGACGACGACGTGGGGGCTCAGCGCCGCCGTAAAGCTCAAGGCCACGACGTCCGCGTTATGCGCCTGCGCCGCCTGCACGATATCGCCCATTGGCGTGCGCGTGCCCAGGGACAGGCAGGCGCAACCTTCCAGTGCAAACAGGGCCTCGGCCATGAGGAGCCCCAGGCCGTGCGCTTCCTGCGCAAATGTGGTCAGCACCACCCGGGGCGCACCGGCGCCCAGGGGTGGCGGAATGCTGCCAATGGCGTTGCGCAGGACGCCAGTGACACATTCGGTATACAGGTGCTCCTCGAACACCTGAAACCGGCCGTGCATCCACTCGTCCCCCACGGCGACGTTCAGGGGCGCCACGACCGTCGTGACGAAACGCACCAGTCCCAGCCGCAACGCGGCCTGATCCAGCGCGCGCCGCAGAGGGTGTATGTCGTGACGCGCGATCAAGTCCATGTAACGGCCAAGCTCGGGCGCGTCAGGCGGGCCGCAGGGCGTCGAGGGTCGGGCCGCGGACAGCGCCTGCAGTGCCTGCGGCTCCAGCGCCACGATGCGCCCCGGGCGGTGCCCCGCATCCAGCAGGCGCCGGATCACGTGCAGGCGCTCGACCTGTTCCGGCGGATAGGCACGATCGCCCGCGCTGTCGCGCTTGGGGCGGGGAAATCCGTAGCGGCGCTCCCACACGCGCAGGGTGTCTTTGGACAGACCGGTATCCCGCTCCACGGCAGCAATGGACAGGCACTGCGGCAACGCGCGCTCGTCGTCATTCATGGCGCATTCAACTCCTGATCGCAAAAAAGCCGCATCCAAAACCCCCGGGATCGCGTAAAGAACACAAACCCGATTAAAGCGCAATTAGACAAACGTTGCAGAATTGACTAAACTGTCATAGACAAACATATTTTTCGACCAATGCAAATAACCTCGATCTTCGACCTTCCGGCAGTCACAGCGCTGTTGCCTTTATCGCGTTTGGCGCGGATGGCGGCCCGCAGACCCATCGCGACCGCCGAACCGTTCTCCCGGAGCGCGTCATGAAGGTGGCGATCGTCGGCTCCGGTATCTCCGGCCTGGCCGTGGCCCACAAGCTGCAGGGCCACGCCGACATCACCCTGTTCGAGGCGAGTGACTATTTTGGGGGTCATACCCACACGGTCGATGTCACGCTGCCCACGCCGCAGGGCGAGATCACGCACGGCGTGGACACCGGCTTTCTGGTGTTCAACGAGCGCACCTATCCCCGTCTGATCGCGCTGCTGGCCGAACTGGACGTGAGCACCGCCAAGTCGGACATGTCGTTCTCGGTCCAGGTGCCGGGCGCCTTGCGCGGGCGCGCGCTGGAGTGGAGCGGCTCCAGCCTGTCCACCGTGTTCGCCCAGCCCAGCAACCTGGTGAACCCGCGTTTTCTGGGCATGCTGGCGGACCTGCTGCGCTTCAATGCGCTGGCCAGCCGCATCGCCGGCGCCAACGAAGAAGCCGCGCTGACGCAGCCGCTGGGTGAGTTCCTGAAGGTGCACCGCTTTGGCGACGCCTTCCGCGACTGGTATTTTTTGCCCATGCTGGGCTGCATCTGGAGTTGCCCCACGGAGCAGATGCTCCAGTTTCCGGTCGCCACCATGATCCGCTTTTGCCACAACCACGGCCTGCTCCAGGTGAGCCGCCGGCCCCAGTGGCACACCGTGCAGGGCGGCGCCAGGCACTATGTCGACAAAATCGTCGCGCGCATCGCGCACAAGCGTCTGAACACCCCGGTTCGCCGCATCGAGCGCGACGCCGCGGGCGTCCGGGTGGTGCTTGATTCCGGCGCCGAGCGCTTTGACCGGCTGGTGCTGGCCACCCACTCCGACCAGGCGCTGGCCCTGTTGCACGACGCCACGGCGCAGGAGCGCGAGGCGCTGGGCGCCATACGCTACCAGCCGAACCGGGCCGTGCTGCACACCGACGCCTCGGTGCTCCCCGAGCGGCGCATCGCCTGGGCCGCCTGGAACTACGAGCGCGCGCAAGACAGCGGAAGCGAATCCGCACGTGTCTGCCTGCACTATCTGATCAATCGGCTGCAGCCTGTGCCATTCGGCCAGCCCGTGGTGGTGTCGCTGAATCCGGTGCGCGAGATTGCCGCGCAGCATGTGATCGGCGAGTACGAATACGACCACCCGGTCTTTGACCTGCAGGCCATCCGTGCCCAGCAGCAAGTGGCGCTGCTGCAGGGTGAACACCACACGTGGTTTTGTGGCGCCTGGACGGGTTACGGCTTCCATGAAGACGGGCTCAAGTCGGGCCTGGCCGTGGCCCAGGAGCTGCTCGCAGAGATCGAGGCGCCGTGGGCGCAGGCCGCATGAATCATCCGCCCGCGTCCCGTGTGCCGGCCCCGCTGATTGGCTTTGGCCAGGTGCGCCATACGCGGCTGCGCCCCAGCCATCATGCGTTTGCCTACCCGACGTTCTTCCTGATGCTGCCCATGCGCAGCCTGCAACAGGCGGGCAGTGATGTGCTGGCCGTGAACCGGCGCGGCGCACTGAGTTTCCATGACACCGACCACGGCGACGGCCGCAGCGCAGGGGAAGGCGGCGCGCTCGCCTGGATCGATGCATTGCTGCGCGCCGAAGGCATTGAAGACGCCGCGGGCGAGGTCTGGTTGCACTGCTATCCCCGCATGTGGGGCTACTCCTTCAAGCCCGTGAGCTTCTGGTATTGCCACGCCGGCGACGACAGCCTGCGCGCCATCGTGGTCGAGGTCAACAACACCTTTGGCGAACGCCACTGCTATCTGCTCGATGCGCCGCGCTACGGCACCGAGCTGCACGCGCAGAAGGTGTTCCATGTCTCGCCGTTTTGCGAGGTGGACGGCAGCTACCGCTTTCGCTTTCTGCGCACCCGGCACGCCGGGGAAGACCGCACGGTGGTGCGTATCGACCACGACGACGCCACCGGACCCCTGCTGCAGACCAGCGTCAGCGGCACGCTGCTGCCCGTCAGCGCGCGCACCCTGCGCCGCGCCCTGTGGGGCTATCCAGTCATGACGCTGGCCGTAATCGCGCGCATTCACTGGCAGGCGCTCAGGCTGTGGTTCAAGCACGTGCGCTTTCACCACAAGCCCGAAGCGCCCACGCGCTCTGTGACACGTTGTTCAGACCCCTCTTCATCACTCCCCACACCACTGCCATGAACAGCACCACTGCCTCCCCTCACCGCGTGCGCATGCTGCCACCGGGTATTCCGGCCGCCGCACGCACGGCCCTGAAGTTGCTGCAGCGCCTGGAAAAAGGCTCGCTCACGATGCAACTGCCCGACGGCTCGCTGCGGCACTTTGGCCACGGCGGCGGTCCCGCGGCGACGCTCACGCTGCGGAACTGGAATGTGTTTGGCGCGGCGCTCAAGTCCGGCGACATCGGCTTTGCCGAAAGCTACATCGCGGGCGACTGGACTACCGCACACCTGACTGAACTGCTGCAGCTGTTCATCGCGAATCGCCAGCAGATCGAAGGCGTGATCTACGGCAGCTGGGCCGGCCGGTTGCTGTACCGCATCAGGCATCTGCTCCATCGCAACACGCGCGCCAACAGCCAGAAGAACATCCACGCCCACTACGATCTGGGCAATGCCTTTTACGGCCTGTGGCTGGACGACACGATGAACTACTCGTCGGCGTGGTTCGAGGGCAACCCGCAAGGTGACATGCGTACGGCCCAGCAGGCCAAGGTGCGCCGCGCGCTGCGCATGGCCGGCGTGAAGCCCGGCGACCGCGTGCTGGAAATCGGCTGCGGCTGGGGCGCCTTGGCCGAGATGGCCACCACGGAATTCGGCGCCTCGCTGACGGGCGTGACGCTGTCCACCGAGCAGCTGGCTTTCGCGCAGCAGCGCATGGCGCAGCACGGCGTGGCAGAGCGGGCCGATCTGCGGCTGCAGGACTACCGCGACATCCATGACGGGCCCTTTGACGCCATCTGCTCGATCGAAATGGTGGAGGCCGTGGGCCGCGAATACTGGCCCACCTACTTCCAGGCCGTGAAGCGGCTGCTCAAGCCCGGCGGCCGCGCCTGCATCCAGAGCATCGTCATCGACGACAGCCTGTTCAAGCGCTACATAGCCTCCACCGACTTCATCCAGCAGTACATCTTTCCCGGTGGCTGCCTGCCTTGCCCGAGCGAATTCCGCCGCGAGGCCGAGGCTGCCGGCCTGCGGGTGCAAGACGAATTCGCCTTCGGCCAGGATTACGCGGAAACCCTCAGGCGCTGGCGCGAACGCTTCGTCGCCCGGCGTGCGCAAATCCTGCAGCTGGGCTTTGACGAACGCTTCATGCGCATCTGGGAGTTCTACCTGTGCTACTGCGAAGCCGCGTTTTCCATGAACAACACGAACCTGGTGCAATTCACTCTGCTCAAGCCATGACTATCAAAACGATAGCTGCTCGCGCTTGTACCGCCTGCGCTACAGTCGCTTTTTGCCTGGCAACTGCGAGCGCGCAACCGGCCGGACCTGGCGCGCCGCTGCCCGGCGCGCATCTGGCTGGACAGGGCACACTGCGCTTTTTCGGTCTGGAGGTCTACCGCGCGCGCCTGTGGGTCAGCGCCGGCTTCCGGCCCGAGGATTACGCGGCTCATCCCCTGGCGCTGGAGCTTGCCTACCAGCGCGACTTCACGGCGCAAGCGATTGCCCGGCGCTCGATTGAGGAAATGCGCCGCGTAGGCCCGTTCACCGCGCAGCAGGCCACGCGCTGGCAGCAGGCGCTGCAGGCAGCGCTGCCCGATATCAAGGCCGGCGAGCGGATCACCGGGCTGTACCGGCCCAGCCAAGGGGTCCTGTTCCAGATGCAGGGCCGCACTGTCGGTGAGGTGGCAGACCCTGCGTTTGCACGCCTGTTCTTCGGCATCTGGCTGTCGCCGCAAACCTCCGAACCGGGCTTGCGCGAGGCCTTGCTTGCCACCCTGGCACCGGGGCAGCCATGAAGGGGCTGTCAGTTGAAGTCCCCACCCGCCAGGGTCTGGCCTGCTACGGGTTGCTCGGATTGCCACTGGCCTTTGTCGCCCTGCCGCTTTATGTCTTGCTGCCCAATCACTACGCGCGCGAATTCGGCATGCCGCTGGCCACGCTGGGCGCAGTGCTGCTGGCGGCGCGACTCTTCGACGCCGCCATCGATCCGCTGCTCGGACGCCTGAGCGACTGGCTGTTTGCCCGTTCCCCGCACGCCGTGCTGGCGGCAGGGGCGCTGTCTGCGCTGGGGCTGGCGCTGGGGCTTGCCGGGCTGTTCTTCCCGGCGGTCGCGGGGCCACGCGCACTCATCGTCTGGGCGGCCGCCTTTTTGCTGATCACCTACACGGCCTACAGCCAGCTCAGCATTGCCCACCAATCCTGGGGCGCCCGGCTCGGTGGCGACGAATTGCAGCGCGGGCGCATCGTGGCGTGGCGTGAGGGCTGCGGCGTCTTCGGTGTCGTGTTGGCCTCCCTGCTGCCGGCGCTGCTGGGACTACCAGTCATGCTGGGCGTTTTTGCCGTCACACTGGTGCTTGGCTGGCTGGCCTGGACGAGGGCGCCATCGCCAACGGCACCTCCGGGCCGCGCCACGAAGGCGGTGGCCAGCCTGTGGCGGCCCTGGGGCAGCGCCGCCTTCCGGCGCCTGCTCGCAGTGTTCATGCTGAACGGCATCGCCAGCGCCGTGCCGGCCACGCTGGTGCTGTTTTTCATCCAGGACAGGCTGCAGTCGCCGCCAGCGCAGCAACCGCTTTTTCTGGGCACCTATTTTCTCTGTGCGGCGCTGTCTATTCCGCTGTGGCTGCAGGTGGTGGCGCGCTGGGGACTGGCCCGCACCTGGCTGGCGGGCATGCTGCTGGGGATTGCGGTGTTCGCCGGCGTCGCCGGCCTGGGCAAGGGCGACACGGCGGCGTTCCTGCTGGTGTGCGCGCTCTCCGGCGCCGCGCTGGGCACCGACCTGGCGCTGCCCGGCGCGATGCTGACCGGGGTGATTGCCCGGCAAGGTGACAACGGCCGGTTTGAGGGCGCCTACTTTGGCTGGTGGAACTTTGCCACCAAGCTGAACCTGGCGTTGGCCGCGGGTCTGGCGCTGCCGCTGCTGGGTGCGCTGGGCTATTCCCCCGGCACGCGCAGCCCCGAGGCGCTCCAGGTCCTGGGCCTGGCCTACGCCATCCTGCCTTGCGCACTCAAGCTGCTGGCGGCAGCGTCGCTGTATTTCCTCATCATCCGCCGCCCGGCTCCCGGACGCATTCTCATCCCCAAAGGCACACCATGATGCAACGACGTTTCCTTCTCTCGGCAGCCATTGCCGCGCCGGTCGCCCTGGCCGGCTGCGCCAGCCAGACGCTGGCGGACTATTCCGGCGAAAAGCCGCCACTGGACCTGGCGCAATATTTCAACGGCCGCATCGACGCCCACGGCATGTTTCAGGACCGCAGCGGCAAGGTTGTCAAGCGCTTCACGGTGCTGATGGACTGCCAGTGGAATGGCAATCAGGGCGTGCTCGACGAAGCATTCACCTATTCCGACGGCAGCAGGCAACGCCGCGTCTGGCGACTCACCAAAGATGCGCACGGCCGCTATACCGGCACCGCCGGCGATGTGGTCGGGCAAGCCGTGGGGCAGACCTCGGGCAATGCCTTCCGCTGGAACTACACGCTGAATCTGCCGGTGGACGGCAAGGTCTACGAAGTGCAGTTCGATGACTGGATGTACCTGATGGACGATCGCGTCATGCTCAACCGCGCCACCATGAGCAAGTTCGGCGTCCGGCTGGGCGAAGTCACCTTGTCTTTCACGAAGCGCTGAGGCGATGAGTCTCAACCCCCGCATCAGCCACTGGCAGGGCCGCAGGGCCTGGCTGGTCGGCGCCTCCAGCGGCATCGGGCGCGCCACGGCATCGGCCCTGCACGCGCGGGGTGCGCAGGTGGTGGTATCGGCACGCGGCGAAGCTGCACTGCAGTCTTTTGTCGACCAGCACCCCGGCGCCAGGGCGTTGCCACTCGACACCGCCCGCCGCGAAGACGTGCAGATCGCTGCCGCCGAAGTGCTGACACAGGGACCGCTGGACCTGGTCCTGTACTGCGCAGGCCACTATCACGAAATGCGCGCCACGGCCTTCGACCTGGACGAAGTGCTGCGCCACCAGCAGATCAACACCCTCGGCGCGCTGCATGTGTTGGGCGCAGTGCTGCCCGCCATGGTCGACGCCGCGCACCACGGGCGAGCCGGCCACCTGAGCCTGGTCAGCAGCGTGGCCGGTTTTCGCGGTTTGCCGAAAAGCCTTGCCTATGGGCCTACCAAGGCCGCGCTGATCAACCTGGCCGAGGTGCTGTACCTGGATCTGCATGACCTCGGCATGGGCGTGAGCGTGATCAACCCCGGCTTCGTCGCCACCGCCCTGACCGCCGGCAACGACTTCCCCATGCCGGCGCTGATTTCGCCCGAGGCTGCGGCGCAGGCCATCGTGCACGGCTGGGAGCGGGGCGAGTTCGACATCCATTTTCCCAAGCGCTTCACCCGCGTGATGAAGCTGCTGCGACTGCTGCCGTACCGGCTCTACTTCCCGGCCGTGCGCCGCTTCACCGGACTTTGACCATGCCGCCCACTGCACTCCCCGACACCGGCACGGCGGTGGCCCGCATCGTGGCATTTTTTGAGCAGCTCACGCCCGACAGCGTGGACGACATCGGCAGCATCTACGCGCCCGATGCGAGATTCAAGGATCCGTTCAACGAGGTGCAGGGCATCGCGCTGATCCAGCGCGTCTACCAGCACATGTTCGAGTCGCTGCAAGAACCGGGATTCAAGGTCACCGGCCACGTGGTACAGGGCGCGCAATGCTTTCTGACGTGGGACTTCATGTTTCGCTTCAAGCGTTTTCAGCGCTCAGTCCCGCAAACCGTGCGCGGTGCTTCGCATCTGGAACTGAATGCGCAGGGCCTCATCACACGGCACCGCGACTACTGGGATGCCGCCGAAGAGCTGTACGAAAAAATTCCCGCACTCGACGTGCTGATGCGCTGGCTCAAGAAGCGCGCCAACCGCTGAGCCCCGCCGCTTCGCCTCAACACAGTGCGTTCAAACCCGTGACCTCCGCCCTTGTCTGGTTTCGCCGCGACCTGCGCTGCTTCGACCATGCCGCCCTATACCAGGCGCTGCGCTTTGCTGACCGCGTCTACTGTGCCTTTGTGTTCGATACCGACATCCTGGACGCGCTGCCAGAGCGCCGGGATCGGCGCGTGGAATTTATCCACGCCAGCCTGCGCGAGCTCGACGGCGCGCTCCACGCCCTGTCGCTGGCCGCCGGGGGACAAGGCGCCGGCATCCTTGTGCGTCACGGACGCGCTGTCGATTGCATCGTGCAACTTGCCCGGAACCTGGGGGTCAGCCAGGTTTTTACGAATCGCGACTATGAGCCCGCCGCCATCGAACGCGATCGCCAGGTGGCAGCGCGCCTGGCCGCCAATGGCATTGCCTTCGCCGACTTCAAGGATCAGGTCATTTTTGAGCGCGGCGAGGTGCTGACGCAGAGCGGCAAGCCGTTCAGCGTCTTCACGCCGTACCGCAATGCCTGGCTCAAGAAGCTGGACGATTTCCAGCTCCAGCCCTACCCGATCGCCAAGTACGCCGCGCGCCTGGCACCCAAGCCCACCGGTGAAGTGCTGCCCGCGCTCAGCTCCATCGGTTTCGAAGCGACCGACCTCGCCCGGCTGCCGCTCCCCACCGGCATGCGCGGCGGCAAACAGTTGTTCGAGGATTTCTGCACCCGTATGGACGGCTACCGCCAGGCACGTGACTTTCCGGCACGCAAGGGGGCGTCCTACCTGTCGGTGCACCTGCGCTTTGGCACGGTGTCGGTGCGGGAGCTGGCCGCCCACGCACAGCGCCGGGGTGGCGAGGGAGCGGCCACCTGGCTGTCCGAGCTGATATGGCGCGACTTCTATCACATGATCTTGTGGCATCACCCGCATGTCGCCGGGCATGCTTTTCGCCCGGACCATGAGCACATCGTGTGGGATGACGCGCCCGAGCTGTTCGCGGCCTGGTGCGAGGCGCGCACCGGCTACCCACTGGTGGACGCGGCCATGCGCCAGTTGCATCAGACCGGCTACATGCACAACCGCCTGCGCATGGTGGTGGCGTCTTTTCTGACCAAGAGCCTGGGCATCGACTGGCGCCTGGGCGAGCGACACTTTGCGCGCCACCTCAACGACTACGACCTGGCGGCCAACAATGGCGGCTGGCAGTGGGCCGCTTCCACCGGCTGCGACGCGCAGCCGTGGTTTCGCATCTTCAACCCGGTCACCCAGTCACGGAACTTCGACCCGCAGGGGCGCTTCATCCGCCGCTACCTGCCCGAACTGGCACGCGTGCCCGACAGGTTCATCCATGCGCCGGCGGCCATGGGCACGGCGGACCAGGCCGCAGCCGGGGTGCACATCGGTGTCGACTACCCAGCCCCGGTCGTTGACCATGCGAGAGCCCGCCAACGCACCCTCATGCGCTTCAGCTTTGCCACTGCAAAAAACCGGGGACAAACGGAGCCCAACGCCATGCCGGCTGCCACACCGAAGGGCCTTCGGAGTAGCACCGACGTTTCGCAGCGCGGGTAGCACGAAATTAAAAAAGCCGCTGTAAATCAACGATTTACAGCGGCTTTTCTTTTGAATGGCGGAGTGGACGGGACTCGAACCCGCGACCCCCGGCGTGACAGGCCGGTATTCTAACCAACTGAACTACCACTCCTGGTAGATAACGTTCACTCTTGCGAGTCAAGTCGCCTGCCCTTGCGGGCAAACCGTTACCGACTTGTGCCTTGCTCATCCATCGATGAATTTGGCGACCCTACGGGGATTCGAACCCCGGTACCTACCGTGAAAGGGTAGTGTCCTAGGCCTCTAGACGATAGGGTCAAAACCTGGGAACTTCGCTGCAAACCTGAATTAACAACTTCGATCTCTAACTCGAAAATCTCGCGATCTCCATAACTCAAAAATTGGTGGTGGAGGTAAACGGGATCGAACCGATGACCTCTTGCATGCCATGCAAGCGCTCTCCCAGCTGAGCTATACCCCCCGAACTTCCGGCACTGGCAATACCTGCGCCGTCAATTTCTGAGCCTTGAATTATAGCTTGAAATTTGGCGCCAATATCAAATTGCGCCCAGGCGCGATATCACAACTTCGCGCGTACACAACGCCAGCACCGCATCCAGCGACGGCGTCTGGGCCGTGCCCATGACCAGCACCCGCACCGGCATCGCCAGTTGCGGCATTCTCAAGCCCTGTGCGGCCAGCACTTCCTTGATGGCCGCGGCGATGGAGACCTTGTCCCACGCGCAGGCTCCGAGCTTTTCAGCGAGCAAGGCCAGGGCCGGCTTGATGGCCTCGGTGACGTGCTGCGCTTTTTCTTCGGGTTTGGGACTGATATCGGTATAAAAAGCGGCGGCCCAATCGGCCAGCGCCACGAGGGTGTCACAGCGATCCTTGAACAGCGCGCAAATCAGCGGCAGGCGGTCGTCGGCCGCAACGCCGCGCTTGTGCAGCACGGCGGCGACCAAAGGTGCCAGCGCATCATCGGCCATCGCCTTCAGATGCTGGGCATTGACCCAGCGCAGCTTGGCCTCGTTGAACTGCGCCGCGCTCTTGCCCAGGTGATCCAGGTTGAACCATTGCAGGAACTGCGCGCGGCTGAAGATTTCATCGTCACCATGCGACCAGCCCAGCCGCGCCAGGTAGTTCACCATCGCATCGGGCAGGTAGCCCTCCTCGGCGTACTGCGTGACGGGCTTGGCGCCATTGCGCTTGCTCATCTTTTCGCCCTGCTCGTTGAGCACGGTGGGCAGATGCGCGTACACCGGCGGTTCCTTGCCCAGGGCATGGAAGATGTTGATCTGGCGCGGCGTGTTGTTCACGTGGTCGTCGCCGCGGATCACATGCGTGATGGCCATATCCATGTCGTCCACCACCACACAGAAGTTGTAGGTCGGAGTGCCATCGGGACGTGCGATCACAAGGTCGTCGAGCTCGTCGTTGCTGATTTCGATGCGCCCCTTGACCTTGTCATCCCAGACCACCGAGCCGCTCTGCGGATTCTTGAACCTCAGCACGGGCTGCACACCTGCCGGCACCGGCGGCAGCGTCTTGCCCGGCGCGGGGCGCCAGGTGCCGTCGTAGCGCGGCTTTTCTTTTGCGGCCATCTGGCGTTCGCGCAGTGCATCGAGTTCGGCCACGCTCATGTAGCAGGGGTACACATGGCCGGCGGCTTGCAGGTCCGCCAGCACGGCCTTGTAGCGATCCATGCGCTGCATCTGGTAGAACGGGCCTTCGTCATAGTCGAGTCCGAGCCAGCGCATGCCTTCGATGATGACGTCGACCGCGGCCTGGGTCGAGCGCTCCAGGTCCGTGTCTTCGATGCGCAGGATGAAATCGCCGCCCGTGGCACGCGCGAACGCCCACGGGTACAGCGCCGAGCGGATGTTGCCCAGATGGATGAAGCCGGTCGGCGACGGCGCAAAGCGCGTGCGGATTTTCTGCGTCATGGCAAGGTATCCAGCCCGCGCGCGAGGTCGGCCTTCAGGTCGTCGATATGCTCCAGCCCCACGGCCACGCGGATCAGGCCCTGGCCGATACCGGCGGCCTGGCGTTGCTCCTCGGTGAGGCGCCCGTGCGAGGTGCTGGCCGGGTGCGTGATGGTGGTCTTGGTGTCGCCCAGATTGGCGGTGATGCTGCACACGCGGGTGCTATCGATCAGGTGGAAGGCGTTTTGGCGCGCCGCCTCGGGGCTCGCGCCCTTGACGTCGAACGACACCACGGCGCCGCCCAGACCGGACTGCTGGCGCATTGCCAGCGCGTGCTGCGGATGCGACTTCAGGCCCGAATAGTGCACACGCGCGATGGCAGGTTGCGCTTCGAGCCACGTGGCCAGCGCCAGCGCGCTGGCGCTTTGCGCCTGCATGCGGATGGAGAGCGTTTCCATACCCTTGAGCACGATCCAGGCGTTGAAGGCCGACAGCGTCATGCCGGCGCTGCGCAGCACGGGCACGAGCTTTTCTTCGATCAGCTGCTTCGATCCGCAAATCGCACCGGCCATCACGCGCCCCTGGCCGTCGAGGTACTTGGTGCCCGAGTGAATGATCAGGTCGGCGCCGAACTTGACCGGCTGCTGCAGCGCCGGCGAGCAAAAGCAGTTGTCCACGGCGAGCAGCGCTCCGGCCGCGTGCGCCACATCGGCCAGCGCCTGGATGTCGCATACGTCGGTCAGCGGGTTGGTCGGCGTCTCGGCAAACAGCAGCCGCGTGTTGGGCTGGACCGCGGCCCGCCATTGCGCTACATCGGTCTGCGACACGAAAGTAGTCTGCACGCCGAACTTGCCGAACTCGCCGCCAATCAGCTTGATGGTCGAGCCGAACACCGACTGCGAGCAGATCACATGGTCGCCCGCCTTGAGCAAGCCCATGCACAGCAGCAAAATCGCCGCCATGCCGCTGGCTGTGCCGACGCAGGCCTCGGTGCCTTCGAGTGCGGCCAGCCGCTGTTCCATGCTGGTCACCGTCGGGTTGGTGAAACGCGAGTAGGTAAATCCTTCTTCCTCGCCGGCAAAACGGCGCACCGCGGTCTCGGCATCGGACTGGATGAAGCTGCTAGTCAGGTACAGCGCCTCGGAGTTCTCGCCGTATTGGCTCTTGTCCACGGCCACACGCACGGCCAGCGTGTCGCGGTGCAAATTGGGGGGTAGCGCTCTTTCAGTCACGATTCAAACCTTTTTAAACTTCCTGGGCGTTCGGCAGCGCCAGGCGCGAGGTGTCTTCCTCACCCTCCTGCGCGCCAACGCGTTGTTGATTCATTCGAGCGATGTCGTCGGAGGTGATGTCGCCGGTCACGTACACGCCGTCGAAGCACGAGGCGTCAAAACCCGCGAGCTGGGGATTGAGCGAGCCGATGGCCCTTTTCATCGCATCCACATCCTGGTAGATCAGGGCGTCGCAGCCGATGATCTCGCGGATCTGTTCCACGCTGCGGTCGTGCGCCACCAGCTCGTCCTTGGTCGGCATGTCGATACCGTACACATTGGGATAGCGCACCGGCGGCGCCGCACTGGCCAGATAGACCTTGTTGGCCCCCGCATCGCGCGCCATCTGCACGATCTCGCGACTGGTCGTGCCGCGCACGATGGAGTCGTCGACCAGCAGCACGTTGCGGCCCTTGAACTCGCTACCGATGGCGTTGAGCTTCTGGCGCACCGACTTCTCGCGCGCCGCCTGCCCCGGCATGATGAAGGTGCGCCCCACATAGCGATTTTTGACAAAGCCTTCGCGGTACGGAATACCCAGCAGATGCGCCAGTCGTGTGGCGCTGGGCCGGCTCGATTCGGGGATCGGAATGACCACGTCGATCTCACTGGGCGGCACCGTGGAGACCACGCGCTTGGCCAGCGACTCGCCCAGATTCAGCCTAGCCTGGTAAACCGAAATGCCGTCCAGCACGGAGTCGGGCCGGGCCAGGTACACGAACTCAAAAATGCAGGGGAATTTTTTCGGCGAGTCCGCGCATTGCTGTGCGTGGACCGTGCCCTGCAAATCGACAAAGATCGCCTCGCCCGGCTCCACGTTGCGCTCGAACTTGTGCGCCGTGCCTTCCAGCGCGACCGACTCACTGGCCAGCATCACCGTGCCGGGGCTGGTTCCCATGCACAGCGGGCGAATGCCGAACGGATCGCGAAACGCCAGCAGGCCATGCCCCGCGATCATGGCGACCACGGCATAGGAGCCGCGCACGCGCCGGTGCACCTGGCGCACCGCGGCAAACACATCTTCGGGATTGAGCGGCAGCCCGCGCGTTGCCTTGTCCAGCTCGTGCGCCAGCACGTTGAGCAGCACCTCGGAGTCGCTCTCGGTGTTGATGTGGCGGTGGTCGGTCAGGAAGACCTCTGCCTTCAAGGCCTGCGCGTTGGTCAGGTTGCCGTTGTGCACCAGCACGATGCCGAACGGCGCATTGACATAAAACGGCTGTGCTTCCTCTTCGCTGTAGGCATTGCCGGCGGTCGGGTAGCGCACCTGGCCCAGGCCGCAGTTGCCGGGCAGCGCGCGCATGTTGCGCGTGCGAAACACGTCGCGCACCATGCCCTTGGCCTTGTGCATGAAGAACTTGCGTTCCTGCTGTGTCGCGATGCCGGCCGCGTCCTGGCCCCGGTGCTGCAGCAGTAGCAAGGCGTCGTAGATCAACTGGTTCACTGGGGCGTTGCTGACAACGCCGACGATTCCGCACATTACGTGATCCTCATGAAGGAAGATACCTTCCAAACTTTTCCGGCAACACCGGTTTCAACTCCCTGAGTGCCGACGTCAGCACGGTGGCACCCTGCGATGCCTGCCACCACTCGCCGGTCTTGAGCGCCGTCAAATTCACCACGACTGCCATCGCCAGCAGCAAGATCGCGCCGCGCAGCAGGCCAAACGCGGCGCCCAGCGTGCGGTCCACCGGACGCAGACCCAGCGCCTCGACCAGCTTCTTGGTCAGCCAGGCCAGCAAACCGCCCGCAAACACGGCCGCCACAAACACCACCACAAACCCTGCCGCATGGCGCATCGGCTCCGAAACGTTGTCCAGCGGCATCATCTGCGCCGCGGCTGGCGCATACCACTGCGCCAGCCAGAAGGCGGCCACCCAGGCCAGCAGCGACATCGCCTCGTAGACCAGCCCGCGCAAGGCGCCGAGCAGCAGCGACGCCAGCAGCACCGCCAGCAAAATCCAGTCCAGCGTGGCCATCGGGCACCCTCACCTCACAAGGTGAGGATGGCGGCGGGCAATTCCAGCCCCTTGATTTTTCCGGCCGCCTTGTCCGCCTCGGCCCGGCTGCCAAACGGGCCCACGCGCACACGGATGCGCTTGCCGTCCTTGGTCTCCACCACCTGCGTATAGGTCTTCAATCCGGTTTTTTCAACCTTCTGGCGCGCCTCATGGGCCTTGCTTGCATCGGCAAAGGCACCGACCTGCACCACGAAGCGGCCTGCTTCGCTGGCGGCAGGGGTCGCCGCCGCGGTCTTGCCGTCCAGCAGGGCTTCGGCCTTGGCGCCATCCCCGGCGCGCGCGGCGGTCTTGGCTTCGGGCTTGGGGGCCGGTTTGGGTTCTGTCTTGATCTGGGCTTTCGCCACCGGCGCTGAGGGGGCCTTCTCGACCTTGGGTTCAGGCTGGGGCGCGGGCGTATCGGCCACCACCTCTTCCTTGGCCCCCAGACTGGCGGGAGCCGGCACTTGCGCTGCCGGCCCACTTGCCGTCGCCGGGGCGGGCGGATTCACGGCAGCCGCACCGACCGTGGGCGCTGCCGCCGGCGGGGGCGCCGGAATCACCAGTGGTTTGACCTGGTTCTTGTCGGGAATCTCGATCGGGATATCGACCGCGATCGGCCGCGGCTGGGTGTCGAACACCAGCGGGAAGCCCACCACACCGATCGCCACCAGCACCGCCGCGCCAATCAGGCGGTGCTTGGCGCGCTGGCGCATCGCCTCGATGCTTTCGGACTTGACAGCGGCGGGTGCCTTGTCGTCGCCCCGCTTGCGGCCGGGCAGCGGAAACTTGAAAAAAGCCATGAAGTGAAGACTCAGGCGTTCAGGTGTTTGGCGTGAAGACGGGGAATCCCGTCTCTCAGGACGCCACCCACGGTATAGAACGATCCAAAGACCACAATTCTATCAGCGGGGCCTGCCGCGGCGAGCGCCGCCTGCATGGCCGCAGTCGGGTCCGGCCAGGTGCTGGCGAGCACGTTTTTGCCGGTTTCACGCGATTCCCACGCGGCCATCAACCCGGCCGCCGTCTGTGCCCGCGGCGTGGGCAGATCCGTGAAATACCAGCGATCCACAAGGGGTCCCATGCGCGCCAGCATGGGCATCAGGTCCTTGTCGGCCATGACGCCGAAAACGGCATGCGTGGCGTGGAAGAAGCCCATGGCATCGAGGTTCGCAGCCAGTGCCGCCACCGCGTGCGGGTTGTGCGCCACGTCGAACACCAGTGTGGGCTGGCCCGGAACGATCTGGAAGCGCCCGGGCAGCTCGACCATGGCCAGTCCGTTGCGCACGGCCTGGGCCGTCACGGGCAGCCGCTCGCGCAGCGCCGTGAGCGCGGCCAGCACGCCCGAGGCATTCATCAGCTGGTTGGCCCCGCGCAGCGCGGGATACGCCAGACCGCTGTAACGCCGTCCGCGCCCGGCCCAGCCCCATTGCAGCTTGTCGCCCGAATAATTGAAGTCGGTGCCGAAGCGCCACAGGTCGGCGCCCAGCGCCTGCGCGCGATCGAGCACGCTTTGCGGCGGCACCGGATCGCTCACGATGACGGGACGCCCGGCGCGCATGATGCCGGCCTTCTCCAAGCCGATGCTCTCGCGGTCCGGTCCCAGGAGTTCCATGTGGTCGAGGGCGATGCTGGTGATCACCGCGCAGTCGGGGTCGATGATGTTGACCGCGTCGAGGCGCCCGCCCAGGCCCACCTCCAGAATCGCCACGTCGGGATTCGAGCGCGCCATCACATCGAGGATCGCGAGCGTTGAAAATTCGAAATACGTCAAGGAAATATCACCCCTGGCCTGCTCCACACGTTCGAATCCCGCTATCAAATCAGTAGCTTTCGAGATCTCGCCATGAAGCCGCAGCCGCTCCTCGAAGTGAACCAGATGCGGCGAGGTATAGACGCCGGTGCGGTAGCCCGCCTGCAGCGCGATGGCCTCCAACATGGCGCAGGTCGAGCCCTTGCCATTGGTGCCGGCCACGGTGATCACCGGGCAGTCGAAGTGGATGGCCATGCGCTCGGCCACCTGCCGCACGCGCTCCAGACCGAGGTCGATGCTTTTCGGATGCAGGCGCTCGCAATGCGCCAGCCAGTCTTGTAGTGTGTTCATACGGGAGGGTATTGTCCGCGCGAAACCGCCGGGGTGGCTCGGACCGCCGCAAAAACCCCGCGAACGCCGCGCTCGTCAGAGCCGCTTCATCGAGTGGAAACCATCTTCAAGAGAGATGGCGCGAAAATACGCCGGAATCAAAATTTGTAATCCACCCTCCCTGGCCACCCATGATCACCCTGTACGGCATTCCCAACTGCGACACCGTCAAGAAGGCGCGCGCCTGGCTCAACGCCCAAGGCGTCGACTACCGGTTTCACGACTTCAAGAAACAGGGCGTGCCCGAGCCCCGGCTGCAAGCGTGGATCCAGGCCGTGGGCTGGGAAAAGCTGGTGAATCGCCAGGGCACGACGTGGCGCAAACTCGATGCGGCCACGCAATCCGCCGTGACGGACGCGGCCAGCGCCAGCGCGCTGATGCACGCGAACGTGAGCGTGATCAAGCGGCCGGTGGTCGAATGGGGCGCACAGACCACCGTGGGTTTCGACGCCGGCGTCTGGGCCACGCTGCTGCCTTGATCCGCAGCATCAACTTTTACCCAAGGTTTACCGAACTGCGCCTCGAATAGCGGCTCTGACAAGCCTAGACTTGACTTGGGCCGGCGGGTGTTGTTCCCGCCTGCCGCGGCGCCAGGGCGTCAAGTTTCGGGACGGTTTTGCTACAGGAGATGGTCATGAAAAAACTGCTTGTGTTGTCCGCCTTGCTGGCCGCAGCAGGTTTGTGCTCGGCGCAGGAAATGGGCCGCGTGATTTCCAGCACGCCGATCATGCAGCAGGTCGCGGTGCCGCACCAGGTGTGCGGCACCGGCCAGGTGGTCAGCCAGGCGCCCACCAGCGGCGCCGGCGCCCTCGTTGGCGCGATTGCCGGCGGCGTCGTGGGCAATGCGATCGGCGCCGGCGCTGGTCGGGCGGCGGCCACCGCGATTGGCGCCATTGGCGGCGCGGTGGTCGGCAACAGCGTCGAGGCCGCGGGCCAGACGCAGGTGCAGAACGTGCAGCAATGCGGCACGCAGTTCTCGTACGAGACCCAGCCCGTCGGCTACAACGTGGTGTACGAGTACGCGGGCAAACAGTATTCGGTGCAAATGGCCAATGACCCGGGGCCGACCGTGCCGCTGCAGGTCTCGCCCGTCGGCGCGACGCCTCCCACGGCGAACAACTACGGTGCGCCGCCAATGGATGGATCGCAGGTCGTGACCGCGCCCGCTTATGTGGCGGCGCCCGTGGCGTACCCCGGGTATTACCCCGGGTACTACTACCCGCCCTACCCCTACTATGCGCCGGTGGGCGTTGCGCTCAACTTCGGTTTTGGCGGCTACTATGGTGGCCATGGCCACTTTGGCGGCCGCCGCTGGCGCTGATCACTGCATTTATAGCGCCGTCGACAGCAGCGCACCCTTGAACAGCACCGGGCCCTTCGCGGCCGTACCCGGTGGCACTCCCCCCTTGGACTCCAGCGTGATGGCCAGCGCCGGCACGCCCCGCACTTCGCCTTCGCTGGCCGCCAGCCGGACCACCTTGCCGTCACCCAACACCCCGAGAGATTTTGCCGGCCCCGCGGGTGGCAAGGCCCATAGCTGCAGCGACTTGTCGGACGCTTCCTGATAGCTACCCACGCGCTTGAGCGTGAGGGTCCGGTTTTTCGGATCGAACGTCGCCAGCATCGAGGGCGCGGCCTTGTCGTCGGCCAGCACGGCCACGTACTGGATCTCGGGCGTGGCCTTGAGCTGGGCGGCAAGTTTGGCGTTTTGCTGCGCCACTTCGGTGCCCTCCCGGGTGACCTGCGCGAGCTGGACGCTCTGGCGGTCCACCTGACGACTCAGGTTGACGCCCACCAGCACGGCGGCCACGCTGGCCAGCGCGCCCGCAAAGGCCGCGCCCCGCCACAGGCTCAGGGCCCGGCGAAGCTTGTCGAAGAGGGGTTTCTCCTGCGGCGCGACCGGTGCAGCGCGGGTCTGCGGCTGCGCGGCCAGCAGGTTCTCGATGCGCTTCCACACATTCGGGCCGGGCACCTCGCCGGCCTGCAGCTCCGTCATGGAGGCAAAGCGCTCCTGCCAGATCAGGGCGCTGGCGCGCACGGTGGGGCTGGAGCGCGCCAGCGTTTCGAAGCGCCGGCGCGCACCGCCGCGCAGGGTGCCCAGCGCATAGCCGGCCGCGAGCTGCTCCAGCAATAGAGGATTGTCAAGAATGTTCATATCGGCGCATCAGGCAAAACGGGCCATGCAGCCGCGCAGCTGGTCCAGTCCGCGCCGGATCCAGGTCTTGACCGTGCCCAGCGGCAGCTTGAGCTGTGCGGCGAGCTCGCTGTGGCTCAGGTCGCGCAGATAGGCCAGGCTGACCACTTCGCGCTGGCGCGCTTCCAGCTTGCGCAGGCACTCGTGCAGCGCCCAGGCCTGCTCGCTCGCCTGTGTGGTGTCCATGGGGTTCGGGCCGTCGCCGGCCACGGTATCGTTCACAAAGTCGTCCAGCGCCTGGCCCTGGTCCGCCCGCTGGCTGGCACGCCGACGCAAAAAGTCGAGCGCGCGACTGCGCACCACCACGCCCATCCAGGCCATCGGCGGACTCAGCGAGGCGCGGTAGTCGCCCGCGATACGCCAGATATTCAGGTAGGCCTCCTGCAGCACGTCTTCGGCCCAGCCGCGGTTGCCCACCACGCGCAGGGCCACGCCGTACAGCTTGGCGGAGGTCAGGTCATACAGCTCGCGCAGGGCGGCCTGGGCATCGGCACCATGGTCGGGAAGGCGGTCGATCAGGGCGATCATCTGGAGGTCTTGGGTGTCGTGGGCCATGGCTGGATTGTCGGGCCTGTCATACCTTACGCAAACCCCCGCGCATCGGATTCAGGCCTGGTGCGCCGCCCGAAGCGCCCGGGTACCCTAAAATTGATGGTTTATCCCCACAGCGCCGCGCCGGATCGTGCGCCCGGGCGCCGCCAGGAAAGCAGCCACATCACCATGACTACCGACAAAATCGACGGCGTGTCCGTCACGACCCAGGCCAGCGTCTATTTCGACGGCAAGTGCGTGAGCCACGGCATCACGTTTCCCGACGGCACGAAGAAATCGGTGGGCGTGATCCTGCCTGCCACGCTGACCTTCAGCACCGGCGCGCCCGAGACCATGGAATGCGTGGCCGGCGCCTGCGAGTACAGGCTGGCCGGCAGCGACGTCTGGGTCAAATCCGGCCCCGGCGAGACATTCAGCGTGCCCGGCAACACGAAGTTCGATATTCGCGTCACCAGCGCCTACCACTACATCTGCCACTACGGCTGAGCAGAGGAATTTCCACCATGGCCACCATTCTCCAAAACCTGCCCGCCGGCCAGAAAGTCGGCATCGCCTTCTCCGGCGGCCTGGACACCAGCGCCGCGCTGCACTGGATGAAGCTCAAGGGCGCCGTGCCCTATGCCTACACCGCCAACCTGGGCCAGCCCGACGAGCCCGACTACGACGAAATCCCGCGCAAGGCGATGCAGTACGGCGCCGAGAAGGCGCGCCTGATCGACTGCCGTCAGCAACTGGCCGCCGAGGGCCTGGCCGCGCTGCAGGCCGGCGCCTTCCACATCACCACGGCCGGCGTGACCTACTTCAACACCACGCCGCTGGGCCGCGCCGTGACCGGCACCATGCTGGTCGCCGCCATGAAGGAAGACGACGTCAACATCTGGGGCGACGGCAGCACCTACAAGGGCAACGACATCGAGCGCTTTTACCGCTACGGCCTGCTGACCAACCCCTCTTTGAAGATCTACAAGCCCTGGCTGGACCAGCTCTTCATCGATGAGTTGGGTGGCCGCGCCGAGATGTCGGCCTTCATGACCCAGGCCGGCTTCGGCTACAAGATGTCGGCCGAGAAGGCCTACTCGACCGACTCCAACATGCTGGGTGCCACGCACGAAGCGAAAGACCTGGAGCACCTGTCCAGCGGCATGAAGATCGTCAACCCCATCATGGGCGTGGCGTTCTGGAAAGACGAAGTCGAAGTCAGGCGCGAGGAAGTCACGGTGCGCTTCGAGGAAGGCCGCCCCGTTGCCCTGAACGGCGTCGAGTACCCCGATCTGGTCGCGCTGATCCTGGAAGCCAACCGCATCGGCGGGCGCCACGGCCTGGGCATGAGCGACCAGATCGAGAACCGCATCATCGAGGCGAAAAGCCGCGGCATCTACGAGGCGCCCGGCCTGGCGCTGCTGTTCATCGCCTACGAGCGGCTGGTCACCGGCATCCACAACGAAGACACCATCGAGCAGTACCGCGACAGCGGCCGCCGCCTGGGCCGCCTCTTGTACCAGGGCCGCTGGTTCGACTCGCAGGCCATCATGCTGCGCGAAACCGCCCAGCGCTGGGTGGCGAGTGCCATCACCGGTGAGGTCACGATCGAGCTGCGCCGCGGCAACGACTACTCCATCCTCAACACCGACTCGCCGAATCTGACCTACCAGCCCGAGCGCCTGAGCATGGAAAAAGTCGAAGGCGCGTTCACCCCGCTGGACCGCATCGGCCAGCTCACCATGCGCAACCTGGACATCACCGATACCCGCGCCAAGCTGGGCATTTATGCCAAGACCGGTGTGCTGTCGCTCGGTACGGGTGGGGATTTGCTGAAGTTGTCGGGGGACAAAAGTAAGTGATGATTTAGGCCTGTAGCCCTTGCCGGGCGTGCACCGTCAGCTACTGAATTCATAGTAAATCATTTGTCATTTTCGGCTCTATTGCTGTCATTCCCGGCTCAGTTACTGTCATTCCCGGCTTGACCGGGAATCCACGGTAATGAAGCATTGGCCTTTGCAAGGGCCGCTGGCCGGGTTGCGCCCCGGCGGGCGCCTCACTTTTCTTTGCTTCGCCAAAGCAAAGTAAGCAAAAGAAAGGCGAGCCGGATTCGTCGGCCCTGCGGGCACGCTGCGTTGCTCGATCCGGGCGGGGTGCGCAGAAACTCGCTGCGCTCAAACATCTGCGCCCCTGATCCGCCCGGCTCTGCGCTACTCGCCTCCTCATAACGGCGTGGGAGCAGTCAAAACTGCCAATACCAATACGACAAGTACGCGCCATGGCGCGTACTTGTGGGGCCTCGTGTTCGGCATCGAAATCGTCTTGGGTCTTGGTACCGGTATTGGTTGCCGGTATTCGGCTCCCCGCCATTCAGGCACGGCTGAGCAGCGCAGGGGCAAGCGGATCAAGAAGCGCGCGCTGTCTGAGCCCGCAGGGCGAGTTTGCGCGCTTCCCGCTGGCCCCGAGCAGCGCAAGGAACCCCGAAGGGGCCGTGTCTGCGGCTGCCCTTTCTTTTGGTGACTTTTCTTTGGGCAC
>NZ_MUNS01000044.1 GCF_002002705.1 Polaromonas sp. C04 | reverse complement strand
GAAGGTCGCCCTGGTGGCTTGCATGCACAAGCTGCTGGTCATCCTCAATGCCATCGCTCGCACCAAGTCGCCTTGGAACAACGCTATCGCAGTGACAAATTAAGGTCTTCATTCAAGATGGTTGCTGGTAAGGATCGGATTGGGGCCTTGAACCGGCAGTGTTCGACATCTGGTTTTGCCGATCTCGCTTCCGGATCTGGCACAAGTATCGGTGCCAATAATTAATAAATCAAGGCGATTTATTAATGGAAAACCCTGATGCCCAAGAAAAGCGAATACAGGCATGCTTGGCCTGTTGCCACTGCCGCCGCGCGCTGTGATGGCTCCCTCAACCAGAATGAAAGCTGTGTCATGTTCCTTGTCTGCGGTGAAGCATTGATGGACGTGTTCGCGGTCGGTAGCACCGCCGCAGGCATGACCCTGGACGCCCGTGTCGGGGGATCACCGTTCAATACGGCGGTCGGGCTGGCGCGGCTCGCGCAGCCCGTGGCGTTTTTTTCGGCTGTATCGCGTGACTTCCTCGGCGAGCGACTGGTGCACGCGCTCGCGGCCGAGGGGGTCGATACCTCGACCGTACAGCGCATTGACGCGCCGACCACGCTCGGGCTCGTTGGCGTGGATGCCAGGGGCGTGCCTTCCTACTCCTTCTACGGTCACGGCTGTGCCGACCGCCTGCTCCCGATCGACGCGCTGGCTTCGTTGCCCCAAGGCCTGCGCGCGATCCATCTCGGCTCCTTTGCCACGGTCGTGGATCCGACCGCTTCGACCCTGCGCGCCCTGGTCGAGCGAGAACATGGGCGCACGCTGATCGCCTATGACCCCAATATCCGCCTGAACGTGGAGCCCGACCTGGGACGCTGGAAAGACATGCTGCAATGGATGCTCACGCGCACTGACCTGCTCAAGATCAGCGAGGAAGACCTGCAGTTGCTTCTGCCCGGTGTTGCCCCTGAGGAATTCGCCCGTCAGGCCTTGGGCCGCGGCGTGACGCTGGCCGTCGTGACGCGCGGCGGCGAAGGGGTCGTGGCCTGCACGCCGAACGCATCCGCCACTGTGCCGACAATCCCGGTCGAGGTGATCGATACGGTGGGTGCCGGCGACACCTTTCAGGCGGCGCTGCTGACCTGGATGGCCGAACACGATGCGTTGTCGGTGCCAGCGCTCGCGGCGCTGTCCGGCGCCGACCTTGAATTGGCACTCGGCTTCGCCGCGCGCGCCGCCGCGATCACCTGTTCACGCCGCGGGGCCGACATGCCGCGACGCAGCGAGCTGGACTGAACCTCACAAGCGGGCGCACCGCATGACAGACCAGCGTCACGCGTGGCCTCCAACGGCTCGTCGGCTTCATGCTCACCCCTGTGCCGGCGATGGGCCCGGAGCGCGGCCTGCCTGTACGCGGGAATCCGGCATGAGGCCAATGAAGAGCCGTCGGGCGGTCTCATTAGGGGCAGACATGGCAGTGTCCTTCAATGAAAATCCCGGCTGCGGCTGGCCTGCTGGCCCAGGCGGCCCAGCAGCGGCGTGAGGTCCGTCAGGCGCTCGGCCACCAGGTGGCGCACCGCGCCGCCGCTGTCCACATCGCGCTGCCAGGTGCCCTGCACCGCGAGCAGGCGTGAGTGCAGCAGTTCGTCGCGCTGGCGCTCGCGCACATGCTTCCACACGATCACGTTGACCGGGCCGGTTTCATCCTCGAGCGTGACGAAGATCGTGCCCTTGGCGGTCTGCGGCTGCTGGCGCACGGTGACCAGGCCGCAGGCCGCCACCTGCTGGCCACTGGGCAGATCCTGCAGCTCGTGCGCCGTCAGCAACTGCATGCGCGCCAGCCGCGGCCGCAACAGCGCCAGTGGATGGCGGCGCAGGGTCAGGCCCATGGCGGCGTAGTCGAACACGATCTCCTCACCTTCGGGCGCGGCGGCCAGCGCCAGCGCCTCTTCATGGACCAGCGCACCCTGTAGCAGCGCGGGCGCGCGCTGCTGCGCGCTAGCGTCCCAGACCTGCTGGCGCCGATGGCCCGAGAGAGAGATCAGCGCATCGGCCGCGGCCAGCGCGTCGAGGTCCGGCCGGTCGAGCCGGGCGCGCAGGGCCAGGTCTTCGGTACTGGTGAATGGCGCCTGCGAGCGCGCCTGCACCAGCCGCCCTGCCCCGGCCTCGCTCAGGCTGCCGACCAGTCGCAGGCCCAGGCGCACGCAAGGTGCCCCCACGCTTGCCACTTCGTGTGCTGCGCTGCCCCCCGAGGGGGCTGAGCTTGCTCGGGGCGTCCCTTCGCTGCTTTCGGGGCTTTCTCGTTCGGAGCTTTCTTCAAGCGTGCAATCCCAATCGCTGCGCGTCACATCGGGCGCAAGCACGACGACACCGTGGCGCCGCGCATCCTGGATCAGCTGCGAAGGTTGATAAAAACCCATGGGTTGCGAATTCAGCAGCGCGGCCAGAAAACAGGCCGGTTCGTGGCGTTTGAGCCAGCTGCTGTCATAGGCCAGCAGCGCAAAGCTGAAGGCATGGCTTTCGGGGAAGCCGTATTCGCCAAAACCCAGGATCTGCTTGAAGATGGCCTCGGCGAACTCCCGCCGATAGCCCTTGGCCAGCATGCCGTTGATCAGCCGGCCCTCGAACTTGTGCACGCCGCCATGGCGCTTCCAGGCCGCCATGGAGCGGCGCAGGCGGTCCGCCTCGCCTGGCGTGAAGTCGGCCGCGATCATCGCGATCTGCATGACCTGCTCCTGGAAGATGGGCACGCCCAGCGTGCGCGCCAGGGCTTCCTTGAGGTCGGTCTTTTCGTAATGGATGTCCAGGCCCTGGCGGATGCGCTCCCGGGCCTTGAGGTAAGGGTGCACCATGCCGCCCTGGATCGGCCCCGGTCGCACGATGGCCACCTCGACCACCAGGTCGTAGAACACGCGGGGTCGCAGGCGCGGCAGCATCGACATTTGCGCGCGGCTCTCGATCTGGAACACGCCCACGGTGTCGGCGGCGCAGATCATGTCGTAGGTGGCGGCATCCTCGGGCTCGATGTCCTGCATCGAAAAAGGCTGGCCGCGCCGCTGGCTCACAAAATCGAGGCAGCGCCGCAGCGCGGTCAGCATGCCGAGCGCCAGCACGTCGACCTTCATGAGCCCCATATCCTCGAGGTCGTCCTTGTCCCACTGGATGATGGAACGCTCGGGCATCGCGGCGTTCTCCACCGGCACCAGCCTGGTCAACTTGTCCTGCGTGAGCACGAAGCCGCCCACGTGCTGGCTCAGGTGGCGCGGGAAACCCTTGAGCTGTTCGGTCAGCTCCAGCCACAGCTGCGCAGGCCGCGCGCCGATTTCCTGCCCGGCCTGCTGCGCCAGCTCGCGCAGGCGCTGCACGGCCAGCGCGTCGTCGAACCAGTAGTGCTCTTTGGCGAAGGCATCGACCAGCGCGAGCGGCAGGCCCAGCGCCTTGCCCACATCGCGGATCGCGCTGCGCGTGCGGTAGGTGGTGACGACCGCCGCAATGGCGGCACGATCGCGGCCGTATTTTGCATAGATGTACTGGATGACCTCCTCGCGCCGCTCGTGCTCGAAGTCCACGTCGATGTCGGGCGGCTCCTTGCGCTCTTTGGAGATGAAGCGCTCGAACAGCAAATGCGAGCGCGTCGGGTCCACCGCCGTGATGCCCAGGCAGTAGCAGACCGCCGAATTCGCGGCCGAGCCGCGGCCCTGGCACAGGATGCTGATGCTGCGCGCGAAACGCACGATGTCGTGCACCGTGAGAAAAAACATCTCGTACTGGCAATCGGCGATCAGGGCCAGTTCGCGCGCGAGCTGCTGCTGCACGCTGCCCGGAATGCCTTGCGGGTAACGCTGCGCCGCGCCCTCGAAGGTCAGTTGCGCCAGCGCCTGCGCCGGGCTCAAGCCCGCGGGCACGGTCTCCAGCGGGTAGTTGTATTTGATTTCATCAAGGCTGAAGCTGCAGCGCCCGGCCACCACCAGGGTGCTGGCCAGCAACTGCGGCGGATAGAGGCCGCCGAGGCGCACGCGCTGGCGCAGATGGCGCTCGGCGTTGGGCTGCAAGGCAAAGCCGCACTCGGCCACCGGCTTTCCCAACCGGATCGCCGTGATCACATCCTGCAGCGGCTTGCGCGAGCGCACGTGCATGTGCACGTCGCCGGCGGCCACCAGGGGCACGCCGGTGGCGGCGCTCACGCGTTGCAGCGTGTCCAGCCACAGGTCGTCGTCCAACCTCAGCAGCAGTTCGGCCGCCAGCCAGGTTGCGCAGCCAAATAGCCCCTGAGCCCAGACCACACGCTCGCAGAGCGCTTCAAAATCGATAGCGCTTGATTCTTCCCGCAGCGGTGCCAGGATGATTTCACAGTCCTGCAACAAAGCGAAATCGCTGCCGGCGCGGCTCACGCGGTACTCGCCCTTGTGCACTTCCTGCAGCGGATGGCGGCGCGCCGCGGTGATGAACTCGCACAGATTGCCCCAGCCCTGAAGGTTGCGCGCCAGCGCCACCAGCCGAAAGCCGTCGAGCAGGAACTCGCTGCCCAGCAGCAGTTTGAGCCCGCACTTTTTTGCCTCGACATGGGCCCGCACCGCGCCCGCCACCGAGCATTCATCGGTGAGGGCCAATGCCGCATAGCCGAGTTCGTGAGCACGCGCCACCAGTTCCTGGGCATGCGAGGCGCCGCGCTGGAAGCTGAAATTCGACAGGCAATGCAGCTCGGCGTAATCAGGCAAGGAAGCATCCATGACGCACCGCCTTCAGGCGTAGATACCGTGCAGGAACCAGCGCACTTCGGCCCGGGCGGGCGCGGGCGCGAGCCGCTCGCGGTAAATCCACAGCAGGCCGGCCTGCTCGCTCTGCGCGATGAAGTAGTCGCGCAAGGCCGCGCCGCTTGCGGCATCAGATCCCCACCAGCCGGCCTCCAGCCGCTGCGGGCCGGCCAGCAAACGCAGCGGGCCCCCATGTTGCGGGCGTTCGCCCTGCACCGCCAGGCGCAGGGGCTCGCGCAGCAGCCAGGTCGGGTACAGCGCCCCCTCTTGCAGATCATTTGTGCTTGCAGCCCTTGTCGGGTCTACACGGTTAGCTACTTTTCTAATAGCATCCTGCGCTGCGATGCGGCTCTGCATCTGCTCGGGCCGGTGATCAGCCTGGGCGCTCAAGCAGACCACCTGCTGCGCACCCAGCCGCGCACTCAGGCGCTCCACCAGCTGCTGCAGGCTGTCACCGGGCGTGCGCTCGGCGGGCAGCAGGCTGGCGCTGGCCGTGACCAGTCTGGCGGTCTCCAGCGAACGCAGCCGCAGGCTGTGCACCGGTGCCGGCAAGGTGACGCGCGCCAGGTGCTCGGCCATGAGCCGGCCCAGGTGCGTCATATCCTGCGTGGGCTCGGCCGTGCGGATCACCAGTTGCTCCTCGGCGGGCACGGCCACGCCGTTGACGCGCCGCGCATCGAGCGACCAGACCAGCTCCAGCGCGAGCGCGCCGCGGTGGCGCGCCTGCAGCCAGGCGCGCAGCCGCCCCAGCAGGCGCTGCGCGCCGAACATCAGCGCCGGCGACGCGTCCACCAGCGCGGGCAGCTCGCACTGGAGATCAAAGGCCTCGGGCAAGACGAGCCAGTCATGGCTCTCGGGCTGGCGGCCATAGGCGGCATCGAGCGCTTCGAGCAAGGGGGCGCCGAAGCGCCGCGCCACCCCGCCGCGCGGCAGCGCCCGCAGTTGGTCCCAGCGCTGGCAACCGAGCCGCGTTAGCGTGTGCAAATGAGGCCGCGCCGCGCTCAGTGTGGCCAGGGGCAGATCATCGGGCACATGGCGCGGCGCGCTCTGGCCCTGTGCCGCCAGCCGCAGCAGCGCAAGAGCTATCAAAGATGTAGCGCCCTGCCCATGAATGGCAAGGGCTGGAGCCTCATTTTTCTTGCAAAGCCGGGCCAGCAAGCGGTCCCGGCCGCCCCACAGGCGCTCGCTGCCCGAGACCTCCAACAGCACGGCCTCGTCCACCAGCACCACGCGCGGCGTGAACTGCAGCGCCCACCAGCCCAGCGCCGTGGCGTCCGGCGGCTGGCCCGCCTCAGCCTGCGGCAGCAACGCGATCCAGCGCATGGCTTGGCCTGAATGAACGCACCGTGGCCATTGGTACGGGAGAACGTCGCGCGTGGCTGGCCGCCAGCAAGGCCGCCAGCCGTGGCGCTCGCGCAGGCAGCACCAGCGGCGCCGGCAGCGGCGGGCCACGGCGCTTGAAAATGTCCACCGTCATCACATCAATGCCGCCGAGCAGCAGACGCAGCGAGGCGGCAGAAGACTCGTGCTGCATCGCTGCGGGGCGAAAGACAAAAAACAGCTTGCCGCCGTCCTGCGCGGCCATGTGCAGGCGCCGCAAGGCGCTGGCGCGGGCTTGCGGCAGCCAGGCCAGAACGGCGGCCGCATCAAGGCAGTGCAAAGCCTGCTCGCAGGCCCACAGCCGTGCGGCCGGCGCTGCCGCATCGACCCACAACAGGCGCTCGCCCGGCAGGCCACGCGCCGCCAGTGCGGGACCAAACGGCACATGGGGCGCGCCCACCAGCACGATCGGGCCGCTGTGCGCGCCGGCGAGCCGCGCCAGCGCCGGCAGCAGCAAATCCCACTCGTGCGCACCGGCCTGTTCCTGCAGCACCTCGATCATGGCGCCCACCGGCCAGCCGTTCGCGGGCAACTGCGCGTCGAGCGCGGCATGGCCCGTGGGCAGCACCGCACCATCGACACGCCCCAGCTCGGCCGCGCGCCAGACCTGCGACAGATCGCCAGGCCCGGTCGCCGGAGAAAGAAGGGAAAGCAAAGCAGCCATGGCGGGAAAGGGGTTCAGAAGATAACTGGTTATTTATACAGTAAAATTAAACTGTTGCAAGCCTCCTGAATCCAGACCCTTCCGGCATGCCGCACGGCCGCCTGTCGCTTACGTGGCATGGCCGCGCAGGCCCAGGCTCGATACTTTGGGCTCACAGGAGCATGCAATGGACATACGTGACAAAGTCGCCATCGTGACGGGGGCCGCCAGCGGCATCGGCGCTGGCCTGGCCCGGCGCTTCGCCGCAGAGGGCGCTCGCGGCGTGGTGGTGGCCGACATCAACCTCGAGCGCGCCGAGGGCGTGGCGCGCGGTCTCGGTCCCGTCGCCCTGGCCGTGCGCTGCGACGTCAGCCGCGAGGCCGACATCCAGGCCCTGGTCGCAGCGGCGCGCCAGCGCTTCGGACAGGTGGACATCTACATGTCGAACGCCGGCATCCTGGGGCGCGTGGGCGGCTTCGAGCTCGAAGACGCCTTGTGGGACAAGATGTGGCAAATCCACGGCATGGCCCACGTCTGGGCCGCGCGCGCGGTGGTGCCCGAGATGGCGGCGCGCGGCGAAGGCTATTTCGTCGTCACCGCGTCGGCCGCCGGCCTCTTGAACATCGTGGAATCGGCGCCGTACGGTGTGACCAAGCACGCCGCCGTGGCGTTTGCCGAATGGCTGCGCATCGCCTACGGCCGCCGCGGCGTGCGCGTGTCCTGCCTGTGCCCGCAGTCGGTGCAGACCGACATGGTCACGGGCGACGGCGGCTCCGCCGGGCACGACGGCATCCTCACGCCCGAGCAGGTGGCGTCCGAGGTGGTGGCGACCCTACACGACGAAAAATTCCTGGTGCTGCCGCACCCGGAGGTGCTGCAGTACTTTCGCAACAAGGGGCAGGACTACGACCGCTGGATCGGCGGCATGCAAAAGCTGCACGCGGCGCACGCGAAGGCTGGTTGATCAGCCTCCGGCCCGGGTTCAATGCAGCCTGGCGCCCGTCTTGGCCTGCAGGGCTTCCATCGTCACGCCGGGCGCCATCTCGACCACTTTGAGGCCTTGCGGCGTGACGTCGATCACGGCCAGGTCGGTGATGATGCGGTCGACCACGCCCACGCCGGTCAGCGGCAGGGTGCACCTGGGCAGGATCTTCAGATCTTCGGTGCCGTCTTTCTTCTTCGCCACGTGCTCCATCAGGATGATCACGCGCTTGACGCCGGCCACCAGGTCCATCGCGCCGCCCATGCCCTTGATCATCTTTCCGGGAATCATCCAGTTGGCCAGGTCGCCATGTTCGCTGACCTGCATCGCACCGAGGATGGACAGATTGATCTTGCCGCCGCGGATCATCGCGAAGCTGTCGTGGCTGCCGAAGATCGACGAGCCCTTGATGGTCGTCACGGTCTGCTTGCCGGCGTTGATCAGGTCGGCATCGACCTGGTCCTCGGTCGGGAACGGGCCGATGCCGAGCATGCCGTTCTCCGACTGCAGCCAGACTTCCTTGTCGGCAGGCACGAAATTGGCCACCAGCGTCGGGATGCCGATGCCCAGGTTCACATAGAAACCGTCTTCCAGTTCCTGCGCGGCGCGCGCCGCCATTTGGTCTTGCGTCCAGCCCATGATTTAAGCTCCTGCCTTCTCGGAAATGGTTCTCTTCTCGATGCGCTTTTCGGGATGCGCGTTGAGCACGATGCGGTGTACATAAATGCCCGGCAGGTGAACCTGGTCCGGCTCGATCTCGCCAGTTTCCACGATCTTCTCGACCTCGACGATGCAGATCTTTCCCGCCATGGCCGCGGCCGGGTTGAAGTTGCGCGCGGTGAAGCGGAACTGCAGGTTGCCCGACTTGTCGGCCACATGGGCCTTGACCAGCGAAATATCGGGCACCAGCGAGCGCTCCATCACATAGGTCTCGCCGTCGAACTCGCGCAGCTCCTTGCCCTCGGCCACGATGGTGCCGACGCCGGTCTTGGTGAAGAACGCCGGGATGCCGGCGCCGCCGGCGCGCAGCTTCTCGGCCAGCGTGCCCTGCGGCGTGAATTCGAGCTCGAGTTCCTTGGCCAGGAACTGGCGCTCGAACTCCTTGTTCTCGCCCACGTAGCTGGAAATCATTTTCCTGATCTGGCGCGTCTCCAGCAGCTTGCCCAGGCCGAAGCCGTCGACACCCGCGTTGTTCGAGATGCAGGTCAGGTTCTTCACGCCGCTGTCGTGCAGCGCCTGGATCAACGCCTCGGGAATGCCGCACAGGCCAAAACCGCCGACCGCCAGGAGCTGGCCGTCCTTGACGATGCCCTTGAGGGCCTCCTCGGCGGAGGGATATATCTTGTTCACACGGGTCTCCTGTAAATGTTTACCTTGCCAATACTACATCCTCAAAATGCGAGCCCTGGCCATGCCATTGCCCCTTGACTATCGGCGTCTTGCATGAATTCAATGCCCGGATCCCGGCAGCGATGCAACAATGGACCCGCTGTTCGCCGATGCGCCAAAGCATCAGTTTGACAGAACCAGGCGCCTGGCGATCTGGTTATGCCGATTCACCCCATTGATTTCAATGCAAAGGAGACCCTCATGAGCAAACTGACCACCGCCGCCGGGGCACCCGTTGTCGACAACCAGAATGTCATCACCGCGGGCCCGCGCGGCCCCATGCTGCTGCAGGACGTCTGGCACCTCGAAAAGCTGGCGCACTTTGCCCGCGAAGTCATCCCGGAGCGGCGCATGCACGCCAAGGGCTCGGGCGCCTTCGGGACCTTTACCGTCACGCACGACGTCACCCGCTACACCAGGGCAAAAATCTTTTCGGCCATCGGCAAGAAGACGGACCTGGCGATGCGCTTCTCCACCGTGGCCGGCGAACGCGGCGCGGCCGACGCCGAGCGCGACATCCGCGGCTTCGCCATGAAGTTCTACACCGAAGAAGGCAACTGGGACCTGGTGGGCAACAACACGCCCGTGTTCTTCATGCGCGACCCGCTGAAGTTCCCCGACCTCAACCGCGCCGTGAAACGCGACCCGCGCACCAACATGCGCAGCGCAGAAAACAACTGGGACTTCTGGACCTTGTTGCCGGAGGCCCTGCATCAGGTGACCATCGTGATGAGCGACCGCGGCCTGCCCAAGTCTTATCGTCACATGCATGGTTTTGGCAGCCACACCTTCAGCTTTTTGAATGCGAAAAACGAGCGCTTCTGGGTCAAGTTCCACCTGGTCACGCAGCAGGGCATTCAGAACCTGACTGATGCCGAGGCCGAAGCCCTGGTCGGCAAGGACCGCGAAAGCTCGCAGAACGACTTGCTCAATGCCATCGACAGCGGCGACTTCCCGCGCTGGAACCTGAAGATTCAGGTCATGCCTGAAAAAGACGCGGCTACCTACCACCTGAACCCCTTCGACCTGACCAAGGTCTGGCCGCATGGCGACTACCCGCTGATGGATGTGGGCGTGCTGGAACTCAATCGCAACGCCGAAAACTACTTTGCGGAAATCGAGCAACTGGCCTTCTCGCCGGCCAACGTGGTGCCGGGCATCAGTTTTTCGCCCGACAAAATGCTGCAGTCGCGCCTGTTCAGCTACGGCGACGCGCAGCGTTACCGCCTGGGCGTGAACCATCACCAGATTCCGGTGAACGCACCCAAGTGCCCCTTCCACAGCTACGACCGCGACGGCAGCATGCGCGTGGACGGCAACAAGGGCGCCGAAATTGGCTACGAGCCCAACAGCAAGGGCTCGTGGCAGGAGCAGCCCGACTTTGCCGAGCCGCCCCTGTCGCTCGAAGGCGCCGCCGACCACTGGAACCACCGCGTGGACGAAGACTACTACTCGCAACCGGGCAATCTGTTTCGCCTGATGACCCCGGAAAAACAGCAGTTGCTGTTTGAAAACACCGCACGCTCGGTCGGGGGCGCGTCGCTGGAGATTCAAAAGCGCCACATCGCGAACTGCAGCAAGGCCGACCCGGCCTACGGCGCCGGCGTGGCGAAGGCACTGGGGCTGAAGGTGTAATCTGCAGCCCCCATCTTGAAAGGCACGATTCCAATGACCACACGCTACCCCGCGCCCACCCTCGCCGACCTGCCCGAAGACATCCGCGCCAAGGTGCTGGAGGTGCAGGAAAAGGCCGGCTTTGTGCCCAACGTGTTCCTGGCGCTGGCGCGCCGCCCGGCCGAGTGGCGCGCCTTTTTTGCCTACCACGATGCGCTGATGCTCAAGGAAGAGAGCGGCAACCCCAACGGTTCACTGACCAAGGGCGACCGCGAGATGATCGTCACCACCACCAGCGCCGCCAACGGCTGCCTGTACTGCGTGGTGGCGCACGGCGCGCTGTTGCGCATCTACGAGAAAAAGCCGCTGGTGGCCGACCAGGTGGCGGTGAACTACCGCAAGGCCGACATCACGCCGCGCCAGCGTGCCATGCTCGACTTTGCGATGAAGGTTTGCCAGAAATCGGACGAGGTCGAGGAAGCCGACTTTGCCGCCCTGCACGCGCACGGCTTCAGCGACGAGGACATCTGGGACATCGCCGCCATCACGGCGTTTTTCGGACTGTCGAACCGCATCGCGAGCTTCTCGAGCATGATGCCCAACCCCGAGTTCTACCTGATGGGGCGCGTTCCCAGGCAGAAGTAGTCGCTATCTATCTAATAGCTACATACCCATACCACGCAAGGGCTACGGCCTGATTCTTCTTGAAAATCAGGCCGTGAAGCGCCTCTTGCGGCGGGCCTACTGCCAGCCAAAGCGGCGCACGTAGAACGCCTTCATCCACTGTGTGAGCACCATGTAGCCGAGCACGATGGCCACCATGAACGGGAAGTACAGCAGCGGCAGCGGCACCAGCTTGAAGTACTCGCCCAGCGGCCCCATCGGCAGGAAAATACCCAGGGCCATGATGAACAGCGTCATGAGCGTCAGCGGCAATGCGGCCCGGCTCTGGATGAAGGGCAGCCTGGGCGTTCGGATCATGTGCACGATGAGCGTCTGCGTGAGCAGGCCCACCACGAACCAGCCCGACTGGAACAGCGACTGATCCTGCACCGTGTTGGCCTTGAACACGTACCACATCAGGCAGAACGTGGTGATGTCGAAGATCGAGCTGATCGGGCCGAAGAACACCATGAAGCGGCCGATGTCGCCGGGGTTCCACTTCAAAGGTTTTTTCACCAGATCCTCGTCCACGTTGTCGAACGGAATCGCGATCTGCGAGATGTCGTACAGCAGGTTTTGCACCAGCAGCTGCAGCGGCAGCATCGGCAGGAACGGCAGGAAGGCGCTGGCCACCAGCACCGAGAACACGTTGCCGAAGTTGGAGCTGGCCGTCATGCGGATGTATTTCAGCATGTTGCTGAAGGTCTTGCGCCCCTCGATCACGCCTTCTTCGAGCACCATCAGGCTTTTTTCCAGCAGGATGATGTCGGCCGCTTCCTTGGCGATGTCCACCGCGCTGTCGACCGAGATGCCGATGTCGGCGGCGCGCAGGGCCGGCGCGTCGTTGATGCCGTCGCCCATGAAGCCGACCACGTGGCCGTTGCCGCGCAGCGCGCGCACGATGCGCTCCTTGTGCAGCGGCGTGAGCTTGGCAAACACGTTGTAGCGCTCCACCAGCGCGGACAGCGCGGCCTCGTCCAGCGCGTCGAGCTGCTGGCCCAGGATGACGCGCTCGAGCGGCAGCCCCACTTCGCGGCAGATCTTGGCCGTGACCAGTTCGTTGTCGCCGGTCAGCACCTTGACGCTCACGCCATGCTCGGCCAGGGCCTTGAGCGCGGGGGCAGTCGATTCCTTGGGCGGATCCAGAAACGCGATGTAGCCGATCAGCGTCAGCTCCGCCTCGTCGCCAATGGCATAGATGGACTTGTTCGGCGGCACCTCTTTCATGGCGACCGCCACCACGCGCAGGCCCTGCTCGTTCAGGTCCGAGGTCACGCTGCGCACACGCTCCAGCATGGCGGCGTCGAGCAGCAGGCTCTCGCTACCGCCGACCTGTACCCGCGTGCACGCCGCCAGGATTTCCTCCACCGCGCCCTTGCAGATGAGTTCGTGGTGATGGTTCTGCTCGGACACCACGACCGACATGCGCCGGCGCTCGAAATCGAACGGAATTTCGTCCACCTTCTGGTAGTCCTGTGCCAGCTTCAATTCGGCCTGCAGGCCCGCATGGTCGAGCACGGCGCGATCGAGCAGGTTCTTCAGGCCGGTCTGGTAGTAGCTGTTCAGATAGGCGTACTTGAGCACGTCGTCCGAGTCCTGGCCAAACACATCGGTGTGGCGTTCCAGGAAAATCTTGTCCTGCGTCAGCGTCCCGGTCTTGTCGGTGCACAGCACATCCATCGCGCCGAAGTTCTGGATCGCGTCGAGCCGCTTGACGATAACCTTCTTGCGCGACAGGATCACCGCGCCCTTGGCCAGGGTCGAGGTCACGATCATCGGCAGCATCTCGGGCGTGAGCCCCACGGCCACGGACAGCGCAAACAAAAAGGCCTCGGTCCAGTTGCCCTTGGTAAAGCCGTTGACCAGCAGCACGATGGGCACCATCACCAGCGCGAACCGGATCAGCAGCCAGCTCACACTGTTGACGCCGGCCTGAAACGAGGTCGGTGCGCGGTCGCTTGCCGTGACGCGCGTGGCCAGCACGCCAAAGTAGGTGCGGTTGCCGGTGGTCACGACCACGGCCGTGGCGGATCCCGACACGACGTTGGTGCCCATGAACAGCAGGTTGTTCATCTCCAGCGGATTGCGCGACGCGCTGCCACGGTGCTCGGGAAACTTCTCAACCGGCAGGGACTCGCCCGTCATGGCGGACTGGCTGACGAACAGATCCTTGGCCAGCAGCACGCGGCAGTCGGCCGGGATCATGTCACCCGCGGACAGCACCACCAGTTCGCCGGGCACCAGCGCCTTGATCGGCACCTCCATCCTGACCGGCGGACGGGTGTGCAACTGCACGTCGAAGTAGCGTTTTGCGACCTCCACCACGTCAGTGGCCAGACCGCGCCGGATCACCGTGGCGGTGTTGCTCACCATCTCCTTGAGGCGTTCCGCCGCACGGCTGGAGCGCCCCTCCTGCACAAAGCGGATCAAAGTGGACAGCACCACCATGAGGCCAATCACGACGGCCGCCTTGTAGTCTTCGGTAAAGAAAGACACCGCGGCCAGCACCGTGAGCAGCAGGTTGAAAGGATTCTTGTAGCAGTGCCACAGGTGCTGCCACCAGCGCAGCGGCTTCTCGTGCTCCACCTCGTTCGGCCCCACGCGCTCGGCAATGAGATCGACTTCGGCGCTGGTCAGGCCGTCCTCATGCGAGTGCAGCCGCGCCAGCACGCCGGGCACGCTGTCATTCGCCGCCTGCATCAACTCCCGGGCCAGGTCGTCGGGCACGCCGCGCGTCACGCCCGGGCCGGACAGCGAATCCAGGATCATCAGGCGCCGGAAGTGGCGCATGGTGTGCCGCGTGCGCAAAAACGAAACAAAAAGACTTTTCAGGAAATTCATGCTGTGGCTCCCGCCGCTCGAGATCCGTGCACCGCAACGAGGCACAGATCCGGCATTTGATTACAGTTTCATGACAGTTTCATGGCGGCCCAGCCAAGCCCGCCGCGCCAGTTGCACGCTGCTCCAGCGCACCGATGGCATAACGGACTTCAAACCCAGCCGGCCGCGTTGCGCGCGCAGCATGGCTGGCGCACATTGAGGGCGTCTGGAGACAGAATCAAACCGATCTGGAAATGCCGGCAGGGGCCGGCCAAGACACCGTAGCCGCAGGGGCGGCACGGCGGAAGATGAGTTCCGGGGCGCCGCTCAGGCAGTGGTGTCGATCCAAGATCGAGGACTGTCACTGGAACACGTACCCAAGCGAAACTCCGTTTATTGATAACCGCGCGAGGATAACTTGTGCAGTGCAGCAATGTCAATCATCTTTGCCGGGACTTTGCACGGGCCCGTGAAGGAGTGTGGCGATCAGCTGACGATCTGGCGCATCCAGTCGGGCAGCTGGGTCGCCTTCTGCTTCGGAAAGTCCACCCAGATCGTGGTGGCGCCGCCCGCGGCGTAAATCACCCCCGGTGCGTCGACCCTCTCCATCGTGCCCCAACTCTCGAACGTGGTGCGGCCCGGGTCACTCACGTACATCTTGAGCAGCACGTCGCCGGGGTATTCGAGCTGCTTGTAGAAGTTGCAGAACGCGTTCACGATCACCGGCCCCTCGCCCTGCGGGTCCGGCACGCAGCCGATGGAGCGGAACCACTCGATGCGGATGGTTTCCAGGTAGCGGAAGTAGCTGGTGTTGTTGAGATGCCCCATCGCATCCATGTCGCCCCAGCGAATCGGGATGTGCATTTCGAACACGAGCTTTTTGGCCTCCGGAATTTCAATTTTCATGGATCGCTATAAAAAGAGTAGCTTCTTGCCCAATACTGTCAATGGCTGCAGCCCTGTTTTCCCGTCAAACCGCAAACCCGTCATCTGCCGCAATCACGGCGCCGTTCACAAAGTGGCTTTGCGCACTGGCCAGCATCACGATCAGGGCGTCGAGGTCTTCGGGCTTGCCCACGCGTTTGCGCGGCAGCATCTGCACCAGCTTTTGGCCCTGCTCGGTGTGCCAGTGGTGGTGGTTGATTTCGGTGTCGATATAGCCCGGGCAGATGGCATTGACGTTGATGTCGAACTTGCCCCACTCCAGCGCCATGGCGCGCGTCATCTGCACCACGGCGGCCTTGCTCATGCAGTACACGCCGATTTGCGGCAGCACGCGCAGGCCCGCCATGCTGGCGATGTTGATGATGCGCCCGCCCGTGTAGGTGCCCGGCGCGGCACCGCGGGCACGCGCCAGCATGCGCTTGCCGACTTCCTGCGCGACGAAAAAAGCGCCTTTGACGTTGGCGTCGAAGATGAAGTCGAAGTCGGACTCGGCCACGTCCTGGATGCGCTGGGTGGTGCTGACGCCGGAGTTGTTCACCAGGATGTCGATGGAGCCGACCTCGGTTTCGGCGCGCGCCACGGCGGCCTTGATCGAGTCCTGGTCCGTCACGTCGAGTTCCACGACGTGGGCGTCGCCGCCCTCGCTCTCGATGCGCGCGCGCAGTTCCTTGAGCTTGTCCACGCGCCGGCTGGCCAGCACCACGGCGGCCCCCGCACGCGACAGGGTCCGCGCGAATTGCGCGCCCAAGCCACCGGAAGCCCCGGTCACAAAGGCCACGCGGCCCGAAAGATCAATGCTGTAAGCCATTTTGAGAGTCTCCACTAAGCTGAACCCAGCGCGCCATTGTGCCGATTCCCCGCATAAAATTGGTCGCACACCCGACAGTAGCGCTGTACGGCCCAGGCTGGCGGCCGTGCTCCCATTATCAAACCAGAATCAAACAAGACGCATCATGACCAACGAAGAAATCCTGTCCCGGTTCGGCCCGCGCGAAGCCATGGAATACGACGTGGTGGTAGTCGGCGGCGGCCCGGGCGGCCTGGCCACCGCCATTCGCCTCAAGCAGCTCGCGGCCGAGAAAGGCACCGACGTGTCGGTGGTCGTGCTGGAGAAAGGCTCGGAGCCCGGGGCCCACATCCTGTCGGGCGCCATCATGGACCCGATCGCCATGAACGAACTCTTTCCCAACTGGAAGGAACTGGGCTGCCCCCTGAACCAGCCGGTGACGGACGATGCGATGATTTTCCTCGGTGAAAAGTCATCCTTCCGCACGCCGTCTTTTTTCCTGCCGCAGTGCTTCCAGAACCACGGCAACTATGTGGTCAGCGTCGGCAACGTCACGCGCTGGATGGCGCAGCAGGCCGAGAGCCTGGGCGTGGAAATCTTCCCGGGCTTTGCCGGCGCCGAGTTGCTGTACAACGAGGACGGCAGCGTCAAGGGCGTGGCCACGGGCAATCTGGGCATCGGCAAGGACGGCCAGCCGACCGAGAACTTCCAGCTCGGCATGGAGCTGCACGGCAAGTACACGATTTTTGCCGAAGGCTCGCGCGGCCACCTGGGCAAGCAGCTGATCGCCCGGTTCAAGCTGGACGCCGGCAAGGACCCGCAGGGCTACGCCATCGGCATCAAGGAGCTGTGGGAGATCGACCCGGCACGGCACCAGCCGGGCTTTGTCATGCACACGGCCGGCTGGCCGATGGACAGCAGCACCTACGGCGGCGCGTTCCTGTACCACATGGAAGACAACAAGATCGCGCTGGGCTTCATCACGGGGCTGGACTATGCGAATCCCTACCTCAGCCCGTTCGAGGAATTCCAGCGCTGGAAGACCCACCCCAATATCCGCTGGTATCTGGAGGGCGAAGACAAGGGCCTCAAGCCCGCCAAGCGGCTCGCCTACGGCGCGCGCGCCATCACGGCCGGTGGCCTGCTCTCGCTGCCCAAGACCGTGTTCCCGGGCGGCGCGCTGGTGGGCTGCGACGCCGGGTATCTGAACGTGAGCCGCATCAAGGGCAGCCACGCCGCGATCAAGACCGGCATGCTCGCAGCCGAGGCGGCCTACGACGCGGTCACCGGCGGGCGCCAGCACGACGAACTCAGCGCCTACCCGCAGGCGTTCGAGAACAGCTGGCTCTACACCGAACTGAACAAGTCGCGCAACTTCAAGGCCTGGTTCAAGAAGGGGCTGACCGTGGCCACCCTCATGAACGGCGTCGAGCAGTTTGCGCTCAAGGGCAACATCCCCTGGACGATTCACCGCAAAAAGCCGGACCACCTGGCGCTCAAGCCCGCAAGCGCGTGCAAGCCCATCGACTATCCCAAACCGGACGGCAAGCTCACGTTCGACCGCCTCTCCAGCGTGTTCATCAGCAACACCAACCACGAGGAAAACCAGCCCTCGCACCTGACATTGAAAGACGCGTCGGTGCCGGTCAACCTCAATCTCGCCAAATATGCCGGCCCCGAGGCGCGCTACTGTCCGGCCGGCGTCTACGAGTTCGTGAAGAACGAAGACAACAGCGAACGGCTGCAGATCAACGCGCAGAACTGCGTGCACTGCAAGACCTGCGACATCAAGGACCCGACGCAAAACATTGTGTGGCTCCCGCCGGAAGGCGGCGGCGGGCCGAACTACAGCGGCATGTAGGCGCCGCGGCGCCAGCGCATTCTTGTTGCCATGCATGTGCCCGCGTCGATGAACCGCAAGTGGCTGACACTGTGGACCGCCCTGGCCGTGCTGATTGCCCTCCTGACTTGGGGCGTGCTGCACATTGTCAGCCCCTGGCCACCGCGCACACTCACCATGAGCACGGGCGCGGCCGACGGGGCCTACTACCAGTTCGGGCTGAAGTACCAGCGCATCCTCAAGGCCAACGGCATCAACCTGGTGCTGCAGCCCTCGAGCGGCGCGGTGGAAAACCTGCAGCGCCTGAACGACGGCTCCACCTCGGTGGCGTTTGTGCAGGGCGGGCTCGGCCCGCTCACGCGCGGCCTGCAAAAGCAGGCCGACGACACGCCGCTGCGTTCGCTGGCCACCATCGGGTTCGAGCCGGTCTGGATCTTTTCGCACACGCTGGATTTGTCGGGCGGCTTGAGCGCACTGACCGGCAAGCGTGTGGCGGTGGGCGTGGCGGGCAGCGGCAATTACAAGGTCGCCGTGGACCTTTTGAGAGCCTATGGGGTGATCGATCCCCAGGGGCAACCGCGGGGCGGCACCGCGCTGGTCAACGAGGGCGGCCTGGCCGCTGCGGCTGAGCTGGAGCAGCATCAGATCGACGCCATCATCATGGTCGCCGCGCCGCAGGCGCCAGCCGTACAGCGGTTGCTGGCCAACCCCACCCTGCACCTGGCCTCGCTGGTGCAGGCCGAGGGGCTGGCGCGCCGCTTTCCCTATTTCCAGAGCATCAGCCTCAAGCGCGGATCGGTGGACCCGCAGCACAACCTGCCGCCGCAGGACGTCGCCCTGCTCGCCACCACCGCGAATCTGGTGATCGCCCCGAGCCTGCACCCCGCGCTGGCCTACCTGTTGCTGGCGGCCGCCGAGCGGATCCACCACACGGCGACCCTGCTGAACCGGCCGGGTGACTTCCCGAGTCCGAAGGCCACTGACTTTCCGCTGGCCGAAGAGGCCGATCATTACTTTCGCAGCGGACGGCCCTTCCTGCAGCAATACCTGCCGTTCTGGGCCGCCATCTTCGTGCAGCGCCTGATCCTGCTGCTGGTGCCGCTGCTGGCGATCCTGGTGCCGCTGCTGCGGATCTTGCCGCCGCTGTTCCACTGGAAGCAGCAAAGCCGGCTGTTCCGCCGCTACGGCGAGCTGAAGTATCTGGAGCGGGAACTGGCATCGCGGGTACTCGACGACGCGGGGCGCGAACGCGCACACGCCCAGCTCGACCAGATTGAAAGGGACGCCGTCCACACCAAATTCCCGCTGGATTTTTCCGACCGGGTCTACACTTTGCGTCAGCACGTCGATTACGTACGCGCCCAGATCGACAGGCAAATCGAGCACGCCACGGAGCACCCCCCACCATGAACATCGTAATCACCGGCGGCGCCGGATTTTTGGGCGCACGGCTGGCCCGCACCCTGCTCCAGCAAGGGCAGTTGTCTCTGGCCGGCGCGGCGCCGCAGCCCATCACCAGGCTCACGCTGGTGGACCGGGCCGCACCGGCGGCCGACCTGATGGCCGATGCGCGCGTTGCCGCCGTGGTTGGCGACCTCAATGAACTTCTCAAGCCTAATCGGGCCCAAGCCAGCGCCATTCCTTCGGATGCCGCTATCATTTTTCATCTGGCGGCCGCGGTCAGCGGAGAATGCGAGGCCGATTTCGACCTCGGCATGCGCAGCAACCTGGACGTCACACGCGCGCTCCTGGAGGCGTGCCGCGCATTGGGGAGCGCCCCCACCGTGGTGTTTGCCAGCTCGCTGGCGGTGTTCGGCGACTCGCCCGGGCAGCCGGCGCCCCCCGTGCTGACCGATATGACGCTGCCGACGCCGCAAACCAGCTACGGCGTCCAGAAATTCATCGGCGAGCAGTTGATGGCGGACTATGGCCGCAAGGGCTTCATCCGCGCCCGCAACGTGCGCCTGATGACCGTGAGTGTGCGCCCGGGCAAACCCAATGGCGCGGCATCGAGTTTTTTCAGCGGCATGATCCGCGAACCGCTGGCCGGCGTGAAGGCGCCGTGCCCGGTGCCGCCGGACACGGCGGTCGCGCTGTCATCCCCGGGGCGCACCATCAAGGGCCTGATTCGCGCCGCCGAGGCCAGTGACGCGGATTGGGGCCCGCGCACCGCCATCAACCTGCCCGCGCTCACCACCACGGTGGGCGAGATGGCGGCCGCACTGGAGCGCGTGGCCGGCAAGGCGGCCAGCGCGCTGATCGACTGGACGCCCGACCCGGTGATTCGCAGAATCGTGGCGACCTGGCCCGCCAACGTCAACGCGGCGCGCGCCCGCGAACTGGGCCTGCTGCCCGACGACAGCTTCGAGGCCATCATTCGCGAGTACGCGCGCGAGAACCCGCAGGCCGTCACGCTCGCGCTGCGGCCGTAAGCGGCGCGCCCACCACCGTGCGTGCCGGCCAGTTGGGTAGAATCGCGCCTGTCAGAAGAGAGTTTTCTCGCAGAAAACCGCCGAAGGCGCAGGAAGCATCCACAATGATGGTCTGAACGCTCAGGCAAAAGGACTGACAAACGCCGCCGGGCAACCGTCGGCGCCCCCACTGGAGAGAGGTCGCTGGCCTGGCACAGGCCGGCAGCGATCCACCGAAGGAGCAACCCTGCATCGCCAGGCGAATCTCTCAGGTAAAGCGGACAGCGGGGCAGCTCGCCAGGCCTTGGGCCCGGTGTTTGATTTGCCCCTGGAGAACGCCATGTCCGCCACTGACGCCCCGCTCTTGAAAACGCCGCTGAACGACCTGCATGTCGAGCTTGGCGCCCGCATGGTGCCGTTTGCCGGCTATTCCATGCCGGTGCAATACCCGAGCGGCCTGATGGCTGAGCACCTGCACACGCGCCAGGCCGCCGGCCTGTTCGACGTCTCGCACATGGGCCAACTGCGCCTGGTCGGGCCGGACGCCGCAGCCGCGTTTGAAACCCTGATGCCTGTGGACGTGATCGACCTGCCCGTGGGCAAGCAGCGCTACGGCCTGCTGCTCAATGACGAGGGCGGCATCATGGACGACCTGATGTTCTTTAACCGCGGTGACGACCTCTTTGTCATTGTGAATGGCGCCTGCAAGGTGGCCGACATCGCGCACATCCAGCAAAAGATCGGCGCGCGCTGCCAGGTGATTCCGATGCCGGAGATGGCGCTGCTGGCGCTGCAAGGCCCGCAGGCCGTCACGGTCCTCTCAAAGCTCGCGCCCGGCGTGGAAAAGCTGGTGTTCATGACCGGCGGGCGTTTCAGCATCGCGGGCTGCGACTGCTTCCTGACCCGCAGCGGCTACACCGGCGAAGACGGTTTTGAAATCTCGGTACCGGCCGCGCAGGCCGAGACCCTGGCGCGCGCACTGCTCGCGCAACCAGAAGTTAAACCCATCGGCCTGGGCGCGCGCAATTCGCTGCGGCTGGAGGCCGGCCTGTGCCTGTACGGCAACGACATCGACGCCACCACCACGCCGGTGCAGGCCGGCCTGAACTGGGCCATGCAGAAGGTGCGCCGCGCCGGTGGCGCGCGTGCCGGCGGTTTTCCGGGTGCTACGAAAATACTAGCGCAACTGCAAGGCGGTGCGGCGGCTCCAGCCACGAAACGTGTAGGGCTGGTGGCGCTGGAGCGGATTCCGGTGCGCGACCACAGCGAGCTGCAGGACGCAAACGGCCGGCGCATCGGCGAAGTCACCAGCGGCCTGCTCGGGCCCAGCATCGACAAACCGGTGGCGATGGGCTATGTGAGCATGGATTGCGCCGCCCTAGGCACCCGCATCAACGCCATCGTGCGCGGCAAGCCGGTGCCGATGGAAGTCAGCGCCATGCCCTTTGTTCCGACCCGATACTTCCGCGGTTAACCTCAGTTTTTTTGGAGAAAACAAATGATCAAGTACACCGAAGACCATGAGTGGCTCAGCATTGAAGGCGGCGGCGCCGCTACCGCAGGGGCCATCGTTACCGTCGGCATCACCACCCATGCGCAGGACGCGCTGGGCGACGTGGTGTTCGTCGACCTGCCCGAAGTCGGCAAGTCGTTTGCGCAAAAGGAAGTGGCCGGCGTGGTCGAATCCGTCAAGGCCGCGGCCGACGTCTACATGCCGGTGTCGGGCGTGATCACCGAAGTCAACGAAGCCCTGCGCGCCGACCCGAGCCTGGCCAACAGCGACCCGCTCGGCGCCGGCTGGTTTTTCAAGGCCCGGCTGGTCGATGCGACGCAGTTCGATGCGTTGATGGACGAGACCAGCTACACCCGTTTTTCCGACAACGCCTGAAGCTATATGACCCCCACACTTGTCACTTCGTGTACTGCGTTGCCCCCCGAGGGGGCTAATTTTTCCAGGGGCGGCCCGTCGAAAAATTGCTCCCCCAATGCGCTTGCAGAGCTTGAAAACGCCCATGAATTCGTGGCACGCCATATTGGCATCGACGCGGCCGACGAGGCGCTGATGCTTGGCGTGGTCGGCGCCGCCTCGCGCCGCGAGTTGATCGACGGCATCGTGCCGCGCTCGATCGCGCGCCGCAGCAAGATGGATATTCCGGCCGCCATGACCGAGGCCGCAGCGCTGGCAGAACTTCGGGCCATGGCCGCGAAAAACCAGGTGTTCACGAGCTTCATCGGCCAGGGCTATTACGGCACCCACACGCCGGGGGTGATCCTGCGCAACGTCCTTGAAAATCCTGCCTGGTACACCGCCTATACGCCCTACCAGGCCGAGATTTCGCAGGGCCGCATGGAGGCGCTGGTCAACTTCCAGACCATGGTGTGCGACCTGACCGCGATGCCGATCGCCAACGCCTCCATGCTCGACGAGGCGACCTCCGCAGCCGAGGCCATGACGCTGGCCAAGCGCAGCGTCAAGAGCAAAAGCAACCGCTTCATTGTGGCCGGCGACTGCCATCCGCAAACCATCGAGGTCATCCAGACCCGCGCCAGGCCGCTGGGCATCGAGGTCGTGCTCGCCAATTCGCGCGAGGAATGGGACGAGCTGCTCACCGGCGACTATTTCGCCGTGCTGGCGCAGTACCCGGCCACCAGCGGCCGCATCGACGACTTGCATGCCGAGGCGGCAAAGGTGCACGGCAAGCAGGCAGCTTTCATCGTCGCGGCAGACCTGCTGGCGTTGACGCTGATCGTGCCGCCCGGCGAATTTGGCGCCGACATCGTGGTCGGCACCACGCAGCGCTTCGGCATGCCGATGGGCGCCGGTGGCCCGCACGCCGCCTACCTGGCCTGCCGCGACGAGTTCAAGCGCTCCATGCCGGGACGTCTGGTGGGCGTGAGCATCGACGTACACGGCAACCCGACCTACCGGCTGGCGCTGCAAACGCGCGAGCAGCACATCCGCCGCGAGAAAGCCACCTCCAACATCTGCACGGCGCAGGTGCTGCCGGCAGTGGTGGCCAGCATGTACGCGGTCTACCACGGGCCCGCGGGCCTCAAGCGCATCGCCCAGCGCGTGGCCAGCTATACGGCCATCCTGGCCAAGGGACTGGAGCAGCTCGGACAGGCGCCGCGCCCCGGCGGCGCCTTCGACACGCTCAGCGTGAAAACCGGAGACGCTACAAAAGCGATAGCTTCCCGCGCCCACTCCATGCGGGCCAACCTGCGAATTCACTTCAAAGAGTACCTGTGCATCTCGCTCGACGAGACCACCACGCGCGCCGACATCGAACTGCTCTGGTCGGTCTTTGCCAAGCCCGGCCAGACCCTGCCCCGGGTCAGCGATTTTGAAAAAGGCATCGAGCCGCTGATCCCCACCGAGCTGCGCCGCACCAGCGCCTACCTCACGCACCCGGTGTTCAACACGCACCACTCCGAGACCGGCATGCTGCGCTACATCCGCGCGCTGTCCGACAAGGACCTGGCGCTGGACCGCAGCATGATCCCGCTGGGCAGCTGCACCATGAAACTCAACGCCACCAGCGAGATGATCCCCATCACCTGGCCCGAGTTCGCCAACATCCACCCGTTCGCGCCGCGCGACCAGCAGCAGGGCTACGCCGAACTCGACGAGCAGCTGCGCGCCTGGCTGTGCCAGGCCACGGGCTATGCGGGCATCAGCCTGCAGCCCAATGCGGGCTCGCAGGGCGAGTACGCGGGCCTGCTCGCGATCAAGGCCTTCCATGAATCCAAGGGACAGGGCCACCGCAACATCTGCCTGATCCCCTCCTCCGCCCACGGCACGAATCCGGCCAGCGCGCACCTGGCCGGCCTGCAGGTGGTGGTGACGGCCTGCGACGTCAACGGCAACGTGGATATGGCCGACCTGCAGGCCAAGTGCGAACAGCACAGCGCCAATCTGGCTTGCGTGATGATTACCTACCCGAGCACGCACGGCGTGTTCGAGATGCAGGTCAAGGAGCTGTGCGCGCTGGTGCACCGGCACGGCGGGCGCGTCTATGTGGACGGCGCCAACATGAACGCGCTGGTCGGCATCGCCGCGCCCGGCGAGTTCGGCGGCGACGTGAGCCACCTGAACCTGCACAAGACCTTCTGCATCCCGCACGGCGGCGGCGGCCCCGGCGTCGGTCCGGTGTGCGTGGTGGAAGACCTCGTGCCTTTCCTGCCCGGCCATGCGTCGGGTGGACTGCCGGTGCACGCCGTCGGCGCGGTCTCCGCTGCGCCGCTGGGTAACGCAGCCGTGTTGCCGATCAGCTGGATGTACTGCCGCATGATGGGCCCCGAAGGTTTGCAGCAGGCGACCGAGATCGCGATCCTGTCCGCCAACTACATCAGCGCGCGCCTGAAGGACCACTACCCCACGCTGTACGCCAGCGACAACGGCCACGTGGCGCACGAATGCATCCTGGATCTGCGCCCACTGAAAGACACCAGCGGCGTGAGCGCCGAAGACGTGGCCAAGCGCCTGATCGACTACGGCTTTCACGCGCCCACGCTGAGCTTCCCGGTCGCCGGCACCTTGATGGTCGAGCCGACCGAGAGCGAGACGCTGGACGAGCTCGACCGCTTCATCGCCGCGATGATCGCGATCCGCGAGGAAATCCGCCGCATCGAAAAGGGCGAATGGCCGCAGGACGACAACCCGCTCAAGGCCGCGCCGCACACTGCCGCGAGTCTTCTCAAGGGCGAGTGGAATCACGTCTATTCGCGCGATGTCGGCGCCGCCGTGCTGAGCAAGACCCAGCACGCCAAGTACTGGCCGCCGGTCGGCCGCGTGGACAACGTCTACGGCGACCGCAACCTGTTCTGCAGCTGCGTGCCGATCAGCGACTACGCGTAAAACGACGCAGGACCCCGGGGTCTTTTCCATGCCAGTGGTGCTTCACATGGTTTGCGGAAAAATTGGCTCCGGCAAGTCGACACTGACCAGGCGCCTTGCGGCGCAGCCAATGACGGTTCTCATCAGCGAGGACGATTGGCTCGCGCGTCTGTACCCGAACGAGATTCATGCCATCGCGGACTACGCTCGCTGCGCCGGCAGGTTGCGTGCGGCGATGACCGGCCACATCGAGGCGCTGCTCACAGCCGGCATGTCGGTCGTGCTCGATTTCCCTTCAACACCACCAGCATGCCTGCGGTCACGACGGGCACATGACCATGCTGCTCGGCGCTGCCCAGTTGCTGTCCAGGCGGCGGGACTTTGACGGAACCGTGCGCTTCATCCTCCATCCGGCCGAAGAGCATGGTCGCGGGGCCGCAGCCATGTTGGCAGACGGCCTGCTTGAGCGCTTCCCCATGGACGAGATTTACGGAGTTCACAACATTCCGGGTATGCCAGTGGGTCACATCGCGACCCGCGTGGGCGGCATCATGGCCAGCGAAGACAACTTCGTCATTCGCATCACCGGCCGCGGCGGACACGCTGCGAGACCGCACACGGCCATCGACCCGCTCGTCATCGGCGCAGAGATTGTGCTGGCCCTGCAGACCATTGTTGCCAGGTTGGCAGACCCTGGCCAATCTGCCAGATGCCACGCCATTGCACAACACCAAATACGACTTCAACGACCTCGTCGTCCCGCTGGGAGCCCGCTACTTCGCCCAACTTGCGCGAGTCCGTCTGCCACAAACCCACCCCATCAAGGTCTGAAATGCACCTGCTAAACCCTCAGGCAATTCGCCGCCCTTATGACGCTGACCTGCGGAAGGTGATGAGCATTGCCGCAGGGCGCGAGAGTCGCGCGTGGTTGTCCACATGGAACCGGTTGGCCCCAACGCCCACCCCTGCATGGTCCCTGCCGAAACTGGCAGCGGCTCTTAAAGTTGGCGCACTCCATGTAAAGGATGAGTCAAAGCGGTCCGAGCTGGGCAGCTTCAAAGCCCTGGGCGCCCCTATCGCACTGTTGCGACTCGTGCTTCGCCGCTGGCCAGACCAAGCCTGGAACGCGGCGGACCTGCTGGCAGGTTTGCATGCCAAGCCACTGCATGACTTTGTGGTCATCAGTGCCACCGATGGCAATCATGGCCGCGCCCTGGCAGCCGCGGCCCAGAGCATGGGTTGCCGCTGCGTCATCGTGCTGCACGCCCATGTCAGTCTGGAGCGGGAGGACGCCATTGCCGCTTTCGACGCCGATATCATCCGCATCACCGGCAACTACGACGAGTCGGTCTTTGAGGCAGCACGACTTGCCGCCACGAACGGCTGGGAGGTGGTTTCCGACACGTCCTACGAAGGCTATGAGGAGATTCCCCGCGATGTGATGCAGGGTTACGGCGTCCTCGTCGACGAGTTGCTGGAGGACTCCCCGGAGGGTTCACATTGCCCATTTACCCACGTCGTTTTGCAGGGCGGCGTGGGCGGTCTGGCCGCTGGCGTGGTCAGCCATTTCTGGGAGCGGTATGGCGCCAACCGCCCGACATTCATCGTCGTCGAGCCGGAGCAGGCCGACTGCCTTTATCAAAGCGCATTGCGGGGATGCGCCTCGCGTGCAACCGGTACGGTCGATTCGGTGATGGCCGGCCTTGCCTGTGGGGAAACATCACCGCTGGCCTGGCGCTTTCTGCAGCCCACGGTGGACATGTTCATGACCGTCACTGACGCACAAGCCGAGGCCGCCATGAGGGATCTGGCGGATGGCGCAGCAGGCGATATTCCCATGGTGAGCGGCGAGTCCGGTGCCGCAGGCCTGGCAGCCCTGCAAGCATTGATTGGCAACACCGAAATGCGCCAGCAGTCAGGGATTGATGCCAGCTCCCGCGTTGTGCTGTTCAACACCGAAGGTGCCACCGCACCCGGTGTCTATAAGGGCATCGTCGGCCGAGGCGCCGATGCGGTGATGACTGCGCAACGCAGCTGGCTGGAACGGCAGGGCACTTCCGAAGGCAGACTCACCTGAGGAGCCCTTGCGCTTCAACCTATCAAGCACACGTCCTACACGTCCTTTCCAAATTCAGGTCCAGACTCATGTTGCAAGGTGCTGCGAAAGGCGATTGAGTTACGCAACTCCACACAACGTTTCACAAAAGTATCGTCGAGCACGGCGCGGCGCGGGTACCCTGAAACCAACGGGAGAAGACTGATGAACCACAGAGTCGTTGGAATTGAAATAAGTCCAGAAAGTGCGGAAGAACGGAGTATTAAGGCAGCCGAGCCGGCCACACGAATGATTGGACAACCCATCCCAGTCAAGGTGACTGTCGAGGCCGAAGGGAAACTGGTCATCGAAACGCGCGAAGGCGCCGAGGAGACTTACCTTCTATGCCCGAACCGGACCATGTATCTTCGCGTCAGCCAGCTCCGGCCGTCCGATGACATGGATCTGCCCCACTTCGGTGATGACGACCTCGGTTTGGCACTCGAGACGTCACTGTTCGTGCGGGGCACGGCCACACTGGAAGACAGTTCGATTTCGGTGATGGGCGACCCCGGCAACAAGGCCCGCACGCTCGCCATCGACTTTTATGCGCTTGACGATGAAGTGTGGCGCAAGCATAAAGAGTTGGCGCGGATTCTGGGCAAGGCGCCGCACTACACGCACGCCAAAGTGGGGTTGGCGCGCCACCACCCGGACGTCGGCGCCGAAGATGCCTGGTTCGTGCAGTGCCAAGTCCCTCCCTCCATGCTGCGGGCCTTGGCCAAAGCCGTATCCTGCGGTGCGATTGGCTCGATCAGCGTAAGGCTGGTGTTGCGGGGGATTTATTCACGGGGAGCCGACGTCTTGCAGACTGTCTCATCCGGCTGGTTCTTGCGGCCGAACTGGCGGGACAACACGGTGGAGATGCCGGAGACGGCCGACGGCAATATCACCGTGCTCAACTTCGGGGAGACGCAGTGGGATTCACCTCCCGGGGCGGTGCCTGCGCCTTATGCCTCCCGCAAGCCGACTCCTGGGCTTCTGACCCAATAGCGGGGCCGGCGCACTACGGGTTCCCTCAATACTCTTGGAAATGTGGATTGAAGCCCGATGTTGACCACAAAGCGCCATGCCTTGACCGGCCCCATGGAAGCGATGCGATATTTCGTCTCGACTGGGGTTTGGGATAGGGCCACCTTTTAGACGGCGTGTGCCTCGCCCAATGTCATAGCTGCAATCCGTCAGCGCACGCGCGTTCCTGCGGACTTCAGACGAATGGGTCGATATCAGACGGAACTGCGTTAATCTTTTGGCTCATATTGCCAACTTGTTGGCATTCAACACCCGGCCGCCCCCGACGTAACCGAACAACGAGCCGAGGGGCGTGACAGAATGTATCTTGCCTGAATCGCTTTGTTGAGCTTCTCCTCCAATAGTCGGAAAGGAGAGAAACAAGACATGATGATTCCTGCACTGTTGGGCATCGCCACGGTCTTCTTTGGCCAACATGGTTGTCGTCGATCAACGTCAGATGTGTCGATATTTTTTGAGATATTGATTGGTAACGGTGGCGCAGAAATTACTGCCCCTATTTCTAATAAACATGGAGCGTATATGCGCAGATTTCTCTCGGCCCTGGTACTTGGCTTTTCAATGATCGCAGGTGGCGCGCAAGCGGCACTTGTGGTCGGAAACACTTACCAGGATTCAAACCACGTCAATTGGACCTATGTCGGCGACTACAACGTCGGGGCCGGCCCAGCTTGGGAAACGGACCCTGCCAACTATAGCGCCTTGCAAGCCGCGGCCATCGTCTTCGGAGCTGCCGCAGCCGGCTACGAGTACGCGATTTCAACGCTTGATACCATCGTCAATCACCTCGCCTGGTACGACGGCTACGGAGATGGCTCTCATTTGCCCTTGACCAACTCCTATGGCGGCGGCGTCGCATTGGCCGAAGGCTTTTTTAGCGATGTGGGGGCTCGCGGCTACAACACCTGGGGCGATTTTTCTGCTTATGTTGGCTCAGACCGGGCGGAGTTGGGGGGTGGCGCCTTTAACCATGTCTTCATCACAGCCGCAGCCAACCATGTGCCCGAGCCGGGCTCGCTTGCATTGCTTGGATTGGGTCTCGCTGCAATTGCAGTCATGCGCAAGCGAAAGGTGTAATTCAGCCTCGCGGGTAACCTCAAGCGCGCATGCCTGGCATGTGATCTTGCCCCCGAAAAACGCACTCCATAGCTGATGGTTAAATTCAGCAATTGGAGATGAGAGATGAGCAAGAGGAAAGACGGGCAAGCCCGTGGCAAGTACACGCTGGAATTCAAGCTGGAGGCG
>NZ_MUNS01000015.1 GCF_002002705.1 Polaromonas sp. C04 | reverse complement strand
GGCCGCCAGCACGGTGGCAATGGCCGCCGTCAGCGTGGTCTTGCCGTGGTCCACGTGTCCAATGGTGCCCACGTTCACGTGCGGCTTGGTGCGTGCATATTTCTCTTTTGCCATTTTCAATTCTCCAAAGAACAGTTCCCGTGTACAGGTTTAATGTCTGCACCATGTTGCTGGTTCGCCCCGCACGGGAACAGGGCGGCACACCGTCGCAGACAGTTTGAAATTATTTCGCGCGGGCAGCCACGATGGCCTCGGCCACGTTGCGCGGGGCTTCGCTGTAGTGCTTGAACTCCATCGTATAAGTGGCGCGCCCTTGCGACATGGAACGCAGCGTGGTCGAGTAGCCGAACATTTCAGACAGAGGTACTTCGGCCTTGATGGCCTTGCCGCCACCGACCATGTCTTCCATGCCCTGCACCATGCCGCGGCGTGAGGACAAATCGCCCATCACGTTGCCGGCGTAGTCTTCGGGCGTTTCCACTTCCACGGCCATCATGGGCTCCAGGATCACGGGACTGGCCTTGCGGCAGCCTTCCTTGAAACCAAAGATGGCAGCCATCTTGAAGGCCAGCTCGTTCGAGTCCACGTCGTGGTAGGAACCGAAATGCAGCGTCACCTTGACGTCCACCACCGGATAGCCCGCGAGCACGCCCTGGCCCAGCGCTTCGATGACGCCCTTTTCCACGGCAGGAATATATTCACGCGGCACCACGCCACCCTTGATGGCGTCGACGAACTCGAAACCCTTGCCGGGTTCCTGCGGCTCGATCTTGAACACGACATGGCCGTACTGGCCCTTGCCACCCGACTGGCGCACAAACTTGCCCTCGGCATCCGTCACCGTCTTGCGAATGGTCTCGCGGTAAGCCACTTGCGGCTTGCCCACATTGGCTTCCACGCCGAACTCGCGCTTCATGCGGTCCACAATAATTTCCAGGTGCAACTCGCCCATGCCGGCAATCAGGGTCTGGCCCGACTCTTCGTCGGTCTTGACGCGGAAAGAAGGGTCTTCCTGCGCCAGACGCTGCAAGGCGATGCCCATTTTTTCCTGGTCGGCCTTGGTCTTGGGCTCGACGGCCTGGGTAATGACGGGCTCGGGGAACACCATGCGCTCCAGCGTGATGATGGCCGTGGGATCGCACAGCGTCTCACCGGTGGTCACGTCTTTCAGGCCCACACAGGCGGCAATGTCGCCGGCGCGAATTTCATCGACTTCCACGCGGTTGTTGGCCTGCATCTGCACGATACGGCCGATGCGCTCTTTCTTGCCGCGCACCGGGTTGTAGACGCTGTCGCCCTTGGACAGCACGCCCGAATACACGCGCACGAAGGTCAGCTGGCCGACAAACGGATCGGTCATCAGCTTGAAGGCCAGCGCGGAGAATTTCTCGCCATCATCGGCCTTGCGCACGGTCGGCGCCTCATCGTCATCGGTGCCGTCGACCGGGGGAATATCCACCGGCGAAGGCATGAAGTCAATCACGGCATCCAGCATGCGCTGCACACCCTTGTTCTTGAAGGCCGTGCCACACAGCATGGGCTGGATTTCGCTGGCGATGGTGCGCGTGCGCAGGCCCAGCATGATTTCGGCTTCGGTCAAGTCACCCTCTTCGAGGTACTTGTTCATCAGCTCTTCGTTGGCCTCGGCCGCGGCCTCGACCATTTTCTCGCGCCACGCCTTGGCGGATTCCAGCAGGTCCGCCGGAATATCGCGGTACTCGAACTTCATGCCCTGGGAGGCTTCATCCCAGATGATGGCGCGCATCTTGATCAGATCCACCACGCCGGTGAATTTGTCCTCGGCGCCGATCGGAATGACCACAGGCACGGGGTTGGCCTTCAGGCGCAGCTTCATCTGGTCCACGACCTTGAAGAAGTTGGCGCCGGTGCGATCCATCTTGTTGACAAAGGCCAGACGCGGCACCTTGTACTTGTTGGCCTGGCGCCACACGGTCTCCGACTGGGGCTGCACACCGCCCACGGCGCAGTACACCATGCAGGCGCCGTCAAGCACGCGCATGGAACGCTCCACCTCGATGGTGAAGTCCACGTGGCCGGGGGTGTCGATGATGTTGATGCGGTGCTCGGGGCGGGACAGGTCCATGCCCTTCCAGAAACAGGTCACGGCCGCGGACGTGATGGTGATGCCGCGCTCCTGCTCCTGCTCCATCCAGTCGGTCGTGGCCGCACCATCGTGCACCTCGCCCAGCTTGTGGTTCACGCCGGTGTAAAAAAGAATGCGCTCGGTGGTCGTGGTTTTGCCGGCGTCGATGTGCGCCGAGATGCCGATATTGCGATAGCGATCGATGGGGGTCTTGCGAGCCATGATGGGTCCTTGGTTGCTCGATAAATTCAAACTGCTACGCCGAAACTGCGCCTTCACGGCGCGGCGTAGCAAGCAACGCTCAGGCGGGATGCGCCGACCAGGGCCGCACGACAGCACGGACCGGCCGAAGCAACGACATATAAACGTTGCGCAGTAACTGCTTCCTAGAAGCGGAAGTGGGAGAAGGCCTTGTTGGCCTCGGCCATGCGGTGAACTTCGTCACGCTTTTTCATGGCGCCGCCACGGCCTTCGGTGGCTTCGATCAGTTCGTTGGCCAGCCGCAGGGCCATCGACTTTTCGCCGCGCTTCTTGGCCGCTTCCTTGATCCAGCGCATGGACAGGGCCAGCCGGCGCACCGGGCGCACTTCGACCGGCACCTGGTAGTTGGCACCGCCGACGCGGCGGGACTTTACTTCCACCATGGGCTTGACGTTGTTGATGGCGATGCTGAATGCCTCGACCGGGTCTTTGCCGCCGGATTTTTTCTCGATCTGCTCGAGCGCACCGTAGACGATGCGCTCGGCAATCGCCTTTTTGCCGCCTTGCATGATCACGTTCATGAATTTGGCGAGTTCGACATTGCCGTACTTAGGATCCGGCAGGATTTCACGTTTAGGGACTTCGCGACGACGTGGCATTTTTTCACCTCTATTGCTTCAGTTGGTGTGTTTTGAGGACACCGCGAGAGTTATCAAAACCCTCACTTACTCGACCCACTCGGAAAATTCCGGGCTTCGGGTCACTTCGTTTGATTCACCGGCCAGGGCGACTCAAACACCGACTAACTATTCGACGATCAGGCCTTCTTCGGGCGCTTGGCGCCGTACTTGGAGCGCGACTGCTTGCGGTCTTTCACGCCCTGCAGGTCGAGCGAACCGCGCACGATGTGATAGCGCACACCGGGCAAGTCCTTGACACGGCCGCCGCGCACCAGCACCACCGAGTGCTCCTGCAGGTTGTGGCCTTCGCCGCCGATGTAGGAAATCACTTCGAACCCGTTGGTCAGGCGCACTTTGGCAACCTTGCGCAGGGCGGAATTGGGTTTTTTGGGCGTTGTGGTGTACACGCGGGTGCACACGCCGCGGCGCTGTGGAGAATTCTCCATCGCCGGGCTTTTGGACTTGATCTTTTCGACCTCGCGTCCCTGGCGTACTAGCTGATTAATGGTTGGCATGAATAAAACGTCCCTAAACGTTTGAAAACTTGAACGAAAACGTGAATCCCTTCGGAAATTCCGAAAAGCCTTCAAGTATAGCAGTGTGAGCGGTTTGTCGCAAATTCGCGACGCGCGCCAAAGACAGCAACCGCTCACACCCGGATGAGGCGCCGTGGCTATGGCGCCATTATTTGATCCACAGCCGTATCGCATCCCAGGCGCGGCCCAGGATACCGGCCTGATCCACTGACTCGAGCACCACCAGCGGCACATCGGTCAGGGGTTGGTCACCCAGCGACACCTTGAGCGTGCCAACCTGCTGCCCCTTGACGAACGGGGCGACCAATGGGTCGGGGCGCACCACCTGAGTCTTGATCTTGGCTGCGCCGCCGACGGGAACCGACACGACGATGCCCTCCGGGCGCCCCAGCTTGAGGGTATTTTCCTTGCCCTTCCAGACACTCGGTGTCACGGCCGGCTGATTGGCACCAAACAGCTTGATGTCTTCATAGGCGGTATAGCCCCAGTTCAGCAGCTTTTGCGATTCGTTCAGGCGCGCGGCTTCGCTGGTGGTGCCCAGCACGACGGTCAGCATGCGCCGGCCCGGCACATTCGGGAAATCACGCTTGGCGGTGGCAATCAGGCAGTAGCCGGCCGCATCCGTGTGGCCCGTCTTCAGGCCGTCCACGGTGGGATCGCGAAACAGCAGGCCGTTGCGGTTCGTGTCGTTGCTGGGCGGCGTGCCGGCGTAATGGTATTTCTTGATCGCATCGTAATACGCATATTCGGGGAAGTCGCGCCTCAGTCGCGTCGCCAGCGTGGCCAGGTCGCGCGCGGTCGTCAGATGACCGGGCTCCGTCAGGCCGTCCGGATTCTTGTAGGTCGTCGAGTTCATACCCAGGGCCTTGGCCTGGTCGTTCATCATCTGCACGAAGTGCTCCTCGGTGCCGCCCACGCCTTCCGCCAAAGCCATCGCGGCATCGTTGCCAGACTGCACGATCATGCCCTTGATCAGGTCATCCACCGGCACCTGCATCTTCGGGTCGATGAACATGCGCGAGCCTGGCATCTTCCAGGCCCGCACACTGACCGGGAACGTCTGGGTCAGGGTAATTTTCTTGGTCCGCAGCGCGTCGAACACCAGGTACGCCGTCATCAGCTTGGTCAGGGAGGCCTGCTCGACCGGAGCGTCGATATCCTTTTGCGCCAGGATCTGGTTCGACGTCATATCCATCACCAGGTAGTTGCGCGCCGCAATCTCGGGTGGCTGCGGCAGCGAAGACGGCGCGGGAGCCACGGCAGCGGCAGCGGGCGCCGGCGCGGTCTTGGGAGTGGCGGCCAGCAGGCCAAGAGGAGCCACCAGCGAGGCGGCCACAAGCGCGCGCAGCGCAGACGTAAAACGGTTCATGGATGAGGTGATTTCGATTTGAAAAGAAGTTAAAGGCAGGACGGGCCGCTGTGGGACTGCGACCGGTCCGATAAAGTTTCAGGACCGCAGATGGCGCACCACCAGATTTTTCAGCAGCGGCAATTGTCCGTGAAAGAAGTGCCCGCCGCCCGGAACGACTGTGACAGGAAGTGACTGCGGCCGTGCCCAGTCCAGCACCGCCGCCAGCGGCACGGTGTCGTCCTGCTCGCCGTGAATCACGAGGGTGCGTTCATGCGCCTGCAGCGGCACATCGGCTACATCGAAGCGGGCCACGGCCGTGCCCACCAGCACGATTTTCTCGATGGCGCGCACGTCCCACAACGCCGCAATGGCGCGGCTGGCAACGAACGCGCCAAAGGAAAACCCAGCCAGCGCCAGCGCCCCGGCGGGCGCAAGCTGCTCGATCAGCGCGAGCAGGTCGTCGGTCTCGCCACGGCCTTCGTCATGCACGCCGGCGCTCGCGCCGACGCCGCGAAAGTTGAAGCGCACCGCGCTCCAGCCGCATTGCACGAAGGCACGCGCCAGCGTTTGCACGACCTTGTTGTCCATCGTGCCACCGAACAGCGGGTGCGGATGGGCAATCACCGCGACACCGCGCGCCGCCTGGCCCGGCGCCAGTACGGGCTCATCGCGCACCGCCTCGATGGCGCCTGCGGCGCCCGACAGCCTCAGCTTGAGGGTTTGTGAATTCACCGAAATCAGCGCCCGAGGTGCGGCGGCACGCGCAGGCGCTCCACCACCCGGCCGTTTTTCAGGTGCGACTCGACGATCTCATCGATGTCGTTCTCGTCCACATAGCTGTACCACACCGCCTCGGGGTAGACCACGGCCACCGGCCCCGCAGCGCAGCGGTCCAGGCAGCCCGACTTGTTCACGCGCACGCGGCCCGGACCGGCCAGGCCGGCCGCCTTGACCAGTGCCTTGCAGCGATCGAAACCCTGCTGGGCGCCATGCTGGGCGCAGCAGTTCTCGCCGTTCTTGCGTTCGTTGAGGCAGAAAAAAATGTGGCGTTCGTAATAGGAAGGGGGAGCCGCCGCATCGGCGGGCAAAGGGGCATTCATGCGGGTATTTTAGGTGCCGGGCTCGCGCCGCGAGACCCGCACCAGCACATACACCAGCGTGACATAAGGCCAGAGCCAGCCCATCCACTGGATCACGCCATGGAAGCGGATGAAGCGGCCCTGCTCCCAGGTCTGCAGCGTTTGCGAGAAATACGCACTGGCCGGCGCCTGGTTCAGCACGCCCAACTGCACCGCCAGCGCCAGCAGCAGCAGCGCGGCGCAGGCACGCCGCGGCATGGCGAGCAGCGCCAGCCCGACGGGGAAGGCCACGCCGAGTCCCACTTGCACCGGCAGCGAGAACCAGCCCCAGGCGTGCGACGGACCGTAGCTCAAGGCATCGGACAGCGCTGTCGCGCAGATTCCCACAGCGATAGTTGCTATTAAAAACAGAGCGCGACGCGCCTTCGAGCGGATAATGCAGTAGCCGAGCAGACACGGGATCAGCACCCCCAGCATGGCGCACAGCAGCGCGGCGCTGGGCAGCAGCGGCTGCAGTTCCACTTCGCGCACGGGCAGCCAGGCCAGAAACGGTGTGCCCTGCAAGGCATCGCCCAGCGCGGCCTCGAGCCGCTCCATCACCTGGCCCAGCCCCAGCGGCACCGGTGTCGGAAACAGCAGGGCCACCGGCCATAGCGCCAGCAACACCAGCGCGCCGCGCGCATCGTCGACGAACCAGTGCGCGCGGATCCGGCTCCAGTGGTCGATGGCGCCGAGTTTTTCCAGCGAGAAGGCCGTCACGGCACCCAACCAGCCCCCCAGCAGGTTCAACGTGAGATCGACATTCGACGGCACGCGCACCGGCAGGTAGCTTTGCAGCGTTTCCATCGCGAACGACAGCAGGCCGCACGCCGTTGATGCCAGCAGCACCGCGTGCGCGCTGCGGCGCGGCCCGCCACTGCGCAGCGCACTGAGCGCATACAGAAAGCCGAGCGGCGCGTAGCCCAGCACATTGGAGACCAGGTCGAACCAGGTCCAGTACTTGGGCAGCGGGGCCGTCAGGTAGAACCAGGGCACGATACCCTGGTCGCGCCAGTCGGAAAACGGGTACAGGCTGGCATAAACGATGAGCGCCGTGTAGCTCAGCGCGAGCGGCCAGGCCGAGGTCTTTTGCGTCACGGCGCGTGGCTCAGAACGGCTTGACCACCACCAGCACCACCGCCAGCAACAGCAAGATCACCGGGATTTCGTTGAACCAGCGAAACCAGACGTGGCTGTGCGTATTGCGGTTCGCCTCGAACTGGCGCAGCAGGCGCGCGCAGGCGTGGTGGTAGCCAATCACCAGCAGCACCACGACGAGCTTGGCGTGCAGCCAGCCGTTGCCGGCCGGAGCGCGCCCGATGCCGTAGCCCAGCCACAGCCACAGGCCCAGCAGCACCGCGGGCACGGCCAAGAGCGTGGAAAAGCGCAACAGCTTGCGCGCCATCAGCAGCAGCCGCTCGCGCTCGGCCAGCGACTGCGGCGCCACCATGGCCAGGTTCACGAAAATGCGGGGGAGATAGAACAGGCCGGCAAACCAGCTGGCAATAAAGACGATGTGGAGCGATTTGACCCAGAGCATGGGCACAGTTTAGTGCCACAGGGCAGGTCACGACCCGGGCACCCCCGCCGGCACTCTTCAAGGCAAAAAAAACCCGGCACCAAGGCCGGGTTGGGAAGCCTTTTTGCTGTCACACATTGAGGCGCCCGCTCAGGGAGGAAAAGCGGGGAGCAGCAAGCTGCCCGGTTGAAATTTACCAAGGTCGCCGGGCAATTTCAAGCAATTCTGCGAACTATTTGTGACACGTTGCAAACAGCGTGGTGGTTTTGTAGTACTTTCTACTTTATTGACCGCGCGGGCTTGTCTGGCCGCCGCGCGAATCAGGCACAATTTTGCCCATGAGCCTCTATGCCCCCTACCCCCTTGGCCGCCCCCGGCGCCTGCGCCGCGACGCGTTCACGCGCAACCTGGTGCGCGAACACGCCCTCGGCGCGCACGACCTGATTTACCCGGTGTTTGTGCTGGACGGCAGCCAGCGCCGCGAGGCCGTGGCCTCCATGCCCGGCGTGGACCGCCTGAGCCTGGACCTGCTGCTGCCGGTCGCCGAAGAATGCGTGCGCCTGGGCATTCCGGTGATGGCGCTGTTTCCGGTGATCGAGCCGGCGCTCAAAACCCCCGACGGCAGCGAGGCCTGGAACCCGGACGGCCTGGTACCGCGCGTGGTGCGCGAACTTAAAAAACGCTTCCCGGAACTCGGCGTGATGACCGACGTGGCGCTCGACCCCTTCACCAGCCATGGCCAGGACGGCCTGCTCGACGCGAGCGGCTACATCCTCAACGACGAAACCGTGGCGGTGCTGGTGAAGCAGGCGCTCACTCAAGCCGATGCCGGGGTGGACATTGTGGCGCCGAGCGACATGATGGACGGGCGCATCGGCGCGATCCGGCGCGCGCTGGAGCACCGGCACCACATCCACACCCGCATCATGGCCTACAGCGCCAAGTACGCGAGCGCCTTTTACGGCCCGTTCCGCGACGCCCTGGGCTCGGCCGCCACCCTGGGCAAGGCCGACAAGAAGACCTACCAGATGGACCCGGGCAACAGCAACGAGGCGCTGCGCGAAGTCGCGCTGGACATTGCCGAGGGCGCCGACATGGTGATGGTGAAACCCGGCATGCCGTATCTGGACGTGGTGCGCCGCGTGAAGGACGAGTTTCAGATGCCGACCTTCGCCTACCAGGTCAGCGGCGAATACGCGATGCTGAAGGCCGCTGCCCTGAACGGCTGGCTGGAGCACGACGCCGTGATGATGGAGAGCCTGCTGGCCTTCAAGCGCGCCGGTGCCGACGGCGTGCTGACCTACTTCGCGCTCGAGGCGGCGCGCCTGATGGCCCGTTGATGCGCACCGAAAACTATAAAATTCATAGCTACCTGCGAAGGCCCATCAAGGGCTGAAGGCCGATTTAACCAATAACCCGGACTGCACACGGGCGCTGCCGGGAGATTTCATGCGCATCTTCAACATCAGCGGCGCCGGCGTTCTGGAGACACCGACCCCGCCAACCCAGTTGCCTGAACAGGGCTACGTCTGGATTGCCTGCGGCCGGCGCGAATTCGAAGCCCTTCAGGCGCAAATCCAGGCCACGCTGCAGGCGCTGTGCGGCACGCAACTGGTCGACCTGCACATCAGCGACCTGCTGAACCACCAGCTGCCGTCGCATTACGACTACACCTCGCAATACGACGTTCTGGTGTTCCGGCGCCTGAGCGCCGGTCAGCACGAGGCCGATCCGGCCCACACAAGCCAACCCGGCCCGGCGCCGGGCGCGCCGGCCAAGCGCAGCGGGCCGCCCATTTTGCGGCGCATCGACACCAGCCCGGTCGGCTTTGCCGTGTTCGACCATGTGCTGCTCACCGTGCACCCCGCCGACTGCGCGATCCGCGACGCCTACGCTGCCAAACTGCTCGGCGGCGCATCCCTTGAGGCCCGCGGCGCCGGCGCGCGACTGCCGACCAGCCCGGCGGACCTGATGCTGCGCATCGTGGCCCAGATGGTCGATGGCTACCTGGATTTGCGGCGCGAGCTGACGCGCCAGCTCGATCACTGGCAGGTCGAGCTGCTGGCGCCGCACACCCGCTTCAGCAACTGGGGCGCGCTGCTCGAGGCGCGCCTGGCCCTGCACCAGCTCGACGGCATCTGCGAAGACCAGCGCAGCGCCATGCAGGACTGGATCGCCGTGCTGGAGGACTGGCCGGCGCCCGCCACACCCGCGCTGGCGCGCGAGTACGAGCTGCTCAAGGTGCGCAGCCGCGACGTGCTGGAGCACATCGAGCGCGTCGTGCACCATGTGCTGCGGTTGGAGCAAACGGCGGAAACTACGCTGCAGATGCACTTCAGCGCGCAGAGCAACCGCACCAACGACATCATGCGCACGCTGACCGCACTGACCGCGATCTTTCTGCCGCTGAACCTGATCACCGGATTTTTCGGCATGAACTTCGAGTTCATGCCGCTGATCCATCACCAAGCCGCGTTCTGGTGGACCGTGGCATTCATGCTGGCCGTTGCCGCCGCCACCGGGCTGGTGTTCTGGCGCAAGCGCTATCTGGCACGCACGGGAAAGTAGGGCCCCCACGCTTGCCCACTTCGTGTGGCGCGCTGCCTACACCCAAGGTGGGGCGATCTGCTCGGTGGCAAACGCGCGTTGCACGGCGGGACGCTCCAGCACGCGCTGCAGGTACGGGCCCAGGTGTGTGCGTGCGCGTGCGGGCTGCTCGAAGTTGCGCGTCCAGCGGCACAGCATCATCGCGTAGGGGTCGAGCGCCGTATAACTGTCGCCGAGCAGCCAGGGGCCGCCGTAGCGGGCCAGTTCCCGCTCGAGCAGGTCCAGCAGCACCCGCACCTTAGACTCGGCGTGCGCGCGCACCTCGGCCACACCCACGGCGTTGCCGGCGTTGACCCAGCGCTCGGGATAAAAGTAGACGATCAGCGTGGCCTGCAGCGTGTTGGTGAGCCACATCAGCCACTTGTAGAAGTGGGCGCGCTGCGCCGTGCCCACAGGCGGGGCGAGCGCAGCCTGCGGGTGGGTGTCGCACAGATGCAGGCAGATCGCGGCGGACTCATACAGCACCAGGTCGCCCTGCGTCAAACTGGGGATCAGGCCATTCGGGTTGAGCTGCAGGTATTGCTGCGTCTTGTGCACATCGTGCGCCCGATCCACCAGTACCAGCTCGAACGGCACCCCGATCTCCTCGAGCAGGATGTGCGGCGCCATGGCCGCCGTGCTGGGGTAGTAGTGCAGCTGGATCATGCCGCCTCAGCCCAGGTGCTGGCCGAAGAACGCCAGCGTGCGCGTGCGTGCCAGCGTGGCAGCGGCCGCGTCGTAGGCGCCGCGCTGGTCGCAATTGAAACCATGGCCTGCGGCGTAGAACTTCACCTCCACGCCGGGCTGGGCCTTGGCGAAGGCGCGCGCCGTCTCCACCGGAATCGAGTGGTCCTGCTCGCCGAAATGCACCAGCACCGGCACCCGCGGCGTGCGCGCCGTCTCGGTCGCACTGGTCATGCCGCCGCCGTAATACGGCACGGCGGCGGCGAGGCCCTGAAGCAGGCAGGCCGAGCGCCACGTGAGCAGGCCGCCCCAGCAATAGCCCACCACGCCGACCTTGCCGGCCTGCTGTGCATAGTCGATGGCGGCCTGGATGTCGGGCAGCACACCGGGTGCGGCCAGGCCCTCCACCGCGGCTTTCAGCGCCACACCGGCCGTGATGTCGTCCTGCGTATAGCCCAGCTCCACGCCCGGCTTGACGCGGTGAAAAGTGGCGGGCGCGACCGCCAGGTAGCCATCAAGCGCGTAACCGTCGGCCACCGCGCGGATGTGCGAATTGACGCCGAAGATTTCCTGCAGCACCACCACGCCGCCCCTGGCCGGCCCCGCGGGTTGCGCCACGTAGGCGGGAAAGACAAAACCGTCCGCCGCCTTGAGATCGATCCATTGCCCCATGTTCATGCTCCTTAATTCAGTTGGTTCGGCCTGACGTGCCGATGCTGCAGACTTTACCTGTGCGCCCAGGCCTTCAGTTTCCGCTCGACAAAATCGAGCCGGTCCTGGCCCCAGAACAGCTCGCCGTCCACCACAAAGCTGGGCGCGCCGAACACCCCGGCCTCGATCGCCTGCCGGGTGTTGGCTTCATAGCGCTCGTGCGCCGCCTGGCTGTGCGACTGCTCCAGCCGCGCCGGATTCAAGCCCTGTTCGGACAGCAGTTGCGCCAGCACCCGCTCGTCGGCGATGTCGCGCTCCTGCGCCCACACGGCCGCGAACACCGCGCCCGCGATCTTCATCGCGGCGTCGGCGCCGTCGTGAGTGTCCACCGCGACGATGAGGCGCGCCGCGTCATCGCTGGACACCGGGAAGTATCTGGGTTTGATCGTCAAAGGCAGCGCCAGCAGCTCGGAGAAACGCTGCAGTTCCAGCAGCCGATAGGCCTGGCGCTGCGGCGCGCGTTTGCCCAGCGGCAGCCCGCCCGAGACCGGGAACACCTGGCCCAGGTCCACCGGCAGCACGCGCACCGCGGCGCCGGTGGCGCGGGCCATGGCCGCCAGGCGCGGGTGACCCAGGTAGGTCCAGGGGCTTTGCGCGGCAAAGTAATAGTCAACGGATGGGCTCAAGGCAGGCTCCAGTCGGTGTGATGCTGTAATACTGGTTTGTAGCCGAGACGCCACTTTTCTGCAGGAGACAGGCTTTGAACAAGGTTTTACTGGTTACCGGCGGCAGCCGCGGCATCGGCGCCGCCACCGCGCTGCTGGCGGCGCAGCAGGGCTATGCGGTGGCCGTCAACTACACCGCCCACGCTGAGGCGGCCGAGGGCGTGGTGCGCCAGATTCGCGCGGGCGGCGGCAGCGCCATTGCGCTGCAGGCCGACGTGGCGCAGGAAGACCAGGTGCTGGCGATGTTCGCCGCCCTGGACGCGCAGTTCGGGCGCCTGACCGCGCTCGTCAACAACGCCGGCGTGGTGGATGTGGCGGCCCGGGTCGACGAGATGAGCGTGGCGCGCCTCAAGCGCATCTTCGACATCAACGTGATCGGCTCGTTTCTGTGCGCGCGCGAGGCGGTGCGCCGCATGAGCACGAAACATGGCGGCAGCGGCGGCGCCATCGTCAACGTCTCGAGCGCCGCCGCGCGGCTCGGCTCGCCGGCGCAGTACGTGGACTACGCGGCCAGCAAGGGTGCGATCGACAGCTTCACGATCGGCCTGGCCAAGGAAGTGGCGGCCGAGGGCATCCGCGTCAACGCCGTGCGCCCGGGCCTGATCGAGACCGAGATCCATGCCTCGGGCGGTCTGCCCGACCGTGTGCGCGACCGGATGCATGAGGTGCCGATGCAGCGCGGCGGCAGCGCCGACGAGGTGGCGCAGGCCATCGTCTGGCTGCTCTCGGAGGCCGCCAGCTACACCACCATGTCCCTGCTCGAAGTCTCGGGAGCGCGCTGATGGCCATGGACCTGAAACCACTGGTCACCCTGCTGGCCATCGTCAATCCGCTGGCCATCGTGCCGTTTTTCATCCACTACACGCAGGGCTTCGCGCGCGCACAGCGCCAGCGCACGATCTGGGTCTCGTCGTTCAGCGCCTTCGTCGTGATTGCCGTCAGTGCGCTGCTGGGCCTGCAGATTCTGGATTTCTTCAGTATCTCGCTGGCCAGCTTCCAGGTCGGCGGCGGCATGCTGCTGCTGACCTCGTCGCTGAGCATGCTGAACGCGCAGCCGGCCGAGGCCAAATCCACCCCGACCGAGCTGAACGATGCGGCCGCGCGCTCGGCCGTGGGTGCCAGCATTGCCGTGGTGCCGCTGACCATTCCGCTGCTGACCGGCCCGGCCACCATGTCCACGGTGGTGATCTATGCCGACAAGGCCAAGAGCTTCCTGCAACTGCTGACCCTGGTGGGCTACGGCCTGGTGATCGGGCTGGTCTCGGCGTTTTGCTTCGCGCTGGCAGAGCCGATTTCGCGCTTTCTCGGCAAGACCGGCATCAACATCATGACGCGCCTGATGGGGCTGATCCTGGCCGCGCTGTCGGTCGAACTGATGGCCGACGGCCTGCGCAAGCTGTTCCCCGTGCTCGGGCATATTGGATAGAAAATCGAGCCTCAGCGCAGTGGCGCCAGCCACTGCGCAATCTCCTGCGCCGCCGCCTCGGTCGCAGCGGCCAGCGCCTGGACGCCGCCGGGGGCATCCAGGCTGGGCGCGGGGCGCTGCACCACCACACTGCGCTGCGCCACGGGCCGCTCGCCAGCCGGCGTGATCCGGGTCAGCGTCACGCGCAGGCGGATCACGCCGCTGCTTTGCGCCGGCGACGTGAAGCGCTGGCTGAACTCCTCCAGCTCGACGCGCAGCACCAGCGGCACCGTGCTCTCGCTGGCATTCACCACCGCGCGATCCCGGCTCAGGACCTCGCTGAGGCGCTGGCGCACCAGTTGCGCGGGAGGCGCGCTCCAGCGCGCATGGGCGTAGGGACGCAGTTGCTGCGCATCGGCGTAGTCGAGTCGGTACAGGACGGCCAGGCTATCGAGCGCCTGGCTGGTCTGCACGTCGCCCAGCGCGAGCGCTGGCAAGCCCGGGGCCGCGGCGGGCTCGGGCGCCGCCACGAGCGCGCCGGGGCCAAAGTCGTACACGCTCGCGCGCACCTGTTTTTCGGTCAGGGCGCAGCCCGCCAGCAGCAGAAAAATTAGAAAAAACAGGCCTCTAGCCCATACTGCGCCTACACCATGCGCTTCATATTTCATAGCAAACTCCGATCCGGACGGCGTCATTTTGCGGCTCCTGGTGCGGTAAATCCGGCCTCGCCGGGGCCGGGTTGCACGGCGCCGCTGCCGAACACCAGCGACTGCGGGTTATCGCTGATGCCGCGCACGGTGCGGGTGAGCTGGCGCGCGGTGCGCGCGACATCGTCACCGGCGCGGCTCACGCTGGGCAGGGTGCCCCCGTTCAGCGTGGCGGCGGCCTGCGTCAGCGCCTGGCTGCCATCGGCGAGCTGATCCATCACCCCGCCTTTTTCGTTGGCACGCCGGGCGATCTGGCCAAAGTCATTGGACGTGGCCTGCAGCGACTGCAGGGTTTTGCGCGTCTCGTCGGCGAGCGGGGGTATCGCGGCCAGCGCCGGGTTGAGCCGCTGCGTCAAGGTGCCATCCACGCTGGCGGCGAGCCGGTTGATGCTGTCGGCCGCCTGCCCGAGCTGGCTGACGGCATCGATCAGCACCTTCTGGTTGTCGGGCGCAAACAGCAGGTTGATGCGCTGGGTGGCCTCTTCGACCTCTTTGATCATGGCGGTGCCCTCGTCCGACAGGCTGCTCAGCAGGCTGGGCCTGAGCGGAATGCGCGGGTAGCCGCCATCCTCGACATACGGGATCGGCTGGCTCGACTGCCCGTCGTCGTCGAGCTGCACAAAGCCCAGACCGGTCACCCCCTGAAAGCTCAGTGTGGCAAAGGTGGACTTCGTGATGGGCGCGCTCTGGTCGACCGCGATGCGCACCAGGGCATTGCCCTTGACCTGCGGATCGAAGCCGATGTACGAGACCTTGCCCACGGCAATACCGCGGTAGCGCACTGGCGCCTGCACCTGCAGGCCGCTGAGGGCCTCGCGCGTGGACATCTCGTAGACGCGGAACACCTGCTTGTCGCGCATCAGCCACGCGGCCAGCGCAATCAGCAGCGCGGTGATCAGCAGCACGAACGTGCCGGCGGCCAGGGCATGGGCTTTGTTTTCCATTCCAGTGACTCTCTTTCTACACAGGCTGCGCCGCGGGCTCGGGCAACGTCGCCATCGCGCGGCGCCCGCGCTGGCCCAGGAAAAATTCCCGGATGAAGGGGTGGTCGAATGCGACCACCTCGCGCACCGGGCCATTCACGATGACTCTCTTTTCGGCCAGCACCGCCACGCGGGTGCTGAGCTCGAACACCGTGTCCAGATCGTGTGTGACCATCACCACCGTCAGGCCCATCTCGCGGTGCAGCGAGCCAAGCAGGGCACAAAAACTGTCGGAGCTCTCCGGGTCCAGCCCCGCCGTGGGCTCGTCCAGCAGCAGCAGCGGCGGGTCCATGATGAGCGCGCGCGCCAGCGCCACGCGCTTGACCATGCCGCCCGACAGGTCGCTCGGCATCTTGGCGGCGTCCGCCACGGCCAGCCCGGCCATTTGCAGCTTGACCAGCGCGGCGTCGCGGATCAGCGCATCGGGCAGGGTCCCCAACTCGCGCAGCGCAAACGCCACGTTGTCCAGCACGCTGAAGGCCGAGAACAGCGCGCCGTGCTGGAACAGCATGCCGACCCGGCTCGACGCGCCCTGACCGCCCATGCAGGAGGCGGGTTCGCCGAGTACGCGGACCTGGCCGCGGAACGGCGTCTCCAGCCCCAACATTTGCCGCAGCAAGGTGGTCTTCCCGCTGCCCGAGCCGCCGACCAGCGAGACGATTTCGCCGCGCCGCACGCGCAGGTCCAGATCCTGGTGGATGACCACGGGGTGCTCGGGCGGGCCGAACACGGTCCAGAGTTTCTCCACGTCGACGATCACGTCGTCATCCTGCGGGGCGTGGGGAACGGGCGTGGGATCTGTACTCATATGCCCACATTCTTGAACACCACGGCAAACAGCGCGTCCACCAGGATCACCATGGTGATCGAGGCCACCACCGAAGCCGTGGTGCCTTGGCCCAGGCTCTCGGTATTGGGCTCGACGCGCAGCCCGAAGTGGCAGCCGATCAGCGCAATCAGCACGCCGAACACCACCGACTTGCCCGTCGCCAGCGCCAGGTTGGCCACATCCACCGCCCCGGGCAGCGCCTGGATGAAGTAGGCCGGCGTCACGCCCAGCGCCACGTCGGCCGCCAGCATGCCGCCGACGAGCGCGGCCAGCGTGGTCCACACGCTGATCAAGGGCATCACGATGGCCAGCGCCAGGGCGCGCGGCAGCACCAGCCGAAAGCCCTGCGCAATGCCCATCACGCTCATCGCATCGAGCTCTTCGGTGACGCGCATCACGCCGATCTGCGCGGTGATGGCCGAGCCCGAACGCCCGGCAAGCAGGATGGCGGCCAGCACCGGCCCGAGTTCGCGAATCAGCGAGATGCCCAGCAGGTCCACGATATAGGCGTCGGCGCCAAACTGGCGCAGCTGCTGCGCGCTCAGGTAGGCCAGCACCACGCCGATCAGGAAGCCGACCAGCGCGGTGATTGGCAGCGCGGCCGCGCCCATGCTGAACAGGTGGCCCGACAGATCGCGCCAGGGCCCGCGGCGCGGCGCGCGCAGCAGCCGCAGCATGTCGAGCAGCAACTGGCCAATCAGCCGTGTCAGGTCCTTGCCGCGTTCGAGTCCCTGCAACACCCAGGCGCCCAGGCCGAGGAATTGCTGCCACGGCGTGGCGCGCGGGGGCGCGGGCGGTGTGGTGGTGAACTGCGCCACGCGCTCGAGCACGGCGCGCTGGTCGGGCGTCGCGTCGAGCCGGGTCGGCCACTGGCGGCCCCAGTGGTTCCACAGTATCTGGGCGCCGATGTGGTCGAACTGCTGCAGCGACTGCAGGTTCCAGCCCAGCAGGGCACCGGGCGCGGCCGCAGCAGGCAACGCCTGCAGGTCGCGGGAGGCCTGCCGCCACGCGCTCGCCCCCGTGAGCTGCGCCGCCGTCCAGCGACCGGCCAGCACGGCACACGGCCCTTGGGGCGTGTCCTGTTGCGTGACGCGGGGGCTGGGCTCCTCCATCGGTGGTGCGGGCTCTGAGTGGTCGGGACTGGCATCGTACCGCGTTGCCGGGCTCTGGCGCTGTAGGAATGGGCGCCGTCCTGGGGGTTGCCCGTCGCTGCGTAGCCAGGCCGGCGCCCCGCGCCTGCCATGACCGCGCCGCCCTCCCGCCTAAACCTCACGCAGTAGACTGGACAGCCCGGGCCTCCGTCCCGGCTGTCCGGACGATCCATCGCATGAAAAAAAACCCCGCCTCCAACCCTTCCTCCGACCCGGCGTCCTGGCACGACGAAACCCGCGTGCTGCACGGCGACGCGGGCCTGTCGACCGATTCGGCGCTGGTCGCGCCCATTCACTATTCGGCCACCTTCAAGGCCGACGACCCGCAAGCCTTCGCCGAGATGGCGAATGTGCCGCGCCATCCGGGCTTCTACACGCGCTATGGCAACCCCACGCACGAGCATGTGGCGGCGATCCTGGCCAAGCTCGAAGGGACCGAGACCGCGCTGCTGACCGGCTCGGGCATGGCGGCGATCAGCACCACGGTGCTCGCGCTCGTGTCGGCCGGCGACCACGTGATCGCGCAGAGCCGGCACTACATGAGCACCACCAAGCTGTTCGAGGAAGTGCTGGTGCGCTTTGGCGTGCAGGTCAGCATCGTCGAGCAGACCGACCTGGCCGCGATCGAGGCGGCGATCCGCCCCAACACCCGGCTCATCATGCTGGAGAGCCCGGTGAATCCGACGCTGGTGCTGACCGACCTGGCCGCGGTGGCGGCGCTGGCCAGGCCGCGCGGCATCCTGACCGTGGCCGACAACACCTTTGCCTCGCCGCTGAACCAGCAGCCGCATGCGCTGGGCATCGACATCGTGCTGCACAGCGCCACCAAGTACCTCGGCGGGCACCACGACCTCACGGCCGGCGCCGTCTGCTGCTCGGCGCTGCACGCCGAAAAAATCTGGCGCATGCACACCACGCTGGGCGCGGTGCTGTCACCGATGGACGCCTGGCTGCTGCTGCGCGGCCTGCGCACGCTGCCGCTGCGCGTGCAGCGCATCAACGCCAACGCGCTGGCGCTGGCGCAGTGGCTCCAGGACCAGCCGCAGGTCGAGCGTGTGTTCTACCCGGGGCTGGAAAGCCACCCGCAACACGCGCTGGCGCGCCAGCAGATGACGGGCTACGGCGCCGTGATTGCGTTCGCGGTGCGCGGCAACTTCGAGGCCACCAGCCGGTTTGTGGCCTCGCTGGAGCTCGCGACCCACGCCGTGAGCCTGGGCGGCGTCGACTCGCTGATCGTGCACACCGCCGCCATGTGGGCCGGCACGATGAACGAGGCGCAGATGCAGGCCGCCGATATCGCGCCCAACTTCGTGCGCATGTCGGTCGGCGTCGAGCACATCGATGACCTGAAAGCCGACATGGCGCGCGCGTTGCAAAAGCTCTGACGAGCCCCCATGCCACCCTGGAATCTCAATGAAACGCGTGAGCACATCTCTCGACTTTTCGGGGGACGGCAGCTTGAACTCGCTGCACCGTCGATCCGGTCTGTAGATGACCGACAAATCTATGCCCGAATCCATTTTCAGGCCGCGCGGGCCGCGGTAGAAGCCTACGTTTCATCTGAGCTCCAGGATGCCTCACTGTTTAAAGTCACACTCGGCGGGGATCGTGAGGGGTGGGCCAAATTCAACGTGTTCACCCGCGAAGTCGGAGCGCACCTGACAGCGTGCATTCAGAGCATCCACGCTGTACCAGATATTCTCGCGAATGCGCTCTATTACTCTCTAGGGCTAAACCTTCTTCCGAGCGCGATCAAGCCGCGAGCCCTCTCGGTCACCTCTGTGACGGCGCAACTCACGAAGCATTCTGGTAGCGCCAAGCTGGGAGCCCTGCTCAAAACGCTTGCGACCGGTGGCGAATTCAAACACTTGTCCGCTTTGGCGAATCAAGCCAAACACCGAAGCATCGTCTTCCCCTCGCTCAATGAAGACTTCACGGGCGAGCGCGAAGCCAGGCACGCCGTCACGTTCCCCGCCTTTGAGCACGAGTGCGTTTCATACAGACCGGTCTTTGCTGAAGAGTTTCTTAGGAATGAGTACATTCGCTGCTCGGCGCTCGTGGTGGAAATCGGCGGTGAACTCAATGCCATCCTTTCCGCACGTGAGCCCTAACCCTACCGGGCACCAGTACTGATCGGGCACGGCGAGCCGGAAGGCGCAATGCCTTGCGCTCCAACAAAAAGCGGACTACTCCTGTAAGAACCCGCGGCGCGGCCCGACTACCCCTCATGACAGACAGGATGAAGGCGCCGAATCGTCGCGGGCCTTCCACTTCCTTCACGACTGGAGACGATGGATGGATACGAACGCGCAAATCATTCACCCCGGCTGGCTGCGCGCCATGCACTGGATCAACGCCCTCGCGGTGGTCACGCTGGTGATGAGCGGCTGGCGCATTTACGACGCCACCGGCTTCATGGGTTTCGAGATTCCGGCCGTGCTGACGCTGGGCGGCTGGTTGGGGGGCGCCATTCAGTGGCACTTCGCGGCGATGTGGGTGCTGGCCATCAACGGCGTGTTGTATCTGATGCTGAACATAGTCACAGGACGGCTGTGGCGCAAGTTTTTCCCGCTGTCCCCCAGGGCGCTGATCGCCGACCTCAAGGCCGCGCTGGCCGGCAAGCTCGCGCACGCGGACCCGCGCCACTACAACATGGTGCAGCGCCTGGCCTATCTGTTCGTGATGCTGGACAGCGTGCTGCTGGTGCTGTCCGGGCTGGTGCTGTGGAAGTCGGTGCAGTTTCCGCTGCTGCGCGAACTGCTGGGCGGCTACGAGGTGGCGCGCCGGATTCATTTTCTGGCCATGGCGCTGCTCGTCGCGTTCGTGCTGGTGCACCTGACGATGGTGGCGCTGGTGCCGCGCACGCTGGTGCACATGATCCGCGGCCATTGAGGAGACCACCATGCAGATCAAAACCCCAAAATTCCTTATAAGCAACGGCGACGCCATCCTCAAGGAAGCCGTGCAGCGTCTCGCGCAACCGGGCCGGCGCGACTTCCTGCGGCGCTCGCTCACGCTCGGCGGCCTGTCGATGCTGACCGGCTGCTCGCTGATGGACAACCAGAGCGTGGACGCGGCCTTGACCCGGGTCTCGCGCTTCAACGACGACGTGCAGGCCTGGCTGTTCGACCCGAACCGGCTCGCGCCGACCTACCCGGAATCGATGATCACGCGCCCGTTCCCGTTCAACGCCTATTACAGCGAGAACGAGGTGCGCCACGTGGACGCGGACAGCTACCGGCTCGAAGTCTCGGGCTGGGTCGCCGACAGGCACAGTTGGACCCTGCCCGAACTGCACGCCATGCCGCAGACCGACCAGATCACGCGCCACATCTGCGTCGAAGGCTGGAGCGCGATCGGGCGCTGGGGCGGCGTGCCGTTCGCGAGTTTTCTGCGCCGCGTCGGCGCCGATTTGACGGCCAAATATGTCGGCTTCATGTGCTTTGATGACTACTACACCAGCATCGACATGCCGACCGCGCTGCATCCGCAAACGCAGCTGACGCTGAGCTACGACGGCCAGGTTCTGCCGCCGAAATACGGCTTTCCCATGAAGCTGCGCATGCCGACCAAGCTGGGCTACAAGAACCCGAAATACATCAAGGCGATTTTCGTCACCAACACCTACCCTGGCGGCTATTGGGAAGACCAGGGCTACAACTGGTTCGGGGGCAGCTGAGCCCGGCTCAGCGGCGCCACGATCGCGGCAACTCTGCCATTTTTTCACTCACCTTTGAAGGAAACCACCATGAACAAGCTCACCACCGCCCTCTTGTCCAGCTGCATCCTGCTCGTCGGCGCCAGCGCCATGGCGCAGGACGCGATGAAAAAGGATGACATGGGCAAGGACGCCATGAGCAGCGGCGCGATGGCGAAGGACTCGATGGCCAAGGACCACATGAAGAAACCCATGGCGAAAGACGCCATGGGGAAAGATCACATGGCGAAGGACGCGATGGGCAAAGACCCAATGGGCAAAGGCGCCATGGGCAAGGACGCCATGGGCAAGGATGAAATGAGCAAGTAGCGGCGCCTTCAGCGCCAGACCTTGTCCAGCGCCGCCCACGCGCTCGCCACCACCGGTTCGGCCACGCGCGCCCTCAGGCAGACAAAGCTCAGCACGCAGTCCAGGCTGACCCGGTCGGCGATCACCAGACCGTGCGCCTGGCTCTCGCGAATCGCAATCGAGTCGCGCACCAGCGACAGGCCGACGCCCGACTTGACCAGGTCCAGCATCGAGGCCTCCTGGTCCACCAGCGCCACGCGCCGGGGCTCCAGCCCGGTCAGCGAGCCGGGGCCGAACACGCCGGCCAGCACGCGGTGGTGCGCCGATGCGGGCGGCGTGGCCAGCCACGGCAAGGCCGCCAGCGCCTTCCAGTCGCGGCCCAGCACCTGCGGGCCCCAGCCGGCCGGGGCCAGCACGCGGTAGCTGAAGTGAGTGAGCTCCTTTGCTTCGAAATGAATAGCTGCCTGTCTAGACTCCACATGGGCTAGCGGCTGATTTGATTCAGAATTGACGGGAAGGCCCAGGTAGAACCCGACATCGAGTTCGCCGCGCGAAATTTGCGCCAGCACGTCGCCGCTCATGCCCTGACGCAGCTCGGTCTCGATCTGCGGCGCCGACTCCACCAGTTCCTTCAAAAACGCGCCGAGCCGGGTGAACGCCGGGTCCAGGATGGTGCCGATGCGCAGCACGCCGCGCAGCGTGTTGTGCAGGCGCAGTGCCGCCTGGTTGAAATCGACGAGCGAGGCCAGCACTTTTTCCGCCTGCGGCAGCAGCGCCGCGCCGTCGCGCGTGAGCACCAGTCCCTGCGGCGTGCGCGTGAACAGCGCCAGCCCCGTACTCTGCGCCAGACTCTTGAGTTGCAGGCTGACGGCCGGCTGGCTCAGATGCAGCCGCATGGCCGCACGCGAGACATTGCCTTCGCGCGCCACGGCCACAAAGGCGCGTAGAGTTTGGGGGTCGAGGTGGCCGCTCATATTTGCCAAATTTATACACTGGTTTTGGCGAATTCATTGGCAAACCATACTCATTTTGGCGACACTCGCCGCATTCACCAGGAGATTCATCATGAGCACAGCAAATATTGACCATTACATAGCCGGCCGCGTGGTGGCCGGCACCTCGGGGCGCGCACAGGACGTGTTCAACCCGGCCACCGGCTCCGTGACCGGGCGCGTGGCCATGGCCAGCCGCAGCGAGGTGGACAAGGCCGTGGCCGCCGCCCACGCAGCTTTTCCGGCCTGGGCCGACACGCCGCCGCTGCGCCGCGCGCGCGTGCTGTTCAAGTTTCTGGAGTTGCTGAATGCCCACCGGGACGAACTCGCGCACCTGATCACCGCCGAGCACGGCAAGGTCTTTACCGATGCGCAGGGCGAGGTCTCGCGCGGCATCGACGTGGTGGAATTTGCCTGCGGCATTCCGCAACTGCTCAAGGGCGATTTCACGGACCAGGTCTCGGGCGGCATGGACAACTGGACCCTGCGCCAGCCACTGGGCGTGGTGGCCGGCATCACGCCGTTCAACTTCCCCGTGATGGTGCCGATGTGGATGTTCCCGGTGGCGATCGCCGCGGGCAACTGCTTCGTCCTCAAGCCCAGTCCGATCGACCCGAGCGCCTCGCTGCTGATCGCCGCGCTGCTCAAAAAAGCCGGCCTGCCGGACGGCGTGTTCAACGTGGTGCAGGGCGACAAGGAGGCGGTGGATGCGCTGCTGGAGCACCCCGACGTGATGGCTGTGTCCTTCGTCGGCTCGACGCCGATTGCCAACTACATCTACGAGACCGGCGCGCACCACGGCAAGCGCGTGCAGGCGCTGGGCGGCGCCAAGAACCACATGGTGGTGATGCCCGATGCCGACCTGGAGCAGACCGTGGACGCGCTGGTCGGCGCGGGCTACGGCTCGGCCGGCGAGCGCTGCATGGCGGTCAGCGTCGCGGTGCTGGTGGGTGATGTCGCCGACAAGGTATTGCCGCTGCTGGCCGAGCGCGCGAAGACGCTCAAGATCAAGAACGGCACCGCACTGGATGCCGAGATGGGTCCGATCGTGACCGCGGCGGCGCACGCCCGCATCACCGGCTACATCGAACTGGGTGTCACCGAGGGCGCCAAACTGGTCGTCGATGGCCGCGGCTTTCGCGGCACCGACGCGGGCAAGGGCTGCGACAAGGGCTTCTGGATGGGCGGCACGCTGTTCGACCATGTCACGCCAGGGATGCGCATCTACAAGGAAGAAATCTTTGGCCCGGTGCTCTCGTGCGTGCGGGTCAAGGACTTCGGTGAGGCCGTCGAGCTGATCAACGCCCACGAGTTCGGCAACGGCGTGTCCTGCTTCACGCGCGACGGCCACGTGGCGCGCGAGTTTGCGCGGCGCATCCAGGTCGGCATGGTCGGCATCAACGTGCCGATCCCGGTGCCAATGGCCTGGCACGGTTTTGGCGGCTGGAAGAAGAGCCTGTTCGGCGACACGCACGCCTACGGCGAAGAGGGTGTGCGCTTTTACACCAAGCAAAAATCCATCATGCAGCGCTGGCCCGAGAGCATTGGCAAGGGCGCGGAGTTTGCCATGCCGACGCCGAAGTGAATCGATGAGCGACACCGCCTTCGACTACATCATCGTGGGCGCCGGCACGGCCGGCTGCCTGCTGGCGAACCGGCTCAGCGCCGATGCCACAAAGCGCGTGCTGCTGATCGAGGCCGGCCGCAAGGACGACTACCACTGGATCCACATCCCGGTGGGCTACCTGTACTGCATCGGCAACCCGCGCACCGACTGGCTCTACCACACCGAGCCCGACGCGGGGCTGAACGGGCGCGCGCTGCGCTACCCGCGCGGCAAGACGCTGGGCGGCAGCTCCAGCATCAACGGCATGATCTACATGCGCGGGCAGGCGCGCGATTACGACCAGTGGGCGCAACTCACCGGCGACGACGCCTGGACCTGGGCCAATGCCCTGCCCTACTTCAAGCTGCACGAGGACTACTACCAGGGCGCCGACGCGGCGCACGGCGCCAGGGGCAGCACGCCGGAGCTGCTGCAGGACGACCAGACGCCGTACCGCCAGCTGCTGCGGCACCGCCAGGCGGGCGGCGAGTGGCGCGTGGAAAAACAGCGCCTGCGCTGGGACATCCTCGACGCGTTCTCGCAGGCGGCGCAGCAGGCCGGCATTGCCGCCACCGACGACTTCAACCGCGGCAACAACGAGGGCGTGGGCTATTTCGCGGTGAACCAGAAAGCGGGCTGGCGCTGGAACAGCGCGAAGGCCTTTTTGCGCCCGACCTGCTATGGGCGGCCCAACTTCGAGATGTGGACCTCGGCGCAAGTGCGCCGGCTGGTGCTCGAGACCGCGCCCGACGGCAGCCAGCGCTGCACCGGCGTGCAGGTGCGCGCCGGCACGGAGGACGTGACGGCCACGGCTAGATGCGAAGTGATCCTGTGCGCGGGCAGCATCGGCTCGCCCCAGATTCTGCAGCTCTCGGGGCTGGGGCCGGCCGCGCTGCTGCAGCGCTGCGGCGTGCCCGTCGTGCGGGACTTGCCGGGTGTCGGTGCGAACCTGCAGGACCACCTGCAAATCCGTGCCGTGTTCAAGGTGCAGGGGGCCCGGACCCTCAACACCATGGCCAGCTCGCTGTGGGGCAAGGCGAAGATTGGACTGGAATACGCCTTGAGGCAAACCGGACCGATGAGCATGGCGCCCTCGCAGCTGGGCGCCTTCACGCGCAGCGATGCCTCGCAAGCCTGGCCCAACCTGCAATTCCATGTGCAGCCGCTGAGCCTGGATGCGTTCGGCGAGCCGCTGCACAACTTTCCGGCATTCACCGCGAGCGTGTGCAACCTGAACCCGACCAGCCGCGGCACGGTGCAGATCAAGAGCCCCCGCTTCGAGGACGCGCCCGCGATCGCGCCCAACTACCTGAGCACGGCGCAGGACCGCAAAATCGCCGCCGACTCGCTGCGCGTGACGCGCCGCATCGTGGCGCAGCCCGCGCTGGCGCGCTTCCAGCCGCAGGAATACAAGCCCGGCGTGCAGTTCCAGAGCGACGAGGATCTGGCCAAATTGGCCGGCGACATCGCCACCACCATCTTCCACCCGGTCGGCACCACCAGGATGGGGCGCGCCGACGACCCCATGGCCGTGGTCGATGCGCGGCTGCGGGTCCACGATGGGCAGGGTGGTCTGGTGGCCGGCCTGCGCGTGGTCGATGCCGGCGTGATGCCCACCATCACCAGCGGCAACACCAACTCGCCGACCCTGATGATTGCGGAGAAGGCCGCGCAGTGGATCGCCGAGGATGGCATCAAGGTTTGAAGGGTAAATCCCGATCGTCGGGGCGGCGCTGATCGCATACAGTACGGTCACTCGGAAACGGGCGCGAGCGCCCATTTCCATGAGGAGCCGAGGAGACAAAATTGCAACGCTGGCGCGCTACCCGTCGCCAGTGAGGTAGCAGACAAAAGGCGCCGGTGACCCCGGCGCCTTTTTATTTTTTCAATCAAAACAGTCTGTAGCCCTTACCAGTTATGCGCATACAGCTATCAATCCAATAGCAAGCACCGTCTTCGTTCCGGCGACAATAACGCCATGGATTTGATCGTCGTGTCGCTGGCCTCGCTGCTGGCCGGTTTCGTGGACGCCATCGTGGGCGGCGGCGGCCTGATTCTGGTGCCCGCGCTGTTCGCCGTCTTTCCCAGCGCGCCGCCCGCGACGCTGCTGGGCGTGAACAAGAGCGCCTCGGTCTGGGGCACCTCGATCGCGGCCTGGCAGTTCAGCCGGCGCGTGCACATGCCCTGGCACGCGCTGGGGCCGGCGGCCGTGGCCGGCTTTGGCGGCTCGCTGGCGGGCGCCTGGACCGTGACGCTGCTGGCGCCGGATTACCTGCGCCGCGCCCTGCCCTTCATCCTGCTCGCGGTGCTGCTCTACACACTGGCCAAAAAGGAACTGGGGCGCCACCACACGCCGCGCTTTTCCGGGCAGCGCGAGACGCTGGCGGCCTGCACCGTTGGCCTGACGCTCGGGTTTTACGACGGCTTCTTCGGCCCCGGCTCGGGCAGCTTCCTGGTGTTCGTGTTCGTGCGCTGGCTCGGCTACGACTTCCTGAGCGCCTCGGCCTCGGCCAAGCTCATCAACAGCGCCACGAATATCGCGGCGCTGATTTTGTTCACGCTCAAAGGCCACGTCTGGTGGCATTTCGCGCTGGCGCTGGGCGCGGCGAATGTGATCGGCAGCCTGCTCGGCACGCGGCTGGCGCTGCGCCACGGCGCGGGCTTTGTGCGCGGGGTCTTCATCGTGGTGGTGAGCGCGCTGATTCTGAAAACCGGCTACGACGCGTTCATGCGCTAGGAACGCCGCGAAGGGCCGCCCCGAGCAAGTTCAGCCCCCTCGGGGGGCAGCGCAGTACGCGAAGCGACAAGCGTGGGGGTTCCAGTCCTAGGGCTGCGGGGGCCACGGCACGTCCTGCACGCGGCGCGGTTTGCCGATCGGCGTCGTGGCCTGCGCCTTTTGCACCGCCGCGATGTCTTCTTCGCTGGGGTACTGGCCGAGCAGCCAGTAGTCAAAGATGCGGCGCGCCATCGGCGCCGCGGCCTGTGCGCCAAAGCCGGCGTTCTCGACCACCATGGCGATCACGATCTTCGGGTCCTCGGCCGGCGCAAAGGCCGTGAACAGGGCGTTGTCGCGCAGGCGTTCGGCGATCTTGCTGGCGTGGTACTTCTCGTTCTGCTTGATCTCGAGCACCTGGGCCGTGCCGGTCTTGCCCCCGCTGGTGTAGGGCGCACCGCGAAAGCTCGCGGCCGAAGTGCCCTGCAGGTTGACGCCGACCATGGCGTTCTTGATCACCGCCAGGTTCTCGGGCCTGACGTCGATCCGCTCGGGCGCCTCGTGCACCACAGGCTCTGCCTTGTGCGTGACGGCATCGATCACTTCCTTGGCCAGATGCGGCTTGATCTTCATGCCGTTATTTACCAGCATGGCCGTGGCCCGTGCCAGTTGCAGCACGGTGAAGTGGTTGTAGCCCTGGCCAATGCCGAGCGAGATGGTCTCCCCAGCATACCATTTTTGCTGGTCGGCGCGCCGGTAGGCCGTGCGCTTCCATTCGGTCGATGGCAACAGGCCGCGCAGCTCGCCCTGGATGTCGATGCCGGTCAGCTCGCCGAAGCCGAACGGCTTCATGTGGTCGTGAATCGTGTCCACGCCGAGGTCGTTGGCCAGCATGTAGTAGTAGGTGTCGCAGGACTCCACGATCGACTTGTACATGTTGACCGTGCCGTGCCCGCCCTCCTTGTCGTCGCGGAACTTGTGCCCGCCGAACATGAAGTAGCCCGGGTCGAAAATCGACTGCTGCGGCGTGCGCTTGCCGGTCTCCAGCGCGGCCAGCGCCATGAACGGCTTGTAGGTCGAGCCCGGCGGGTAGGTGCCGCGCAGCGCCCGGTTCAGCAGCGGCTTGTCCAGTGACTCGTTGAGCGCCTGCCAGTTGTCGCTGTCGATGCCGTCCACGAACATGTTGGGGTCGAACGTGGGCTTGCTGACGAAGGCCAGCACCTCGCCCGTCCTGGGGTCGAGCGCGACCAGCGCGCCGCGGCGATCGCCATACATGTCTTCCACCAGCTTTTGCAGCCGGATGTCGATCGACAACTTGACCGTGTCGCCGGGCGTGGCCGGGATGCTGGCGAGCCTGCGCACGGCGCGCCCCGCGGCCGAGGTTTCCATCTCCTCCACGCCGGTCGTGCCATGCAGCTGGCGCTCGTAGCTCTGCTCGATGCCGAGCTTGCCGATGTAGTCGGTGCCGCGGTAGTTGGCCTCGTCGTCGGAGTCGTCGATGCGGTCCTTCTCGGCCTGGTTGATGCGCCCGATGTAGCCGATCGCGTGGCTCGCGAGCTCGCCAAACGGATAGTTGCGGAACAGCCGCGCCTTGATTTCGACGCCCGGAAAACGATAGCGCTGCGCCGCGAATCTGGCGACTTCCTCATCGCTCAGGCGGGTGCGAATCGGCAGCGACTCAAAGCTCTTGGACTCTTCCAGCAGCTTCTTGAAGCGCTTGCGGTCGCGCGGCGTGATGTCGACCACCTGCGCCAGCGCGGCGATGGTCTGCTCCAGCGGGCCGGCCTTGGACGGCGTGATCTCCAGCGTGTAGGCGGAGTAATTGTTGGCCAGAATGATGCCGTTGCGGTCCTCGATCAGCCCGCGGTTCGGCACCGTCGGCACGATCGCGGTGCGATTGCTCTCGGCCTGCTCGGCCAGATCGTCATGGCGCACGATCTGCAGGAACATCAGGCGCGCGACCAGCAGCCCGAACGCCACCAGTACCACCAGGCTGGCCACCAGCACGCGCCGGCGAAAGCGCGCGAGCTCGGCTTCGATGTTGCGCAGCTCGGTCATAACGGACGGTTCTTGTCGGGGTCGGGCGCGCGGCGCTGCGGCGCCAGCAGCAGCACGCTGACGATCGGCCACAAAACCGCCTCGACCAGTGGCGCCAGCAGCATCTGCCAGCCCGGAAACACGCCGCCGCCGAGCATGCGGATGCCCAGTTCAATCGCATGGGCCGCGACAAAAATCGGCAGCACCTGCAGCGCCTGCGATGGCACGCTGAACCAGAGCAGGCGCCGGTGCATGGTGATGGCGAAGAAGCTCAGCGCGGTATAGGCCAGTGCATGCTGGCCCAGCAGCGCGGCCTGCTGCACGTCCATGACGACCCCGAAGACGAAGGCCGCACCGATCCCCACGCGCAGCGGCTGGTGCACGCTCCAGAACACCAGGAGCAGCATCAGCAGGTCCGGCATCCACGCGGTGCGCCCGAGCGGCAGCATATTGACCAGCAGGGCCGCCAGCAGGCTGCCCCAGATAAACAACGGGTTGGCGGGCAGCAGCAGCTGCTGCCCCTGTCGCATGATCATGCGGCGCCCTCCTGACGCAGCGAAATGGGCCCGTGCCTCATTTTGAAGCGCCCTTCTTTTTCGCGGGCGCCGGCTTGGGGTCCAGCTCCGGGCGCTGCGGGATCTGCACCGACACCGGCGCGAGCACCATGACGTGCCGCGTCGCGTTCACCAGCGCCTGGGGGGTGCAGTAGATGCGGGCAAAACTCGAATCGGCACGACGCTCGACCCTCGCCACTTTGGCGACGGGCAGGCCCGGCGGGTACACCCCGTCGACGCCGCTGGTGGTGAGCAAATCGCCCTGCACCACATCGGTGTTGGCCGGCATGAAGCGCAAGTCCAGCATGCCGCCCTGCGACACCGGGTCGCCGAAGGCCACGCCGCGCACGCCGGTGCGCGTGTTCAGGACCGGAATGGCCTGGTCGCGGTCGATCACCAGCGTGACCTCGCTGAGCAGCGGCAGCACCCGCGTGACCTGGCCGAGCACGCCGGACTCGTCGATCACGGGCGAGCCGGCCACGATGCCCTGGGTCATGCCCTTGTCGATGATGATCTTGCGGGAATAGGGGTCGGCAGCGTCATACAGCACCTCGGCGGCCTGCGCCGGCGTGCTGATCTGCTCGCGCAGCGCCAGCAGCTTGCGCAGGCGGGCGTTCTCCAGCGTGAGCTGTTCCACCTGGCTGGCGCGCAGGGATTGCAGCGCGAGTTTTCGGCGCGCCGCCTCCTCACCCTGCTGGGCCGCTTCCAGGGACTCGAAATATTCGCTGCCGGTGCGCGCCAGCAGCACCGGGCGCATGACCAGCCATTGCACCGGATAC
>NZ_MUNS01000018.1 GCF_002002705.1 Polaromonas sp. C04 | reverse complement strand
CGGGCCAGGTCGACACGCTGGGGCTGCAGGCCATCCACTTCAGCACCGACCGGCTGATGCTGGTGACCTCGCGCCAGCACCGTCTGGCGCGGCGCAAACGCGTTGCGTTCGCCGAGATTCTGGACGAAGACGCGGTAGGCATGCACCAGAGCAGCACACTGCAGACCTTTCTGGCCAGGATCACCGAATCACTCGGCAAGCCGCTCAAGCTGCGCATCCAGCTCAGCAGTTTTGACGCCATGTGCCGCATGATCGGCAGCGGCGTCGGGGTCGGCATCGTCCCCGAAAGCGCGGCACGCCGCAATAGGGACCCCATGAACCTGTCACTGATCGAATTGACAGACGCCTGGAGCGTGCGCGAACGCTACATCCTCGTGCGCGACCAGGCGGCGCTGCCAACCTATGCACAGGCGCTGATCGATACGCTGCGCGCCCACTACGAGAACACCCCGGCAGCGGCGCAGGCGTAACGCTCAAGGCGTCTTTTCCGACACTCCCGCCGACTCGAAGCTCGCCATCTCGCGCAGGATGGCGCCGGTCGAGAGCAGCGGCGGCCAGGCCGTGGTCGCCTGCACACACCAGCATTCGCAGCTGCTCCAGCTGCGGCGCCTCGCTGCCCAGTGTCAAGCCCAGCGGCAGTGCCAGCGACTCGAGCCGGCCCGGCGCGCCGAGCGGCTTGGTTTTATGGTCAAACTTGTGCTGCAGGCGCTGGGCCATTGCGGCATCATGGAGGTCTTCAATGTTGGGAGCTCAAGATTCATGGCTGAAGTGCACGTCGCCGCGCAACAGGGCTTTACAAAAGAAGCACGGGCTTACGCGCGCGGCAGGCCCGGGTATCCACCCGCGCTCTCCAGCTGGCTCACTGGGCCGATGGGCCTGGCCACGGGCCGCACGGTGGCCGACGTGGGCGCGGGCACCGGCAAGTTCACCAAGCTGTTGTTGCCCACGGGCGCCAATGTGGTGGCGGTGGAACCCGTCGACGCGATGCGCGCACAGATCGAGACCGGCCTGCCCGCGGTACGGGCGCTGGCCGGCACCGCGCAGTCCATTCCGCTGCCCGACGCCGCGCTGGACGCGGTGGTCTGCGCGCAGGCGTTCCACTGGTTCGCCAGCCGCGGGACGCTGGACGAATTCCACCGCGCGCTGGGGCCCGGCGGCAAGCTCGGCCTGGTGTGGAATGTGCGCGACGAGTCGGTGGACTGGGTCGCCGCGCTGACCTCCATCGTCACGCCGTACGAGGGTGACGCGCCGCGCTACTACAAGGGCGAGTGGCGACTGCCGTTCCCGCACCCGGGTTTCAGCGAATTGGTGGAGAGCCGCTTCGAGTACCAGCACGTGGGGCCGCCGCAACAGGTGATCGTGGACCGGTTCATGTCGGTGAGCTTCATCGCCGCGCTGGCGCCGCCAGACGGCGCCGCCGTGCGCGAACGCATCGAGGCGCTGATCGCCACGCACCCGGCGCTGCGCGGGCGCGAGACGGTGAGCTTTCCGTACCACACGCTGGCGTTTCACTGCACCCGCTCCTGAGTCAAGCCACCAGCGAGCGCAACACGCCGGGCTCGAAGTGCCGGTCGATGTAGTCGGCCAGGCCGTCGAACACCGCGTCGAGCGTTGGCGCCGCAGCCCCGAATAACGCGCGCAGCGCGGCGGGGTCTTCGAACAGGCCGTGCAGATACAGCCCCAGCACATTGCCCGCCGCGTTCTGCCAGGCCAGGGCATCCGGCATGACCGCTTGCGCCACGTCGCCGCCAGCCGCCATGGCAGGATGCTGGGCCGTTTGCCCGTGATGAATTTCGTAGCCCTGCATGGCCACGCCCGAGAGCGCCGACCAGGGGCCGCACAAGCTGCCGAAGGAGGCGCTTTTTCGCTGCACCGTTTTGACGGCCTCGAACACCGTGACCAGCGGCAGCAACCCCAGGCCGGGGCCGTTGCCGTCGATGCCGTGCGGATCGATCAGCGCCTCGCCCAGCATCTGCAGGCCGCCACAGATACCGAGCACCGCCCTGCCCTGCGCCGCGTGCGCCGCGATCGCACGGTCAAGCCCCTGGGCGCGCAGCCAGGCCAGGTCGCCGCTGGTGTGCTTGGAGCCGGGCAGGATGACCCAGTCGGCGCCCGCCACGTCGGCCGGACTGCGCGCCCAGACCAGGCGCACGCCGGGGATGTTCTTCAGGGGCTGGAATTCATCGAGGTTGCTGATGCGCGGATAAGCGACGACGGCGATGGTTTTGGCGCCGGCAGCGCCCTCACCCCTGCCCTCTCCCAGAGGGAGAGGGTGAAACATCCCGTCCTCTTCGGGCAGGCCGTGTTGCCACCACATCGGCAGCGTGGCCACGGTGGGAATACCGGTGAGTTCCTGCAGCTGTTGCGGCGCGGGCGCGAGCAACGCCGCGTCACCCCGAAACTTGTTGAGAACGAAGCCCTTGAAGAGGACGCGCTCGGCCTCGGGCAGCAGCGCCCAGGTGCCGTAGAGATGCGCAAACGCGCCGCCGCGGTCGATGTCGGTCACCAGCAGGCAGCGCGCCTTGCCGTGCAGCGCCACACGCATGTTGACGATGTCGCTGTCGTGCAGGTTGATCTCGGCCGGCGAGCCGGCACCCTCGATCACCAGCACATCGTTTTCCGCGCGCAGCGCATCGAGCGCGCGAGCCACCACGGGCCACACGCTGGCGCTGCGGCCGCGCCAGGGCATGCGCGAGAGCGCCTCGTCCACCTGCCCCATCAGCACCACCTGGCTGTGGGTGTCATGCTCGGGCTTGAGCAGCAGCGGGTTCATGCGCACCTCGGGTACCGCGCGCGCGGCCAGCGCCTGGAAGTACTGGGCGCTGCCGATCTCACCGCCGCCAACCACACGGGCGTTGTTGCTCATGTTCTGCGCCTTGAACGGCGCGACCTTGAGGCCCTGGCGCGCATACCAGCGGCACAGCGCGGTCGTGAGCCAGCTCTTGCCGGCGCCGCTGGTGGTGCCCAGCACCATGACGCATTTTGCGGTCATCGACTTGCCTTGATCAATTGTTGCCACGAATCGTGGATCGATGGTAGCGTACGACATCTTCCACTGCGGCCGATGGGTTACCAGCCGCCGGACCTGCCGTTGAATCCCGATCGGCCGCGCCTCACGGGTGCTAATATGGTCGACCACGCTTGGCGGCCTGCCGGTGTCGCGGCAGATGGCGCAACTGCGAGGAGCGCGAAATGGCACTGCTGTTGGACGAAATTGCCTGGTCGGAACCCCTGCTGGCGGCCGACCCCGATCCCGCCTGGACCATCGAGCTCAAGCGGCGCGGCGCTCACGTCTTCGAAGTCGATCGCCGGATCGCGGCCAGTCCTTGGCTGCGCGAGGCGGCATACAGCGTGACCAGCTATGTCCCCAGCGTTGTATCCGAGCGGCAACTCCACATGGGCGCGATGATCATTGCGCAGGAAAACGCCTGTCGCTATTGCTACGGCGCCAACCGCGCTTACATGAAGGTGCTGGGTTATTCGGAGTCGTTCATCCAGAACATCGAACGGGACGTGCACGTGGCCGAGATGGACGCGAAGGAGCGCGCCGCCATCGCCTTTTGCCGAAACCTGTCGCGTTCCAGGCCGCGGCCGGCACGCGACACTATCGACCAATTGCTCGGCCTGGGCTTCACGCGGCTCCAGGTGAACGAGATGGCATTCCTGATCGCATTCGGCTGTTTCTACAACCGGCTGGCTACGTTGATGGCTTGTCCACCGGAACGCAGCTTCGAAGCCATGGCCAACGGTCCGGTGGGGCGCCTTTTGGGCCTGGTGATTCCGCTGTGGGGAAGGTTGACCCATGCTGGCGCCAAGCGCGCGTCTACCGATGTGCCACTGGACGCGACTGCACTGAAGGCGGGCCCCTTTGGTTCGGTCGTGGCATTGCTGGCGGGCTTGCCTGCGGCGCCCATCATGAAGGCAGCGCTCGACGGGGCCTTCGATTTGCCCCTGATCTCCCGTCCCGCGAAGGCGCTGATGTTCGCGGTCGTCGCGCGCACCCTGGATTGCGGGTACTGCGAGGGCGAAGCGGCCCGGCTGCTGGCCGACGAGGGCGTCGATGCAGCCGAGTTCGATGTCGCCATGGACACGCTGGGTTCGTCACGGCTGCGACCCGACGAAAATGCCATGGTGGCATGGACCCGCGAGACCGTGTCCTACGAGACCGCCGCGATTCAGCGCCAGACCCGCAGCCTGGGCGCGGGGTTGAATCGCGCCGTATTGCTCGAGGCGATCGGCGTGGCCGCGCTGGCGAATGCCACTGTGCGCCTGGCGATGTTGCGGGAGTGAAGCGCTGAGCTGGTCACTGGCCATCGCCTTGCTGCTCGGTTCGGCTGTGGCGGGATACGCCTGGGCGCTGCGCGCGCAGCGCCGCCAGCTCGAGCGCCTGCTGGACGCTGCCGACGCCAAGCTGGAGCGGCTGCAGCGTCAGTTCGAACGCTTTGTGCCATCAGACCTGGTCGAGCGGCTCACCGATGTCGGCGATGAACTCAAACCTGCCCGTCGATACGTGACCATCCTGTTCGCCGACCTGCGCGGTTTCACGGCGATGTGTGACCGGCTCGATCCTGCCGTCACGGTAGACATCCTCAACGGCTACTTCGGCCACATGATCGAGGCCATCACGCAGCACCACGGGCATGTGACCGAACTGGTCGGCGACGGGTTGTTGGCGCTGTTTGGCGCGCTGCAGCCAAACCCCTGGCAGGCACGTGATGCGGTGATGTCCGCGCTGGCGATGCGCAGCGCCCTGGCCCGCTACAACCAGACGCTGCGCGCCCGTCAACTACCCGAACTGCACTTCGGTATCGGCATCCACGGCGGTGAGGTGATCGCCGGGATCATCGGCACTGGCGCGTTGTCGAAGTTCAGCGTCACCGGCGATCCGATCAACGTCGCTTCGCGGGTCGAAGGTCTGACTGGCGCGATGCAGGTGGATCTGCTGATCACCGAGGTCATACGCGACAGGCTCGGCGACGATTTCGACCTCGCGCCGATGCCGGCCACCCTGGTCAAGGGCAAGGCCGAGCCGATTCGCACCTGGACGGTGCGAGCCGATGCGGTTCGCTGATGAATGCCGACATCGATCGAAGCCGCAGTCGCAGCTCGCAGACGTCCTGCCAATGGTTCGGTCAGGGGCCTCGTTCGACACTCTGGTGCTGCAGCCGTTCGACGTCCGCCGAGAGGCGACGGGCGACCAACGCGATGAGTTTGAAACCAAACGCCGGATTCTGGTAGTAGAGCTGCTTGACCGTACTCTCGTCGATCGACAGCACGGTACACGCCCCGACACAGCGGGCCGTCAGTGCGCGCCGATGGCCCGGAGAGAAGAGTCCGACCTCGCCGAAGATTGTGCCGGGGCCGAGGACGCTCCCGACCTCAACGAACTCGACCTGTCCCTCGGCCAACATGTACAGCCGCTTGGCAGAATCACCCTTGCGGAACAAGACGGTCCCCGCCTTGACCTTGGCGCTGTGCATATACGGTTTGAGCCAGACGCCCGACAGATTGTCCTCGGGCGACACCTCGGCGACGCGCCGGGTGAGGCGGATCATTTCGGCCACCCGGTACAAGTTGATCGGCAGCAGTGCCGCATTCAGCAGCAGCACGGCGATCGAAGGACGCAGCGCCCCGTAGATCACGAAGCCCACGCAACTGGCCACCGCCAGCCAGCGCAGTGGGATCATCGTCTTGACGAACGAGCTCACCAGCACGAGCACGACGCCGACTGCCAGCGACAGCAGCGCGATCACCTCGCCCGGCTCGGAGAGCGCCTCCCGCGCGCTTGCGATGGTGCTGGAAAGCAGTTCGACGGGTGCCACATGAACTCCTCGCGTTTGGCCGGCCGCCCCGGCTGGCGGGTGAAGGTACCCGCTGTTCGTCTAGCCGGATTATCCGGGGCAAAACTGTTCAATGTCACGTGACGACAATTGCCCATCGCCCATTGCCGATCGCGGCCACCCAGCGACGACCGGTTTGCCGTGCCCCGGCTTTGCGGTCAAAAAAAGCCTGCTCCGGGTCCATCCGGAGCCCACAATGCGGCTGGCAGGTGGTTTAATTCTGCTGCGCGAGCCGACACGCCGGGGTCATCCGATGGGGCCCGCCGTCCCCGCCGACCGCCAAAGGAAAAAGATCCGGGAAGGCAAAAGGTGAACGACAAGATCATCCAGACGGCCACGGCGCCTGACGCGCCGATCCATATCTCCGGCTATCGCGTGCTCGCGTGGCTCGGTCGTAGCCCGACACACGCAACCTGGCGAGCCGTTCGCGAACGCGACAGCCGACCGGTTGTTCTGAAGATCCCGACTGCGCCGCAGCCCACACCGCTGGTCATCGCCCGGCTGCACCACGAAGTGGAAGTCACCCAGTTGCTGCCGGCCGATGTCGCGATCCGCGCCATTGGCGTCGAGCGCTGGGACTCGGGCCACGCCCTTGTGCTCGAAGACGTCGGGGGCGTCGCAATGTCATCCAGGGTGTCACCGCGGCTGCCGCTGCGCATCGTGCTTGAGCTGGGCCACGCGCTCGCCGGGGCCGTCGCCGCAGTGCATGCCCGCGGGATCATCCACAAGGACATCAAGCCCGCAAACGTGGTTGTGGTCGGCGACCACCACATCCGGCTCACCGACTTCGGCTACGCGGTGCGCATCGCCCGGGAGATGGCGCGCGAAATCGCGCCGAAAGAGCTCGAAGGCACACTGGCCTACATGGCGCCGGAACAGACCGGCCGGATGAACCGGTCGATTGACCGCCGCGCCGATTTGTACGCCCTCGGGATCACGCTCTACGAGCTCGCGACGGGCGTACTGCCGTTCCGTAGCCAGGATCCTCTCGATCTGGTGCACCAGCACATCGCCAAGGTGCCGTTGTCGCCTCGCGAACTGCGGCCCCAACTGCCGCAGGTGGTGGCGGACCTTATCCTGCGGCTGATCGCCAAAGACGCCGAAGAGCGTTATCAGAGCGCGTCCGGTGTGCAGGCCGACCTGTCGCGCTGCCTTGAAACGCTCGAAGGCGACACCGTGAAGCCCTTTTCGATCGGCCAGCATGACGCAGCCGACGAGTTCAGGATCCCGCAGAACCTCATTGGTCGCGCGGCCGAGGTGGCGGCGCTGGACGAGGAGCTCTCACGCAGCCGCGCCGGCGCAGTCCAGCTGGTGGTCGTCGAGGGACCGTCCGGCGTCGGCAAGAGCACGCTCATCGGCGAGATCACCCGGCTCGCGTCGGCCGCACGAGTGTTGCACGTGCAGGGCAAGTTCGACCAGTTGCGCCGGGACCTGCCCTACACCGCGGTGATTCAGGCGTTCAGACAGGTCGCGCGGCACCTGCTGACCGAGCCCGACACCCGGCTCGCGACCTGGCGGGCCGAACTGGGTGAAGCCCTGACGCCGAACGGACAGGTGCTGCTCGACCTGGTTCCCGAGCTCGAGCCGGTGCTCGGACACCAGCCTGCGGTGCCGGTGCTCGGTCTGTCCGAAGCGCAGATCCGGTTCAACCTCGTAATTCGTCGCTTCGTGCGCGCACTGGCCAGTGCCGAGCATCCGCTGGTCCTGTTTCTCGACGACATCCAGTGGGCCGACGCTGCGTCGCTCGCATTGCTCCAGACCTTGTTGACCGACGCGGATACGACGCACCTGCTGGTCGTGGTGGCGATGCGCGACACCGAAGTTGGGCCTTCACATCCGTTTCGTCTGCTCCTGCGTGAGCTCGACGGGCGCTCTGGCGTGCGCCCGATACACCTCAGGCTCGGGCCGCTCGACCGCCACGCCGTCGCCACCCTGCTGGCAGCGGCGACCCGCGCGCCCATTGATTCGGTCGAACTCCTCGCCGAGCTCGTCACCGCGAAAACCGGGGGCAATCCCTTCTTCGTCGGCGAGTTTCTGCGCGACCTCAGCCGTGACGGATTGCTGCGCTTCGACCCGCGGCACGGCGCCTACGCGTGGGACCTTCAGGCCGTGCGGCAGCGACACACGACCGACAACGTCGTTGACCTGGTCATCGCCCGGATCGAACGCCTGCCGGCGCCCACTCGCGAGACACTCGAGTTCGCTGCGGTGGTCGGGCATACGTTCGACCTCGCGACACTGGCGCATGTCGCCGGACGCACCGCGCAGCAGGCGCGTGGCGATCTGGCCCCCGCGCTGGACGACGACATCCTCGTTCCCGTCGGGGGTGACTACAAGTACACGGCGTTGACCCTTGACGCGCAGGGCGCTGGCCAGGTCGTCTACGCCTTCCTGCACGATCGGGTGCAGCAGGCCGCGTACCGGATGATTCCGGTCGAGCGGCGCGCAAGCGCCCACCATCGCGTCGGGTCGCAGTTGCTCACATCGGGCGCGGCTCAGGCCGACGAACGCCTGTTCGATATCGCTACCCATTTCGAAGCCGCCCGTGCAGAGATTGACAGCGCACGCGAGCGTGCAGAGGTCGCGTTGCTGTTTCTTCGCGCGTCGAAGAAGGCCAACGATTCCATGGCTTGGGACGCGGCCCGCCGCTACGCCGAGGCCGGGCGCGAACTGCTCGGTAGCGATGCCTGGACAACGACCGGCGACACGATGCGCGAGCTTTCGTTCGAAGCGTTGAAGGCAGCATTTCTTCTCTCGGACCGGCCCGCACTGGAGGCGCTGCACAACGAAATCATGCGCCACACGCCCTCCAAGGTGGAGCGGGCCCACGCGACCGCAGTGAAGATACAGATGCTGGTCAGCGCGATGGCGTACGGCGAGGCACTCGACGTCGCCATTCCCGTGCTCGCCGACCTCGGTGTCGTGCTGCCGCGGCGCGGCCGGCAGCAGCAGGTGGTGTTCGGGCTGCTGCACACCAAGTGGGCGCTGCGGGGCCGCCCCGTCGCCGGCCTCGCTGAACTGCCGCCGATGAGCGACGCCGCGATACAGGTCGCGATGCGTGTGCTGGTCGCAGTCAGCTCCGCGGCGTACGCGAACGAACCGAAGCTGTTCCCGCAACTGGTGTTCGAGCTTGTGCAACGCTCGATCCGCCATGGGACGGCGCCGCAGTCAGCATTCGGCTATGTGTGCTACGGCCTCGCAATGTGTGCCGTGCTCGGCGACTACGACGGCGGCCTCGCGTTCGGGCGGCTGGCGCTCGCCGTGATGGATCGCACCGGCGCGCGCGAGTTCGAGGCGAAGTTGCGCTTCCTGAACGGGTTGTTCATCCTGCCGTGGAGTCAGCCGCTCGCCGACACGATGGAGCCGTTCCGTCTCGGTGCCGCAGCCGGCCTGGAGACGGGCGATCTCGAGTACTACAGCTACTGCTTCTACGGCCTGGATTCGCACGCGCTGCTCGCCGGGCAGGATCTGCAGGCCCTGGCGGTGTCCAGCAGTGCCCACCACGAAGCGATCCTGAAGCACAACCAGCGCAAGGTCGGCCTTGTGATGCTGCTGGTTCGCGATACCATCGCCTGGCTCCGCGACGATCCACCGGTCGTTGTCGGCGACATCGACGAGGGCCGCGTTCTGGAACTCGCGACCGAAAGTGGAGACGCCACGTCGGTGGCCTATGTCCACGCCTGGCGCTCGGCCAAGGCCTGCCTCGGCGGGTCGTACGACGACGTCCTGGCGGCGGCGGCCGGATGCCGGGCGCACTACGCCGGGATCGATGGGCAACTGTTCGTCCCATTGTTCCAGTTCTACGAGTCACTGGCGCTGCTGGCCGTAGCGCGCGACGGGCGGCCCCGGCCCCGGTGGAAGTGGACAGTCGCCGCCAACCAGCGGCGGCTCGCCGCATGGGCGAGGCGGGTGCCGACGACATTCCTGGCGCACTGGGAGATCGTCGAAGGCGAGCGCAAGCGCGGCGCCGGCGACACGGCCGGCGCGCTGCAATGCCACGAACGCGCCATCATCGCGGCGCTCGCTGCCGGCAATCCGCACGATGAAGCCCTTGCGCACCAGCTCGCCGCCGACTGCGCGGCCGATGCCGGCTTGCTGACTGCCGCCCATGCCCATCGCATGGAGGCGCGGCGGGCGTGGAGCCACTGGGGCGCGCAGCGACTGGTCCGCCGTCTCGACGAAAGCTATCCGGCGCTGCGCGGCCTGTTGCCCGGCCCGATGACCAAAGAAGAGATGGCATTGAGCACGAGTCCCGGTTCGAGCGCGGGCTCGGGCGCGGCCCTGGACGCGCGCGCCATTACCCGGGCGGCACAGGCTGTCGCCGAGCAGTTGCGGCTGCCCGACGTCTTGCGCGAGCTGTGCCGCCTGCTGCTCGCGAACGCGGGTGCAAGGCAGGTTGTGCTGGTCGTGCGCAGCGGTGGTGGCTGGCAGGTGCTCGCGACCGCGCACGTCGATCGGGCTGACGCCGACGTTCTGGGAGGCGGTCCGCTCGACGAGGCCGACGTCTTTGTGGCCGCCGTCCAACTGGTGCTGCGTACCCGCCGCCTGCTGATGATCGACGACGCCTTGCAGGATCCGACGTTCCGTCTCGACCGCTACGTCACGGCGGCGCATCCGCGCTCGGTACTGTGTTCACCGATGTCGCGCAACGGCGAGCTGACCGGTGCCATCCTGCTCGAGAACGATCTCGTCGCAGGTGCGTTCACGCCCGAGCGGGTCGAATTCCTGCAGGTAATCGCGTCGCAGGCGGCGATCTCGATCGAGAACGGCGGTCTGGTGCGTGATCTGGAGCGCTCGCTCGACGCCCAGGTCGCGTTGACCAACGCCCATGCCCGCTTCGTGCCGTACCAGTTCCTGGCCTCTCTGGGGCGCGAGAACATCCAGGAGGTACAGCTCGGCGACCACGCATCGAAGTCGCTGTCGGTGCTGTTCTCGGACATTCGCGGCTTCACGCCGCTGATCGGGGGCCTGGATCCGCGCGCGAGCATCGATTTCATCAACGCCTACATTGGGCACATGGAGCCGGAGATCCTTGCCAAAGGGGGATTCGTCGACAGCTACATCGGCGACGCGATCATGGCGCTGTTCGATGGTCCCGCCGACGACGCCGTGGCCGCCGGCATCGGCATGCTGCGCGCACTGCAGGCCTTCAACGCCGAACGCGCCCGCGCGAGCCTGGCACCCGTGTCGATCGGCATCGGCATCAACACCGGAGCCCTGATGCTGGGTACGATCGGCGGGCCGAATCGCATCAAGTGCGGCGTGATCGGCGATCCGGTCAATCTCGCGGCGCGAATCGAGGGGCTGACGAAGCAGCTGTCGGTGCCGCTGCTCGTTGGCGACGAGACGGTCCGCGCCATGGCGCACCCCGGCGCCTTTCTGATGCGCCCTGTCGGACGGGTGGTGCTGGTAGGCCGCTCGGCGCCCGTGGTCGTCTATGAAGTGTTCGACGCCGATCCACCGGCGATTCGCGACGCCAAGGCCGCGACGCTCGATCGCTACCGGGACGCCTGGACCGCGTACCACGCTCGGGCCTGGGGCGAGGCCCGCACCGGATTCGACGCCGCCGTGCAGGCGTGTCCCGAGGATCATGTCGCGCTGGAGTATCGCAAGCGCTGCGACGCGCTGCTGGCCGAAGACCCCGGCCCGCAGTGGACCGGCGTGCTGCAGATGTCGCGCAAGTAGGCGCCGGTCGCTCTTCGGCCCCCGCGGTGCTCCACTCAGGTCGGGCCGCCGCCGATCCACTTGCTCGTGTATTCGCAAAAGCCGGGTACGTCGAAGTCGACAACACCGACCCACCCGTCACCTGCTTTCTTCAGCAGACGCCCCTGGAACCGCGCCGACTGCTCGAACACGATCAGCGGGTAGCGCCACAGGGTCGCCGTCTGCGCGACCTTCCAGGTCATCTCGGTCTTGTACTGGCCCGTGGAATCCAGCGCCGCGAAGGTGACGGTCCTGGGGTACTTCCACAGCACCTCCCACTCCTCCCAGTCCGAGAACGCCGAGCTGAAAGACTCCTGAGGAAACATCAGTCGCAGGCCGGCGTAGCGGAAGTACGCCACCGATTTCTGGAACGCAGCATGCAGGCCGACGTCGAACGCAATCTGCCTGGAAGGATCAGAAAACGCGGCCCAGGCCCAGACGTTGCCCGGCAGGAACCACTTGCCCCAGTCGTGGTCGTGGTAGCCGGTCGCATCGACCAGATCGATTTGCTGGCCGTTCACGGTGACCCAGCCGTTGACCCGCGCCGACGGCATGTACACGAGCCACGAACTGATCTCCCACGGGCTGGTGCCGTGGACGTTGCTCGCGAGAACCTGCGGCATATCGGCCTGCGTGTAGGCCAGCGCCATCGACACCGTGCCGTCCTCGGTGGTCGCCTTGAGCTCATAGGTGTCGGCGTCGATCACGCGCAGCGTGTTTTCTGCCAGCGTCACGTCGGCCTTCTGCGAAGACGCCCAGAACTCCGAGATGCTGTGGTAGTCCATCTTCAGCGTGGTGCCGCTGCCTTTCGGGTCGAACACCAGCGCGTTCAGGCTCACCACGCCGGCCAGGTCGATGTCCGTCCCGTTGACCGCGGCGAAAGTCACCATGCCGGACCTGCCGGTCTCCGGGTCGACCCAGTTGAAGTACCACCATTCGGTGTACCAGAACATGTGCGACGCACCGCGGTACTCGTCGAGATGATAGGCATCGTCGGCCAGCGTCACGGTGGCGGTCGAGAGGGCCTTCAACCCGGAGGGTTCAACGACGGGATCGCCCAGCTCGTGGGTATGCCGGGCCATCGCCATGGAGTAATCGACCCATCCCCCCTTTCCCGGCGGATTGAAGGACACGCCGCCGTCCCAGGGCTTGCCTTCGTCCCACCGTTGCTGGTCGTACAGGCGGTAGGGCAAAAAGAGCGCGGGCATGCCCATGTCCCAGATCTGGCAGCGGGCCGCGTTCGAGCCGGTGCGCTCGAGTATCTCGTTGACGGCGCGCCGCCCCGCCTCGTTGGCGGAGTCCATGCATGCCAGGTCGGCGTTGGTCTGGACATAGTCCGAGGCCAGCAGCAGGTTCTCGATCGCCGTGCCGGCCTGTGGTCGCTTGTCCCAGCTGTTCGACTCGTTGATGAACAAGGGCTCGAGGTTGATGTCGCGTTGCGGCCGCGCAGGATCCTGGCAGACGATGTCGGTGTCCAGGAAATAGCCGACCTTGTCCTCATCACGCAACAGTATCGCGCCGCCCTGATTGAGTGCCAGCTTCAGCTCCTGCCAGACTTCCTCGGCGATCTGGTCCGGCTTCAGGTTGCATGCATAGTCCTTGACGAACAGGCCCTTCTTCGTCGTCCAGTCCGAGATGTCGACCGACAGGATGCCGCGTACCGTGCCATCGCCGTATTTCGAAAGGTCAAAGCCCTTCCAGAACTGCGCTTCCGATATCGAGGTGATGGCCCACGGGGAATCCACGTACAGCACGTGGCCGTGGATCACCGGCACGTCCACGCGCAGAAAGAACTGGATACCGTTCATCCACCGGACCTGCGTCGAGATGCCACGCAAGGTGGCGAGCGACGAATCAGCCTTGATCATGTCGTCACTCACCAGCGGCCCCATCACCTCGACCGGCATCGCGCAGACGTAGTAGTCGGCAACCACCTCGGACACTTGGTTGGTGACGAGATCTTCGACCTGCACGCCGCTGACCCGACCGCCCGCGCAGTGGATCGCATGGACGCAGCGCTGGGTCAGGTAGGCGCCCCCAAGCCTCTCGATCTGGGTGATCCATGGCTGCAGGAGCTGCGGACTGGTCGGGCCATTCAACACGCGATCGGTGCTGCCGGCGGCCAGGTCGAAGTCACCGAACAGCAGATGGACCTGCACCTTGCCGATCGTGCGGGCGCTGCCTTCTTTGGCGTTGGCCGCAACCAGCGAGCGCGACAGGCCTTCGGCGAGAAACGTCTTGTAGGCGTCCGAGCGGGTCTCGGCGCCGACGAACTCCCACCAGGACAGGGCCTCGAGTTCGTGCAGACAGCGCTCCGTGCACGAGGTCATCACTTGCCAGAGCCGGTCGGCGAAGTATTCGAGTTCGCCGGGCTGCAGGCCATAGCGGGTGCCGAAGCTGTCCTTGAGGATCAGCAGCACGTCGGAAAGCGACTGCGGGAAGCGCGAGGGCACCACCAACGGCTCGGCGTCGAACGGCGCGATCTCGATCCGGCTCGTCGGCGTGAGGTTGTCGTGGCAGGTGCCGGTGCCGAACGGGATTCGCTTCATCGAATCAGGCAGATGACGGTAGAACGCCGGAATGAACCGGAACCCATGCTCGCCGGGAAGGTCGGGCCGCCCGTCCTTGCCCGTGTTTGTCGCAGGCAGGGTACGCGACTTGCCACCGGGAATCGCCTTCAGCTCGTACACCGTGACATCGAAGCCGCGTTCGGCCAACTCGTGTGCCGCCGTCAAGCCCCCGATTCCGCCACCCAGCACCGCTACGGACTTGCCCATCGCATTGCCCTCCTCGAGTTCGTTTTGCCATGACAGGCGCGAACCGGTTTCCGGGTCCGAGAACCCTCATGCCCCGCAGGGCGAATTCTCTTCCAAATTTCCAGGTTCTTCAAGAAACCGCAAATGCGGTGACTCGCGGCGGGTCGAGCTCGCGATGGGGCTGCTGCGCCAAGTATCGGAGCCGTGGGCCGGGCCTTGGTGCAGGGACTGACCGTGCACGCGAATGAAACGCCGGGGCCGCATGAAACCCGCGCCGGGCGCGTGGTGCGCGGCGTCGGGCGGGAAGGCGTGCGAGGAAGGGTCCGTTGCACTCTTTTCTTCTTCGCCCACGGAGCTCAATCCTCGATGCCGCGCTGCGCCGGTATGCCGGCATTGAAGGCATGCTTCACCTTGGTCATCTCGGTCACGGTGTCGGCCAGCTCGATGATCTCGGGGGGACAACGCCGCCCCGTGAGGACCACGTGCCCGTCTTTCGGTCGCTCACGCAAGGTCTGCAAGACGTCGTCCAGCGGCAGCCAGCCATAGATCAGCGGATAGGTGATCTCGTCGAGCACCACCATGAAAAACTCGCCGCTCAGGATGGCTGCCTTGGCCTTTTGCCAGCCGTCGCGCGCGAGTTGGGCCGAGTGTTCCAGGTCCTGGCTTTTCCAGCTGAAGCCGTCGCCCAGCCCTTCGATCATGGGCCCCCACGCTCTGCGCTGTGCGTCGTCGCTGCCCCCCGAGGGGGCCTCGTCCGGCTTGGGGCGGCCCGGCGCCGGCCGGAACGCCTCAAGCTGCTCGAACGCGCGGTGCTCGCCAAAGCGCGCGGTCGGCTCCTTCATGAACTGGAAAATCTTGACAGCCTTGCCCCGGCCGTGCGCGCGCAGCGCCAGCCCGAAGGCCGCCGTGCTCTTGCCCTTGCCGTCGCCGGTGTTGACGATGACCAGGCCGCGGCGCTCGCCCTCGGGCTTGTCGTAGGGCTTGACGGCGGGAGGGGTTTCGATTTGCACGGTGTGTTCCTGGCTGGTTGAGGACAGAGTTGGCCTGCTGCGCAGCCTGCGGTCTGTCCCGCAAGGTTTCAAGTTTTCGGCAGCGCCACCCACTGGTCCAGCAGGGGCGCAATGATGATGCGGTGGTCAAACACCTGCTCCAGCGCGCGGTGCGTGGCCGCCTCGCGGCAGCCACCCTGATGGGTGATGACGCCCCTTGCCATGATCACCATCTCGTCAGCCTGCAGCGCCAGCGAGATCTCGTGCAGCACGCTGACCACGGTTTTGCCGCCGGCCACCAGCTGGCGCATCAACGTCAGCCAGTCGGCCTGGTGCGGCGGGTCGAGGTTGGCCAGCGGCTCGTCCATCAGCAGCACCTGCGCCTGCACGGCCAGCGCGCGCGCCAGCAGCACGCGCTGGCGCTCGCCGCCCGAGAGATGGCTCAGGGGCCGGCCGCGCCAGTCCCAGGCCTGGGTGGCGCGCAGCGCCTGCTCCACCGCGGCGCGGTCCAGCGCGCTGGGCGGCGCCAGCCAGGCCTGGTGCGGCAGGCGCCCGAGCATGGCCACGTCGTAGACCGTCAAGTCGTCGGCGCTGGCCTCGTTCTGGCCCAGCCAGGACAGCTGCTGCGCCCGCTGGCGCCCCGGCAGACCCGCCAGCGGCTGGCCCAGCAGCACGACCTGGCCTGCGTGCGGCAGCAGGCCCGCCAGCACCTTGAGCAGCGTCGATTTGCCGGCGCCGTTGGGGCCGACGATACTGGTCCAACGGCCTTGTGGAATGGACAGGTCGATGCCATGCAGCACTTCGGTATTTCCGAGTCTGGCCCTGATGGTGTGGGCACCCAGCGCTATGGAATTGATAGTAAGAGGCACCTGTGTCATAGCACCTGCCCGCGACTGGTGCGCCGGTGCATGAGCCACAGCAGGTAGCTGCCGCCCAGCACGGCGGTGAGCACACCGACCGGCAGCTCCTGCGGCGCGATCAGCGCGCGCGCCAGGATATCGGCGGCCAGCAGCAGCACGGCGCCCATCAGGCTGGCCAGCAGGATCAGGCGCCCGTGCGTGGTCTTGACGACCGAGCGCACCAGGTGCGGCGCCGCCAGGCCGACGAAGGCGATCAGCCCGGTTTGCGCGACGGCGGCGCCCGTGGCCAGTGCCAGCACCACCACCAGCGCCGCGCGCATGGCCGGCAGCGGCAGGCCCAGGCTGAGCGCCGTGGCTTCGCCCAGCGCCAGGCCGTCCAGCGCATGGCTCAGCATCCAGGCCACCACCATGCAGGCCAGCCACGCGCCGGCCATCAGCGCGCACGCGGTCCAGCCGACAAAGGCCGTGCTGCCCAGCATGAAGGCCTGCATGGTTTGCTGCACCTCGGGCAGCAGCAGCATGAGCAAGGCGGTCAGGGCGCCGAGCACCACGCCCACGATCACGCCGGCCAGCAGCAGGCGCAGCGTGTGCTGCACGCCCTTCGCCAGCGCCAGCGTGAGCAGCACGGCCGCCACCGCGCCGACAAAGGCGGCGCCGGTCAGGCCCAGGCGTACCAGCCATGGCGTGGCCAGCGGCGACACGCCCAGCAGCGCCATGGCCGTGGCCACGCCGAGCGACGCGCCCGAGGCACTGCCCAGCAAATAGGGATCGGCCAGCGGGTTGCGAAACAGCCCCTGCGCCACCGCCCCCGCGAGCCCGAGCAAGGCGCCCGCCAGCCACGCGCCCACCGTGCGCGGCAGCCGGATATCCCAGACGATTTGCCGCGCCACGGGATCGTGGCCAGCCCCCAGCACCTGGCGCATGCTCTCGAAACCGGTGCTGCCCGCCGCGCTGCCCAGCAGCAGCAAGGCCGCGCTGACCAGCAGCAGTCCCGCGCCCAGCACAAAGGCGGTGCGCGCCTGGCCCGTCACATCGCGCGCCGGCGCCGTCATGGCGCCTTGTCCTGCAGGCACTGCGCCATCAGTCGCGCCGCCTGCGCCATGCGCGGACCGGCACGGATCAGCACGTCCATCTGCTGCGGCGTGAACACGCAGATGCGCTGCTCACGGATCGCACGCATGCCGGCCCAGCCGGGGCGCTGCGCCAGGCCTTGCGCACTGCGCTCGCCTACCATGATCACGTCCGGGTCGGCGCGCACCACGTATTCGGGGTTGAGCTTGGGAAACGGCCCGAGCGCCGCCGGCACGATGTTCACCGCGCCCAGGCGCGTCAGGGTCTCGCCCATGAAGGACGATGCGCCGGCCGCATAGGGTCCGCCATTCACCTCGAAATAAACCCGCGTGTTGCGCACCCGCTGCGGCAGCGACTGCGCGGCCGCCGACACGCCGGCATCGATCACGCGCCAGACGCGCTGCGCGTCGGGCACGGCCAGCACCTGGCCGATCTTGTCCAGCACGCGGCGCACATCGGCGTAGCTGTGGGGCTCCAGCGCCACCACCTTGAGGCCCAGCGATTCGAGCCGCTGGCTGGCGCGCGACGAGGTGGCCAGCAGCACCACGTCGGGCTTGAGCGCGACGACGGCCTCGATGTTGGGGTCGAGCCCGCCGCCCATTTGCGGCAGGGTCCGCACGGAGGCCGGATAGTTGGAATAGCGGTCCACGCCGACCAGGCGCGCGCAGGCGCCGAGCGCGCACACGCTCTCGGTCAGCGACGGCAGCAGGCTCACGATGCGCTGCGGCGGCGCGGCCAGCATGACCGCCACGCCGCGGTCATCGGTGATTTGCAGCACCGACGCAGCCTGTGAGCCCAGCAGCGCGCACCACACCAGCAGGAGCGCGAGCAGTTTCTTCATGAAGCGTCTTCCGGGATGCCCTTGATCGGGGCGGGTGCGCTGCCGACTGCTCCTGGAAACATAGCTACCAGCGCAGATGTATCAAGGGCTTCAGGCACTTTTTGCTTAAATTCTTGATTATTCTCATCACCCTGATCCGCAGGCCCGGCAGCGTCGATGGCCGGCATCAGCTCGCTGCGGGCCAGTGCCAACGGCTCAGTCATGCTGTGCACTCCACGCCATGATGATGCGGTGCAGGTGAGCCACCCCGTCGGTCAGGGCGGCCGGGCCGGGCTGCAGGATGTCGGCGGACTTGACCTCGAACAGCTGGCCGCCCCGCACCGCGTTCACGTCCTGCCAGCCCGCTCGCGCCGCGACTTTCTCGGGCCGGAATTTCTTGCCGCACCACGAACCGATGATGATGTCGGGGTTGCGCCGCACGACATCAAGGCCGTCGGCAACGATGCGGTTCTTGCCCATGGACTGCGCCGCCAGTTCGGGGAAGCAGTCGTCGCCGCCCGCGATGCCAATCAGCTCGGAGACCCAGCGGATCGCGCTGATGTGCGGCTCGTCCCACTCCTCGAAAAACACGCGCGGGCGACGCGGCAAGGCGGCGGCGGCCTGTTCGATGGCACGCAAGCCCTCCAGCATGGTCTGCATCAGCGCCTGTCCGCGCGCCACCTGCCCCACCATGGCGGCGACCTGACTCATCATGGAGAAAATCTCGGCCACGCTGCGCTGGTTGAAGACCGTGACCTGCACGCCGTGGCGAATCAGCTCGGCCGCAATATCCGCCTGCATATCGGAAAAACCGAACACGCAGTCGGGCTTCAAAGCCAGGATCTTGTCGATCTTCGCGTTGATGAAGGCGCTGACCTTGGGCTTTTCCTCGCGCGCGCGGCGCGGCCGCACGGTGTAGCCGGAGATGCCGACGATGCGGGCCTCCTCGCCCAGCAGGTAAAGCCACTCGGTGGTTTCTTCGGTCATGCAGACGATGCGCTGCGGGCCGTTCTGCAATTCAAAATTCAAGGCACTCATGAAATGGCTCCCCCGGTGCCGGTCCGGCGCGCGAACAGGGCCGCCACCGCCTGTGGATTGGACGCAAACCACGCGTGGAAATAGCTGGCGCGAAGGCTGCCTACCTCGTACAAGGCCTCGCCCGCATCGGGCGCCGCCTCGCAGCCGGGCCGCGCAGTGCGCGCGTGGGCCGCCAGCGGTGTGGCGCAGGTCGAGTAATGGAAGCTGTGACCGCGCAGCAGCTGCCCGTCAATCGCAAGCTGCTGCGGTCCGAGGGCGGCCAGACGTTGTTGCATGGTGATGCGGCCGGGCAGCAGGCCCCATTGCGCATGCACCTGGCCGTCCGTCGTGACGATTTCATCGAACAGCGCCATCATGCCGCCGCACTCGGCCCACACGGGCTTGTGCTGCGCCACGTGCGCGGCCAGGCTATCGCGCAGACCCTCGTTGCGCCCCAGTGGTTCGGCGTGCAGTTCCGGGTAGCCGCCGGGTAGCCACACCGCGTCACAGTCGGGCAGCGCGGCGTCCGCCAGCGGCGAGAAAAACACCAGCCTGGCGCCCAGCGCCTGCAGACATTCCAGGTTGGCCGCATAGATGAAGCAGAAGGCCGCGTCGCGCGCCACGGCTACCGTCATGCCGGACAGGGGTTGCGCGTTCGTGGCTGGCGCGGCATCGTTCGCGGCCGGCTCGAGCGACACGGCCCAACGCTGCAGGTCGGCGCCGGACATCTGCGCGAGCGGTGTGCCTGCCAGCGCATCGGCCGCCGCATCGAGCCGCGCCATGGCGTCATCAACCTCGCCGGCCACGGTCAGGCCCAGATGCCGCTCCGGCAACGCCAGCGCCGGGTTGCGCAGCAAGGCCCCGAGCCAGTGCGCGGGCTCGCGCAAGCTGGTCCGCAGCATGTCGGCATGGCGCTCGCCGGCGACGCGATTGGCCAGCACGCCGGCCCAGCGCAGGCCCAGCCGGTAATGCTGCAAACCAAACGCCAGCGCGCCAAAGGTATCCGCCATGGCCGAGGCGTCAACCACCGCCAGCACCGGCAGGTCAAAGCGCTGCGCCAGGTCGGCCGCACTGGGCGTGCCGTCGAACAGGCCCATCACGCCTTCGACGATCAGGAGGTCGGCCTGCTGCGCCGCCTGGTACAGGCGCTGGCGGCAGTCGGCCTCGCCGGTCATCCAAAGGTCGAGCTGGTGCACCGGCGCGCCGCTGGCCAGCGCCAGCCAGTGCGGGTCCAGAAAATCCGGCCCACACTTGAACACCCGCACGCGCCGGCCCTGGCGCGTGTGCCAGCGCGCCAGCGCACAGGCCACCGTGGTCTTGCCCTGGCCGGACGCCGGCGCCGCGACCAGGATGACGGGACAGCGGACGGCGTCAGACATACAAGACCGGCTCCGTCATTACTGCGGCGCCCACCTCAGCCCCGCGTAAAACGTACGCCCGGGGGTGACGTAGGAATACGCCAACTGGTAGTTTTTGTCCGCCAGGTTGTCAACGCGGGCAAGCAGCGTCCAGTCTTTGCTCAGGTGGGTGCTGACGTACAGGCCGATCAAGGCGTAGCCGCCCAGGGGCTGCATGTTGGCGGCATCGTCATAGCGCCGGCCGGAGAACTGGGCTTCGGCGCCCACGGTCCACGCGGCGATGTGGGTGTCGGCCCCCAGGGTGCCGTGCTGGCGCGCGCGCCGCGCCAGCAAATTGCCCGTGGCCAGGTCACGCGGGTCCTGGATATCCAGCGACGCATGAAGATTCACGCGGCCCAGTTGCTGGCCACCCGAGAACGTCACGCCCGAGTACTCGGCTTGTGCGGTGTTGGTGTAGCAGCCGAACGGGGACGCGCAGGGTCCGGGCGCCGCGAAGCTGATCAGGTTGGCGACCCGGTTGCGGTACGCCGAGACGCTGAAACTGGCGCTGCCTTGCGCGTAGCGCACGCCCAGCTCCACGTTGCGGCTGGTTTCGGGCTGCAGGGTCGGCACGCCGTACTGGCTGAACAGCTGGTACAGCGTGGGCGCGCGGAACGCCGTGCCGGCCGAGGCGGTGGCACGCCATTGCGGCGTGAGCGCAAAGCCGTAGGCGGCGCTGCCGGTCGTGCGCCCGCCAAACGCGCTGTCCTGGTCGCGGCGCACATTGAGCTGCAGCGTGTGCCGCTGGTGCGTCCAGCCGTAGCCCAGCGCGAGCGCATTCTGCGAGCGATCCGCGTCGATCGGGGCATTGTCCAGGTGGTCCTCCTTGCGCTCCAGCGCTGCGGTCAGCAGGTGCTCGCCCAGCCGCAACTCATTTTGAAGCAGATAGCCGCGCAAATGGGTCTCCGCCAGGTAGGGCGACGGCGTCGTTTCGTAACGATCGCGCGAATCGGTCACGCTCAGTTTGGTGCTGTACACATCGCTCCATTGCGACAGCCAGTTCAGGCCGATGGCGTCCAGCTTGTGCCGGCCGTGGTCGTCCACCGGGCTCAAAGGGTTGAAGCCGAAAGCATCGTATTGCGAATTCACCTCGCTCGCCAGCGCCGTCACTTCCACACGCTGCGTCTTGCTGAGCTGGAACCCGAGCCTGGCGTTCCCCGACTCGCTGCGATAGCCGTCGTTGTCCGGGTTGTGGGGCGTGCCCGTTTGCGAATCAAACCCCGTGCTGGTTTCCCTGGCGAGCCCGAGCGAGTAATCGAACGCGCCGCTGGCGCCGCTGAGGGCTGCGTCCACTTTCTTCATGTTGTAGGTGCCGAATCCGACGCCGATGGAGGGCGAAAACGCGCCCTCGCCTTTGCGCGTGAACAGCTGGATCACGCCGCCGATCGCGTCGGAGCCATACACCGCAGCCGCCGGGCCGCGCAGCACTTCGATGCGGTCGATCTGGGCCAGCGGAATGGCCTCCCAGGCAGCGCCGCCGGTGGACTGCGAATCGACGCGCACGCCATCGATAAACACCGCGGTAAAGCGCGATTCCGCGCCGCGCAGGAACACACCGGTGGGAGAGCCGACATTGCCCGTGCGGCTGATCTCGACGCCCGGCACGCGGCTCAGCACATCGGCCACGCCGGTGGCGCCGCTGCGCTCGATGGTGTCGTGGTCGATGATCGTGATATCGGCCACCAGGTCGGCCAGCGGTTGCGCGACGCGCGTGGCAGTCACCACGGTTTCCTGCAACGAAGCGACAGGCTGGTTTTGCGCCAGTACGGGAAACGCGGCGCAGAGCGCCAGCGGCAGCACGGCAAGGCGCGCACGGGAAAGACAGGTTTTCATGGAGGGAACAATCCGCAAAAAAGCCCTCACCGGCGTCCCCGCCAGTGCTTGGGCGTAACCGGCAGCCGGGCTTGACAAGCCATGGCCGCCACCTTGATGGCCGGTATCCGGGCTGGCGGAGCAATTTGCGGGTCGCCTTCCCAGGCGCGTGTTCAAGACGCCCAGTGGCTGTGTGACCGGCAAACCGAATCTGGAGGGATTCGTCCGCTTACCGTTGCGGGGGCAGCGCAGGTTAGGTTTGCTGTTGGCAGCGCACCCCCCTGCTTCCCGTTGAACTGCGGCATGTGAACCACACCGCGAGCACCAACGCAGTAATTGTAAAGTCTAAAACTGTCACAAACCCTACAATTGGTATTGAATCACCAGAGAGTCCATGGCAAATCCGACCCCCATTGATCAGATTGCAGAGCGCGTCGAACGCCTGCTCATGCGTTACGGCGAACTGCAGCGCACGAATGCCTTGCTCACCGAACAAGTGGACGCCCTCACGCGCGAGCGCGACTCCCTGAAGTCGCGCCTGAGCGCGGCGCGCGCACGCGTCGATGCGCTGCTCGAGCGCCTGCCGGAATCAGGCGCGGGCACGACCCAAAAGGATGCCGGATGAAGCAACTCGAAGTGCAGATCATGGGGCAAAGCTACCTGCTGGGCTGCCCCGAAGGCGGCGAGTCGAGCCTGCTCGATGCCGTGGAACGCGTGGACTCCGCCATGTGCAAGATTCGCGATGCAGGCAAGGTCAGGGCGCGCGACCGCATCGCCGTGCTGGCGGCGCTGAACCTGGCCTCCGAGTTTTCGCAGCAAAGCGCCGCGGCACTACGGGCATCGGCCAGCGCCACGCCCGGCACGGCCTCGCCCGGCGTTGAAGACGCTGGCGCAGACCCCCGACTGGGCGCCCTGATCGAGCGGCTCGACAGCGCCCTGTCGGTCGACGGCCAACTGCTCTGACAACTCACCGCGATGGCGTATCTGCGCCTACAATGAAACTGTCTGCGGTGCGTACCGGGCTTTAATTTCCTTGAACCAATGCTCTTAGAGCTCGGGCTTGGTATATCGCCTGGCGAGCGTGATCATCTCGCGTCAGATGAACCCAACGCCAGGCTGCCCTCGCCCACCTGAACCCCGGTTCAGGATGCGGGTCCGGTAGCATTCGCAGACACCTATTCCATCGGTTGGCCGCACCAACCACTCAGCCTTATTGAATAAAAAGGACAACATGAGCGGCCTTTCCTTTCTTGCGATTTTCGGCGGCGCCGGCTGTGGTGCCTTGCTGCGCTGGCAACTCGGCGCCTGGCTGAACCCGGTCTTTCCCACACTCCCCCTCGGAACCGTAGCCGCCAACCTGATCGGTGGCCTGCTGATCGGCTTGGCCAATTCCTTCCTCACGCACTACAGCGAGCTGGCGCCCGAATGGCGGCTGCTGATCATCACCGGGTTTCTGGGCGGCCTGACAACGTTCTCCACTTTCTCGCTGGAGGCCGTCACGCTGCTCAGCCGACAGGAATATGCGTGGGCCCTGGGTCACATGGGCATTCATTTAATCGGTTCCCTGTTATTCACGGCGATCGGCATCCTGATCGTCAGTGCCGTCGTCAAGATTTAACGAGGCTCATCATGCAAGGCGTCTACCTCAAGTTTTACGTGCAGGAGAACCAGCGTCATCAAGGCATCCTGGCCTATGAATGGCTGCTGGAGGAAGCAAAGAAGACGGGCATCCGCGGCGGTTCGGCGTTTCGCGCCATTGCCGGCTACGGCCGCCACGGCAAAATGCATGAGCAGCACTTCTTCGAGCTGGCCGGAGACCTTTTCGTGGAGGTCGGTTTCGCACTCAAGGAAGAAGATGCGCAACACTTTCTCGCGCATCTTGCCAGCGAGGAGCTCAAGCTGTTCTACATCAAGATTCCCGTCGATATGGGCATTGTCGGGAACGGATCATGAGCGCCGGACGATTGGCACTCAATCTCCCAGCCCATGGGCAAACACGGGAATGCGGACGTCGGGTAAGGGCCGGTAGCCCGACGCCCGCCCGAAATATGAATCAAAACCCGCTGTAGCCCATATGGCATCCAGGCAGGAAGCTACCATTTCAATAGCGATCTGCTCACCGGGACAGGCGTGCACGCCAGCACCAAAGCTCAGGTTGCGGCGCTGCTGGCGCTGTACCTCGAACCGCTCGGGCCGCAGCAGTTTCAGCACCGCGTCGCGATTCGCGCTGGCCAGCAGCAGCAGCAGGCCCTCACCCCGGCGAATCGCCTGACCACACGGCACCAGGTCCTCCAGCGCAAAGCGCCGGGTGTTCCGCACCGGGGCGTCCCAGCGCACGACCTCGGCCACCAGTTCGCGTGCGAAATCCAGCGAGGCCGCGACCTGCGCGCCGAACTCGGGCCGGCGCCGGCGAGCTGCAACGGATCGGCCTGCAACTCGAACGCCGGCAGTGACCAGCCCTCGCGCTCGAAGGGCTTGACCTGAATCAAGACAAAGGTCGGGGCCTGCGGTAACCTCAAGCTATCTTCAACCAGGGAGGCCAATCCATGTACCAACGCATTCTTGTCGCGACCGATGGTTCCACGCTGTCGAAAAAGGCGGTCTCCAGCGCCATCGAACTGGCCGGGCTCGTGGGCGCCGAACTGGTGGCCCTGAAGGTGGTGCCGCGCTACCCGCACAGCTATTTCGACGGCTCGGTGCCGCTCAGTCCGCAGGAAATGGCGCGCGTTGAAAAGCAGTGGTCCGAGCACGGCCAGGCCGTGGTGGATGCGGTCAAGACCACGGCACTGGCCAAAGGCGTGGCCGTGCGGGCCGTGACGTCCAAGTCCGACCTGGTGGCCGAGGCCGTGATTGCGGCCGCGAAAAAATACAAGTGCGATTTGATCGTGATGGCCTCGCATGGCCGGCGCGGCATCAAGCGCCTGCTGTTGGGCAGCGAGACGCAACACGTGTTGACGCACTCGCATATTCCGGTGCTCGTGCTGCGCTGAGATTTTGAATACAAAATGGCCTGTAGCCCTTATGGCAAGGGAGCAGGCCGCTATTGGTTCGATAGCACTCTCTGATTCGGCCGGGCACAGGCCCTGGCCTGGACTGGCCGGGCCACCCTTTCAGCTTTGATGAACAGGCGTTTCTGGACAACGAGGTGCGCACCCGGCGCGACATCGTGGCGCGGCTTTGCCCCGACGTGAGCACGCCCAAGTCCGGCGGCTTGCTCGATCTCATGCAGGCGCTGGAATTGTCCTCGCAGCTGGGCGACGACACGACGGCGCTCAACAGGCTGGTGCGCCGCACCCGCTCGTTCGAGCAAGCGGCGCAGGGCATGCCAAACCCCGACAGGCCGCCAGCCCAACTACCCTCTGAAGATGTCAAAGGGTTCTATTTTGAGAACCTTGCGAACCCCCACATAGCTGGAAATTCCGGCGATCAGCACGACCATGCCGAAGGCCAGTTCCAGGTTCCAGAACGTGATGATCGCCGCGTAGCCGGGCAGGTTGAATCGGGCGATCGAGATCACCAGCGTCACCAGGCCGATACCCAGGCCGTAGCCGGTCAGTGCCGTGAAGGTTGCCATGAACAGGATCATGTAGACCAGCTCGCGCCCCTTGGCGCCGATGGCCTTGAGTGCCCCGAATTTGTCGAGATTTTCGAGGATGAAACTGTAAAAGGTCTGGCCCGAGATCGATAGCCCGATGATGAAGCTGATCACGGTCATCAACAGGATATTCACGCCGACGCCCGTCTGGAAGGTGTAGAAATCCATGATGCGCCGGTTGAATTGATCTTTCGTCAGGGCTCTGTAACCGAGCTTGGCAACTTGCTGCTCGATGCCGGCGATGGCCGCCTCGCTCTTCGCCTGCACCAGCACATAGGAGATGGTGAAACGCGTCGTCGGGATGTATTCGATCGCGCGGCTGTAGGTCGTATACAGCGTCGGCACGCCGAACAACCCGTTCGCGGCAACCCGGGCGACGCCCACGATGACGCCGCGGTGGTCATTCAGTTCAAAGGTGGTGCCGATCTTCGGGTTCTCCAGCTTCGAGAATTCCGCGTCGTGGACCACCAGGAACGAGTTGTCGGCAAAGATGTCCTGGATATTGCCCTGTTCCATTTCGGGGCGGCCAAACAGGCTGGTGTCGTCCAGGCCGATCACCGTGACCGGCTGGTAGGAGCCGTCATCGAGCCGGACCTGCGCGCCACCGACAAACAGCGGCACCGCGTAGCTGACCCCGTCCAGGCTGCGCACCGCATCGAGCAGGTAGTCGGGGAGCGGAATCGAACTGGCGGGCGTATTCACCGCCGTATCCATGACCCACATGGTGGCGCCGATATTGGTCACGGTCGAGTAGGCGCGGTTCAGGATGCCGGCAAACATGGCGGTCATCTGCACCATCAGGAACACGGCGAAGGTGATGCCGATCAGCAGCGCGGAGAACTTGGCCTTGTCGTTCACCAGCAGCTTGAAGCCGATGCGCATGATGCCGGTGTATTTCATGGCGCCTTGCCCTCGCTCAACGGGTTTTGACCATTCCACCAGCCTCCGCCGAGCGCCGCAAACAAGGCGACCGTGTCCTGCTGGCGCTGCGCGACGGCCTGCAGATAGGCGATGCTGGCCTCGTGGAATTGCACGTCGGCGGTCAACACATCCAGGTACGCGACCATGCCCGCCTGGTAATTGACGTGCAACAGCTGCAGCGCCTCGGCGGCGGCGCGCTGCGCTTCGGCCTGTGCCTGCAGCGCCTGCGCGTCATGCTCCAGTGCCTTCAGGGAATCGGCGACCTGGGCGAAGGCACTCAAGACGGTTTGCCGGTAACCGGCTTGCGACGCCTGATAGGCGTCGATGGCCGCTTTGCGGCCATACCACAGGCTGCCGCCCTGAAACAGGGGAATCGAGACTGACGGCCCGATGCTCCAGAACCTGCCGCTGGCCGCCGAAAGATTGCCCAGGCTGGTGCCGGCGGCCCCGTAGGTGGCACCCAGGCTGAAGCTGGGGAACATCGCGGCGGTCGCGACACCAATGTTCGCGCTGGCGACATGCAGCTGGGCTTGTGCCTGCAGGATGTCCGGCCGCTGGCGCACCAGATCGGAGGGCAGGCTCACCGGCAGATCGGCCGGCAGCGCCAGGGCACCCAGATCGATGTCGGGCAGGCGGACCTGGGACGGCAGCACGCCTTGCAGGGTCGCCAACAAGTGCTCGCTCTGGTCCCTCTTTTGCTTCAGCGGCGCCAGCGCGGCCTGGTTGGTGGCGATCAGGCTGCGCAGGCTCAATACGCTGGCATAAGCCGCAGTGCCGGCGCGAACCTGCGCTTCGGTGCTTTGGAGCTGCTGCTGCTCCAGTACGATCATCTCCTCGGTCGCCCGAATCTGGGCCGCGTAAGCGGCGCGCGCGATACTGGCATTGACCACATTGGCAGACAGGGTCAGGTAGGCCGCCTGGCTCGCATAACGCTGGTAGTCGGTCTGGGCCCGCAAGCCCTCCACCTTCCGCCTCTCACCGCCGAATACGTCGAGCGCGTAACTGATGGTGCCGCCGAGCGTCACGACATTGAAGATCGAACCAGGCGTCTGCAAGCCTTGCTGCAACGGCGCGGAGCGCTCCCGGCTACCGGCCAGGCCCGCATCGATTCTCGGAAAAAACACACCATAACCGGCGCGCAGATTATCCTGACTCTCGCGCAAGCTGGCCTCGGCCGCCTCGAGGGTCGGACTATGCGCCAGGGCCTGCCGGACCATGGCATCGAGTGGCTCCGACTTGAAGAGTCGCCACCAGTCGGCAGCGATCGCGGCGCCGGGCACGAAACGCTGCGCCTGCCCATCGGCCGCGACGGTGGCAGCCGGCAGCGGCTCGCTCGTGTAACGATCCACGGCGGGTGGCGCAGGCCGGACAAAATCGGGGCCCACTGCACAGCCGCTCAACACCGCCGCCACGGCGATGCCGAGCCAGACGCCGCGCCGCGCCGGTGAGGGCCGCTGGACCGGCGCGCACCCGCCAAGATGTGTCTGATCGAGCGGCGACACTATTGCTTCCCTATGTAGACATCCACCTGCTGGCCCGGATAGACCATGGAGAGATTCTTTTTCGGGAACCGGAAAATCACGGGCAGCACCCGCAGATCCACCTTCTCCTGGCGTTGATTGGACAACTCGATCTTGGGCGACACGTAAGGCTGCACGCGCACGAACTCCAGCGGCACCTTCAGGTCGGTGCCGCGGATCGACATCTGCGCGCGAATGTGCTGCGGGTCCGGCAGCCGCGACACCAGTATCTCGTCGATGTAGCAACGCACCGCCAGATAATCCTGCGGCGTGCCCATGACCACCAGCGGATCGACGCCCTGCGTGTAGGCGTCATAGGCACCCTGGGATGACACATAGCTGCCGGGAGATGCATTGACGGCCAGCACCACGCCGTCCACCTGCGCCTTGACCGAATACTTCAGCAACAGCGCTTTGGCGGCCTCGTAGGCCTGATGGGATGCCTCGTACTGCCTTTGCTGGTTTGCGATGTCGTAGCTCCAGGCGCCCGCCCGGGTCAGTTCATATTGCCTGCGCGCCAGCTCCAGACCGGTGACCGCTTGATTGACGGCGTCCTGCGCCGTATCCACCACGTCCTTGCTGATCGATTTCGCATCCATATCGTACGAGGCGCGGCGCTTGTCGTACTGGTCGCGGGCGGCCTTCAAGCTGGCTTCGGCCTGCTCCACCTGCGCCCTGGCAACCGCCAGCGTCTCCCGTCTCGGCTGCGCCTTGAGCTCGTTCAAGAGCGTCAGCGCGGCCTCCGACTGCAGGCGCAACTGCTCGGTGGCGGCCTTCTGCACGGAGTCATCGATGGTCAACAGCGCCGTATCGGCCGACACCTGCTGGCCCTCGTGCACCAGCACCCGGGTGATCCGGCCGGACACTTCAGGAAAGATGTTGATGTTCTCGCCCGCCTGCTGTTCGCTCTCGATCACGCCGTTGGAATAGATCGCCGTGTCGTACGGACTGCTGACCGGGGTAAAGACCGGAGGCTGGGCTTTTCTTTCCATGCCGAAGAGGTAGGCGCCGATCAGTCCGACCACGATTCCCAGGACCGAGACGGCAAAGATGATCTTGTTTCTCATTCGGCCCCCTTGTCGAATCCGGTGATGCGCCCGTCTTCCATGTGAACAATGCGGTCTGCATACTCGTTGATGCGCGCGTCGTGGGTGACGATCAGGATGCAGCGGCTCTGGTTGAGTATTTTTTCCTTCACGAAGGCGATGATCATCCTGCCGGTGTCCCCATCGAGGGAGGCCGTCGGCTCGTCGAGAATCAGAATCTCGGGGCTGCCGACGATGGCGCGTGCGATCGCCACGCGCTGCTGCTCTCCGCCCGAGAGCTTTACCGGCAGAATTTCGCCCCGGCCCTTCAGGCCGACAATCTCGAGGAATTTTTCTGCCTCGGTGATGGATTCCTCCCAGTGGTGCTGTTTCAGAATCAGCGGAATCGCGACATTCTCGGCGGAGGTCAGCCGCGAAAACAGGTGATAGTCCTGGAACACGAAGCCGATCGTGTTCAGGCGAAACTCAGCGAGCTGGTCAGTGCTCAGGGTCCAGATATTGACGCCCTTGACCACCACCGTGCCGACATCGGGGCGCAAGATGCCCGAGATCATGCTGAGAAACGTGGTCTTGCCGCTGCCAGACGGGCCGACGATGAAGATCATCTCGCCGAAGTGGGCGACAAACTCGACCCTGTCCACGGCAGTCATCCTGGCATCGCCTTCGCCAAATGCTTTTGTGAGACCGCTTGCAACGATCGCCTGCGTATCCATCTTCGCTACGCCAACGCCGAATCGCCCTGCCACGCTACCGCGCCAGGCGAATCTGAACACTCTGGAAAAACATGTCTGAACATAAGCAGCCGATCGGCACCCTCAAAATCTTGTATTGATTGTGTCGGCCACGCTCCGGGCACTCATGATGTAAGTCAACTTGGACGCAGGTCCACCTTTGCTTTACAAGACATCCATAAGCTGTTCTTGGCCAGGTCGATATCTGGGTCAACGAGTTCACTCACAGCAAATTTCCGGCTCGCGGCTCAATGACTACGAAACCGCCGCACCAGTTCCAGCCACACGACGCACATCGCCAGCAGGCCAGACCCCGCGGCCAGCCCGCCGGCACCGGGCATCGCCAGGCCCATGACTTGGCGAAGCCAGGGCAGGCCCAATACCGCTGCCAGCAGCAGGACCATGGCGGCAGCCATGCGCCAGAGCCAGGGGTTGCGGTCGGTGACGCCATGCCAGACGGGGCGCGAGAGGTCGCGGTTGGCCCATATCAACAGCATCACGCCCAGGACCAGCGTGCTGAACACCACGGCGCGGCCCTGTTCCTCACTCCAGCCTTGCGCCACCAGCCAGGCCTGGCCGGCCAGCAGCACCGCGGCCATGCCCAGGCCCTGCAGCACCGATTGCAACAGCGGGGCGGCGGCAAACGGCGAGTCGGCGATCGGCCGGGGCGGGCGCTCCATCAGCCCGTCGGCCTCGGGCTCGGCCTCGAAGACGATGGAGCAGGCCGGGTCGATCAGCAGCTCCAGCAGCACGATGTGCACCGGCAGCAGCAGCACCGGCCAGTGCAGCAAGGTGGGCACCAGCGCCAGCGCGATGATGGGAACGTGCACGGCAAAGACAAAGCGCGTGGCTTTGCGGATGTTGTCGTCTATGCGCCGGCCCTGGCGGATGGCGGCCACGATGCGCGCAAAGCTGTCGTCCAGCAGCACCAGCGCGGCGGCTTCGCGCGCCACGTCGGTGCCGCGCTCGCCCATGGCGATGCCCACGTCGGCGGCCTTGAGCGCCGGCGCGTCGTTAACGCCATCGCCGGTCATGGCCACCACCTCGCCCGATGCGCGCAGCAGCTGCACCAGGCGCAGCTTGTGCGCGGGCTTGAGGCGCGCGCACAGGTCCACATGCTGCAGGCGCCGGCGCAGGGCGGCATCGTCCAGCGCCTCCAGCTCGGCGCCGGTGATGACTTCGGGGCGTTCCGACAAGCCCACCTGGCGCGCGATGGCGCGCGCCGTGGCTGGGTGGTCGCCGGTCATCATCAGCACGCGCACGCCGGCGCGCCGGCATTCGGCCAGCGCGGCGGGCACTTCGGGGCGCGGCGGGTCGGCCAGCGCGACCAGGCCGAGAAACTCGAAGTCGAAGTCGTGTTGGCTGTGCGGCCAGGCGGGCGTGGTGCCCGGCGCCGCGGGCGCGCCGCTCCAGCGCCCGCGCGCCACGCCGAGCACGCGCAGGCCGTGCTCAGCCATGGCCTCGACCTGTTGGCGGATGGCGCCCTGCCGCGCGGCATCGAGGTGGCACAGGTCGGCCACGGCCTCGGGCGCGCCCTTGGTGGCGAGCAGGTGCTGCGCCGGCTCATTGCTCGCAAACACGCGCGTCATGGCCAGGATCTCACCCGAGAGCGCGTACTCGAACTCCGGCTCGCGCCCGTCGTGGATATGCTCGGTGCCCGCCAGCCACTGGTGGCCAAAATGCTGGATGGCTTTTTCCATTGGGTCGAACGGATCGCCCGGCGTGGCCAGCATGGCGAATTCGGCCAGCCGGTGGAACTCCTCGGGCAGTTCGGTGGCGCCCTCGGGCGTGAACTGCGCGTGGGCCGTGGCCAGCCCCGCCACGGCCATGCGGTTGACGGTGAGCGTGCCGGTCTTGTCCACCGCCAGCACGGTGATGGCGCCCAGCGCCTCGACGGCGGTGATGCGCCGCGTCAGCACCTTTTGCCGCGAGATGCGCCAGGCACCGAGCGCCAGGAACACGGTCAGGATGACCGGAATCTCCTCGGGCAGGATGGCCATGGCCAGCGCGATGCCCGTCAGCAGGCTCTCCAGCAGCGGCCTGCCGTTCCACCACCAGCCCAGCAGCACTTGGGCGCTGGCCAGCACCAGGGCGCCAGCGCCGAGCCGGCGCACCAGTTTGCGCGAGCGCTGCTGCAGCGCCGAGGGCGGCTCGGTGGTGGCGGCCAGGTCGGCGCCAATGCGGCCCACGGCGGTGTGGGCGGCGGTAGCGCGCACCTGCGCCAGACCGACGCCGCGCGTGACCACGGTGCTGGCGAACAACATAGCCCCCACGCTTGCCACTTCGTGTGCTGCGCTGCCCCCCAAGGGGGCGGGCCTTGCTTGGGGCGGCCCGGCACTGGCGGCCGGCGCCCCCACGCTTGCCACTTCGTGTGCTGCGCTGCCCCCCAAGGGGGCGGGCCTCGCTTGGGGCGGCCCGGCGCTGGCGGCCGGCGCCCCCACGCTTGCCACTTCGTGTGCTGCGCTGCCCCCCAAGGGGGCGGGCCTCGCT
>NZ_MUNS01000045.1 GCF_002002705.1 Polaromonas sp. C04 | reverse complement strand
CCTCGAAGGTCCCCCGCCACATCGCCGTGATCGGCGCCGGCATGGCCGGCATCGCCTGCGCCCGCACGCTGGTGCAGGCCGGGCATCGCGTGACGGTGTTCGACAAGAACCAGGACGTGGGCGGGCGCATGGCCACGCGCGACACGCCGTTCGGCACCTTCGACCCCGGCACGCAGTACTTCACGGTGCGCGATGCGCGCTTTGCCCAGGCGCTGGCCACCACGCCCGGCGCCTGCAAGCCATGGAGCGCGAACACTGTGCGCGTGCTCGACACGTACGGCCGCGTGACCGCCGCCGGCCTGCCCGCGCGCGAGCCGCACTGGGTGCCGGCACCCGCCATGAACACGCTGCCGACCCAGTGGGCGCAGCCGCTGCACGAGGCTGGCAGCGTGGAGCTGCAGACTCGGGTCACGCGCATCGAGCCCGACCCGATCAGCGCGCGGCACTGGCAGTTGCGCACCAGCGGCGCCGAGGATTCGCAGCACGTGTTCTCGGGTTTTGACGCCGTGGTATTGGCCACCCCCTCGGCGCAGGCGCAGGAGCTGCTGCAAAATTCAAGGCAAGGCTCGCGGCTCGCGAAGCAGATCAGCGCGGTGCGGGTCGCTCCCTGCTGGACGCTGATGCTGGCGTTTCCGCAGGCGGTGCAGCCCACGCTGACGCATCTGGGCCCGCAGTGGAACGCGGCGCGCAGCACGCACCACCGCATCGCCTGGCTGGCGCGCGAGTCGTCCAAGCCGGGACGCGGCGCCATCGAGCGCTGGACCGTGCAGGCCAGCGACGCCTGGTCGCACGAACACCTGGAAGACGACGCCCCGCGCGTGCAGGCCAAGCTGCTCAAGGCGTTTGCCGAAGTCACCGGCATCCGCACCGAACCGGGCCACGCCGAGGTGCACCGCTGGCGCTATGCGCAGACCCTCAAGCCACTGGGCAAGACCCACGTCTGGGACGCCAAGGCGCGCCTGGGACTGTGCGGCGACTATCTGATCGGCCACCGCGTGGAAGACGCGTTTGTGTCAGGGCTGGAACTGGCGCTGTCCATGGCGTGAAGAGAGGGGCAGCATGACGGCGTACATAGGCAGGTTCGCGCCGTCGCCGACCGGACCGCTGCACGCGGGCTCGCTGGTCGCCGCGCTGGCCAGTTGGCTCGATGCCAGGGCGCACGGCGGCCAGTGGCTGGTGCGCATCGAGGACGTGGACACGCCGCGCTGCGTGCCCGGCGCGGACCGCCTCATCCTGACGCAACTCGCGGCCTGCGGCCTGCTGCCCGATGCGCCGCCGCTGATCCAGTCGCAGCGCGAGGCCTTGTACCAGCGTGCTCTTGACAAGCTCGTAGCCAGTGGCCAGGCCTACCCCTGTGCCTGCTCGCGCAAGGACATCGAGGACGCGCTCGCCGCCCTGGGGGTCCAGCGCCCGCGCCACGCCGAGCTGGTCTACCCCGGCACCTGCCGCCACGGCCTGCAGGGCCGGCGCGCACGCGCGTGGCGCTTCCTCACGGAAAAATTTGAAGAAAAAATGCCTGTAGCCCTTGCTGGATCTACGCAGCCAGCTACACCTTCGATAGCAAGCCCCATCGTTGCCTGGATTGATCGCCGCCTCGGTGCGCAGCAGCAAAACGTGGCCGCCGAGGTCGGCGACTTCGTGCTGAAGCGCGCCGACGGGCTCTGGGCCTACCAACTGGCCGTGGTGGTGGACGACGCGGCGCAGGGCATCACCCACGTGGTGCGCGGCGTGGATCTGGCGGACAACACGCCGCGCCAGATCCTGCTGCAGCGCGCCCTGCAACTGCCCCTGCCTGCCTACCTGCACACGCCGCTGGCCTGCGCGGCGAACGGTGAAAAGCTCTCCAAGCAAAACGGTGCGCAGGCGCTCGATACCGCCAGCGCGGCGAGCGCCTTCAACGCGCTGGCGGCCGCGGCCGCCGTGCTGGGCTTGCCGCCGCAGACCGGCACGGTGGCCGAGGCGCTGGCCGCGTGGGTGGGCGCGTGGCGGCATCTCTACAATCCAGACTCCTCATGACCGCCGCTCCTGCTCCCTCCTGCGCTCCCGCCGCCGCTCCGCCTGGCGTGGCCCACCCCAAAAGCATTCGCAGCTTTGTGCGCCGCGCCGGCCGCACCACCACCGGCCAGGCCAAGGCTTTGGCCGATCTGGGGCCGAAATTTGTGCTGCCGTATTCCGGGCACGGTATCGATTTGGCGGGGACCTTCGGCCGCAGCGCACCGACCATCCTCGAGATCGGCTTCGGCATGGGCGAGGCCACCGCGCACATCGCGGCGTTGATGCCTGACAAAAACTTCCTGTGCTGCGAAGTGCACCCGCCCGGCGTCGGCGCCCTGCTCAAGCGCATCGATGAGCGGAACCTCGCCAACATCCGCATCCTCGCGCATGACGCGGTCGAAGTCATCGACCACATGCTGCCGCTGCACAGCCTGGCTGGCATCCACATCTTCTTTCCCGACCCGTGGCACAAGAAGAAGCACAACAAGCGCCGCCTGATCCAGGCCCCGCTGGTGGCCAAGCTTGCCGCGCGCCTCAAGCCTGGCGGCTACCTGCATTGCGCCACCGACTGGCAGCCCTATGCCGAGCAAATCCTGCAGGTGCTCAGCACTGAGCCGCTGCTGCGCAACACCGCCGATGCAGCGGGCGACGGCTTTGCGCCCAAGCCCGACTACCGCCCGCTGACCAAGTTCGAGAACCGCGGCATCAAGCTCGGCCACGGCGTGTGGGACGTGGTGTTCGAGCGGGTGTGAGCGCCGCGCCGGGCCGCTCCCAAGCAAGCTCGCACCGCAGTGCGCAGCACGAAGGTACTCCAGTGAGCACGCCGCCCCGCCGCGCCCTGCCGCCGACCCGCAACGGCGTCGGCCCGAGCTGCGTCGGCCTGCCCGCAGGCGACTGGCCCACCATCGCGGATTTTCTGGTGCAGCGCTTCCCGGCGATCGGGCGGGCCGTGTGGCTGCAGCGCATGCACGAGGGGCACGTGGTGGACGAGCACGGCGTGCCGGTCACGCCGACTCGCGCGTACCAAGGCCACCTGCGGGTGTACTACTACCGCGATCTGGTGAGCGAGCCGCGCATCCCCTTCGATGAGGTCGTGCTGTACCAGGACGAGCACCTGGTCGTGGTTGACAAGCCGCACTTTTTACCGGTAACGCCGTCCGGCCGCTACCTGCAGGAGACCCTGCTGGTGCGCCTGAAACGCAAGCTCGGCATCGCCACGCTCCAGCCGATCCACCGGATCGACCTGGACACGGCCGGCGTGGTGGTGTTCGCTATCCAGCCCTCCACGCGCGACGCCTACCACGCCCTGTTCCGCCGGCGCGAAGCCGCCAAGCAGTACGAAGCGATTGCACCCTGGCGTGCCGGCTTGACCTTTCCGTGTGTGCGCCGCAGCCGGATCGTGGCGGGTACACCCTTTTTCCGGCTGTGCGAAGCGTCGGGCGCCCCCAACGCCGAAACCCGGATCGACGTGCTCGAAGTCAGTGGCGCGCTGGCGCGCTACCGGCTGGAGCCCGTGACCGGGCGAAAGCACCAGCTGCGCGTGCACATGGCGGCGCTGGGAATTCCCATCGTCAACGACCGCTTCTACCCCCACCTCGTCGATGGGGCCGAAGACGACTTCAGCCGGCCGCTGCAACTGCTGGCCCGCACCATCGCCTTTCTTGACCCCGTCACCGGGCAGGCCCGGCGCTTCGAGAGTGCGCAGCGCTTGAGCCTGGGCCATCCCGGTACGGCTGGGTAGGCTGCATCGAAGCCGCATTGAAGCCCCATCGAAGGGAGCGTTACAATGAGATTGATTCTCATTTGCGAAGTCGCCCATGTCCACGCCGCTCCCCCTCCCGTCTCCCACCCAGCAAGTCCGGCCCGCGATCTCCCGCGGCAAGTTCCTGGCGGTGGTCGGCCCTGGCCTGGTGGTCATGCTGGCCGACACGGACGCCGGCAGCATCATCACCGCGGCCCAGAGCGGCGCGCAGTGGGGCTACAAGCTGTTGATCCTGCAGCTGGTGCTGATCCCGATCCTGTTTGTGGTCCAGGAACTGACCGTTCGCCTGGGTCTGGCGACCCAGCGAGGGCACGGCGAGTTGATCCGCGAAACATTCGGGCGCGGCTGGGCCTGGCTGTCGGTCGGAACCCTGTGCGTGGCCTGCGTGGGCGCGCTGCTGACCCAGCTCAGCGGCATCGCCGGGCTGGCGCAACTCTTCGGCGTTCCGGTGGTCCCGGCCATTGTCGTGACGATCGCCGGGATCATCTTCATGGTGTGGACAGGCTCCTACCACTCGGTGGAGCGGGTGGCGATCGCGTTCGGGCTGTTCGAGCTCGCGTTCGTCTTCGTGGCATGGCGTTCTGCGCCGGACATTCATGAAGTGGCGGCGCAGTTTTTCGCGGTGCCGCTCGCGGACTCCCAATACCTCTATCTCGCCGCCGCCAACATCGGCGCGGTGATCATGCCGTGGATGGTTTTCTATCAACAATCGGCCGTCGTCGACAAGGGTCTGGGCCTGGGCGACCTGAAGGCCGCGCGCATCGACACGGCGATCGGTGCGCTGATCACCCAGCTCATCATGGCGGCCGTGCTGATCACCACCGGCGCCGTGCTCAGTGGCGGCAGCGGGACCAGCGTGAAACTCGATAACGTTTCGCAAATCGCCGATGCCCTGACGCCGACGCTCGGCTACTCGGTCGGCCGGATCGTCTTCGCCATGGGCCTTGCCGGTGCGGCGCTGGTCGCCACCGTGGTGGTGTGCCTGACGGCCGCCTGGGGCCTGGGAGAGGTCGCCGGCTACAAACGCTCCCTTGAGCACAACCCCCGCGAGGCGCCCTGGTTCTACGGCGTCTTCAGCCTGGTCCTCGTCGCCGGCGGCGTGCTGGTGACATCCGGCGCCGACCTCGTCAAGCTCTCGGTGGCCGTTCAGGTCATGAATGCGCTGTTGCTGCCGGTCGTCCTCGGCTTTCTGTTCCTGCTGGCGCGCAGGGCGCTGACGGGCCCACATCGACTGAACGGCTGGTACGCATGGGTTGCCGGTACGCTGATCGTGGTGACCAGCGTCTTTGGCGTCTTTGCGGCGGTGTCGGGGCTGATCGGCTAGGCGTGCCGGTGGCGCCGCACCCCGGGTGCGTCAGACGATGCGTTGCCGCAACCTCAGGCCTGAATCTCTTTGGCCGTGATCTGGTACCTGAAATCGTCGGGTGAATACGGGTCCAGTCGTCCGCCGGCGTTTTCGGCTGCGGGGTACATGAGGAAGCCGAGCTTGTCGCCGCTGGAGTGAGGCAGCAGCACGTCGGCCGCGCTGTTGTAGGCCATCCAGTTGCCCTCCCAGCCGCCGAACAGTGCCCGGTTCACGGGCGCCACCACGTCGCCCCGGGTGCTCTTGATCCACTGCGGCGTTTCCTCGCGCATGACCTTGGCGACATCGGCCGGGTCCATCGCGACCCAGCCATGGCCTTTCAGGAACACCTCGGAGCGGCAGTGCTGCGCGCGCTGCAGGCCGGCCGGGTTGGCCCCCAGCGCCTTGTAGCCGAAGCTGGAGGGCGCCAGCCGCACGCCGTACAGGTCACGCGCCGGCACGCCCACTGCGCGGCTCAGCCCGACGAACAGCGCGTTCAGGTCGGCGCACTTGCCGCCCAGATTGCCGGTCTCCAGCATGGTCTTGATGTCGCCCTCGCCGCAGCCGCGCACCTTGGGCTCGCGGTAGGTGTTGGCCACGATCCAGTCGTAGATCTTGCGCACTTTCTGCACGTCGGTGTGGGCGCCCCGGGTCGCCTCCAGCGCGGTTTTTCGCACAATCCCGTCGGTGGGTATCAGGGCCGTGGGCTGCGTCCAGTGCTGGAGCGTATCGGCATCCTCGCGCGCGCCCCCTGTAGTCGACCAGTCCACGGCGCGGCTTTGCGTCTGCACGCGGCTGGTCAGCTCCACGAAGGGGTTGACCTCGCTCGCGGCGAACTCGGCGTAGAGCATTTGCGCGCCGGAGCGGCCATCGGCCATGCGCTGCGTCTTGCCGTTGCTCGAGAAACTGCTCTCCAGCGAGCGCTGGTAGTCGCTGTCGACGCACGGGATGGGCAGCCAGACGCGGGTGGCGCCTTGCGGCAGCAGAATATCGACCCGTGTGGTGACGTCAAACGTGCGCCAGTCGCCGGGCTTGGGCGCAAAGCGGCGCGCAGCGGCATCGGCGGCCGGGCTGTTTTGTGCAAAATTGATAGCTGGCAGTGCAGCAGCGACGGCCGCTGCAGCGGTATTTTTCAGAAAAGTGCGGCGCACGGTGGTCATGAAGAGATCTCCGGATGAGAAAAAATGACGTCGCCGGGGCATGTCAAGGTGCCTCGGGATGCCTTGTTGCTGCCCTGCCGCAAGGCCGGCACGGCAGCGTGCGCATTATCGCGCGCGGGGAAACCGGCTCAGGTATGCAATGGCGGCAGCAGCGGCGCGATCAACTGCTCGGCCGCCTGACTGGTCCACTCCACCTCGCCCTGCACGCGCTGGCGCGGCTGGCCTACGGCATCGATCAGCACCGTGGTGGGGAAAATTCGCGCACCCCACTGCCGCGCCATGTCGCCCGCGGGGTCCAGCAGCACCGGCAGACTCAAGGCCGACGCCTGGGCAAAGCGCGCCGCCGTGGCCCTGGATTCCTTGAAGTTGATGGCCAGCACCACGATTTTGTCGGGCCCGTAGATCGCGGCCATGTCCTGCAGCGAGGGCATCTCGGCGCGGCATGGCGGACACCAGCTGGCCCAGAAATTGAGCAGCACCGCGCGGCCGCGCAAGTCGGCCAAGCGCCAGGTTTTGCCGTCGAGATCGGCGGCTTGCAACGACGGTGCGCGCTGCCCGGCAGGCCAGCGCGACACTTCAAAATCCTTCGCCCAGGCCGCGCCAGCACCCGCCGCAGTGAGCACGGCCAGATGTTTGAGAAACCGCCGCCGTGCAGATGGAATATCAGTCATATCGTGCTGCAGCCCTTGTTCCATATGCACATATAGCTATTCATTAAATAGCACCTCAAACCTTGCTGGCGACCCAGGCCGGCACGCTCTCCAGCGCCGCCGCCAAGCCCGCCGGATGGGTGCCGCCGGCCATGGCCATATCCGGCTTGCCGCCGCCCTTGCCGCCGACCTGTTGCGCCACGAAGTTGACCAGCTCGCCGGCCTTGACGCGGCCCAGGCTGTCGGCCGTCACGCCGGCCGCGATCTGGACCTTGTCGCCGTCCACCGTGGCGAGCACGATGGCCGCCGTCTTGAGCTTGTCCTTGAGCTTGTCCAGCGTGTCGCGCAACGTTTTCGCATCGGCACCATCGAGCCGGGCCGCGAGCACCTTGATGCCCTTGACGTCCACCGCCTGCGCCATCAGCTCGTCGCCCTGGCTGGACGCCAGCTTGCCCTTGAGCGCCGCGACTTCTTTCTCCAGCGTCCTGACCTGGTCCTGCACCTGCGCAATCCGTGTGACCAGTTCGGCAGGCTGCGTCTTGAGCGCCGCAGCCGCCTTGGCCATGGCGGCTTCGAGCTCCTGTACATAGGCCATCGCCACGCTGCCCGTCACCGCTTCCACGCGGCGCACGCCGGCAGCGACGCCGCTCTCGGCAACGATCTTGAAGAAGCCAATATCGCCCGTGCGCTGCACGTGGGTGCCCCCGCACAATTCTTTGGAGGAGCCGATCTCCAGCACGCGCACTTCATCGCCGTACTTTTCGCCAAACAGCATCATCGCGCCCGAATTTTTGGCCGACTCAATGTCCATCACCGTCGCGCTGGTGGCCGAGTTGGCCAGGATTTCGGCGTTGACACGGCGCTCGATCTCTGCGATGTCCACATCCGACACCGGCGCATTGTGTGCAAAGTCAAAACGCGTGCGCGACGCATTCACCAGTGACCCCTTTTGCTGCACGTGCGGGCCGAGCACCTCGCGCAGCGCCTTGTGCATCAGGTGCGTGACGCTGTGGTTGCGCATGGTTTGTGCGCGCACGGCCGTGTTGACCTGCGCCGTGACCGCATCGCCCACCTTGAGCGAGCCCTGCGTCAACGTACCGTGATGGCCGAACACATCGGCCTTGATTTTTTGCGTGTCGGCCACATCGAACCGGGCCGTGTCGCTGGCAATGGTGCCCTCGTCGCCGACCTGGCCGCCGCTCTCCGCGTAAAACGGCGTGGACGCCAATACCACCACGCCCGCTTGACCTGCTTTTAGCTCGCTGACCTGCTTCCCGTCTTCGTACAGCGCTACGATTTTGGTAGCTTGCGCAAGCTGGTCGTAGCCGATGAAGGTGTTACCCAGGCCCGCATATTCGAGCGCGCGGTCCATCTTGAACTTGCCGGCGGCGCGGGCCTGGGCTTTTTGCCGGTCCATGGCCGCATGAAAGCCCACCTCGTCCACCGCGACGCCGCGCTCACGGCACACATCAGCCGACAAGTCGAGCGGAAAGCCGAAGGTGTCGTGCAGCTTGAAGGCCACCTCGCCGGGCAGCACTTGGGTACCCTCGGCCAGCGCGGCATCGAGGATGGCCATGCCGTGCTCCAGTGTTTCGAAGAAGCGTTCCTCTTCGGCCCTGAGCACGTCCATGATGCGCTGCTGCTCGGCCGCGAGATGGGGATAAGCCTCGCCCATCAGCGCCACCAGATCGGGCACCAGCTTGTAGAAGAACGGCGTTTTCTTGCCGAGCTGGTAGCCGTGGCGGATGGCGCGGCGGATGATGCGCCGCTGCACGTAGCCGCGCCCTTCGTTGCCCGGATTCACGCCGTCGCTCACGAGGAAGGCGGTGGCGCGGATGTGGTCGGCAATCACGCGCAGGCTCTTGTTGCCCAGGTCGTCGCAACCGGTCTCGCGCGCGGCCGCCTTGATGAGCGCCTCGAAAATATCGATCTCGTAGTTGCTGTGCACGTGCTGCAGGATGGCGGCGAGCCGCTCCAGGCCCATACCGGTGTCCACGCACGGCGCGGGCAACGGCTTGACGCTGCCATCGGGCTGCATGTCGAACTGCATGAACACGTGGTTCCAGATCTCGATGTAGCGGTCGCCGTCGGCGTCCGGGCTGCCGGGGGGGCCGCCCGGGATGTCGGGACCGTGGTCGTAGAAGATCTCGGAGCACGGGCCGCAGGGTCCGGTGTCGGCCATCATCCAGAAGTTGTCGGACGCGTACTTGGCGCCCTTGTTGTCGCCGATGCGCACCACGCGCTCGGGCGGCAGGCCAATTTCTTTCGTCCAGATGTCGTAGGCCTCGTCGTCGTCAATGTAGACGGTGGCCCAGAGCTTGTCGGCGGGCAGCTTGTAAACCTGGGTCAGCAGCTCCCAGCCCCACTGGATCGATTCGCGCTTGAAGTAGTCGCCAAAGCTCCAGTTGCCCAGCATCTCGAAGAAGGTGTGATGGCGCGCGGTGTAGCCCACGTTCTCCAGATCGTTGTGCTTGCCGCCCGCGCGCAGGCAGGCCTGCACCGAGGCCGCGCGCACGTAGCTGCGCTTGTCGGTGCCGAGGAACACCTCCTTGAACTGCACCATGCCCGAGTTGGTGAACATCAGCGTCGGGTCGTTCGCCGGCACCAGGGAGCTCGACGGCACCACGGTGTGACCTTTGGACACGAAGAAGTCGAGGAAGGTCTTGCGGATGGCGGCAACGGTGAAAGTGGGTGTGCTCATTTTTTGAGGGTTGTCATGCCGACGGCCGTCAGGGGCTGCAGATCGCGCGTCAATGCGTGGTTGGGAACAGCCTTTGATTATAAGTTTCAGGCCATGGGCATCGCGCGGCGCCGCACCGGCTTCCGCGCTATGCTTGAAGGTTGTCAGAACAACGGTACCCCCCGTCAGCGGTACGACCTTGCTGCCGCGCCCCCTTCCGGAGACCCCTTATGGACATGAAAACAGCCCCTCTTTCGCTGCTCAAAGACCCCAGCCTTCTCAAAACCGACGCCCTGGTGAATGGCCAATGGCTCAAGGGCGCCTCGCGTTTTGACGTGCTGGACCCTGCCACCGGCCGCAAACTGGCGGACGTGGCGAATCTCGGCGCGCAGGACGCCGAAGCCGCCATTGCCGCCGCCAACGCCGCCTGGCCGGCCTGGCGCAGCCAGACCGCCAAGCAGCGCCATGCCATTTTGATGAACTGGTTCCAGCTGCTGATGGCGAATCAGGACGACCTGGGACGCCTCATGACGGCCGAGCAGGGCAAACCGCTGGCCGAAGCCAAGGGCGAAGTCGCCTATGGCGCCAGCTTTGTCGAGTGGTTTGCCGAGGAAGCCAAACGCGTGAACGGCGAAACCCTGGCGCAATACGACAACAACCGCCGCGTGATCGTGCTGAAGCAGCCGATCGGCGTGTGCGCCGCGATCACGCCCTGGAACTTCCCGCTGGCGATGATCACGCGCAAGGTGGCGCCCGCGCTCGCGGCCGGCTGCCCGGTGGTGATCAAGCCGGCCGAGCTGACCCCACTGACCGCGCTGGCGGCCGCCGAACTGGCGGTGCGCGCCGGCATTCCGGCCGGCGTGCTCAACATGCTCTCGGCCGATGGGGCCAACAGCATCGCGATCGGCAAGGTGTTGTGCGCGAGCGATGTGGTGCGCCATCTCAGCTTCACCGGCTCCACCGAGGTAGGCCGCATCCTGATGGCGCAGAGCGCGCCCACGGTCAAGAAGCTGTCGCTGGAGCTGGGCGGCAACGCGCCCTTTATCGTGTTTGACGATGCCGATATCGACAGCGCGGTCGAAGGGGCCATGGCCAGCAAATACCGCAATGCCGGCCAGACCTGCGTCTGCTCCAACCGCTTCTATGTGCAGGACGGCGTGTACGACGAGTTCGTCCAGAAGTTCTCCGCCAAGGTCAAGCAACTCAAGGTGGGCAACGGCTTCGAGGACGGCGTGGTGCAGGGCCCTTTGATCGAAGACGCGGCGGTGGACAAGGTGGCGCGCCATGTGGCCGACGCGGTGGCCAAGGGCGGCAGGGTCCAGGTCGGCGGGCACAAGCTGCAGGGGCAGTTCTTCGAGCCCACCGTAGTCTCGGAGGCCACGGCCGACATGCTGTGCGCGCGCGAGGAAACCTTTGGTCCGTTCGCTCCGGTGTTTCGCTTCAAGGCCGAGCAGGAAGCCATAGCCGCGGCCAACAACACCGAGTTCGGCCTGGCCAGCTATTTCTACAGCCGCGACGTGGGCCGCATCTTCCGCGTGGCCGAGGCGCTGGAGTACGGCATGGTGGGCATCAACGCGGGCGTGATTTCCACCGAGCACGTACCGTTCGGCGGCGTCAAGCAGTCGGGCCTGGGCCGCGAAGGATCCAGTCACGGCATGGAAGAGTACGTTGAAATGAAGTACCTCTGCCTGGGCGATATCCTCAAGTAGGCCTGCCGCCCCGATCATGCGCATTTTGCTGGTGGAAGACGAACTCGAGATGGCGTCGTGGCTGGTGCGCGCGCTCAAGCAAAGCGGCTTCGTGCCCGACCACGCGCCCGATGCGGGCACGGCCGAGGCACTCATGGCCGGCACGCAGTACGACGCCGTGGTGCTGGACCTGCGCCTGCCCGACCGGCACGGCCTGTCCCTGCTGGCCGACCTGCGCGACGCGGGCTACCGCACGCCGGTGCTGGTGCTGACCGCGCAGGGTTCGCTGCAGGACCGGGTGCGCGGCCTGAACCTGGGCGCCGACGATTTCCTGACCAAGCCCTTCGCCCTGGAGGAGCTGGAGGCGCGCCTGGCCGCCCTGGTGCGGCGCAGCCGCGGCCGCCCGCATGTGCCGCTGCACTGCGGCTCGCTGTCGTGTGACCACGAGAGCCGGGCCTTCATGCTCGCCGGCGTGCTGCTGCCGCTGACGCCGCGCGAGCATGCGGCGCTGGAGGCGCTGCTGGCGCGCAGCGGCACACCGGTGAGCAAATCGCAGCTGGCGGGCAAGGTATTCCCGCACGACAGCAGCGCCGGCCCCGACGCGATCGAACTGGTGCTGCACCGGCTGCGGCGCAAGCTCGCGGGCAGCGACGTGCGCATCGTCACGATCCGCGGCCTGGGCTACATGCTGGAAGGCGATGCCGATGCCGCGTCCGGGACCTGAGCGCCGGCGCTTCGGCATCCGCGCGCGCTTGCTGGCCCTGCTGCTGCCTTGCCTGCTGGCGCTGCTCGCCCTCGACAGCTGGAACGACTACCGCGCCCAGCACGACCTCGTGCAGGACGCCTACGACCAGGCCATGCTGGAGCCGGTGAACGCCCTGGGTCAGGGCATTGCGCTGGCCGCCGACGGCTCCATCCGCGTGCAGGCACCCTTCGACGTGCAGGCCATGTTCGACGTGACGCGGCCGCAGCACAAACTCCTGCACGTCGGGTTGAGCGCGCTGCCCGATGGATCAGGCGGCGCACCGCCCGCCGCCGAGATCACGCTGATCGGCGTGCCCGACCTGCCAGCGCCGCCGGCCAGTGCGGGCAACGATAGCCCGTTCGTCTGGTACGACGCTCACTACCAGGGTTATCCGGTGCGCGTGGTGGCACTGCGCCGCACCGTGCTGGACGGCCACGCACGGCCCTACCAGGTCCTGATCCAGGCGGCCGAGGGCACCGGTGCGCGCGTGCAGGCGCAGGCCGACCTGCTGCGCCAGGAACTGCTGCAGGGCGCCCGCCTGGTGGGCGTCGTCCTGCTGCTGGTGTGGCTGGGCGTGAGCTGGTCGCTGCGGCCGCTGGAACGCCTGCGCCAATCGGTGCAGGCCAGTCCGCCAGACGACTTGAGGCCGCTTGACGCGCGTGGCGTGCCGCACGAAGTGGTGCCGCTGGTCGATGCTGTCAATCACCACATGGCCCGGCGCCAGCAGATGCTGGCCGGGCAGTCCCGCTTTCTGGCCGACGCGTCGCACCAGTTGCGCACGCCGCTGGCCATCATGCTGACGCAGGCCGGCTACGCCCTGCGCGAGCCCGACGCCACGCGCGCGCACGAGACCCTGCACGCCATCGTCGCGCAGCTCGCGCGCAGCCGGCGCCTGTGCGAGCAGTTGCTGGCAATGGCGCAGGCCAGCCAGGCGGCGGACGACCCTTCGCCCCGGCCTGTCGTGGACCTGAACCGCGTGGCGCGCGAGGTCGTGCTGCAGTACCTGCCGCTGGCGCGCGAGAAGAACCAGGACCTCGGCTGGATCGACGCGCGCGGCGAAGCAGCTGCCAACGACGATGCGGCTGCGCCCCAGCCACCGGCCGCACCCGTTGCCGCCCGCGACCTTGAATTGCACGAGGCATTGTCCAACCTGGTGCACAACGCGATTTGCTACACCCCGCAGGGCGGGTGCATCACGGTCTCGGTCCGGATCGAAGGCGGCCGGGTCTGCGCCGAAGTGTGCGACAGCGGCCCCGGCATTGCGCCCGCCCGGCGCAACAGCGTGTTCGAGCGCTTTGCGCAAGTTGCCGGCGTCGATGCGAAGACACTTCAAACCCCGGGTGCAGGGCTGGGCCTGTCCATCGCCCGCGCCTACGCCAGGCGCAACGACGGCGACATCGAACTGGCCGACGGCGATGGCGCCGGCGGCGCACCCGGGCTGCGAGCCCTACTCCGTTTCCCGCTGGCACACAGCGCCCCGGCAGACCCGGCATAGCACCTTGCCGGCCGGCACACCGCGGTCGCTTCCGTATTCGTAATTACACGTATTTTGGGGCGCGGAAACACGAACGAAAGGCGATTGGAAGCTTCGATTCCTAGACTTCGGGTCTCGAACCGAGCAGTTTGGCGCCCTACTTTCGCGTGGGCCCCGGGCTCTACCGGGAACACCACGAAGGAGACACGATTGAAATACCCCTGTAACACCGGGCCATGCCCGCGGCGCGGGTCGGGAGAGGCTCGATGAGCGCTCCCTCCCAATTCAAAAAAGACTACTACGCCGGCGCGCTGATGGTCATCGTCGGTGTGGCTGCGGCCTATGCGGCCTCTGGCTACCACCTGGGCACACTGGCCCGCATGGGGCCCGGCTTCTTCCCGTGCGCCGTCGGCGTGCTGCTGGCCCTGATCGGCGTGGCAATCGCGGTGTCGGCCCGCACCGACGACGGCCCGCCGGCCACCACCGGGCACGGCTACGGCCAGGGCATGCCGGACCTGCGCGGCTGCGCCTGCATCATCGCCGGCATCCTGGCGTTTTTGCTGCTGGGCGAGTATGGCGGCCTGTTACCCGCCACCTTCGCCATCGTGTTCATCTCGGCGCTGGGTGACCGCGGCAACACGGTCCGGCAGGCAGCGCTGCTGGCCCTGGCCATGTGCGTGATCGCAGGCGTTGTATTTTGGTGGGCGCTGCAGCTGCAGATGCCGTTGTTCCGTTTCGGAGGCTGACCCTCATGATCTCCCAAGCTCTGCAAGACCTCTGGTTCGGCTTCGGCGTCGCATTCCAGGGCCATAACCTGATGTGGTCGTTCTTCGGCGTGCTGGTGGGCAACCTCATCGGCGTGATGCCCGGCATGGGCGCGCTGTCGGCGATGTCCATGCTGCTGCCGCTGACCTATGTGCTGCACCCCGTGCCTGCCATCATGATGCTGGCCGGTATTTTTTACGGCTCGATGTATGGCGGCGCCATCGGCGCCATCCTGCTGAATCTGCCCTCGCATGCGGCGCATGCCGTGACGTGCCTGGACGGCTACCCGATGACCCGCGCCGGCAAGGGCGGCACCGCGCTGGGCATCGCGATGATCTCGTCGTTTTTCGCGGCAACCGTCGGCATCCTCATCATGATTTTTGCCTCGCCGCTGCTGGTCGCCATCTCGTTCAAGTTCGGCCCCACCGAGCTGTTCTCGATCATGCTGCTGGGTCTGCTGGCCGGCGCCACCATGTCGCGCGGCTCGCCGCTCAAGGGCGTGGCCATGACGCTGTTCGGCCTGTTGTGCGGCGCGGTCGGTACCGACGTGAACAGCGGCTCGTTTCGCTTCAGCTTCGGCATTCCCCAGCTCAGCGACGGACTGGAGCTGGTGGCCATCGCGCTGGGCGTGTTCGGCGTGGCCGACTTCCTGCTCAGCGTGAACCGCATGCCGGTGATCAAAAGCACCGCCACGCTGCGCATGCGCGACATGCGCCCCAGCATGGCGGAATTGAAAGAGGCGTTCTGGCCCATGGTGCGCGGCACCAGCGTCGGCGCGCTGTTCGGCGCCATGCCCGGCACCGGCCCCACCATCACCTCCTTCATTGCCTATGCGCTGGAACACAAGGTCTCCAAGACGCCCGAGAAGTTCGGCACCGGCATGATCGCGGGCGTGGCCGCGCCCGAGGCGTCGACCCACTCCAAGACCCAGGTCGACTTCATCCCGACGCTGAGCCTGGGCATCCCCGGCGACGTGGTGATGGCGCTGATCCTGGGTGCGCTCTTGATCCAGGGCATTCAGCCCGGGCCGCAGCTCATCGGCGAGCATCCGGACATCTTCTGGGGCCTGATAGCCAGCTTCTGGATCGGCAACGTGCTGCTGATGGTGCTCAACGTGCCGCTGATCGGCGTCTGGGTCAAGCTGCTGCAGGTGCCCTACCGCTACCTTTTCCCCTCGGCCATGTTCTTCATCGTCATTGGGGTCTTCACCACGCAAAACGACCTGTTCCAGACCTGGGAGGTGCTGGCCTTCGGCATCATCGGTGCGGTGCTGATGGCGCTCGATTTCCCGATGGCGCCGATCCTGCTGGGGGTGGTGCTCGGCCCCATGATGGAAGAGAACTTCCGCCGCGCGCTGCTGCTCTCGCGCGGTGACATGTCGGTATTTGTCACCCGGCCCATCAGCGCGGGCTTCATGGCGGTGTGCGCCCTGGTGGTGCTCGGTGTCAGCTGGTCCGCCTGGCGCGCGCAGCGGCGCAAACGGGGCGCGAAAGCTGCCGCGGCGCTGGACGTGGCGCTGGGCCTGCCCGCGCTGGAGTTGCGCAGCGACGATTGAGACCGGTCGCGGGCACCAATTTGACAAGGATTCCGATGGCGCGCACACTTTGATACAGGACAAACGCGAGCGGAAAAGCGGCACGCACCGCAGACATGTAATCCAGTAGCTCGCGTTTCGAGTCCGACACAAAAAGCACGAAGGAAGACATCCATGAGCAAAGACAATGCCACTTCCGCGACAGTCAACCGTCGCAAAGCGTTGCAGGCCGCGGCCTTTGGCGCCGCGTCGCTGTCGTTTCCCGCCATCGTGAAAGCGCAGGGCGAGCAGCCCGTGAAACTCGGTGTCGACAACCCGCTCACCGGCACCTACTCCATCACCGGGCGCAACGAGCTGCACGGCATGGAACTGGCCGTGCAGCAGATCAATGCCAAAGGTGGCATCCTCGGGCGCCCCGCCAAGCTTATCGTCGAGGATTCAACCAGCGGTGACGCAGGCGTGGCGGTGCAGAAAGCGCGCAAGCTGATCGACCGCGACAAGGTCGACTTCCTGGTCGGCAACGTCAACTCGGGTCTGGCGATTGCGATGTCCGCGGTAGCCTACGAAAAAGGTGTGTTCATGATCGATCCGGGTGGCCACGCCGATCCGATCACCGGGAAGAACTGCCACTGGAACGTCTTCCAGGTCGATCCCTCCACCACGCTGCTCGTGAACGCCATCGCACCGTCGCTCATCAAACGTTTCGGCAAGAAGTTCTACTGCCTGGTGCCCGACTACGCGTTCGGCCACGGTCTGCTCGATGCCTACAACGCCAACTTCAAAAAGTACGGCGCGACCAATGTCGGCACCGACCTGATCCCGCTCGGCACGACCGAATATTCCTCCTACCTGATCAAGGCCCAGGCCGCGAAACCGGACGTGATCGTGATTCTGCAGAACGGCGAAGACCAGACCAACGTGCTGAAGCAGGCGGTGCAGTTTGGGCTCGACAAGAAATTCCATATCGCCGGAGCCAACATCGAGCTTGAAACCCTCGAGGCGCTGCCTCAGAACGCGCGCATCGGCAACTGGGTAATCGAGTGGTACTGGAACCAGCCGGGTGTGCCGCACGTCAAGGAATTCACCGAAGCGATCAAGAAGAAAACCGGCCGTGTGCCCACCGCGCGCACCTGGTTCGGTTTCACGGCGATCCACGCGTGCGCGCTGGCCGCCAACAATGCGAAGTCGCTCGAACCGGTGAAAATGGCGCGGGCGCTGGACGGCTTCACGCTGCCGCCAGAAGTGGCGCTGCAGCCCCACCCTGCGACCTTCCGCGCCAACCAGCACCTGTTGATCGGCACGCTCTGGGCGGGTCACGCCCAGTCTTCCGGCAGCGCGCCGGACGACCTGTTCCACATCGACGAGACAATCGTAAGCGAGACCATCGCGCCAACGGTGGAAGAGGCCGACTGCAAGATGACATGGCCGAGCTGAGCGCGCCTTGCCTCAGCCAGAAATGAGCCGCGCGCAGGTTGCGCGTGGTGCCCATCATGTTGCCGCGAGGAAGTCGCGGCACTGGCTGGCCTTTGCCATGCGAGAGCAAACCGTAGCCGTAGCGCGCGCCCTGCCGAAGATTTGCAGCGGCACAGGGCACCCACCTGAGGGTGGGATATACGCGCCACAAATGGACCACGCAGAGGTTCGCTAACGAGGGTAGCACGTGACGCAACTGATTATTCTCAACATCTTCAACGGACTGGTGATTGGGGCGTTCTACGCGCTCATGGCGCTCGGCCTTTCGCTGATCATCAATCTGACCAACGTCATCAACTTGGCGCACGGCGGCTTTCTCGCACTCGGCGCCTACCTCGCCTACACGCTGGAGCCGTACCTCGGCTTCTGGGGCGCGTTGATTATTTCGCCGTTCCTCACGGCGCTGATCGGCATCGCTGTCGAGCGGGTGTTGATCCGGCCGCTTTACGTGCGAGACCCGCTTTACGGCCTGTTGCTCACATTCGGCCTCGCCTTCGTCATCCAGGATTCGGTGCGCATGATCTGGGGCGCGCAGGGCTTGCCATTCAAGGTGCCCGAGACCCTGCAATCTTCGCTCAGTTCAACGTTATTCTTCCTCACCGGCTACCGTGTATTCATGGTGGCGCTGGTTGCGATCGCGGTCGGCGCGCTGTTTGTGATCCTCAAAAAGACGCGCCTCGGTATGCGAATCCGCGCCGGCACGCTCGATCTCGAAATGGTGTCAGCTTTGGGCGTTGACGTGCGCATCCTTCGCAACCTCAATTTCGGCCTGGGCATCTTCTTCGCCGGTCTGGCCGGCGTGTTGGCGGCTGGCATGCTCGGCCTCACCCCCACCATTGGCGACCAGCTGATCATGCCGAGCTTCGTTGCCGTCATCGTGGGCGGGTTGGGCAGCCTTGTCGGAACATTGTTCGGCGGCTTGCTGATCGGCGTCGCCTCCGGCGTCGTGACGGTGTTTTTCCCCTCGGCATCCGAGGCCACCATCTACGTGATGATGGCGCTGGTGCTGCTGTTTAGGCCGTACGGTCTGTTTGGTGAGGAAGGCGGGACGAAACTGTGAGCACTCGCACGAACCCACGCAATTTTGCCTTGGTGATCCTGCTCTGGGTCGCCCTTCTGACGGTGCCGCTGTGGATTGCTCCGGTGGGCGGCTACGTCGACCTTGCTTCCCGCGTGCTGGTGATCGGCCTCGCCGCGATGGCTACCAACCTGCTGGTTGGCCACTCTGGCGTGATGGCGTTCGGCCACGCCGCCTACTTTGGTCTGAGCGCTTACGCGACCGGTCTGGTCATCACGCATCTGGTACCGAGCACACCTGTCGGATTCCTCGCCGGAGTCGTGGTCGGCACCGCGGGCGGCGCTCTGGTCGGCTACCTTTTGTCCAAGCTGCGCGGCATTTATTTCGCGCTGGCAACAATCGCCTTCGGGCAGGTGTTCTACTTCATCGCCTTTCGCTGGAACGCGGTCACCGGCGGCGATAACGGGCTTACCTTCCAGCGCCTGGCGATTGATCTCCGCTTCGCGAACATCGACCTGACCTCGAGCGTCGTCTACTACTACTTCGTGCTGGCCGTGTTTGCCGTCTGCGCGGTGCTCATGGCCATTTTGCTGCGCTCGCCGTTCGGCCACACGCTGCTCGCCATGCGCGAGAACGAACGGCGCGCCAAATTCCTCGGCATCCCGGTAGACCGCCACATGTGGATTGCCTATACCGTCTCTTGCTTCTTCGTGGCGGCCGCCGGTGCGCTGTACGGCATGCTCAACAATTTTGTCAGCCCGCACGATCTACACTGGACGCAGTCCGGCGATTTCGTACTCATGGCGGTGATGGGCGGCATGCGCTCATTTTGGGGGCCGCTGCTGGGCGCCGCCATCTTCGTGATCGCGCAGGATTCGCTTTCCAGCATCACCGACAACTGGATGTTTTATATCGGCATCATCTTCGTGCTGGTGGTACTGTTCATGCCCCGCGGCATCGCTGGTCTGATGCAGGGAAAAACATCGTGAGTCTGCTCGAAGTCCACAACGTCACACAGCGCTTTGGCGCACTCGCTGCGGTAAAAGACGTATCGCTCCACGTCGAGGAAGGTGAGTTGCACGCCATCATCGGCCCGAACGGCGCCGGCAAAACCACTTTCTTCAACATGATCAGCGGCTTCTACGTGCCGACTGCCGGCCGCATCGTCTTCGGCGGCGCCGACGTCACAGCCCTGCCGCCGTATGAGCGCGTGGGTATGGGCATGGCTCGCACCTTTCAGATCACCGAGGTGTTCCCGGAGCTCACGGTGCGCGAAAATCTGCGCATCGCGGTCGAAGTCGCCGACGGCCTGCGGTTGAAGTTGTTCAGCACGCGGCGCCAGGTTTCCGCCACCGAGCAGCGCGTCGATGAGCTGCTGGAAATGGGCGCGATCAAGGCAAACGCCAATCGCCAGGTGGGCGAACTCTCGCACGGCGATCAGCGCTCCGCCGAAATCATGATGGCTCTCGCCACCCGGCCGAAGCTGCTGCTGTTGGACGAACCCGCGGCGGGCATGGGCAGTCAGGAAACCTACGACACCGCGGTATTGATCCGCCGGCTGCACCGCAAGCAAAAGCTCACCATCGTGCTCGTCGAACACGACATGCGCGTCATCTTCAACCTCGCCGACCGCATCACCGTGCTGTCCGAAGGTGAAATGCTGGACCAGGGAACGCCGGACGAAATCGCGGCCAGCGAGAAGGTGCAAGTGGCTTATCTTGGAGAAAAGCGTGAAAGCTCTTGAAGTTCACGGACTGAACACGTATTACGGCAAGAGCCACGTCCTGCACGGCGTCGATCTGGAAGTCGGCGAAGGCGAACTGGTGACGCTGCTAGGCCGCAACGGTGCCGGTAAATCCACCACGCTGCGCAGCATCATGGGCCTCACCCCCGCGCACTCTGGTCAGGTCCGCATTTTCGGTACCGACTCGACGCACCTGCCGCCCTTTCGCATCGCCCGGCTCGGTGTCGGCCTGGTACCCGAAGGGCGCCGCGTGTTTTCCCACCTGACGGTCGAGGAAAACCTGAAGGTACCAGTGGACCACCCGGGACACTGGAATATCCCTCGCGTTTACGAGCTTTTTCCGCGCCTCGCCGAGCGCAAGAACCACAAGGGACGACAACTCTCTGGCGGCGAGCAGGAAATGTTGTCCATCGCCCGCGTGTTGCTGCTGAACCCGAAACTCCTCCTGCTTGATGAACCGTCGCAAGGTTTGGCGCCGATCATCGTGCAGAATGTTTTCAAGGTGATCGTCGCGGCGCGCGACGCGGGAACGTCGGTTCTGCTGATCGAGCAAAACGTGCGCGCCGCCACTGAAATCGCCGACCGCGCCTACGTGCTCGACCGCGGCGCCATCACTTACAGCGGCGCCGCCGCGGAATTCGGCCAGGACGAAAAGCGCGTGCAGGAGCTGGCCGGCGCCAGCGCGCAGAAGTGGGAATTCCCCGACGATTGAGCGCTCAAGCGGCAACGCCACTCCGCGCTCGGCCAGGGCTGCGGGATCGGCGTATATTCATCGCCATCCCCTTGTCCTGGAGCCCCCCAAAATGAATCGCCGAAATCTGGTCCAATCCGCCGCCCTGACCGCGGGCGCTACTTTTTTAGTAGCTGCCAATGCACAAGGGACGGGGGCTACAGGAAAAAAACACTACAAGGTCGTGATCCAGGTGAGCGACAACGATGCGGCCAAATGGAACCTGGTGCTGAATAACACGAAGAACCTGCAGGAGGACGTGGGCACCGCCAACGTGGACGTGGAAATCGTCGCCTACGGCCCGGGCATCGGCATGCTCAAGGCCGATGCCCCGGTGAGCAACCGAGTGAGTGACGCCGTCAGGGGCGGCGTGAAAGTGTCGGCCTGCGAGAACACCATGCGCGGCCAGAAACTGACCAAAGAAGACATGAATCCTGCTGTCGGTTACGTACCCTCCGGCGCCGCCGAAATCATGATCAAGCAGGGTGAGGGCTGGGCTTACCTGCGGCCCTAGGCCCGCCCTGTCACCGGCTCAGAGAAATCGCCCCAGCAGCCGGCGTGAGACGGGATCGAGCGCCAGCATGTCGCGCACCTTGAAGTGAACGCCCTGGCCGCCCGTGATCAACAGCGCGGCGCCATCGAGCCGGCGAATGTCCTCTTCCCCTTTCAGCACGAAGCGCGTGTTGCCCCGGTCGGTCTCCACCTCCCAGGTGCTGGGGGTGGAAAACGTCGATACGCTTTTGAGACGCAGGATTTCAGGTGCGAACTCGCGCGCGGCGAGTTCTTCCTCAATCAGGCTGCGCACCGCCGGCGGCAGCGCATCCAGCCGGTCGATCCAGGCCAGTTCGTGGCCGTCGGCATGCAGCAGCGAGAGCCCTTCAAAGGGCGCAGACACAGGAAAGGCGCGCACCGGCGTCACGCCATCGAAGCGCTCGCCGGTTGCAGCGATCCAGACCAGGCGGCCAAAGGCGTTGCGCTCAAGCTGAAAATCACAGGCGTCCATCAGATGCTTTCGTGTTCACGGGTCTGGGGCAAATGCACGGCAGGGGCTACTAGCGCCGCGCCGGGAGCGTCACCCTCTTCGTCTTCCCCCTCATCTCCAATGTCGGCGCGGCGCAATTGCGCTTCATACAGACGCCAGTAGGCACCCTGCCGGGCCATCAGTTCGTCGTGCGGGCCAACTTCCACCACCTGCCCACGGTCCATCACCACGAGCCTGTCCGCCTTGCGCAAGGTGGACAGGCGGTGAGCGATGGCAATCGTGGTGCGGCCCTGCACCAGGTTGTCCAGCGCTTTCTGAATCTCCTTTTCGGTTTCGGTGTCCACCGACGAAGTGGCTTCGTCAAGAATCAGGATGCGCGGGTCGATCAGGAGCGCGCGCGCAATCGAGATGCGCTGGCGCTCGCCGCCCGACAGGCCCTGCCCGCGCTCGCCGACCAGCGAGTCATAGCCCTGCGCCAACCGCAGGATGAATTCATGTGCATGCGCGGCCCGCGCTGCCGCGACGATCTCGGCGTGCGTCGCGTCGGGCCGGCCGTATGCGATGTTCTCGGCAACCGTGCCGAAGAACAAAAAAGGCTCCTGCAGCACCAGGCCGATGTGACGCCGGTAGTCGGCCACGCCAAAGCGCCGGATGTCGGTGCCATCGACGCGGATCGAGCCGTCGGTCACGTCATAGAAGCGGCAGATCAGGTTCACCAGCGTGCTCTTGCCCGAGCCACTGTGGCCCACCAGGCCAATCATCTCGCCCGGCTCGATGGCCAGGTCCAGGCCACGAATGACCGAACGGTTGCCGTAGCGAAAACCAATGCCGCTGATCTCGATGCGCCCCTGCATGCCTTGCAAACCCGGCCCCGTGCCAATTTTCACCGGCTGCACGGGCTCCGGAACGTTGGAGACGTGGTCGAGGATGTCGAAGATGCGCTTGGCGCCGGCCGCCGCTTTTTGCGTGACCGAGACAATGCGGCTCATCGAATCCAGCCGCGTGTAGAAACGGCCTATATAGGCAATGAACGCGGTCAGCACACCGACCGTGATCTGGTGCCGGGACACCAGCCAGATGCCAAACGCCCACACCACCAGCAGGCCGATTTCGGTCAGCAGCGAAACCGTGGGGGTGAACAGCGACCAGATCTTGTTGAGCCGGTCGTTCACCATCAGGTTGTGCTGGTTGGCGACGCGAAAGCGCTGCGCCTCGCGTGTTTCCTGCGCAAACGCCTTGACGACACGAATGCCGGGAATCGTGTCGGCCAGCACATTCGTCACTTCGGACCAGACACGGTCGATCTTCTCGAAGCCGGTGCGCAGGCGATCGCGCACGGTGTGGATCATCCAGGCAATGAAGGGCAGCGGCAGCAGCGTGACCAGCGCCAGCCACGGGCTGATCGAAAACAGGATGATCGACGTCATCAAAATCATCAGCACGTCGGTGGCGAAATCCAGCGCGTGCAGGGACAGAAAAACACAAATCCGGTCGGTTTCCGAGCCGATGCGCGCCATCAGGTCGCCCGTGCGCTTGCCCCCAAAATAGTCCAGCGACAGCGACAGCAAATGATCGAAGGTGGCCGTGCGCAGGTCGGCGCCGATGCGCTCGGACACCAGCGACAGCATGTAGGTACGCGCCCAGTTCAGTCCCCAGCCCAGCAGGGCCGAGCCCAGCAGGCCGCCCAGATAGGCCGCGACCAGCCAGGACTCGATCTTCTGGCCATTCTGGAATGGAATCAGGATGTCATCCATCAGCGGAATGGTCAGGTACGGCGGTATCAGCGTCGCCGCGGTGGACACCAGCGTGAGAACAAAACCCGCGACGAGTTGCTTGCGGTACGGTCTGGCAAAGCGCCCCAGGCGCAGCAGCACCCAGGTCGACGGCGGCGTGTGCAACTCGCGCGCGCACATCGGGCACTCGTCGCTGTCGGGTGGCAGCGGTGATTTGCACTGCGGGCACAGCGAGGGATCGTCCCTCATTTGCGCGGCACCCTGCGCGAGGTTGGCCAGTTGCAGCTCGAACTGTTTGATCAGGCGCAGCGCCTGGACGTTGGCGCCCAGGGTAAAGCGCCAGCTCGCGCGCCGGGTGTGGGCGTCGTGCAGCTCAATGGTACCGACGCCAGCATGGTCAAAGTGGTGCAGCGCCAGCCCTTGGGCTAGGGGCCAGCTGCGCCATTGACTTTCGCCGGGCGCAGGACTGGCGTCAAAAGCCCACAGGCGCCGGTCGGTCAGGGCCAGCAGCCCGCTGGAAAAACAAAGCCGGTGGTCCAAGTCAACCGCAAGCAGACTTAAAACGTTCTCATCGGGTGCGAGCTGTCCGCGCAGGCTGTTTTGTGCGGACTCCGAATCTGTCCTGTTGGCGTCAATTGAATGGTGATATTGCATTTTGTTTCCATGCCCCATAGCGATCAGCGTAGCCTTACTGGCGCTTGGGCACCGGGAATTCTCGCCGAAGTGGCGAACGGGCGATGCCGGATGCCGGCTTGCACGGGCCAGCGATCTGGTTTTGCCCAATGAATATATGAGCCCCAAAAACGACATCAAGCTGCTTCGCATCACCTATCTGCGCGGCCCCAACATCTGGACCTACCGCCCGGCACTCGAGGTCTGGCTTGATCTGGGTGAGCTGGAAGATTTTCCCTCCCATCTGCTGCCCGGCTTCAACGACCGGCTGATCGCCCTGCTCCCGGCACTGGCCGAGCACCACTGCGGCGTTGGCGAGCGCGGCGGCTTCCTGCAGCGACTGGTCGAAGGCACCTGGGCCGGGCATGTGCTGGAACACGTGGTGATCGAGCTGCTGAATCTGGCCGGCATGCCCACCGGTTTTGGCCAGACCCGCAGCACCTCGCAGCATGGCATTTACCGGATGGTGTTTCGTGCGCGCGATGAGCATGTCGCCCGCACCGCGCTGGCACAGGGGCATCGGCTGTTGATGGCGGCGATCAACGATCAACCCGTCGATGTCCAGGCTGCCGTCGCGCTGGTACGCACCCAGGTCGATGACTGTTACCTGGGCCCAAGCACCGCCTGCATCGTGGCCGCGGCAAGCGGCCGCCGCATTCCCCACATCCGGCTCAACGAAGGCAACCTGGTGCAACTGGGTTACGGCGCCCGCCAGCGCCGCATATGGACGGCAGAGACCGAGTTCACCAGCGCCATCGCGGCCGGCATCGCGAGCGACAAAGACCTGACCAAGCGTTTGCTCAAGTCCTGCGGGGTGCCGGTTCCCGAAGGTGAAATCGTGGACAGCGCTGAAGCCGCCTGGGCCGCCGCACAAGAGATCGGACTGCCGGTGGCTGTCAAGCCCACCGATGGCAACCACGGCCGGGGCGTGGCGCTCGACCTGACGCGCGAGGCGGATGTGCGTGCCGCCTTCGAGGTGGCGCAGTTGCACGGTAGCGAAGTAATGGTCGAGCGTTTCGCCCGCGGCCACGAACACCGCATGCTGGTGGTCGGCGGCCGCCTGGTGGCTGCCGCGCGCGGCGACGCGGCCTGGGTCAGCGGCGACGGCCGCTCGTCGGTGGAAGAACTGGTGGACAGCCAGATCAACACCGACCCGCGGCGCGGCCTGGCCGAGGATTGTCCGCTCAACCTGGTCGAGACCCGCACCGACGAAACCATCCTGCTCGAACTGCAGCGCCAGGGGTTGACGCCGGACGGTGTACCGGAGGCAGGCCGCCAGGTGCTGATCCAGCGCAATGGCAATGTCGCGATCGACTGCACCGACCAGGTCCACCCTGCCGTCGCCTACGCCGTCTCGCTCGCGGCGCGCGTGGTCGGGCTCGATATTGCCGGCATCGATGTGGTCGCCGAGGACATCTCGCGCCCGCTGGAGGCACAGGGCGGTGCGGTCGTCGAGGTCAACGCCGGGCCCGGTTTGCTGATGCACCTCAAGCCCGCAGTGGGCGCGCCGCGACCGGTGGGGCGCGCCATTGTCGACCATCTTTTCCCGGAAGATCCCGCCAATACGGCGGGCCGCATTCCGGTGATCGGCGTGGCCGGATCACAAGGCACCCAGACGATTGCCCGCCTGGTGGCGTGGCTGGTTCACCTGAGTGGGCGCTACGTGGGTCTGGCTTGCCGCGACGGCCTGTTCCTCGACCGGCGTCGGGTTGCGCACGGAAACTGTGCCGGCTTTGAGCCCGCTCGCCGCCTGCTCATGAACGTGGCGGTCGAGGCCGCCGTGATCGAAAACGGGGCCGAAACCATCCTGCGCGACGGCCTGGCTTATGACCGCTGCCAGGTCGGCGTCGTGGCGGACCTGGATGGCGCCCAGGCGCTGGCCGAGTTCGACATTTTCGCCGCCGATCAACTCGCCAAGGTACTGCGCACCCAGGTCGATGTGGTGCTGCCGGACGGCGTCGCCGTGCTCAACGCGGCGGATGCGCTGGTGGCCGGCCTTGCCCCGCTGTGTGACGGGGAAGTTATTTTTTATGCGGACGATCCCGAGGCGGCTCCCATCGTGGCGCACCGCGCGGGCGGCGGCCGGGCGGTGTCTGTCCGGTCGGGCCATGTGATCCTGGCCACCGGCGCCGCTGAAATCGTGCTGGCCAGCCTGGACAGGCTGGTCCGCCAGAACGGACGCGGCGCACCGTCAGCCGCCCAGACGCTGCGCCCCTGCATCCTGGCGGCCATTGCCACGGCTTGGGCGCTGAACATCTCCCCCGATTTGATCTCCGTCGGCATCGAAACCTTCGACACCGACCTGAAGTCGTACTTTGCCGCGCCCGAATTGTTTGCGGCCGCCTGATCCCGACGACACGCCAAAACAGAAAGAACCCACGATGGAAATCTCACGCGTCCGGGCCCTGCGCGGCCCCAATCTCTGGTGCCGGCACACTGCGCTGGAGGCCATCGTGTCCTGCGCACCGACAGAGCGCTCCATTGCCGAACTGCCCGACTTCGAGTCCAGGGTGCGCGAACTGTTCCCGGCCATTGGAACCTTGCAATCGAGCGGCTACCAGGGTCCGATTTCGCTGGCCCATGTGCTGGAAGCTGCGGCCCTGGCGCTGCAGACACAGGCGGGCTGCCCCGTCACCTTCAGCCGCACCGCGGCCACCGTCGACATTGGCGTGTACCAGGTGGTCGTGGCCTACAGCGAGGAAGCGGTGGGCCGATTGGCACTCGAGTTGGCGCAAACGCTGATACAGGCGACGCTGCAGAACACCGGCTTCGACGTGGATGCAGCCATCGCTCGTTTGCGCGACACCGACGAAGACGAGCGGCTCGGCCCCAGCACCGGTGCCATCGTCAACGCCGCGGCCGCCCGCGGTATCCCCTGGCGCCGGCTGACCCAGGGCAGCCTGGTGCAGTTCGGCTGGGGCTCGCGCCAGCGGCGCATCCAGGCGGCCGAGGTGGACGCCACGAGCGCCGTCTCCGAAGCCATCGCGCAGGACAAGGATCTGACCAAGAAATTGCTGCATGCCGCGGGCGCGCCGGTGCCGTTCGGCCGCCCCGTCAAGGATGCAGACGAGGCGTGGGCGGTGGCCTGCGAGATCGGCCTGCCGGTTGTCGTGAAGCCGCAGGACGGCAATCAGGGCAAGGGGGTCACGGTCAACGTCACGAACCGCGAACACCTCGAAGTCGCCTTTCGCGCTGCTGCCGAAGTGGGTGGGGTAATGGTTGAAAAATTCCTTTCGGGCAATGACTTTCGCCTGCTGGTCGTGGGGCGCCAGCTGGTAGCAGCCGCGCGGCGCGATCCGCCGCATGTGATCGGCGACGGCATCCACAGCGTGCGCGAACTGGTGGATCGGGTCAACGCCGACCCCAGGCGCGGCGAAGGGCATGCCACCTCGCTGACCAAAATCCGCTTCGACGAAATCGCCATCGCGCGCCTGAACGCGCAGGGACTGGCCCCGCAGTCGGTGCCGGCCAAAGGCCGCCGCATCATCCTGCGCAACAACGCCAACCTCAGCACGGGCGGCACCGCCACCGACGTGACGGACGACGTTCACCCCGAAGTGGCGGCCAACGCCATCGCGGCGGCACAAATGGTGGGCCTGCATGTGTGCGGCGTCGATGTGGTGTGCGAAAGCGTGCTGCGTCCGATGCGCGAGCAGCACGGCGGCATTGTCGAGGTCAACGCCGCGCCGGGGCTGCGCATGCACCTGTCGCCGTCCTACGGCAAGGGCCGCCCCGTCGGGGAGGCCATCATCTCCCACCTGTTCGGCCATGGCGACGACGGCCGCATTCCCGTGGTAGCGGTCACGGGCACCAATGGCAAGACCACCACGGCACGCCTGATTGCCCACTTGATGGCCAGCAGCGCGCTTCGCGTGGGCATGACCAACACCGATGGCGTGTATGTCAACGGCCACCAGATCGACAGCGGCGACTGCAGTGGGCCCAAGAGCGCGCGCAACGTGCTGATGCACCCCGACGTGGATGCGGCCGTGTTTGAAACGGCACGCGGCGGCATACTGCGCGAAGGCCTCGGGTTCGACCGCTGCCAGGTGGCCGTGGTGACCAACATCGGCGCTGGCGATCATCTGGGGCTCAACTACATCACCACGGTGGAAGACCTGGCCGTGCTCAAACGCGTGATCGTGCAGAACGTCGCACCTACGGGCTATGCGGTGCTGAACGCGGCCGATCCGATGGTGCACGCCATGGCGCCAAGCTGCCCGGGCAGCATCATCTTTTTCGCAGCCGACCACCACCACCCCGCGATGGCTACGCAGCGCGCACAAGGCAAACGGACAGTCTACGTCGATGACGGCGCCATCGTGGCCGCCGAGGGGTCGTGGCGCGAGCGAATCGCATTGAGCGACATTCCCTTCACGCACAACGGCAGCATCGGCTTTCAGGTCGAAAACGTGATGGCCGCGGTCGCCGCGGCCTGGGGCGTCGGCCTGAATTGGGATACCGTACGCCGCGGTCTGGCCAGTTTTTCTACCGACGCCGGCAATGTCCCGGGCCGCTTCAACATGATGGATTACCGGGGCGCCACCGTGATCGCCGATTACGGCCACAATCCCGATGCCATGCGGGCGCTGGTCGCGGCCGTGGACGCCCTGCCCGCCAAGCGCCGCTCGGTCGTGATCAGCGGCGCCGGCGACCGGCGCGATGACGACATCCGCGAACAGACCGCCATCCTCGGCGATGCGTTCGACGACGTTCTCCTGTATCAGGATGCCTGCCAGCGCGGCCGCGCCGACGGCGAAGTGCTGGCCTTGCTGCGCACTGGCCTGGCACAGGCCAAACGCACGCGCTACACCACGGAAATTCGCGGCGAATTCAACGCCATCGACACCGCGCTGGCGCGCCTGGAGCCGGGCGATCTGTGCCTGATCCTGATCGATCAGGTCGAGCAGGCGCTGGCCCACCTGACCCGGCGCGTTGCCGAAGCGGCGCAGGCTGCGCCGGCCAGCGTCAATGCGGAGGCCCCGGCGTTGACTCACTGAACCCGCGTAGAATGTCTCGGCCATGCGGGTGTAGTTCAATGGCAGAACGGCAGCTTCCCAAGCTTCATACGAGGGTTCGATTCCCTTCACCCGCTCCAGTCAGCATGGCGCTGCCAAACTCTTCGGCACGGTGCTGCGGCCATACAACAACAAACGCGAGAGTTCATCGGTGACCGATATCCACAACCGAACCCGCCTTTGGCAGCGGGCCCGTCAGGCGGCCTTGAGCACGGCGATCGGCATGGCGCTGGCAGGGTGCGCGGTGGGGCCCGACTTCAAGGCTCCCGAGGCCCCCGCGATCTCCAATGCGCAAAACCCGTACACCCCCGTACCGCTACCGGCCGAGACCGCCAGCGCACCCGGCACCGGCGGGGCCGCGCAACGCTTCGCGATGGGCCAGGACATCCCCGCAATCTGGTGGAGCGTATTCCATTCCGAGCCGCTGGACCGTCTGATCCGCTCCGCGCTGGCGCACAGCCCGACCCTCGCCTCTGCGCAGGCGGCGCTGCGTCAGGCGCAGGAAACCTACAACGCCGACGCCGGCGCCAAGCAGCTGCCGAGCGTCAACGGCCAACTCGGCGTCACGCGCCAACGTGAGTCGCAGGCGGCCAGCCAGATTCCTGGCGGCGTCGACTTCACGCTTTTCAACGCCTCGGTCAACGTCTCCTACACGATCGATGCGTTCGGCGGGACCCGTCGCGAGCTGGAGGGCTTGCGCGCCGCCGTCGATTACCAGCGCTACCAGGTCGAGGCCACCTATCTCACGCTCACCGCCAATGTCGTCACGACGGCGATCCAGGAGGCATCGCTGCGCGCGCAACTCCGTGCCACGCAGGAGGTGATCGAGGCAGAAAGCCGCTCGCTCGACCTGGTGCAACGGCAGGCGACGCTCGGTGCGATTGCGCTGGGCACGGTATTGACGCAGCAAGCGCAGCTCGCGCAAACCCGCGCGACGCTACCCGCGCTCGAAAAAGCGTTGGCGCAAACACGCCAGCAGCTGGCGGTCTACGCCGGCCGATTGCCCAGCGAAGCGGGGCTGCCCGAGTTCACCCTCGAATCGCTGCAATTGCCCGGCGACCTGCCGGTCAGCCTGCCCTCGTCGCTGGTGCGCCAGCGCCCCGACATTCGTGCCAGCGAAGCGCTGCTGCACCAGGCGAGCGCCCAGATCGGTGTCGCCACCGCGAACCTCTACCCGCAAATCACGCTGAGCGGCAGCGTGGGCGCGCAAAGCTTCGAGCTCAATCAGTTGTTCAGCGGCCCGAGCGCGGCCTGGAGCCTGGGCGCCGGCCTGCTGCAGCCGATTTTCAACGGCGGCTCGCTGCAGGCGAAGAAACGCGCCGCGATCGCGGCCTACGAGCAGGCCCAGGCGCAGTACCAGCAGACTGTCCTCAATGCATTCCTGAACGTGGCGAACACGCTGCGCGCGCTCGACAGTGATGCGCAATCGCTGAGCGCGCAGGCGCAGGCGGCATCGCTGGCGCGCGAGTCGCTCGACCTGGTGAACCGCCAATATCAGCTTGGCGCGGTGAGCAACCTGGCACTGCTTGACGCGCAACGCACCTATGAGCAGACCCGCATCGCGCTGGCGCAGGCGCAGGCCGCGCGCTACGCGGATACGGCAGCACTCTTTCAGGCACTGGGCGGCGGCTGGTGGAATCGCGCCGAACTGGCCGACGCCAAACTCTAAAAACACTCGAATTCCTGGAGGTCTTCCGATGAAGCGCACGACCAAACGCATGTTCATCATGCTGCTGTGTGTTGTTCTGTTAATTGCCGTGCTTGCCCTGGGCAAGTTTCTGCAAATCAGGAAACTGATCGCCAGCATGCCCAAGCCTGGCGCGCAAGTCGTGACGGCCATGAAGGCCGAAATGCTGGAATGGCAGCCCCAGTTCAATGCGGTGGGCACGCTCAATCCGGTGCGCGGCGTCGACGTCACGACCGAGGTGGCAGGCCTGGTGCGCAGCCTGCACTTTCATTCGGGCCAGGACGTGAAGGCGGGCGAACTGCTGGTTGAGCTCAATGCCGATTCCGACATCGCGCAGCTGCAGGCGCTGCAGGCCGCGGCCGACCTCTCGGCCTCGGTGCTGGCGCGCGACCGCCAGCAGTTCGAAGTGAAGGCGATCAGCCAGGCACAGCTCGATGCCGACCAGGCCGACCTGCGCGTCAAGCGCGCCAGCGTCGCGCAACAGGCCGCGCTGGTGGCGAAAAAGACCATCCGCGCACCATTCAGCGGACGGCTCGGAATTACCACCGTCAATCCCGGCCAGTACCTGAATCCGGGCGACAAGATCGTCACGTTGCAGACGCTGAACCCGATCTACATCGACTTCAACCTGCCGCAAAAGCAGCTCGCCGGAGTGTCGCTCGGACAGCGCCTGACCCTGTCGAGCGATGCGTTCCCGGGCCAGTCTTTTGCCGGCAAGATCACGGCAATCAACCCCAAGGTCGACCCGACCACGCGCAACCTCCAACTCGAAGCCACGATCGCCAACGAGAAACTCCAGTTGCTGCCGGGCATGTTCGCCAACGTCGACGTCGACGCCGGCGACAAGAAGAGCTACCTGACGCTGCCGCAGACGGCGATCACCTACAACCCCTACGGCTCGACGGTTTTCGTGCTCAAGCCCGGCGACAAGAAGGACGACAAGGGCAACGCCCAGCTCGAGGCGCAGCAGGTCTTCGTGACCACGGGACCGACCCGTGGCGACCAGGTTGCGGTCCTGACCGGCCTCACGGCAGGCCAGCAGATCGTCACCAGCGGCCAGTTGAAGCTCAAGAACGGTTCGCCCGTGACCGTCGACAACTCGGTCCAGCCCGCGAACAGTCCGAACCCGACTCCGCAGGAAAAGTGAGGCCGCGTTCATGAACTTCACCGACATTTTCATTCGGCGGCCGGTGCTGGCGACGGTGGTCAGCCTGCTGATCCTGGTACTGGGCTTGCGCTCGCTGTTCAGCTTGCCGATCAACCAGTATCCGCACACCGAGAATGCGGTGGTCACGGTGTCAACCGCCTACTATGGCGCCGATGCGCAGACCATTGCGGGCTTCATCACGCAGCCGCTGGAGACAGCCATCGCGCAGGCGCAGGGCATCGACTACCTCTCCTCGAGCAGCACGTCGGGCGTCTCGACGATCACCGCCACGCTGCGCCTGAACTACGACGCGAACCGTGCGCTGACCGAGATCAACACCCAGGTCAGCTCGGTCAAGAACCAGTTGCCGCCGCAAGCACAGCAGCCCGTGCTCACGGTGCAGACGGGCTCCACCATCGACGCGATGTACATGGGCTTTTACAGCGACACGCTGCCCACCAACAACGTGACCGACTTCCTGGTGCGCGTGGTCCAGCCCAAGCTCAATGCGATCGACGGCGTGCAGACCGCCGAAATCCTCGGTGCCCGCCAGTTCGCGCTGCGGGCCTGGCTCGATAGCGACAAGATGGCCGCCCACGGCGTGACCGCGGCCGATGTCAGCTCCGCGCTGGCCGCGAACAACTATCTCACGGCACTCGGCACCACCAAGGGCCAGATGGTGAGCGTGCCGCTGACGGCCGGCACCGACCTGCACACGGTGGATCAGTTCAAGCGCCTCGCGGTCAAGCGCAGCGGCGACGCCATCGTGCGGCTGGAAGACGTGGCCACCGTCACGCTCGGCTCGGAAAACTACGACTTCAACGTCGCATTCAGCGGCACGCAGTCGGTCTTTATCGGCATCAAGGTCGCGCCACAGGCGAACATCCTGGACGTGGCCAAGCGCGTGCGCGAAGCCTTTCCGGCCATTCAGCAGCAATTGCCTGCGGGCCTCACGGGCCAGATCGTCTACGACGGCACCGAATTCATCAACACCTCGATCTACGAGGTCATCAAGACGCTGGTGGAGGCGCTGATCATCGTCACCCTGGTGATCTACCTCTTTCTGGGCAGCTTGCGCGCCGTCACCGTGCCGGTCATCGCGATGCCTTTGTCGCTGGTCGGCACCTTCTTCATGATGCTGGCGCTGGGCTACTCGATCAACCTGCTGACCCTGCTCGCGCTGGTGCTCGCGATCGGCCTGGTGGTCGACGACGCCATCATCGTGGTGGAGAACGTCGATCGCCACATGAAGGAGGGAGCCACGCCGATGCAGGCGGCATTCACTGCCGCGCGCGAGCTGGGCAGTCCGATTCTGGCCATGACGGTGGTGCTGATCGCGGTCTACGTGCCCATCGGCTTCCAGGGGGGCCTGACCGGCGCGCTCTTCACCGAGTTCGCGTTCACGCTCGCCGGCGCGGTAGCGGTGTCCGGGGTCATTGCGCTCACGCTGTCGCCGATGATGGCATCGCGCTTCTTCAAGCCGGAGCAGGACCAGGGCCGCTTTGTGCAGGCGATCGACCGTGTGTTCGGGCGGGTGCACCGCGGCTACCTGCGCGTGCTGCACAGCGTGCTCGATACCTGGCCCGTGCTGATCGTGATGGGCGTGATCCTGATGCTGTGCGCCGGCCTGATGTTCAAGATGTCGAAATCCGAACTCTCGCCCGAGGAGGATCAAGGCATCGTCGTGTCGCAGGTCGTCGGCCCGCCCACGGCCACCTCGCAGCAAATGCTGACATATGCGAAGCAGGCGTTCGATGTGGCCAAGGCGACGCCTGAATACGAGCAAATGTTCCAGATCACCGGGGTGCCAACGATCAACCAGGGCATCGGCGGTGTGCTGCTCAAACCCTGGGGCGATCGCTCACGCAGCGCGCACGAAATCCAGCAGGACCTGCAGGCGCGCTGGAACAAGATTGCCGGCGCGCGCATCGCTGCCTTCCAGTTCCCGCCGCTGCCCGGGGCTTCGGGCCTGCCGGTGCAATTCGTGATCACCTCGACCGAGCCCTTCGAGAACCTCAACACCGTGGCGCAACAGGTGGTCGACAAGGCACGCGCCGCCAACATGTTCTACTTCGTCGACACCGATCTCAAGATCGACAAGCCGCAGGCGACGGTGGTGGTGGACCGCGACAAGATCACCACCCTGGGCCTGACGCAGCAGGATGTCGGCACCGCACTTGGCGCGGCGCTGGGCGGCGGCTACGTCAACTACTTCTCGATCGCGGGGCGCTCCTACAAGGTGATCCCGCAGGTGCTGCAGACCGACCGGCTGAATCCGTCCGAACTGCTCAACTTCTACATCAAGACACCCAGCGGCGCCATGATTCCGGCCAGTACCGTGGCGCACCTGAAATACGACATCGTGCCCGAGTCCATCAGCCGCTTCCAGCAGCTCAATTCGGTCACGATCTCCGGCGTTTCGGGTGCGGCGCAAGGGGACGTGCTGCAGTTCATGCGCAACACGCTCGCCGAGGTAGCCCCCACGGGCTACAGCGCCGACTATGCCGGCCAGTCACGCCAGTTCATCCAGGAGTCGGGCGGCTTCCTGGTGACGATGCTGTTCGCGGTGATCATTGTGTTCCTGGCGCTCGCGGCCCAGTTCGAGAGCTTCCGCGACCCCATCGTGATACTGGTGTCGGTGCCGCTCGCCCTGTTCGGGGCGCTGATCTTCATCTTTCTCGGCTTCGCGTCGATGAACATCTACACCGAGGTCGGGCTGGTCACGCTGATGGGGCTGATCAGCAAGCACGGCATCCTGATCGTCGAGGTGGCCAATCAGCTGCAGCGCGCCGGCAAGAGCAAGCGCGAGGCAATCGAAGAAGCCGCCGGCATACGGCTGCGGCCAATCCTGATGACGACGGCGGCCATGGTCTTCGGCGTGGTGCCGCTGGTCATTGCCTCGGGTGCGGGCGCGGCGGGCCGGCAGGCGATGGGGCTGGTGATCTTCACCGGGCTCTCGATCGGCACGCTGTTCACGCTGTTCGTGGTGCCGGCGATGTACCTGTTCATCGGCGCCGATCACAGCAAGCAGCGCGTCGCCAGTATCGATGCGCCCGGCGCCGGCGAGCCGCACGCCGCCACCTGACAGGCTATCCCACCTCAAAAAGCCGCCCAAGGGGCGGCTTTTTCATGGCTCTGGCACGAATCCGGCACCGTTCACAGAATGAAGCCGGTGTTGATGAAATTCGAGCGGTGGTCGCGCACGATGTCGTCGAGCAGCCGCTTGCTGGCCGGCGTCTGCCTGGCCGCGACCATCGAGCGGATTGAGAAGGCACGCAGGGCATCGTTGACGGACAGCGTGCCCTCGGCGGAATCCTTGCGGCCCGCGAACGGGAATACGTCGGGTCCGCGCTGGCACTGACAGTTCAGATTGACGCGGCACACCTGGTTGACCAGCGGATCCACCAGGGCACCGATCTGCACCGGGTCGCTGCCGAACACGCTGACCTGCTGGCCATGGTCGGAGCTGATCACGTACGCCAGCGCCTCCTCAACATCGTCGTAGGCCATCACCGGGACCAACGGGCCAAACTGTTCCTCGCGGTACAACTTCATGCCCTCCTTCACCGGATAGACCACAGCCGGGTAGTAGAGCGTCGCGCAATAGGCGCCGCCACCCTGGTTGACGACCCGGGCGCCCTTGGCCTTGGCATCCTCGATTGCCTCCGTCATGTAGGCGGTACGATGCAGCCCCGGCAGCGGCGTGATGCTGACACCCGGCTCCCACGGCATGCCTATCTTGAGTTGTCCGACGGCTTTGGTGATGCGGTGCAGAAATTCATCGACGAGGGAACGGTGCACGATCAGCATCTTGAGTGCCGTACAGCGCTGGCCGTTGAAGGAAAGCGCGCCCAGCAGGCATTCCCTGACCGTGAGTTCGAGGTCAGCGTCGGGCAGCACGATTGCGGCGTTCTTCGCATCCAGCCCGAGCACGGCGCGCAGCCGGTGCGACTTGGGATGCTGCTTTTTCAGGTGGTCGGCCACCTTGCTGGAACCGATCAGCGCCAGCACGTCGATCTTGCCGCTCGCCAGCATGTGCGGCACCACCACGGCGCCCGGCGCGTAAATGGTATTGATCACACCACGAGGAAAAGCGCTGCAGAACGCCTGCATCAGGGGCCAGAACAAAAGTGTGCCGTACTGCGGCGGCTTGAACACCACCGTGTTGCCCATCAGCAGCGCGGGGATCAGCGTGGCGAAGGTTTCGTTGAGCGGATAGTTGTAGGGCCCCATGCACAGCACCACGCCCAGCGGCGTGCGCCGGATCTGGCCGATCGTGCCCTCGGCGATCTCGAAGCGTGAGGCATTGTTGTCCAGCGTCCTGACCGCCTCGATGGTGGCGACGATGTATTCGACCGTGCGGTCGAACTCCTTTTGCGAATCCGCCAGGCTCTTGCCGATCTCCCACATGATCAGGTTGACGATCTCCTGGCGCTGCGCAACCATCTGACGGACGAAGTCCTGCATGCAGGCGATGCGCTTGGCCACCGGCATCGTGGGCCATTCGCCGCGCCCGTTGTCGTACGCGGAGACCGCGGCGTCCAGTGCAGCGTCGCTTTCTGCCTCGCCCATCACCGGGTAGCTCCCGATTTCCAGTTGCCGCACGCTGCCATCGGCTTGCCGTTCGCAGATCGGCGACAGCACCGTCTTGCACTCGCCGCCCCAGGTCCGGAACTCGCCGCCGACCAGGTAGGTGCGCTGGTGAACCGGTGACGCCAGACGGTGTTCCGGCGGAATCTCATTTGCGCCGGGGAACAGTTGCTTCAGGTTTTCAGTGTCTGTCATGATCCATTCCTTTCGATACGGGGGTGTTGTCGTCACTGTTCTTCGGGCCATGCGAAACCGTCCCGCGCCACCAGCGCACTGGCCGCAGCGGGTCCCCAGGTGCCAGCGACATAGGGACGAGGGCCACCAGAGACATCGTCGTCACGCTCCCAGGCCCGCAAGACTGGTTCGATCCAGTGCCATGCCTGTTCTTGCTCGTCGCTGCGCACGAACAGGTTCAAGCGCCCGGCAATCGCCTCGAGCAGCAGCCGCTCATAGCCGCCCACCCGGTTCTCGGCGAAGGCCTTGTCGAAGTCGAGATCAAGGCACACCGGTGACAACGCCTGCGATGGGCCCGACCCTCTGGCTGCCAGCAAGTGCAGTTCCAGTCCGTCCTCAGGCTGCAACTTGATGACCAGTTTGTTCGGCACATTCGCCCCCGGGAAGATACGGTGCGGCGCAGGATGGAAATTCACCACAATCTGCGCCTCGGGCGCGGCCAGGCGCTTGCCGGTACGCAAATAGAACGGCACGCCCGACCAGCGCCAGTTCTGGACCTCGGTTCGCAGCGCGACAAAAGTCTCGGTGCGACTGTGCGGCGGCACTTTCGTCTCGCCCCGATAGCCTGGTACGGGCCGGCCGTCGACCGTGCCGCCGCGGTACTGACCGCGTATCACGTCATGCAGCACGCTGTCTTCGGTGAACGGCTTGAGCGCGTGCAGAACCTTGAGCTTCTCGTCGCGAATCGCACCGGCATCGTTGCGCGAAGGCGGCTCCATCGCAATCATCGTCAGCAACTGCAAGGCATGGTTCTGGATCATGTCGCGCAGCGCACCGGTACGGTCATAGAAGTCGCCGCGCGTGCCCACACCAAGCTGCTCGGCCAGCGTGATCTGGATGTTGGCGATGCTTTCGCGCCGCCACAGGGGCTCGAACAGCGCATTGCCAAAGCGCAGCGCCATCAGGTTCTGCACCGCGGACTTGCCAAGGTAGTGGTCGATGCGAAAGGCCTGCCCTTCGCTGAAAACCGAACGCACCGCGCGGTTGATTTCCTGCGCGCTCTCCAGATCGTGACCCAGTGGCTTCTCGAGCACCACGCGCACGTTCGGTCCGTTCAGTTCGACCTTGCCGAGCTGTTCGCAGATTTGCGGGAACAGGTGCGGGCTGGTGGCGAGGTAGAGCACCACGGTGTCCGCCGGGCCATCGTCACGCGGCGCGTCCAGCCATTGCCGGATCTGCACATAGTCCCCGGGCTGCGCCAGGTCGACTCTCAGGTAATGCACCAACCCGGCAAAGCGGGCGAACTCTTCGCCGCCGGGTTGCCTGGCGCCCTCGACGTCGAGAAAGCGCTCGCGCAGCCAGCTGCGATAGGTGGCGTCGGAAAAGTCCTCGCGTGCGGCGGCGAGGATGCGCCCGCCCTGCGGCAGCTTGCCGTGACGAAAGGCCTGGAACAGGGCTGGCATCAGCTTGCGCCACGCCAGATCGCCGGTGCCGCCGAAAAGGACAAGATCAAATGACATGGCGCTTTGCGTGGTGCCGTGCAGCGAAGGATGTTGGCTCTAGGCCGCACGCAATCGTTGAATGAGTCCGGCCGTCGACGCATCGGTGCGGCCACAGCGACGAAAACTCATCTCTCGTTGCATCGAATGGCTTTGCGGCGAGTTCGTCATGAAGTCTCTTTCACGGGTCGACCTTCAGGAACAAGTCCCGATCCGGTGCGAAATTCGCATACAGGGGCAGCAGCGCGCCACCCATGGCGCGCGCGTCGCTGCCAATGGTGCCGGCCAGCACCCTGGGCCGCGCCGCACCTTCCCAGTTGTAAAGATCGAGCGCACGCTCGACCCCGGACACCAGCTCCGCCAGCAATTCGCGGCCGAAGGAGCCGTCGATGATCACACCACCCAGATCGAGCAGGCAGGCGGCGCTGTTGATGGCCAGCGCAATGGCGGGGCAGCCCCGCTCCAGCCAGGCTTGCGTGCTTGCCAGCCAGGGCGCATCCAGCGCGCGCGCATCGACCCAGGCATCCGCGTCGACGCCAGCCTTGGTGTACAAGGCCTCCAGACTCCACAGCGAGCCGACGTTGAGCAGCTGTTCGGGCGGCACGCCGGTGCTGGTGCTCAGACCCATCGGCAGCGAACCCACCGCACCGGCGTTGCCGTTCAGGCCCCCGAACAGGTGGCTGTCAAGCACCAGGCCACCGCCAATGAAGGTGTCGACGAACAAGTACAGGAAGCTGCGCATGCTGCGGCCGCGGCCCGCCACCAGTTCGGCCACGCAGGCGGCGGCCGTGTCCTTGACGAACTCGACCGGCAGACCCTGCGCAGCGCCCAGGGATGCGATGCGCTCGCGCATGTCGATGTCGTTCCACTCTTGCGCGAGTTCGGGTGTGATGCCAAGAAGAACCTTCCAGCCGCCGAGCGACAGCGGGGCAGCAACACCGATGCCATGCAGGCGTTTGCGCAGCGCGGGTTTAAGCGACTTGCGCAGTTGCCGCAGCCCGGCGTCGATGTCGCCGAAAAGCTTGAGGGGATCGGGGAACAGATAGCTCAGTGTCAGGCGCTCGCGAACCTGGCCCGTGAAGTCCACCAGCAACATGTCCGCGCTGCGCCGACCGATCTTCACACCGATGGAGAACGCGCCATCGGGGTTGAGCGCCATGGGCACCGAAGGCTGGCCGACCTTGCCGCGCACGGGCGCCAACCTGCGCACCAGGTCATCGGCCTCCAGGCGGCCAATGATGAGCTGCACGGTTTGTGCCGTCAAACCCGTGAGGCGCGCAATTTCGGCCTTCGGACAAGTCCCGTGCAGCCTGATGGCCTGCAGCACCACCCGCTCGTTGAACTGCCGCATGCCACCCTGGTTGGAACCCCGCGGCCGCAACCGGGCCTCCATCGGCGCCGCCGCAGCGCGTGCCCCGTTCACGGGCGAAACTCCCCGGCGATCACGCCCTTCTGCAACATGAAATCCGGCCACGCGCGCAGTTCGCCCGTCTGCACAATGGCGCAGGCGCCGGCGACGCGATCGTGGAAGCCAAAGCGTGCCAGCGCCTTGCACTGTTCGTCGCCATGCCCCATCTCGCACAACACCCTGAGCACCTCAGGCGGGAGCGGCGGATCGATTCCCTTGAACATCTTTGCTTCCTCAATGTGCCAGGCATTCGGGCGGGACGTCCTGCGGACTCATGGCCCCGGTCATGACCGCCACGGTATCGCTCATGCTGATCTTTTTCGGGTCCAGCAGGGCGGCGCGCTTGCCCAGTCGGGCCACGTGGATGCGGTCGGCAATTTCGAAGACATGCGGCATGTTGTGACTGATCAGGATCACCGGCAGGCCCTTGTCGCGCACACGCCGGATCAGCTCGAGCACCATGTTGCCTTCCTTCACGCCGAGCGCGGCGGTCGGCTCGTCGAGAATCACGACATGCCGTGCGAACGCAGCGCTGCGCGCCACCGCAACGCACTGGCGCTGGCCGCCCGAGAGTGTTTCCACCGCCTGGGTCATGGAGCGGATGCCCACCTTCAGCTCGTTCATGCGCGCGACGCTCTGCTCCAGCATCTGCTTCTTGTCGATCACGCGCAGCAGCTGTGCGAGCCAGCCGGTCTTGATGATCTCGCGCCCCATGAACAGGTTCTCGGAAATCGTCATGGCAGGCGCCACTGCGAGGTCCTGGTAGACCGTCTCGATGCCCTCGCGGCGCGCGTCGATGGGCGACTTGAAGTGGATGATCTTGCCGTCCAGCCAGATCTCGCCCTCGTCGGGGATCGTGGCGCCCGACAGCGCCTTGATCAGCGAGGACTTGCCGGCGCCGTTGTCGCCGATGACGGCCATGATCTCGCCGGCACGCAGCTCGAAATCACTGCCGTCGAGCGCGGTGACCTGGCCGTAGCGCTTGACCAGTCCGCGCGCCTCCATCACGAGGGCCGGCTTTTGATTGGGTGTGTTCATCAGCGTGCTCCTTTGCGCGAGAGTTGATCGGTGGTGACCGCCAGAATGACGAGGATGCCGGTGATCAGGACCTGGTACACCGAGGCCACCCCCATCAGGGTCAGGCCATTGCGAAACACACCCACGATCACCGCCCCGAGCAGGCTGCCCACGATCATGCCGCGGCCGCCGAACAGGCTGGTGCCGCCCAGCACGACCGCGGTGATGGCATCCAGATTCTCGGTTTGCCCGGCGTTCGGGTCGCCCACGCCGGTACGCGCCACCGACACGAGCGAGGCAATGCCGTAGAACAGGCCGGCGGTGACGTACACGCCAAGCAGCACGCGATCGGTCGCGATGCCGGTCAGGCGGGTGGCTTCGGGATTGTTGCCCACCGCGTACACATGGCGTCCAGGCTGGGTTTCGCGCAGACCCCACCACATGAAGAGGTACAGCACGAGCATTAGCACGGCACCGTAGTTCACCTCCGCGTGGCCGAGCCGGAACGTATTGCCGAAGAAGGTCATTGCCGGCGGCAGGCCGGTGATGGTTTGCGCGCCCGAATAAAGCTGGGTAATGGCGTAAGCGATGTTCAAGGTGCCCAGTGTGACGATGAACGGTGGCAGCTTGATGCGTGTGACCAGCAGGCCATTCACCAACCCGAAGGCCATGGTGACGAGCAGCCCGCAAACAATGGCGAGATAGGCATTCATGCCGCTGCTCACCGCCAGCTTGGTCATCACGATGCCGCCCAGCGCCATCACGGCGCCGCACGCCAGATCAATGCCGGCGGTCAGGATGATCAGCGTCTGGCCAATGGCAATCAGTCCCACCACCATGACCTGCTGCAGGATCAGCGAGAAGTTCTGCACCGACAGGAATCGGTCGCTCTGCGTGGCAAAGAAGATCACCGCGAGCAGCAACGCGATCAGCGGGCCGAGCGTGGCAACGGGCGGTAGCCTGGAAGTCTTGGTCATGGTGGTCTCCGGGGGTGACGGGATCTGGCAGCAGCAGGTCCGCCGCCGCCTTCCTTTTTTATGCCGGGCGCTTACTTGTTACCCCAGCACATGTCCATGCCGTACTTGGTGTCCTTGCTGGATACGCCCGCCAGCGGCTTGTCGGTGATCAGGGTGACGCCCGTGTCGGTGTAGCCCGAGACCTTTTTGCCGGTCTTGGCATACGTCACGCCCGCTTCGACGCCCAAGGCCGCCATCTTCAGGGGGTACTGCTGCGAGGTGGCGGCAATCACGCCCGCCTTGACGTTTTCGACACCCTTGCAGCCACCGTCGATCGAGACGATCAGCACACCTTTTTCCTTGCCCGCGGCCTTCAGTGCCTGGTAGGCACCCGCTGCCGCCGGTTCGTTGATGGTGTAGACGAGGTTGATGCCGGGATCTTTTTGCAGGCAGTTCTCCATCCCGGTCTGGCCCTTGGCCTGGTCGCCGTAGCTGTCAGCCGAGCAGACGATCGCGGGATTGGTCGACAGCTCGTTGCTCTTGGCGTCGGCCGCCGCCATCCCGAAACCCTTCATGAAGCCGTTGTGCCGCTGCGCACCGACCGGGTTGCCGGGGAACAGGTCGAGCATGGCGATCTTCACGGGCTTGCCTGCCATTGCCGCCTTGGCGTATTGGCCGATGAGCTCGCCGGCCGTGTAGTTGTTGGTCGCGAACAGTGCATTGGCCGCGCTCACCGGGTCCGTCGGGCTGTCCAGCGCAATGAACATCACGCCTTGCGCCTGCGCCTTCTGGATCGACGGCACGATGGCCTTCGCGTCACTCGGCGTGATCAGGATGGTCTTGGCACCGGCGGCGACCATGTTTTCGATGGCGGTGACCTGGCCCGCGTTGTCGCCATCGATCCGCCCGGCCGCCGTGAGCAGTTTGGCGCCCAGCTTGGCGGCCTCTGTCTCTGCGCCCTTTTTCATCGTCACGAAGTAGGGGTTGGTATCGGTCTTCGTGATCAGGCCGATGACGGGCGCGTCAGCGGCGAAGGCAAGGCCGGCGCCTGCAAGCAGGGCGGCAAAGACAGTGGTGTGCTTGAGTTTCATGGGTTGTCTCCTTATATCTTTCAAATAGTTCAAACTTCAGTAGTCAAGGCGGTGAGCGCCTTGATTGCCGAGCGGGTTGACTCGCCAACGCGCAGCCTGGGTCTCCTGCGAGCCCGAGCTCGAATCTCA
>NZ_MUNS01000043.1 GCF_002002705.1 Polaromonas sp. C04 | reverse complement strand
TTGCACTCGACGCTGGGCTACGTCAGCCCAATGACGTTTGAGCAACGCTGGATCGCGGCCCAGCAGCAAGACAGGAAGTCCGCATAACGGGCAGCCTATGGAGTGCGGACAACAGGGGCAAGTTCACACCGCATTTCGCTGGCGCCATCGCTTTCTTGAGGCTGCGGCCGCACACCGCGCTGAGCACGAGGGTGGGATTGTCGAGGCCGATGAAACCTTCTTTTTGGAGTCCTTCAAGGGCCAGCGTAAGTTGCCACGGCCCGCACGCAAACGCGCAGGGGTGGGCACCCATTGGGAGCGCATTGCGGTGCTCGTAGTGCGTGACCGCGGCGGACAAACCGCCGACTTCAGGTTGGACAAGATCGACGCGCCCCATGTCGCCGCCGTGCTGCGCCCCTTGGTGGACCGGGACGCCATTCTGTGCACGGATGGCGCTCGGGTCTATCAAACGGTTGCCCGTGACATGGGCCTGACCCATCGGGCCATCAATGTCCAACAGGGCGTTCGGGTCATCGACGGAGCCTTCCATATCCAAAATGTCAACGCCTACGATAGTCGCCTCAAGGAGTGGATTCGCCGCTTTCACGGGGTGGCCACCAAGTACCTGGAAAACTACCTCGGCTGGCGCCGCATGATGGAGCGCTACCGCCAAAACATCTCACCTACCGCTTGTTTGTGCGAAGCGCTCGGGAGATTCCCATCTCAACAGCTAATGCAGACATAGCCCGATTTAGTCGTCTAAATCGGATTGCAATGCCGTCTCGTAATCCTGGCCGCCGTAGAAAATACCAATGATGGAGACTTGCTCGGCATCCACGGCAAAGGCGATCACCGCCCGCTTTTTGTAGTTCGTGATGCGCAGGCCGGGGCGCACGTCGTCGCGGCGGGTGCCTCGATGCGGGAAGTCCCGCAAGCCTTCGCAATACGTGACGATGGCACTCGTGTAGCGCTCAGCAATCTCTGGCGAAGCTGCGGCCGCAATGTACCGGTAGAGCGCGGCGAGCTGTTCCTGTGCTTCTGGCGTGAAAACGACGGTGTGCCGCATCACGCTTTTGCAGTGGCCTTCTTGTGCTTCCTGTGCTCGGCCGCAAGCGTTGCCCGCACCTGGTCAACGGTGACCGCCCGCGCCGGGTTGGCCTTCAGCGCGTCGTAGGCGGGTCCTACTTCTTGCCGCAGCCAATGATCCATGGCGCGGTCGCGGGCCATCAGGGCGCGCAGCCCGTCCCGGATGACTTCGCTCTCAGTCGCGTACTCGCCGGCCGCGACTTTGGTTTTCACAATGTCCGCCATTTCGTTGGGCAGGGTGATACTGAATTGCTGTGTGGTCCGCATGATCGGCCTCCATTGACCTAATGGGATTGAATCCTACTCTGGAGGCCATCCCTACGTCAAGAGGGCGAGGCTGCAATCAGCGCGCGATGACGACGTCTTCAGGCAGCCGCGCATCCGCCGCGAGTTCGGGCTGCGCCTTCACGCGCCCGTACAGCGGCGTGAAGTCGGGCGCGGTCAGGTCGAACAGCTGCTGGAAGCTGTCGATGACGAAGTAGGTTTGCTGGTAGCTATCGATCTTGTAGCGCGTGCGCATGGCCCGCTCTGGGCTGAGGGCGATTCTGTTGGGTATTTCGCTGCGCACCGCGTGCTGCAGCTCGCCGCTGGAGCTCAGGATGCCGGCACCGTAGGCACGCAGGCCATCCGGCTGGCGCATCAGCCCGAATTCGATGGTGTACCAGTAGAGCCGGCTCAGCTGCTCGCAGGCGCCCAGTCCGTGCGCTTTCAGGGCGCCGCGGCCGTAGTCCTGGATGTGGTCGGCATACACCGGGTTGAACAGCAGCGGCACGTGGCCGAACAGGTCGTGGAACACGTCGGGCTCGACGATGTAGTCGAACTCTTCGGGCGTGCGCAGCCAGTCGGTCACGGGGAACTTGCGGTTCGCCAGCAGCGTGAAGAATGGCACCTCGGGGATGAGTCCGGGCACGGCGACGATTTCCCAGCGCGTGGCCTTAAACAACCGCGCGTTGATGTCCTCGAAGCGCGGGATGTGGTCCTTCGCGCCCAGCGCGGGCAGCGCGGCGATGAACTCGTCGCAGGCCAAGCCGGGAATGAGCGCGGCCTGGCGCTCGTACAGGCGCCGGTAGGTGTCGTGGTCCTGCGCGGTGTAGGCGGCGTAATTCTGCGGGCAGGTGTAGTCGGCCTGCACCAGCCCCTCGCGGGCGTAGTCGCCGCGCGGCGGGCGCTCGCTGGCGCCGTAGATGGCGGGTTCAACGGCCATGTTGGTCATGCTCCCAAGTTGGTTATTGCGACTTGCTGTCATTCCCGCGCAGGCGGGAATCCACGGCAGTAGCGGCACAGGCGCTTTTTGATATGCGGGCATGGATTCCCGCCTGCGCGGGAATGACAGGGGTGCGCGCGGGAATGACAAACCGGCGGGAAGGGCAGGGACTCACTTGGTTCCCAGCACGCCGCGGCGCATCTGGTCGAGTTCGATGGACTCGAACAAGGCCTTGAAGTTGCCTTCGCCAAAACCGTCGTCGCCCTTGCGCTGGATGAATTCGAAGAAGATGGGCCCCAGCTGGTTCTCGCTGAAGATCTGCAGCAGCAGCGCGCCCTTCTTGCCGTCCAGCAGGATCTTGCGCTTGTGCAGTTCGGCCACGTTCTCGCCGTGGCCGGGGATGCGCTTGTCGATCAGCTCGTAATAGGTGTCGATGGTGTCGAGCAGCTTGACGCCGCGCTCGCGCAGGGCGTCCACGGTGGCGAACAGGTCGTTCGAGCCGAGCGCGATGTGCTGGATGCCTTCGCCGCGGTACATGTCCAGGTACTCCTGGATCTGGCCGGCGGTCTCGTTGCCTTCCTCGTTGATCGGGATGCGGATCTTGCCGCAGGGGCTGGTCATGGCCTTGCTCTTCACGCCGGTGACCTGGCCTTCGATGTCGAAGTAGCGGATCTCGCGGAAGTTGAACAGCCGCTCGTAGAAGTCGGCCCACTCGTTCATGCGGCCGCGGTGCACGTTGTGCGTGAGGTGGTCGATGTAGGTCAGGCCGTTGCCGGGCGGGTTCAGCGCCTCTTTCGCGTCCAGCCCGGGCAGGGCCTCGAAGTCCACGTCGAAGAAGCTGATGTTGCCGATGTCGCCGTCCCTGGCGCCGTTCTTGCCGCGCCAGCGGTCCACCAGATAGATCAGGCTGTCGCCGATGCCCTTGATGGCCGGGATGTTGAGCTCGCCCGGTCCCGCGTGGCCCGCGTAGCCGAAGGCGCCCAGGTCGAGCGCGCGCGCATAGGCGCGCCGCGTGTCCTGCACGCGAAAGGCGATGGCGCAGATGCTCGGGCCATGCTGGCGCGCGAAGCGCTGCGCGAACGAGTCGGGCTCGGCGTTGATGATGAAGTTGATGCCGCCCTGGCGGTACAGCGTGACGTTCTTGTGCCGGTGTTTGGCGACCGGCGTGAAGCCCATGCGCTCGAACAGCGCGCCCATGGCGGCCGGGTCGGGTGCGGCGTATTCGATGAATTCGAAGCCGTCGGTGCCCATGGGGTTGTCCCAGGCGGTGGCGGGCTGCGGCGTGGTGGCCGGCGAGGTTGCGGTCATGGCGAAGTCTCCAGGGTGTAACTCTCAAATATATAAGCGTTGCACATCATTTTTTCTGCATATTGAGGCGCCCGATTTGTATCGAATGCAGGAAAACTGCAAAATACTTTTGATGGAAGCACTCGACAAGCTCGATAAACAGATTCTTCGCAGTCTGCAGGCGGATGGGCGCGCCACCTACGACCAGATCGCCGAGGCCGTGAGCCTGTCGCCCAGCGCCGTGCTGCGCCGCGTGAAGCGGCTGGAGGCGACGGGCGTGATCGACCGCTACGTGGCGCTGGTCAAGCCGGAGGCGGTTGGCCTGGGCCTCACGGCCTACATCAACGTGCGGCTGGAAAAGCACACCGAGAGCCACAAGCGCAACCCGATGGACCTGTTCCGCGCCAGCGTGCAGACCTGGCCCGAGGTGGTGGAATGCGCCGCGCTGACCGGCGAGATGGACTATTTGCTGCGCGTGGTGATGGCCGACATGGCGCACTACAGCCGCTTCATCATGGACACGCTGCTCAAGCACCCGAGCGTGCAGGACTGCAAAACCAGCTTTGTGATGGACCGGGTGAAGGCCACCACGGCGCTGCCGGTGTGAGGTGCGATGAATCTCAGCTGGTCTTGGCGACCGCCACGGCGCGCACGTACTGCGTGCGGCCGGCGCCCAGGCCGCTGGCCACGAGCGCCGCGCCGATCAGCACGAACAGCACGGCCGAAGACGCGAAGCTGCCCGTCCAGCCGCGCAGCAACCCGACCAGCAGCGGCCCGAAGGCGGCCACCAGGTAGCCCACGCCCTGGGCCATGCCGGAGAGCTGCGCGGCCACGTGCGAGTCGGGCGAGCGCAGCACGATGAGCGTGAGCGCGAGCGCGAACGAGCCGCCCTGCGCGATGCCGAGCAGTACCGCCCACGCCCACACGCCGGCCAGCGGCGCGAACAGGCAGGCGAGCATGGCCGCGACCGTGAGCACGGCGACAGTGACCGCGATGCCGACCTGGTTGCGGCAGCGGGCCGCGATCGACGGCACCACGAGGCAGGTGAGCACCTGGGTCATGACCGACACCGAGACCACATAGCCGGCCGTGGCGGCGTCCAGGCCGCGCTCGCGCAGGATCGGCGCGAGCCAGCCCATCACGATGTAGGCGAGGGCGGACTGCAGGCCCATGAACAACGTTACCTGCCAGGCCAGGCGGTCGCGCCACAGGCCGCGCACCGTGACGCCCGATTCGCTGGCGCGGGGTTTCAAAGGCAGCGCCAGCGGCGCCCACAAGAGCGTGACGAGCGCGGCCGGCACGGCCCACAGCGCCAGCGCGCGGGGCCAGCCGCCGCCCAGCGCATGCTCCAGCGGAACGGTCAGGCCGGCCGCGCCGGCCGCGCCGCCGCACACCGCCATCGTGTACAGCCCCATCATGAGGGCGGCCCGGTGCGCGAAGTCGCGCTTGAAGAGGGCGGGCAACAGCACGTTGTTGACCGCGATGCCGATGCCGGCGATGGCCGACGCGACGAACAGCAGGACCAGGCTGCCGCTGCCGCGCGCCAGCGTGCCGACGACGATCAGCAGCATGCAGCCCAGGAGCGTGCGTTCGGTGCCGAAGCGGCGCCCGAGCCACGGCGCCAGCGGCGCGAACAGGCCCAGGCACAGCACCGGCAGCGTCGTGAGGAAGCTCGCGGCGGTGGGCGTGAGGCCGCTCGTGGCCATGATTTCGGGCAGCGTCACCGACAGGCTGGAAAATACCGGGCGCAGGTTGAACGCGATCAGCACCACGCTCAGGCCCAGCAGCAGCTGGCGGCCCCGGCTCGCGGCGGGCGTCGCGCGCGGCGGCGGCCGGTTGTCGGCCTCGGTGTCGATCAGCAGGTCGTCGAGGATGGGGTGTGTGGCGGCGGGGGCGTTCATGGAGCGGTCGTGGCCATCGTGGTGGCCGTGGTGGGGGTGAGTGCCGCGATCATGGGCGCCATGAAGGCGCGCACGGCGGCGGCGGCACGCTCGGGGTCGCGGCTCGCGATGGCGTCGACGATGGCGCGGTGCGCGTCTTCGCCGGGCTCGGGCGGGCCGTCGCCCATCGTGCTGGCGATGGTTTCCCTGATGTAGCCGGACACGAAGCGGCAGGTTTCCACCAGCGCCAGGTTGCCGGAGATGTCGACGATCGCGAGGTGGAACGCCATGTCGCGCTCGATGAAGCCGGCCGCGCCCTGCGCGTCCTCGCGGCTGCCGCGCTGGTCGAGCAGGGTCCGCAGCCGGCGCAAATCGTGCGCCGTGTGGCGCAGCGCGGCCAGGCGCGCCGCCTCGACCTCGAGCGCGCAGCGCAGCTCGAACTGGTCGCGCAGGCTGGCGCGGCGCAGCTTGTGCAGGCCCTCCGACGGGTCGACGTTTGACAGCACATAGGTGCCCGAGCCCTGGCGTACCTCGAGCAGCCCGCCGTGCACCAGCGTCCTGATGGCCTCGCGCACCGTGCCGCGGCTCACGCCCAGCCTGTGCGCCAGCTGCGACTCGATCGGGATGCGTGTGCCCACGGCCCAGCGGCCGCTGGCGATCTCCGTGCGGATGCCGGCGGCGGCGGTATCGGCCAGCGAGGTTCTGGGGGCTTGGGCGAGCATGGGCGTGATATTGCGTTAATTCATAAAATCATCCGATGAATTATACTGAATAGTTGCTCAAGGCCCTGATGAGTCATCGGCCGGGTAAAGGCGACCACGGGCGACCCCGGCGCTGCCGGTGTAACAACTTGTCGTTTTTCCTAAGCTAACTTCACTAGCGAAAACCCGTATATTGAAACCATGACTGACACAAAAACCCCGGTGATGGTGCCGATCCGCTCGCTCGGCCCCGGCCATCGCGAGCGCATCACCGCCCACCTGCTGGCGCTCGACGAGCACGACCGCTACCTGCGCTTCGGCTACATGGCCAACGACGAGCAGATCACGCGCTACGCCGATGGGCTGAACTTCGAGCGCGACGAGATTTTTGGCATCTACAACCGCAAGCTGGAACTGATCGCGATGGCGCACCTGGCCTTCTCGGTGAGTCCCGAGTGCCGCTCGTGTGCGGAGTTCGGGGTATCGGTGCTCAAGCACGCGCGCGGGCGCGGCTACGGCGCGCGCCTGTTCGACCGCGCCGTCATGCATGCGCGCAACGAGGGCGTGGAGCTGATGTTCATCCACGCGCTGTCCGAGAACAAGGCGATGCTCAAGATTGCCCACAACGCGGGCGCCACGGTGGAGCGCGACGGCTCCGAGTCCGAGGCGCACCTGCGCCTGCCGCCCGCCACGCTGGACAGCCGGGTGAGCGAGCTGGTGGAGACGCAGTTCGCCGAAATGGACTACAAGCTCAAGACCCAGGCCAAGCAGTTCCGGGACTTTCTGGCGGGCCTGCAGGCCACGCGGCGCGGCGTGCGCGAGGACCAGTGAGTCGTGCGCCGCACCGATCCGCTATCCTAGAGGCTCCATCACTACCGCACATCCACTGTGTCCGACCCCCACCCTTCGCGCTTTCATGAGAAGGAAGACAAGCGCACTTTCCTGCAAAAAGTTGCCGAATTTATTTCCCCCGGGCCCGATTCCAAAACGGGGTTGATCCAGACCCTGGCCGATGCCGAGGAGAATCAGGTGATCGGCGCCGAGAGCCGCGTCATGCTCGAGGGCGTGATCCGCATGGCCGACATGACCGCCGGCGATGTCATGGTCGCCGCCACGCGCATGGACCTGATCGACATCGACGCGCCCTTCGACGAGCTGCTGCATGACGTGATCCAGACCGCGCACTCGCGCTTTCCGGTGTACGAGGGCGAAAAGGAAAACATCATCGGCATCCTGCTGGCCAAGGACCTGCTGAAACTGCAGCGCGCGCCCGAGCTGAATATCCGCGCGCTGTTGCGCCCCGCCGTGTTCGTGCCCGAGACCAAGGCGCTGAACGATTTGCTGCGCGACTTCCGCGGCAACCGCAATCACCTGGCGATCGTGATCGACGAGTTCGGCCGCGTCGCCGGGCTCATCACCATCGAGGACGTGCTGGAGCAGATCGTCGGCGAGATCGAGGACGAGTTCGACATCCCCGAGGACGAAGGCGACATCTTCGGCCTGGCCGACCACACCTACCGCGTCAGCGGCGACACGCCGATCGAGCGCGTGAACGAGGCCTTCGACGTCACGCTGGCGAGCACCGACCCCGAGGACGAGTTCGACACCATTGGCGGCCTGATCGCGCACGAAATGGGCCATGTGCCCAAGCGCGGCGAGCAGCACCGGATGGCCGGGCTCGACTTCGTGGTGCTGCACACCAAGGGCGGCGCCGTGCGCTGGTTCAAGGTCTCGCCCGCCGCCACCGAAGATCTCACGGGCTAGTGCGAGCTTCCCTCCCACGCTCCCTGCTGCTGGTCGCGCTGGCCGGCGCCGCGCAGGCCGCCAGCCTGGCCTGGCCCTTCGCCTTCGGGCTGGCGCCGGGCGCTCCCGTGGGGTGGCTGCAACTGCTGTCCCTGGGCGTGCTGGCCTGGCAGGTGGACCGCTGCCGTGCCGGCGACGACTGGCGCCACGCGGCGGGGCTGGGCTGGCTGTTTGCGCTGTGCTGGCTCGGCGGCACGTTCTGGTGGCTGTTCATTTCCATGCACACCTACGGCGGCCTGCCGGCCGTCTTGGCGGTTCTGGCAGTCGCCGCCCTGGCGGCACTGCTGGCGCTATACTACGCCGCGGCTTGCGCGGTTTTTGTGGCGCTAGCCCCCGCCGGCAGGGCGCTATCTGCTATTGTTTTCGCAGCGCTGTGGCTGCTCGCCGAACTCGCGCGGGACCAGTGGTTCACCGGCTTTCCGTGGGGCGCGGGCGGCTATGCGCAGGTCGATGCGCTGGGCATGTTTGCCAGCAGCGTGGGTGTTTTTGGCGTGGGCTGGATCGCCACCTTGCTGGCGTATCTGGTGGCGGCCTGGCTGCGCCAGCCGGGGACGCTGGTGCTGCGTCCCTGGGGACTGCTGGCAGCCCTCCTTCCCGTGGCCGTGCTGGTGGCTCTGGCGCGGCATCCCTGGAGCACCGACAGCGGGACGCTGGGCGTGACGCTGCTGCAGGGCAACATCCCGCAGGACGAAAAATTCCAGGGCGGCAGCGGCATTCCGGTGGCGCTGCAGTGGTACGGCGAGCGCCTGCAGGCGGCGCGCACGCCGCTGGTGGTGGCGCCGGAGACCGCCATTCCGCTGTTGCCGCAGCAACTGCCCGCGGGCTACTGGGCCGCGCTGCAGCAGCGCTTTGCGCAGCCCGGCGTGAACGGGCCGCAGGCGGCGCTGATCGGCATTCCGCTGGGCAGCTACGAGCAGGGCTACACCAACTCGGCGCTCGGGCTGGCGCCGGGCCAGGCGGCGCCGTACCGCTACGACAAGCACCACCTGGTGCCGTTCGGCGAGTTCATTCCGCCGCTGTTTCGCTGGTTCACCGAGATGATGAACATCCCGCTGGGCGACTTCAACCGCGGTGCGGTCGGGCAGCCCTCGTTCAAGGTGGACGGGCAGCGCCTGGCGCCCAACATCTGCTACGAAGACCTGTTCGGCGAGGAGCTGGGCGCACGCTTTCGTGATGCGGCTGCAGCCCCCACCATCCTTGTCAACATGAGCAACATCGGCTGGTTCGGCGACACCGTGGCGATCGACCAGCACCTGCAGATCTCGCGCATGCGCGCGCTGGAGTTCGAGCGGCCCATGATCCGCGCCACCAACACCGGGCCCACCGTGATCATCGACTACCGTGGCCACGTGACGCGCGAGCTGCCGCGCTACACGCGCGGCCTGCTGGTGGGCGAGGTGCAGGGGCGGAGCGGCATCACGCCCTACGCCTGGTGGGTGTCGCGCTTGGGGCTATGGCCGCTGTGGGCGCTGGGGTTTCTGAGCGTGGCGCTGGCGCTGTGGCAGCGCCGGCGCAGCGGTGGGGCGCCGGAAGGCCCGTAAAATCAGGGCTCAGGCGGGCTTGAGCCTGCTCCCTTACCGTTTGCGCCGGGCCGGTCGGCGCGCCCATCACCTATGTTGACCTTTCAGCAAATCATTCTGACCCTGCAGTCCTATTGGGATGCCCAGGGCTGCGCGCTATTGCAGCCTTATGACATGGAAGTCGGCGCCGGTACTTCGCATACTGCTACATTTTTAAGAGCAATCGGGCCGGAACCGTGGAAGGCCGCGTATGTGCAGCCGAGCCGCCGCCCGAAGGACGGGCGCTATGGCGAGAACCCGAACCGACTGCAGCACTACTACCAGTACCAGGTGGTGCTCAAACCCGCGCCGTCCAACATCCTGGAGCTGTACTTGGGCAGCCTCACGGCGCTGGGCTTCGACCTGAAGAAAAACGACATCCGCTTTGTCGAGGATGACTGGGAGAACCCCACGCTCGGCGCCTGGGGCCTGGGCTGGGAGGTCTGGCTGAACGGCATGGAGGTCACGCAGTTCACCTACTTCCAGCAGGTCGGCGGCATCGACTGCCGGCCCCTCACGGGTGAGATCACCTACGGGCTGGAGCGCCTGGCCATGTACTTGCAGGGCGTGGACAACGTCTACAACCTGAAGTGGACCGAGAGCATGAGCTATGGCGACGTCTACCTGCAAAACGAGAGGGAACAGTCGGCCTACAACTTCGAGCACAGCGACGCCGACTTTCTGTTCACCGCCTTCAATGCGCACGAAAAGCAGGCGAAGCACCTGATCGAAGTGCAGCTCGCGCTGCCGGCCTATGAGCAAGTCCTGAAGGCCGCGCACAGCTTCAACCTGCTGGACGCGCGCGGCGCCATCAGCGTGACCGAGCGCGCCGCCTACATCGGCCGCATCCGCAACCTCGCGCGCGCCGTGGCGCAAAGTTATTTCGAGAGCCGCGAGCGATTGGGCTTCCCGATGGCGCCGCGCGAGTGGGTGGCGCAGATGACGAAGAAGGCCGCATGAACAAAAATCTCCTCGTTGAACTGTTTGTGGAAGAGCTGCCGCCCAAGGCGCTGCGCGCGCTGGGCGAGGCATTTGCCGGCGTGCTGTTCGAAAAGCTGCAGGCGCAGGGCCTGACGGGCTTTGATGCCCAGCTCACCGCCTTTGCCTCGCCGCGCCGGCTCGCCGCGCATGTCACCGATGTGGCCGCGCAGGCCGTTGACAAGGCCGTGTCGCAAAAACTCATGCCGGTCGCGGTCGGGCTCGATGCCGCGGGCCAGGCCACGCCCGCGCTGCTGAAGAAGTTGCAGGCGCTCGGTGTCGGCGCGCAAGCGGTCCCGGGCCTCAGGCGCGCCGTGGATGGCAAGGCCGAAGCGCTGTTTCTTGAACGCACGGAGAAGGGGGCAACGCTGGCCGAGGGCTTGCAGGCGGCGCTGTTGGACGCCATCGCGAAACTGCCCATCCCCAAGGTCATGAGCTACCAGCTGGAGAGCGGCTGCGAGCTGCCGGGCTGGAGCAGCGTGAGCTTTGTGCGGCCCGCACACGGTCTGGTCGCGCTGCATGGCGCCGACGTGGTGCCGGTGCAGGCGCTGGGCCTGCAGGCGGGGCGCGACACGCACGGCCATCGCTTCGAGGCGCGGGTAGACCCGGTCGTGCTGCGGGACGCCGACAGCTACGCGCAGCAGCTGGCCGAGGACGGCGCGGTGATCGCCAGCTTCGAGGCGCGCCGCGCCGAGATCGTGCGCCAGCTGGCGGCCGCTGCGCTCAAGGCGGGCAGCGCCGACGGCGGGAAGTCGCACGCAGCGCTGCAGCCGATCCACGACGACGCGCTGCTCGACGAGGTGACCGCGCTGGTCGAACGCCCGAACGTGCTGGTGTGCGCGTTCGAGCCGCAGTTTCTCGAGGTGCCGCAGGAATGCCTGATCCTCACGATGAAGGCGAACCAGAAGTACTTCCCGCTGCTCGATGCAAAGGGCAAGCTCACCCATCAGTTCCTGGTCGTCAGCAACATCACGCCCGAGGATGCCAGCGCGGTGGTGCAGGGTAACGAGCGCGTGGTGCGCCCGCGCCTGGCCGACGCCAAGTTTTTCTTCGACCAGGATCGCAAGATATCGCTGGCCTCGCGCGTCGAGCAGCTCGGCAAGGTGGTCTATCACAACAAGCTCGGCACGCAGGGCGAGCGTGTGCTGCGGGTGATGCGCATCGCGCGCGCGATCGCCGAGCAGCTGGGCGGTGCCGGGCTCGCCGCGCAGGCCACGCAGGCCGCGCAGCTGGCCAAGGCCGACCTCGTGACCGACATGGTGGGCGAGTTCCCCGAACTGCAGGGCACCATGGGGCGCTACTACGCGCTGCACGACGGGCTTGACCCGGCCGTGGCCGATGCGATCGAGGACCACTACAAGCCGCGCTTCGCGGGCGACACGCTGCCGCGCAACGCGGTCGGCACGGTGGTGGCGCTGGCCGACAAGCTCGAAACCCTGGTCGGCATGTTCGGCATCGGCAACCTGCCGACCGGCGACCGCGACCCGTTCGCGCTGCGCCGGCACGCGCTCGGCGTGATCCGCATCCTGATCGAGAAGAGTCTGGATTTGGAGCTGGCGCAATTGGTGGGTATGGCGTCTGCCGCGTTTGATCAATCAGCACAAGGCGAGTCAAAACAGGCGGGCGACAAAGCCGGGGGTGACTTTGGTTGGCATTTGGACGCTCCGGGCGCAGACGCAATTTCGACTTTCATCTACGACCGCCTGACCGGCTCCCTGCGCGAACAGGGCTACAGCGCTGGGGAAGTCGATGCTGTGGTGTCGCAACGGCCGCAGCGCCTGGCCGACGTGCCCAAGCGCCTCGACGCCGTGCGCGCCTTCGCCATGCTGCCCGAGGCGCCCGCGCTGGCCGCCGCCAACAAGCGCATCGGCAACATCCTGAAGAAGGCGCCCGAGGTGGACCCGCATGTCAGCGAGCTGCTGCTGAAGGCGCCGGCCGAAGCGGCCCTGTTCGCAGCCATGAACCAGACCGCGGCGCAGGCCAATGCGCAGTTCGAGGCCGGCGACTACACCGCCTCGCTGCAGACGCTGGCGGCGCTGCGCGAGCCGGTCGATGCGTTTTTCGACGGCGTGATGGTGAACGCCGAGGAGCTGGACCTGCGCCTGAACCGGCTCGGCCTGCTCAAGCGCCTGCACGATGCCATGAACCGCGTGGCCGACCTGTCCAGACTGGTGGCCGTGCCATGAAGCTCGTCATCCTCGACCGCGACGGCACCATCAACTGGGACAGCGAAGATTTCGTCAAGACGCCCGACGAATGGATTCCCATGCCCGGTGCGCTGGAGGCGATTGCCCGGCTCAACCATGCGGGCTGGCGCGTGGTGGTGGTGGCGAACCAGCCGGGTCTCGGGCGCGGGCTGTTCGAGATGGCCTCGCTGAACCAGATCCACGCCAAGATGCACAAGCTGCTGGCGGCCCAGGGCGGGCGCATCGACGCCGTGTTTTTCTGTCCGCATGCGCCCGGCGAAGGCTGCAGCTGCCGCAAGCCCGGGGCCGGCCTGTTCGAGCAGATTCGCGAGCGCTACGGCGTCGAACTCAGGAACGTGCCGGCGGCGGGCGACAGCCTGCGCGACATCCAGGCCGGGGTCGCGGCCGGGTGCGAGGTCCATTTGCTGCTGACGGGCCAGGGCGCGCAGTTCCGCGACCGGCTGGCGTGCGGCGAGCCGCTGCCCGAGGCCTTTCCCGCGGGGACCCTGGTGCATGAAGACCTGGCGGCATTTGCCTCGTTCATCCTTGCGCGCGAGGCCGGTCCGCAGCCCGCGCGCGCGGCCGAGATGGCTTGACATGCGTCTGATCCGCTCGCTTTTGCATCTGCTGTGGATGGCCATCACCGTGATTCCGTGGGCCACCTTCGCCATCATCGCCTCGCTGTTCGTGAGCAGCACGCGCATGTACTGGATCTGCGCGGGCTGGCTCCGGCTCGCGGTGAACAGCGGCACCGTGATCCTGGGCATCCAGAACCGCATCACCGGCTGGGAGAACCTGCCGCAGGGCGAGCTGGAGGCGGCGGTGCTGCTGGTCAAGCACCAGTCGACCTGGGAGACGCTGGTGATGCCGGCCATCATGCCGCACCCGCTGGCCTATGTGTTCAAGCGCGAGCTGCTGTACGTGCCGTTCTTCGGCTGGTCCATGGCACGCATGGACATGATCCACATCGACCGCAGCCAGGGCGCGCGTGCCTTCCACAAGGTGGTGACGCAGGGCAAGCGGCTCATGAAGCAGGGCAACTGGGTCATCATGTTCCCCGAGGGCACGCGCATTCCGCGCGGCCAGGCCGGCACCTACAAATCGGGCGGCACGCGGCTGGCGATCCAGTGCGGCGTGCCGGTGATCCCGATCGCGGTCACGTCGGCCAAATGCTGGCCGCGCAAGGCCTTCATCAAGACGCCGGGCATTGTGGACATTTCCATCGGCAAGCCGATCGCCACCACGGGCCGCAAGCCCGACGAGCTGATGCGCGAGGTGCAAACCTGGATCGAGGCCGAGATGCGCCGGCTCGACCCCGAGGCGTACGGCCTGGAGCCCGCGTCCGCCGCCTTGCCAGCCGGAGCCGACGCCGATCGCCGGCGCTGAATCACGATGATGCGCGGGCTGCTTCAGTTCACGCTGGACCTGTTTGGGCCGGAGCCGCCCGCACCGCCGGTTCTTAAGAGAAATCAGCCTGTAGCCCTTGCGGAGCCTGCGCAACAAGCTATCGAATTTGTAGTGACGGCCGCGCCGAACGAGGCTACCCGGCCGCTCGACCAGATGCTGGCGCCGGCCACCTTCCGGCATCCGCGCGCGAACCGCGAGGCGCAGTTGTCGGGCGCCGTGGTGGCCTACGAGTTCCGGCGCGGCAAGCGCCGCACCATCGGCTTTGCGGTGGGACCGGCCGGCCTGGTGGTGAGTGCGCCCAAGTGGGTGCCGCTGCACGAGGTGGATGCCGCGCTGCGCGAAAAATCCGGCTGGGTCGTGAAAAAGCTGGGCGAAGCGCGCGAGCGCCAGGGCCGGCTCGAGTCGAACCGGATCGAGTGGAAGGACGGCGCCACGCTGCCGTTTCTGGGCGAGCGCGTCGTCATCGTGCTCGATCCGCGCCATGCGTTCGGCGAGGTGGGGGCCGTGCTCCGGAGCGATACGGGTGTCGGGGCGCAGAACGCCGCTCTACCCGGCGCGCCGCGGCTGAGCCTGCGCCTCGGGTTGCCGCTCGGCGCCACGCCGGCGCAGATCCGCGATGCCGTGCAGGCCTGGCTGATGCGCCAGGCCCGGCGCATATTTCTGGAGCGGCTGAACCATTTCGCGCCGCGACTGGGCGTGCAATGGCGCCGCCTCGCCCTGAGCAATGCCGGCACACGCTGGGGCAGCGCCAGCGCGGACGGCTCGATCCGCCTGAACTGGCGCCTGATCCATTTCCGCCAGCCCATCATCGACTACGTGGTGGCGCACGAACTGAGCCATCTGCGCGTGATGAACCACAGCCCGCGTTTCTGGGACACGGTGCGCACGGTGGTGCCCGACTACACCGAATTGCGTGGGCAGCTCAAGGAAGAAGCGCTGCCGCGCTGGGATTGAGGCAGCCTCTGCGACTGTCGTCATTCCCGCGAGCATCGTCATTCCCCGCGCAGGCGGGAATCCACAGTTGCCATGACAAGGATCTCGGGTGTGCGGACATGGATTCCCGGTCAGGCCGGGAATGACAGGCAGGGAGGCGGAAATGGACAGGCAGGGAGCCGGGAATGACAGGCAGGGCGTTGGGAATGACCACTTCGGGCCGCTTTGACAACGCCGCGCCGCGGCCAACGCTCAGACGGCGCTGAAGCGGTAGATGCCGTCGCCATCCAGCGTGCGGCGCAGCTGGCCGCCGTACCACAGCGCGTGCAGATGCGCGACCGCCTCGCCCATGGCAAACGTGGTCTGGTGCAGGTCGAGTGGGCGCTTGAACATGATGGGCAGGATGTCGGCGGCGTGGCAGGGCTTGCGCTGGCATGCCTCCATGACTTCGGCGAGCCGGTCGCGGTGGTGGTCGTGCAACTGCTCGATGCGCTTGTGCAGGCCCTTGAAGGGTTTGCCGTGCGAGGGCAGGGTCAGGGTGTCGGCGTCCAGCGCGCTGAATTTGTCGATGGAGTCGAGGAATTGCGTCAGCGCATTGCTCTCGGGCTCGACGTCGTACACGCTCACATTCGTCGAGATGCGCGGCAGCATCATGTCGCCGCCGATCAAAATGTTCAGTTCTGCGCAGTGCAGCGCAATATGCTCCGGGGCATGGCCGTAGCCGCTGATGCAGGTCCAGTCGCGCCCGCCGATACGCACCGTGTAGCCGTCCATCAGGCGGTGGAAACTGCGCGGCACGTCGGGCACCAGGCTCGGGTAGTAGTTGGTGCGGGCGCGGATTTTCTCGATCGAGTCGGGGTCGGTCAGGCCGTGCGAGGCAAAGAACCGGGCGGCGCTCTCGCCGCCGAAGCCGGTGGTGCTCTGGGTGCTCAGACGCGCCACGTTGTAGTCGGTGGCGCTGATCCACAGCGGCGCCTGCCAGCGCTCGCACAGCCAGTGCGCCAGGCCGATATGGTCCGGGTGCATGTGGGTCACGATCACGCGCAGGATCGGCAGGCCCTGGAGCTGGGTCGCAAAGATGGCTTCCCACTGGGCCTTCGATTCGTCCCGGCTGATGCAGCAGTCCACGATGGTCCAGCCCTGGACCGGGCCATCCGGGCCGTCCATCTCATCGCGCAGCAGCCACAGGTTGATGTGGTTCAGCGCAAACGGCAGGCTCATGCGGATCCAGCGCACGCCCGGTGCGACCTCGAGGGTGGTGCCGGGTTCGGGCAAAACATCGCCCAGGGGGTAGTGGAGTTGTTGTTCGAGCAGGTTCATGAAGGAGGCCGGTTGATGTTGACGTTTACGTAAACGTAAGGTGTAATCGTGCATTGTAGGGACATCACCCCCTTTGCAGTGTCACTTCGGTAAAACCTTCCCGCATCGCACATTTCCCGCCATGGCCATCACCTACACGATCAGCGACCTTGCGAAAGAGTTCGACCTGACCACGCGCGCCATCCGCTTTTATGAGGACATGCAACTGCTGCAGCCCGAACGCGAGGGCCCCGGCGGGCGCAACCGCGTGTACAGCGCGCGTGACCGCACCCGGCTCAAGCTGACGCTGCGCGCCAAACGGCTGGGGCTGAGCCTGACGGAGGCCCGGGAGATCATCGACAGCTACGACAGCCCGCGCGACACCGCGCCGCAGCTGAAGAAATTCCTGGCCGTGCTGTCGAATCACCGCCAGCAGCTGGAGCAGCAGATGGCCGAATTGCAGGCGAATCTGGAAGAGGTCAAAACGCACGAAAAAGAGGCGAGGGCCCTGCTGGCCAAGGTCGAAAAGGCCGAAAAAGCCCGCTAGCGCATTCACGTCAACTTCAATCTTCCCACCTCATGACCGAACCCACTCCTGCGACATCTCCCCCCGACGCGCCTGACGCCGGGCTGTTCCGGCGCATCGAGGCCAGCTTCAGCCGGCAGGGCATGATGCGGCATCTGGGCGCGCGGCTGCTGCGCGTGGCGCCCGGCCTGTGCGAGATTGCCCTGCCCCATTCGGACAAGGTCACGCAGCAGCAGGGCGGTTTTCATGGCGGCGCGATGGGCGCGCTGGCCGACATTGCCGGCGGCTATGCCGCGCTGACCCTCGTGCCCGAGGGCATGGAGGTGACCACGGTCGAGTACAAGATCAACTTCCTGGCCGCCTACCAGGGCGGCGAACTGCGGGCCACCGGGCGTGTGGTCAAGGCCGGCAAGCGCATCGTCGTGACCACCGCGCAGGTGGTGCATCTGGACCAGCACGGCAGGCAAAGCGACTGCGCGGTGATGCAGCAAACGCTGGTGCCTGTGCCCAAAACCTATTAACCTGTTTTATTCCACCTCCGACAGCAGAGACACACCATGAACATGCCAGGACTCAACTTTCAGCTCGGCGAAGACATCGATGCCCTGCGAGACGCCGTGCACGATTTTGCGCAGACCGAGATTGCGCCGCGCGCGGCGGAGATCGACCGCAGCGACCAGTTTCCGATGGATCTGTGGCGCAAGATGGGCGATCTGGGCGTGCTCGGCATCACCGTAAGCGAAGAGTATGGCGGCGCCAACATGGGCTACCTCGCGCACATGATCGCGATGGAAGAAATCTCGCGCGCCAGCGCCTCGGTGGGCCTGTCCTACGGCGCGCACAGCAATCTGTGCGTGAACCAGCTCAAGCGCAACGGCAGCGAGGCCCAGCGCAAGAAATACCTGCCCAAGCTGATCTCCGGCGAGCACGTCGGCGCGCTGGCCATGAGCGAGCCGGGCGCGGGCTCCGACGTGATCAGCATGAAGCTCAAGGCCGAGGACAAGGGCGGCTTCTACCTGCTGAACGGCAACAAGATGTGGATCACCAACGGGCCCGACGCCGACACGCTGGTGGTGTATGCCAAGACCGAGCCCGAGCTCGGCGCGCGCGGGGTCACCGCCTTCATCATCGAAAAGGGCATGAAGGGCTTTTCCATTGCGCAAAAGCTCGACAAGCTCGGCATGCGCGGCAGCCACACGGGCGAGCTGGTGTTCCACAACGTCGAGGTGCCGGCCAGCCAGATTCTGGGCGGGCTGAACGGCGGCGCCAGGGTGCTGATGAGCGGGCTCGACTACGAGCGCGCGGTGCTGTCGGCCGGGCCGATCGGCATCATGCAGGCGGTGATGGACAACGTGGTGCCCTACATCCACGACCGCAAGCAGTTCGGCCAGAGCATCGGCGAGTTCCAGCTGATCCAGGGCAAGGTCGCCGACATGTACACCGTGCTGCAGGCCGGCCGCGCCTACTGCTACACCGTGGGCAAGAACCTCGATGCGCTGGGCAGCGAGCACGTGCGCCAGGTGCGCAAGGACTGCGCCAGCCTGATCCTGTGGTGTGCCGAACAGGCCACCCGCATGGCCGGCGACGGCATCCAGATTTTCGGCGGCAACGGCTACATCAACGAGTACCCGCTGGGGCGCCTGTGGCGCGACGCCAAGCTGTATGAAATCGGCGCAGGCACCAGCGAAATCCGCCGCATGCTGATCGGGCGCGAATTGTTCAGCGAGACGATGTGAGGCGTTGCAGATGTCCCCTAAATTAAAATCACCCCATGACTACACCCAATATTGACGAGCTGTTCGTCCACAATCGCAACTGGGCCGCGCAGATGGAGCGCGAGCGTCCCGGCTTCTTCACCAGCCTGGTGAAGCAGCAAACGCCCAAATACATGTGGATCGGCTGCTCCGACAGCCGGGTGCCGGCGAACCAGATCACCGGACTCGATCCGGGTGAGGTGTTCGTGCACCGCAATGTCGCCAACGTGGTGGTGCATTCGGATCTGAATGCCTGGTCGGCGATCCAGTTCGCGGTCGAGCGGCTCAAGGTCGAGCACATCATGGTAGTGGGCCACTACGGCTGTGGTGGCGTGGGTGCGGCGCTGGAAAATGCGCGCATCGGCATGGCCGACAACTGGATCCGCCACATTCAGGACGTGCGCGATCGCCATCAGGCGCTGCTCGATGCCCTGCCGGCGGCGAACCGCGCCGACGCCCTGTGCGACATCAACGTGATCGAGCAGGTGGTGAATATCTGCGTCGGCACCGTGATGCTGGACGCCTGGGGGCGCGGCCAGAAGGTCAGCATTCACGGCTGGGCCTTCGGCGTGAACGACGGACTCCTGCAGGACCTGAAGATGACCGTCTCCAGCTCCGAAACCCTGCAGCCCCAGTACCGCGCCGCCATCGCCGCCGTGATCGCCGCACGGAGTTAGTTAGCTTGTTCCCCCAGCGCCTGGACTCGCCGCTGGCCTACGACATCGCCAAGGCCATGGTGGACGGCTTCAACCGCCACTACCGGTTGTTCCGCACCGAGTCGGCCCGCGCCAAGCACCGCTTCGAGACCGCCGACTGGCACGGGCAGCAGCGCGCGCAGCGCGAGCGCATCGAGTTTTATGACCTGCGCGTGCGTGAATGCTTCACCCGGCTCGAGCGCGAATTCAAGGCCGGCGCGCTGCCCATGGACGTGTGGCAGCAGATCAAGCTGCACTACATCGGCCTGCTGGTGGACCACTACCAGCCCGAGCTGGCCGAAACCTTTTTCAATTCGGTCACCACCAGGATCCTGCACCGCACGCACTTTCACAACGATTTCATTTTCGTGCGGCCGGCGGTCAGCACCGAGTACATCGAGAACCCCGAACGCACCGCACGCCCCACCTACCATGCCTACTATCCCACGCGCGAGAACATGCGCGAGGTGTTCAAGCAACTGGTGAACGACTTCGACCTGCGTCGCCCGTTTGAAGACCTGGACCGCGATACCGGGTATGTCTTGCAAGCGATGAAAAGGCGGCTCGGCGACGCCAAGCTGCGCGCCAATTTCCAGTTCCAGGTGCTGTCCGGTCTGTTCTTTCGCAACAAGGGCGCCTACGTGGTCGGCAAGATCATCAACGGTTTCACCGAGATCCCGTTTGCCCTGCCGATCCTGCACAACCGGCATGGCAAGCTGGTGATCGATGCGGCGTTGTTCGGCGAAGACGATTTGCTGATGCTGTTCAGCTTTGCGCGCGCCTACTTCATGGTGGATATGGAGATTCCCTCGGCCTGGGTGCAATTCCTGCGCAGCCTGATGCCGCGCAAGCAGCGCACCGAAATCTACAACGCGCTGGGCCTGGCCAAGCAGGGCAAGACGCTGTTCTACCGCGATTTTTTGCAGCACCTGCGCTATTCCACCGACCGCTTTCGCATCGCGCCCGGCATCAAGGGCATGGTAATGCTGGTGTTCGACCTGCCCTCGTTCCCGTTCGTGTTCAAGCTTATCAAGGATTACTTCCCGCCGCAAAAGGAAACCACGCGCGAACAGATCAAGGCCAAGTACCTGCTGGTCAAGCAGCACGACCGCGTGGGCCGCATGGCCGACACGCTGGAATACCGCGAGGTGGCGTTTCCGCGCGAGCGCTTCGAGGACGCTCTGATCGAGGAAATCCGCAAGTTCGCACCGAGCCAGCTCGAGATCAGCGACCGCGACGGCGATGGCCATCTCGAGGTCATCATCAAGCACCTGTATATCGAGCGGCGCATGATCCCGCTCAATATCTACCTGCAGGAGGCCTTCGACGCGGGGCCGGGCGATCCGCACGCCAGGGCGCAGGTCGAACGCGTCGTGATCGAGTACGGCAACGCGATCAAGGACCTGGTGGCCGCCAACATCTTTCCGGGCGACATGCTGTGGAAAAATTTCGGCGTCACGCGCAATGGCAAGGTGGTGTTCTACGACTACGACGAGATCGAGTACATCACCGACTGCAACTTCCGCCGCGTGCCCGAGCCGCGCAACGAAGAGGAAGAGATGAGCGGCGAGGTCTGGTACACGGTCGGCCCGCACGACGTCTTTCCCGAAACCTTTGGCCCCTTCCTGCTCGGCAATCCGCAGGTGCGTGCGGTCTTCCTCGAACACCACGCCGACCTGCTCGATGCCTCGTTCTGGCAGGCGCACAAGGAGCGCATCGCGCAGGGGCACGTGTACGACGTGTTTCCCTATGACCAGAAAAAGCGCTTCAACCCGACGGACGGGGAAACCGATTTGTCATAGTCGCGCGGCGGCGGCGAATCGCCTATACTGGCGCCGCCCGGGGTGCGCAGGATCTGCGCTGAGATGGTTTCCAAACCCGCGAACTTGATCCGGCTTGTACCGGCGTAAGAAGAGCCAGACGATGGTCTGTACGTCCCCTTGGGGGCATCGTGTCGTCTCCTTTCAGTTCGCATGGTTGTCACCGTCCTTCGGAGCAATGTGCCATTGACCAGGAGACTTTGCCATGAATGCACCCGACAAATTAGCCCAATTCATCAACCTCACGCGTGAGCCGCTGCCGGCGTCGCGCAAGCGCTACGTCACGGGCGCGCTTGGCATCAAGGTGCCGCTGCGCGAAATCCTGCAAAGCAACGGCGAGGCCGTCACGGTGTACGACACCTCGGGCCCCTATACCGACCCCGATGCCGTGATCGACGTGCGGCGCGGCCTGCCGACGCCGCGCCAGCACTGGATCGACGCTCGAGGCGACACCGAGGCCTATGCGGGCCGCGCGCCGTTCGCGCTGGACGACGGCGCCAAACACGGCGAAACCGACACGCTGGCCGCTTTGCGCGCCCAGGCCGCGGGATTGCAGCGCGCGCCGCGGCGCGCCCGTGCCGGCGCCAACGTGTCGCAGATGCACTATGCGCGCCAGGGCATCGTCACGGCCGAGATGGAATACGTGGCGATCCGCGAGAACCAGAAGCTCGAGTGGATGCAGCAATACCAGCAGGACGCCGCACGCGAAAAGCGCCTGGCCGGCAACAGCTTTGGCGCGGCGATCCCGAAGGTCATGACGCCGGAATTCGTGCGCGACGAGGTGGCGCGCGGGCGCGCCATCATCCCGGCCAACATCAACCACACCGAGCTCGAGCCGATGGCCATCGGGCGCAACTTCCTGGTCAAGATCAACGCCAACATTGGCAATTCGGCGGTGACCTCCAGCATCGAGGAGGAGGTGGAAAAGCTGGTCTGGGCGATCCGCTGGGGCGCCGACACGGTGATGGACCTGTCGACCGGCAAGAACATCCACACCACACGCGACTGGATCGTGCGCAACTCGCCGGTGCCGATCGGCACGGTGCCGATCTACCAGGCGCTGGAAAAAGTCGGCGGCGTGGCCGAGGATTTGACCTGGGAGATTTTCCGCGACACCCTGATCGAACAGGCCGAGCAGGGCGTGGACTACTTCACGGTGCACGCCGGCGTGCGCCTGCCGTTCATCCACCTCACGGCGAACCGTGTCACCGGCATCGTCTCGCGCGGCGGCTCGATCCTGGCGAAATGGTGCATCGCGCACCACAAGGAAAACTTCCTCTACACGCACTTCGAGGAAATGTGCGAGATCATGAAGGCCTACGACGTGAGCTACTCGCTGGGCGACGGCCTGCGCCCGGGTTCGGGCGCAGACGCCAACGACGAGGCCCAGTTCGCCGAGCTGCGCACGCTCGGCGAGCTCACGCAAGTGGCCTGGAAGCATGACGTGCAGGTCATGATCGAAGGCCCCGGCCATGTGCCCATGCACATGATCAAGGAGAACATGGATCTGCAACTGGAGCACTGCCACGAGGCACCGTTCTACACGCTGGGCCCGCTGACCACCGACATCGCCCCCGGCTACGACCACATCACCAGCGGCATCGGCGCCGCCATGATCGGCTGGTACGGCACGGCGATGCTGTGCTACGTCACGCCGAAGGAACACCTGGGCCTGCCGGACCGCGAAGACGTCAAGACCGGCATCATCACCTACAAGATCGCGGCGCACGCGGCCGACGTGGCCAAGGGCCACCCGGGCGCACGCGCGCGCGACGATGCGCTGTCGCGCGCGCGCTTCGAGTTCCGCTGGATGGACCAGTTCAACCTGTCGCTGGACCCCGACACGGCGCGCAATTTCCATGACGAGACCCTGCCCAAGGACTCCTCCAAGGTGGCGCACTTCTGCTCCATGTGCGGGCCCAAGTTCTGCTCCATGAAAATCACCCAGGAAGTGCGCGAATACGCCAAGACCCTGGGTGTGACGGACGAGCAGGCCCTGAGCGAGGGCATGCAGAGCATGTCGGAGGAGTTCAAGCGCAAGGGCGCGGAGATTTACATTCCGATCAGCAAGGCGTGAAAGGCGTGCCGGCTTGCATCGTGCACCGATTCTGTCAGAATTGACGTTTACGTAAACGTCAACTGTGGTTGATTCGGATCGCTCTTCTTTTGCAAGGAAAAAATCATGTCTGATTCCATCGTTATTGTCGGTGCGGCCCGCACCCCCATGGGCGCCTTCCAGGGCGATTTTTCCAGCCTCGCGGCGCACGACCTGGGCGGCGCGGCCATCAGGGCGGCGGTCGAGCGCGCCGGCATTGCGCCCGACCTGGTCGGCGAGGTGCTGTTTGGCAACTGCCTGATGGCGGGGCAGGGCCAGGCGCCGGCGCGCCAGGCGGCATTCAAGGGCGGGCTGCCCAAGAGCGCGGGCGCGGTCACGCTGTCCAAGATGTGCGGCTCCGGCATGAAGGCCGCCATGCTGGCGCACGACATGCTGCTGGCGGGCAGCTTTGATGTCATGGTGGCCGGCGGCATGGAGAGCATGACCAACGCGCCCTACCTGCTGCAAAAGGCGCGCGGCGGCTACCGCATGGGCCACGACCGGATTTTCGACCACATGATGCTCGACGGGCTGGAAGACGCCTATGAGCCCGGTCGCTCCATGGGAACGTTCGGTGAAGACTGCGCGGCCAAATACAGCTTTACCCGTGAAGCACAGGACAAATTCGCCATAGCCAGCGTCCAGCGTGCCAAGGCTGCTACGGAATCAGGAGCGTTCCGGGCCGAGATCACGCCCGTCACGGTCAAGAGCCGCGCCGGCGAGGCGGTGATTGCCATCGACGAAGGCCCGGGCAAGGTCAAGCTCGACAAGATCCCGCAACTCAAACCCGCCTTCAAGAAAGACGGCACCATCACCGCCGCGTCCAGCTCGTCCATCAACGACGGCGCCGCCGCGCTGGTGCTGATGGGGGCTGCGACCGCGGCCCGGCTGGGCACCAAGCCGCTGGCGCGCATCGTCGGCCACACCACGCACGCGCAGGAGCCCAACTGGTTTGCCACCGCGCCGGTGGGCGCTGTGCAAAAGCTGCTGGCCAAGACCGGCTGGGGTGCGAAGGACGTGGACCTGTGGGAAATCAACGAAGCCTTTGCCGTGGTGCCGATGGCGCTGATGACCGAGCTGTCGATTCCGCATGAAATCGTTAACGTCAACGGCGGCGCCTGCGCCCTGGGGCATCCGATTGGCGCCAGCGGCGCCCGCATCATGGTCACCTTGATGTACGCCCTGCGCGCGCGCGGACTCAAGCGCGGCATTGCCACCCTGTGCATCGGCGGCGGCGAAGCGACCGCGGTGGCGCTGGAACTGCTGTAACGCGCCGCTGTCGGGCCGCCACCGGCGGCTCATGCTTCAGAATTCGGCGTGCATCCGCAGCGCGACCAAGGGCACCGGGCCGCGATCCCGGTTATAGCCCGGGTTGACGACATGCTGGAAGTTGAAGGTGATGGCAACATGCTTTTGCACCTGCCAGCTGTAATACATCTCGGCGATCCGTTCCGTGCCGTAACTGAGCTGCCCGTCGCCGATGAGGACGCCCAGGCCGCCGGCGGCGAAATACGCGCGTGCCGCGTCCGATAGACCGTTCACCACTGCCGCGACGCCCACCGTGTCGTCGTGCCGGCCCCAGCGGTCGCCCTGCAGGGCAAGGCCCGCGGACAGCGATCGGTTGATGTCGGTGAACTCGTAGGCTTCCCGGCTGCCGTTGTTCACGCTGGCACGGGCAAAAATGCCCAGGTCAGGCGCCACCTCCTGCTCGATATTGAGCACCGCGCCGGCGCGGGAGGCAAAACGCCGCACCAGCGCCGTGTCCGGCGCAGCGCCCGTTTGCTGCGCCAGACCCAGTGCGTCCGCATAGCGGCCCATGTTGGCGCGGTTCACAAAGCCCAGCAGCTTCACCTTGCCCGGGTGGCCGAAGAGTTGATGGCGTGCTTCCAGCTCGCCCACCCATTCATATTGCTTGAAACGAGGATCCAGCTGCTCCCCGTTGGGCACGGTCGAGAGATCGAACAGGCCGGTGCGCAGGGTCCACCAGGAGCGCGTCCACTCCACGGCCGCGCCCACGGTATAGCCCCAGGCGTCGGCCGCGTAGTCGAAGGCGCCCCCATCCACAACGGACCAGTTCAGAAAGTCCGCACGGGCGTCGTGCGCGTAGCTGTTGGTGTCAAAAATGTCGACGACCGAAAACTTGCCTACCGTCACGGTGAGGTTGTCTGCCGCCTGGCTACCGCCGAGCTGATTCGCCCCGGCCTGCACCGGCACCGCGGCACCGCCCAGATCGATGACCTGGCGGATGAACGCGCGGGGCAGGCGAGCGTAAGGTGTGTTCGCCCCCACCCGGCTGGCTTCGCCACTGGGAAAGCCGGCAACACCCGTCGTGTCGCTCAGGCCGAAACCCTGGTTGATCTCGGGGTTCAGGTAAAGGGCACCGCCCTGCCACAGGCGCGCACCGAGGAACAGGGTCATGTCGGTGCTTTCTGCACTGTCGCTGCGCGGCGACAGGCTGTTGGTTCCGCTGTAAGGCGCCTGAAACGCAGGGTGCCACTGCGTGGTGTTGGTCAGCTGCCCGTGGATGCTCCACGGCTCCGCCGTCGTGTCCTGCGGGCTTGCGCTGGCCGCCATCGCACCGTAGGGCAGGCCGAGCAAGCATGCGGCTGCGAAGAATTTCCGGAATGCCAGATTCACAATTTTCTACTTTAAGGCTGAAGGCAGGCCTGGGAATGAACCCGCGACCGGGGGGACGGGCACTGCGTGGGGATGCAGCAGCATAATTGAAACATACGTCAACACCCACGCCCCGCACCATGCTACTGACCCAAGACCAGGAAATGATTCGCGACGCCGTGCGCGCTTTCGCCCAGGAACAGCTGTGGCCGAACGCGCCGGCGTGGGACAAGACGCATCACTTCCCGAAAGAAGCGCACCAGGGCCTGGCCGAGCTCGGCGCCTACGGCATCTGCGTGCCCGAGGAGTTCGGCGGCGCCCATCTGGATTACGTGACACTGGCTCTCGTGCTGGAAGAAATCGCGGCCGGCGACGGCGGCACCAGCACCGCCATTAGCGTCACGAATTGCCCGGTCAACGCGATCCTGCTGCGCTACGGCAATGCGGCGCAAAAAAAGCAATGGCTGACCCCGCTGGCGCAGGGCCGGATGCTGGGCGCGTTCTGCCTGACCGAGCCGCATGTGGGCAGCGATGCGTCGGGGCTGCGCACCACCGCGACCCGCCAGGGCGATGAATATGTCATCAACGGCGTCAAGCAGTTCATCACCAGCGGCAAGAACGGCCAGGTGGCCATCGTCATCGCCGTCACCGACAAGGGCGCGGGCAAAAAGGGCATGAGCGCCTTTCTGGTGCCGACCAACAACCCCGGCTATGTGGTCGCGCGCATCGAGGACAAGCTGGGCCAGCACAGCAGTGACACGGCGCAGATCAACTTCGAGAACTGCCGCATTCCGGCGGAGAATCTGATCGGCCTGGAGGGCGAGGGCTACAAGATCGCGCTGGGTGGGCTGGAGGGCGGGCGCATCGGCATTGCCGCGCAGAGCGTAGGCATGGCGCGCAGCGCGTTCGACTGCGCCGTGGCCTATGCGAAGGAGCGCGAGAGTTTTGGCACTTTCATCATCAATCACCAGGCAGTCGGCTTCCGGCTTGCGGAGTGCGCTATGAAAATAGAAGCGGCGCGGCAATTGATCTGGCACGCCGCGAGCCTGCGTGACGCGGGCCGCCCGTGCCTCAAGGAGGCCGCCATGGCCAAGCTGTTCGCCAGCGAAATGGCCGAGCAGGTCTGCAGCGCTGCGATCCAGACGCTGGGTGGCTACGGCTATGTGAGCGACTTCCCGGTCGAGCGCGTCTATCGCGACGTGCGCGTGTGCCAGATTTACGAAGGCACCTCCGACGTACAGAAAATCATCATCCAGCGCGCGCTGTGATTCCGGGGGTATTCCATGACGAGGGCCGCGCGCAGCGCCCCGATGTTTCCGTTGTGTAAAGGTTCCGCCGGCGGTCGGCTCCGGTTTCGGCGCCGGCGTTAGAGTACCCAGGCACACCAAAGGGGTCTGCCGGAAACCACAAGGAACACAGCATGAAAACCTCCGTCCGCACCACTCTGGCCCTGCTCGCCCTGACCACGGCTGCCGGCTTTTTGACCAGCAATGCATTCGCCGCCGACACGCCGTGGCAGAAGGCCCATCCGCGCCGCGAAGAGGTCAACCACCGCCTGCACGTCCAGAACCAGCGCATCACCCATGAGGTCAAGGAAGGGGAAATCACCCACCAGCAGGCGCACCAGTTGCGCGCCAACGACAGGGGGGTGCGCGCGCAGGAGCGGTCCATGGCCCGGCAGGACGGCAGCCACATCACGAAGGTCGATGACAAGGCGCTGAACCAGGAACTGAACAAGAACAGCAAGGCGATCGGCCAGTAAGCGGTCTCGCAAAATGGCTGTTGGCCGCCTTCTGCCCGTCACCACTCTGGCGGCATTGCTCGCCGGCGGGATGCTGGGCGGCTGCACCACACCGGGCGTGGCCGGTACCCCTGTGGCCACGACGGCGCCAGCGCCGGGGCCGGGCCAACCGGGCGACGTCGAGGTGTTCAAGGTCATCAATCACCTCACCTGGGGCGCCAACACCGCTGCGGTCGAGCAGGCGCAGGGCTCCCGCCTCGACCCCTACCTGAGCCGGCAACTGCATCCAACGCCTGCGCGGCTCCCGCCGGCGGTGCAGGCGCAGATCGACGCCATGAGCATCAGCCAGCGGCCGATGGGCGAGCTGGCGCAGGAGATGGCGCAACGCCGCAAGGCTGCCGTGGCCCTCACCAACGACGATGACAAAAAGGCCGCGCTGCAGGCCTGGCAGCAGGAGATGAACCGGCTCGGGCGCGAGGCGGCGACGCGCCACATCCTGCGCGCGCTTTATTCCCCGAACCAGCTCCAGGAGCAGATGACCTGGTTCTGGATGAACCACTTCAGCGTGTTCCAGTACAAGGGCAATCTGCGCGCCACGATCGGCGACTACGAAGACACGGCAATCCGGCCCCATGCGCTCGGCAAGTTCAGGGATTTGCTCGGCGCGGTCGCGCACCACCCGGCCATGCTGGTGTATCTGGACAACGTGCAAAACGCCGCGGGCCACATCAACGAGAACTACGCGCGCGAACTGATGGAGTTGCACACGCTGGGCGTGAACGCCGGCTACACGCAGCACGACGTGCAGGAACTGGCGCGCATCCTGACCGGCGTGGGCGTCAACTACGGCGCGAACGAGCCGGCGCTGCGGCGCGAGCTGCAGCCTTTTTACGTGCGCCAGGGCGCGTTCGTGTTCAACCCGCGGCGGCACGATTTCGGTCCCAAGGATTTCCTGGGCCAGCCGATCCGCAGCCAGGGCCTGGCCGAGTTCGACGAGGCGCTGGACCGGCTGGCGCGTGCGCCAGCCACGGCCCGCTTCATCAGCCACAAGCTGGCCGTGTACTGGCTGTCGGACGATCCGCCGCCGGCGCTGGTGGCGCGCATGGCGCAGACGTTTGCGCACACTGACGGCGACATCGCCGCCACCTTGCAGACCCTCTTGACTTCGCGCGAATTCGCGCAGTTGGCTGGGCGCAAGTTCAAGGACCCGATGCGCTACGTGATCTCGTCCCTGCGGCTGGCTTATGACGACAAGACCATCCTCAACGTAGCCCCGATCCTGAACTGGCTGAACCGCATGGGCGAGCCCTTGTACGGCCACCAGACGCCCGACGGCTACCCCCTGATCGAGTCGGCCTGGGCCAGCCCGGGCCAGATGGCCACGCGCTTTGAAATTGCCAAGGCCATTGGGTCGGGCAGCGCCGGCCTGTTCAAGGCCGATGAGCCGCAGCCCCGCGAGCGGCCGGCCTTCCCGCAACTGGCCAATGCGCTGTACTTTGACGCCATCCGCCAGACGCTGAGCCCGGCCACGCGCCACGCGCTGGACCAGGCGGCCTCGCCGCAGGAGTGGAATACCTTCCTGCTGTCGTCGCCCGAGTGGATGAACCGCTGACGTCTTGAAGGAGTCGCCATGAAACGCCGCAACCTGCTCCAATCAATCGGTGCCCTGCCGCTGGCAGGGGGCGCCGGACAACTGCTGGCCGCGCCGGCCGCGCAATCGCGCCTGTTGATCGTCTTTTTGCGCGGCGCCTACGACGCCTGCAACCTGCTGGTGCCGGTCTCCAGCAGCTTTTACTACGAGGCGCGCCCCGACATTGCGGTGCCGCGCCCCGGCGCCGATCTGAATACGGCGCTGCCGCTCAACGCCGACTGGGGCCTGCACCCGGCGCTGCGCGACACGATTTTTCCGCTGTACCAAAAAGGCCAGGTGGCCTTCGTTCCCTTCGCCGGGACGGACGACAGCTCGCGCAGCCATTTCGAAACCCAGGACAGCATCGAGCTGGGGCAGCCACTGGATCGCAGCCGGGACTACCGCTCGGGTTTTTTGAACCGGCTCGCGTCCGTGGTCAACGGCGCCACGCCGATTGCCTTCACCAACCAGCTGCCTTTGTCACTGCAGGGCAAGGTGCAGGTGCCCAACGCGGCACTCAAGACCGTCGCCAGGACTTCGGTCGACCCGCGCCAGAGCCAGCTCATTGCGTCCATGTACCAGGGCACGGCGCTGGCGTCGCGCGTCAATGAGGGCTTCTCGGTGCGCGACGAGGTGACGCGCGAGATGACGGCCCAGATGGACGCCGCCAGCCGCGATGCCATGACGGCCAAGGGCTTCGGCGGCGAGGCGCGCCGCATCGCGCGCCTGATGAGCGATCGCTACAACATCGGCTTCGTCGATGTCGGCGGCTGGGACACGCATGTGAATCAGGGCGGTGCCCAGGGCTATCTGGCGAACCGGCTGGACGAACTCGGCCAGGGGCTGGCGGCCTTTGCGCAGGAAATGGGCCCGGGCTGGCGCGATACCACGGTGGTGGTGATCAGCGAGTTCGGCCGCACCTTCCGGCAAAACGGGAATCGCGGCACCGACCACGGGCACGGCACCGTGTACTGGGTGCTGGGCGGGGGCGTGCGCGGCAACCGGCTGGCGGGCGACCAGGTCCGGGTGGAACAGGCCACGCTGTTCCAGAACCGCGACTACCCCGTGCTCAATGAGTACCGCGCCGTGCTGGCAGGATTGTTCGCGCGCCAGTTCGGACTCAATGCGGGGCAGCTCGACCAGGTGTTTGCGGGCGTGAAGCCGCGCGACATCGGCCTGATCTGATGGTCTTGCCCCTTCCTCCTCCGGGGGAAGGCGGGGATGGGGGCCGCGCGCGAACCCGAGTTGCCGCTATTCTCCAGTTTCGGGGGATACCCCTCGAACCATTTTCAGGAGAACATCGATGCCCATCACCAAAGGCTACCAACAACTCGTCGACGAGGCCATGGCCCAGGTCAAAACCTACTCGGTGGCCGAGGTGCGCGCCCGGCTCGGCGACCCTCATGTGCAAATCGTCGATATCCGCGACGTGCGCGAACTGAACGCGGGCACCGTGGCCGGCGCCTACCATGCGCCGCGCGGCATGCTCGAGTTCTGGGTCGATCCCGCGTCGCCCTATCACAAGCCGCTGTTTGCCGACGAGTCGAAGGAATTCATCCTGTTCTGCGGCGCCGGCTGGCGCAGCGCGCTGGCCACCAAGGCGCTGCAGGACATGGGCATGACCAACGTGGCGCACATCGACGGCGGCTATGCCGAATGGGTGAAGCAGGGCGCGCCGACCGAAACGCTGGAGCAGCGCAAGGCCAAAAAGGCGTGAGCCGCGCAGCGCCCGGCGCGGCTTGCCCGTGCGGGCGGCTGGACGCGCGTGGCCGCCCGCTCGCGCATGAGGCCTGCTGCGGCCGCTACCTGCACGCGGGGCTTGCGGCGCCCGACGCCGAGTCGCTCATGCGCTCGCGCTACAGCGCCTTTGTGCTGGAACGCGCCGATTACCTGCTCGCCACCTGGCACTCCAGCACCCGCCCGCCAACGCTGGACTTCGAACCCGGCGCGCAGTGGCTGGGGCTGGAGGTGCGCGCACAGCGCCTGCTCGATGCCGATCACGCCGAGGTCGAGTTCGTCGCGCGCCATCGCGTCGCCGGCCGCGCCGTGCGCCTGCACGAGCGCAGCCGCTTCGTGCGCGAGGACGGGCGTTGGTACTATGTGGACGGCATGTTTTTCTGAACTATTTAAATGAAAAGTGGCTGCAGCCCATATTGGGTATGCACAAGTAGCTATGAATTTTGAAGCAGTGTTGTTCGATTGCGATGGTGTGCTGGTGGACTCCGAGTCCATCACCAACGGTGTGTTGCGCGACATGCTGGGTGAGATGGGCTGGAGTCTGAGCGCCGAAGAATGCATGCGCCTGTTCGTCGGCAAGGCGGTCAAGGACGAGCGCGCGCTGATCGAGGCGCGCACCGGCCAGCCTTTGAGCGAGGCCTGGATGGCGCGCTTTCGCGAGCGCCGCAACGACGGCCTGATGCGCCACCTCCGGCCCATCGAGGGTTCCGCGGCGGCCGTGGCGCTGCTGCATGAGCGCTTTGAGGGCCGTATCGCCTGCGCCTCCGGCGCCGACCGCTTCAAGGTCGAACTGCAACTGGAGAAGTGCGGCCTGATGCCGTACTTCGAGGGGCGCATCTTCAGCGGGCACGAACTGCCCCGTTCCAAGCCCGCGCCCGACGTTTACCTGGCCGCCGCTGCGGCGCTGGGCGTGGCGCCCGCGCACTGCGCCGTGGTGGAGGACACGGTGACCGGCGTCGCGGCGGGCGTGGCTGCCGGCGCGACCGTGTTCGGCTTCAGCCCGCCGCAGGCCGGCCACGATGCGCCGGCGGCGCTCAGGGGCGCGGGAGCGCAGCATGTTTTTGTGGCGATGGCGGAGTTGGAAGATCTCTTGCGCTAGGGGCCGCGCCGTCACGTGACTCGTCGTCCTTCGATCGGGTAGCCCGGATCGGTATAGCCCGGGGTCGAAGCGTGACCCGGCGCAACGAGGCTGTCCACGAGCGTCTCGTCGTCCGGGCCAAGCTGCAGCGTCAACGCTTCGATGTAGCGGTCCCACTGGGCCTCGGTGCGCGGCCCCGCGATGGTGGCGCTCACCAACCGGTTCTGGAGCACCCACGCGAGCGCGAACGCAATCGACGTCGTGCCGCGCTGCGCGGCATGAGCGGCGATGGTTTGCGCAACCTTGAGAGACTCCGCCCGCCACTCGGTCTGCTGGATGCGCCTGTCGCCGCGGCCTGCGCGCGAGTCGGCGGGCGGCGGCGCATCGACCGCGTACTTGCCGCTCAAAACGCCACGCGCCAGCGGGCTGTACGAGACGACGCCCAGACCGTAGTGGGCCGCCGCCGGCAGTTGCTCGACCTCGGCGGTGCGGTCGACGAGGTTGTACAGCGGCTCGCTCGCGACCGGCCGTTCGATGCCCAGCTGATCGGCCAGGCGCGCGATCTCGGCAATGCGCCAGCCGCGGAAGTTGGACACGCCAAAGTAACGGACCTTGCCCTGGCGGATCAGGTCGCCAATGGCACGCACGCCTTCCTCCAGCGGCGCCCCGGCGAGCGCCCGGTGGAAGTACAGGATGTCGATGTAGTCCGTGCCCAGGCGCTTCAGACTCGCTTCGACCGACTGGATGATCCATTTGCGCGACTGACCCTGCTCGTTTGGACCCTGGGCGGTCGGGTAGCCGAACTTTGTCGCGACAACCCAGTGGTCGCGCCGATCCGCCATGGCACGCCCCACGATTGCTTCGGAACGCCCCGCGTGATAGACGTCGGCCGTGTCGATGAAATTGACGCCCTGGTCGTGCGCCTTGTCGATGATGCGCCTGGCGGTCGCCTCGTCGGTCTCGCCGCCGAACATCATCGCACCCAGACACAGGGGTGAAACCTTGAGGGCGCTGCGGCCCAGATACCGATAGTTCATGGGCATGATCATGCTCCGTTCAGGCTGCGCCTGCGATTGTTCTCGTCGGCCGCACTCAACGGCCCACGAGCTTTTGCCGGTCTGCCGAGTAGCGCGCGCCCTGCACCGGAACACTCGAGACGGCCGCCTCGATCTCCTTCAGGTCCTCGGACGACAGCATGACCGCCGCGGCACCGGTGTTTTCTTCGAGACGGTGCAGCTTGGTGGTGCCGGGGATCGGCACGATCCATGGCTTTTGAGCGAGCAGCCAGGCCAGCGCGAGCTGGGCAGGGGTCACCTTTTTGCGCGCTGCAATGCCGGCCAGCACGTCAACCAGCGCGCGGTTCGCCTGCCGGGCTTCGGGCGCGAAGCGCGGCACCGTGTTGCGGAAGTCGGTTGCACCGAACGATGTCTGCGCGTCGATCGCGCCCGTCAGGAAGCCCTTGCCCAGCGGGCTGAATGGCACGAAGCCAATACCCAGCTCCTCCAGCGTTGGCAGGATCTCCTTCTCGGGCTCGCGCCACCACAAGGAATATTCGCTTTGCAACGCCGTTACCGGCTGCACCGCGTGCGCACGGCGGATGCTGTCGACGCCGGCCTCGGACAGGCCAAAGTGCTTCACCTTGCCCTCGCGGATCAGTTCCTTCACGGTGCCGGCCACCTCCTCCATGGGCACCTGCGGATCGACGCGGTGCTGGTAGAGCAGGTCGATGCGGTCCGTGTGCAGGCGCTTCAGCGCCTCGTCGGCCACCTGCCGGATGCGTTCCGGCCGGCTGTCCAGGCCCTTGCCGGTGTCGCCCTCGCGAAAGCCGAACTTGGTGGCGATCACGACCTGGTCGCGCATCGGCTCCAGCGCTTCGCCAACCACGCTTTCGTTGATGAAGGGGCCATAGGCCTCCGCCGTGTCGAAGAACGTGATCCCGCGTTCGAAGGCGGCGCGGATCAGCCTTACGGCGTCAGCCGTGTCGGTGGCAGGCCCGTAGCCGTAGCTCAGGCCCATGCAGCCCAGGCCCAGCTCAGAGACGGTCAGGCCGCTGCGGCCCAGTTGACGTGTTTTCATGGTGGTGTGTCCTTGTCGTGAATCCATGTCAGGGACTGTAGTCACGCCGCCATTGAATGACTAGACTACCTGATCGACATGACTTTATAAGCAGTACTTATCAATGGCACGATTCGACGATCTCGCGGCCTTCGCAAGCGTTGTGCGCGAGGGCAGCTTCACGCGCGCCGCCGCACAACTGGGCGTGTCGCAGCCCGCGCTCAGCCAGACGGTGCGCGCGCTGGAGCGCCGGCTCGACCTGAAGCTGCTGAACCGCACCACGCGCAGCGTCTCGCCCACCGAAGCGGGTGAGCGGCTGTACCAGACGGTGGGCCCGCGCCTGGCGGACATCGAAGCCGAACTGGCTGTGCTGGGCGAGATGCGCGGCAAGCCGGCCGGCACCGTGCGCATCACGGCAACCGAACATGCCGTGCGCACGCTGGTCTGGCCCAGGCTGCTGCCGTGGCTGCCCCGATACCCCGACATCAAGGTCGAGATCAGCAGCGACAACCGCTTCACCGACATCGTGGCCGAGCGCTTCGACATTGGCGTGCGCCTGGGCGCCGACGTGGCCAAGGACATGATCGCGATGCGCATGGCGCCGGACATGCGCATGGCCGTGGTCGGCAGCCCGGACTATTTCGCGCGCCGCCCGCGGCCCGATGCGCCGCAGGACCTCACCGAACACGATTGCATCGGGCTGCGCCTGCCGTCCCACGGCGGGCTGCTGAAATGGGAGTTCGCGCGGCGCGGACGCATCCTCAGCGCCCACGTGTCGGGACGGCTCGCGTTCAACGCCAGCGAGCTGATCATCGCCGCGGCGCTGGCCGGCCTTGGGCTGGCCTGGGCTCCCGTTGACACCGTCGACGGCCACATCGCGGCGGGCCGCCTCGTGTCCGTGCTGGACGACTGGGCGGCGACGTTCCCCGGGTACCACCTGTACTACGCCAGCCGCAGTGCCTCGCCCGCCCTGGCGCTGGTCGTGGACGCTTTGCGCCGCGGCCAGGAATTTGTATGAAAAGTGGCTGTAGCCTTTGTAGAATCTAGGCTTGAAGCTATTAAATCAGGAGCGGCGCCTGCTTCAGGACGCCAATCCAAAGCGCTGGCGGAGCGCCCCCAGCAGGGCCTCCTCGCCGAGTTCCCTGCGCGACTGCATGACGGCGAGCGCGTCGTCGCCAACCACGTAGCGCACCTGGGCGCTGCCGTCGGTCGCTGCGTCGTACAGGGCCTGGGCCAGCCGCTCGGGCGTGGCGCCGCCCACGGCGCGATTCGCCTCGAAGGTGCCCACGACCTTGCGGATCGAGTCCGCGTAGGGGCCGCCGTCGCCCTCGAAGGTGCGCGCCATCGAGCGGCCCGAGAAGTCCGTCGCCACCGCGCCGGGCGCGATCACCTTGACCCGGATGCCGAGCGGCGCGAGTTCGTGGCTCAGCGATTCGGAGAATCCGACCACCGCGTACTTCGAGGCCGCATACAGCGAGTACAGCGGCATCGCGACCAGCCCGGTCAAGGAGGCCACGTTGACGATCACCCCGCTGGCGCGCTCGCGCATGTGCGGCAGCACGGCGCGCGTCACGGCGAACACGCCAAAGACGTTGGTCTCGAACTGGCGGCTGATCGCCTGCGGCGTGGCGCTCTCGAACGGGCCGAACAGGCCGTAGCCGGCGTTGTTGATCAGCACGTCGATCCGCCCGAAGCGCTCGAGCGTGCGGGCGACCGCCGCGTCGACCGAGTGCTGGTCGGTCACGTCGAGCGCGAACGCCTCGACACGGCCCGTGCCTGGCTCGAAGCGGGCCGCCGAGGGGTTTCGCAGTGTCGCAGCAACGTTCCAGCCTTGGTCGGCAAACCGGCGCACGGTGGCCGCGCCGATGCCCGAGGAACAACCCGTGATCAGAACAGTGGCACTCATTGGCAAATCTCCGTTTGGTTAAAGGACAAAAAAACGCCGGAATCAGGCCTGGGGAGCATCCCGGCACATGGAAAAGGCCGACACCCAACAACTGTAGCGGCCAGGGCAGCAAGGCGTGCGCCCGCACGCTATCCTGTGAATCCCGATTTTGGAAAACACATCATGCGCAGTTTCGACGATGCACAGGGCAACCAGTGGCAGGCCGCGTTGCTGGAGGCGTCCTACGGCAGCTATCTGGTCGTTTTCAGCCGCACTGGCGGCGACGAGGTGCTGAAAAATGAACTCAATGCGAGCAGCCTGATCGAGGCGGAACAGTTGCTTGCCGCCATGGACGAGGCCGGCGTCAGGGCCACGCTGGCCGGGGCGGTTCCCTGGGGTTGACCGGGTTCAGCAGCGCATCGAGGCCGTCTGGCGGATGCCGTCGGCGACATCTGGCGCAAGGCCCACATTGTTGTGTTGCAACACCTGCTCGGCCCGGTAGCTCGATCGCACCAGCGGCCCCGCAACGACCTCAAGAAAACCCTTGGCGAGCGCCATGTCGCGGTACGCCTGGAATTGCCCGGGCGTCACAAAGCGCTCGACCGGCAGGTGGTTGTGCGTGGGCCGCATGTACTGGCCCATCGTCACCACGTCCACGTCGGCCGCGCGGAGGTCGTCCAGTGTGCGGTCGATCTCGGCGTCGGTCTCGCCCAGGCCCAGCATCAGGCTGGTCTTGACGATGGTTTGCGGCGCATGGCGCTTGGCAAACTTGAGAATGCCAAGAGTCTGCCGATAGCCCGCGCGCGCATCGCGCACCGGATGGGTCAGCCGCTCGACCGTTTCGATGTTTTGCGCATAAGTGGCCAATCCCGCATCGATCACCGTGGCAACCTGCTCGTGGTGGCCGGCGAAATCCGGCGTCAACGCCTCGACCGATGTCTGCGGCATGCGCGCGTGGATCGCGCGGATGCAGGCGGCGTAGTGAGCGGCGCCGCCATCGGGCAGGTCGTCGCGGTCGACCGAGGTCAACACCACGTATTTCAGATTCATCAGCGCCACCGCGTCGGCCACGCTCGCGGGCTCCAGCGGATCGAGCCAGCCGTGCGGGTTGCCGGTGCTGACCGCGCAGAACTTGCAGGCGCGCGTGCAGACCGATCCCATCAGCATCAAGGTCGCGGTGCCGCGCCCCCAGCACTCGGCGATATTCGGGCACTTCGACTCGGCGCACACCGTGGACAACTTGTGGGTGTGCACGATGTCGCGGATTTCCTCGTATTTCGCGCCGGCCGGCACTCTCACGCGCAGCCAGGGCGGCTTGGGGGCCGCGTCGGGCACGCTGCTGAGCGCACTCGGGCGGATGCCGTCCTTGATCGCGCGGGTGCCCTGCGGGCTGGTGAACTTGCTGCCCGGCACAGGGCGGGCGTTGCTGGGGGATGCATCCATGGAGGTACCAATAAGAGGAAACAGGCGAGCCCAAGGGATGTGCCCGCCTTGGTCATTTTATGGACCGGAGCCGGCCTGTGGCCGACCGGCTTCAGTCCCTCACCTCCCGATGGGGACTTTGCAACCACTGCGGAAAGTCACCGCATTCGCGCGGCGGCACGATCCGGGTGCGAGTCCGCCGCGGGCTACGGGTTTCAAAAATATATATGAAAAGTGACTGTAGCCCTTATGCAGTCTTGGCGAGTAGCTATTAAATTGAAAGCAGTGAAACTTGACTGCGACTGCGTGCTCGCTCAGTGACGATGAATTCAACGATCGAGGCACCCGCAGCCGACCAGGAGCGGGCGCTCATTCCTCGAACGAGCGCCCGCTTAATTGCCTGAAATCATGCCTGGCGCGTTGAGGTTGTCCACGCTGCGCACTTTAGGGCACTGAAATCGCCTTGTCGGTCAGTGTGGCGTCGAATACCAACTTCTTGGGCCAGGTGGGCCAGGTCACACCCAGGGCCGGGTCGTTGGGGTCGCCGTTCCTAGCGAAGGCTGCCAGGCTCTTCATCATGGCGTTGGACAGGGCCAGGCGCCCGCCCTTGTTGGCGGTGCCACCTATCACGTTGCCGAACAGCGAGGGGCCGAAGTTACCGAACAGGAAGGGCAGGTCGAACGCATGGGCCGCGCCATACACATCGTTCCACGGCGCCGGCTCCTTGTCCCAGTTGAACTGGTAGTACCACACGCCGCTCTGCTGGCTCTTCACCGCGCTGAGCACGTTGTCGCGGCTGGGCAGGAAGAAGATGCTGTTGAGCAGGTCCGTCTTGGCGTTGTAGCCGGTGCCCGGCGTGGCCACTGGCAGGTACTGCGGGTTGATGAAGTCGGCGTCGGTCAGCGTGGTGGGCGCATCCGGGTTGAAGGTGAACATGGTGGCGTAGCGGCTGGCGTCGCTGACGATCAGCCCGGGCACGCCGCCCAGCGCGGGCGACAGTGCCAGGAAGGAGGCGAACAGCTTGGCCTCGTCGCGCGTGTTGCTGGCCAGCAGCGGCACCTTCAGGTAATTGCCAGCGCTGATGTTGGCCACCGGGTCCACCGGCACCACGGTGCCCTCGGGGATAGGCCCGGAGCCTGACAAGCCTGCTGCCGCCAGCTTGGTCAATAGCACTGTGAAGATGGTGCTGCCGTCCTTGCCGCGCAGGTAGCTGGCGATCTGGTCGTCGGTCTGGGTGGCCGCATAGGCCTGGGCCGAGGCGGTGTCGGTGGCCTTGCCGTCGGCGATCAGCAGGTTGTACAGCAGGGCGTTGCCCTGGGCCAGATAGGTGGAGGCCGGGCTTAGCGTGGCGATGGAGCCGGCCGGCAGCTCGCTGGCCAGTGAAATGCCGCCGCTGATGGCCACCGCCTTATGGAACAGTTTGGGGCTGGCGCTGACCACTTGGGGCGAGGTCATCAGCGCATAGACATTGATAGCGCCGGCCGACTGGCCCATGACGGTGACGTTGCCGGGGTCGCCGCCAAAGTTGGCGATGTTCTTGTTGATGAACTGCAGTGTCTTGATGGTGTCCAGCGTGCCGAAGTTGCCCGAGTCGTCGTTGGCATTGCTGCCGGTCTTGAGCTGCGGCAGGTTCAGCCAGCCGAACAGGCCCACGCGGTAGTTGGCGGTCACCACCACCGCGTTGGCGCTCCTGGCCAGCGCGGCGCCGTCGTACACCGGGTCGGCCGAATAACCCGACACGTCGCTGCCACCGTAGATGAAGTAGATCACCGGCAGGCTGGCGTCGGTGCTGGCGGGGCGCCAGATGTTGAGCGTCAGGCAGTCCTCGCTGCCCACCGCAGTGTTCAGCGTGGTGCCTATGGTGGCGTCGTACTTGTTGTTGGCGCCGGGGCCGTAGATGCGCCCGTACTGGATGCAGGCGTTACCGAAGCTGCGCGTCGTCAGCGTGCCGCTCCAGGCGGCGGGATCGACCGGCGCCTTCCAGCGCAGCGTGCCCACCGGTGGTTTGGCGAAGGGAATGCCTTTCCAGGAATAGGTGCCGGTCGCAGCGCTGTCGTCGTTGCCCTGCACCTGGCCGTACGCGGTGGCGCGCAGCGTCGGGTCCACCAGCGCGGACGAGCCGCCGCAGCCGTAGAGACCGGCGGCCAGCGCCAGGCCGGTGCCCAGCCGTTGAAGAGCCGTAATGTTCATGTGATTGTCTCCATTGGTATTAGTCTGGCTTGTGTTGCATGGCCCCCGCGCGCACACTGCGGGCTATGCCATGCACCCAGAAAAATTCTAGGAGCCGGGGGGCCGCAGTGCACTATCCCAACGGCAGCAATCAACTGACTTTGCGGCTCATGCGATGACCGCGCGCACCAGCTCCGCCACCTGGCTCAAGGGCGTGGCCGACATGTTTGCCGCGCAGGGGCTCGACGTGCCCGCTCTGTTTGCGGCTGCCCGGCTGGACATGGGCCAACTGGGCGACCCGCAGGCGCGCTATTCGGCCGACGACATGAGCGTGCTGTGGGAGCAGGCGGTCGTCCGCTCCGGCAACCCGCACCTGGGCTTGTCGCGCGACCTGGCGGCGCGTTATGGCAATTTCGACCTGGTGGGTTACGCCATGGTCTCCAGCCCCACGTTGCTGGCCGGCCTGCAGCGCATGGCTGAAGCGATGGCCGTGGTGTCCGACGCCGCCACCTTCCACGTGGCGGTGCAGGGCGACCGGTGTGCGCTCACACTGGGTCACCTGGGCAATATGCGCCCGGTGCCGCGCCAGCGCACCGAATATGGGTTGCTCACCATCCTGATGCTGTGCAACTGGCTGACGCACCAGGACTTGCAGCCGCTGACGGCGGAGTTTGAATTCGCGCCGCCGGAAAGCCTGCTACCGTACCAACAGGCGTTCCAGTGCCCGGTCAAGTTCAGCCAGCAGGCCACCCGGTTGTTGCTGCGGCTGCAAGATGTGAATGCCCCGCTGTCCAGCCACAACCCGGCCATCCTGGCGGTGCATGAGCAACTGATTGCCCTCCGCCTGCACGACCTGGGTGACCAGAGCATGGTGGCCAAGGTGCGCCGCCAGGTGTTGGCCAATCTGCACGACGGCGAGCCGCTGCGCCAGGACATTGCACGCCAGCTGCATCTCAGCGATGCCACGCTGAAGCGCCACCTTCTGGCCGAGCACAGCAGCTACCAGCAAGTACTGGACGAATTGCGCGTGGAGCTGGCGCGCAAGTACCTGGCCGACCCCCGGCACACGCTGTCGCAGGTGTCGGCGTTGCTGGGGTTTGGCGATGAGAGCAATTTCTTTCGCGCCTGCAAGCGCTGGTTTGGTGTGCCGCCGGGGGCGTATCGCCGGCAATTGCCGAGAGTCGATGCCGACTTTTGCCCTCGGGATATAGAGTCCGCAGTTGATTCAAGGTGGACGGGTTAGACCAATAAAGAAACAACTGACCGCAAGTGAAGTGGCAGAAACCGGCGATTTGCGTCTACCGTCATTCACTGAATAGCTTCGGTTGATGCGTGGATGTGTCTACGCCCGCTTCGGGAACGATGGAGCCTGTGACCGGTGGTCGTAATCTGGAACCATGGTTTTGAAGTGCCCAATGACAGCTTTCTGGCCAACCCATTCGACCCGCAATTCGGCGCCGTTCAGTGCCAGCTATCGATCGGGATTTTTTTCTCGACCGTCAGCAGCAGACCGGGTGCGGCTGTAGAGATTTCAAAACTGGTCGCCCGAAAGCGGCCCCCGAACTCTGCAAGTGGAATACCGGCTATGCGGCAATGATTTCAACGATTGCGACACCTGCACCCGACCAGGAATGGCCGCTCCAGCCCAAACCCTGATTCGCCCCAGTGCCGACTACCACATCGGCGCAAAGCGGGCCTTCAAGGCAAGAATTGCGTGAGGCAAGGTCAAGGTAACCGGTGCCTGGCCCTGAGTGCCGGGGCGCGCCCGGCTAACAAGACAGATACCAGCCGACCGTCCGGAAAAGCCGAGTCACGCCCACAGCGCCCGACGCGACAAGAGTGTGGTGGGCACCCCTTGAGGGCAATTTTTTCGCGGCCCCAAATACCCGTACTGTCCAGGCACGCCGCCTCGCCCGTGAAAAGCCTTGAATCGGGTTGAGGCGTCGCCTATGCTTTCCTTCACTTCGGCTGCAAATGGTGGAGGGGTTGGAGTTGCATCTGGAGCGTAGTGTTCTCGCGGTCTCACATAAACCTAAGGAAAACTCATGAGCCACGCAGCCCGCATTCTCAATTTGGCCGCCGCTCTGGTGTTGACAACGCTCTCCACGAGCGCACCGGCCCAGGCCACCATGACTTTTAAAGCCACCTGCCAGAACGTCGGCGTGGCTCCCCAAGAGCCAGTCGGGGACCGGGAGGGCCATGCAATATCCGTCACTCAATACAGTTGTCGAAATGAAGGCGGAATGATGGACGGGGCCATCACGACTGGCATGAACATTTATGAGTGGGACAAAGGGGTCGGCGAGACGCTTTCAGCTAACGGGGTCATACGCAAGCCTGGCGCAATCGCAGTTTATGAAACGAGCGAACAAAAAACCACGTTCATCATGGTTGACGGCAAGGTGACCGGCTTCACCGGCTCTTCCAAGGGCGTGTACAAGCTGGCCACGGGCAGTCTCGCACCGCTTTCGGGAAAGTCCTACACATTCACGTACCGAAGCATTCCAGGGGGTCAGTTCGCCGTCGAGATAGCCATCCACTGAGCGTCCGATGGAGTCAGGGGCCAGTAGAGGAATGTCGGGTTCCCAACGGGAGTTAAAACCATGAATCACCGTACCGTTCTTACGCTGAGTTCGGCGAGCACTGCGTCCGCAGCGGACATCTCGATGGGCGCACCCACCCGGGTGCCATACGTTTCACGAATCCACAACTGGACCAACCTTCATACCACGATGAAGGTCTGCTTGATCTGTGGTTTGCTCCTCCTGGCGATCGGCCAGGCTTGGTCGGCGGGAACATCCGGTGGTCCGCGGATCAAGCAGGCCAGCGTCAACGGTGTCACGCTCGTCTATCAGGAACAGGGGGATGGCGCGTCCGTGATTTTCATTCACGGTTGCTGCACAGACTACCGCGCCTGGGATGCGCAACGTCAAGCCATCGCGCCGCACTATCGCTTCATCGCTCTCAACATGCGTTATTTCGGGACAGCCCCGTGGCCCGATGGTGAATCGAAATACTCGCAGCAGACGGACGCGGACGATATTGCCGCCTTCATTCGCGGTTTGAACGCCGGCCCGGTGGACCTCGTCGGCTGGTCCTACAGCGGTCCGATCGTCATGTTGGTGGTGTTGCAGCATCCGGAGCTGGTGCACAGCCTGACTATCCATGAGCCAGGCACGATAAGCTACGTTACCGACCCCGCGATCGTCAAGATCGCGAACGAGGATCACGTGGCCGCGTTGGGGCCTGTGATCGCTGCGGCGAAGACCGACGACTTCGCAAGTGTGGCTCGGCTGACCCCGATCGGGGTCAACCACCAGCCTGATTTCTGGGAGACCACGACGCCGGAAATTCGTACCATGTTCCTCGACAATGCGCGCACTTGGACGCTCGCTCTTGCGGCACCGCCGCAACCTCCGATCACGTGCGATATGCTTCATCAGATCAAGAAACCGGTATTGATCACCGTCGGCAAAGACACACGCTCTTACTACCACATTGCCTCGGAGGGAGCGGCCGCTTGCATTCCCGGCGTCCAGTTTGTAACGATACCTGGCCGCCATTTGGCGATCGCTCAGCAGCCCGCGGCGTTCAATGCGGCGCTGCTGCAATTCCTTGCAAGGGCGGGTTCACAACCGAAGCCCTGATCGGCAAGTTGGACGATGCGGTGGGTGACATCGACCAGATCGCCGTCAAGGAGCTGGGTTAGACGCCGAAGAATGCACACCGACAAACCGTGACCTTGATGCGGGACCGCAGATGAAAACCTATGCCAAGCAAAAGAATTGGCGCGAGATTCAAAGCTTTCTTCCTGCTGAGTTTCAACTTCGGCCCGGACAGGAGCCGCAAGAAGAGTGGTGGCCTTGGGGGCCGCACCATATTCATCTCGACTGTTATCGCAATGAAGCCGCGCCGCTCAAGGTCATTCTTTTCCATGGCCTCGGAACGAACGGCCGCCAGATGTCCTCCATTCTCGGCGCCCCGCTTGGACACAGGGGCTTCGAGATGATTGCCATCGATATGCCGGAGTACGGTTTGACACAACTAGGCCGCGGCAAGCCGGTTCGGTACGACGACTGGGTTCAGGCCGGTAGTGACCTCGTCAACGCGGAACTGGCGAAGGACAGCCGTCCGATCATCCTCTATGGCCTGAGCGCAGGGGGTATGGAGACTTACCATGTTGCGGCAAAGAATGGGAACATCAAAGGCATCGTTGGCATGACGTTCCTCGATCAGCGGGTTCAGCAGGTGCGCGACGAGACAGCACTTAACCGATTCATGAGCCGAGTGGGCGGACCTCTGGCACTGGTGACTGCTCGGACGCCCTTGTCCGGCTTGCGCATGCCAATGACGGCTGCGGGCAAGATGAATGCACTGGTCAACGACAAGGCAGCACTGAAGGCCTGCTTGGCGGACAAGACCTCGGCCGGCAAGTGGGTAACGATGAGTTTCCTGGCCAGCTACATGAGCTACTCGCCGACGATCGAACCGGAGGATTTCGACGTATGTCCAATTCTCCTGACGCAGCCAGCGCAGGATCGCTGGACACCTTTGCATCTGAGTGAGTTGTTCCTGAAGCGAATTAAGCGTGTGCCGCTGAAGGTTGTGATGCTGGAAAATGCTGGCCACTATCCGTTGGAGCAACCGGGGCTAAGCCAGATGGTCAATGCAATTCACGAATTCTGCCTCAGTGTGACGCGCGATGCGTGACCACGCAGCGACGCCGATTAGCCAGTGTCATTCCATCATGGATGACTGGTTTGTCTCGGCAAAGCAGTCACTCTCGATTGCTACCGCCGCGCGCTCCGACCCCCACGCATCATCTACGCCCCCACCC
>NZ_MUNS01000019.1 GCF_002002705.1 Polaromonas sp. C04 | reverse complement strand
ACCCCGCCCTGCGCAACCTGCTCATCGACCTGAAGAAAAAGGCCGAGCAAATCATCGACACCGTCACGCAAGACAGCTTGCTGGAGGCCGACTTCTCCGAAGCCGCCCGCGACCGCGCCAAGGGCACCGTCGAATCCTTCGAGCGCTTCATCGCCGAGCACAAAGACGAAATCACCGCGCTACAAATTTTGTACCAGCAACCCCAGCGCCTGCAAGGGCTAGCGGCCGAAATACTCACATTTGAAGCGCTCAAGGCCCTGGCCGACGCCCTGCAAGCCCCGCCGCACTTGTGGACCGAAGGCCAGCTCTGGCAAGCCTACGCTGCGCTGGATAAAACCAAGGTCAGGGGCGAAAACCGCCGCCGCATCCTGACCGACCTGGTGAGCCTGGTGCGCTTTGCCATGCGCCAGGACAACGAGCTGGTGCCCTTCCCCGAGCGCGTCAACGCCAACTTCAAGGCCTGGCTGGCGCAGCAGGCACAAAACGGCACTGCGTTTACAACCGAACAACTGCATTGGCTAGACATGATCCGCGAACACATAGCAGGCAACCTCTCCATCGTGCCCGACGATTTTGAATACTCTCCCTTCGCCCAGGAAGGCGGCATGGGCCGCGTGTACCAACTGTTTGGCACGGAACTGCCCAAGGTGCTTGAAGCGATGAATCGGGAGTTGGCGGCGTGAGTGCTGTGCTTGACGACGTGATCGCCACCGCGCAATTGGTGCCCCTGTCTGAAGCTGTTGAGATCAACCCCAAGCTCGACCGCAGTTCGTTGAATGATGACTTGGACGTATCGTTTGTTCCGATGGCTGCGGTTGAAGCGCTAACTGGCGGCATTGATGTATCGACCATCCGCAAATACGCGGAAGTCAAAAAGGGCTACACGCACTTTCGCGATGGCGACATTCTGTTTGCCAAGGTCACGCCGTGCATGGAAAACGGCAAAATGGCCATTGCTCGCAAACTTGTCAACGGTGTTGGCTTTGGCTCAACCGAGTTTCACGTCTTGCGTCCGCGTGCTAGTGTTGATGCTCGGTACGTCTACTACTTCGTATCTAGCCGGACATTTCGCAAGGAAGCATCCGGCCACATGACAGGCGCAGTGGGTCTGCGCCGCGTGCCAAGTGCATACCTCGAAGAGCAATTGATTCCGCTGCCGCGCATTGAAGAGCAACGTGAAATCGTCGCCGAACTCGAAAAGCAGTTCTCCCGCCTCGACGAAGCCGTCGCCAACCTCCAGCGCGTCAAGGCCAACCTCAAACGCTACAAAGCCTCCGTCCTTAAAGACGCCGTCGAAGGCCGCCTCGTTCCCAGCGAAGCCGAACTCGCCCGCCGCGAAGGCTGCAGTTTTGAAACCGGCACCCAGCTCCTACAACGCATTCTCGAAATACGGCGTAGTGAGTGGAAGGGCAAAGGCAAATTTAATCAGCCAGAAGGGCCAAGCGTTACCAATCTGGCCAGCTTACCGGAAGGATGGACATGGGTCTCTGCCACACAAGCCTGTGACCAGGTAGTCGACTGCCACAATAAGACCGCGCCTTACACAACCAGCGGCATCCCCTTGGTTCGGACCACCAATATCCGCGATGGGCGATTGCTGCTCGATGAAGTTCGATACGTCGATCAGCCAACCTATGAGTTCTGGTCGCGACGCTGTCCACCCGAGCCGGGTGACGTGCTGTTCACCCGCGAAGCGCCCATGGGCGAAGCGGGCATCATTCCGCCAGGCGTGAAACTTTGTTTGGGTCAGCGAACTATGCTGATGCGCCCATCCTCTGCGATCACGGCTGGGTTTCTTCTTTCTGCTTTGTTGTCGCCAGTGGTCAAAGATTTGATTGATCGTGTTGCAGTTGGAAGCGGAGTGAAGCATTTGCGCGTCGGAGATGTGGAGCGGTTGCCGGTTCCGCTTCCGCCAGTCGCTGAGCAGCTTCGTATCGTTGCAGAAATTGAACGTCGGTTATCGCTCATTCGTAGTGTCGAGGCTGAAGTCGATGCCAACCTCAAACGCGCGCAGGCGCTACGGCAAGCGACGCTTTCGAAGGCCTTTGCTCCGATATAGGGACGTGAGGACCGATTCAAATGAAATTCCGTTTGACCATGAAGATGCCGGTGACATTAGGGGCAACCCTCAAGCCCGATTCATCCAAGAATGTTAAGCTATAACTAAACAAATGTACTATTTGACCGAAATCAGGGTGGATGACTTCGAGCAAGGTGTGTTGTCAGCGCAGGGCAGGTTCAAGGTGGCGTCTCCGTGCAGTGACCCGAAGCAAAGAAGGTCTGCAGCGGTGTTTGAGGTGGTTCAGGGTATGGAGAGAACTGATCAGCGCCAGGCATTGGCCGGCCTCAAATACCTGCTCAAGCTGGCGCAATTGGGCAAGCCGTTTAACCAGCTGGTGGACAAGAAGGCCGTGCATGAAGCGTTCGAGCCGTTTTATTGCGAACTGACCCAACGCAATGAGACGGTATGGCGGTATCGCCGTGGCGATATTCGGATTTTGTTTTACTACGCTGTGGATAAGGTGGTGCTGCTGGCGCATACGTTGCCCAAACGCACGGACAAGCTCTCTGCGAAAGAGAAAAATATTGCCAAGCAAGCGGTGCTTGATTTTTTGGAGGCATCCCGATCTGAAGCGGGTATTCAGTGGGTTAAATGAAGTGAGATGACTATGGAACACAAACCTCTTTTTGATGACTTGATTGCAGCGCATGACGGGTTGGCTGAAGAGCTGAAATCTGTTGATGTGGCGGCTGACTTGGTGCTCCTGTTGCACCATGCAGGCAAATCGCGCGCGGAGCTTGCGCGTGCCCTGGCCTGGAGCCGTGCGCGCGTGACGCAGGTGTTGTCGGGGCGTGAGAACCTGACGGTGCAAACCATTGCGGCAATCACACGCGCGCTGGGCTATACATTTGACACGGTGTTTCGCAAGCCGGCTGAGTCTGCACCGGCGCAACCGTGGGAGACACAAGCAACTTTGATGCTGGAAATGCGTGATGAGCCGGGCCTCGCCCTATGGATGAGCCGCAAAACCATGAAGCCGATGGCAAGCCAGTTTAGTGGTGCCAAGGAGGTTTTGGTCATTGGCGCGCAACTGGATTCGTCGAATCACGATTACATGCATCAGGAGATGGGTTGTGCAGCTTAGTCCCTTGCAGCTTTTGGAATACACGTTTGACGGTGTTTCTGTAACCCCGGTCGAAGGGTATGTTGCAGATCCGAAGTTCTCCACGGGTTTGGTGTTTTTTCCCGGCAATTTGGCAATCTCTGCCGAGGCGGGGTTGGCCGTATTGGGCGAAGAAGCCAGCTATTCGGATTACGGGATCAAGCTAACCTTACGCGTTGCACCGAAGGAGGATAAGCAGGCTCCCTACAACGTGCAGGTTTCGGTTCGCGGCGTGGTTCGCATGCACCTGACGCAAGAGGTCAACCAAGCTGAGGAAAGGCGGGTGCGCGCGTTGGTCAACGGTGTGTCCTTGCTATATGGCGTGGTGCGGGAACTGGTAAGCAACATTACGAGCCGTTCTGCCCATGGGGGCATGCTGCTGCCGTCTTTGAGTTTTGCCGATCTGGCAACACAAAAACCAGCAGTGGAGCCAGCGGTTGACGCGCCGTCATTGGGTGTGCCGGAAGCAAAAAAGCGCAAAGTTACCGCGACCCGAATTCGTTCCAAGGCTTGATTGGCGCTCGTCCCGGCTGGAAGAGTCGTTGCAGCCCGACCGCGTGAAGCTGGTGCTACCCATGGTCAGTTTGATACCCGATGACGTGGACCAAGCGCTAGGGGTGTGCTTTGGCGACCGGTTCGCAAAGCTGGACAAGACGGCGGTGCAAGCGGTGGTGACAGCCCAGGTGGAAGGCAGCGTGACCAATGGCCGCATGCAGGAAATCACCGGCGAGCACTCCAAAGATATCACCGTCGTACTGCAAACCCTGGTGCGCGATGGCCTGCTGACGCAGCAGAACCAGCGGCGCTGGGCGAGCTACCGCGTGGCGGAGGACTTTCCCCAATCGGAGGACGACTCCCCTCATTTGGAGGCGGACTCCCCTCATACGGCTGTGAGCTCCCCTCATTTGACCCCGGAACTCCTGTCATTGGCCGAACCCGCCCGACTCAAAGCAAAGCTTCCGGCGGCAGAAATGCAGGCTCTGGTTCTGCGTCTGTGTGACGCCCGGTGCCTACCGTGAAATCGTGACGGACTTGGTGAATCAGTTGTATCCGGCGGATTTACTATTAAAAACGTAGCAGCTTGCGCAATGAGTACAAGGGCCATAGCCATATTCAATAGGGAATTCCGGTTAAAAACACTACTCGCATCCTGGTGTCGAATAAAACTAACTTAACGAGATTGCCGAAAATTACGAGTTGATCTAAAGTCCATATGGCTCGCGTCGAACCGGGTTCCAAGTTTCAGAGGGCAGCACATCGCGGACGCGGGCGGTGAAAGAATCAAATAATCGTACTTAAAACTGCGCAAGACAAAATTTCCAGAGCACACGCATGAACACCTTAACTATTCACTCGCCGCTTGCTACGGAAACCGCCCAACCGCGCCATGACTCTTCCACGGACAGCCCCTACGCCACAGCCGCGCAAACACAGGCTTTGCTGCGTTCCGGCGCGCAATACCGCCGCAAGCGTATGGACGCGGCCGACATGATCTCCACCGACGAAGCCGCCGCGCTGGCGGGCGCTACCCGTGTGACGGTCAACGCCTGGATCAAGGCGGGGCGCTGCATTGGCGTGGCGCATTTGCGCCGTGGGTTCAAGCTGCCGCGCTGGCAGTTCGAGCCCGCCATCTGGCCCGTGTTGCAGCCCCTGGCCAAAGCCTTGGGCACCAGCGATGGCTGGCAGTTGCTGTCGTTTCTGGAGTCGCCCGCCACCGCGCTGGACGGCCAGACTCCCCGTGCAGCACTGGAGCAGGGCGCGACGCCCGAGCGCATCCTGGCGCTGGCAACGGCTGAGGCTCACTGACCTTGTCCATGAACTTCAAAGCCCCTCACTTACTCAGTTTCGCGCCCCCGATCCTCGAAATTCCCGCCCACCAGATGTGGTACCGCGTGCAGCGCACCAGCGCTCGGCGCGGCAGCGTCAGGCTCAAGGGCTATGTGCTGGCACCCATGGGTGGCTTGGCCGGCCGCTTCGATTTGGCAGACGAGCCAACCGCCTACCTGGCGGATTCGCCAGAAACGACGCTTTACGAATCCGTGTTCCGCCGTGAGGTGCGGAGCTGCCATTGGGACCGGCTTTTAGAGCGCAGCCTGGTCGCTTTTGAGACACGCGCCAGCCTGCGTCTGGCGGATTTGCGCGGTTTGGAAGAGCGTTACCCCGTGCTGCAGTCCATGCGCTACGAGACAAGTCAGAAGTTTGCACAAAACTGCAGGCAGCAGGGCTTGCACGGCATCCTCTATGCATCGGCCCAGCACCCGCGCCACAGTTGCGTGTGCCTGTTCAAGGCAGGTATCGAACAGACCAAAAAGCTGACCGCCTTTGCACTGGTGGAGCCCGGCACCGGGCATTTGCTCGGGTCGGCAGCCATCGCAGCGCGTGGCTCGCAGGTGCCGATTATTCGGGAATAGAGCTGGTGACAATATGATCACCACCCAGCGCTGGTTCAGCCAGCATCGGCCGGATTTATTCTCGGAAAACCCATGAACTCAGCCACCATCGTCCAGAAACTCTGGAACTATTGCAACGTGTTGCGTGACGACGGCATGAGCTACGGCGACTATGTCGAGCAGCTCACGTATCTGCTGTTCCTGAAAATGGCCGACGAGCGCAGCCAGCCGCCCTGGAGCCAGTCCAGTCCGATTGCCAAGGGGTTCGACTGGCCGTCGCTGCTGGCGAAAGATGGCGACGATCTGTTTGACCACTATCGCCACACGCTGGAAAAGCTGGGCGCCGAGAAGGGCACGATCGGCCTGATCTTCGGCAAGGCGCAAAACAAGTTTCAGGACCCGGCCAAGCTGCGCCGCCTGGTGGTGGACCTGATCGACGGCGAGAACTGGTCGGCCATGGGTGCCGATGTCAAAGGCGACGCCTATGAGGGCCTGCTGGAGAAAAACGCGCAGGACACCAAGAGCGGCGCGGGGCAGTATTTCACGCCGCGCCCGTTGATTCAGGCCATGGTGGACTGCATCGCACCCAGGCCCGGCGAGGCGGTGTGCGACCCGGCTTGTGGCACGGGCGGCTTTTTGCTGGCTGCACACAACCACGTGGCGCAGCACAACCCCAACCTCACGCGCGCGCAGAAGAAGCACCTGAAGGAATCCGCCCTGCGCGGCTGGGAGCTGGTGCAAAGCACGGCGCGGCTCGCGGCGATGAACATGATGCTGCACGGCATCGGCTCCGACCAATCCGTGCCCATTGTGGTGGCCGACGCGCTGGCCGCTGATCCCGGCGAGCGCTTTGAGGTTGTGCTGGCGAATCCGCCCTTTGGCAAGAAGAGCAGCACGATGATCACCGGGGCTGAAGGCAAGGTGACGACCGAGAAGGACGTGATCGAGCGCGACGACTTCTGGGCCACCACGTCGAACAAGCAGCTCAACTTTGTGCAGCACATCAAGACGCTGCTCAGGCAGCATGGCCGCGCGGCGGTGGTGCTGCCCGACAACGTGCTGTTTGAAGGCGGCGCGGGCGAGACCATTCGCAAGAAGCTGTTGCACGAGTGCGATGTGCACACGCTGTTGCGCCTGCCCACCGGCCTGTTCTACGCGCAGGGCGTGAAGGCCAATGTGCTGTTTTTCGAGCGCAAGCCGGCCAGCGAGACGCCGTGGACGAAGAAGCTGTGGATCTACGACCTGCGTACCAACCAGCACTTCACGCTCAAGACCAATCCGCTCAAGCGCGAGCACCTGGACGAGTTCGTCAAGCTCTACAACCCGGCCAACCGGCATGCTAGAGCGGCAACGTGGTCTGCCGAGAGTCCGGAAGGCCGCTGGCGCGTTTACGACTACAGCGAGCTGGTCGCCCGCGACAAGGCCAGCCTGGACATTTTCTGGCTCAAGGACGACTCGCTGGCCGACAGCGACAACCTGCCGCCGCCCGATGTGATCGCGCAGGAAATCGTGGACGATCTGGAGGCGGCGCTGGAGCAGTTCAGGCTGATTGCGGGAGATTTGCAGCCGGGTGAGTTGCCGGCCTGATGGCGCCCTTGATCGGCCGGCAAGATACGTCTCTTGCCGCAAATCCCCATATGATTTCCGCAATATGAACGGACCTCTACATGGACTCGACCTTTCCATCTGACTTCGAACGCCAAATTGAAGCGCTGTTGCGTCTGGCGGGTCGGCAAGCTGCAGCCAACCCGACTCCGGCAGCGTTTGCGCAATGGTTCAAGTTGGCGGTGCCAGCGGTAATGCCGGCCCTGCTCGATCAAATACTGCCAGGGCCTGAGGAGACTGATCGATTCCTTCGGTCCGCGGCGCTCAGCCTGTTTGCGAATCTGCCCATGCCAGGTCACGCCCTGCAACCGGCGGGGCAACCCAAGCAGGGGCGCAATGACCTCTGCGCGTGCGGGTCTGGGCAAAAATACAAGCATTGCTGCGGCGCCATCGCCATGCCGCCGCTCTTCGGCAATTTGAATCTGCTGCGTTATGTGCTGGATAGCTATCCCAAGTCTCGCCTTGGCGAGGTCTCTGCCAGCAAAGCCAGCATTGATGCCGTCGCAGATACTGCGCTCCAATGGCTTGATGCCGGTGATCCCGCCCGCGCCAGCGCATTGCTGGAGCCCTATTTTTCGGGACCGGGGCCCTTGACGGTGCGAGTGGCGCCGCTGTTCAACCTGCTGATGGACACCTGGCTGGAGCTCGGCCACAGCACCAAGCGCGAGCGGCTGATCGAGGCAATCTTGCGGCGTGGCGACAGGCCGCTCAAAAGCGATGCACTGCAGCGGCGCACCACCATGCTGGCGGATCGGAATGACTATGCCGGTGCCTGGCGAACCTTCAAGCAAGCCAGCGAGCTCAATCCCAACGATCCGGCGTTGAGTTTTCTGGAAGTCACGACGCTCATGAGCGAGGGGCGCATCAGCGAGGCCCAGGCACGTGCTCAGTGGTGGGCGGCGTTCCTGGCCAGGCAGCGGGACCCGCAACTGGCTGACCTGGTGGACCGTTTGCGGGATATGGCCAAAGATCCCCATGTCAGCCTCATGGACGTCGCCACATCGGCCAATGCGGACCTGCAGCGTTTGCATGATCTGTTCCTGGCCGCTCCACCTCCTGTGGTGCGACATCGATTCGATGTTTTCATGGAAGAAGACGAGCATCGCGGCGCCCGCGCCGTAGCGGCCGAATTCCTGCCTGACGCTGTTCTGGCCAAGCTGGAGAAGCGCTGGCGACAAGCCTTCCTGCAGGCCAAGCCAGGCCTGACTGCTTTGCAAAATGATGTTGAGGAAGTCTGGGACAACGCCTCAGAGTGGCTCGACCTCCTGCAAAAGAATCCTGCCTTGTGGTTCAGCTTCGATGTTCTGGACGACCTGGTCATGGCCGTGGACACGGTCCACTGGGCCGGTGTGGAGCAGCGATTGCTGGTGCCCATGGCCGAGCGGGCGGCCGAACAGCTGCGCATGACGCTCGAATCGGGGGAAAACGGTCTCGTTGAATGTCCATGGGTCGTCCTGAGCAACCGCCCTATCCTGCGGCCGATTGCGCATCTTGCCTATATCTGCAAGGAGGCAGGAGACTGGCATCGATTCATGGAGTTGGCCCATTGGCTGGTGTTTGAACTCAATCCGAACGACAACCACGGACTTCGCGATGATTTGTCGTGTGCTTATGTCAGGTTTGAGCGCTGGGCTGACGTGCTTGCGATCGGCGACCGGTATCCCGATGACATGCAGCCGGCGCTCGCGCTGAACGCGGTGCTGGCCAAATTTGCCTTGGGGGACACCGCGAACGCCCAGAAGATGATCGCGCTGGCCGGGAAAGACTACCCGGTGGCGGTGAAGATGCTGCTGCAGGATTCGCCCCAACCCGTCAAGCCTGATGCCGGCTATGGCATCACGGTGGGTGGCAAGTACGAGGCGTGGCTTTATGTCAGCAAGATGCGTGAATACTGGGACCGGCAGAAGGCGCTGGATTGGGCCCGGGAAACATTGAAACCTTTGAAGGGTAGGCCAAAGTCGCCACCATCACAGCAGCAGAGTTTGCTGTGAGAAACCACCGCTTAAGTGGCCCGAGATATTAGACCTCAGCGATGCCGCGCCGCTCCCGCATCGCGCGGCCGATATTTGCGAGCGCGTCGTCGCCCAGCAGCCGCGCCGCCATTGGCAGCAGTTCGGTGTCCTCGCGTTCGATATGGCGCTCGTACAGGCCGACCAGCGCTTCCACGTCGCTTGATGCGAGGGGGGCAGACTCGCCCGCCGCAATTTGCGCAAGGGTAATGCGCAGCCGCTGCCACTGCGCCTCCAGCGCGCGGTGGTCCAGCGTGAGACCTTCGGTCATCTCGTGCAGGCAGACCGCGTCCGAGCCGGCCATGGATTCGATCAGCGCAGGGAAGAGGTCGACCTCCTCGTCCCGATGGTGGTTGATGGCCGAGGTGTCGAAGTAGCGCATCACGTTGGCCGCCGCGGTGCGTGCTTCCGGGTCGGCGCCATGCAGCGCCAGGTGCGGCACCAGGCGGCGCAAGGTGGCGCACTGGCGCGCCATGCGGTCGTGGCAGACCGAGAGCATCTCCAGCGGCGCCTCGGGGCCCGCGCTTGGTGTGGAAAACCCCGGGAAAGGTGTGCTCATGCGGTGGACTCCCTGTTTTCTTCGACGCCGCCCTTTGCTTTTTCTTCCAGCTCGTTCAGGCGCGCGCGAAGAGCACCGTCTGCGAGATAGCGCGCGGTGCAATCGCGGCCCACGGCCAGCGCGCCGACGACGGCACCGGCCTCGTCGCGCACCAGCGCAAAGCTCAAGTCTACATACAGCTTGGTCCCGTTCTTGTGCATGGAGCGCGTGGTCAGCACGCGGTTCACGTATTTCTGCTGTCCGGTGCTGATGGCGTGGTTAAAGCCATCCCAATGGGCGCGCCGCAGGCGTTCCGGAATGATGATGTCCAGACTCTGCCCCAGCGCTTCGTCGGCCGTGTGTCCAAACACAGTTTCGGCGCCGCGGTTCCAGAGCCGGATCGCACCGTCGCGGCCCGCAAAAATGATGGCCTCGGGCGCCTGCTCGACGATGGCCCGGTGCAAACCCAGGCTGCCATTGCCGATCTTGAACTCCTGTTGCATGGCGACTCCTGCCCGAAGTTTCGCAGAGATCGTCAGTGTCGGATGAAATCGATCACCACACCGTCCGGTCCGCGCTGGCGGTAGGCGATCTCCACCGCGTCGGCGTAGCGTGCCTGCAATTGCTGCAGCAGGGGCAAGGGATCGTGGTCGTTGACGAAGCGCATGGTCTCGCCCGCACGCAGGGCATCCAGCGCGCCAAAAATGGCGGCATGACGGAAGCGTTTGGCAATGCCGCGCGCATCAAAGGGATACAGCGCGTCGGGGGAAAGGTGGGAGTGGGGCTGGATGGTTTCCATCTTTTGATCTCCGTTTCAAAAATAGGGGGCGCCGCGGGCGGCAGAAAGGGCCGATGCGCCTTAACGCTCGAGTTTGTCCCGCTTGTCCGTCACGGCCGCCCACTCGTCTGCGTCCGGGAGTGCGGCCTTGGTCCGGATGATGGGCTTCCATAATCGTGCCAGTTCGGCGTTCAAGGGGGTGAAGTCCTGCTGATCGGCCGGCACGTCTTCTTCGGCGTAAATCGCATTGACCGGACATTCGGGCACGCACACCGCGCAGTCAATGCAATCGTCGGGGTCGATGACCAGGAAGTTGGGGCCCTCGCGGAACGCATCCACAGGGCATACATCGACACAGTCGGTGTACTTGCACTTAATGCAGGCCTCGGTGACGACGAAAGTCATGGTGAGTTGTCCTTTCCTCAGCCGCAGCAGGCTCCGCCGGAGCAGCAGTCGCTTGTCGCCGCAGCGGTTTTGCCGATCTGCACGCGCCATACTTCGGGGCCGGCCTCCAGGTAAGCCCAGCTGAAGGCGTCGCCCGACCTCATCTGGAATTGGTCGTACAGCGGCTTGGGATCGTGGTCGTTGATCAATTGCAGGGACTGGCCTGGTTGCAGGGTCTCGAAGCTGTTGAAGATCATCGGATGGCGCTGGTGGGGTGCGATCTGGCGAATGTCGAGGGTGGCGGCGAATTCAGCGGACATGGAGGGCGATCCTTCTCTCGGGGTGTCGGGTTGGACAGTGTATTTTTAAAGATGTATTATTAATGCAAGTTAAATATATCACCGGTTTTTTGAAAAAGCAATATTAAAAATAGATCTTCAATTTTATGCGCCTGACTACCTTTTCTGATTACAGCCTGCGGGTCCTGATGTACCTGGCGTTGCAAGACGATCGCCTCGCGACGATCCAGGAGATTGCCACAGCCTACGACATCTCGGAAAGCCACTTGATGAAGGTGGTGCATCAGCTCGCGCGCAGCGGTGTGGTGGAAACCGTGCGCGGCAAGGGTGGCGGCCTGCGGCTGGCGCTCGAGCCGGCGCAGATCCGCCTGGGTCAGGTGGTGCGGCAGGCTGAGGGTGAAGGTCCGATTGTCGAATGCCTGTCCGGCGAGCCGGCGCGCTGCCGTATTGCGCCCGTATGCAGACTCCCGGGTGTCCTGGTGCGCGCCTTCAACGCCCTGTATGCGGAACTTGACCGCTATACGCTGGAGGACCTGATGAGCGAGCCCAACGAGTTCAAACGTGTGCTGGCGCTGCATCCGGAGTGATCGCAAGCAAAATTCCATAACATTCATATAATATGAATGTTATGGATAAAACCAGCACATCCGGCGATGCCATGCCAGCAGATCCGGCCTTCCCCAACCGTGAACTCATCGTCCAGCTTGTTCACACGTTCTATGCAGACGTTCGATCCGATCGGGTTCTCGGACCTACCTTCGATGCCGTGATCGAGGACCGCTGGGGGCCGCATCTGGCGCGAATGGTCGAGTTCTGGAGCACCGTGATGCTGGGCACGCGCAGCTTCAAAGGCAATGTTTTCGGCAAGCACATGGCGGTGTCGGGCGTTACGCCCGAGCACTTCACGCGCTGGCTCACGTATTGGTTTTTGCGCACCAGCGAATTGTGTCGGCCCGGTGCTGCCGCGGTCCTGCAGAAGGCCGCCCTGGGTATTGCGAAGATGCTTCACCGCGGCTACTTCGGCGCCACGGCCGGCTTCGAGGAAGTCGTTCTGGAGGCCCGCAAGGCGGCCCGGGTGCGAGTCAAGACGGTCCCGTTCATGAGTGCCATTCATAAGTTCAAGAATTTGACCGCATCAGATCGCGGTCTGCCAAGTTTGTTTTACCGGAGTTCAAATGAGCCTTAAAGTCTTGTTGCTGGAAGATATCCATACCAGCGCCACCCCCATCCTTCAATCGATCCGCGATGTCGAAATCGTCCGGCTCAAACACGCGCCGGACGCACAGGAGCTGCAGACGCTGCTGGCCGATGTGAATGTGCTGGGCTTGCGTTCGCGCACCCGGCTCACCAGCCAGGTGCTGGAACATGCCCCCCGCCTGCAGGCGGTGGGCTCTTACTGCACGGGCACCAACAACCTGGATCTGAAGGCGGCAACGGAGCGCGGGATCGGTGTGTTCAACGGGCCGTTTTCGAATACGCGCTCGGTGGCCGAGCTGGTGATCGGCCACGCCATCCACTTGCTGCGCCGCATTCCCGAGCGCCATGCCGCCGCGATGCGTGGCGCGTGGCTGAAGGACGCGAAGGGCTCCAATGAGCTGCGGGGCAAGACCTTGGGGATCGTCGGCTACGGCAAGATCGGGACTCAGACCGGGCTGCTGGCCGAGGCCATCGGCATGCGGGTGATGTACTACGACATCGAGGCCTGCCTGCCGCTCGGCAATGCCACGCCGGCCGCATCGCTTGAAGCCCTCTTGCGCGAGGCGGATGTGGTCACGCTGCATGTTCCGGAGACGGAACGCACCCGGCAATTGATCGACGCCGGGCGCCTGGCCCAGATGAAGGACGATGCGGCGCTGATCAACCTGGCGCGTGGTCAGGCGGTCGATATCGACGCGCTGTATGCGACGTTGCGCAGTGGCCGGCTGCGCGGCGCGGCGATCGACGTGTTTCCGCTGGAGCCGGCGTCCAAGGCCGATACCTTTGAATCACCGCTGCGCACGCTGGACAACGTGATCCTGACGCCGCATGTGGGCGGATCCACCTTCGAGGCGCAGCGCAACCTGGGCGTCGAGGTGTCGGAGAAATTGCGCGACTACCTGCTGTCCGGCGCTGTGCGCGGCAGCGTGAATCTGCCTGAACTGTCGGTGGGTGTCTTGCGGGCACCCTGCCGCCTGGTGCACATCCATCACGACCGTCCGGGCGTCATGTCCAGGCTCAACGGCTTGCTGTCGGCGGCCGGCCTGAACGTGTCGCAACTGCACCTGGAAACGCAGGGCGGCATTGGCGTGGCAGCGATCGATTTGAGCGCACCGCTGGATGCACACACGCTGCAAGACATCGCCGGCGCCGAGGGGACGGTTCGAGCTTTTACCGTGCTGTCTTCGTCGGCGCGGGCGCAACGGGCGGCGTGATCCGGCGCGGTGCGGCTTGGGTGGCGCCAAGCCGAATCATCTGGCGCAGCGCCAGCACCCCCAGTACCAGCGCGAGCAGCACCAGGCCGGTACCGGTGTTGCTCTGGTCATCGGTCAGGTAGTTGGCGCACAGGCGCGAGGTGGTGTCCATGTAGAGCATGCCTGCGGTGGCGCTCGTCCATGACAGATTGCCTACAAAAAACAGCAGCAACTCGGGCGCCATGCGGCGCCAACTGCCCGCCAGCATCAGGCCGGCGAGCCACCAACTGAGGTATTTTGCCGCTGCCACCGGAGCCACCAATAACGTGGCGTCGAGTGCCGCCGGGATCATCCAGAACATCACCACGCAGGTGACCACGCTGACGCTCGTCAGCCCGCGCCAGTCCAGCAGCGCCATTGTTCTGCTCAAGTGGGGGAACCGGCGCGTTGCGGCCCGCCCGACAAGACGGCGTGCAGCCCAGCCTGCGGCGAACAACACCGGGAACTCGACCAGCATGTGCAGCAGCATCTGGCTTTCAATCCTGTGGCGCAGCGTGGGCCACAGCAGTATCAGCGGCAGCACCGCCAGCAGGCCGGCAACGGGCTTTGCCAAGCGGGTGCTGTGCATCATGGTCCGTCGCGCCGCGCCGCCGCAAGCTGCTTGGCTGCTTCGAGCGCCTGGGGCCACTGGTCGAATTCATACAGGCCACGCAACCGCCCCGAGGCGTCGAGAAGGTGGATGGCTCCGTTGTGGACAAAGCCGCCCAGACCGTCCGGAATGGCGATGACGTCCAGCGAGCGCATCAGCGCCCGGGTATCCGCTGCCGTTGCTGGTATCGCGAGCGTCCACAGCGCGGGATCGATCCGGTGCTCGCGGGCGTATTCGCGCAGGCTGGCCGGATCGTCGTGCTGCGCGTCGAAGGAGATGGAGACCAGATGCACCGCGGCCGAGGCCGGACTACTGGCGCGCTGTGCGGCCAGTTGGGTCTGCATTTGCTGGTACTCGTCGCCGAGCACGCGGCAGACACTGGGGCAGCGGGTGTAGATGAAATCTACCAGGTAGGCGGCAGGCGGGCTGTTCGTGCCGCCCCACAGCGTGACCGGCGCATCGTGCATCTCGCGCAGCGGTACCTGTGCAGCGCGCAACTCGCCGGCTTGCAGTGCCAGTTGGCGCCGGCCTTCGAAGGTCCATACGTCGAAGTTCGCCGTGTAGCGGTACAGGGCCCAGGCAAAGGTCGTCAGTAGCGCGACACACAGTGCCACCGTCAAGCGGCGCGCGAGCGCGCCATCAGCGGGAGAGATGGAATCCGGCACAACATGCCCTCGGTCGCGCCACGGCGCTACTTCAGCGGACCGAGTTCGGCGTCGCCCTTGAATGGCTCGGTGCGCGAGGCCGTATCCTTGCGCACTGCGGCGACGGCGTCGGCGGTGATGGGCGCGCCGGTGTTGCCCCACTGGCTGCGCACGTGAGTCAACACGGCCGCCACCTCGGCATCCTGCAATTGACCCTGGAATGTCGGCATGGCACCGTTATAAGGCTTGCCCTCGACGGTCAAGGGACCGTTGATGCCGTGCAGCACGATGGCTATCAGCGTGGCCTCCTTGCCGGCCACCCAGTCCGAGCCCGCCAGCGGCGGAAACACGCCGGGAAGACCCAGCCCGGTCGCCTGGTGGCAGGCGACGCAGTGCGACGCAAACACGGCCGCACCGTCCACCGCCGCTCCTGGCGCCAGCGCCGGCGCGCCCTGCAACTCGGCAGCCGTACGGCCATCGCCCCAGTCAGAGGGGGTGTTCAGCGTGGTGCGCATGATGTACACCACGCCAAAGATGAATAGCGCGGTTACCAGCACGATGATGAACCATGGTGTCGGGTTGGCGCCTTCAACCGGCTCCGGGTTTTCGCGCTCTTGCTGCGGCAGGATTTCAGGCGTTGTCATGATCGTGCTCGGTTGGTGCGGTGCTGCATTATTTGGCCGGTACCGGTACCGGCGTCGCGGGTGCATTCGCTGCGGGGGGTGTCTCGATGGCCGGGAAACTGCGATTCAGGGACAACAGGTATTTCACCAGGTCGAGTGCTTCCGGGCGCGCGACCACCACCTTGTTGGCCGGCGTGTAGCCGGGCGGCAGCGTCACGACCACTTCATCCTTGTCTGCCTGCGCCTTGGCCTCGAACAGGAACGGGAAGGCCGGCATGATGCTCCCCGGCACATACGCGCGCGGCTCGTACAGATGGCCCAGATTCCATTGCTCGCTGGGTTGGCGAACGCCGATGTTCATCAGGTCGGGACCGGTGCGCATGTCACCCAGCAGGGGCGGCGAATCGTAGGCATAGTCGCCGGCGACCGTGGCGCGGCCCCAGCCGCGCTTGAAGTCCGCGGGTGCGAATTCCTTGGTGCGCGGCTGTTGCGTGTGGCAGTAGACGCAGCCGTTGCTGATATACACCTGCCTGCCGCGCAATTCGGCGCTGGTATAGGGTTTCAGCCCCGGCGTGGGGGCGATGTCGTGCAGTTCCATGGCAGGCACGATCACCAGGGCACTGATGGACAGCGCGATCATGACCATGGCGCCGCCGATGAGCGTGGTTTCGCTTTTCATGGTGCCACCTTCTTGGCCAGCAAATGCGAAAACAGTGCCGGCTGGTTGCGCGTGGGTCCGAAATTGAGCACCATCGCAATGAAATGGGCCGCGAATATCAGGTGGCCCAAGCCCATGATGGCGCCGCCAATGCTGCGAGCCTGGAGATACGGGATCGTCACGGCCACGGAATCCATGAATGGCCGGGTCCCATCCAGCATCGCCTCACCCTGCAGCCAGCCGCCAATGGTCAAGCCGATAAAGTAGAGCGCAAAGCCGCCACTGACCAGCCAGAAGTGGGCAGAGATCAGCCAGGGGTAGGGCCACTCACGCGCCGTGATGCGTGGCATCACGAAGTACATCGCGCCGAAGAACACAAAGGTGACGAAACCGTACAAGCCCAAATGTGCGTGCGCGACGGTGAAATGAGTGAAGTGGGTGATCAGGTTGACGCTGCGCAGCGCCTCGATCGAGCCTTGCAGTGAACTGGCGGCGTACATCAGGCCACCGATGCCGATGAAACGCAGGGTCGGTGAATAGCGAAACGTGGACAGCTGCCCTTCCAGTGTCTGAAACATGTTCACGGAGAACGCAGCCACCGGGATGATCATCATCATGCTCTGGACGATGGACAGCGTGATCATCCACTCGGGCACCGGCCCGCCAATCAGATGGTGGCCACCGACCTGACCGTAGAAAAAAGCCAGCGCCCAGAATCCCAGCAGAGACAGGTTGTAGGAGCGGATGGGGCGGCCAATGATTTTTGGAAGAAAGTAATAGATCGACGCCAGCGCGAGTGGCGTGTAGAACAGGCCGAGCACGTTGTGGCCGAACCACCAGTTCATGGTGCCCGCCTGCACGCCGGTGTACAGGCCGGGGATCTTCGCCGTAATGAACAGCACGGGAAACCAGAACAGCGCGGCACCCATGTACCAGACGGACACGTAAAGGTGCTCGACGCGACGGTTGACCAGCGTCAGCACCAGGGGCAGACCAATCAGGGCACCCCCCACGGCCATCAGGATGCTGACCTGCCATGGCATTTCAAGCCACATGAGTCCGGCGTTGAAGCCCGCCGCAATGGCGCCCAGGCCGGCAATCAGGCCGGCGTTCCACAAGATGGCGCCCAAAAATGCGAAGCGCATGCCGATCAAGGGTGTCTTGAGCACGCGCGGGATGACAAATAGCACCGTGCCCAAACCCGCCATGGGTGTCCAGCCATAGGCGACCGAGTTCAGATGCAGGGTTCGAATGATGCCGAAGGTGAGCCACTGTTGTGACGTCAGCCAGTCCGGGTCGTGCAGTTTGATGGAGGCCGTGAGTCCGGCCGCGGACGCCACCAGCAGCCAGACAATGGAACAGCAGTAGAAGAAAAATATGAGCGGACCGGTGGACGCGTCGGCGGCGGCCCGCTCGGCAATTTCGTGGGGGTCGCCATGGGCGGTCGTCCCGGTTCCGGCGGCGTCGACCGCGCCCTGCAATGCCTGTTGGGAGCTGGCCGTTCCGGCTGGCTCTTCCACGCGGCCGATTTCGCCAGGCGCAAAAATGACCTCGGCGCCGCTACTGCTGCGATCAAACAGGCCGATGCGTTGCGACCAGATAAATATGACTAGCGCGACGAACGAAATGACGAACGCTGAAAGCAGAATGGCAGCTGGATTCACGGGTGCCTCCTCAAGTTGGATTCGCTTGGCATGGTACCAAACACTCTTCTACAGATCACGATTTGAAAACTGGGTGACTAGCCATCCTTGCCGTCCAGCCGTGCCCGCATCAGCCATGGTGTGTAAATCACCAGGTATATGCCGAATGCCGCGGTCCAGGCGAGCGCGGCCCCTACCAGCGAGATCGCCAGCAAGTCGGGCGATACCAGCGGAAGCAGCACGCGCAGGGCCGCTGCAAGCATGACCAGCGAGTACGCCAGGATTTCGGGCTTTGAAGCCTTGAGTGGCCGGCCGGTGTGACCGCGGGCGGTACGTGTGATCATGCCGATGATGAGGCCGCCCGTTGCGCCCACCGCAAGCGCATGTACCCCGGCGGAAACGGGCACGATTCCGATCTCTGCCAATGCCAGCAAGGCCAGCCCGAGCGCAATCCAGGCATAGGCGGTATGCAGGATCCACAGGATCGGCCGGTTGCCCGCCATGCGGGGGCGCCAGTGCCATTGACGACGAACGTGCAAGCCAGCGGCCAGCAACAGCACCGCGAACGCGACCCAGCCGGCGGGTGCGCAAACCCACATGGCGAGGCCCACCGCGGTGACCGCCAATGTGGTCAGTTCGAACTTTCGCTGAGTGACCAGCTTCAGTCCCGGCATGGCGTTGTTCATGAACGCGGGAATCACGCGCCCCGTGATCACGCATTCCACCATGACGATGAGCGCGAGACAGGCGTACAGCGGTTGCACGGGCGGGATATCGATGGCGCCCATGACGGCCAGATGAAAGCCGAGATTGGCCAGCGACATCAAAACGAGAATCAGCGCCAGAGGCAGGTTGCGATGGTTCCGGGCCCGTACCAGGACGTCGATCAGGGCCACCGCCACAAGAGGCAACAAGGCCACATCGAGCACCGCGTACACAGGATAAGGCCCAACCACTGCGGTGATGCGGGCGGCCAGCCATAAAAGTGCCAGGGCGCCGAGCACGGGGCCGCGCGGCGTGTCCAGCCCGGTCCATGCCTTGACGGCCGTCAACAGAAAGCCAATGATCACGGTGGCCGCAAAACCGAATAGCATCTCGTGGGCGTGCCACAGCATGGCAGGCGCCGATGGCTCGAAGCTGATCCGGCCAAGAAATACGGCGACCCATAGCGGAACGGCCAATGTGGCGACCAGTGCGGCGCACAGGTAGAAAGGCCGAAAGCCGAGACGCAGCAAAGGCAGGCCTCGCGCGGGCGGCACGCTTTGAGCCGCGCCGGGTTGAATGGGGATGGAGGGGAGTTTCATTGCATTTGAGGAGGCCGATGACAGGCCGATTTATAACATCTATTTTTTATAGATGTTATAGTGAATCCTGTCTCAGGGCAATACCTTTCGTGGGATTATGCTGACCCCGTTGGGGCTCGCCCAGGGCGTTGATACCTCATTGGCGGGAACGCATGGCAGTTCGTCGCCATCTAATGGTGCGAACCCGATGAAGCGAACAACAGGGAGCCTTATGAATTCAACAGCCGAAAAGCGCATCGAGAAGGACCTGCCCGACGTCGAAATGGCCCGGCGGATCGCGGCTGGCGATCGGGACGCGTTGCGGCAGCTCATGCGGCGGTACAACCAGACGCTGTACCGCACGGCCCGCAGCATATTGAAAGACGATGCCGAGGCCGAAGACGCGGTGCAGGAGGCTTATATCCTGGCGTATCGCGCGATGGGTGGTTTTCGTGGCGATGCGAAGCTGTCAACCTGGCTGGTGCGTATTGTGGTGAACGAGTCGATCGGGCGGGCGCGCAAACGCAGCCGACGTGCCGAGGTGATACAACTCAATGGTTCCATGGAACAAAATGATGACGCCGCCGAGGTGCCTATGAACGAAGCCTCTTCCGAACAACCCGAGCGCGCCGCGATGCGCGCAGAAATGCGCCGCCTGCTGGAGGCCAAAATCGACCAGTTGCCTGACGCATTCCGTACGGTGTTTGTACTGCGGGCACTGGAAGAGATGAGCGTGGATGAGGCCGCCGTTTGCCTTGGCATTCCGCCGGCCACCGTGCGCACGCGTTACTTCCGGGCCAAGGGTTTGCTGCGCGAGGCGCTGGCACGCGAAATCGACTTCAGCTTTGGCGACGCCTTTGCCTTTGCCGGGGAGCGGTGTGACCGCATCGTCGCGGGCGTGCTCGCCCGGCTGGAAAATTTGCCGCTCCTGTCTGACTCTGGCGGGTGAAGCGGATGAACTATGGGGCGGTGAAGTCGCTGCACATTGCCTGCGTGGCGCTCAGTATCAGTCTGTTTAGCTTGCGCGCCGCGCTGCAATGGCAGGAAGTTCCCTGGCGCCGCTGGGGGGTGTTGCGCATCGCTCCGCATATCGTCGACACGGTGCTGCTGGGGTCTGCGCTGTGGCTTTGCTGGACCATCGGCCAATATCCGTTCGTGCAGGGCTGGCTCACGGCCAAGGTGCTGGCCTTGCTGGCGTACATCCTGCTGGGCCGTGTGGCTTTGGGGCGCAGCACTGCCAAAGGGCAACGCCTGCCGGCATTTGTGGCGGCATTACTTTGTGTTGGCTACATCGTGGGCGTGGCGCTCACGCACTCGCCCACGTGGGGCCGGTAGTCGCCGCTTCAGGTCGAACCCGGCAAGTCGGCGATACCGGGGTTGGGTGTGGCGCCCACCAGTTTGGGCGTGTTGGGCTTGCGCGCAGCCACCTTGCCACCCTGGGCCCTGAGCCAAACTTCCACCACATCCCAGACCTGCTGGTTGCCTTGAGTTCTGGCTTCCTCCGCCACGGGGGCCCAGCCGGCCACCTTGTACTTTTTATCGGCTTCAATCGGCTTGCCATGCAGGCGCATGTCGTCGATGCGCCTGCCCATGGTGGCTGAGGGGCTGCAGGTGTACTGCAGCCCGCCAACGCGCACCATGTCGCCACCCTGCTGGTAGTAAGGGTCGGGGTTGAACAGGTTGTCGCACACGTCTTCCAGCACGGTCTTGATGGTGTCCCCGGTCATCTCGGTCACGGTGGCGTACGAATAAGTGGTTGCCGTCATGTCCATCAGCCACTCGCGCGTGATGGCCTGGCCCGGCAGCAGGCTGGTGCCCCAGCGAAACCCGGGCGAAAAAGCCATGTCGGCGCCCTGCACGTCCATCAGCGCGTCCACCAGCAACTGGTCACCCGTGCCGTTGAAGTTGCCGCGGCGGTACAAGGTGCCCTCGGTCACTGCCAGCTGCTCGGCCAGCCGGGCTTCAAACGGGGCGCGCACGCGCGTGATCAACGCGTCCATCTCGGGGTCGGCAGGCAGCATGTTGGCAAAGACGGGCAGCAGCTTATAGCGGAAGTCGGCCACCTTTTTGTCCCTGACCTCGACATCGAGGACGCCCAAGAATTTGCCGTTCGAGCCTGCGTTGGTGACGATGGTCTTGCCGCCGCGGTTGCTCACCAGGGTGGCTACCGGCATGCCATCGTGCGTGTGTCCGCCCAGGATGGCGTCGATGCCCGTCACGCGGCCGGCCATTTTCAGATCCACGTCCATGCCGTTGTGGGACAGAACCACCACCACCTGCGCGCCCTTGGCACGGGCCTCGTCCACCACCTTTTGCAGGTTGTCGTCCTGGATGCCGAAAGTCCAATCCGCCACCAGATAGCGCGGATTCGCAATGGGGGTGTATGGAAAGGCCTGCCCCACAATCGCGCACGGCACGCCGTTGATCTCGCGCATCACGTAGGGCTTGAAAACCGGGTCGCCAAAGTCATTCGTCTTGACGTTCTGCGCCACAAAATCGATCTTGCCCGCAAAGTCCTTGTCGATGATTTCCTTCACGCGGTCCATGCCGTAGGTGAACTCCCAGTGCCCGGTCATCAGGTCGACACCCAGCAGCTTGCTGGCATCCACCATGTCCTGGCCCTTGGTCCACAGCGACGTGGCTGAGCCCTGCCAGGTGTCGCCGCCGTCGAGCAGCAGCGCACCGGGGCGACTGGCTTTCAAGCGCTTGACCAGCGTGGCCAGATGCGCGAACCCCCCCACCTTGCCATAGCGCCTGGCAGCCTTCTCAAAGTCCAGATACGTGAGGGCATGGGCCTGCGCGCTGCCGGGGCGAATGCTGGCGAACTTCAGCAAGTGCTCGCCCACCAAATGAGGCAGCTTGCCCTTCATGTCGCCAACGCCCAGGTTGACGTTGGGTTCGCGAAAGTAAATGGGTTTGAGCTGCGCATGGCAGTCGGTCATGTGCAAAAACGAGACATTGCCAAACTTGGGAATGTCATACAGCCCATGGGCTGCCGTGGCAATGTCGGTTTCGGCGTAGACGCCCAGGCTCATGCCTGCCATGGTGCCGGCACCGAGCACCTGCAAAAACTCGCGCGTAGTCAAATTCATAGATTGGCGGCCGTTGAGACAAGCAATAAAAGAAAACCCGGGCTCACCCGGGTCTGACAGAGGCCAGGCCCGTCGGTTACTGGTTGACGGGTGACTTGGGGTCCAGCAACAGCGCCATGACGTCCCGGATCTGCTGCTCATTCAGGATGCCGGCGTGGCCAAAGCGGGGCATGTCCGAGCAGGCGTTGTAGCTCTTGGCATTCCAGATCTTGCGCCAGGTGTATTCGACGACGGCCCGGGCCGCCGGGCTGTCCGGATCGGCCACGCCGCGCGTTTTGCCGTAGTGGTAAAGACTCGGGCCGATGGTGCCGAACGACAACTCCTGCTTGCTGATCTGGTGGCAGTTGTAGCAGTTGCCGCCATTGGGCGCGCCGGCCTTGTCGTTCCAGGTCATGCCGCGGCCATCCTGGGCAATTTTCTCGCCTTCCTTCCAGTCGCCCAGAAACTTGCCATCAAGCGGCATCTTGACGGTCTTGAGGTTGGCTGCCTCCAGCGCCTTGGCGCTGGCCTCGTCCAGCGGTTTGCCCGCCACATCCGCGGCGCTGCATGCGCGATTGGTGTCGTCCTGCGCCAGCCGGTCCGTCCTGGCGATGCCTTGATCGCGGAACGACGCCTTCATGATGGCCACCGTCAACTGGTCGTAGTCCGAGGCCGCAGGCGCGCTCGCGCAGCCCGCCAGCAGGAAGGCTGCAGCGGGCAGCAGGAATTTCATGGCTTTTCTCATAGTGCTGCCTTCTTAACGCTTGATGGCAGGGGCAACGGATACACCCCCTTTGCCGGTCACACCCATGTACACGGCCAGGGCGATCGTGGCATCGCTGCCAAAACGGGGGTAGGGAAAGCGCTGCTGGCGATAGCAATCGTTCAGCCGCCGCTGCATGCCCCACAGTTCACCCGACGACACGCGATAGGCGGGCCACGAGCCGAAACCACTGGCAGCACCAGAGGGTTTCGTCAGATTCGGCAGGTCCTGCAGGCGAATGCGCTTGTTGTCGGTGCCATGGCAGGACGCGCAGGCAAAGTCATGAGTGCCGGCGCGCGCAAAAAACAGGCGCTTGCCCACCTCGTACATGGTTTTCTCTTCAGGGCGGGATTGCGGCACATTGAGCTTCATGCCACGCGACTCGGAAGAGATCCAGGCGACCAGACCCTCCAGATTCGCCTGCTCGCCCTTGCCGAAGGGCGTGTTGGCAATCTCGGCGGCGTTGAAACCCTGCAGGGCCTCCATGCACGTCAGCAGGCGCGATTCGAGATCCTGGACCCGTTTTGTGTCGGGAAAATAGCGTGGCAGCTCCACGAACGCACCCTTGACAACACCCGCACCCTTGCCCAGGTCACATTTTTCCAGCGAGGCATTTTTAGGGCCGCGTGGCTTTTTCCACAGATCTTCGCCCTTGGCCTCGAACAACTCGGCGGGATTGCCGTCCTGCAGCATGGCCCGGTATTCGGCAATACCTTCCTCCGTTGTTTTTTGCGCCCAGGCCGCACTCGCCGCCAGGCCGACGAACGCGGCCATTGCCAGTATTTTTGTCATCCTCATGGGCACCTCGCCTTGTTGTTGTCAGGAAACCGTGGCCTCGTCGGTCCGGCTGTCGCCCTTGGTGTCCTTCCAGCTGATGCCGATCTTGTCGCCCGCCTTGGCGCCTTTGACGGTGAACTGCAGAAACGGGTTCTTCGAGACGGCCGGTCCCCATTCGGCCGTCATCACGGTCTTGCCATTGAGCGTGGCGGTCACGTCCTGGATGTGCCAGGCCGGGATGATTTTGCCGGCGGAATCCTTGCGCTGGCCGGATTCCATTTCATGCGCCATCAGCACACGCACCACGGCGTTGGCGCCAGCGACTTGGGCGCGAATGCGCATCGGATCTCCCATTTTCAACTCCTCAATCTGGTTTCAAACAATGAAATGAACGCACCACGGGCTCAGCCGCCGCAGCCACCGAGCGTGACCTTGATTTCCTTTTTGGCGAACAGGGCGCGGCCGTCGGCCATCACGGCCACGACATAAACGTCGGAGGTCTGGCCCATCTTCACGCGCGTCTTGAAGTTGGGCTCGATGCTGTCGTTCACATGGAACACGGCCGCCAGGGTCGAGGGGTTCTTTTCGACCAGAATCAGGATCTGCTTGGCGCCTGCGAGCGTGGTGGAGGCGCCCACCGGCACCACGGCGCCGTTTTCGGCGATGTCCGGGCCTTCGATCATGACATCCTTGCTGGCAACCGGCGCGCCGGCACCCAGGGCTTTGAGCACGTCCGGCACGCTTTTCGCGTCGAAGGCGATGTTGTTGTAGGCCCATGCGAATTGCGGGAACAGGCCGGTCGCGGCCAGCAGGCCAGCCACGACGGCGCTTCGATGGAGAGTCTCGCGACGAGTTTGCATATATGAATTCCTCATGGTTAGGCCAATTTTAATAAATATTTTGGGATTTAGAACCGTAGACTCTCCGACGCTATTTTCCCGCAGCTGATGCCGGCCATCCTGCCAGGGTCATGGCGTCGGTGCCCTGCGGTCAACTCGCGCTTTCCCTGATCTGGTACAGCGACGGCGCGCCCTCAGGCCGCTTTTCCAGCGTCCAGCGCTGGCTATGCAGCGCGCTCAAGGCCGGTCGATGCGCTATTGAAACGATAGCGCCACCCGCATGCTGAACCTGGGCCAGAAGCTTTTCATACACTTGTTTTTCGGCTGGCTCGTCGAGTGCGCTGGTGGCCTCGTCGGCAAAAATCCACTTGGGTTTTTTCAGCAGCACGCGCGCGATCGCCAGGCGTTGTTGCTCGCCGCCCGAGAGTTTCTGGCTCCAGGCATCCCACGTATCGAGCTGCGCCGCCAGCTGAGGCAGCAGGGCATCGTTCAGGGCCTGCTGCAGCGCCGCGTCGCTGTACTGGTCGGCCGGCACGGGGTAGGCTAGCGCATCGCGCAGCCGGCCGTTCGGGAAATAGGGGCGCTGCGGAATGAACATCGAGTCCGCGGGCTGCTCCACCCGGCCGCGGGTAAACGGCCAGATGCCCGCAAACGCGCGGAACAGCGTGGACTTGCCGCTGCCCGAGGGGCCCTTGATCAGCACGCTGTCGCCGGCGCGCGCGTGCAGGGTAACGTCCGAGAGCAGCACCGTGCCGCCGGGCAGCGCCAGCGTCAGGCCGTGCGTGGCCAGCGTGTCGGGCGCTACTGAATTGGTAGCATCCAGCATAGACTGGGTCTTGGCTTGCGCCGCCATACTCTCTTCAAAGCTGGTCAGCCGGTCGGCCGTGGCGCGCCAGGCGGCCAGGCTGCTGTAGTTGTCGACAAACCAGCCCAGCGAATCCTGCACGCGGCCGAAGGCGGAGGCGATCTGCATCAGCTCGCCGAGCTGGATGGCGCCGCTGAAAAAGCGCGGCGCCGCCACGATGAACGGAAACACCACGGCCGCCTGGCCAAAAAAGTTGGTGAACCAGACCAGGTTTTTTTGCGCCTTGAGCAGCTTGAGAAAGTTGGACAGCACGCTGGAAAAGCGGCCGTCGAGCTGCGCGCGCTCCACGGCCTCGCCCTTGTCCAGCGCGATTGATTCGCTGTACTCGCGCACGCGCACCATGTGGTGCCGGAAATCGGCCTCGTAGCGCTGCTGCAGGAAGTTGAGACGGATCTGCGGCCGGCCAATGTAATGGGTCGCGACGCTGCCCGCCATGCAGTACAGCACCGCCATCCAGACCATGAAGCCGGGGATGTTGTAGCTGCCGCCGTCAAATTTGAACGCAAAGCCGCCCGACAGGCTCCACAGGATGCCGACAAAGCTGGCCAGCGTGACGACTGCGTTGAGCAGCCCCATCGTCAGTGAGATGGTGTAGCTGGTGAACAGGTTCAAGTCTTCCTGGATGCGCTGGTCGGGGTTGTCGGGCGTGGCCCCGGCGGCGCCGGTAAAGCGCGCCAGCTCGAGCTGATAGAACGCGTGATGGGCCAGCCAGCGCTGCAGGTAGTGGCCCGTCATCCAGGCGCGCCAGCGCAGCTCCAGCAGCTGGGTCAGGTAGAAGCGGTACACCGCGATGAGGATGAAGGCGAACGCGAGGTAGGTGAAGCGCCCGAGTTGGGTCCAGAACACGGGCTCGTTCTTGTTCTGCAAGGCGTCGTAGAACAGCCGGTTCCAGTCGTTGAGCAGCACCAGCATGTACACCGCCCCCAGGTTCAGCAGCACGATGGCCACCAGCAGGCCACGCGCCTTCCACTTTTCTTCGGACTGGAAATAGGGCAGCGACAGCGCCCAGACCTTGCGTGTGAAGACCTTGAAGTCGGCGATTTTGGTGGACAGGCTCATGCGGGGGGACCCTTGATCTGGTTCGCCACTCCGCTGACCACATGCCCGGCGGGCACGTGCTGCGCGGCGGAATTGACGTGGCCGGTCTGATCATCAAAAAAGAAGTCGGGTTCAAATTCGCGCAAAAATTCTCCTTTCGGCAGGCCGCCGAGAAACATGGCCTCGTCGATCTCGATGTTCCAGTTCATCAGGGTGCGGATGGCGCGGTCATGCGCCGGGGCGCTGCGCGCGGTGACCAGCGCGGTGCGGATGCTCATCGTGGCCGTGCCTTCCTTCTGCAGCCGGTGCAGCGCCTGCAGCAGCGGCTTGAACGGGCCGGGCGGCAGGGGCTTGCCCGCGTGACGTTTCTCATGGCTCTGGAAAGCCTCCAGGCCCGCGCGCTGAAACACCTGCTCGGCCTCGTCGGAGAACAGCACGGCGTCGCCGTCGAAGGCAATGCGCACTTCGTTGGGATAGGTGTCGCGCGCCTGCACCGAGCCGGTGTGCACCGTGGCGGCGGCGAATCCCTGGTCCAGCGCGGCGCGCACATCACCGGGGCTGGCCGACAGGAATAGGTTGGCCTGCAGCGGCCGCAGATAACCGTAGGGCGCGCGGCCCTTGGTGAACACGCCGCGCTCGATCTCGAGCCTGCTGGCCTGCGCGGAGCGGAACACCCGCAGACCCGACACCGGGTCGTTGCGCGACAGGATCACCACCTCCACGCGCTTGGCATCGCCATTGAAGGCCAGCAGCTTTTTTACCAGCGAAAACGCCACGCCGGGTGCGGCCGGCTGCTCCAGCCGCTCGAGCTGCAGCCGCATGTAGGCGCGGTCGTCGCCCTGCTCGAAGAGTTCGTTCTCCTGCTCGAAGTCGAACAGCGCGCGCGATGAAATCGCCACCACCAGTTGACCGTCAAGCGAGGCGGCCATTTATTTCACCAACTGGTTGAGCTCGATGATGGGCAGCATCACCGCCAGCACGATCAGCATCACCACCAGCCCCATCGCCACGATCAGCAGCGGCTCCAGGATGGTGGCCAGCTGCATGGCGCGGCGCTGCACCTCGGCGCCGAGCTGGCTGGCGGCACGCTGCAGCATCAAGGGCAGCTGGCCGGTTTGCTCGCCGAGCCGCGCGAACATGCTGACCAGCCCCGGGAAGCGCTTTTTCTGGCCGATCGCGGAAGCCAGCGGCGCGCCTTCGCGCACCAGCACCAGCGCATCGAGCGCGTCCGCGCGCATGGCGCGGTTGTTCAGGGTTTCGGCGGCGGCCTGCAGCGCCTTGAGGATGGGCACGCCGGCCGCGGCGAGCATGGCCAAGGTGCTGGTGAAGCGCGCCGCGTTGTAGCCGCGCGCGAGTTTGCCGAGCAGCGGCAGGTTCAGCCACGCAGCATCGAATTTTTCACGAAATGCCTCGTTTCTCAAGGCCACACGGGCGCCAATAGCTATCAAAACAAGAGCAATCAGCATGAACCAGCCGTAGTGCCTGACAAAATCGCTGATGGCCAGCATGGCCACCGTGAGGAACGGCAGCGCGCGCTTGGAGCCGGCAAACACATTGGCCACCTGTGGCACCACATAGCCCACCAGGAACATCACGATCACGATCGCCACCAGCGTCACGATGGCCGGGTACAGGGCCGCGCCGATCAGCTTGGCGGTGAGCGCCTGCTGTTCTTCCAGATCGTCGGCGAGACGCTCCAGCACCAGGCCGAGATGGCCGGTCTGCTCGCCGGCGCCGATCACGGCGGTGTAGATCGGCGAGAACTCGCGCGGGTGCTGCGCCAGCGCCCTGGCAAACGGGGCGCCGGCGTTGACCTCGGCGCGCAGCGAGGCGACCAGGTTGCGCTGGGCCTCGTTTTCGGCCTCGTCGGTGAGCGCGGTCAGCGCCCGCTCCAGCGGCAGGCCGGACGACACCAGCCCTGCCACCTGGCGCGTCCAGATCGCCAGCCCGGTGGCATTGAAGACGCGCGGCGTGAACAGCGTGGTGCCCAGTCCCAGGCGGCCCGCGCCGGCCGCAGCGCCGCTGCCGAGCGGCTCCACGGACAGGGGCACCAGCGACTGCACGCGCAACAGGCCACGCGCCGAGCGCGCCGTGTCGGCTTCCATCACACCCCTACGGATCTGCCCCTGGGCGTCCAGTGCTTCGAAAGAATAAGCAGGCATCTTATTTTCAGTCGCGGGTGACGCGCACCAGTTCTTCGCGCGAGGTGATGCCCGTTTGCACGAGTCGCTCGCCGTCGTCGCGCATCAGGGTCATGCCGGCCTGCAACGCGGCCTCACGGATCTCGGCCTCGGCCGCGCGGTTGTGGATCTGCGCCCGGATCGCGTCGTCGGTGACCAGCAGCTCGAACACGCCAGTGCGGCCCTGGTAGCCGGTGTGACCGCAGTCGGCGCAGCCCGGGCCATGGCAGGTTTTGCAGAGTTTGCGCACCAGCCGCTGCGCCAGCACGCCGAGCAGCGACGAGCTCAGCAGGAACGGCTCCACGCCCATGTCGGTGAGCCGCGTCACCGCACTGGCGGCGTCGTTGGTATGCAGCGTGGCCAGTACCAGGTGGCCGGTCAGCGAGGCCTGGATGGCAATCTGCGCGGTCTCGAAGTCGCGGATCTCGCCAATCATGATCACGTCCGGGTCCTGCCGCAGGATGGCGCGCAGGGCCTTGGCAAACGTCAGGTCGATCTTGGCGTTCACCTGGGTCTGGCCGACGCCCGCCAGCTCGTACTCGATCGGGTCTTCCACCGTCATGATGTTGCTGCGCGCCGCGTCCAGCCGGCTCAGCGCCGCGTACAGCGTGGTGGTCTTGCCCGAGCCGGTGGGACCGGTGACCAGGATGATGCCGTGCGGCTGCGCGATCAGGCGCTGCAGCCGCGCCAGCGCATCGCCCTGCATGCCGACCGATTCCAGGCTCAGCTTGGACTCCGACTTGTCGAGCAGGCGCAGCACAGCGCGTTCGCCATGCGCGCTCGGCAGCGTGGACACGCGCACGTCGACGGCGCGCGTGCCGATGCGCAAGGATATGCGGCCATCCTGCGGCAGGCGTTTCTCCGAGATGTCGAGCTCGGCCATGATCTTCAGGCGCGAGATCAGCGCCGCGTGCAGCGCCCGGTTCGGCTGCACCACCTCGCGCAGGCTGCCGTCCACGCGAAAGCGCACGCTGGAATGGCGCTCGTAGGGTTCGATGTGGATGTCGCTGGCGCCGTCGCGCGCGGCCTGCGTGAGCAGCGCGTTGAGCATGCGGATGATGGGCGCGTCGTCGGAGGTCTCCAGCAGGTCTTCGATGGCGGGCAGCTCCTGCATCATGCGCGACAGGTCGGCATCGCCCTCGACCTCGCTCACCACGGTGGCGGCGCTCGATTCACCCTGGGCGTAGGCCGCGCTGATGCGTTGCGCCAGCGCGGGCGCATCGGCCTGCTGCACCGAGCGCACCGCGTACTTGCGCATGACCTCGCCCCAGGCGCCCGGGTCGGGCTGGCCGGTGTGCCACAGGGTGCGGTCCTGCCCATCCTCCTCCAGCAACAGCTGGTAGGTGCGCGCGAAGGGATAGGGCAACGGGTAGCGCATGGGTCGCCGCTAGCGTGCGTAGGGCTGGGCCGGCGTGGGCTCACCCAGGGGCGTCGGCGCGGGGTTGCCCGCGGGCGCCGTCGTGAGGTTGGACGCGCCCGCGACGCCGGACGAGCCCGTCACATCCCTGCGCGTGGCGGCCGGCGGTGCGCTACCCCAAGTGCCCGACAGGCCCGGGGCCAGCAGCGGTGGCGGCACCGGCCGGCCGCCCGCGGCGGGCCTGGGCAGCGGCGCCATCACCGGTGCCGCGTTCACCGGCACGGTCACACTGGGCGTCGGCTGCGCGCTTTGCTGCACGCCGCGCATCAGGTCGTAGCGGTCGAACGACAGGGCGCCGGTCTCGGCGCCGTCGCGCACCACCACCGGACGCAGAAACACCATCAGATTGGTTTTCGTGCGTTCGCGCGTATCGCTTCGGAACAGGGCGCCCAGCAGCGGCACGTCGCCGAGCCCCGGCACCTTTTGCTGGCTGGCCGAATAGTCATCCTGCAGCAGCCCGCCCAGCACCACGATGTCGCCGTCACCCACCAGCACCGTCGAGGCGATCGAGCGGATGGTGGTGGTCGGCCCGTTCAGGTTGTTCAGCGTGGAGGCTTGCACCGCGGACACTTCCTGGTAGATGGTGAGCTTGATGGTGCCGTCCTCGCTGATCTGCGGCTTCACGCGCAAAGTCAGCCCGACGTCCTTGCGCTCCACCGTCGTGAACGGATTCACCGAGCCATTGCTGGTGTTGTTGTTGGTGTACTGGCCGGTCACAAAGGGCACGTTCTGCCCCACCACGATCTTGGCTTCCTCGTTGTCCAGCGTCAGCAGTGTGGGCGTGGACAACACGTTGCCGTCGCCCGTGCTTTGCAGCAGATTCGCCAGCGCGCCCAGCGAGAACATGCCGGCGGTTTTGTGGGCAATGCCGAAATTGCCGCCGGCCGAAGAGGCGGGAACGGTGCCCGTGCTATTGATGCTGGAGGCCAGCGAGAAAATGTTGGTGCCGCCATTGGTGAAGTTGGTGCCCAGCACGCCCACGTTGTTGCCGTGGTTGCCCAGCAGCGCCTGCCACTGGACGCCGAACTGTGCAGCCTTGTCGGTGCTGACCTCGGCAATCAGGCTTTCCACCAGCACCTGCGCGCGGCGCCCGTCCAGCTTGTCGATCACGGCGCGCAGCTGGCGGTACTGCGGCTCGGGCGCGGTGATGATCAGCGAGTTGGTGGCCGGATCGGCCTGGATCTGGCCACCGGTGGACGGCTGGGCGCTGGCCTGGACGCTGGCCCCTGCTGCGGTCAAAGCGCTCGTGCTGGCGCCGGTGGTCGCTGCCGTGGGGGTGGCGGTGGTCGACAAGCCGCTGCCGGCGCTGGCGGTGGTGGAGCCGCGCACCTCGCCGGACAGTGCCGCCCTCAAGGTGGCCGCCATCTTGGTCGCGTCGGCATTCTTGAGGTAAACGACGTAGATATTGCCCGCCGGATTGCTGCCGTCCGCGCCCGGGCGGTCCAGCCGCTCCACCAGTGATTTGACCAGCGCGACGCGTGCCGGATTGGCGGCGCGCAGGATCAGCGAATTGCTGCGCGGCTCGGCAATCAGGGTGGTCTTGAACGAGGTGTCGGCCTGGCCCTGGCCGGCCGCTGCCGGCGTGCCGCTGGTTTCGACGAGCCGCAGGATCAGCGGCGCCAGGTCGGTAGCGATGGCGTTTTTCAGCGGGATGATTTCCACGTCGGAGGCATTCGAGACATCCAGCGCCGCAATGATGCGGCCGATGCGCTGCAGGTTGTCCGCGTAGTCGGTAATCACCAGCGAGTTGGTGCCGGGGTTCACGTTGATGGTGTTGTTCGGGCTGATCAGCGGCCGCAGCACGGGCACCAGGTTGTTCGCCGTCTCGAAATTGAGCCGGAAGATTTTTGTGACGATCTGGTTCCCGGCCGCCGTGACCGAACCGCCCCGGTCGGACACCGATACGTTGGTGGACTGCAGCTTGGCGTCGGCCTCGGGCACCACCTTGTACAGGCCCTCGGTGTCGATCATGGTGAAGCCCTGCAGCCGCAGCGCCGCCAGAAACTGGTTGAGCGCGGCCTTGGCGCTGACCGGCTTGTCCGTCACCAGCGTGATGGTGCCCTTCACGCGCGGGTCCACCACCACGTTGCGCCCGCTGATGGCGGCCATGGTGCGTGCCACTGCGTCGATGTCGGCGTTCGCGAAGTTCAGCGTGACCGGCTCGCCCGGCCTGATCGGGGCGCCGGCGGCAGAGACTTCGTTGGGCTGCTGGGCCGTTGCCAGGCCCGGCAGGCCCGCCAGCGCAGTCAGTACGGCCAGCACGGAAAGGAGCAGGCGGGCCGACGGCAGACTGCGGCGAAAGGGACGATTCATGCGGTTAACCCAGGGTGATGATGGAACGCGCGCCACTGCGCCGTCCGATGATGTTCAAAAGGTTGGATAGCGCGGCCTCGCGCTCGGGCGCGGCGCTGGCCACGCCGTTGAAGTGCAGTCGCGAGCCGACCCATTGGCCCGTGCCGCTGAGCTGCAGGCTGCCTTCCAGCGTCTCCAGCCTGAGGGTTGGCGTGGCGCCTCCGTTGAGTGTCATGCGATAACTGCCCATGGGTTTGAGTGTTGACAGGCGCGATGAGAGCCCGGTGGCTTCAAGCTGGGCCTGCCCTGCCACGCCCAGCCGGCCTTCGATCCATTCTACTGAAAGGGCCTGGGTGGACAGCGCCAGCGTGCCCTCGGCCTGCACGGTATTCCAGGGCGCGCCCAAACCGGCCAGCAGGGCCGCGGGCCACTGCGACTGTCCGTCGGCCAGCGCCAGCTGCACGCCGCCCCAGCGTGGGCTGATGCGCAATTGCACCGGCTGCGGGGTGCAGCAGGGTGCCTCGATGCGGGCCGCGAGAGCGCGCCAGCCGGGCCGCAACTGCCACGACAGCCGGCCCGGCAGGGCCACCGCCTCATGGCTGCCGGAGCCACCGGCGAGCACCAATTGCGCCGAGCCGTTCCAGACCGTGCCGCGCGCCTGCGCCAGCACCACGTGCCCGCCGGTGCGTAGCTCGATCAGCCACGCCAGCCAGCTGGCGGGCGCAAACAGCAACGTGGCCACCAGGGCACCTATGACCAGGCCGCCCGCGGCCCAGGACCAGGGGCTGCCAGTGTGCGAGGTGGGCGTGGGGCGGCGCGACATCAGCGGGACGGCAGGCTCAGCACCACGGTGCCGTCCCAGTTGGCGGTGCCGGGACCCGTGGGGGCACCCTGATGGCGCGTCAGCCGCGCGTCGGTGGGCAGCGCGCGCGCATTGACGCGGGCCTGCGCCAGCCAGGGCGCCAGCACATCGGCGGGCACGCCCTTGAAGGTGACCGTGGCGCGTTCGCCCACCACGCCCAGCTGGGCGCGCGGCCCCAGTGCCTTGACCGACGCCTGCAGCGCACGCAGCGCCTCGTCGTAGCCGAGCCGGGGCTGTGCCTGCAGCGCCTGCGCCTGGGCTTGCAGGCTTTTCATCTGTTCGAGTTCGCCCTGCAGGCTGCGGTGCTGGGCGTCGGCCGTGCGCACGGTTTGCAGGGCGGGGGCCAGGCACAGCCACCACAGCACGGCCGCGGCCACCAGCACCAGCGCGCCGCGCACCAGGGTCCGCTCGCGCGCGGCCAGCGCGTCCCAGCGCGCCTGTACGGCCGGGGCGAGCTTCATCGTGCCGCCTCCGGTCGCACCAGCAGGCTGTCGCCCTCGGGGCGGGCCACATAACCGGCGGCTTGCAGCGTACGGTTTGCGCTCGCGGTTTCGCCAGGATTCAGGTCCAGGCCCTTGACGCGGATTTCGCCAGCTACGAATTCAATAGCGTTAACGCTTTTACTGGCAGGGGCTGCAGCGCTTAAAGCTCCAAGAAGCGATTCAAGGTCGCGACCCGATGCGGCCCCAGTGGCCTGGCGCAGGGCGGCGACTTCGCGCTCCATTTGCACCGGGGCGTCCACCACCACGCGCACATTCGGGAAGGTTTGTGTCAGCGCCGCGCGCACCGCCGTGCGCTCCTGTTCGAGCGTGCTTCGTTCGCGCCAGGCCCAGGCGTTCAGGCCCGCCAGATTCGCCAGCAGCAGCAGCCCGAAGCCCCAGCGCACCGCGCGCCACTGCGGCGCCCGTGCCAGCGCCAGCCAATACGTGCCGAGCCGCTTCATGGCACGGCTGCGGCCCGAGTTGGCCAGCTCGAATTGCGCCAGATCCCAGGGCGAGGCGGCCGCCCGCAGCCAGCGCTGCGCGGGCTGCTCCAGCCTGACCTGGCGCTGCAGCAGTTGTTCTGCCAGTTCGGCGACGGCGGGTTCGGCCACGACCTCGATGGGGCTCGCATCCGGGTCCGTCGGCAGGGCCAGCGCCACACCGGCCCGGCTCAAAGGCAGCACGGTGACACCGCTGTGCGTGCTCAGGCCCGTCATCACCAGACTTGCTTCTTCGGGCGTGCCCACGGCATGCAGCGACAGCTGCGGCGCGGGCGACATGTCGGGGGCGAATTCGGGCACGATGCGCGACACCGGGCGCCTGGCCGCTTCCAGCGCCCCGATGGCGCCGCGCAGCCAGGCCTTGTTGCACGCAGCGACCCAGACCGTGGCATCGGCACGCGCCTGTGGCTCGATGGCGAAATGCAGGGCCTCGGGGTCGTCGAGCAGGCGCTCCTCCAGCAGTCCGTCCAGTACCGCGCGCAGGCGCGCCGACGTACCGCTCGTGCCCGGGGGCAGGGTGACGCGGTGCCAGGACAGGGCCGCGATCGGCACCACCGCCACCACCTCGCCATTCGACTGGGCCGGCTGCGGCAGCAGCGCCACGGGTGCGCTGGCGGCACTCGCCGGCGCACGCCTGTCGGGTGTGAGGACATAGCCGTACAGCGTGGCGGGGCCGGCGCTCTCCAGCGGAAGGTAAACGATCAGCGTACTCATGTTTTAGCGGCATTGTAGAGAGCCGCCGGCCGCAGCGAAGGGCCGTCCCGAGCGAGGCCAGCCCCCTCGGGTGGCAGTGACCACACGAAGTGAGGGAGCGTGGGGGCCATCCGTCGCGTCGCGCTCAGTTCGCAGGGGGCGTCTGACCGGGCAGCGCCGGCGGGACCCCGCGCTCGCGCCACAGCACGCGCACGTCCAGCCCCTCGCGCTGCACCACCGAGCGCTCCTGCACCACGGTCTGGTCCAGCCGCAGGCGGCCACGCACCTCGAAAAAACGCGAAGATACCCCATGCTGGTCGGCGTTCAGTGCGCCGGCCGCAGTGCCGAGCAGCAGGGCGGCATCGGCCAGCGTGGCGAAGTGCGTGCGATCGCGCTGCGTCACCAGCTTCTGCGCATCGGCCATCTCGATCCCGGGGATGCAGGCGTACAGAACCTCGGCGCTGGCGGTGTTGAGATTCACTGGCGTGCGCACCGGCAGCAGCGTGATGTAGGGACGCAGCGCCGCCAGGGTTGCGGGCGACAGGCCCAGCCACACCAACTGCCCGACGCGCTGCGGCAGCAGCGGGGCGAGCGCGTTGTCGCTGTTGTTGGCTGATGCAGGGCTCGGCGTAACGGGGGCGCCGGTCGTACCGCCGGTAACTGCAGAAATCGCCGCGGCAGCCGCGGTCGCAGCGCCGCTCGATGCCAGCAGCAGGTTGTCGGTCAGCACGCTGAGCTGCGCCGGCGGCAGCCCGAGCACGCCAAAAAGCCGCTCGAAGGCCAGTTGCGCCGGTGCCGAGACCTGGCCGTTCTGCACCAGGTTGGCCACGTTCAGGCGCGATTGCAGGTCGATCATCCGGCCCGATAAAAATGCGTTCTGTGCACCGTCGCTGTCGTCGGCATGGCCGCCGGTGTTGTTCTGGTCCGCCGCCAGAAAGGTGGACAGCCGCGCCTCTTCCAGCGGTACCGCCCAGGGCTCGGCCAGGTAGTCGGCGCCGCCCGAGCGGGCGTCCTCGCGCAGGATCAGCCGGGCCCAGTCGAGCGCGCCGACCAGCACCCAGCCCGCCTGCACGCGCGCGCGCTCGGCCGCCTCGACCTCGCTGGCGCGCCACTGCTGCCACATCGCCGCCGCGGCAAACGTGGCCACCAGCGTTACGGTGAGCATGGCCATCAGCAGCGCGGCGCCCTTTTGCGTGGGAGCGCCATGGTTTCGCCGCCGGGCCGCCCCAAGGCGAAATGCGCCCCCCGGGGGGGCAGCGCAGCACACGCAGTGGCAAGCGTGGGGGCCACATCCAGTCATGACTTGTTCCCGCCCAAAGTGGGGCGCACCCAGTCGCGTGTCAGCGTGCCACTCAGGGCCTGGCCGGGCGGTAGCGTCAGCACCAGGCGCACGCCATCGGGCACGCTGGTATTCGGTATGCCCTGCGCCAGCGCGACCGGGTTGGGCGCCACACTGGTGCTGTCGCTGGACAGTGGGTTGGTCCAGGCATCGCTGCGGAAATAAAAAATCTGCCAGTCCAGCAAGGGCGTGATCGCGACCTCACGTTTTTTTTCCTCGTCGCCCGGGTTCTGCGCCCACAGCGTCGCCTCGGCCCAGGCATTCGCCAGGTCGCCGCGGGTGTGCAGCGGCGGCGATTGCCAGCGCAGCCACTGTCCCGTGCCGTCCACGTCGCGGCGCGACCAGGCCACCACCAGCATGCCGTCGCTGGCATGGGGGGCGGGCCGCGTCATGCGCAGCACGCGGCCGTCCCAGTCGAGCGCGTTGACCTGCGGCAGCTGTATCAGCGCGTCCAGATCGTCCGTCCACTGGTTGAGGCCGGCCTGCAGCGTCAGCACCTCGTCCGCGCGCTGCTGGGTCTGGGCCTGCGCCCGCGTCATGCCGTCCAGCCCGCGCCAGCTCAGCACCGCCATCACTGCCATGATCGAAATCGCCACCAGCAGCTCGATCAGCGTGAAACCACGCTGGCGCCGCATCAACCGCTTCGCCGCCGGGCCGCCCCAAGGCGAAGCAGCCCCCTCGGGGGGCAGCGCAGTACACGCAGTCACAAGCGTGGGGGCCATTAAAACCGTCCCACGATGGTGGACAGGCGCAGCACCGGTGTTGTGCCATCGAACACCTGCGCGTCGACGCGCTGAAAGCTCGGATTCGGCGTCGGGCGCACCGAAACGGCCACGTCGAAGGGGTGCCCGGCCTGCTCGCAGGCCACGCTGGAGTCGCCCACGCCGGGCATCTGGTGTAGCAGGCGCACCTTGACCAGTTCGTTTTCGGCGCACAGGTGGGCCAGCAGGATGTCGGACTGGCGTTGCGCATGCGTGGTCAAGGCCATCGTGGCCTGCGTGCCCGCCGCCAGCGCAATGGCGACGATGGCCAGCGCCACCAGCACTTCGATCAGCGTAAAGCCCGAACTGGTGGGGCGCCTCATGGTGAATTCGCCGGCTGGACCGCAAAGGGCCGCAGCCCGTCCGTGCTCACGCGCAGCGACTGCTTTGGGTGGTCCGCGCTGCCCAGCACCACTTCCTGCGGGCCGATGATGGGCTCGGGCCCGAGCGTGAGCAGGGCCTGGCCAGCGACCATGGTGGTGGCCTGGCTGACCTGCGTGTCCGCATGGAGCCAGTACTCTGGCAGCGACTGCGGCGCCGCGCCGTCGAACTGGAAACCCCCGGGGGTGGTGTGCCAGACGATCGGCACGCCGCTGGTGCGCGACTGGGCGCGGCCCGACTCCAGCAGCGCCGCCAGCCGCTGCGCCTCGCGCTCCAGCTGGGTCTGCGACGAATCGCGCATGGCAAAACTGACCCCGGCCGAGGCGACCGCGATGATGGCCACCACTACCAGCAGCTCCAGCAGCGTGAAGCCCGCGTGCCGCGTAGGGGTTACGGTTTCGCCGCCGGGCCGCCCCAAGGCGAAATGCGGCCCCCTCGGGGGGCAGCGCAGTACGCGAAGCGACAAGCGTGGGGGCAATTTCTACTGCCAACTGCCAATGTCCGCATCCTTGCCCTCGCCCCCCGCCTTGCCATCGGCGCCGAATGACATGACATCGATCTCGCCCTTCACACCGGGGTTGAGGTACTGGTAGGGGTTGCCCCAGGGGTCGTTCGGCAGCTTGTCCAGGTACGGCTTCCAGTTCGGCGGAATCGGCGGCACGGTGGGTTTGATGATCAGGGCCTGCAGGCCCTGTTCGGCGCTCGGGTAGCGCTGGTTGTCGAGCCGGTACAGCTTGAGCGCCTGCATCAGGTTGTTGATGTCGGTGCGCGCAGCCGTGACGCGCGCATCGTCGGCGCGCTCGAGCACATTCGGCACGATCAGCGCGGCCAGCACGCCGATGATGACCAGCACCACCATCAGCTCGATCAGGGTGAAACCGGCCTGCACGCGCCGGCGCAGGTTGGGGGGAAACAGTGTCATGGTGTGCTTGCTCGTCGTGGGCCTGAAATCGGATTCGCTTCAATGATAATCGCCGCATGCCGATGAATTCGCAGAGCAGGTGGTGGTTGCGCAGTGTCACACTGATGGTGTGGGCGCTGGCAGCGGCCAGCGCGGTGTTCTGGGGGCTCAGGTTCGTGCCGGCGCCGGGCGCCCCCGCGGCGCTGCCGATCGCGGGCAACGGGGTCGCGACGGCAGACCCGGCCGCCGTCGCGCGCCTGCTCGGCGCCAACCCGGCGACAGCGCCTGCCGCTGGTGCTGTCAGCGGTGCCAGCCGCTACAAGCTGCTGGGCGTGGTGGCGGACCGCGGCCACAGCGGCGCCGCGCTGATCGCCATCGACGGAAAGCCGCCCAAACCCTATCGTGTGGGCGCCGCGGTGGGTGACGGCTTGCTGTTGCAGTCCGTGGCACCGCGCCGTGCGGTGCTGGCCGCCGGCATGGATGCGCCGGCCAGCGTGACGCTGGACTTGCCGCCGCTCAAACCGTAACCAGCCTGCGCGTGAAAAACTGGACCGCGAGCAGGGAATGCCTGATCGCGGCCACACCACATCGGTCAAGAGGTCTGCAAGAACAGCCGGTACACCGGGTTGCCGGTTTCTTCGACCCAGGGGTAGCCCAGCGTGTCGAGGAACCGATTGAAGGCCGGGTTGTCGGCCGGGGGCACCTGCAGCCCGACCAGGATGTGGCCGTAGTCGGCGCCCTGGTTGCGGTAGTGGAACAGGCTGATGTTCCAGCCCGGCCCCAGCAGGTTCAAAAACTTCATCAGCGCGCCGGGCCGCTCGGGGAACACAAAGCGCAGCAGCCGCTCGTCCTGCGCCAGCGCCGAGTGGCCGCCTACCATGTGACGGATGTGCTCCTTCGCCAGCTCGTCATGCGTCAGGTCCAGCGTGTCGAAACCGTGCTTGTTGAAGTTGTCCGCAATCCGCGGCGACTCGCCCTTGCCGTGCGTGGTCAGGCCGACGAACACATGGGCGCGCACCGCGTCGCTGATGCGGTAGTTGAACTCGGTCACATTGCGCGGGCCGCCCGGCAGCTGGCCGACCGCCTCGCAAAAGCGCCGGAAGCTGCCTTGCTCCTCGGGAATCGTCACCGCGAACAGCGCCTCGCGCTCTTCGCCCACGCCGGCGCGCTCGGCCACGAAGCGCAGGCGGTCGAAGTTCATGTTGGCGCCGCACAAAATCGCGGCGTAGGTTTCGCCCCGGGTCTTGTTCTTCGCCACGTATTGCTTGATGGCGGCCACCGCCAGCGCGCCGGCCGGCTCGACGATGCTGCGCGTATCCACGAACACATCCTTGATGGCGGCGCAGACCGCGTCGGTGTCGACCGTGATGAACTCGTCGACCAGCCTGCTGGCAATGCGGAAGGTTTCCTCGCCCACCAGCTTGACGGCCGTGCCGTCCGAGAACAGGCCGACGTCCGGCAAGGTCACGCGCTTGTGGGCCGCGACCGACTGCATCATCGCGTCGGAGTCGTTCATCTGCACGCCGATCACGCGCACCTCGGGGCGCACCGCCTTGATGTAGTTGGCCACGCCCGAGATCAGCCCGCCGCCGCCGATCGCCACGAACACCGCATCCAGCGGGCCCTGGTGCTGGCGCAGGATTTCCATCGCGATGGTGCCCTGGCCGGCGATCACGTCCGGATCGTCGAACGGATGCACAAACGTCAGGCCCTGCTCTTTTTCGAGCGCGGCCGCGTGCGTGTAGGCATCGGAGTAGCTGTCGCCAAACAGCACGACCTCGCCGCCCAGCGCCTTCACCGCCTCGATCTTGAGCTGCGGCGTGGTGGTCGGCATCACGACCACGGCGCGCGAGCCGAGCTTGTGCGCGGACAGCGCCACGCCCTGCGCGTGATTCCCGGCCGAGGCGCAGATCACGCCCTTTTGCAGCTGCGCGGCGCTGAGCTGCACCATCTTGTTGTAGGCCCCGCGCAGCTTGAAGCTGAACACCGGCTGCTGGTCCTCGCGCTTGAGCAGCACCTTGTTGTGCAGGCGCCGGCTCAAGGTGCGGGCGGGCTCCAGCGCCGACTCGATGGCGACGTCGTAGACGCGCGCCGTGAGGATTTTTTTCAGATAGTCGCCGGGTTGCAGGTGCTTGGTGCTCATGGAGGGTCAATGATAAGCGGCGAGGATGAAACACCCCCGAAGCGCCTGCGGCGCCTCCCCCTCAAGGGGGCGATACCAGCGGCCCGGCAAAGCCGGTTCCGCGGTATCCCTGGCATCTGGCTGCGCCGGTTTCATGGGTCGCGGAAGGCGCTTGAGTACCGTGGAAAACTGATGAGGGGCCAAAAAAACGCCCCGGACCTTGCGATTCGGGGCGTAATCCATCTTTTCAGAGGATGGAGGAGACAACCGGTGCATCAAAATTCTGACGCGTTGGGTACAGTGTAGTCCTGTTTTTGTTGCGTTGCACCATCGGGGCCGTCGCGCATGAGACTTTTTTGGCAAATTTTGAGAAGGAGATGACGACATGATGGAATGCCTTGTGAGCTGGACCGGCGCGACCGGCGCGCGCTCGGGAATGGGCTTCGTGGCCGAAACCGGCAGCGGGCACGTGCTCGCCATGGATGGCGCGCCCGACGCCGCCACGCCGGCCAACGGCGGCCAGAACCTGGCGCCGCGCCCGATGGAGGCCGTGCTCGCGGGCACCGGCGGCTGCACCGCCTACGACGTGGTGCTGATCCTCAAGCGCGGCCGCCACGACGTGCGCGGCTGCACGGTCAAACTCAGCGCCGCGCGCGCCGAGGCCGACCCCAAGGTGTTCAACAGCATCGACATGCACTTCACCGTCACCGGCAAAGGCATCCCCGCGCAGGCGGTGGAGCGCGCCATTGCCATGAGCCACGACAAGTACTGCTCGGCCAGCGTCATGCTCGGCAAGACCGCCGCCATCAGCACCAGCTTCGAGGTCATTGAGGCGTGACGCCCGCTTAGCTTGTCATTCCGGCGCCCCCTTGTCATTCCCGCGCAGGCGGGAATCCACGGTAACACTTGGGCGCGCCGTGGTGGATTCCCACCTGCGCGGGAATGACAACTTCAGCAGGGAATGACAGCCTCAGATGTAATGCGCCGTCGTCGTCATGACCTTGGCCGCGGCCTGCATCAGTGCCTTCACCGGCGCAGGGAACTCCAGCGCCCCTGCGTCTTTGGCCTGCGCCGCATGGCGCGCCTCGTCGTCGCGCATCTGCACCACGATGGCACGTGACGCGTGGTCGCCCGCGGGCAGGCGCTCCAGATGGCTTTGCAGGTGCGCCTCGACCTGCCGCTCGGTCTCCAGCACGAATCCCAAGCTGACGCGGTCGCCGAGACGCCCGGCCACGAGACCCATCGCAAAAGCGCCGGCGTACCACAGCGGATTCAGCAGCGAGGGCCGCGCGCCCAACTCGTCCAGCCGGCCTTTGATCCAGGCCAGATGATCCGTTTCTTCGCGCGCGGCCGCCTCGAAATGGGCGCGCAGCCCGGCGTCGCGGGTGGCCAGAGCCTGCGAGGCGTACAGCGCCTGGGCGCAGACCTCGCCCACGTGGTTGACCCGCATCAGTGCGCCGGAGTGATGTTTTGCAGAATGGTCGAGTTGGGTCGCGTCGGCCGGCAGCACGGGGCAGGGCCGGGTCGCGCGCGGCGTGGCAAACAGGGTGCGCAGGGCCGTATCCGCGGCCGTCAAGAATGGGTCCATACAGTTTCCTCCAGCGTGGCGCGCCCATTCGGGCCGTCCACAGTCCGCAGTTTAAGCCGCGCGAGGAGCCGGTGGCCGCCGGCGATGTTGCGGGCAACCCACGGCCCATCGGCAAGATGTGGCGCCATTGCAACGAAATAGCTCATTAGAGGTGGTTTTTGGGTGAATTCCTTTGCCCATCACAGCCGGGTCTGGTGCAATAGCTACAACTTCCCAAAAGGAGGTTGGCCCGGGGAACCGAACTTCTCTCGCCGGTGCCCTCTGTTTAACCTTGGAGAAACTCGAAATGAAAAAATCCCTAGTTGCTCTGGCTGCACTCGCTTTTGTCGGCGTGGCCTCTGCTCAATCGTCCGTCACGCTGTTTGGCGTGGTTGACGCTGCCTACGAACACGTCAGCGGCGGCGCCCTGGCCGGCTCCGTTAACGGCCTGGTGCAAGGCGCCAACAGCTCCAGCCGTCTTGGCTTCCGTGGCACCGAAGACCTCGGTGGCGGTCTGAATGCAGGTTTCTGGCTCGAAGCCGGCCTGAACAACGACAGCGGCACGGGTCAAAACTCCAGCCTGAACAACCAGGCTGCCCAGAACAGCGCTGGTGGTCTGACCTTTAACCGTCGTTCAACCGTCAGCCTGGCTGGCAACTTCGGTGAAATCCGTTTGGGCCGTGACTACACGCCGTCGTTCTGGAACGACACCATCTTCGATCCGTTCGGCACCGTGGGTGTTGGCGCTGCAACCAACGCGACCATTGCCTTGGGCGGCGCGAATGGCGTGGCAACGACCGTGCGCTCGTCCAACAGCATCGGCTACTTCCTGCCGGGCAACCTGGGCGGCTTCTACGGCCAGGCCATGTACGCCATGGGTGAGAACTCGTCCGCTCTTGCCAACAGCAAAGACGGCAACGTTATGGGTGGGCGTGTTGGCTACCAGAATGGTCCTCTGAACGTGGCCCTGGCCTACAGCCAGACCAAGATCTTGGCTTTGAACGACTACAAGAAGGCCAATATCGGTGCTTCCTACGACCTCGGCGTGGTGGCTCTGATGGCCCAGTACAACCAGGAAAAGCTGGGCACTCCAGGCGCGCTTGGTGCCCAGAAGAACAGCACCTGGCTGCTGGGCTTGAACGCACCGGTCGGTCCTGGCAACATCGTGGCTTCCTATAACCACGTCAAGTTCGACAACAACGCTGTCAAGGCGAACCAGTACGCTCTGGGTTATGTGTACAACCTGTCCAAGCGCACCGCCATCTACGGTACGTACGCACACGTCAGCAACAGCGGCTCCGCTGCTAACGTGACCGCTGGCGCCCTCGCCACTAACGCTGGCGCCTCTGGCTCTATCGGCAGCTCGAACGGTATCGACATCGGTCTGCGTCACTCCTTCTAATCACACGCTGGCCTTGTGCCAGTGTTGATTCAGAAACCTTGAAAGCCATCAGCCCTCGGGCTGGTGGCTTTTTTTCATGTGCGCCCAGCATGGGCGCACTCCTGCGGGTGCAAGTCCCGCCGTAAGTTGATCACGACGAACGAAGCGCAAGCGCAACTGCACGAGGGTGACCGAGTGTGGGGAGGAAGCGTGGAGCGTAAATCGCGAGCCGATGGACAAGAACCGCATAGAAGGCGCTGCCAAGCAGGGCGAGTGGGCATGTGACCACGAAGCTCTCGTGATCAAGGCGCGGTGGCGTAAATGCGGCGGTTGTGCGATGAAGGAGTGCGACCCTTACCTGGGGAGACCTCGCTTCATGCCTGAAAGGGCGACGGTGATGGACCGGAGCGAGGAGTCAGCATAAGCCGTAGTAGCCGGGGCGAGCCGAGGAGGCTGCAGAGCACGGTGAAGGGCCCAACGAGAAGGAGTGTTGAGCGACATGTCGATGTCCGAGGCATTGCGTCAGCTGACGCGCCGCAGCGGTGGACGAAGCATGCAGCAGGTGGTGGATGGTCTACGGCCTTACCTGCTGGGCTGGAAAGCGTACTTCCGGTTGGCGCAAACACCCCGCGTCTGGCGCGAGCTGGACGAGTGGTTGCGACACCGGTTGCGCGCTGTTCAACTCAAGCAGTGGAAGCGCGGGACGAGCATCTATCGCGAACTGCGAGCGCTGGGCGCCAAACCCGAGATTGCCCACCAAGTCGCGGCCAACAGCCGTCGCTGGTGGCGCAATAGCGGCAAGCGGCTCAACAGCGTCCTGACCGTAGAATGGTTCGATCGCCTGGGATTGCCACGACTCTCATGACCTCAACTTCTCGAACCGCCCGGTGCGGACCCGCATGCCGGGTGGTGTGGGAGGGGTCCGGTCAAGGCTGACCGGCCCCTATCCCGATTGTCGAATCCCGGACTACTACACATCCTGGATTGTTGTACAATTACTTATACAAATGATGAAGCCTATCGACTGGCGAGGTAGTTCTCTTGACGATCTCCGTGCTTTCACCGACGATGCCAAACGCAATGCCGGCTTCCAGTTGCGCAAGGTTCAGCGAGGGGAACAGCCGGACGTGTTCAAGCCGATGCCTGCGATCGGTGCCGGTGTGGCGGAAATCATCGTGGACACCGCTGATGGGTGGTTCCGGGTCATGTACGTCGCGAAGTTCGAAGAGGCCTTGTATGTGTTGCACGCCTTCCAGAAGAAGACCAACAAGACCTCTCAAGGTGACAAGGATATCGCGAAGCGCCGTTATGGCGCAGTATTGAAGGAAAGGAAAGGAAAGCTCGATGAAGACTGCTCACCAAGACGATGACCTGAAGAGCCGCCATGTCACAGCGGCTGATGGCAACGTATTCGCAGACTTGGGCTTCTCGCCGAAACAAGCGAAGGCGCTGCTGAAAGATGCGGATGCCCGTATTGCCAAGGCTCAAAAGCTGAAGGAAGAGGCTGCGAGCGCTATCACGCAATGGATGCAATTGGAAAAACTCACTCAGGTTGCTGCATCTGAAATACTCGATGTCTCCCGGCCGCGAGTCTCCGACCTCGTCAACTTCAAGCTCGGACGCTTCTCGCTCGATACACTCGTTGCGATGTTGTTCCGTACCGGCAAGAATGTCGACTTGGTCGTTCGTTGACGCTGGTTGGACGCACGAGATTTCTCTGTCGGCATGACGTTGTACGCTGCGCAGCGTGCTATAGGCCGGCTGGGTTTGTTGGCAGTGGCTGCTCTGGTGGCCTGTTCCTCGGTGCCGTCGGACGGCGCCCACCTGGCTGCCAGTCCCTGGGCCATGGCTTCTTCCAGAACCGCCCCTACCAGTCCGTGGCAGCACCACACTTTTCCCGGCAAGCAGGCGACGCAATTTGCCTACGCCCGCGAGGAGGGGCGCGACGCCGTGGCCGCCCACGCGGTGTCGTCTGCCAGCATGCTGCGGCACAAGCTGCGCATTGAGCCGGCCGATCTGGGCCGTGTGCATTTCTCATGGAAGGTGCCGCAACTGATTGCGCAGGCCGACATGGCGCTGCGTGAGAGCGACGATTCACCGGTGCGCGTCATTCTGGTTTTTGAGGGCGACCGCGCGGCGTTCTCAGCCAAAAACGCGATGATGTCCGAGTTGGTACGGGCCTTGACCGGTGAAGAGCTGCCCTACGCCACGCTGATGTATGTGTGGGACAACCAGCGCGCGCCGGGCAGCATGATCGTGAGCCCGCGCACCGACCGCATCCGCAAGCTGGTGATGGAGTCGGGGCCCGACAGGCTGGGCCGCTGGATGGACTATGAGTGCGATGTCCGCGCCGATTTCGAACAGGTCTTTGGCGAGGCGCCCGGCGCGCTGGTCGGCATTGGCATCATGACCGACACCGACAACACCCGATCCACCATACAGGCCTGGTACGGGCCTGTGCGGCTGCTGCCTGCAGGGGCCACTGCCGCGCGGGAACCATAGCCCGGCGGCAGCGGGCCTCGGGGCCTCAAGGAAACCCCTGTGTCGGCACGCCATTTGCTCTGCTAGTATGCCCCGGTACTTCTTCTTTGGCTGATGTTTGCTTTTATCCTGCGCCGCCTGATTCAAGCCGTGATCGTGATGGTCGTGGTTGCCCTGATTGCCTTCATGCTGTTCCAGTATGTGGGCGACCCGGTCATGCTCATGCTGGGGCAGGACGCCACGCCGGCGCAGCGGATGCAGCTGCGCGTCGATCTGGGACTGGACCGGCCGTTCATCGTGCAGTTCTGGCATTTTCTGGTGAATGCGGTGCAGGGCAATTTCGGCCTGAGTCTGCGCCTGGGTGCCAAGGTCTCGCGCCTGATTGGCGAGCGCTTTCCGGCCACGCTGGAACTCTCGCTGGTGGCGGCCGTGCTGGCGCTGCTGGTCGGCGTGCCCATGGGTGTCTATGCGGCGCTGCGCCGCGGCACCTTCACGAGCCAGCTGTTCATGATGCTGTCGCTGCTGGGGGTGTCGCTGCCCACCTTCCTGATCGGCATTTTGCTGATCCTGTTTTTCTCGGTCGGGCTGGGCTGGTTTCCAAGTTTCGGGCGCGGTGATGTCACCAGGTTCGGCTGGTGGAGCAGCGGCCTGTTCACCCTGGACGGCTGGATGCACATGGTGCTGCCGGCCATCACGCTGGCGATTTTCCAGCTCACGCTGATCATGCGGCTGGTGCGCGCCGAAATGCTCGAAGTGCTGCGCACCGACTACATCCGGTTTGCACGTGCCCGCGGCCTGTCCAACCGCGCCATTCACTTCGGCCATGCGCTGAAGAACACGCTGGTGCCGGTGATGACCATCACGGGCCTGCAGCTGGGCGGGTTGATTGCCTTTTCCATCATCACCGAGACCGTGTTCCAGTGGCCCGGCATGGGCCTGCTGTTCATCCAGGCCATCACCTTTGCCGACATCCCGGTGATGGCGGCCTACCTGTGCCTGATCGCGCTGATTTTTGTCATCATCAACCTGATCGTCGATCTGCTGTATTTTGTGGTGGATCCCAGGCTGCGCGTTGGCAACGCCGGAGGACACTGATGCTGGCACCCCGCTTGAAGGCGAATGGCCGCGCCTTTGCCCAGATCACCGAGTTTCACCCCGAGCTCACCGCGTTCCGCCGCGACCTGCATGCGCACCCCGAGCTCGGCTTCGAGGAGCTTTACACCGGTGGGCGCATCAAGGAGGCCTTGAAACTGTGCGGCGTGGACGAGATTCATACCGGCATCGGCAAGACCGGCCTGGTGGCGCTGATCCGCGGCAAACACCACGGCAGCGGCAGGATGATCGGCCTGCGCGCCGACATGGATGCCCTGCCCATGACCGAGTACAACGACTTTGGCTGGAAGTCCGCCAAAACCGGGTTGATGCATGGCTGCGGCCACGACGGCCACACCACCATGCTGGTGGGGGCGGCGCGGTACCTCGCCGCCACGCGCAATTTCGACGGCACGGCCGTGCTGATCTTCCAGCCCGGCGAAGAAGGCTTTGCCGGCGCGCGCGTCATGATCGAGGACGGCCTGTTCGAGCGCTTCCCGGTGCAGGCCGTGTATGGCATGCACAACTGGCCTTCCATGAAGCCGGGCATGGTGGGCGTCAACCCCGGCCCCATGATGGCGGCGGCCGACCGCATCACCATCGAGATCACGGGTCGCGGCGGCCACGGCGCACACCCCTACATGACGATCGATCCGGTGCTGGTGTCCGCCCACATCATCACGGCCGTGCAAAGCATCGTCTCGCGCAACGTGCGGGCGATCGACAGCGCCGTGATCAGCCTGTGCGCCATGCACGCGGGCGACCTGGGGGCGTTCAGCGTGATCCCGGGCAAGGCCACGCTGGTGGGCACGGTGCGCACCTTCAACTCCGAGGTGCAGGACATGATGGAGCAGCGCCTGCATGACCTGTGCAGCGCCGTGGCGCTGGGCTTCGGCGCCTCCGCCAGCGTGAAATACGAGCGCATGTATCCGGCCACCATCAACTCGGCCGACGAGGCGGAGTTTGCCGCCGACGTGGCCGAGTCGCTGCTGGGCGCCGACCGCGTGGTGCGCGACCTGGAGCCGAGCATGGGCGCGGAAGACTTCTCGTTCATGCTGCAGGTCAAGCCCGGCGCCTACCTGCGCATCGGTCAGGGCGCCGAAAACGGCGTGGGCAGCTGCTTCCTGCACAACAGCCGCTACGACTTCAATGACGACATTCTTCCGCTGGGCTCGGCGCTGCACGCCAGCCTGGTGGAGCAGGCAATGCCGGTGCGTCCGTCGGCGGTATCGTGACCCCGATTCTTTTCTTTCTTGTCCCAAGGAGTTCGTTGTGAAATTTAAGTCAAATCTGCTCACAGTTGCCGTCGTTTGTGCGCTATCCGCTGCAAGTTTTGTAGCGTCCGCACAAACCTTGCGGGTCGCCGATCAGGGCGATGCGCTGTCGATGGACCCGCACTCGCTCAACGAGTCGCTGCAGCTCAGTGTCGACGGCAACATGTATGAGGGGCTGACGGGGCGCGCCAAGGACCTGAGTCTGGCGCCGGCGCTGGCCACCAGCTGGAAGCAGACCTCGCCGAACGTGTGGCGCTTCGAGCTGCGCAAGGGTGTGCAGTTCCACGACGGCACGCCGTTCACGGCCGACGACGTGCTGTTCAGCTTCCAGCGCGCCGCGTCCGACGGCTCCGACATGAAGAGCTATACCAACGACATCAAGGAGGTGCGCAAGGTCGGCGACTACACGGTGGAGATCGAGACCAAGGCGCCGTTCCCGATCCTGCCCGATGTGGTGTCGCTGGTCTACATCATGAGCAAGAAATGGTGTGAAACCAACCAGGCGACGAAGCCGGTGGACCGCCGCAAAGGCATTGAAAATGCCGCATCGTTCCGCGAAAACGGCACGGGCCCATACCGCCTGCGCGAGCGCCAGCCCAATGTACGCACCACGATGGAGCGCTTCGGTAACTACTGGGGCAAGATCGAAGGGAACGTGCAACAGGTGGTGTTCACCCCGATCGGCAACGACGCCACGCGCGTGGCGGCTCTGCTCTCGGGCGAGGTGGACGTGATGGAGCCGGTGCCGGTGCAGGACATCGCGCGTGTGAATGCGAATGCGGGTACGAAAGTTCTGACCGGGCCCGAGCTGCGCACGATCTTCCTGGGCATGGACCAAAAGCGCGACGAGTTGCTGTACTCCAGCGTGAAGGGCAAGAACCCGTTCAAGGACGTTCGGGTGCGCAGGGCGTTCTACCAGGCGATCGACATCGAGGGCATCAAGACCACGGTGATGCGCGGCCAGTCGCGACCGACCGCGCTGATGATCGGCCCGGGCAACAACGGCTGGACGGCCGAGCAGGACAAGCGCCTGCCCTACGACGTGGAAGCGGCCAAGAAGCTGATGGCCGAGGCCGGCTACCCGGCTGGCTTTGAACTCACCATGAATTGCCCGAACGACCGCTATGTGAACGACAGCCGGATTTGCCAGGCCGTGGCCGCCAACCTGGCGAAGATCAACGTCAAGATCAACCTGCAGGCCGAAACCAAGGGCACCTACTTCCCCAAGGTTTTGCGCCGCGATACCAGCTTCTACATGTTGGGCTGGACGCCATCGACCTATGACGCGCACAACGCGCTGAATGCGCTGATGGTGTGCCCGGACGACAAGACGGGCGCTGGCCAGTTCAACCTGGGTTCCTACTGCAACCCCAAGCTCGATGAGCTGACGCACAAGATCCAGTCCGAGACCGACAAGGCCAAGCGCGACGCCGAGATCAAGGAGGCGTTTGCCATCCACGCCGCCGACGTTGGCCATATCCCGCTGCACCAGCAATTGCTGGCCTGGGGCATGAGCAAGAAAGTCTCGCTGGTCCAGCGTGCCGACAACTTCATGGATTACAAGTGGATCCACATCAGCAAATAGGGTTGCGGGTTGTTTGCTCCTTCCCCCGCTGGGGGAAGGCAGGGAT